>NZ_JAKLTQ010000004.1 GCF_022012395.1 Arthrobacter hankyongi
TTCTGTGTAGACGTTGCCGGCGGGGCCGGCGGGGCGGGCGGAGAGGATCCGCTCGCAGATTTCACGGACGGCTCCCTGGCCGCCGTTATGCTCCAGCACCACGCGGGCCGCGGCCCTGACCTCGGGCCGGGCATCCGCCACGGCCACCGGCCAGCCGACGGCGCCCATCGCGGGCAGGTCGTTGACGTCGTTGCCGACGAAGGCAACCCGGGCCGGGTCCAGCCGGCAGGCCCGCATCCAGGCGTTGATGGTGGCGGCCTTGTCGGCCACGTCCTGGACGACGTCGATGCCGAGCTTGCGGGCCCGGGCGGTCACCACCTGGTTGGTTTCGGTGGAGATGATCAGCTGCGGGACGCCGGCCTTGCGCAGCCGGGCGACGCCCATGCCGTCGCCGCGGTCCACGCGGACGAACTCTTCCCCCTCCGCGTTGACGAAGGCGTGGTCGTCGGTGTGCACGCCGTCGAAATCCATCACCAGGGCATCGACGTCGATGCCGGCAGGCTGCGGCTCCGGGGCCATGGCCCGGACCAGGGCGAGGTCCTCGGGGGAGTCGATCTCCACCGCGTGCGCCTCCGGGACGGTCTGCAGCCGCAGGCGGCCGAAGAAACGGTGCCGGCGGGCCAGGAAGCCTTCGGTGCGCATGGCGTAGAAGGCCCCGGTTTCGCGGTACTGCGGGTCCCGGTCCTGGCGGCGCGGCCGGAAGTCCGCGCTGTGGCCGACGGCGGCGACCTCGCCGTCGCTGATGGTCCAGAGGAAGTTGTGGTTCTGTGCCACCGAGAAGGCGACGTCGGCCTCTGAGTCCAGGACCGCGCGGACGGCTTCGTTCAGGTCCGCCGGGTCGATGAAGGGCGAGGTGCACTGCATCAGGACGGTCACGGCCGGCTGGACGGAGCGGGTGCCGAGGGCGTGCAGCACGGCGGATTCGCTGGTGGCGGTGTCCCCGGACAGGTCCGCCGGCCGTGCCACGGCCTCGGCGCCGCAGCGCAGGGCCTCGGCGCGGATGTCCGGGTGGTCCGTGCTGACAACGACGCTGGTCACCAGCGGGGCGGCGAGGGCGGCGTCGATGGCCCGGCCCAGCAGGCTGCGGCCGGCCACCGGGGCCAGGTTCTTGAACGGGATTCCCTTGGAGCCGCCGCGGGCGGGGATGACCACCAGGACGTCCCGGGTGTGGTTAGTGCTCATTGCGGCAACCGTAGGAAGCCCGGATGACCGGCCGGGGTACCAAAGGTTAATCACCGGTAAGCGCAGGTTAACGGTTCGCCCTCCCGCCCCTCCCATCGACTGGCCGGGGCAGTAAGGTGGCTGTATGCCCACGGTCACCCCTGCCAAGCAGCGGATGCGCCGCCGCCTGCCGCTGCGCATCGTGGTGCCCAGCCGCAACGATCCCTTCCTGCGCCGCTTCACCGAGGTGCTCGGCGGACCGCTGGGCCGCCGGACCGCCCCGGGCATCGTGTCCCCGGGATTCTTCACCGTCGAACGGGTGCTGATCATCCTGACCACGCTGGCCGCCCTGCTCTCCGTGCTGGTCAAGACCCCGTGCCGGGCCGGAGGCTGGACGCTGCCGGACTATTTCTACCAGGGCTGCTACTCCGACTGGCCGGTGCTGTTCACCTCCCGGCACCTGGACGCGGGCGTGTTTCCCCCGCTGACCCCTGACAGCTTCTTCGAGTACCCGGTGCTGCTGGGCGTGCTGGCCGGGGCCACGGCCTGGCTGGTGCCGGGGCAGGGGGAGTCCGCCGGGCGCACCCTGGCCTATTTCGACCTCAACGCCGTGCTGGCGGCGGTAGCCTGGATCGCCGTCGTGCTGGCCACCGCGCGGATGGGGCACCGCCGCCCGTGGGATGCCGCGATGGTGGCGCTGGCCCCCGGCATCGTGCTGGCCGGGACGATCAACTGGGACATCTGGGCGGTGCTGCTGGCGGCGCTGGGCATGCTGGCCTTTGCCCGCAACCGGCCGGTGGCGGCGGGTGTGTTCCTGGGCCTGGGGACCGCGGTGAAGGCGTATCCGCTGCTGATCTTCGGCGCGCTGATCCTGCTGGCGGTGCGCACCGGCAGATACCGTCCGCTGGGGCTGACCGCCGGGGGCGCGGCGGCGGCCTGGCTGCTGGTGAACGTGCCGGTCATGATCCTCAATCCGGCCGGCTGGGGACAGTTCCTGTCCTACAGCCGGGACCGGGAGGCCGGCTACTCCTCGATCTGGTACGCCTGGAACGTGAGCATGGAGCAGCGCGCGCTGCCGCAGCTGGATGCCGCCTTCATCAACACCGCCTCGCTGCTGCTGTTCCTGGCCGCCTGCGCCGGCATCGCCTGGCTGGCGCTGACCGCCCCGCGCCGGCCGCGGCTGGCCTCGCTGGCCTTCCTGATCGTGGCGGCCTTCGTGCTGACCAACAAGGTCTACTCGCCGCAGTTCGTGCTCTGGCTGGTGCCGCTGGCAGCGCTGGCGCACCCGCGCTGGCGGGACTTCCTGATCTGGCAGTTCTTCGAGGTCATGCACTGGTGGGCCGTCTGGATGTACCTGGGCCGCAGCACCAGCGGCGGAGCCGCCGAGCACAACCTGGACACCCCCTACTACGTGCTGGCGGTCCTCGCGCACATCGCCGGCACCGTCTGGCTGATGGCCATGGTGGTCCGGTCCATCCGCCGCCCGGAGCAGGACGTGGTCCGGCGGCTGGACACGGACGATCCGCAGGGCGGCCCGTTCGACCGCGCCCCGGACCGGTTCGTGCTCGGCGGCCCGGCCCTGCGCCACCCGGTCCCACCGCAGCATCTGGCGAAGGAGGCCGGATCATGACCAGTCCCCCCGGCAGCGCACACAGCGCACCGGACGCCGTCGTCGTCGGCGCCGGTCCGAACGGGCTGGCGGCCGCCGTGGTGCTGGCCCGGGCCGGACTGAAGGTCCAGGTCCTGGAGGCCGCCGCGGAACCCGGCGGCGGCGCCCGCACCCAGGAGCTGATCGAACCGGGCCACTGGCACGACGTCTGCTCGGCGGTCCACCCGCTGGCGGTGGCCTCGCCGTTCTTCAGCGACTTCGGCCTGGCCGAACGGATCCGGCTGCACACCCCGGAAATCTCCTACGCGCAGGTCATCGACGGAGCCGACGCGGCCATTGCCTACCGCAGCCTGGCCCGGACCGCGGCCGGCCTGGGGGTGGACGGGCGGGCCTACCGGTCGCTGCTGGAACCGCTGGTGCAGGGCGTGGACCAGCTGCTGGGGCTGACCATGAACCAGCTGCTGCGCCTGCCGGACGATCCGGTGGCGGCGCTGAAGTTCGGCCTGCGCGTGCTGGAACAGGGCGGCCCGCTGTGGAATATGCGCTTCAAGGAATACCACGCCCCGGCACTGCTGACCGGGGTTGCCGCCCACACGCCGGGCGGGCCGCGCCGCCTGGTGGGGGCGGGGGCGGGCCTGATGCTCGGGGCGCTGGCACATGCGGTGGGCTACCCGCTGCCGGCCGGCGGCTCGAAGGCGATCATCGAAGCACTCGTGGCGGACCTGCAGGCGCACGGCGGGAGCGTGGCCACCGGTGTCCGGGTGAACGATATGCGGGACCTGCCCGCCGCCCGCGCGGTGCTGCTGGACACCACCCCGCAGCACCTGCTCCGGCTGGCCGCGGACCGGCTGCCCGCCGGCTACGTGAACACCCTGGGCCGCTACCGCTACGGTCCCGGCGCGGCGAAGGTGGACTACATCCTGTCCGGGCCGGTGCCGTGGGCGAACCCCGAACTGGCCAAGGCTGCCACCGTGCACCTGGGCGGAACCCGCGAGCAGATCCGGGTGGCCGAGCAGGAGGTGGCCCGCGGTCGGCATGCGGCCTGGCCGTTTACGCTGGTGGCCCAGCCCAGCAGCTTCGACCCGACCCGCGCCCCCGCCGGCCGGCACGTGCTCTGGACCTACTGCCACGTCCCGAACGGCTCGGACCGGGACCTCACCGCGCTGATTACCACCCAGCTGGAGCAGGCGGCTCCCGGCTTCGCCGACCTCGTCGTGGCTTCGCGCAGCATGTCCGCAGCGGACTATGCCCGGTACAACCCCAACTATGCCGGCGGGGACTTCGGCACCGGCGCCGTCAGCCTGCGCCAGGTGCTGGCCCGGCCCACGCTGCGCCCCCAGCCCTGGCACACGCCACTGAAGGGCTTCTACCTCTGTTCGTCGGCCACCCCGCCCGGGCCCGGCGTGCACGGGATGTCCGGCTACCACGCGGCATCGCTGGCGCTCCAGGAGGTCTTCGGGCTGCCGGTGCCGGACCTGGCGCCCTGATCCCGTTCAGTCCCTACTACCCAAGGCCCGGCGGAACCGGCCGTAGTCCTGCAGCGACTGTTCGGCGTAGGCGAAGGCCCAGTCCACCACTGCTTCATCGAAGGCTGTCGACTTGCCCAGATAGCCCAGCACCCATGGCGCCGAGGGGCTCTGGCTGTGCGCCCGGGCGAGCATGAAACCGCAGGCGTTCACATAGTTGCCGAAGCGCCGCGCCGTCATGCCGGCAGTGTCGAAGGACCATTTCATGTCGCGGAACTGGCGGACGTAGAAGTCCCGGCCGTTGGCCTGGAAGTGGCCCAGGAAGGGATCGGAAACTGCCTGCAGGATCTGCTGGCCGACAACGACCCGCTCGCCTTCGTGCTGCGGCAGCCGGACGACACTCTTGTTCAGTTCCCAGACCGGGCTGTAGCCGCCCACCGCCGAGGGCAGCGCCTGCTTGACCTGGAGCACCAGCCGGGACTTGTTCCGGCCGCGGAAGGCGACCACGTAACACGCGGTGCCCACGCTGCCCACGCCCACGGCCCGGCGGGCGAAATCCACCGGGGCGAACATGGACAGCAGCACGGCGACGTCGGACCGGACCGTCTGCCGGTAGGTTTCGAAGTGCACTTGGACCTGGCCCACCTCGGCCTCGGAGATGTGCACCATGGCCGGCGGATCCTCCCGGAAGCGCAGCTGCCCGTCCACCGGTTCCATAAACTTGCGCACCGCGGAGGCGGAGGTCCGGCGCCGCGCCTTATGGGCCTGGATCCCGAACCAGGCCTTGTCCTTGGGCTGGAGCAGCTGGTCCGCATGATGTTCGCCGATGTGGAAGTAGTAGCGTTCCAACGGGCTGATCCGCAGCGCCCGGTACAGCCCCACGTGGTAGGACCGGGCCGCCAGCAACGCGAGGCGGCGCAGCCGCTGCCGGCCGATGCCCAGCTGCCCGCCGCCGACCACGACGCTGGCCACCAGACGTTTCACGTCCCATTCCCAAGGGCCGATGGTGGCCTCGTCGAAGTCATTCAGATCGAAAACCAGCCGACGCTCCGGGGAGGCATACAGGCCGAAATTGGCGATATGCGCATCGCCGCAGATCAGCAGCTCGCGCCCTGACCGTGGCAGGGCGGCCAGATCGGCGGACATCAGCCCTGCATTGCCGCGGTAGAAGGAGAACGGGTCGGCGGACATACGCTCAGTGCGCAGCGGGACCAGTTCCGGGATCCGCACCTCGTTCTGTGCCTGGATGAACTCCACCGGATCCCGGGCAGGCGGCTTGAACTCCGCCTGGGATCCGCGGGGAACCAGCTTGCGGGCTTGCCGGCCCGCCGCACGCAGTTCGGCCTCGCGGCCTTCAGCTTCGGGTTTACGGTTTGCCAGGTCCATCGCAGACTCCCTCGTCCGTGCGTGGTCGCCCTTCGTTAACGCGAGTCTAGCCGCGGCCGGATCTGCCCACCACGACGGCCGGCAATCCGGGCTGGACCCGGAGCCGCCCGCCCTTGCCCGGTCAAGGCCGGGCGGCCGGGACCGGGGGACCGAGCCGGCCGTCCCGCATGCTTGCCACCGCGTCGGTGAGCGGGATGAACTCCAGGTCATGGGTGACCATGACGGTGGCGAGGCCGAACTCCCTGGTCAGCCGCACCAGCAGCCGCACCACGGCTTCGGAGCGCTCGTGGTCCAGGGCCGACGTCGGCTCGTCCACCAGCAGCACCGAGGGGCTGCCCATCAGCGCCCGGGCGATGTTCACCCGCTGGCGCTGGCCGCCCGAGAGCTGGTGCGGCCGGCGGTGCGCGTAGCCGGCGAGCCCGACGACGTCGAGTAGTTCGAGCGCGCGGGTGCGGCTTCGCTTCGGGGGCAGTCCGCGCAGGTGGCTGGCGATCTGCAGCTGCTCCAGCGCGGTCAGCGCGGCCAGCAGGTTCGGCTGTTGGAAGATGATGCCGATTTTTTCCCGGCGCAGGGCCGCCGTGTCCCTGGGCGCGAGGGCGGTGGCGTCCACGCCGTCGAGCAGGACCAGCCCGGAGGTCGGGCGGATCAGGGTGGCGGCGACCGCCAGCAGCGAGGATTTGCCGGAGCCGGACGGACCGGCCAGGGCCACGATGCTGCCGGCACCGACCTGCAGGCTGACATCGTCCAGGGCCGTGCTGGTGCCGTCCCCGTCCGGGTAGTCGAGGGTGGTGTTGACGAGGCTGAGGGGCAGGGTCATGGAAACTCCTTTTCGGGTGGGGCGGGGGTGTTAGTTGCCGCCGAGGGCGGCCAGCGGATCCACCGCCGTGACGCGCCGGACGGCCAGCACGGCGCCGGCCATGCCGAGCAGGATGATGCCGGCCACCGGCAGCAGGGTGTTTGCCGGCGTGAGCAGGAACGGCGCGGCCCGGGCGGCGAACATACCGCCCAGCACGCCGGCCCCGCCGCCCACGGCAGCGCCGGCGGCCAGGACGACTGCGGCCTGCGCCAGCGCGTCCCGCAGCAGGTAGCCGTCCGAGCCGCCCATTGCCTTGAGCACCGCGATGTCCCGGGTGCGCTGGATGGTCCACACGCTCAGGAACGCCACGATCACCAGCGCGCAGATCCCGTACAGGAAGGCCTGCATCAGCAGCAGCGACCCGTTCTCGCTCCGGTAGGAGCCCAGCCCCTGATAGGCGCCGGTGACCGAGGTGCTCACGGTGCCGGCCGCTTCGTTGCCGGCCGCCGCCGCGGCTCCGGCCGGGCCGCTGTCCGCCAGCTCGACGACGGCGGCGGTGGCGACCGGGCCGCCGGAGGCACCGGCGCCGTTAAGGTGTGCCACCGACCGCCAGCTGTGCAGCGAGGTCCACACCACCGGGGTATGCGAATACCACTGGTCCGCGACCACGGCGGACACCTCGAGTTCGCGTCCGCCCACGTCGGCGCGGTCCCCGACGGCGGCCCCGAGGCCGTCGGCGACCGTTTGGCTGAGCACCACGGTCCGGTCGCCGACCGGCGCCGGTGCCAGCCGCCCGCCCGGCTGGACCCCGACGACGGCGACATTGGTGCTCCCGCCGGCGGTGAGACGGGCCTGGCTGACCCCGAACGCCTCGGCATGCTCGACGCCGCCGGTGCGCTGCCAGCTGCGCAGCTGGGCGGCGGTGAGCTGGGAATCGGTGAACGAAACGGCCGGCGCATTGCCCGCCGCGGCGCCGAACACGACGGTGTTGCCCGCGGCGGACAGCCCCCGGAGGACCGAGATGGACTGGTTGCCCAGTCCGGCGGTCAGCCCGGAGAGCAGCACCAGCAGCAGCGTCATCAGGGCAATTACGCTTCCCATCAGCAGGAAGCGGCCCTTCGCGAAGCGGATATCCCGCAGTGCCAAGAACACGGTGGTTCCTTCTTTCATCTCTTGGCCTCCGGGATCTCCGGGACCGCTTCCAGCCTTCCGCCGATCCGCGCCGGCCACATCGGGGGCGGGGATGGTCCGCGCGCGCCGGAAGGTTGGTGCCGGAATCCACCAAATGGTTGACGCCGGGCCGGGCCGCGCCGCGCCGCGCGGCACTACGCTGGGAGGATGTCCGTGCTGAGTGAGTCCACCCCGCCGACGGGTGCGTTGGTGCTGCGGGTGCTGCGGGTGGGGCTGCATGTGGGTTTCGCCGGGCTGCTGGCCCTGGCCACCGGCGCCACCCTGGCGGCCCGGCCCGCGGACCGGGCCACCTACCTGGCGCTGGGCCTGGCCCTGCTGCTGGCCGCGGTGTATCTGGCCGGAACCGTGGCCGAGAAGCGCCGCAGCACCGGAGGCCGGGGGCCGGACCTTCGCCGGTATGCGCCGTGGTGGCTGGCCGCGGTCACCGTGCTGTGGGTGGCGCTGGCGGTGCTCAGCGCCAGCTTCGCCTGGCTGGCCTTCCCGCTGTTCTTCCTGCACCTGCACGTGCTGCGCACCGGGCACGCGGTGTTCGCCGTCGCCGCGCTGACCGGCGTCGTGATCGCCTCGCAGTGGTGGCACGCCGGGCGGCTGGAACCGGCGATGCTGATCGGGCCGGTGGTCGGTGCGGTCTTCGCCGTCTTGATGGGCATGGCCTACCGTGCCCTCTACCTCGATGCCGAGAACCAGCGGCGGGCGCTCGCCGAGCTGCGCCGGACCCGGGCCGAGCTGGCCCAGTCCCAGCACGAGGCCGGGATGCTGGCCGAGCGGTCCCGGCTGGCCCGCGAAATCCACGACACCCTCGCCCAGGGCCTCTCCAGCATTGTGTTGGTGTCGCGGTCGGCGGCTGCGGCGCTCGACGCCGGCCAGGCGCCCACGGCGGCGGAGCGGATCCGCCTGGTGGAACAGACGGCAGCCGACAACCTGGCCGAGGCCCGGCGGTTTGTCCGCGGCCTCGCGTCCGTCCAGCCAGCCGGGCCGGGCCGGGACCCGGCGGCAGACGGTGCGCTGGCGGCGGAGCTGCGGCGCCTCTGCGAGACGGCCCAGGCCCGGGCCGGCGCCATGGGACAGGAGCTGCGCTGCCGTTTCAACCTGGACGGCGAGCCGGTGCAGCTGCCGCCCCGCTACGAGGCAGCCCTGCTGCGCGCCGCCCAGGCAAGCCTGGCGAACGTGGCGGCGCACGCGAAGGCGGGCACCGCCGTCGTCAGCCTCGGCTTCCTGGCCGAGGACGTCACCTTGGATATTTACGACGACGGCGCCGGCTTCGATCCGTCCGCCGCGGGCCTGCGCGCCGACGGCACCGGCTTCGGCCTCGTCGCGCTGCGGGACCGGGTGGCGGCCCTCGGCGGCAGCCTGGCCGTCGAATCCGCCCCGGGCGAGGGGACCGTGGTGGCGATCCGGCTGCCACTGGCCGGAACCTCCGGCCCGGCACCGGTGGCCGGAAACGCCGGAGGCCGGCAGGCATGAGCATCAGGATCCTGCTGGTGGATGACCATCCGGTGGTGCGCGCCGGACTGCGCGCCCTGCTCTCCGGCTTCGAGGGGATGACCGTGGCGGCCGAGGCCGCCGACGGGGCGGCGGCGCTGAAGGAACTGGACCGCCTGCAGCTGCTCGGCGAGCCCGCGGACGTGGTGCTGATGGACCTGCAGATGGGCACCGGCATGGACGGCGTGGCCGCCACCACCCGGATCAGGTCCCGGGAGGCCGCCGGTGAACCGGCGCCGCCGGTGCTGATCCTGACCACCTACGACACCGATGCAGACATCCTGGCGGCGGTTGAGGCCGGCGCCAGCGGCTACCTGCTCAAGGACGCGCCGCCGGACCAGCTCCGGGCGGCCGTGCTGGCCGCCGCCGCCGGCCGCACCGCCCTGGCCCCCGAAGTGGCCGCCCGGCTGCTGGACCGGATCCGCCATCCGCAGCCGGCGCTCAGCCCGCGCGAAGTCCAGCTGGTGGAGCTGCTGGCCACCGGGCTGGGCAACCGGGCCATTGCCCGGCAGCTGTTCATTTCCGAGGCGACGGTCAAGACCCATCTGGTCCATATCTACGCCAAGCTCGGCGTGGACAACCGGACCGCGGCAATCGCCGAAGCCACGAAGCGGCGGATCATCCGCGCCCAGTAGGCCGGGCGGCCGGGACCGGCCCGCCGGGCCGACCAGATATTCTGCCAGCGGCGGGTTTTCCGCCGGACAACGGCAACAACGACGGCGGCGGCGCGCCGCCCGCAGGAGGTTTGGATGCGTCTGGGTACGGTGCGGCGGAACGGGACCACGCAGGCATTCCGGCAGGACGGGGGAGTCACCACCTACCTGCCGGCCGGGGATATCGGCGAGCTGCTCTCCCGGCCGGACTGGCGCTCGCTGGCCGGCGAGCAGGGGGCGGCACCGGAGGCCGGCAGCCTCGCGGCGCCGATCCTGCGCCCGGGCAAGATCCTCTGTGCGGGCCTGAACTACTACGCCCACGCCGAAGAAGTGGGCCAGGAGGTACCCAAGTACCCCACCATCTTCACCAAGTTCGCCAATGCCCTGGTGGGCCCCACGGACGACGTCGTCATGCCGGCGGCCAGCAGCAAGATCGACTGGGAAGCGGAGCTGACCGTCGTCATCGGCAGCACCGTGCGGCACGCGGACGAGGCGGCGGCCCGCGAAGCGATCCTGGGCTACACCGTGCTCAACGATGTCTCGGTCCGGGACTGGCAGGGCCGCACCCCCGAGTGGTTCCAGGGCAAGAACTGGGACCGGATGACCCCGTGGGGCCCGGTGATCGTGACCGCGGACGAGTTGGATCCGGAGTCCGGGCTGGCCGTGGAGTGCGAGGTCGACGGCGTGCAGAAGCAGTCCGGCACCACCGCGGACCTGATCTTCTCCTGCCCGGCGCTGGTCGCCTACATCAGCGAGTTCATGACCCTGGAGCCCGGGGACATCATCGCCACCGGCACGCCGGCCGGCGTCGGGCTGGCCCGGAAGCCGCGCGAATGGATCCCCGCCGGCGCCGAACTGGTCACCCGGATCGAGGGCATCGGCGAACTGCGCAACCGCTGCGTCGCCGAATAACCCGAACCAACCCCTCCACCCCTCCATCGATTCGGCACATAGCGACCTTTTCCGCCCGGAAAAGGTCGCTATGTGCCGAGCCGATGGAGGAAGGGGGAGGGGAGGGCGTCGGGGAGATGGGGGGAAGGACCGCGGTTGGGCCGCGCCGTCCTACCCGAAGCTGCAGGTCCGCCCTAGGATCGGAACCGTGGCAGAGCAGCGGATCTTCGGACGGGACCAGGAGCTGGCGCAATGGCGCCTGCTCGCGGACTCCGTTGCCGCGGGCCGGAACGCCGGCCTGACGGTCAGCGGGCCGTCCGGCATCGGCAAGACCGCGCTGCTGGACGAGCTCGGCCGGGATGCCCGGGCCTGCGGCTGGACGCTGCTGCGGGCCGCCGGGGACGAGTTCCGGCAGCTGCCCGGCGCGATGCTGTGGCAGTGGTTCGCCCCGCTGGCCCAGGCCCAGCCGGCCGGGACACCGCCGTTCGACGGCCAGGGCGAGCTGCTGCACCGCTTTCTGACCGCTCCCGAGGTGGACATCAGCCGGGCCGCCCTGAGCTATTCGGCCTCCTGGGTGCTGCGCTCGCTGAGCCAGCAGCAGCCCGTGGCCGCCCTGGTCGACGACGCCCAGTGGCTGGACGAGCTGTCCTTCGCGGTCCTGCAGGACGTCGGCAGCCTGCTGCTGGACGTGCCGGTCCTGCTGCTGCGCGGCCTGCGCAGCGGCGGGACCGGCGAGCCCCGGGCGCGGCGGAACCTGCCGCCGCAGGAGCTGGCCTCGGGCGCGGAACTGCACTGGCCGCTGCAGCCGCTTTCGCACGAGGCGATCGAGAACTGGCTGACGGCCCGGCGGCAGGACACGCTGGCGGTCAGCGCCACGCGACTGCAGGCGGCCAGCGGGGGCCTGCCGTTCTTCATCCGCGAACTGCTCGAGCGGGAACAGCCCGGCCTGGACCTGGATCCGGCCGGCTGCGAGGACGCGGTGCTGCGGCAGCGGCTGGAACGGCTGCCGGAGCAGGAACGCCAGGTGCTCGCCGCCGTCGTCGTTCTGGGCGAGGAGGTTTCCGCGGCACGCGTGGCGGCGGTCCTGGGGCTGGAGCCGGCGGCGGTGGCCGCGGGCCTGCGCGGGCTGCAGGAGGGCCGGTTCCTCTCCGCACTGCGGCCGCGGCCCCGGGTCCAGCACGCGCTGGTGGCCGAAAACCTGCTGGCCGGGATGGAGCCGGCGGCACTGTCCGCGCTGCGGCGGCGCACCGCGGAGGTCCTGATGGCCGACGGCGCGGGGGCGGCGGCCGTTTCCGGCCACCTGCTCGCCTCCGCCCCGGGGGCCGATCCGCGTATCGCCCGGATCCTGCTCGCCGCCGCCGCGGATGCCCGCCGAAAGGGGGCCAGCGGGATGGCATCCCAGCTCGGCGAGCGTGCCCTGGCCGAACGTGGGCTGCCGGTGGAGCTGCGCCGGCAGCTGCTGGTGCAGACTTCCCAGGCCCAGGAGCTGGCCGGGCAACGGCCGCGGGCCGAGGAGCTGGCCCGGCAGGCGCTGGCCCTGACCGAGGGGCACGACGCCCGCGCCCGGCTGCTGCTCGAGTTCGCCGAGACCCTCTACAACAGCGGCAGGTGGGAGCCGGCGGCCGAGAGCTACGCGCTGGCCCTGAAGGAACTGGAAAACGACCCCGGCGCGCACGTTGAACTGCGCCGGCGCGCGGTGGCCCTGGCTGCCGGTGCCGGATTCCTGCAGCTGCAGTTCGCCGATGAGTACGCGGTGCAGCTGGACCAGGTGCTGGCGCAGGATCCGGCCGAGGACGGGCCCAGCGACCGGCTGCTGCTGGTGCAGGAGGCGCTGCGACTGACCGCCGCCGGCCAGGACGCCCGGCGCAGCGGCGGGCTGGCGGTGCGGGCCGTGGCCGGCGGCAAGCTGCTGGCGGAGAACGGGGCCGAGTCCAGCATGATCAACTACGCCACCGGGGCGCTGAACGGGGCCGAGGAGGACGCCGCGGCGCTGCAGCTGCTGGACGCGGCGATCGCCGAGGCCCGGGCGGATTCGGCGGTGATGGCCCACGCCACGCTGGCCTACTGCCGCGGAGCGGTGCAGCTGAACCGGGGCCGGCTGCGCCTGGCGCAGGTGGACCTGGAGGCCAGCATGCGGGCCGCCGACCTGGGCTGGCGGACCTATCTGGAGGCGGCCTGCGTGATGTTGGCGGAGGTCTACATCGCCCGCGACGACCTGGATGCCCTGGACGGCGTGCTGGCCCGGGTCCCGCTGCCGGTCCAGGGACCCCCGCTGGTCCAGGCCACGGCACTGCACCTGCACGGGCTGGCCGAAGCGGCCCGCGGGCGGCCGGCGGCGGCGCTGGAGCACTTCACCTCCGCGATGGACCTGGCCGAGGGCATCGGCCCGACCCTGGGACCGTGGATCCGGGCGGCGATCGAGGCGGCGGCACGTGCCGGACACCGCGAGTATGCCGCGGCGCTGGCGGAGGACGCCCTCGCCCGGGCCCGGGCCTACGGCGCCCCGCGGGGCATCGGCTTCGTGCTGCGGCGCGCCGCCCTGGCCCAGCCGCAGCACACCGCCGCGGCGATGCTGCGCGAAGCGGTCGCCCTGCTGGAGGCCCATGAGGGGCGCTACGAGGCGGCGCTGGCCCTGGCCGACCTGGCCGAGCTGTGCCTGGGTGCACCGGAGACGGACGACGGCGGCCGACGCGCCGAGGGACTGGCCGCCGCGCGCCGGGCCCTGGTGCTGGGCAACCGCATCGGGGCCGCCCGCGTGGCCCGCCGGATGGCAACCCTGCTGGCTGCCCAGGAGACCTCGCTGCCGATCCTGGCCGACAACCCGGCGGACCGGCTCACCCCGGCGGAGTTCCGCGTCTGCTCGCTGGCGGCCAAGGGGCTGACCAACCGGCAGATCGCCGCGGAGCTGTTCATCACCATCAAGGCCGTCGAGTGGCACCTGTCCCGGTCCTTTGCCAAGCTGCGGATTTCCTCCCGCCGGCAGCTCCCGGCCGCCCTCGGACCGCAGGGATAGGCCGAGGCGGCGTATGGAGCAGCTACCCCAGCGTTTGCGAACTAGGGTGGCCGGGCTCTGGTGAAACGCGCCATTGCGCCGCACCATGGAGGTGTCGGCCAGGAAACGGCATTCCGAAGGGAACCCGGTTCCGGCCGGCAGCAGCTTCAACTTAGTTGGGGGCGGCCGGAGCCATCCGGCCGCGGTGGGAACACCGGTAATTCGCGGCTGCTGCACAACGAAATGGTCTGAAGCGCATATTCGGGGGAAGGCGCTTCAGACCATTTCGTCTGTCCGGAGCCTGCCGTTCGGAACCTGCCGACCGGTGCCGGACCCGGATCCGGACTGGCAGACTGGAGGGATGCCTGCCAGCGACCTGCTCCGGGAAACCGCCGCCACCGCCCGCTCTGCGACCCTTGCCGTCTTTTTCCTCAACGGCCTGGCCTTCGCCAGCTGGGCCGCGCGCATCCCGGCCGCGGCCCAGACGCTGGACATCGGTCCCGGCCAGATCGGCGTGCTGCTGCTGGTGCTGGGACTGGGCTCGGTACTCGTGCTGCCGCTGGCCGGGCCGCTGGCCGCGCGGCTGGGCACCGCGAACACCGTCCGTGCCGGCGGGGTGCTGGTGGCGCTGGCGATGCTCGGGCTGGCCGGCGCGCTGCAGGCCGTCCTCGTGCCGGCCGCGGCGGCCGCGCTGTTCGGCCTCGGCGTGGGCATCGCCTGCTGGGACGTGGCGATGAATATCGAGGGCGCGGACGTGGAGCGACAGCTGCGGCGCACGGTGATGCCCCAGTTCCATGCCGCCTTCAGCCTGGGCGCGTTCGCCGGTGCCCTGGCCGGCGCCGGGCTGTCGGCGCTGCAGGTGCCGCTGTCCGCGCACTTGGCCTGCCTGGCGGTGCTGGTGGCCGCGGCGGCGCTCGCGCTGCCGCGGGCGTTCCTGCCGCCCCGGCCCGCGGCGCACGCCGCCGCCGCGGGCGCCAGAGGCTTCGGCGCCTGGCGGGAGCCGCGCACGGTGCTGATCGGCGTCGTCGTGCTCGGCGCCGCATTGACCGAAGGCGCGGCGAATGACTGGATTGCCAAGGCCGCGGTGGACGGGCTGGGCGCCAGCGCGGCCGAGGGCGCGCTGGTGTTCGCCGTGTTCGTCGCCGCGATGACGGCGGTGCGACTGGCCGGCGGCCGGGTGGTGGACCGGCTGGGCCGGGTGCCGGTGCTACGGCTGGGGCTGGCCGCGGCGCTGGCCGGCCTGCTGCTCTTTGTGCTGGCGCCGAACCTGCCGCTGGCGCTCGTCGGTGCGGTGCTGTGGGGCTTCGGGGCGGCGCTGGGCTTTCCGCTGGGCATGTCCGCGGCCGCGGAGGACCCGGCCCGGGCCGCCGGCCGCGTCTCGGTGGTGTCCACCCTGGGCTACGTCGCGTTCCTGGCCGGGCCGCCGTTCCTGGGTTTCCTGGGCCAGCACGTGGGCGTGCGCAATTCCCTGCTGGCAGTGGCGGTGCTGATCACCGTCTCCGCCCTGGCCGCGCCCGCCGCCCGCGAACAGCGGCGCGGCTGACCGGGCCGCCGGCCTCCGACCGGGCGGACGTGCCCGGCGTCCCTAGACGACCGGGCGCTGGCTGAAGTCTTCGGCCTTGTCCCTGGGGCCGGCCACGATGATTTCGTCGTCGGCGTACAGCACCGTCTGTGCCGTGGTGTGCTCCCATTTGCCGCCCTGCCGCTTGACCGCCACCACCGTCACCCCGAAGGCGTCGCGGATGCCCAGCACGCCCAGCGGCCGGTTCTGCGCCACCGCCGGCGGACTGGTGCGGGTCATCACGTAATCGTCCTCGAACTCGACATAGTCCCGCATCGTGCCCCGGACCAGGTGGGCCACGCGCCTGCCCATGTCGTGCTCGGGGCGGATGACGTGCTGCACGCCGAGCTGCTCCAGGATTTCCGCGTGCGGCTCGCTGATCGCCTTCGCCCAGATCTCCGGGTGCTTGAACTTCAGTAGCCGGGAGGTGGTCAGGATGCTCGCCTCCACATCGGTGCCGATGCCGACGACGACGCGGTCGAACTCCGGCACGGAGAGCTGGCGCAGCACCTCCTCCTTGGTCGAGTCCGCGCGCACCACGTGGGTGAGCAGCCCGTTGTAGGCCTGCACCGTCTCTTCGCGCATGTCGACGCCGAGCACCTCGGTGCCCGCCGCCTCCAGCTCCAGGGCCAGCGCACCGCCAAAGCGGCCCAGACCGATGACGGCGACGGCGTCCAGCGCGCGCCTGCCGCCGTGGGGAGTGAAATGTCCGGTCCTAGCCAATGAGGGGCCTTTCCTTCGGGAATTCGAACAGTACCGGGCGCTGGCGCAGCGCGAGTGCGGAGGCCAGCGTCACCGGGCCGAGGCGGCCGACGAACATCAGCAGGATCAGCACCAGCTGCCCCGCCGGCGCCAGCTGGCCGGTGATGCCGGTGGTCAGCCCCACCGTGGCGAAGGCGGAGACGGATTCGAACAGCAGCCGGTCCAGGCCGAACCGGCCCTCGAGCAGCATCAGGGCCATGGTGGCCGCGACCACCAGGCCGACGGCGAGCAGCACCACCGTGATCGCCTCGCGGTGCACGGACCGGGAGAGCCGCTTGTTGAAGACGTTCACCACGGTCTCGCCGCGGATTTCGGCGCGCATGATGAAGAACAGCACCGCGAAGGTGGTGATCTTCAGCCCACCGGCGGTACCGGCCGAGCCGCCGCCGATGAACATCAGGATGTCCATGAAAAGCCAGGTGACCGGGTGCATCTGGCCGATGTCCACGCTGTTGAACCCGGCGGTGCGGGTGACGGTGGACTGGAAGAACCCGGCCAGCACCTTCTGCTCCGGCGGCAGCGGGCCGAGGGATCCGGGCTGGTTCCATTCCAGGGCGGTGATGAAGACGGTGCCGGCGGCCAGCAGGACGACGGTGCCGGAGAGCACCAGTTTGGTGGTCATGGTCCAGCGCAGCGGGTTGCGGAAGTGCCGGCGCAGCTCGAAGAGGACCGGGAAGCCGAGACCGCCGATGATGATGCCGGCGGCGATGGGCAGGCAGATCCACGGATCCCCGACGAAGCCGATCAGGTTGTCCGCGTACAGGGAGAAGCCGGCGTTGTTGAAGGACGCGACGGCGTGGAAGATCCCGTGCCACAGCCCGTCCCCGAGGGAATAGCCGTAGCCGGTGGTGAAGCGCACCGTGAGCACCGCGGCAATCACGGCCTCGGTGGCCAGGCTGACCCGCAGCACGCCCAGCAGCACCGCGCGAACGTCCCCGAAGCCCGCGCTGCGGGTCTCCGCCGCCGTCGAAATCCGGGACCGCAGGCCCAGCCGCCGGGCCAGCAAAACCCCCAGCAGGGTGCCGAAGGACATCACGCCGAAGCCGCCGACCTGGATCAGCACCATGATCACGGCGTGCCCGAACGGGGTCCAGAAATGCTCCACGTCCACGGTGCTCAGCCCGGTCACACAGACCGCCGAGGTGGAGGTGAACAGCGCCTCGAGCAGGGACGCGCCGCCCGGCCCGTGCTTGGCCGCCGGCAGCATCAGGACGAGGGTGCCTGCGGCAATGGCTCCGGCAAACCCCAGGACGATTACCTGGGCCGGATGGGCGGGGGCGAACCGCCGCAACGCTGCCCCGGCGGGGCCACTGAGCCGCATAGGCCATACCGTACACCGGGAGGCCGGCCGGCCCTAAACCCGCCGCAGCCGGCCGCCCGGGCCGCCTTAGTCGGTGTCGGTCCGGTCCGACCCGGGCTCGGTGATGACCGGATTTTCCAGCGTCGCCGCCGGCCGCCCGGTGTAGCTGGCCTGCTCCGGGTGGCCGCGGTGGAGTGCGCCGGAGATGCTGTCCCCGGCCTTCTTCACCGCTTCCTTGAGGTGTTCCTGGGCTTCGGGCGCCTTGTCCTTGACCGCCGAAGCCGCGCCGGACACCTTCGACTGGACCGTCGGGCTTTCCCAGGCCTGCCGCGCCCGCGTCTTGAGCTGCTCGTAGCTGCCTCTGCCGGCGCGGGCGCCGAGAACGAAGCCCACGGCCAGTCCGGCGCCGAAAACGATGGCTTTCATGATCGCACTCCTGTCGGAAGGGAATGGCACAAGCGAAGCATACTGAGCATGACCGTTCAACCACCGCATGCACCCACCCTGGCGCCGACCCGGGGTCATCCTTGAGGACTACGTCCCCGCCGCCGAAGATCAGCCCGGGGAGCCATGTGCCCGGCCGGCCCGGTCCGTAGCGTGGAGGTGTTGGTGCGGCACGCTGCCGCCGCCCGGGTGCTCCGGGTCCCTTCACTCCTAAGGACGGTTCAGATGATCGAGGCACAAGGCCTGGTCAAGGTCTACGGCGGCAAGCCAGCCGTGCAGGACATTTCCTTCACGGTCCAGCCCGGCAAGGTCACCGGCTTCCTGGGCCCGAACGGCGCGGGCAAGTCCACCACCATGCGGATGATCATGGGCCTGGACGCGCCGACCGCCGGCCGCGTCACGGTCAACGGCCTGCCCTACGCCCGGCACAAGGCGCCGCTGCGCCAGGTCGGCGCGCTGCTGGATGCCAAGGCGGTGCACACCTCGCGCAGCGCCTACCACCACCTGCGGGCGATGGCCGCCACCCACGGCATCGGGCGCAAGCGGGTCCACGACGTCATCGAGCTGACCGGGCTCGGCGCCGTGGCCAACAAGCGCGTGGGCGGCTTCTCGCTGGGCATGGGCCAGCGCCTGGGCATCGCCGCGGCGCTGCTGGGCGATCCGCAGACGGTGATCCTGGACGAGCCGGTCAACGGCCTGGACCCGGAGGGCGTGCTCTGGGTGCGCACCCTGGCGCGCTCGCTGGCGGCGGAGGGGCGCACCGTGTTCCTCTCCTCGCACCTGATGAGCGAGATGTCCCAGACCGCCGACCACCTGATCGTGATTGGCCGCGGCCGGATCATCGCCGATGCTTCCGTGCAGGAGATCCTGGACGGCCGCGGCCGGGCGCGGACCCGGGTCCGTACCGACAGCGCCGAGGGTGCGAACCTGCTGACCGGTGCGCTGGCCGGGCCCGGGGTCACCATCGAGGCCCGCGAGGCGGGGCTGCTCGAGGTCTCCGGCATCGAGCCGCGGGCCATCGCGCAGGCGGCGCTGGAGCACCGGGTGCTCGTCTGCGAGCTGACCCCGCTGCAGGCCTCGCTGGAGGAGGCCTACCTGGACCTGACCCGCGACGAGGTCGAATACCACTCGGGCGACCTGTCCGGCATCCACGACGATATTGCCGCCGGCACCGCCGCGGCAGGAAAGTAGCCACCGATGAGCACTTCCACCGTGCAGAACCGTCCGGCCGGCACCCCGGCCGTCCGCCCCGCCGCCGGCAGCGGCGTCAACTTCCTCCGCACCCTGCATGCCGAGTGGATCAAGTTCACCACCCTGCGCTCGACCTGGATCCTGCTGGCCACCACCGTGGTGGTCATGGTCGGCATCGGCCTGCTCGGCGGCTGGGGCGTCGGCTCCGGGCTCGAGGAGCTCGCCGCCGAGGGCCAGGACCCCGCCGCGGTGGGCCTGGATCCGCAGCTGCTGTACATGATGACCACCGGCGGGATCGACTTCGGCCAGTTGATCATCGGCTCCTTGGGCGTGCTGCTGATCGCCTCCGAATACTCCACCGGCATGATCCGCTCCACCATGACCGCGGTACCGGACCGGCTCTCGCCGCTGTTCGCCAAGGCGCTGGTGATCGCGCTGGTCGCCGCCGTCGTCGGCGTTGTCTCCAGCTTCGCCACCTACTTCCTGATGCAGCCGATCCTGGCCCAGTACGGGCAGGAGTTCGGCCTGGACGTGGAGAACCTGGTGCCCTCGATGCTGCTGTCCGGGGTCTACCTGGCGCTGGCCTCGCTGATCGCCCTGGCCCTGGGCGCCCTGATGCGCAACAGCGCCGGCGGCATCGTCGCACTGGTGGTGCTGTTCCTGATCGTGCCGATGGTGCTCGGCTTCATCCAGCTGGACTGGATCCAGGACACGCTGCCGTACCTGCCCTCCAACGCCGGACGCCAGCTGCTGGCACTGCAGATTGCCGACGGCGACCTGACCCAGCTGCAGGGCGGGCTGGTCATGGCCGCCTGGTCCGCAGTCCTGCTCGCCGCCGCCGCGGTGGTGATCAAGCGCCGCGACGTCTAAGCGCCCGGCGGACGGGAGCCCCGGCAGGCCTTGGCCCGCCGGGGCTCCTTCCTGCGCCCGGGCGTTTCATTGACTGCAACCCCCGGCGGATCTACGATGCACAGGATCGCTCTCGGGGGCTCTCCAAGGTCATGAATACCTCACAGGTTAGGAGCCGGTCATGGCAATTGCAGTCATCGTGGAGTTCCCAGGGGGCACCTTGGCGCAGTACGACAAGGCCATTGAGCTGATGGGCATGTCGCCGGGCGGCACGCACACCGAGCCCGGGTGTATTTTCCACTGGGTGACCGCCAACGACGACGGCGTCCGGGTCACCGATGTGTGGGAGGACAAAAGCCAGTTCGAGGCTTTCGCCCGGGACAAGATCGGCCCCCTGACCGAACAGGCCGGGTTTCCGGCACCGCCCAATGTCAGCTTCGTCGAGGTGCATAACTACCTCACCCGGCCCTGAGGTCCAGGCCGTGGACCTGGCGGCGGACCGGGCCGTGGACGGCCCGACGCCGCCTATCCCGCGAGGCCGAGGAAGACGAGCAGCGCCCTCTCGACGCTCACCAGCTGGGAAGTTGTCAGCCTGCCGATCCGGCCCTGGACGCTGGACCGGCGCACTGTGGTGGGCCTGTCGATCGTCAACCAGAGTAGTGGCCAGGGGAAGGACCGTGACCGACTCCGTGGCATCGAACCGGTCGTCCTGGATGATGAGGGCCGGGCGGGGCTTCGACGCATCGACGCCGCCGGCCACGGTCCAGAGCTCGCCGCGGGTCATTCCTCATCCCACGGGGCAGAGACTGCCTCGATGAACGCCTGATCATCCGAGTCGCGCTCCGCAGCGGCCACGGCGGCGGCCTGGCGGTGCGCTTCGGCGCTGAATCCCTGTGCCCGCACGTCCGGCACCCAGATCTGGATGGGCCGGTAGCCCTGCCCGCGCATCCGCCGGCGGTCTTCGCTGACCCGTGCCCTGACACCCACGAAACAATTGTTACCTGTAACGCGGGAGCGTGCCACGCGTGGGCGCACCAGGCCAGGATTCCGCGCACCGCTGCCTTCACCGTGTAGGAACCGCGGCCAGGGCCGGTGTCCGCCGACAGGCTAGGCTTTCCCCGTGGGGGAAATGACGAGCATCAAGGAGGCGGCGGAACGGCCGGCCGCTGTCTCCTTTACCGAGCTGGCGGCCCGGCGGCGCGGGCCGCTGCGCCGCTTCTTCCGCCGCCGGCCGGTGGCCATGGACTGGCTGATCGCCGGGAGCTATCTGCTCTTCTCGCTCCAGACCGGCTTCGAGGCGGCCTTCGCCGGCCGGCCCGCGGCCCTGGTCATGGTTCTGCTGATCGGTGCCGTGCTGCTGCTGCGCCGGCGCCTGCCGGTCACGGTGCTGGCCGCCGTCACGGTGCTGGAACTGCTGCTGATCTTCGTCCAGCCCACCGGACAGACCGCCACCCTGAGCATGTGGTTCGCCCTGTATGCGGTGGCCGTTGCCCGGCCCACCCCCTTCGCGCTGCTGGCCATGGCGGCGTCCAGCCTGCCGGCGATGCTGCTCTTCGGTCTCTTCCTGCCGGCGCTGGTCCAGCGGGACCCGGCGGTTGCGGCCGAAGTGGCCCAGGAGCTGGCCTCGGGCGAACTGGACTACGTGGGCTGGCTGATTGCCGCCTTCGTCGGAGCCGCCAACCTGATCGCCACCGGCATCGGCAGCATGATCCGCCGGGACCGGCTGCACGAGGAGGAGGTGGCCCGCTGGGCCGCCGAGCACGCCCGGCTGGCCTCGGCCAGCGAGCGTACCCGGATCGCCCGCGACATGCATGATGTGGTCGCCCACTCGCTCTCGGTGATGATCGCGCTCTCGGACGGCGCCGCCGTCGTCGTACGCAAGGACCCGGACCGCGCCGGCGAGGTACTGGACCAGCTCTCGATGACCGGCAGGACGGCGCTGGCGGACATGCGCCGCGTGCTCGGCGTGCTGCGCGAGGACGGCGGGACGGCGGCGCCGCTGGAGCCGGTGCCGGGGGAGGGGCAGCTGGCCAGCCTGGTCGAGGGGTTCCGCGCCGCCGGGCTGCCGCTGCGCCTGATGGTCACCGGCCCGGAGCTGCCGGAGGACGCCAACTTCAGGCTCACCGTGTACCGGATCATCCAGGAGTCCCTGACCAACGCGCTGCGCTACGCGCGCGGCCTGTCCCAGGTGGAGGTGGCCCTCACCCGGGAGGGCAGCCGGATCCACGTCCGGGTGGCCGACGACGGCCGGGGCACGGTACCGGCGAGGTCGCTGGGGGCCGGGCAGGGGATCGCGGGCATGCACGAGCGTGCCGCGCTGTACAACGGCACCGTGGTGAGCGGTCCGAGCCGCCACGGCGAGGGATGGATTGTCGAAGCAACACTGTTCTGGCCAGGGGAGGGCAAGAATGACATCAACAGCAAACCCGGAAACTGATCCGCACGAGGTCGAGGGACAGGCCGGGCAGCCCGGCCCCGTGCGGGTGCTGCTGGTGGATGACCAGCCCCTGCTGCGCATGGGCTTCCGGCTGATCCTGGAGGGCGAGGACGACGTCGAGGTGGCCGGCGAGGCGTCCGACGGCGCCGAGGCGGTGCGCCTGGCCGCGCAGCTGGAGCCGGACGTGGTGCTGATGGACGTGCGGATGCCGGTGATGGACGGCATCGAGGCCACCCGGCAGATCGCCGGGGCGCACGGCGCCCGGATCATCATCCTGACCACCTTCGATCTGGACGAGTACGCCTTCGCCGGGCTGCAGGCCGGCGCCAGCGCCTTCCTGCTCAAGGATGTGGCGCCGGCGGAGCTGGTGGCCGCGGTGCGGCTGGTGGCCAGCGGCGACGCCGTGGTGGCGCCGCGGGTCACCCAGCGGCTGCTGGAGACCTATGTCCGCGGGCTTCCGGCCGGGACCGGCGCCGGGGCCCCGCCGCCGCAGCGGGACCCGCTGCTGGATGACCTGACCCCGCGCGAGCAGGAAGTGCTCGAGGCCATCGCCGAGGGCCTGTCCAACGCCGAGATCGCCCACCGGTTCTTCCTCTCCGAGGCGACGGTGAAGACCCACGTGCGCCGGATCCTGGCCAAGCTGCACCTGCGCGACCGGGTGCAGGCAGTGGTCTACGCCTACGAGACCGGGCTGGTGGTGCCCAGCAACCCGGACTACTAGACGAGGACAGCCCCTTCCACCGGCAGGTTGAGGTTCCGGTTCTGACCTGACGACGGCGGCGGGGACCCGCCGGTGCGGGTCCCCGCCGCCGTCATGGCGGTTTCGGGCGGTTTAGCCTGCGATGTAGAGCAGTCGTTTGTTGACGAATTCGTCCATGCCCAGGGGCCCGGGGTCGCGGCCGAAGCCCGAGCCCGTTCGGTGAACAGTCCGCCGATCCGGGCCGCGACCCGATCGGCACGCCCTGCCAGGACCGGCACGCCCGCTCGGCCGCGGCAGCGGCGGTCATGAACGGTTCTCCTGTCTTAGATGCCCTTCGGATGCCAGACCCGGGTGCCCGAGCGGTCCGTCGCATAGTCGGGCCAGGCCAGCTCTGTCGGCGGCATGAAGTCGGCCGGCAGCAGCGCCGGCATCGGCTCCTCGGCCACGCGCCGGTCGAACTCCGTCTTCGCCGCGGTCAGCATCTCCGGCCTGGTGAGCAGGTCAAGGAAGGT
The DNA here is from genome assembly GCF_022012395.1 of Arthrobacter hankyongi. Taxonomy (GTDB): domain Bacteria; phylum Actinomycetota; class Actinomycetes; order Actinomycetales; family Micrococcaceae; genus Crystallibacter; species Crystallibacter hankyongi. The sequence continues at coordinate 23,384 of NZ_JAKLTQ010000004.1, forward strand.
GCCGGCGATGGTCTTTCCGGTGGTTTCGATGGTCGGGTCGATGGTCTCCGGGATGCCGCCGAGCGCGTTCATCACCCAGCCGGGGTACGCGCCGGCTCCGGGGGCCGGCTTAAGCGCGGGCCGGGAGACGTAGAAGCGCACGGTGGGGGCATAGTGGGTCATTTCCACATAGTCGTCGCTGGTCCAGTTCTTCTGCCACGGCGCCAGGTGTTCCCGCAGCGCGGCCTCGGCGTCCTGTGGACTGATGAGCTGTTCACATTCCTCGAGGAACGGCTTGTCCATCGGGTCCAGGCCCAGGTTCTGCTGGATCTTCTGCGCGGCGGCCACGGCCTCCGGACCGTACTGCGGGGCGCCGACCTGTTCCAGGTTCGCATAGAGCGCCTCGGCGAGCACATGGTTGGTACGGCCGGGCCGGTTGCGGGCCACCCAGGTGGTCTCCAGCCGGCAGTGCGCCATCGCGGCGGCGTGTCCGGCATTGCGGTCCAGCACGGCAAGCACATGCTCGGCCATCTCGAGCGTGGGGCAGCGCCAGGAGTACTGGATCTGGGCGATCCGGGCGGGCAGGTTGTCGGCGGTGGCCTGGCCGTGGGTGAAGATCGCGTCCGAGAGGGACCAGCCGCCGAAGCTGGGCAGCATGGCGTCCTGCATGACGCGCGAACTGGTGTACATCTGCATCAGCGCCACGTTGGCTCCCGGGGCGCGGGCGGCCGAGTGCGAGGCGGGGATGGGGGAGTTGGGGTTGGCCGACAGTTGCCAGCTTTCCGGCTGGTCGCAGACGAAGGTGTAGACCTTGCTGTAGTAGCTGCCGCACTGGGTGTCCCAGCGAGCCGTATTGCACAGCGGCAGCATGTAGAACGGGTGGAAGCTCACGATCGCATCCACGCCGTCGTAATAGCCGCGCAGGCCGTGCACCACCTTGGAGCCCTGGACCTTTTCGGCCGGCTCGCCGGTGTACCTTAGTGTCCCGGCGATGCCGTGCACTTCCATGGCGTGCTTGGTGGCCAGCAGCCCGGCCAGGGTGGAGATGCCCAGCGCCGAGTGCGGATCCGTGTGCCCGGGGGCGAATTCGCTCAGGCCCTCGCGCGGGGCCTCCTCGTGGCCGGCGGCCTGGCAGTTGCCGGGCACGGCGTCGTACTCGGCGTAGGTGAGCAGCACCGGGCCGGGGCCCTGGCTCCATTCGGCGGCAAAGGCGGTGGGCATCCCGCCGGAGGCCTCTTCGACGTCGAAGCCCTCGGCGCGCAGCCGCTCCACGTACCAGGCGGCGGACCGGTACTCGCGCCAGGCCGGTTCGGCCAGTTCCCAGATATGGCGGTGCCACTGGCTGAGCCGGGGCATGTTTTCGTCCACCCACTGCCGGGCGGTGGCCTTGGCCTCCGCCGTCAGTCCGGCTGCCGGGGTGCTCAGGGTCTCTGTCATGGTTCTCCTTGGAAACAGTTAGGTGCTCACTCGCCGGCCAGCGCGGCGAGCGGAAGATGGATCAGCTGCAGCCCGCCGGCGTCGAGCGCGTCGCGCAGCGCGGCGGCGAGTCCGGCCAGGCTGGAGACGCGGCGGCCGTTTCCGCCGAAGGCGCCGGCGAGGGCGGCCCAGTCCGGCTGGGCCAGGTCCACTCCGACCGGGGCGATCCCGCGGTCGGCTTCGTTCTGCCGGATCTCGCCGTAGCCGCCGTTGTCCACGCAGACCACCGTCAGGTCCACGCGCTGTTCGACCGCGGTGGCCAGTTCCTGCACTGCGAACATCAGGGCGCCGTCGCCGACGACGGCGAGCACCGGGCGGTCCGGCGCGGCAATCCTGGCGCCGATAGAGGCCGGCAGCCCATAGCCCAGGGTGGCGTACGCGGGGGTGTAGAGCAGGCTGTGCGGCCGCTGCTGCGGGATGAAGGTGGAGGTGCCGAAGTAGGTGATCTGTGAGGAATCCCCGCCAATGATGGTGTCTGCGGGAACGGCCGCGGCGATGGTCTCGGCAACGCTGACCAGCAGCGGGGAGACGGCCCGTGCTTCCGCCGCCAGATCGGCCCGGATCGGGTCCAGGTCCACAGCCTCCGCCGCGTGCCCGTCCAGCGCTGCCACGAGCTGGGGGACGACGGCGGCGGCGTCGCCGACCAGACCGACATCGGCCCGGACGTTCTTGCCCAGCTGGGAATCGAGGATGTCCACCCGGATGACGGTGCCGTGCGGGGCGACCCGGCCGCCCCACATCTCCGCTTCGCCGACCTTGGAGCCGATGACCAGCAGCACGTCCGCGTTGCTGCACAGGTCCTGGGCGCCGGAGAGGCGGATGTTCGAGCCCAGGGAGAGCGGGTGGTCCTCGGGCACGGCGGCCTTGCCGTTGAGCGTGGTCACCACCGGCGCCTGCAGGAGTTCGGCCAGCTGGGTCAGGGCGGCGCCGGCGCGCAGCGAACCGCCGCCGGCCAGGATCACCGGGCAGTCGGCCGCGCGCAGCACCTGCGCCGCCGCAGCGACCTGGCCGGCGTCGGCCCCGGCGGGTGCGTGCAGCGGCCGCGCCTGCAGCAGCTCCGGCGGGCAGTCGTTGGGGCCCTCGAGCACGTTCAGCGGCACCTCGAGGTGCACCGGCCGGGGCCGGCCGTAGCGGAACAGTTCGAACGCCTCGTGGATGGCCCCGACCGCCTCAGCGGCGCTGTGGACGCGGCGGCTCCACTCCATGATCGACCCGGCCGCGCCGGTCGCGTCCTTCGTCTCGTGCAGTGCGCCGATGTCGGCGAACTCCTCGCCCTCGGGCACGCCGGGGGAAAGCACGATCAGCGGCCGGGACTCGCAGTACGCGGTGCCGGCGGCCGACAGCGCGTTGAGCAGGCCCGGTCCGGAGGTGGTGATGACGACGCCGGGCAGACCCGCCTGCTGGGCCCAGCCGTCCGCCGCGTAGCCGGCGCCCTGTTCGTGCCGGCTGGTCACGGGCCGGATGCCCAGCGGTGCCAGGTGCCGGTAGAACTCCAGGTTGTGGGTGCCCGGAATGCCGAAGACGGTGTCGATGCCGTAGCTGCGCAGTACCGTCATGACGGCCAGTCCGGCGTTGTTGGTGGGGATGCCGGCGGCTACGGAGGCCCCGGCCAGGTCAAGCGTCTGCATGTTGGTCCTGTCTTCCTAGAGTGCCGCGGCAGCGGCCGCGGTTTCCGTGCCGGCGGTCTGCGCCGTGAACTGGCAGACGCCGTTGACCCAGGTCTGCAGCACCGGGATCGCGGCGATCTCCGCGGCGTCGACGGCCAGCGGGTCCGCGGCCAGCACGGCGAAGTCCGCGCGCTTGCCCGGCTCCAGCGAACCCAGTTCGTCCTCGCGGCCCAGCGCGCGGGCGCCGTTGAGGGTGTGCGCCAGCAGCGCCTCGTAGGCTGGGATCCGCAGCGAGTCCGGGCCTAGACGGTGCCCCTGCCGGGTGACGCGGGTGACGGCGGCCTGGATGGCCTCCAGTGGACGGGGGTCGGCCACCGGGGCATCGGAACTGATGGTCACGGTGACGCCGGCGTCGAGGAACTCGCCCAGCGGGTTGAACCGCTCACCGGGGGTGCCGATCGCGTCCTTGACCCCCTCGCCCCAGTTGTAATAGTGCTGCGGCTGGTTCACCGGGTAGATGCCGGCGGCGGCCATCCGGGCGATCTGCCCGCCGGTAGGCAGGCCGCAGTGCTCGATCCGATGCCGGGCATCGGGGTCCGGCCGTTCAGCCTGGGCGGCCTCGATGGCCGAGATGACCATCTCCAGCGCGGTGGGGGACTGCGCGTGCGTGGCCGTCTGCAGGCCGGCCAGATGGGCCTTGCGGATCAGTTCCGCGTAGTCGGCCGGCTCGTGGTAGAGCTGGCCGGTGCGGCAGGGATCGCCCACGTAGCCGTCCGGGAAGTAGGCGGTCCAGCCGCCCAGAGTCCCGTCCGCGTAGAGCTTGATGCCGGCGAAGCTCAGGTGGGCGTTGCCGAACTGCCCGTGCAGGCCCATCTCCAGGGCCTCGTCCAGCAGGTGGGAGAGCAGGTACATGTTGATGCGCGTCTTGAGCTGGTTCGCCTCCGCCAAACGCAGGTACATGTCGAACTCGCGCTTGGAGACCTGGCAGTCGCCGATGGTGGTCACCCCGCCGGCCAGGAAGTTCTCCTGGGCCGCGCGCAGCTGGCGCAGGTGCTCTTCCGGCTCGTCCGCCAGGTGGAAGTTGGGTCCGTGGTGCCCGATCTTCACGCCGCCGAGCCCGGTGAGGATGTTGCAGGCGGCGTCGGACAGTTCGCCGGTCAGTTCGCCGTCGGCGTCGCGGAAGAACTCCCCGCCGGCCGGGTTCGGGGTGTCCCGGGTGACCCCGTGCAGTTCGAACGTGTAGGAGTTGACCACGCCGCCGTGGCCGGAGGCGTTCATCAGGTAGACCTCGCGGTCCGTGGCCACCTGGTCCAGCTCCTCCTTGCGCGGGTGCCGGCCTTCGGCCAGGTTCCGGTGCTCGTAGCCGAAGCCGCGCACCGGCAGCCCGGCCGGCGCGGTCTCCGCTGCCGCGCGCAGCAGCGCCACGATCTCCGGGATGCTGGCGGCGTGGGCTGGACCGCAGTCCACCCAGCTCATCATCTGGCCGAGCATCAGCGGGTGGGCGTGCGGGTCGATGAAGCCGGGAACGACGACGGCGCTGCCAAGGTCCCGGATCACGGGCTCGGCCGGGGAGATTTCGGCTGCCGCCTCACGGCATTCGGCCAGGGTTCCGGTGGCAACGATGTCCGGCCCGTACATCAGCATGGCGTCGGCGTGCGGCCGGTCGGCGGCCAGGGTATGGATGGCGCCGGCGGTCACGATGACCGGGACGTGCCGGTAGCCCGGCTGTTCGAAGTGGGTGAGTTTTCGCAAGGGTGGTGCTCCTGGTGGTGGGGTGGTGCCGGCGTGGATCAGGCCGGGGCTGGCTCCATCGGAAGGTCCATGGGAAAGACCGGGGCATCGGGGCGTCCGGTGGCGTGCCAGCTGGCGACGTTCTGTGCCTGCTGGCGGACGTACTCGGCGTCCGTGCGGTCGGACAGGTAGGCCATGTGCGGAGTGATCAGGGCCCGCGGGTGGCTGGTCAGCGGATGTGCCGCCGGCGGCGGCTCCTCCTCGAGGACGTCGGCGCCGTAGCCAGCCAGCCGGCCGTCGTCGAGCGCTTCGGCGACGGCACCGACGTCGATCAGCGGGCCGCGGCTGACATTGATCAGGTAGCTGCCATGCGGCATGCGGGCCAGGGTCCGGGCGTTGATCATGCCCTCGGTCGCGGGTGCCAGCGGTACGTGCAGGGACAGCACGTCGGAGGTTTCCAGCACCTCATCGAGGCCGGCCCGCCGGATGCCGGCCGCGGCCAGCTTGCGCGCGGTGTCCGGGTTTTCCGGCAGCAGGGGATCGTAGCCGACCACCTCGGCGAAGGCAGGGGCGGCCAACTGGCCGAACCGCGTGCCGATCCGGCCCAGGCCCACCAGTCCCAGCCGCTTCTCGCTCAGCCGGACCGGCCGGCTGTCATTGCGTACGTTCCACTGGCCGGAGCGGACGGCCCCGGCGTAGAACGGCAGTTCACGGGCCAGGGCCAGGGCCAGCGTGAAGGCGTGGGCGGCGACCTCTTCCGTGGCCGCACCCGGGATGTTGGTGACCCAGATGCCCCGGCTGCGGGCCGCCTCGATATCCACGTTGTTGAAGCCCATGGACATCAGCGCGATGATCCGCAGGTCCGGCAGGGCGGCGATCAGCCCGGCGTCGATGGCGGCGTAGCCGACCAACAGGGCGACGGCGCCGGCGGCTTCCCGGGCGATCACCTGCGGGTCCTGGGAGCCCAGGTAGCGGACGTCGAATCCGGCGTCTTCCAGCAGTGCCACCCCCGCGGAGAAATCCGTGTCGTCCATGTCGGTGTAGACGGCCAGCGGCCGGACCCGGTTGTGCGCATTAGTGGACATGGCTGAGGAACTTCCTGGTGCGTTCGTGCCGGGGGTTGTTGAAGAACTCTTCCGGCGCAGCCTGCTCGACGATGACGCCGCCGTCAAACAAGGTCACCTCGTCGGCCACCCGGCTGGCGAAGCGGACCTCGTGGGTGACCACGATCATGGTCATGCCGTCCGCGGCGAGCTTCTCCATGACCTCGAGCACCTCGCCGACCAGTTCCGGGTCCAGGGCCGAGGTCGGCTCGTCGAAAAGCATGACGTCCGGATTGAGCACGAGCGCGCGGGCAATGGCCACGCGCTGCTGCTGGCCGCCGGAGAGTTCCGAGGGATAGTGGCCGGCCCGGTGGTCCAGGCCCACCCGGCCCAGCATCTCCATGGCCCGCTCGCGCGCCTCGCGGTGGGAGATCCGCTGGACCGAGGTCAGCCCAAGCATCACGTTGCGGCAGGCGTCCAGGTGCGGGAAGAGATTGAAGCGCTGGAACACCATGCCGATGTCCTGGCGCTGGCGGGCGAGGGCTCGCTCGGGCAGGTGGACCGTGCGTCCGTTGCGCACCGTGGTGCCGATTGTCTCGCCGCGCAGCCGGATGCTGCCGCCGTCGGCCGGCTCCAGCAGGGCCATCAGGCGCAGCATGGTGGACTTGCCGGAACCGGAGGGGCCGAGCACGGCCTTGACCTGGCCCTTGCGGACCTCGAATTCAACGCCCTTGAGCACCTCGTTGCCGGCGTAGGACTTGTGCAGGTTGCTCACCTGCAGAATGGGCTGGGTCATCGGGACAGCCTCCTGGCTGGAATCGTGGCCGCGGTTCATCACAGCCCCGCCTTCGCCGGCGCCTTGGTCTTCTTCACGGTGGTCCGGGAAGTCCAGGTGAACTTCTTCTCCACCGCGGACTGCAGCAGGGTCAGGGCGGTGACAATGATCAGGTAGTAGATGATTGCGGCTGCGTAGTATTCGGCATAGCGGAAGGTGATGTTCACGCCCACCTGGGCGGTGGTCAGCAGCTCCCGCAGCGAAATGACCGAGGCCAGCGACGAGTACTTCACCAGCCCGATGAACTCGTTGCCGGTCGGGGGCAGGGCCACGCGGATCGCCTGGGGCAGGGTCACCTTGAGCATGACCTGGGCCGGGGACATGCCCAGCGCCCGGCCGGCCAGCGACTGCCCCTCGTCCACGCTCTGCAGCGCGGAACGGATGATCTCGGCCATGAAGGCGGCCTCGACCAGACCCAGGCCGACGACGGCGGCGACGAACGGCGTATACCAGTCCTGCCGGAAGACCGGGAACATCTGCGGCAGTGCGTTCCACATGATCAACAGCACCAACAGTGCCGGAATGGCACGGAAGAACCACACGTAGGCGCCGGCCGGCGCCTGCCAGGAACGCTTGGGCGAGGTCCGGCCCAGGGCGACAAAAAACCCGATGCCGGTGGCCAGCAGCAGCGACAGCACGGCCACGGCGACGGAGATGAACGCGCCCCACAGGTAGGCCGGGCTCAACAGTTGCTGAATGAAGATTTCAGGATCAAAAAGCATGGATTCACTTCCTGCTGTCCGCTGCGGGGCCGCAGCCCCGCAGCGGAGCGGGGGTCAGCGGACGTCCAGGATTTCCGGAGCGAGGTTGTACTTCTTGGCCAGCTCGGCGAGCGTGCCGTCGGCGTGCAGGGCCTTGAACGCCTCGGCCACCGCGGGAGTGAGCTCGTCGCCCTTGCGTGTGAACACGCCGAACTGGGTGTCGGTTTCGAAGACCTTGTTGGCCACCTCGAGCTTGCCCTCGTTCTGCGAGGCCATGTAGGCGGCAGCCACGTTGGTTTCCACCAGGGCGTCCGCCTTGCCATTGAGCACCGCCAGCACGGTCTCGGAGGTCTTCGGGTACTCCGTTAGCTTCGGGGCCTCCTTGCCCGCGGCGCTGCACTCCTCCGCAAGCTTCTGGACGCGGGCCGCATTGCTGGAGGCGGACTGGGCCACGACCGAGCGGCCGCACAGGTCGGTGGGGGACGTGAAGGCGGCGGCCGTGTCCGGTGCGGCGAGTACCGCCGGGCCTGCGTTCATGACGGGTGCCGCGTCGGCGACCTGGAGCCGCTCCTCGCTCATGTACAGGCCACCGAGGATGATGTCGCAGCGCCGGCTCTGCAGGCCGGGCATGAGCCCGTCGAAGGCGGTGACTTCGAACTTGGCCTCGACGCCCCAATGCTTGGCCAACGCGCGGCCGGCATCGGCATCGAAGCCCACGATGTCGCCACCGGTGCCGTTGGCGTAGTACTCCAGCGGCGGGTATTCCGGGTCGATGCACAAGGTGACCTGGCCCGCGTTGACGAGGCCCTTGGGGGCCTTGTCGGCGGCGGCGGCCCCGCTGCCGCCGGAAGGGGCGCCGCAGGCGGCCAGGGCCAGGACTGCGGACGAGGCGGCCACGGCAAAGGTAAGCGACTTCTTCATATGACTCTCCTGGGATGGGGCGGGCGGCCGTGTTGACCCGGCGCCCACGGACCGAAGTATTGGAAAGATTCTGTGGGACGCGCCACATTCCGTCAAGCAATATTTCTGTTGAATCAAGGCCTAAGGCGCATTTCGCTGCCGTAGGTGTACAAGTTTTTCTCTTTTATGCTGCTTGTGGGGGGAATAAAAGCAAAATTGCACGATGCTGCCGGATCGGATTGATATAAAAGATGCATGAACGATTTTGAAGAGCAGCTGGTCCGCGCTCTGCAGCAGGACGGCCGTGCCTCGTTCAGCGGACTGGCAAAGGACCTGGGGGCAACGCGGGCAACGGTCGCCACCCGCGTCAACGCCATGATCGACTCGGGCCAACTGCGGGTCGTGGCGGCGGTGCATCCCCGGGTCCTCGGGCTCAACTGCCTGGCCCACATTGCCATCCGCCTCGCGGGCGATCCGGCCGCCGCGATCGAGGCGCTGGATGCGATGGAAAGCCCCGTGTTCATTTCCCAGACCACCGGGCCCTACCAGCTCGCTGCGGAGCTGCGCACGCCGACGATGTCGTCGCTGTACCGGCAAATCGAACTCATCCGGTCGCTGCCCCAGGTCACCGCCGTCGAAGTGCTCATTTACGAACGGGTGATCCGCAGCCTCTTCCTCGGGGCCGAACCCAGCCTGCCGGACCTGGACCTGAATGAGGCGGATCTGAGGCTGATCAACCTGCTCCAGCACGACGGGCGCATGTCATTGGCCGACATGGCGGCGCAGATCGGCCTGTCGGTGAGCGCCTGCCGCGCGCGCATGCATCGGCTGCTGGAGGCAAACGTCATGCAGATCGGTGCCATCCGGCGCCGGACGGAAAACTCCCAGGCCATGGCGTTCGGGCTGGGGATCACCACTGACGGCTCCGAAAACGAGGCGATAGGCTACCTGCAGGGACTCCCGGGGGTCGAATTCATCGTCAAGTGCATCGGCCGGTTCAACCTGGTGGCGACCATCGGCGTTGCCTCGCTGGGCGAATACCAGCGATCAGTGGCTGGCTTGCGCAGGTTGGGCTCGGTGGCCAGCGTTGACACCTGGCTACACACCGAAATAGTGCTTGAGCGCTACGAAAAGTCGCTCGATGCCTTAGTCGACGCCATCACCGCACGCGGCTAAGGTCCGGACCCGGCGAGGGCTGGAGGGTCCTCCGCAATAACCTGCTGCTGCGGGGGTTTTGACCTATCCCCGCCGCGTGCCTCGGGCCGGCGCCAGCGTCGCGATCGGCAGGTCGCCGTCGGTCTCGATCGCGTCCCCGCCGCCGTTGCGGGCATGGTAGCCGGTGGAGAAGTGGCGCACGGTGTGGACCGAGGCACCTGCCGCGTGCAGGTCGGCCGCCACCAGGTCCCGCTCCCGGTCGGTGTTTTCGGCGATTTTGTGGGTGACCTGGAAAGTGAACAGGGACAGTCCCACCCGCCGGTCGAAGGTGGCCGCCCCGACCAGGTCCACGGCGAAGCCGCCCGGCAGCAGCCAGCCGGGCGGACAGCTCCAGTAGCGCACATGGTGGCGCTGGGCCGGGCTGCCGGCCACTTCCTTCTCGAAGGCCAGTGTCTGTTTCTGGCCGAACACGAACAGCGGGCTGACCGGGGCCGCCGGATAACTGCGCCGCAGCAGCGAATCCCGTACGATCCGCCAGCTGCTGCGCCAGGTCACCGGGTCCGCCTCGGTCCAGCCGGCGGCGGCCATCGCCGCCCGCAGTGCCTCTGGTGCCCCGACCACCGCCAGATTGACCGGATCGCCGAGCAACCCGTCCACGGTCCGGGCCCGGCCGATGAAGTAGTCCGGGACGTAGATCCGGGTCAGCAGGCGGTTCAGCCGCGGCAGCAGCAGGTAGGCGGCCAGAACCCAGATGATGACGAACGCCCAGGGTTGCCGCGCGTCGTCGTCGGCCTCGGCGAGGAACAGCGCATATACGGCCCAGCCGGCCAGGATGGTGGTGGCCAGGTAGAAGAGCCGCTGCAGGGTCAGCACCACGGTGCCGGCCAGCCGCCGGTACCAGTGCCGCGGCCGCGCCGCCGGGGCAGATGCGCTCTTCGCACCCTCCATGGTCCTATTATGGCCGCCAGCACCGGGGATTTAGCCCCGGCCGCAGCCATCCGCTACCATTGTCAGGGCTGCGCTGTCTGCTTCGGGCCGGCATTTTTCAGGGACCACCACCAGATTCCTCGAATGTGCTTCCGCCTGTCCGGCAGCCCAGCCAACGCAATAGAACCTCCTGTTACGGAAAGACCGTGACCGCTTAGCCCGAAGGAGGTGGGTTCACAATGCGTGCATATGAGCTGATGGTAATCATCGACCCCGAGGTTGACGAGCGCACCGTCGAGTCTTCGCTCGACAAGTTCCTCAACGTTGTCCGTACCGAGGGTGGCTCCGTCGACAAGGTCGACATCTGGGGACGCCGCCGTCTGGCCTACGACATCAAGAAGAAGTCCGAAGGCATCTACGCCGTCGTCAACTTCACCGCTACCCCCGCGACTGCGGCCGAACTTGACCGCCAGCTTGGTCTGAACGAGACCATCCTGCGGACCAAGATCATCCGCCCGGAGGAGCAGAAGATCTCCTCGAAGTAGCCGCACGGGACATCCCGCGCAGTTACTCCGGCAGGATCTTCGGGCCCGTTGACGGGTCCTGAGAAAGAACGCAGCAACCAGGAGGCAGCATGGCAGGCGAAACTACTATCACTGTCGTTGGCAATCTCACCAACGACCCCGAACTCCGTTTCACTCCGTCGGGCTCCGCAGTCGCCAACTTCACCGTTGCGTCTACCCCGCGGACCTTCGACCGCCAGTCCAATGAGTGGAAGGACGGGGAAACCCTGTTCCTGCGCGCATCGGTATGGCGCGAGGCTGCCGAGAACGTCGCCGAGACCCTTACCAAGGGAACCCGCGTGATCGTCCAGGGCCGCCTGAAGTCGCGTTCTTACGAAACCAAGGAAGGCGAAAAGCGCACCGTGATTGAGCTCGAGGTGGACGAAATCGGCCCCTCGCTGCGCTACGCTTCCGCGAAGGTCACCCGTACCCAGCGCTCCGGCGGCGGGCAGGGCGGCTTCGGCGGCGGCAACGGTGGCGGCTTTGGCGGCGGGCAGGGCGGCTTCGGCGGCAATGCCGGTGCCAACGCCGGCGGTTGGGGCGGTGGGCAGCAGCCCGCGCCGCAGGACGATCCCTGGGGCGCACCGTCCGGGGGCAACTCCGGCGGCTGGGGCAACGGCCCGGACTCCAACGAGCCTCCCTTCTAACGAGCGGTGCAGGCCCTTTCGTGTCGGCTCCGCCGCCACGCAGGGACCCGGCTGCACCGCTCTTGCGGTACAGGCCCTTTCGTGTCGGCTCCGCCGCCACGCAGGGACCCGGCTGCACCGCTCCGGGGCGCAGGCCCCACATCCAGGCGGCATCCGCCGCCGCAATCCATCCCGTGGACAAAGGCCCACGGGCTCCACTAGCTAAAGGAGCTCCACGATGGCTAAGGCTGAACTTCGTAAGCCCAAACCAAAGTCCAACCCCTTGAAGGCCGCTGACGTCACCGTCATCGACTACAAGGACGTAGCACTGCTGCGCAAATTCATCTCCGACCGCGGAAAGATCCGTGCCCGCCGCGTCACCGGTGTGACCGTGCAGGAGCAGCGCAAGATCGCCCAGGCAATCAAGAACGCCCGCGAAGTTGCCCTGCTGCCCTACTCCGGCGCTGGCCGCGGCTAAGCAAAGCGCAGAGGAGAGAGAGTAAAAAATGGCAAAGATCATTTTGACCCACGAAGTGACCGGTCTGGGCACCGCCGGCGACGTCGTCGAGGTGAAGAACGGTTACGCCCGTAACTACCTTCTGCCCCGCGGCTTCGCCCTGACCTGGACCAAGGGTGGCGAGAAGCAGGTTGAGTCCATCAAGGCTGCCCGCGCCGCCCGCGCCGTCGCTTCGCTCGAAGAGGCGCAGCAGCTGGCCGCTTCCCTGTCCGCCAAGCCGGTCACCCTGGCCGTCAAGGCCGGCCAGTCCGGACGCCTGTTCGGCACGGTGAAGCAGGCCGACGTGGCTGCTGCAGTTGAGGCTGCGGGTCTGGGCTCGATCGACAAGCGCAAGGTCGAACTGGCCGAGCACATCAAGTCGACCGGCAGCTACCAGGCCAGCGTCCGTCTGCACGACGACGTTTCGGCAGTGATCAACCTCAAGGTTGTCGCCGCCAAGTAGGCCCGGTCGGTTCCGACCAGTCGGAGGGGTTCCCGCCTGTGGGCGGGGGCCCCTTCGGCGTTTAACCAGCCGGACCCCGGTGGCCCGCATAGACTGGCCCAGTGACTTCGCATGCCTTCGCCCAAGTGGACGTCTTCACCACCGGTCCCGGTCTGGGCAACCCGCTGGCAGTGGTGGCCGCCGCCGCGGACCTGACCGACGGCCAGATGCAGCGCTTCGCCACCTGGACCAACCTCTCCGAAACCACCTTCCTGCTGCCGCCGCGGCAGGACGGGGCGGACTACCGGGTGCGGATCTTCACCCCGGGTTCCGAACTGCCCTTCGCGGGGCATCCGACCCTGGGCAGCGCACAGGTGTGGCTGGCGCACGGCGGCGTGCCGCGCACTCTCGGCGTCGTGGTCCAGGAGTGCGGTGCGGGTCTGGTGCCGGTACGGTACGACGACGACGACGACGACGGCGGGCGGCTGGCGTTCGCCGCGCCGCCGCGGCGGCGCAGCGGTCCGCTGCCGGAGGAGAATGTGGCCAGGATCTGCGCGGCCCTGGGCCTGGAGCGCTCGGCGGTGCTGCGGCACCAGTGGGCGGACAACGGACCGCAGTGGCAGGCCCTGCAGCTGGCGGACGCGCAGGCAGTGCTCGACGTCGAGCCCGACTATGCGGCGCTGGCGCCCTTCGGGGTGGGCCTGGTGGGCGCCTGCCCGCCCGGTTCCGACGCGGATTTCGAGGTCCGCGCCCTGATGGGCTTCGAGCCGGTGCCGGCCGAGGATCCCGCCACCGGAAGCCTGAACGCCGCGTTGGGACAGTGGCTGATCGGGGACGGCCACGCCCCGCCGCGCTACACGGTGCGCCAGGGCACCCGGCTGGGCCGGCACGCACTGATTGACGTCGCCGCGGACGGGCCGGACGTCTGGATCGGCGGGGAAGTGCGCACCGTGATCCGCGGCACCGTGGAGTTCTAGGCGGCCGTAGGCTGAGGATGCGGCCGCCGGTGCCCTACTACTGGTGCACCGCCGTCGTCATATGGGCGTAGCCGGCACTGATCAGGCGCTCGAGCACCTCGGTGTCCACATCGGCCAGCTTGTTGATATAGAGGCAGGCGGCGCCGGTCCGGTGCTTGCCCAGGCGCGGCAGCAGCTCCGCGGCCTCCGGGGCGACGGTCAGTCCGTAGAGGGCGAGGTTGGCCGAACGTGGGGAGAAGCCGACGGCCAGCGCATCCCCCTCGCGGCCGCTGGCATAGCGGTAGTGGTAGCTGCCGAACCCCACCATGGTCGGCCCCCACAGCACCGGCTCCTCGCCGGTCAGTCGTGCCATCATCTCCAGCAGTACGAAAGCGTCGGCCCGGCGGACCGGATGCGGCACCTGGGAAAGGAATTCTTCCACATTGCGGTCCGTGGGCTGGGTCTTGTTCTCCGCGTTGCTGGGCATGTAAGGATTCTGGCAGACGGCCCCGGGCTTGTCAGGCGGCGGCCCGGGATGTTGCCGGAACGTTGTCCCGCCGGGCTCAGTCCTCTTCCGGCCCGATCAGGGCGACGAATTCCAGGGCTTCCTGTTCGCCGGCATCCGAGTGTTCCCGCAGCAGCCGCGCGGCGGCGGCCAGGTCACCGGCCAAGGCCGTTTCGCGGATGCGGGAGTAGACGGCGTCGTTGAGCCGGGTGCTGGCGATTTCGCGGATCTCGTCGCCCTTGGACACGATGGCCCGGTACCGGTAGGCGGTGGGCCGGTGGGCGGCGGCCGCGCCGGTGGCGGCGGGCGGCGAACTGGGGGAGTGCTTGCCCGGGACGTCCGTGCTGCCGGGGTCGGCGGCAGGCTCGGCCGGCCGGGCCGGGGCCGGCGGTTCGGCCCGGTGTTCCTGGAGGTGCTCCCCGGCAGGCCCGGCCTCGTCTTTGGGCTCAGGTTTCGGAGCCGCCGTCCGGGGCCCGGTCTCCGGTTCCGGCCCGCCGGCGGGCTCCACGGTGGACTCCGCGGCGGGGGCGGCCGGCTCCGGCGCGCCGGATTCCCGGGGAACGTCGGGGAATACGTACGGCTGCGGATAGGCGGACAAGCTGGCGACGGCGGTGGCCGCCTCGCGCAGCCCGGCGCCGGTGGCCTGCCGGTAGGCCTGAATGGCCTCCAGCCCGCGTCCGCGGGCGATCAGCGAGTAGACCGCGGTGTGCTGCTGCTGGTCCAGCCGGGCGTTGGCCGCGACGGCCGCCTCCCGTGTCGGGGCCGGGCCGCGCCCGGCCGCCGTCGCCGAGGGGCGCGGCGAACGCCCCGCGCGCTTCCTGGAGAGCCCTACCGCAGTCAGGACTCCCGCGACGACGACGAGGAGAATCAGGGCAGGGACCAGGAAAGACTCCATAGGAGAATCCTACGGGCAGCAGGCGCCGGGGGCACCGCTTCGGGCCCGGGTGAATCGGCCGGATTTGTGCTGCATCACAGTTTGGGGACAACGCCTGTGGATAACCAGTGGAAAAGTGCCCCAAAGGCCGGGTTTTCCGGTGTTTCCACAGCCGTGCTGTGGAAACACTGGGGATGGAATTATTTTTAATTCACACCCTGAGGACAGTAAAACCGCAGGTCAGCACTGGTTTATGAACGGAATTAGTTTTTAATCCACAGCTGTACGCACAGGCTGTGCACAAGACACGCCGCATGATCCACAGGATGCACACAGGGCCTGTGGATAACTCGCTTGGCGGGAGGCGCGCGGGGGACTACGGTTGCCGAGTACCTCATCCAACTTGGGGCGCGGCGGACAGCCCCGCGGTCCCTTCGGAAGCATTCCGGCCGCCGCCGGGTACGGGCGGGAAAAGTGTCGGAAGCATCCGGGATCCTGAAGTCCCGGGACCCGGTTCAGGCAGGGCCGGACCCCTTGGCGGGGCGATAGACAGAAAGCAGGCAGCGGTGACTCTCGTACACGCAGACTCCGAACATGTGGGCCGGGACCCGGAGTTCGCGCGGACGCCGCCCCAGGACCTCGTCGCGGAGCAGTCAGTGCTCGGCGGCATGATGCTGTCCAAGGACGCCATCGCCGACGTGGTGGAAGTCCTGCGCGGCGTGGACTTCTACCGGCCGGCGCACGAAAGCATCTACGAAGCGATCGTGGACCTGTACGGGCGCGGCGAGCCGGCCGACGCCGTCACCGTCTCGGACCTGCTCACCAAGCGCGGCGAAATCTCCCGCATCGGCGGCCCGGCCTACCTGCACACGCTGATCCAGTCCGTGCCCACTGCCGCCAACGCCGGCTTCTACGCGGAGATCGTGCGCGAACGCGCCGTGCTCCGCCGGCTGGTGGACGCCGGCACCAAGATCGTCCAGCTCGGCTACTCGCAGGACGGCGAGGTGGACGCCATCGTCAACCAGGCCCAGGCCGAGATCTACGCCGTCGCCGAGCGCCGCACCGCCGAGGACTATGTCCCGCTCAAGGACATCATCGAAGGCACGGTGGACGAGATCGAGTCTGCCGGCCACCGCGGCGAAGGCATGACCGGCGTGCCCACCGGCTTCTACGAACTGGACGAACTGACCCAGGGCCTGCACCCGGGCCAGATGATCGTCATCGCGGCACGTCCGGCCGTGGGCAAGGCGCTGGCCCTGGATACGCCGCTGCCGACGCCGCAGGGTTGGACCACCATGGGTGAAATCCGCACCGGGGACCAGGTGCTGGCGGCCGACGGCACGCCGACCACCGTCGTTGCGGTCACCGACGTCATGGTTGACCGCCCGTGCTTCGAGGTGACGTTCGACGACGGTTCTGCCCTGGTGGCCGACGCCGAGCACCAGTGGCTGACGGAAACTAACGACGATCATCCCGCCGTCGTGACCACGGCGGATATTGCTGCCTCCATGAATGCCGGCGGGCGCGTGTTCATCCGGAACGAGGCCCCGGAACTGGCTGAGGAACTGCGGTACCGCGACGGCTGGAAGATCGTCGAGGTGCGCGCAGTGGACTCCGTTCCCGTCCGCTGCATCCAGGTGGCACACGAGTCGCACCTGTATCTGGCCGGCCGCTCCTTCATCCCGACTCACAACTCCACGTTTGCCTTGGATTTTGCCCGCTCGGCGGCAATCAAGAACAACATGACCACCGTGTTCTTCTCCTTGGAAATGGGCCGGAACGAGATCGCCATGCGCCTGCTCTCGGCTGAAGCCACCATCGGGCTGCAGGACCTGCGCAAGGGCACTATCAAGGACGAGCAGTGGGGCAAGATCGCCACCACGATGGGCAGGATGAACGACGCCCCGCTGTTCATCGACGACAGCCCGAACATGTCCCTGATGGAAATCCGGGCCAAGTGCCGCCGGCTGAAGCAGCGCCACGACCTCAAGCTGATCGTGCTGGACTACCTGCAGCTGATGTCCTCCGGCAAGCGCGTGGAATCGCGCCAGCAGGAAGTCTCCGAGTTCTCCCGTGCACTGAAGCTGCTGGCCAAGGAGCTCGAGGTGCCGGTCATCGCCCTTTCGCAGCTGAACCGTGGTTCCGAGCAGCGTACGGACAAGAAGCCGATGGTCTCGGACCTGCGCGAATCGGGCTGCCTCACGGCCGACACCCGCGTGCTCCGCTCCGATACCGGCGCCGAGACCACCATGGGCGAGCTGTTCGCCTCCGGTGCCAAGGACGTCCCGGTCTGGTCCCTCGACGAGAGCCTGCGCTACGTGGAACGCCACCTGACCCACGTCTTTTCCACAGGCGTGAAGCCGGTGTACAAGCTGACGCTCGCTTCCGGCAAAACCGTGCGGGCGACGGCGAACCATCCGTTCCTGACCTACGAGGGCTGGCGTGCCCTTGGGAACCTGTCCGTGGGCGACCGGCTCGGCGTACCGCGGCACGTGAACGGGCCATCGGGGCGGACGGACTGGGAGGACGCGCGTGTGTCGACGCTCGCCCGCATCCTGGCCATGGCCGAGCAGGAAGCTCTGGTCTCTGAGGAGAAGGCCGGCGACGGGCACATCATGGAAAGCCTCACGTTCGTGCCCGAGGACGTTTTCTCCCTGCCCAAGCGGCAAATCGCCTTGTTCCTAGGTCAGCTCTGGGCGCGTCGCGGCGACATCGGGCAGGACGGTGGCGGATCCGCCACACTCGCCTGCCGATCCTCCCAGCTGGCGGAGGGCATTGTGAGACTGCTGTTGCGCTTCGGTATCTCCGCCTCGCTGCGGCGCGAGCCGGGCTGCACCGCCGTCGTGATCGATGGGGCGGACGACCTCCGCCGCTTCCTGCAGGAGATCCAGCCGCTCGGGGGCCAGCACGAGGCAGCGGTGGAACTTTTGGACCTTGTCCGTGACGCAACTGCCGCGGACGGCTCCGTGCCCAGCTCCGACCCGTGGGGCGAGGTGGGCTCTATCCTGCGCGACGGCAGCGCGCCTGCCCTCGGCGGCGTGACCGCCGTGCTGGACCGTGAGGAGATCGACGTGCTGGCGATTAACGACCTGCTGTGGGACGGCATCGTCAGCATCGTGCCCGACGGCGAGGAAGAAGTGTTCGACGCCACCGTGTTGGGCAACCACAACTTCGTGGCCAACGGCATCGCCGTCCACAACTCGATCGAGCAGGACGCCGACATGGTCATCCTGCTGCACCGCGAGGACATTTACGACAAGGAGTCCCCGCGGGCCGGCGAGGCGGACGTGATCGTGGCCAAGCACCGTAACGGCCCGACCAAGACCATCGTGGTGGGCTTCCAAGGCCACTACTCCCGGTTTGCCAATATGGCGGTCGAGCACGGCTGACTGTCGATCCCGCTCGAACATTAACAATTCCGCTCCGAGATCAACACCCGATTAGCAATTGTCAATTTAGAAGCGGACGGACCGTAGGGCCTCAATCTACTTGTCAGCTGGGCGAACTGGCCATCACAGTTTCCGTACGACCCCGTAACCGTAGCCTTGGACCATGCGGCCGGTGGAGGGGGCAATCCTGTCCGGGGTGTGCAGGTGGCTTGAGGGTTGCTGTGGGTCGTTCGCCGTGTTGCAGTCGAAGTGTAAGATCGGACCTTCGCCCCAAGCGGTTACGGCTGCTGCCGACTAATCCTTTCGTTCCGGTGATAGCAACGATTGGCTTGCAAATTATTTGGACAGCGCCGGTACCATCAACAGGTCACTTCAGATCCGGCTTCATCACTCCACTGCCTATTGGTGACTGACCCGAGGTGGCGGCTGAACCAGTCCGCCGCAGCCTTACGGGTGTCTTCAAAATGGTCGGTGTACACCGAGTAATGTCCTCCAGGCACCATCAGAAGGCGCTTCGGGTGGTGAGCGCGCCGGTAGGCGTCCTGTTGAAGACCTGTGGGTGTGATGCTGTCTGCGTCAGCGATAATCATCAGCAGCGGTGTTGGAGCGATTCGTTCAATATAGGCCCCCGGCTCGTAGGTCCGGGCAAGCTCGAGGGAGCGGACCGTCACCTCATTGCGCCAGCTCGGGCAAGTCTTTCCCCGCGCCGACATGTAGTCATATGATTCGGCTCCAGGGTACGCCACCTTCTCCGATGGGTTGGCGCTGATCATCTTGATTGTCTGTCCGATGGCTCCTCCAAACCGGGCGTCCCTATCCTGAATGAACCACTCCTGTTGGGCTGCGAGCTCCGCCGGGGACAGCCTTTGCTGGGCCGCGCGCCAGCCGCTGATGGTTGGAACCTGAGCCACCACGCAACGGACACGCCTGTCAACGGCAGCGACGACAAGTGCGTGGCCACCGCTGTAGCTACTGCCCCACACTCCAATCCGTTCGCCATCAACTTCCGGACGTGCGCGCACGTAGCTGATGGCCGCTTTGTAATCCTCAACCTGGCGGTGTGGGTCGATGTCCTGCCGGGGTTCGCCTTCGCTGGCCCCCAAGTGCCTGAAATCGAAAGTCAGTGCGGCGAAGTCGGCTGCGACCATACCAGCGGCATAATCCTCAAGATCACCCCCTGAAACCATGCCCCACCCATGGGCCATCACTATGACTGGAAAGGGCCCATCGGTATTGCTGGGGGTGTAAAAGGTGCCTCGGACAAGGGATCCGTCAACGTTTAATTGGATCTTTTCCGTGTGGAATGCCGTCGTCACGTCAGGGCTCCTCAAGATAAATGAACGGTTGTTGTGTGGCGAAAGCACAGATGAGCTTCGAGCAGGCACCGATCGCCAGCCGTCCGGGGAGAGGGCATGCACCAGCTGGTACGGTTTCTGGATGGCGATGACCGCGGTGACGGGACCAAGGCCGGTCCTGACATTGGTCCCATCAGTTGGTCGCGACCTCAGTCCGCCTCGGTCAGGGACTCGGCCGTGTGATTGTGAAAGGGGTCTACTTCGTCGCGCCCGAGTCTGGCGTACCGGGACGGATTCGAGCGGCGGAGGCGTAGGGCGATGTAGATTCCCGCGAGCAATGCCAGCGGAAGCGGAATCAGCAACCAGGTGTACTGCCCAGGCTCTCCTCCTGCCACGAGGTGGAAGTTGACGGTTGCCATCACGACCACGAAGAGCAGGGATACGGCGGAGATGGCAGGAGCCACGTAGATCTTGAAGATGCCTTCGGAATTGGATGAGCGGCGAGTGGCAAACCAGGCAATGATCGCTACAGAGACCAATGCCATGAGGCCGAGCACACCGACCGTTCCAATGGCAACAAGCTGCGCGTACAGAATGGATTCATCGATCGGCAGGACCGCGATGATCGCGATCAGAAGCCCGGCAACCGCCGCGGCTGCGTTTGATGCGACGTGAGGAGAAGCGTGGCTATGATGCACCCGCGCGAGTGAGCGCGGCAGCGCGTGGTCGTATCCAAGATTGTACGTATACCTGGCGATAACGTTGTGGATCGACACATTCGCGGCGAAGCTGGAGGTGAGCGCCATAATGAGCGTGATCTGCACGAAGATGCCTCCGACAAAATGGCCGGCAGCATTTGCAAACATGTCGGTCGTCTCGTTTGTGGCTACGTCGACGGCATCAGACCCATAAGCGGCGATCAGCCCGTAGCAGGTCAAGGCATACAGAACTCCGACAAAGAGTACGGCGCCATAGGTGGCTCGGGGAATAGTGACATTGGGGTGGCGCACCTCTTCACGGAAGAGTGCTGTCGCTTCGAAGCCCATGAACACCATGAATGCGAAAAGCATGGTCACGCCAATATCGCCCTTGATGAACTCCGATGGAAGTAGCGGGGTGACGGAGAGGCCCTCTGCGCCCCCTTGGGCGAGGGTGAAGGCATTGAAGATCAGGATGACCAGCACCTCGAGCACCATGACCACGGAGAGCACCTTCGCCGAGAGTTCGATGTTGAAATAGCCGAGCGTGCTGACCGCAGCCCAGCTCACGACGGCGGAGATCCACCAGGGGATGGCCGGGCCGCCGACCGATTGGATCAGGCCAGCTGCCACGACCCCGATGAATGCGTAGGTGCCGACGAGGACCAGCAGGTACGAAATGATTGCCAGATAGGCGGTTCCGAGGCCGGCCGGCTTTCCCAGTCCCCGGCTCACAAATGTGTAGAAGGCTCCCGGCCTGTCGACTCGCTTGGACATTGCGACGTAGCCAGCACTGAAGATCAGCAGGATCACCGTAGCGATCACGAAGGCAACGGAAGTCCCGTTGCCGCCGAATATGATCGCGACTGGGATGTACCCGGTCACCACGGCCAGCGGGGCGGAGAACGCAAGCACTGTCAGCATGAGCGACATTACGCCCATCCGGCCCGTCAGTTGGGTCCCGTGCTTACCGCCTTCGAGGCTGGGGGCGTTCTTGGTTGTGGCCATCTTTGATTATTACCTTTCGAGAGAAAGTACCCGCCCTGTGGGAATAGGTCACCGATTCTGCACGTGGACGCCTCAACGAGCGGGCTGAGTCTGCATGTCCCGCCGGGCTGATCGTCTATGACGCTGCGGCGTGATGCTTATCGAACATTCAATAAGGGAAGCCTGTCAAGGGTTTGTCAGGCTAAAGCACATATATTTATTCCCGGCCAGAGGCGCACTCGGCGCCTGTTTCCCAACCCTGACCCAGCCCGCTGGTCCGGGAGGGAGCGGCTGTTAGGGGGCGGAACCCCTGTGGGTCGGCGAGTGTGCAGTTCACCAAACCCGCAGGAGGCCTGTCGTGCCAGCCTGTTATTCGGGGGTGAAACGCAAATAACCGGGCCGGCCAGTGGCCGGTGCTGCCGGATTCACCCTTTCTGGCAGGCTTGCAGCCGGCGCTAGGGGCGACGTCGGCAGCGATGCTGGGCACGATCCTGCACGTGGGCGGGGTCCAGGCCCGACGCCGCGGTAGACCGCCTGCGGGGAAGTTTCCGATGAGTCATGGAAAGCCCTTGACGAACTTGATTAACGAACGTTAAATGAGTCTCTTGGAACTTAAGAAGGTTCGGTGGAGGTCCAAAGCTCCGGAAGAGGCGGCAAGAGGCGGGCAGGTCGAGTTGGCGCCGACGAACAAAGCCAAATGGCACAGACGCCGGGAGGAGTGCCCCGGAGCTATGACCCCAACCAGCCCGGCAGATCAGACACATCGATTTTCCGTTGTTACAGGCAGGCGAGAATAGTGAACGAACCCGAAGAAGCGACTCTCAGGTCGCCTCTGCAACTCGAACTGAGCACCGTCGACGACCCTCGGGTAATCAAGCGACAGCTTCAAGAGGAGTACACCAACCACGCAGTGCCGACCACTGCACGCCTCGGCAAATGGGGCATCTTCAGCGGTTGGTCCTCCATCGCCAGTGCCATGGCCTTTGTATACTACGGCGCGTTGTCGGCCAGCCTCGTCGGCGTGCAGCAGGCCCTGATCGGAATTGTCCTGACCGTCATCGTGTACTCGGTCCTGGGCACAAAGAGCGCCCGGGAGGCCATCCGTTGGGGGCTCAACTCCACACTGCTGTCCCGTGAACTGTTCGGTTTCAGGGGAGCCGCCCTGGCGCCCCTGCTGGTGGCATCGGCCGGCGTCTACTACGCAGTGTTTGAAAGCAGCGTGCTGGCCGTCGCACTGCAGTCCTATTTCCAGGTCTGGGATATCCGGGTCTGGTACGCGATAGTCATCGCCGGCATGCTGCCGCTGATGCTCGGAGGCATGCAGACTTGGTTGAACAAACTCAACGGCATCTCGCTGCCCGTCTATTTCTTCGGCCTGCTAGCCGCAGTTGTCGCGGCGGGCATGCGGTTTGGATGGGCCGGGGACTGGTCTGCCTTCGGACCGGCCGCGTCGGCCACCGTCATCCCGGGGTGGCTCACCGTGTTCGTCCTCTATATGGGCGTCTGGATCCTGTTCCCGGACACGCAGGATGCCGCCCGCTTTGGCCGGGGAACGGATTCGAAGTTCCATGAACGGGTCAGCTTTGGATGGGTTTTCTACCTCATCGCGTACCTATTCAACGGACTTGTCGGCATCTTCATCGTCGCACTGGCCGCTCCGCAGGACAGCGTCACCGAGTCCGGCGTCGTCCACGGCGTCATCGGTGCGCTGGGCGTCGTCGGCCTCATCGTCATTATCGTCAGCCAGGTCCGCATCAACTCGGCAAACTTCTACTTTGCCAGTGTCAATATGGAACGGTTTGCCGCCCACTTCAGCCGGCGCAACCTCTCCCGCCGCACCTGGGTCATCGTGCTTCTGGTGGTTGTCTTTGTCCTGATGTTCACGGATGTCTTCAGCTACATCGCCATCGCCCTCGCCTGGCAGGCCGTACTGGTTGTGTCCTGGGTAGGAATAATGATCGTCCACTGGCTGCTGGACAGACACAAGGAGCCGGAATTCCGCCCCGCCCGGCTCCGTGCCGTTGCCCCCGGATTCGGCGTTTGGGTCGCCTCCTCGGCTGTGGGCATCACCCTGCTCCAGCTTCCGGCCCAGCTGCCCGTGCTCTCCGCCCTGGCGCCGCTGGTTTCCCTCGCCGCCTCATCGCTGCTCTATTGGGCAGTCCGGGCAGCAGGCCTGAGCGCCGGGAAGCCGGTCGGAGCTGACCCGGTCCGCGCCCAAGTCCAGGACGTCTGGGGGACCCGGATCAAGTGTTCAGGATGCACTTTGAACTACGTTGCCTTCGAAATGGACACGGCGCGCTCAGGCGATCATCCTTTGTGCCTGGACTGCCAGTCCCGGGACCGATCCTGAACCTAAGATGGCCCTGTCAAAAGGAGTCCGCCGAGCAGCCCGGGCCTACCGAAGCTGCCCGGCGGACTTCGCATTGGCTGACAGGGAAACGGCCGTCCAGCGTTCGTTTCCGCGTCCGCCCGTGCGGGCCGGCACCTGAAGCAGCCAACCCGGATCAGGCTCGGTGAGAGGGCGCGGCGATCGGCTGTTAGGTTGAGTGCCGTAATGTCCGGAGGAAACTGCTACACACCTGCTCGCGCGGCGGAAACGGGCCGGAGATCATCCGTGCACACTGTTGGGTCCGCTTACCCGGATGCCGATGCCGCGAGTGCGCCCGATACCGTTCCGGAAAATCTGCCGCCTGCGGCTTCCTCGTCTGCTCCCACCGACCGGAGCGCGAGGTTGACCATCTGCCGGGTGACCTGGCCGACTGTCATGCGTCCGTCCGGCTTGAACCAAACATGCACGTATTCGCACATCGTAACAATCGCATAGGCGGCGACCCCTTCGTCCGAGTATTCGAACTTCCCGGACGCCCTTCCCGCGGCCAGCGTAGACCTTAGGTCCCGCATGTATTCTCGCTGAATTCCGATGAGCTTGGTCTGATGCTCGTCGCTGAGATCCGTCAAGAGGGCCTTCATTCCCACCGTAGCCGCATAGGCGGACGCAACCTCCGCCTGTTCGAGCTGCCAGGTCACGTGAGCTGCCACTGTCTGAGCCAAACGGGACACCGGTTCCGTTGCATCCACCGAATCCCTGACATAGGTAACGAAGCTGACCAGCACCTGTTCGAGGGCGGCAGAGAACAGTTCCTCCTTTGAGTTGAAGTGCCAATAGAGGGCCGGTGTAGTGATGCCAATGTCCGCGGCAATAGAACCCAGGGGCGTGCCCGCATAGCCGTTCCGGAGGAACCTGTTCGAGGCGGCCTCCAAAATCCGTTCGCGGCTTACGCTCGGTGGCTTAGGTGCTTTCGGCATACTCGTCTCCCAATGGCAGCAGTCGAAATAGCGGTCAGCGGAACGGTCAGTTCCCACCTGGTGCTCAACAACGACAAGGCGGCCACGCCTGCGGCAGAATCTCTTTGACGAGGTATCTTCCCGACGATCCGCCATCCTTGCCGGCTGTGCTTCGGTTGCCGTCCCCGACTGGACAGACACCAACCTCGGTCAGAGCCGGATGTTTTGCGTCCAAACCAAGTGTACTGACCTCTTGACGCTTCTCCTTAATGAATGTTAAATCAATAGTGCAAGGGGTCGTTCCCCACGGAAGGGCAGTTACAAGCCGGGCCCTCTTTCAGCCAAGTTCACTTCAATCCACAATGACGAGGAGAGTCATGACGAATATCGACTGGGACCGCGTATCCAAGGGTGTTGCGCGCGAGAACAAGAAGATGATCTGGCGGCCGTACGGCATTCCCACGGTCATGGATCTGGAACACTCCTGCTTCCACGACGCGCCGATTTCGAAGCCGTGGACCGAAATCCCGGAGCAGATGATCGTCTCGGTGGCAATCACCGGGGCGTTCTTCCGCAAGGATCAGAACCCCCATCAGCCCATCACCACCGAGGAGATCCTCGCCTCGGCGCGGGAGGCCGCCGCCGCCGGCGCCAGCGCGATCCACATCCACGTCCGGGACGAGGACGGCTACAACGTCCTGTCCCCGGAGCGGTTCGAGGCCGTGATCCAGCCCCTGCATGAGGAATTCCCCGACGTGCCCGTGGACGCCTGCCTGGTCCCGGCCCTGGACGGGGAATGGGAGAAGATGAGCGATGTCCTCGACTCGGGCCTGCTCGACGCGGCGCCGATCAACAGCACCGCGACCTATATAGGAGATTCCCTGTTCGTCAAGCCCACGCCGATCCTGCTGGAGAAGACCCGCAAGATCCTCGAGGCCGGGTCCGTGCCCGAAATCGCCGTCTACACCGACGCCGACGTCTCCAACGCCGACCGCTACCTGTTCAAGTCCGGCCTGTTCAAGTCCGGAGCGATCTGGCTGGTGCTGCCGGCCCTGCCCGGCTGCAGCCCGATGGAAAACCCGCGTCAGATGGTTGCCGGCCTGACCCGGACCGTCGAGGCCATCCGCGACGTCGACCCGGAAGCGGTCATCATGGTCTGTGCCGCCGGGCGCGCCTCGACGCACTTGGCCACCCTCGCCGCGGTCATGGGCCTGCACATCCGCGTCGGCATGGAAGACACCTACTACAAGTGGCCGCACCGCGAGGACAAGCTGACCAGCAACCTCGAGGCGTTCCAGCTCGCTCAGCAGTTGGCCGAAGTCGTCGGCCGCCGCGTCGCCACCCCCGCTGAAACTCGGGCCATCATGGGCCTGAAGTCCCGGACCGAGGCCGCGGCTAGCCGCTGAGCCTGGCCTAAACCTGAAGCCCTGCGGCCCGGTCAGTCCAACACAAGCAAGGCGGACCAACCGGGCAGCAGGGCTTCAACCATTCTTGGTGACGCCTGCCCCTCCTCGGACGGCGACCAGGCAGCGGAGGCCGGGTTCCCTTGGGATCCGCCAGGACGTGCCTTCGCAAGCGCAGAGGAACGGATGGCTGCGGCGACCGAGGACACGATCGCGCCAGGGGTGTCGACGTGGCTAACCTCCCGCCCCCGTCAGCCTTCTGCGCCCACGTCCGCTGGATGACCGTGGCCCCACCCCTGCGGTGCGAGGGGCCCCCGGAGGCAGGGCCGGTTCCCGGACAGAACAACTAATCACGATGGGAAAGGCAGCCCCATGCGAGATCATGCAGAGTGGAAAAACCTGGTCGGCCTGCAGGTTCAGATTCAAAAAGACGGCCGCACCATTCGTACCGGACTGGTGGATGCCGTGACCGAGGATGCGGGGGCGCTCTGGCTTGCAGCCTACGGGGTCGATGTACGTGCCCTGTACGACAAGGCGGAGGGCTATACGGTTGTGACGGTATCCGACGAGGCGCGCGTCAACTCGTAAACGCCGCCGCTGGAACGTTCGTCGAGGCCCAGGCCTGAACGACACAGTTCCCTTGGATTCACCGGACGGCCAGATGGCCGGAATAGGCCCTCCTGACCGGCTGCCGTGCACCGTCCGCCGCTTTGGAGTGCGCAGCCGTCCGGCACTTGCGGCGGCCACACTGCCGCCGCCGGAGGCTGTCCCCCTGCCATTGATCGCGGGCGCGGGACTTTCGCGGCCCTGCGGCCCAAACCGCGTTTGCTCTTATCGGCACCGTGTCCGATGCCCCGCCAGGGCTGGCCGAGGGTACGCGCCGAGCATGTCATCGGGCTCGCCCGGCATGGGGCCGCGGGAGTGATCCAGTTCATGAAAAGGCCTTGACCCTCTTCCTTGATTAACGTTAAATAAGGATAAGAGCACGAAGCGCAGTATGAGGAGAAACCAATGCCAAAGATCACGTACCACCACGCCGGCGGGGCCACCGACACGGTCGAGGTCCCTGAGGGCACCTCGATCATGCGCGCCGCGCTCAGCAACAGCGTCAGCGGCATCATCGGCGAATGCGGGGGCCAGACGATGTGTGCCACATGCCACGTGTACGTACGTGGTGATGTCGATCTGCCCGAGATCTCCGAGGAAGAAGACGAGATGCTCGACTGCACGGCCGACGATCGGCTCAATAATTCGCGGCTGGGTTGTCGGGTCGTTGCGGGTCGCGACTTTGGCGAGATCGAGGTCGACCTCCCTCAGAGCCAGAACTGATCGGAGCGTGACATGAGCACTGTCATCATCGGTGCCGGACACGCCGGCGTGCAGGCGGCGGAGTCGCTGCGCACTGAGGGCTATGCGGATCGGATCGTCCTGCTGGACAAAGCCGAGCACCTGCCCTATCAGCGTCCGCCGCTGTCGAAGGACTACATCAAGGCCGGCGGTGATCCCGCGCCCCTGCCGCTGCGCGGTGCCGCCTTTTACGGCGAGCACGACATCGATCTGCGCACGGGGGTGGAGGTCGTGCGCATCGACAGCCAAGCTCAGCTGGTGTTCGTTAAGGGTGGGGAGCCCATCCCGTACAACGAGCTCATCATCGCAGCAGGCGCCGAAGCTCGCCGAGCCCACTGCGCGGGCAACGGTCTGGAGGGCATCAACTACCTGCGCACCGTCGAGGATGCAGAGACCCTGCGTGCCCAGCTCGATCGAGGATACGGCCGCGTCGTGGTGGTCGGCGCCGGGTTCATCGGCCTGGAATTCGCGGCGGTCGCAGCGCAGCGCGGGCTCGACGTTACCGTCATCGATTTCGCCCAGCGCCCTATGCAGCGCGTGCTGTCGCCGTCAATGTCGGATTACTTCACGCAGGTGCACACCGACTTGGGAGTGAAGCTGCACTTCGACGAGGGCCTTGACCATTTTGTCGGCGAGCAAGGCCGGGTCACCGCCGTGGCCGGCACCTCGGGCGTGACCTATCCGTGCGACTTCGCAGTCGTGGGTCTGGGCGTGGTCACCGACGAAGACCTCGCCGCCGCGGGGAGGATCGAATGCGATCGGGGCATTCTCGTGGATGAGTACCTGAGCACGAACGTGCCGCACGTGTACGCCATAGGCGACCTCGCGGTATTCCCGTCGCACCATTTCGGCGGCAATCTGCGGCTCGAATCGGTGCAGAACGCGACCGACATGGCCAAGACCGTCGCAAAGACGATCGCGGGCAATCCCTCACGCTACGACATCGCGCCCTGGTTCTGGTCGAATCAGGGCCCGGTGAAGCTGCAGATCGCGGGGCTGGCGGATCCGGCCGACGTCGTGATCGAACGCGGAAACCGCTCGACGGGAAAGTTCAGCCAGTTCCTCTTCCGCGACGGGCAACTCGTCGCCGTCGAGTCGGTCAACGCACCGGCAGACCACGTCGCAGCCCGCAAGCTTCTCGAACACGACGCCGGCATCACGATGGAGCAGGCCCGGGACCATGATTTCGACCTCAAGGCATACGCGCGAAACCTTTCTTCTTCCGCAATGACTCCTTCGTGATTGCAAAACTGGTCCCGCGTCTAGAGAGCTCTGGCCTTGGGGATTCCATGGGCTGACGGCGGGCCCTGGCCGCCGTCAGCCGGCAGGCTTTGGCCTCGAAGGGGCCCGTGGGCGCGCGCTGCCGGCTGCCCCCGGGCCGACTGATGGCGCCGCCGGAGGTGTCTGGATCCCAGACCACTTGTGCACAAGCACGTCATCCCTCACCAAGCGATCCATGGAGTAAATTGACAACGCAGATGGCGGCGAGCCGCCCTCCGTCCCACGCAGGCCTCTTCACCCCTGTTCAGCTTGGCGCGTCAGCTTGGCGCGCTCCGCGTCCCCAACCGGTTCGCGATGGCGCCCATGACCCGCGAATTCTCCCCGGCGGGCATCGTCACGGATGAGGTGATCTCCTACTACGCCCGCCGGGCCGCAGCGGGCGTCGGACTCCTGATCACCGAGGGCGTGTACGTGTCGGAGGATTCCGGGGAGAGCACGCGGGTACCTCGCCTGTTTGGTGAGCCGCAGCTTGCCGCATGGAAGCGCCTCGTCGACGCCGTGCACGCCGAGGGAGGACTAATTGCACCTCAGCTGTGGCATCTGGGCGCCGAGCGCATGGATCACCCCAGCTACAACCCGGCGCTGCCCACCCTGAGCCCGTCGGGCGTGTCGGCGTCGGGTGCCGCGTACGGCCGTGCCGCAACCATCGCCGAGCTTGAGCGCATCCGGGACGACTTTGCGCGGGCGGCCCTGGCCGCGAAGGACATCGGTTTCGACGCCCTCGAGCTTCACGGAGCCCACGGCTATCTCCTCGATCAGTTCCAATGGGAGGGCACGAACCACCGTGATGATGTCTACGGCGGCTCGCTCGAGTCGCGCACCCGCTTCCCCGCGGAGGTCGCCGCGGCTGTGCGCGCCGCGGTCGGCTCCGACATCCCCGTCATTTATCGCTTCTCCCAATGGAAAGAGGGCGATTACACGGCCCGCATCGCCAAGACACCCGCCGAGCTCGAAACCATCCTCACCACCCTCGCGGAGGCCGGGGTTTCGGTCTTCCACGCCTCGACGCGCCGCCACTGGGAGCCCGCGTTCCCGGAAGTCGAGGGGCAGGACGGAAGACTCGGTCTTGCCGGGTGGACCAAGAAGATCACGGGGTTGCCATCGATCGCCGTGGGTTCGGTCGGCCTCAATCAGGTGTTCCACGTCGCGTGGCAGGAAGGCGGGCGTGCCGAGACGACCGGGCTCGAGCCGCTCCTCGAACAGTTCGGCCGCAGCGAGTTCGACCTCATAGCAGTGGGCCGCGTGCTCCTGAGCGACCCCGGATGGGTCCGCAAAGTCCGAAACTGCCGCTTCGATGAGATCCGCCCCTTCCAGGCCGAGGATCTCGAAAGGCTCAGCTGAACGTCCTCCGCGCTCCCGCTGGTTGGTGCAGGGCTTTGGCAAGCTGGACCGCTCGCCAAAGCCCTGCACCTTGGTTCTGGTCGAACCAGGGCCCTGTGAAGCTGCAGATCGCGGGGCTTGCCGACGCGGCCGAGGCCGTGTTCGAAGGCGGACGCCCCGCCGGGCCCATCTCCCGGCGTGTCAGCCACCGGTCATATCTTCCCTGCGGGGACCATAGGCGGGTGGCGCGTCTGCCTGACAGCAGCATGGCCCAACGGCTGGACGGTGCGTCCAGAACAGATAACCGGAGATATGTGAACCGCGACACAGGCGATTCTCTCCCCGCATCGGACGGCGGACGGGAGCATGCGCCAGGCCGGAGAGGCCCCGGGTTCCGCCCGCTGTTGACAGCGGGCCTCCGCGCAAGGCTTGCTCAAGTGCGCCTCAGAGCCTGAGGCATCGCGGGGATGGACCCGGCGTGTGGGAGGGCGGCGTAGGGCAACGGCAGCCCTTGAATCGGGGGTCATCGGTCGAGGGCACAGCAAGGCTGCGCCGCGAAACAGGGCCCTTCCGAGGCGAAGGCCCGCATGTCCGTCATCATCGGAGGTGCCGGCAGGAGACTTGAAACGCCGAGGCGATTGGCGTGAACCGGTAATGCTTTGCCGCCGCGGCCGGTCAGCTTACTGCCTCTGAGGGGATTCCGTAGGGCATGTTTTCGCTGAGTTCGACGGGGAGTTGGCCCGGACCTGGCTTGGTGGCTGGGATGCCGAGGCCGCCTTCTGGCCTGCCAGGTGCCCGAGTCCTTCGGCGGCGGGGTTGGGAAGTTGGCCGAAGTCATCAATGCTGGATGATCGGATGCTTCGCCGGGTCATGCCCTGACGTCTTTCTAAGAGGAGGGTCAAGAAGTTCCAGCCCTGCCTGCTCGATGCGCGGGGCAGGGTGTGTACGGCTGGATCAGGTTTCGTGCCGGATGATGCGGTATTCGCTGGTGGAGAGCATTTTGCGTTTCCCGGTGCTCGGTTCCCGGAGCGGCACGATGTAGAGCTGCGGCCTGGTCTCCTCCGCTCGCCATTGGTGAGTATGTCCACTCCGCGGATGTCGATGCGGTCGCCGTGTTGGAGGCGGGTGCATTCGGCGGCTCCGTTCTTCATGGTGCAGTTGCCTTTTTCGCGGTTATCGGTTCCGGCAAGGCGCAGGGGTGCAGGCTGTGGCGGGATGGATCTGCCGGAGGTACCGTTAGCCCGGAAGCCAAGGCGGTCGAGGGAAGCCCCGGGCAGCCCGTGCGGATAGGGCGCCGAGACATGCTGCCTGAGCCGCGGTCCTTTCCGGCCGACGTTCGCGCGGAAAGTGTTCGATGGGCGGGCGGCTTACGAGGCGACGGCCGGGGCCGGCGCCCGGGACAAGCGGCTGCCCTGTGCAGGAGGTCCCGACTGAACGGGGACAGCGGCAGCAGCAGATCCGTCGCCGGCTTGTAGGACGCGAGCCATTGCCGGCCGCACGTCAACGTTCTCCGAACGGTCAGCTAAGCGGAGCACCTCGCCGTGCTCCACGGTACTGGAAGGCCCATAACGGCCGCTCGTGAGGTTCTTCGTCAAGGCCGTGTGGCGCCCGTTCTTTGTTCAAGCCTTACCACTCGTGCGGCGGTAGGTCCGCTCGGCGGCCGAGACGACGTTGGCGAGAAGCATGGCGCGGGTCATCGGTCCTACGCCTCCAGGATTGGGGGACATCCAGCTCGCGACAGTGGCAGCACCTGGCTCAACATCGCCTCTGAGCGTCGCGATTCCGGAGGTCGCATCGACAACCCGTGAAACGCCCACGTCCAGAACGATCGCGCCGGGCTTGAGCTGGGAAGCCTGGACTATACCGGGCACTCCAACTGCCGCTACAACAACGTCCGCGCGGGCGATCAAGCTTGGAAGATTCCTAGTTCCCGTGTGAGCCAGGGTTACGGTTGCATTGATGGCGCGACGTGTCAGCAGGAGCCCCAAGGGCCGGCCGACCGTTACCCCGCGGCCAAGGACCAGAACCTCGCGCCCATTGAGCGAAATGCCGTGCCGGTCCAACAGTTCGACTATGCCGTGGGGGGTGCATGGCAACGGTGAGTCAAGGTCATCACCGACGTTCAATACAAGTCGGCCGAGGTTGGTTGGATGAAGGCCGTCGGCGTCCTTTTCCGGGGCGATTCGCTCGAGAATCCTGTTTTGATCCAGGTGTGAGGGCAGGGGCAGCTGAACGATGTAACCCGTGGTGGCAGGGTCGGCATTTAGGCCATCCAACACCGCTTCTAGGGCGTCTTGGCTGATATCGGCCGGAAGGTCGCACCGAATCGACTTAATGCCGATCTCGGCACAATCCCTGTGCTTTCCGGAGACATATGAGTGGCTCGCCGGGTCGTCTCCGACGAGAACGGTCCCCAGACCGGGAACGATCCCGGCAGCATTGAGGGCTGCCACGCGTTCAGCGAGTTCGGCCTTGATCACCCGGGCGGTGCTCTTGCCGTCAAGGATTCCTTGGAGCATCTGGGTGGGCATGGGGCTCCCCGTGGTAACGGACAATTTTTCTCCTTGTGCGTAAATGAACGTGATAGATAGGTCTTTTGCCCAGAGCTGTGGAAGTCGGTCTCGGCCGGAGCCGCTATTCCCGCCCGGGCTCCCGGCCCGCGGGCCGGACACGGCTCGTTGTGGCGATCCGGCGTTCGCTCCCTCCCACCGGCCACGCCCTTTTCGTCTCAGGGGCTTCGTTCCTCTGGGCTGGTCCCGCCGTGGAGGTGAGCGAGTCCAGCGCGCGAATCGCCGTAGATCCGGGGCGCCGCATGGCCGGAGGCGACTCGCGCAGAAGTATTTCAAGGACTGAACCGACTCGCAGCGTGGTGGCAGGCCTCACGATTCATCGAGGAGCACCTCTCCTTAACATATGTTCAGCCAGCCCTAGGGTCAATGGGTGCGCGTTGTGGATCCTTTGAATTGCGGCCGCTGCAATATTTGTTTCGATTTAGCCGAGACCTATTGAATGACCGTTAAATTATCGGTAGTCTTCCTGCATCGTTCGCCGCCGCGCTTACCCCCAGCGTCGCGCCCGCTCCGTGAGAGTGGAGGCGAGTTGCTGGCGAACGGCGGCATGCCAATCTGCGAAAGGTCGTCACAAATGCCAATGCCAGTAGAGCTTGAACCAAACCCGACAACCGCGCGCTTCGCCGACCGCGTCTCCGAGTGGGCAGACTCGTTTGGCCGGCCCTTTGCCCTCCATTACGGCGATCCGGCCAAGGAGTACAAGGCGCTCCGCGAGGCCGTTGTCGCGCTCGAGTATTCCACGATCCGCAAGTGGTTCGTGGAGGGCCCGGATGCCGTCGCGGCGGTGGACAAGGTCTTCTCCCGCAACGTCAAAGCGCTTCCCGTCGGTCGTGTGGCCTATGGAGTGTTTACCGATGACGACGGCTTCATGATCGAGGATGTCACGGTCGTGAAGCTCTCCCCGGAGAGTGTTCTTGTGCTCGGCGGTGAGCAGCTCACGCAGCAGCAGCTGGAGCAGGCGGTGCCGGAGGGAACGACGGTCACGGATCGTCGCGCCGAGTTCGCGGCCGTGTCTCTGCAGGGCCCCCTGAGCCGCACCCTGCTACAGCGCCTGACCACGGCCGACGTTTCGAACGAGGCTCTGCCCTATTACGGTGCACTTCTCGACGTCGAGGTGGCGGACGTCCCTGCGACGATCCTTCGACTCGGGTTCACGGCTGAGCTCGGCTATGAGGTTATGGTGCCTGTCGAGCACACCGATACGCTCTGGGACGCGATCCTGGCCCAACGCGACCTCGGCATCGAGCTCATGGGCCTCGAAGCGATCCTTGTGGCCCGCACCGAAGCTGGCATGGTCATGAACGAGTACGAATACGACCGCTCGACCACACCATACGAGTGCCGACTGGGCTGGACGGTCGACTTCGAGAAGGGGCCGTTCCAGGGACGGGACGCGCTGCTCGCAAAGAAGAACAACGTTCGCGCCCGTCTGGTGAGCGTGGAGACGACGGCAGCCGCCGACGGCCTGGACGGCCGACCCCTGCTTCTGGACGGACAGCCGGTCGGGCGCGTTTCGATGGCCGTTTCGTCACCGGCGCTCGGGGGCCGGACTCTTGCCCTCGCACGTGTGGACACCGCGCACGCCCGCATTGGCACTGCGCTCGAGATCGACACTGACCAGGGGCCGGCTGCTGCGACGGTCCGCCGGACGCCGGCCTATGACCCCGAGCGCACCCGCGTTAAGAGCTGATCTTGGAACGCTACGTACTCCGTTTGCGGGCGGCGGATCAGCCCGGCATCATCCATACAATGACCGGTGGGATCGTGGCCACCGGCGGAAACATCCTTGATAGCGCGCAGTACTCGGACGAGAGTAGCGGGCAGCTCAGCGTGAGGGTCGAGTTCGAGTCGGAGAAAGACCCGGAAGTGATTCGCACTGAGCTCGTGGACGGTCTTGCCCGCTTCGATCCGATCGTGGAGTTGCGGAGAGGCAGTGACCGCCGGCGAGCCTTGATCATGGTTTCGAAGCTCGATCACTGCCTGGATGACCTTTTGTACCGGTACCGCCGGGGGGAGCTGCCGATTGAGATCCCGATGATCGTATCGAACCACGAGGACCTGCGCAGTGTCGTCGAGGCGGCCGGTGTCCCCTTCCACCACATTCCGGTCACTGCCGCGACCAAGGCCGCCGCGGAGCAGGAACTGTCTAGCTTGGTCCAAGAGAGCGGCGCGGACTTCATCGTCCTGGCCCGGTACATGCAGGTCCTCTCCGACGACTTCTGCGCACGTTTCGCGGGTCGGATCATCAATATCCACCACTCGTTCCTGCCGAGTTTCAAGGGTGCGAAGCCGTATCACCAAGCCAAGGGGCGGGGCGTCAAACTCATCGGGGCGACCGCGCACTATGTGACCGCTGACCTCGATGAGGGACCGATCATCGAGCAGGATGTGGTGCGCGTCGATCATCGGAGCAGCGCGGAACACCTCGTGGTGATCGGCCGCGACGTGGAGCGGAAGGTACTCTCGCGGGCGGTGCAGCTCCATGCCGACGACCGCGTCTTCCTCTCCGGACAGCACACGGTCATCCTCGCCTAAAGCGAGCGTATCCGCGCCGCCCGTGCACCGCGTGTGCAAACGCCGGTGCACGGGCGGCGCGGATACGCCAGCCCCGTTGAGTTCAATTCGTCACGGGACGGATCGCCTCATGGGATTCGGCCCAAACAGTGACACGGCAGTCATCGATGGCCGCGATTCCGGAGGATATTAACGACTCGAGCAATGTCATAGGAAAGCGCCGCTTGGAGCCTTCCCAGCCCCGGTGACACAACACAAGGAAGAAAGACCTGGAGGAATTCATGGAAAGCACGGCACTGCCGACCGAGACCGTACACGACGACCGTGCCGCCCACCGGTTCGGAGGCATCGCGCTGAACACTTGCACGGTGCTCCCACCGGGGGATGGAAAGCTGTCCGCGTACGAGTACTACCCGTGGGACGGCCCCGAGTTCGAGCGGGATCCCAACCCGTGGTACGCCCGCGCCCAGGCGGAGGTGCCGGTCCTGCTGGATGATACGGGCGCCTACGTGGTTTCACGCTACGACGACGTCATGGAGTTCGGTCCGATGCCGTGCATGTCGGTCGAGCCCGGATGGGATGCCGCTGGGCCCTGGGCCGTCGCGAGCTCCACCATCATCGGCCGTGATGCTCCTGACCACACCCGTTTGCGCCGACAGACGACGAAGTGGTTCGCACCGAGGGCGGTCCGCGAGTGGGTCACCACGACAGCCGCAGTCACGAACGAAATCCTCGACGAGATGCAGGGGGGCACGCTGGACGGATGGAGCGACCTCTCGGTCCTGCCCACGCACCGCACCATGTGCCGGGTGCTGCAGGTGAACGACGACGAGGCGATCGAGGTGATGGCCGAGATGGCGGAGACGATGCCGATGCTGTCGGCCCGTCCGCGTCCGGGAACGTGGGAGATGGCGGCTGGGGGTTTCGACAGGCTCGCGCGGCGTGTGGACGCGATTATTGAAGCCCGCAGCACCTCACCAGCCGAAGGCCTGATCGACGCGCTGATGGATGCGGAGCGTGACGGAACCATGTCCAGCCAGGAGATGCGGGCGACTGCCCTCATGCTCTACAGCCTCGGCCACATGGACGTCGGATACCTTATCGCGGCCGGCCTGCGTGTGTTCGCGGAACTGCCCGACGTCTATGCGACGTTCCGGGACAGTGAAGAATTCCGCGATGCCATCATCAATGAAATCGTGCGGTATGACCCGCCCGAGCTCTCCTTCTACCGGACGACGTTGGAAGACGTCACGATCCGCGACGTGCACATTCCAGCGGGATCCCGGATCCGATTCATGATGGGCGCGGCGAACCGTGATCCCGCGTTCTTCGAGGACCCGCATCGCTTCGACTTCCGCCGCCCGCAGGATCACAGCAAGAACCTGTCCTTCGGCCTTGGTCCACACACGTGCGCGGGCCAAGGGTATGCGCGTGCCCAAGCGCGCACGATTTTCGAGACGGTGGCTTCGCGGTTCAAGTCCATCGAACTGGCCGGGCCATTCGAGATGGACAACACCGACTTCTCACGCCACTTCACCAAGCTTCCGCTTCGCCTGGGGAACTGAGGACCCTACCTTCGCTACCGCGGCAGCAAGAGGGGCATCCGGCGAGCGCCTCCCCGAGTGCCCCTCTTCAGGGTCAGCGGTCCAACACTCGTAGTCATCACTGCGCCTTTGAGCCACGCTCACGCCGACTGAATATGAGGCTCGCCGTGATTCAGCGGGTCACGATCGATCTGGTCGTGAAAGCGCGCACCGACCTTTTCCGTGGTGGAAAGCCGGGTACAGCATCAATACTCGGTCACCGCCGCAGGCTGGACCCCATGCTGATGAGGGCAGGAAATCGACCCCTGACGACGTTCATGGATTGACCCACGCCCCGTACAAGGCCGTCGAGGTCCCGGGGTCGATCACCAGCGTGGTTAGTTCAGGGTACGGGCCCGGTTCACGTCCTGGACCGACTGCCGCTGGATTGCCGGGACTGGCTGGGCCCGGTCTACGGAAACGATTGGAGACGGCTACGGCAATGCGACCTCGTCCAAGAACTTCGCGCTGCCTTCAGATGATCCAAGGCTGTAGCAGCAGGACATTCCGAGGCTGCCCAGGTGATCTGCGAGTTCTAACGGACATTGCAACACCTCGGATTTAGAGGAGCTGCAACAACCGGGCCGCGTTCACAGGGGTTCCGTCGGGTCAAAGCCAGCGCGCCATTCAGGACAAGGACCGGTTGCTTCTTCGCGGTGCCGGACCAGGCCGGCAGCATGACGACCGCCGCCGGGCAGGTGGGCATCCACCGCAACACACGCTTCCGATGGGCGCGCGAAGCCGTAATCGCCAGCCGGCGGAACTTCCTCGCACAGGCTGACACGGGCCGGACGGGTGGCCGCCATAAACACCCTTCAAAACACTTGTGCGGTCTGAATTAGAACACCCACGGGCTGCTGCATAGTAATTCCCCAAGCCCACCGGCCTGTCGAGGTTCGGTCCGGCGATCTCGAGCCCGCGGTCCAGGAACTCAACGGCTGGCCATGTAAGGCGCTCGGCTGCCCCCAGCCGAGCGCCTGGGTGAGCTACTCGACACCACCTGACCCACAAGCGGCGTGGCAACAATCCCTAGCAACCGCCCACGAGTCGCACGTCTTCAGTCGTCGATCTCCCAGTACTCCAGGTACTGGGAATCCTCTCCATCAGGGTTCGGACCGTAGATGCCCAGCATCCGGGCGTACTTGGGCGCCCAATAGTAGCCGGTGTGCCCAGCAGGTACACGGATGGTGTCACCCGGGCGACCCACCACCTCGGTGTCGCCGACGCGAATGTGCAGCTCACCGTCCAGGACGACGCTGACCTCGTCATGCGGATGGTGGTCGGCGAAGCCGGCCCGGTCAAGTTCCCACTCCGACATGGCGTAGGTGTCCCATCCCTCAGGGCGAGTGTTGAAGACCCAGCGCGCCTTCATGCGCGGGGTCTTCGCTGAAACCTGCGTCAGCGGTCCGGAGACGATGAGTTCGGGCTTCGCTGCCTCGCGGTCATTGGTTGTCGTGCTCATGGCTGTGCCTCCATCTTCGAAAGGGTCAGGGAGCCGCGGGATGATCGACAACCGCCCCGACGCGCGCCCGCAACTGCGTGCAGCAGCGGCAGTTCGGCAAAGGGCGCCCCGGCCCGCCCGCGGATACTGCACACTGTCGACTCGAAACTGGGCCCATAAAGTCTGAAGGCGCCCGTCTCGGAGTGGTGGGCGCCTTCAGCGGCCCTGGGGGCCAGGCGGGAGGGCCAGCAGTCACGTTGTCATGACGGCCGGCGCACCTGACGGATGGCTACGAAAGCCGGACGGTCAGCCCTTCGCAGTTGCGGTGACGGTCGGAGAAGACCCACTGGGGTTCTCCGATGACCTCGATCTTCTCGGCCCGCTCCGCGAGGACATCGAGTACGGCTCGCATCTCGACACGCGCCACGCCCTGACCGCAGCAACTGTGGGTGCCCGCGCCGAAGGCGATCGCCATGCTCGCGGCCGGAGGACGCGTCCAGTCGAACCCGTCGGGGTTCCGGAAGACTTCCGGGTCGCGTACGGCAGCGCCGAGAATGAACCGGACCTGCGTGTTCGGGGGAATCGTGACGCCGAGAATCTCGTAGGGCTCGGTCGTGTATCGGTCGACGAGCACCTCGGGCAGCGCACGCCGAAACGCCTCGTTGATGATGGCGGTACGCGCGTCGGGGTTCTCCCGATATTCCTTCCACGCCTCCGGATAGGCAGCCAAGTCGGCAAGTGCCGATGCCATGCAGTAGCCGGGGTTGTGGGCGGCGGAACCCCACAGAATCTGGATCGACTCCTTGAGCTCGCGCTCCGTCAGTCCGCCCTCATCAGTGATCTTGATCATCGCGTCAAGGAGCCCGTCTCCGGGATTCCGCCGCTTCTCCTGGATGAGACGGTCGGCGTTGAACATCATGAACCCGAAGCCTTCCCAGGCGCGGGTCTTCTCGTCCGCGGTCGGCTCCCATCCCAGCGAGTCCATCGTCTGATTCGTGGCGACAATGTAGGGAATGCCGTCTTCACGCGGAACCCCCAAGGCAGCTGCCATCGCGTCCTGGGCGGGCTGCACCCCGAGGTCGCGGTGTGCATTGATGATGCCGTCGGGGCCCATCCTGTCCAGGGCCGCCCGCGCCGACTCGGCGGCCACCTCACCCATGCCCTTGGTGGCCTTAGGGGTCAACCATTTCCTGAACGACTTGTGGATCCGGCTGTGCGTTTCGCCTTCGGTAAGCAGCACCGAGTTGAGGTTGGAGGCCCAAGGGCTGTCGCCGATCCCTTCCGGCGGCACGGCTACGAGCGAGGGGTCCTTGAGGTGTTCGACGACGTCGTCGTACCGGGTGATGACGATCGTCCCGTTCTCGAGCTGGAGGATCGGGTACTCCTCGCGCACACGCGCGAACCATGGCCACGGGGCCTTCACGAATTCCGGGTCTCTCCAGGGCAGGAGGTCTTCGCCGGGGGGTGCGGTGATCGAATGCTGTGTCGTTGTCACAGTGTCTCCTTCATCCATGTCCTGAGACTTGAACAGGACCTTGATTGTGCTGATGGGACCTTTCCCTTGCTCATGAAAAAGGCCGAGAGAGGATCGGCGGCCGGCTGGAAGGGTGACTTCTTGGGAGGGGGAGGCGGCCGGCCTCTCCATGTCAGATGGGATTTCGTGCGGCCGTCAGCCAGCCGCCGTCGATGACCATCGCGGCGCCATGGATGAAGTCCGCGTCCTTGCTCGCCAGGTAGACGGCCAGGCGGGCGATTTCCCGCGGCTGGCACCAACGCCCGGCAGGCGTACGCGCAATCTCGTCCTCGTTGTCGGGCAGGGTGTCGGAGCCGCCGTCCGGCATTGTAAGCCCGGTGAGAGTCGCCCCCGGACAGATGGCGTTCACCCGGATGCCGCGCCGGCCGTAGTCGAACGTGAGCTGGCGTGTCAGGCCCAGCACCCCGTGCTTGGCTGCCGTGTACGCGGTGCCTCCTCCCGCTGCACTGAGGGACGCGATGGAGGCAGTATTGATGATTGCGCCGCCGGACTGCTCGAGCATCTGGGGAATGACGGCACGGGCCATGAGGAACGGACCGGTCAGGTTCACCGCGATGGTCCGGTCCCACTCCGCCAGCGAAATCTCGTGCGCCGGCTGGAAGCTGTCGATGATGCCCGCGTTATTGCAGAGCACGTCGATTCGTCCGGCCCACGTACGCACCTGATCAATGGAGGCCTGTACTGACTCCGGGTCCGCGACGTCGACCTTGACCGCCACCGCCCTGTCGGGGTTGTCCAGTTCGTCCACGGTCCGCCGCGCGCTCGTTAGGTTGATGTCCAAGGCTGCCACCCGGGCGCCCTCGGCCACGAATTCCCGTACCATGGCGGCGCCCATCCCGGACCCCGCCCCGGTAACGATCACAACGCTGTCTTCGTTGAATGTTGTCAAGAAACACCGACTTCCCGCCGCTACCAGCCGTAGCGGCCATTAAGGTTCATTAATTTGACCGGCTTCGGCGAGCGGCTGTGGTTGACTTATATGCCGCCCGGGCAGTTCCCCTGTCCAGGCCCGCCGAGGCGGCTGAGGTTGTTCCCGTGCCGGGAGCCTCACGGTCCGCCGCTCCAGTACGCTCGGCGCACAGCGGCACCTCCCGTCTTCCGCTGGTGCGCCAGCCCCGATCCGGCAGCGTGGCTGCCGGATCCTGAACTTCTGCGTGAGCAAAGTTGCTGTTGTCCCCGTCAGCTTAATAACCGTTAAAGTATTCGTCAAGAGATCGGACGGTCCATGGTCATCGAATTTCGAGTGCCGGTTCCTTCGATCGCAGGTAAACAAAGGGGCATTGGCCCCCGCCAAAAGGTGGATCGGCGGTCCTGTCTGGCTGAACGGCCGTAAAGTAAGCGGTTCCAGGGGTGGGCTGCCGCGTCGCCGGTTGCGCCGGCATTCACGGTTCGGGCAAATTGTCCGTTGCCGGCTCAGCGACATGCCAGAGCCAGGCCGAAAGCTTCTTTGCGGGCCTGCCCGGAGCCGCTGACAGCCGCAACTGACGCCCAGCGATCACGTCGAAGAGGCATCGCCGCGGCCGCTTCCCCGGCCCGGACCGCGTAGTCGGCGGGGGCCGGCCGGAAAGCCAGGAGGACTTACCGAAACCTTGACAACTGTTACTTACTTAACATTCAATAAGTGCAACCATGACGCCCCGTCGTCCGGACTTTCAACGGCTATTCGGGGCGGGGCACTCAAAATTCAGCAGGGAGAATCTTATGGGCTATCAGGTCTCCGCAGATACCGGTGGAACATTTATCGACGTTGTCGTGCAGGACGCGGCATCACAACAGGTGATCGGCAAGTCGCTGACCACGCATGACAGGGTCTTCCGCGGCATGTCCAAGGCAATCGAGGCCGCTGCGAACGAGCTGGGGATGTCGGCGAAGGAGATCCTGGCTGACACCGATCTTTTTATCTACGGCACCACGCGTGCGACCAATGCCATCGTGACGCGCAAAGACCTCGCCAAGACCGCTCTTCTGACCACGGCCGGCTTTGAGGACGTGCTCGTACTCAAAGAGGGCGGCAAGCAGGACGGATACGATTTCACCAAGCGGTACCCTGATCCCTACATTCCGCGGCGGCACACGTTCGGCGTCCAGGGGCGGATCAACTCCGAGGGCGAGGTCGTTGTCGAGATCGATGAGGAAGCCCTTCGCGAGACGCTGGAGAATATTCGTGAGGACGGCTTCGAGGCCGTTGCAGTCTCGCTGCTGTGGTCGGTGGTCAACCCTGTCCACGAGCTTCGGGTCGCGGAGCTTCTGGCCGAGGTGGCCCCCGGCCTGCCGGTGACCCTGTCCCACCAGATCGCACCGATCATTCGCGAGTACCGCAGGACTTCCGCTGCAGCGATCGATGCCTCGCTCAAGCCGCTGATGCAGCAGCACTTCAAGCAGCTGGAACAGGACCTCCGCGAGTTTGGATACAAGGGGGCCATCCTGGTCTCCACGAGCATGGGCGGGGTGATGAACATCGAGGAGGTTATCGAGTCGCCGATCCATACCGCGCGCAGCGGTCCCTCGATGGCGCCTCTCGCCGGCCTCAACTACTCCCTTCTCGAGGGGCTCGGCGGTGACATGATAGTCGCCGACACCGGCGGCACCACCTTCGACGTCGGGCTGTCGCGCAACGGCGCGGTGGTCCACTCCCGGGACACGTGGATCGGACCCGAGTGGGAGGGCGATCTCCTGGGCATCTCCTCCGTCGACATCCGCTCCATCGGAGCCGGTGGCGGGTCGATTGCCTGGGTCGACGAGGGAGGCTTGCTGCGCGTCGGCCCCCAGTCGGCGGGATCCGAACCCGGCCCGGCCTGCTACGGCAACGGCGGGACCGAGCCGACGCTCTCCGACGCTGCCTGCGTCCTCGGCTACTTCGACCCGGACTACTTCCTCGGCGGCCGGATGCAGCTGGACGTCGCTGCAGCAGAGGTTGCCATCGGCAAGGTCGCCGCGCAGCTCGGAGTGAGCGTGCTCGAGACCGCGTGGGGGATCCTGTCCCTGGCCAGCGAAGCGATGGTCAAGGCGGTTCACGAGATCACGATCGTCCAGGGCCTCAACCCCCAGGACAGCACGCTGGTGGCCGGCGGAGGCGCGGCTGGCATCAACATCATGCAGATCGCCAGCGAGCTGGGCTCCCGCCGGGTGATCCTGCCCAAGGTCGCCTCGGCCCTGTCCGCTTCCGGAATGCACTTCGCAGACATCGTAAAGGAGGAATCGGCTGCCCTCATCACTTCCTCGGATGCCTTTGCCGCCGCAAGCGTGGAGAAGGTCCTCCAGGGGCTGGAGGCAAAGCTCGGCGAGTTCGCCGGCCGGTTCAGCGACCACTACCCGGATTACGACATTGAGTTTGGCGTGGAGGCCCGGTACAAGAGCCAGATCTGGGCCATCGATGTGCCGCTCTCGTCTGCCCGGCTGAGTCTGCAGAGCGACCAGAAGCGTCTGTTCGGTGCATTCCACGACCTGCACGAGCGGGTCATGGCCGTCCGCGACCCGGATTCGGCCATCGAATTCCTCAACTGGCGCGCCCGGGTAACAGTCCGCCTTCCCCGCTCAAGCCGGGACTTCCCGGCCGCCGCAGAGCGGCTGGGCAGGCCCACCTCCACCCGGACCTGCTACTTCGGCGGCGCGGGAAAGATCGAAACCCCGGTCTACAAGCCGGCCGACCTACTCCCCGGCACACGGGTGAGCGGGCCGGCCGTGATCGAGGAACCCACCACAACCCTTGTCATCTACCCCGGGATGGCTGCCCAGGTAGCAGACACCGGCAACTACCTGCTTCACATCGAGGAGGACGAGGCATGAGCAGCAAGAACTTCGACGCCATCCGCACTGCCGTCATTGCCAACAAGATCGACGGGATCGTGCGCGAGATGACCAACACGCTGCTGCGGTCGGCCCGCTCTGCGGTCATCAACAGCGCGCGGGACTTTTCCTGTGCGATCCTGACTGCCGACGACGAGCTGCTGGCAGCAGCCG
Organism: Arthrobacter hankyongi; assembly: GCF_022012395.1. GTDB lineage: Bacteria > Actinomycetota > Actinomycetes > Actinomycetales > Micrococcaceae > Crystallibacter > Crystallibacter hankyongi. The sequence goes on from NZ_JAKLTQ010000004.1 coordinate 66,807, forward strand.
AAGGAATTCCGGTACACGTTTTCGGGGCCCAGCTCCAAGCGCAGGCCCTGCGAGCCGCCCACCCCGAGCTGCGCGAGGGGGACGCCTACCTCGACAACAACCCGTACGTCGGCAACTCCCATGCTGCCGACCACACGATTCTTGTCCCGGTATTCGTCGAGGGCGAGCACCTGTTCACCGCGGTGACCAAGGCCCACCAGGCCGACGTCGGAAACTCCATTCCGACCACCTACCACGCTGCGGCCAAGGACGTCTACGAGGAAGGCGCCCTGATCTTCCCCACCGTCAAGGTGCAGGCCGACTACGAAAACGTCGACGACGTCATCCGCATGTGCCGCAGCCGCATCAGGGTTCCGTCCCAGTGGTACGGCGACTACTTGGCCTCGGTCGGCGCGGCCCGCATCGCGGAACGCCGTCTGAAGGAACTGGCCGCCAAGTACGGGGTCGAGACGGTCAAGCAGTTCATGAAGGACTGGCTGGACTACAGCGAAAAGATGATGACCAAGGCGATCGAAAACCTTCCGGCCGCCACACTGCACAACACCGGACGGCACGACGCGTTCCTGCCTTACCTGCCGGACGGGCTGGAGATCGATGTCAGGATCCAGATCCAGCCGGACCAGGGGCGGATCTATGTGGACCTGACCGAGAACGGGCCGAATGTCGACTGCGGCCTGAACCTGACGGAAGCGACAACCCGGGCCGCGGTTTTCAGCGGGATCTTCAACGCGATCCCCACGAAAATCCCGAAGAACTCCGGCGCTTTCCGGCGTGTGCTCATCGACATGAACGAGGGCTCCGCAGTGGGCAAGCCGCAGTTCCCGCACAGCTGCTCGGTCGCGACCACGAACGTCACGGACCGGCTGATCAACGTCGTCGGCGCCGCGTTCGCCAAGTTGGGCGAGCCCTACGGCGTCGCGGAGGGCGCCGTCGGCGTGGGCGCCGGTTACGCCGTGCTGTCCGGCATTGACCGGCGCAGCGGAGAGGCTTTCGTGAACCAGGTGTGCGTCACGGCCAACGGCGGCCCCGGCAGCGCCCATGCCGATGGCTGGGTTACCTACGGGGTCCCCTGCGTGAGCGGACTGATGTACCGGGACTCGGTCGAGGTCGACGAAGTCAAGATGCCGATCCTCTACAAGCATCTTCGTCTCGTGGCCGACACGGGCGGGGCCGGTAAGTTCCGCGGCGGTCCGTCCTTCGAACTTGCGTACACCCCCAAGGCCGACCCGGTCACGGTGATCTATCCCTGTGACGGCCAGGTCAACCCCTCCAAGGGCGTGGCCGGCGGTTCCGAGGGCCGGACCGCCGAAGCCTGGCTGGAAAAGGCCGACGGCTCCCGCATGAAGCTTCCGAACACCGCCACCGTTGTCCTGAACCCGGGTGAGACCATCCACGGCTTCGATGCCTCCGGCGGCGGATACGGCTCACCGCTGGAGCGCGACCCGAGCCTGGTCCTCGCAGATGTTCTCGAACGGTGGGAAACCGAAGACCACGCCAGGGAGACCTATGGGGTGGAGTTCGTGAAGACCGAGACCGGTCTTGCCGTCGACGAGGCGGCCACCTCGCAGCGCCGGGCTGCAATGGCAAACCGCTGATCCACACCGGCTCCGACGGCTGCCGGGCCGGCATGCTCCCGGCCCGGCAGTTGGACCACGTTTGGGTCCGGCATCGAAGTCGACGATTGTGCGCGCATCCGGTAACGGCCGAAACAGGGGCAGGCCGCCATGCGGCCTGCCCGGCAAACAGGACTAGTCAAGAGAACATCGAAAGAGGTACCGACAATGAGCAAACCGACAGTGGTGGTGCTTGGGGCGGGAGGCGCGCAGGCGTCAGGACTTATTCGTGGATTGGGTCGTTCCGCCACGGAGCTGCGCCTGATCTGCTGTGACCGCCGGTTCCGCAATGACACGGTCATCGAGGCCGGAAACCAGGAAGTGCAGCAGGTAGAGTTCGACCTTCTGGCAGACCCCGGGAAGCTGCACGAGATTCTCTCCGGCGCCGACTTGGTCGTGAACTGCACCGGACCCTACTACACCCTGGGGCCGGTCATCCTCGATGCCGCAATCGCAGCCGGGACCGATTACGTTGACATCTGCGACGATGCGGACGCGACCGAACTGCTGCTGCAGCGCAACGAGGCGGCCAAGGCGGCGGGAGTCACCGCGCTGATTGGCATGGGCTCGGCGCCGGGGACCACCAACGTGCTCGTCCGGCTCGCCCTCGACGCGCTGCCGCCCGGCGATGCAAGCGCGTCGATTACCTGGTGCGTGGACGCAAAGGACATGGTCGGTGCCGTGGTGCCGCATTTCGCGCACTCGTTCAGCACCGCGATTCCGGAAGCCGGAGGAACCCCGACATGGGAGGAACTCGAACCGCAGCGGGTGAAGTTCCCCGAGCCGGTGGGCGAGCAGCTCGTCGTGACGTTGAGCCATCCGGAGGTGCTCACCCTTCCCCGGTTCACGAGGATCACGGAAGCATCGAATAAAGGAGGCCTCATCCCGGAGGATTTCACCCACCTCGGCTGGGCCATCTCGCGGCTCCCCGAGGGCCAGGACCGTACCGCGGCCATGCACACCATCTTCGAAGCCGCCCGCACCCAGCATGCGGACCGCGAACCCGTGGGATCGGGCCTCATCGTTGACGTGCGCGTTGGCAGCGAAGGGATTTCCTTCCTCTCGGGCGGAAAGATGAGCCAGGAGGATGCAACAGGAACTCCTGCAGCCGCCGGGGCCCTGGTCGCACTGCAGGGGCGCGTGCCGGGCCCGGGCGTGGTGTCACCCGAGGTCCTGAACCCCGCAGACTTCTTCACATCGCTGCGCGAGGTTTCTGCCGGCGGCGGCGGCATGACCGCCTACCGGACCCGCGACGGGGAGATCGTCGAGCACGTGCGGATCCGCGACCTGCTGGCCGCCACCGTCGCCGGGTGAGCCCTGGGTAAAGGGAGCAGGCAGATAGGTGTGGGTCCTCCCGGGCGCGTGAGCGTGCATCGGGAGGGCCCGCCCGGTTCGGACAAGCCCAAATCTGAAACGAAAAACAGGTAAGACAAACGGGGGCTTAGGGATTCGGGTCTGACAAAGTCCGGACGTACCCCGGTGGTCCCGTCCAGCGTGTTTGGGTCCGCCCCTTAAATGCGGCCCCAAACACGCTGGCCACCCAAGAAGGTAAGGAACGAATGCCCATGATCCACGTACGGGCGAAGAATTTCCGGGACGCGCAGGAGCGGCTTGATGCCGCGGAAGGGCAACTGCGGCAGCAGGCAATGCGAAGCCGCGCCCACGGAATCCTGGTCACGAAAATCGGCGCAGGACACTACGTCCTGACGCTGAGTGAGCGTGTCCCCTACGGCTACACCCATGAGGAGTCCGCGAACTTCCACCGCCAGTAGACGGAGCGTGGACGAAGAGTTTTCCGAAACCCGCCGCCTCAGGTTTCCCATACGGCAAGACCGCCGGGGAAGCCGGCGGCGCCGCCCTCCTGCAAGCCGGTTGCAGGAGAGAGGAGGCGTTTGTCCCGGGGATCCCCTGCCCTGGACAAGCGCCACCCACCCTCCGTGGGGAGGGCGCCGGTGTTGTCCCGGGATCCCCCACCCGGGACAACACCGCATTGGATTGGTCTGGCAGTGCTGGCCAGAATCGAACGGTCACCCCACCGCCTGGCCGCCGTCGGGAGGTCCCACAGCCGCCGGTATGGCACAGGCCGGGGTCGGCACATGCCAGGGAGCAGGCGGGAACCGGAGACCGGCCATCCAGACGGGTTCCTGCACAGAGTTCTGGCAGAAACACACCGGCAACACTGGGGCTTCAGTGCCTCAAGCATTGCCGCATACCAACAAGGAGAGAGCAGTGCGTGCTGTATGCGTTACGGGGCTTACCGGGCCCTCGGACCTGCAGGCCGTGGACATCGAAGCCCCGGTGCGTGGGCCTGACGAAACGCTTGTTGAGGTCCGGGCCGTCGCTCCGGCGTTCCCGGATCTTCTCATGACGCAGGGCAAGTACCAGGTCAAGCCGGATCTTCCCTTCAGCCCCGGCTCGGATTTTGCCGGCGTGGTGGTGGAGGCCTCCGACTCGACCGAGTTTTCACCAGGGGACCGGGTGGCCGGTTGTCTCAGTTACGGTGCGGCTGCCGAGTTCTTGTCCGTGCCCAATGACCGGCTGTATCCGCTGCCCGCAGCGATGCCGTTCGCGGACGGGGCTGCGATTCCCATGAATTACCTGACGGCCCACTTCAGCCTGGTCACCCGGGGCGGCCTGGCGCCGGGGGACTGGGTGATGGTCCTGGGTGCGTCCGGGGGTGTGGGCCTTGCCAGCATCCAGGTCGCGGCGGGACTGGGAGCCCGGGTGATCGCGGTGGTGTCCAGCGCGGAACGCGCGGCGGCGGCGCTCAAGGCGGGCGCCCACCACGCCGTGCTGCGAAACGAGGTGCCAGGGACTGTCCGGGACCTGACGGGCGGTCGCGGAGTCGACATCGTCGTTGACGTCGTCGGCGGCGATATGACCAACGCGCTCAGGGCGCTGGCCCCCTTTGGCCGCGTCATGGTCGTGGGGTTCGCGTCCGGCGAGATCCCCACGGTTAAGGTGAACCGGCTGCTGCTCACCAACACCGATGTACGTGGCGTTGAGTCCGACTACCTATGGCAGCAGGGACTCAGTCGAAAGGCTTGGGATGAGCTGATGACACTCGCAGAGGCAGGTTACATCAAGCCCACCGTCCGGGAAGGGGGCTCGCTGAACGACTACGGCCCGGCATTGGAACGGCTCTCCGCACGTTCTGTCGTGGGACGGATAGTCCTGTCTTTGTCCTGAGCCGTTTCGCCCGGCCTGCGCCTCGACCTCTGATGCCGGGGCGGGCAGGCGAGCGGCGGCCGCAGTTGTTAGCATCCACGCCAAATGGGCGGGCGCTTCTCCACAAAGGCGCGGGCCCCTTCCTTGGCGTCGATGGAATGAACAACCTTCGCGACGGTCGGAAGATCGTTCCGCAAGATGCGGAAGGCTTCCTCTTCGCCATAGCCCTCTACCGCTTCGACGACCTCCAAGGTTGCAGCGACCGACAATGGCGCGGATTCGCAGATCGTAAAGGCCAGATCCTTGGCCGCGGCGAGTACCCGGTCCGCGGGAACGAGCCTGTTCACCAGGCCCTATTGCTGCGCCTCCAGTGCGCTGAAGGTCCGGCCCGTCAGCAACAGCTCCAGGGCCACCGGACGTGGCAGGCGGGCCGGAAGGCGGAGGAGGCCGCCGGCGTCGGGCAGGACGCCCAGCCGGGCTTCCGGGACCGCAAACACAGCCGTCTCGGCTGCCACGGCCAAATGCGCTGCCAGCATCAATTCCACGCCGCCCCCGTAGGCTGCACCGTTAACTGCCGCAATGACGGGCTTACCGAGGCCGAACAGTTCCGTCAGGCCGGCGAATCCGCCCGGTCCATGGTCCGCGCCGGAGGCCTCATCCGCTTCGGCCGACTTCAGATCCCATCCCGCACTGAAGAAACGCTTACCGGCCCCGGTCAGGACAGCCGCCCGCAGGGAAACATCATCGCGCAGCATCGAGAAGGCGTCATACAGCGCCCGGCTCGTCGCGGCGTCGATCGCGTTGGCCTTCGGTCGATCGAGCGTGACGACCATGACCGGTCCGTCTCTATCGATATGGACATCGGGCAAACTCATGGGGGCCTCCAAAGCCGGAGATGAATGCCGGGTGCAGGGCAGGAGCGGGCCAGCCCCGGATTTTCTGCCTTCTGCCGGTATTTGCTTGACTGGTGGGAAGGGCATCTATAGATTATTGAATTAACGTTAAATAGACAATAGTCTGTTTGGGCTTGGGTGCTTGCAAGAGAGACGCGGCATTCTGTTCTGCGTCTGTGGCCGAGGAGAGCACCAACCGAAATTCCCTTTGGACTTTGCGCAAGTTACGAGGAGTACCTGCTTTATGAAACAGCACCTTGACGACCGGCCGCTGCCCTTCCCGACACTGTCGGCAGCACTCGCACATTGGGCGGCAGCCACTCCAGGGAATCCGGCCCTCACCGCGGGGCCGGAGGAGCTGACCTATGCCCAGTTGTCGGAGAGAGTCTTCCGTTGCATGGCCTGGCTCGCCGAGCAGGGCGTGAAGCCCGGCAACCGCGTCGTGATCGTGGGCCACAATACGATTGCCTGGGTTGTCCACTACCTGGCCGTTCTGTCGCTGGGAGCCATGATTGCGCCGGCAAACAACAGGCTGAACGCAACACAGTTCGCAGACCAAGTCGATCTGCTCGAGGCGGTGCTCGTCCTGGCCGATGATGCCCATTCGGAAATTGCCTCGCATGTTCCGGCGGAACGGGTCAGGCGGCTCAGCGACGACAACCAGAGTCCGGCCACTGCAGGGTTCCCGTCGCCGGATCCGCGGTCCCCGGCCCTCATCAGCTTTACCTCCGGGACCACCGGAAAGCCCAAGGGCGCCACCCTCACACAGGAGGCGCTGGCTGAAGCCTCCTGGGCTTTCGTCCGCGTACTGGGAACCCACCAGGACGACTCGACCCTTGTGGTCGTGCCGATGTTCCACAACACGGGATTCGTGGACCAGTTTGGCCACATGCTGCTCCTGGGAGCTCGCACCGATCTTCTCTACAAGTTCAGTACGAAGGAGTCCGTCGCCGCACTCTCGGCTCGTCCGGTGACCTATCTGGCGGCAGTTCCGAGCATCATTCGCCTGATCATGCTGGCCGACGGGGCCGACAAAGCCCTGGCCTCGGTGCGGGTCCTTCTCTACGGTGGCTCGCCCATGCCGGGAGCCTGGATCGACGAACTGCTGGCCAAATGGCCGAACCTTCGGCCGTTCCACGGTTACGGGATGACCGAGTACGGGTCGGCCGTGTCGTTCCTGACGCCTGAATATGCCCGCGACTATGGCGAGTCCGTCGGCTTCCCCGTCCCCGGCACGAGCATTCGCATCGTAGGTGAAGACGGGGTCGACGTGGCGCCGGGCGCGGTGGGCGAGTTGTGGGTCCAGGGACCCACAATGATGCAGGGCTATTGGCGCCAGCCCGAGCTGACCGCATCAAAGATCCACGAGGGCTGGCTGCGGACCGGTGACCTCGCCAGAGTCGACGACGGGCTGTACTACATCGAGGGCCGGGTCGACGACGTCATCAACCGCGGCGGCGAAAAGGTGCTGCCCGCCCACGTGGAGGCCGTACTGGCCGGTCTGGAATCGGTGGGACAGAGCTGTGTCTTCGCGGTGCCCGATCCGATCCTGCAGAACCGGGTGTGGGCAGCCATCGAGGAACGCCCTGGACAGGCATTCGATCAGGATGCCGCCCGGGAATCGATGCGGTCGGGGCTTCCTGACTACGCGGTTCCTGAACGGATCGAAGTTCTCAACCCGCTGCCCAGGACGGCCAGCGGCAAGATAGATCGACGCGCCGTGGCAGCCCGCGTCCAGGGCCTGGCGGCCCAGGGGTTGGCACGTCAGGCCTGAGGTGCCGGGAGGGCACCTTGGTTCCTGCGGTTTCCGGCGAAATCCACGCGAGCCTCAAACCAGCTCCGACCAGGCAGACCGGGCCCGCCGTCCGCGCGCGGGTCCGGCCACTGGCCTGGAGCCGTGCCCTCTCCCGGCCAGGGCCTGCCCTGAGTATGGCTGTTCCGTGCCGTTGGCGCCCGGCCTTCCACCGGCTTGTTCGCTATGCTGATCAGGACCGCTGTTGCCATTGGGGTTACGCAGCTGTGCTCCGGCACCATGGGTAATGTCTCCCAACCGGCGCGGCCGGACCGCACCCTTGGATCGCTGCTTGCCCGGCTGCGGCAGCTTGATCTTTGTGGCCCGGGGCGCGGCTGCCGGTCCGGGTCCGCCGACGGTTGGGAATCCTGCCGGCGTGAAGCCCCGGCTGGGCAAAACGGCGAGCTGCGGTACGAAAGGCAGCATTGGGGAAGGCCGTGCAGGACGGAAACCCCTGGCCGACTGGCAGGTTCAGGCGCACTATCCGGACCGAGCATGTCAGGGACACAGCCGCTGCTCCGAATCAACTCCTGCGGTACCGGATCTTCAGCCCTGTACAGAAGGCGCAAGGGCAAGCCGTCCTGCCGGCAACCGATCCGGGGGAGCAAGCCGTGAACATCAGGCTGTGGCATCGGCATCCGCGACAGGGCTTTATGGACTGCCGCATCACCGCGGTGGTCGGCCGGATGAGCGATGCGGTCCCTTGGGCCATACGGAACAACCCGGATGCCGGCGCCTGACGGTCTGCGGCGTTGTTCCCGCACTCTGACATCCGGACTGGAATATTCTCCTCCCGGTTGACGTGCCCTAGCCCGCTTCCGGCACACTCCCGGAGGCGGAGGCCCCCACCATATTCCTCACGAGGCCTTCGTACCGGTTGGCGACCGCCGCAACGGACATTCCGCCCTGCGGATCGAACCAGGTGAACACGTAGTCGCACAGCGTGATGATGGCGAACGCCGTTGTCGTCACGTCGTCCACCCGCATGACACCGCGGTCCTTGCCCGCCTGCAGGACTTCCCCGACCTCGCGCACATACTTGCGCTGCATTTCGAAGACCGAGGCAAGGCGCTCGGGGGGGAGATCGTGGGACTCGCCTCTATACGTCATCGTCAGATCGAAGGCGCGGGCAGCCCCTAGCTGCTGAAGCTGCCAGGTCACGTGGGCGCGCACGATCTGGCCCAATTTGTGAACCGGCTCCTCCTCCGTGATCGACTCCCGGACGTGGCCGAGGAAGTCCTTCATGGAAGCGTCGAGTACGGAAACGTAAAGGTCATCCTTGGAAGGGAAGTACCAGTAGAGGGCCGGTGCGGACACCCCCAGTTCCTGGGCGAGGGCCTTCATGCTGGTTCCCGCATAGCCATACTGCAGAAACTTCTGCAGGGCCACCTTCATGACCCGGTCCCGGCCGATTGTATCTGCGCTGCCCGCAGAGCGTTTGCCCCCAGCGCCCGTCCTGCTGGCAGTTCGACTCAGTACCATTCACGAATCCTTATCTGCTGACGGCCTACGATTTTGCGGGCCGCGCCAGCGCAACCGCGTCTGGCGGCCGATCGACGATCCCTCATCAACGAGCTTAACGCCCATCAAGCGTTTCGCACCATACGCTGAGGTCAAATCGGCGTTTTGGAAGGCCGAGGGACAAATCGGCGTTTAGGAAGTGAAGGCGTACCTCCACGGCCAGATTGCGCCGCCCCGACAGGCACGGCAGGTCCGGCAGAGCATACGCCTGCCTCCCGAAGGTGCTTCGCGCCTCGGCCGCGTGGGCTGCGGCGTGCGCACCGGGGAGGGGTGGGCGTCCGGCTCCTCGGCGCGGTGCCGGTTTCCGCCCACGCCGCTGCAGGAACGCCTGCGGGGCGTCTTCACGGCTTTGGAACGGCCTGCCCTTGTGCGTCCGCCGTCCTTGCATTGGCTTCACGCGCCGGATCCGTCGACGGCGGGGCCGGAGGCCACTTGAAGGGCCCGGCTTGCTCCCGGACCAGCCGCCGGGCCGCGGGGGAATGGTTGCAGCCGCAGGCCGCCGAGGCGTCATCCCAGCCTGGTTCGCAAGATCGCCAAGACCTTCCATGGTTTTCGTGTACCCCCAGAGGCTGGCACAGGAAAACCACGGAACGGACGGAAGCGGACCAGGGCCGGCAGGCCCGCGGTCTTAGTCCAGGTCCCCGAAGAAGCTTTCGACCTCGTGCTGGTTCATGTCGCTGAACCAGCACTCGACGATCTTGCCGTCGGCGAACTTGTACAGCCCCAGGCGGTCGGTGGAGACGCTGCGGTCACCCTTGGTCCAGACCTCGTGGACCATCAGGAGCACCCCGTCGTCCCCGGCCAGCAGGACCTCGTTCTGCCCGCCGACCTCCCAGGTGTCGGTGTAGTCGGCAACACGGCCGATCCAGTCCTTGGCGAAGGCATCGCGGCCGTGATAATCCCCGGCAAGCGGGCCATTGCCGCCCATGTGGACAACCACGTCATCGGCAAAGAAGGCAATGCCGGCGGCCTGATCTCCTCGTTCCCATGCCGCGTGGTAATCATGCAGGAGGCTGAGGGAAGACTCTTTGGACACGTTCTCTCCTTGTTGTTTCGGGCAGTCGATCAATCTTATGAGCGTTAAATTCATTGGGAGACGCCCTGTTGTCTGAATGTCTGCTCGATTATGGCTGTTTCCGGGCGCTCAAGGCAATAGCTTGGCTGCGTGAGAAAAAAGTTCTTGACCTATCTCCTTAATGGTGATTCAGTTCATACAGCCGCGTTACTGCTCCTGCATGAGCACGAGCACGATCACGAAAGATACCCTCATGACCGCCGAACCCACCGTCAAACAATCGGAGCCTTCGTCCGGCCGCAAGGAAACCCGCCTTTCGGGCCGGATGGGCATGGCCTCGCTTGTCCTTAGTGTTCTAGCCTTCTCCGCTCCAATCGTGTCCGTCTCCGGATACATACCGTTCACGATCATCTTCGCCGGGCAGGCCGCGCCGGTGGCATTCGCCGTGGCGACCGTGCTCCTGATGATTTTCGCCGTGGGGTACATCGCAATGACGCGCACGCTGCCCACACCTGGAGCTTTCTACGCCTACATCACCTCAGGGCTGGGCAAGGCCGCCGGACTGGGCGCCGCCTTCCTTGCCGTGATTGCCTACCTGGCCTTACTGGCCGGGGTCTACGTCTTTGCCGGCATTACCGCGACCTCACTCATCGCCAGCTTCGGCGGACCCGAGACCCCGTGGTGGCTGTGGTCCCTGGTGAGCTGGGCAGTCGTGGGCGTCCTGGGGTATTTTCACGTCGAACTGTCCGCGAAGGTCCTCAGCCTCGTTATGGTTCTCGAAGTGGCCCTGGTAATGATTTTCAATGTCGCCACCCTAGCCAGGGGTGGAGCCGAAGGACTGAGCCTCGCACCGTTTAGCCCTGCCGAGTTCGCCAAGGGCGACATGCCCATCACGATGGTCTTCGTTGTCATGGTCTTCATCGGCTTCGAAGCCACGGCCCTCTACCGGGACGAGGTCAAGGCACCGGATACTACAGTTCCACGCAGCACCTACCTTGCGGTCATCTTCATCGGGGTGTTGTACACCCTTTCCTGCTACGCTCTCGTCTCGGCCTATGGCAGCGCAGCCGTCGACACGGCTACGAACGAGCCGGCCACCATGTTCGGCAACGCCATAGGGCACTTCGTGGGACCTGCGTTCTCCCAGATCGCCTTCGTTCTCATTGCCACTTCGGCAATTGCGGCGTTGCTCTCCATTCACAACGTGATCGCCCGCTACGTGCACAACCTTGGCACCGACCGTGCCCTGCCTTCATATCTCGCACGCGTGCACCCCCGACATAAGTCGCCACACACCGCCTCGACCACCGTATCGGCCGTTGTCGCCATTGGACTTATCCCGTTCCTGCTGGCCGGTACGGACCCGTCCGTGCTGTACGGCCAGTTCGGCGGCCTGGGGTCGACCGGCATTCTCGCACTCATGGCGCTGGTGAGCCTGGCCGTAATCGCTTGGTTCCGGCGCCGCCGGGAACTGCGTTCAAAATTCACGGTCTGGAACGTGGTTGTAGCACCCTTTATAGCGTTCGCTGCATTTTCGATCATCATTGTCCTGGTGATTCTGCACTTCGAGCTCGTGGTCGGCGGTGATGCCGGACAAAGCCTCGGACTGCTGCTGGTCCTTGCAGGAGCTCTCGTGGCAGGCATGGCCGCTGCGATCTACTTCCGCATTGCACGTCCGGAGATCTATGCGCGCCTGGGAACCGCCCGTGGGCAAACCGATGAGGAATTCCAGGATGAAATCGCAACCTCATCTGCCGGGCAGCGCTAGGACGCCGGCTTGATCTCGTAAGTTGAGCGACGGCGGACTCTTCAGGAAATCCGGACTCTTCGTCGTATCCGGAAAGGCGTGGCAGTTGACGGGCCGCTGGTGGCTCGGGCCAAGTCATTCAGCGTCATCAACCACGGGTCGTATAGTGCTTGCGCATCCCTTCACCGTCGCCGCACCAGACCCAAACCTATTTGTCCGAATCTGGGAAGCCAAACCTTCCCAGGTCATAACAAAGGAGAACCCCGATATGATGCAGCCCAACTATCGACGACTCGAAGGCCGCAATGCCATCGTGACCGGTGCCGGCCGCGGCATCGGCCAGTCGATCGCCCGTAAGCTCGCCATGGAAGGTGCGGAGGTGTTGGTCGTCGGCCGTTCACTCGGGCCGCTGGCCGATACGGTCACTGCGATCGAGAGCGCCGGCGGACGGGCCTGGGCGCTCTCCGCCGACATCTCTTCCGAGGAGGATGTCAAGCGGGTGATTACGTCTGCGCTGGAGCGGTGGGGGCAGATCGACGTTCTGGTAAACAACGCCGCGGTGTTCGACGAGCCGCCTTTCCTTGAAGTCGATGCTGCAACCATCCGGGAGATTTTCGACATTAATGTCGTCGGCACCTTCCTCATGTCACAGGCGGTGGCCAAGGGCATGGCCGACAACCGAAAAGGCTCCATCATCCATATTTCGTCCATCGACGCGCTCGGCGCGGACGGACCCGTTACGGCGTACTCGGCCACCAAGTCCGCCGTCGTGAGCATGGCACGGACGATGACCATGGAGCTCGCTCCGTTCGGGGTGAGGATCAACTGCGTCGCGCCCGGCTTCGTGAACACCGATATGGTTCACAAGACCTCCACACCCAACGTGCTTGAACACATGCTCAATGACTTCACCCGGGTGCCCATCCGCCGGCTGATCGAGCCGGAGGAGATTGCCGCAGCGGTTGCTTTCCTCGCTTCCGATGAGGCCTCGGCTATTACCGGCGCGAATCTGGTCGTCGACGGGGGCCTGACCTCGAACCTGTTCGTGATGGAGACGCTGCCGGAGCCGATGATTCCGCTTGGGGGCTGACGACCAGGATGAGGACAGAATGTCCGCCGGGTGTTGTCCCGGCGCCGGCTTTCCGCTTCGGGTCGCCGGTGCTGAGGTGCCTCAGCGTACAACGAGCGCAGTCAACTCGACCGAAACACCTGGTTCGTCACATCGTGCGTCATCTAATTCTCGTCACACATCCATCTGGATCGCATTGTCCTGGATCCGCCCCAAAGAGCCTCGTAGCCATAACTGTCGAGATCGATGGAAACCTGCCTTGAGCGGGCCGGTAGGCGGTATTCAGTACTCCAACGACCGAGTCGAGGACACACTTCAACCAATCCAAGCGTATTGACCACGGTTTCCTGATGCGCCTGATCATCGAGGAAACCATCGTCAATACATCAACATCAGCCGCTCGGCACCGCCCGGCATGATGGCCCCTATCGCCGGCCGCACTCCATTCCACCTCGCATGACCGGACGGCAGAATCTGCCAGAAAGTGATCCTCACAGCATGAATCCAAATACGGGTCCCCGGCCACCGATTTCTTCTTCCGCTGTAACCGGGACGTCCGGCGGCAGAGGACGGATGTCCGGCAAGACAGTCATAGTCTCCGGCGGGGCGCGGGGAATGGGTTCGGCATATGCCTGCCGGATCGTGGAGGAAGGCGGCCGGGTGCTCATCGGCGACGTGCTGACCAACGAGGGACGGAAGCTGGCCGAATCCTTGGGTGATGCGGCCCGCTTCGTCCCGCTTGACGTGACCCGGGAAGATAACTGGCATCAGGCCGTCGCTATGGCGTCGGAGCACCTCGGGCCACCGACAGGACTCGTGAATAACGCCGGGATCCTGCTCCAGGGCACCTTGGAAAGCACCTCCGACCAGCAATGGCAGCGGACCATTGACGTGAACCAGAAAGGCGTCTTCCTCGGCATGCAGGCGGCTGCAGGGGCGATGCGCACTTCCGGCGGCGGTTCCATCGTGAACATTTCCTCCACCGCGGGAATGATTGGTTTCACGGACTGCTTTTCCTATACGGCATCGAAATGGGCCGTTCGGGGCATGACGAAGGCTGCGGCCCTTGAGCTGGCTCCGTACGGCATCAGGGTCAACTCCGTGCACCCCGGTGATACCCTGACGGACATGATTGCCGGAGCGGTCGGGGACACCGGCGCTGTCACAACGCCGGCCCAGATTCCCTTGGGACGCTATGGAACCCCGTCCGACGTAGCCCAGCTCGTGCTGTTTCTGCTCTCCGACGAGTCCGGCTATATCTCAGGCGCCGAACACGTCATTGACGGAGCAGCAACCGCCGGAGCATTCCTGTCGTAGCGGGCGATGGCCGGCACTGTCTTAAACCTGTCGAAACGACAACAAGCCTTCGCCTGGCCGGACAGCGGAACTCCAGCCGTGCCTTCGAACCTGGAGATCCGGTCAGGCAGGAGGCGCCGAATACCCAGGCTAAGGTCCTGTCGACGAACCTTTCCATGGACCTCAAGCAGGCAGCTAAAGAGCGGTTTACTTGTGGGTGCCTAACCCGCAGCACCGTCAGGCCATTTACAGCATGCCTTCTCATGCCCGAGCCAGAACGGGATTGGCCGCGGACTAACTCGGCCGCAGCAAGTCAGAGCGGCTTGTCATAGCGGGATATGAGACACACCGAAGATCAGAACCTGGAAACGCCGATGAAAGGAGGGCATGTCGACTCCCAGAGATCGAGGGGAGAGCACCTCCCGGTACGCGACATATGCGCCGTCCACTCGTCTGGCGTTTAAGTGCCGATAACCGTGAATATGACGGTTAGTACCATCGTTGATGATGACGCCAGGGGGCCGAGCAGGCCTTGGCAAATCCGCGTCAGACGAAGGGGCGGCGGTACTGTCTCGACCAGCAGATAGGCGCTGCTCCAGCCGCCCGTCGATAGCCTATTGCGTGGTCTGAGCTGTCGCTGCTTGCGTCGGTTCATGGAGTGCCAACGCTGCCCTTGAAGATTCAGAGAGAAGTGGCCGCCTCCGGGGCAGCGTGGTGCTGCCATGTCGCTCATGCCGCTCCTGCGGTGTCTAGTCGGTGGGATACAAAGTGACAAGTTCGATGAGAATCAGATTGGACAAGTGCGTGAGAACCACGGCCAGTTGTGCCTGAAAAGTGACAAGTCGGTTGAGACCCTACAGCTGTAGGTTACAAACTTACTGGTCGGCTCGACACGGAGATTGCGAGGATCGGCCACCCGGCTTGCCCTTCCAACACCATTGTTTGCTCGACAATATGAGGGCAGCAGGCCTTGGCGAATTCCAAGTGCTGCGCATTACTGGGTGGCCGCGGTCGACGGGCCCTGGGCCGTGCTTGGCGATAGTCGCCTCACTGAAGCCCTAACCGGTCAGCGCCAGGTCCGGGAGCATCTACCCGGAAACCCGCCGGATTGCCGGGATCTCCGCCGCAACCGCAGGGACCATACCCGATCCCGTCGAATCCGTGCGAAGTGGCTCGGCTGCTCCGGGCCGAGCGTGTCAGGAGGTCTGGTGCCGAAGTGCCAGCGGCTGCTGCAGGTGTTGGAAGGACTCCACAATGAGCTCGACGCTTAACACTTCGGGTACGTCCGGATCGCCGGCTTCGAACACGGCCAGCTCGACCCCGCCGATGCTTTCGGCGGGCAGCGCCGCGAAAATTGCCGCGATCTGGCGGGGCAGCATCCCGGCGGGAATTTTGTACGCGGTGGGGATATATCCGGGCTCAAGCACGTCCCAGTCCACATGGATCCAGACCGGGCGGCCGGTCACAAGCTCCAGCACCGCCTCGGGAGTGGCCTGTTCCGGTGGCAGGATGGTGACGCCGGCGTGCTGAAGCAGTGCCATCGCCGTGGAGTCGATGCCCGGGCACCGACCAGGATTGCGTTCCGCGGGTACACGATACCGCCGTGGCCACTGTCCCATAGCCCGCACGCGCCGGCCAGCGCCATCCCGCCCAGGTACCCGGACTCGGTGCTGGCCGGGGTGTTGAAGTCCCCGTGGGCATCGATCCACAGGACCACGGCCTCAGGGTACCTTTCTGCCGCCACGGGCAGGGTGGCGATGCTGGCAGCGCAGGTATTGGCAACCAATAGCGGAACCTGACCCTCGTCCAGAGCCGAGCTCACAGCCCCGGCGAGCCCGCGCAGAGTGTCCTCGACCTGGTCCAGAGCCTGCCGCCAGTCATCCTGGACCGCCGGCGACGGCTGGCCGACAACGGTCGGCTCGACCGAGAAGTGCTCGGCCAATGCGAGTCCGGCCTTCCGGGCCCCGGCGAGGGCGCCTTCGGTACGGTCAGCGACCCTGCCCTGGTTGATGATCAGGCGGTAGTCCAAGGTTGTCCTTCTTCCAGCGGGATGGCATCGGGAGCGGCCCATCAGCCGGCAGCCAGCCCTCGAGTCTCCCACCAACGGGTGACCGTCATCGCAGCAAGCAGGCCTCACGGTGAATCCGTCCGGGCGGAACCGCATGGGCGTCGTTGGCCGGTTCGGCGGGCGGCGTTTCACGGGAAACAATCGCCCGGCGGCGGATGCCGATCACGACGTCGGACGCGGGGATGCGCTCGGGCAGCCGTCGGTGCTCACGCCCCGGGCGCCGTCGCCGGTTTCCTGCGCCGGGCCGTCCCGGCCTGCTATTGCCCGTCCGGTCGCGGGGTGTGCCAGGATCCCGCAGCGTGCGGAATGCGCCATCCGTAGTGCAGGGAGAGTACCCGCAGGGTGAAGACCACGGCCGCGACGCACAGCTCGGATACCACATTGAACAGCCCCAGATACCACAGCGCGGTAATCAGGGTCGCTCCGAGCATGGCCGGAACGGCGTAGATGTCCCGGGGGTTGAAGAGTTGCGGATCCCGGTTGGCGACGACGTCGCGCAGCAGGCCGCCGCCGACGCCGGTGGTGACACCGAGCACGGCCGCGGCGACGGGATTCAGGCCAGCGTTCAGGGCCGTGACCGCTCCGGTGATGCAGAACAGTGCCAGGCCGCCGGCGTCGAAAACCAGCAGTGTGCGCGGGAACCGTTGGACATGGTGCACGAGGAAATAGACCAGCAGTGCCGCGGCCAATGGCGGTATCAGGTAGACGGGTTGGACGAAGGCGGTCGGGGTCACTCCGATGATCAGGTCGCGCAGCACGCCGCCGCCGAGCCCGGTGAGGGAGCCCAGGAGCAGCGACCCCACGATGTCAAAGCCCCGGCGCGCCGCGAGCAGGCAGCCGGAGATGGCGAAGAAAAACGTTCCCAACAGGTCCAGCACCAACGACCAGGTCACGTCCATCGCCTCTCCACCTTGTACGTTCTGTAGCCGGGCCTTCTGATTACCGGCTGCCGGCGGCTCATCATACCGCCCGCAGCCGCCCTGTCCGGCGGGGTCAGTCCGGCGCAGCGATGGTTACTTTGAAATCATCCTCGGGCCGGCCGGGTGTTGCCGCGTTAGTGTGTCCGGACAGTGTTGGGCAGTTGCCGGAGGGCCAGGGCGTTGCGGAGGACGGCCCGGCGGAGTCCGTCGGGGCCGTCATAGCGTCCGCTTTCGATGTATTTGCAGAGCAGCCCGGTGGTTTCGGGATGTTTGAGGACCAGATCGATCAGGCCGGTGCCGTTCTCGACGATGCTGTGGCGGACGTTGTAGAGGTCGGTGTATTCGCGGTAGCTGCCGGCGAGCGGGTGGTGGTCGCCGGCGGTGATCAGCAGCCGGGCCAGGGACGCGGCGAGGCTGATGATGTTGTGCTGGGCTTCGAGGCCGATGTGTCCGGGCCACTGGGAGCGGACCAGGCCGTTGATCAGGGCGATGGCGTCGCGGGCCTCCTGCCGGACGTTGAACCCGGCGCTGTCCCGGTCGGTCATCCGGGCGGTGCTGATCTTTCCGGGCCTTGCCCGGGCCCGGTGGATGCCCGTGCTGGCCACCTGTGCGCGGGCATGGAAGTAGTTGTGGCCGGCGGTTTTGACCCACAGGGCGAGCTGGCGGGGGGAGTGGAGGAAGTGCCGGTAGAGATGGGTGACGATCAGGTCGCGTTCGGCGGGCGGGCACTGGCCCAGCATCCCGGTGAACGCGCCGACGTGCTCGTAATCAAGGGCGACGGCGATGGCTATCGCCTTGGGGAAGGATTTGGACCCGGTCTTGCCGTGGTAGCCATCGGTGACCTGCTGGCGCGTTTCGGCAGGTACGGGCCGTGCCGGGATTTTCGGACCAAGGGTGTCAGGACCGGAGCCTCCGTGCCGGCCGCCGGTGGTATCAGCCGCGGAGCCGGGGACGAATAGCCTGGCCAGTTTCTTCCAAAGCCGGGCCGGACCGGTTGTCTGCTGCGGGCCGGCGGCCTGCCCGGATGTGCTTGCCGGGCCGGGGGCCCGGGCAGCCGCCGCGGATCCGCCGGCGGTGGCATGGGGCAGTTCGGGCTGCGGGGAGTCTTCGGTTTCGGCTTCGAGGGACTGCTGCGCCAGCCAGGCCACGGCGTCCGGGCACGAAGAGAAGTATGCGACCGGATAGGGCGGGCGGTGGACCTTGTTGAAGAATGTCGCGACCGCCATGTCTACCGGCGACATCCCGACCAAGGCCAGGCGGCACACCGGCAGCCGTTTCGAGAACAGGGCCATCGCCGCGGCGCTGACCGAGCCGAGCCCGGCCAGTTCCACCAGCATCGGCCGCAGCCTGCCTGCCGCCAGCTCCTCGACGAGGGAGAGGATTTGCCGCGCCTCGGTCGCGCCGACGTGGACGTTGGCTGAATAGCGCACGTGGACGGTGCCGCCGGCGGTGCGCCTAATTGCCACCCCGAGCAGGTCTGCGGCGGCTCCGGCGCGGGGCAGGGATCGGTGCAAAACAGGTTCCTCTCAATGTTTCCGTTGTTCCCGGCGGGACGCGCACTCCATGCTGGCGGCGAACGATCAGGTCGGGAATCGTTCCCGCTGCCCGCGCCGAATCGTAAACCTTAAGAATTTGAAAGGTTTAACCAAAAAATTCGGCATTCCGAGCGCAATTTTATGGAAGTTCCACCCGAACTGCAATTCAGTACGTGCACTTTCTAACGGTGGATGGCTGGCCTGATGCCTGCCGGATTCACAGCTCGCGGAGGTAGCACAGCATCCGGTAGTCCTTACCCGGCTCGACATTAGTAAAGCCGTGACGTTCGTAGAAACGGCGCGTGTCGGCGTCGACCTCGTCGACGTTGATGTGCACCTCGGCTGCGCCGCGCTCGCGGACCCGGAGGATCGCCGTCGTCAGTAGTGCGGTGCCGATGCCCCGGCCGCGCAGACCGGGCTGCACATAGAGCTCCTCGAGTTGGGCCAGCGGCCCGTCGTAGTACGGCGTGGGCCGCAGGGTCAGGAACGCGAAACCGCTCGGCGCCCCGGGATCCCCGGATAGGAGCACCAGCACGTCATCCCGGGCCAGGAGGCATCCGAAGCGGGCTGCCAGTTGCCCTGCCGTCGGGCCGGGCGTTTCGAACTCGGCGTTGAAGTCGTACAGCAGACGCCCCACCACGTCCGCCTGTCCGGTCGATGCAAGGGAAACTTCCGTGACGGCCATGGAGCCATTCTGGGGGCTGGCGGCCGCGTCGGAAAGTCCGGCGGCTGACGCGGGACGGGCCCCGTGTGCGGGCACGGGCAGGCGCGCCCGATGTGCCGTCAAACCGCCACGCCCGGGACGCGACGGCGTTGTCCCTTGAAAAGGGGCCGTCCGGGTGAAGACCCCGCCAGCCACGCAGGACCGTCTTCGGTTCCGTCGGGTTCGCGCTGCTGCGATTCGCCGGAGTCAACCGGACATATGCGCTGATGTCGGCACACGCCGGTGGCTTGGCTCTTGAAGAAGCCTGTTTGGCTCCTGAAACGCGAGTCTAAGTGTTCCGAGCATTCGGTGCGTTTATGGTCGATTCATGGATAGGGACCAGACCTGCGAGCTGGAAGGGCAGACCTCGATCGACGAGCTGCTCGACGAGCCGGTCGGCGTTACCCCTATCCAGATGGTGTTGCCGATCTACGTGCAGCTCAGGCCGGGGGAATTCCGGCGTTTGTCCTGATCGCGGCGGCACAGAATCAGGACTCTCTGATTTGGGGCCGGCAGTTATGGAAGCAGATGTAAGCGGGGCATTGAGCACATTCGGACTCACACGGTAATGCCGGTTCTGCGTCCTCGCCGTGTCCGGGCAAAGCGCGGAGCGGCGGCACCTGGTTCTGTTGAGGCGGGATGATGCCTGCGCCGGGGTACGGTTCCGGTGTGGATGATGAGCACAACCCGAAAGGGCGCATAGGCTTCTGGCTGACCTTCCTGGGTCCCGTAGCTTTCGGACTGATGGGCGGGCTGGCCCGGCTCTTCCTGCCCTGGCTGTCTTCGCACGGCGCCGACGTTTCCGCGGCAGAGCGTTTCACGACCCCCGTGCTCTCGGGACTGGCCGCCGCAGTTGTGCTGCAGACCGGGCGGTGGTGGCTGCAGGCCAGGGTGCCCGGCCGGCAGCGCGAGGCGGTCATGACCCTGGGCGCCGTCACCCTGCTCGTCGCGGCCTTTGCGGCAGGCCTGGCGGCCCTGCTCAACGCGGGGGCTCTGCTGCTGTTTCTGCCCCTGCTGGGTTTCATCGGGTTCCTGCGCTGGGCGCCGCGGAGAAAGACCGTGCAGCCGCGGGACAAGTACTTCGGCATCTACTGCGTCTGCATCCTGTCCTTCATTGTTTCGGCCGGTGCAGTCTCGATGTCGCTGTCCGCCCCGGCCTGAGCCAGGTCCAGCGTCACAGCAGGAGACCGTTTAGCGGACCCAGCGGATACTGCATGCGGAGGGATCTTCGGCCTGTCGGTGGAACCGGGCCATAACGGCGTACACACTGTCTTGTGTCTCAACCGACTCCGGCAGATGCACAGCAGCCTCAGGCGCTAGTGCAAGGCCTTGAGCCCGATAACGCCGCCGACGATCATGGCCAGGAACAGGACCTTCAGCACGGATACGGATTCCGCACCGGTGGCCATTGCATAAACAACGGTCAGGACGGCTCCAATTCCCACCCACACCGCATACGAGGTCCCCAAGGGAAGTGACCGCATCGCGTACGCGAGGCCGCCCATGCTGGCAATCAAGGCGACGACGAAGACGATCGATGGGACCGGGCGGCTGAAACCCTCGGACTTGCCCATGGCGGTGGCCCACACGGCCTCCAGGACACCGGAAACAACAAGAACAACCCACGACATGACAGACTCCTGCAGGCCGTCTTGTCGCACACCGGGTACGGCATCCCTCGTCCGGGAGCCCGCTTTCTTGGGCTCTTTTCCAAGATCGCACGCCAGGCAGGCGGAGGCAAACCGGGATCGGTGACCATGGCCACGTCCTAAACCACATGCCATCCAGTTGGGTAGCTGTAGCGAAAGATTCCGTTGCTGTGGGTTCCAATATGCTCGCCTGTCGGCGGGCGGCGGGCTTGGAAGCACTGCCGGTGTGGTCTGTCATCGTGGCGTTGTCCGCGTACGAGCTAAATGACGACTTCCTGCGTCAGCCCGAACGGGACGTCGTCGTGCCGTTCAACCGCGAACCGGCCGGGCCCGGTCTTGGTAACCAGGATGCCTGGGCCCCGGCGCTCTTCAGCATGGCAATTTTCCGCCGAAGACCTCGAACTGCAGGACGAGGTCTTCGGCGCCGCCGTGCTCGAGTACTTGCAGGGCCAGTTGACCGCGACCGTGCATGCCGGATCCTGTTCAATATCCGGCCCACCGAAGTTGAATTCAACGACGCCGTGATGGGCAGGGCCCGCGCACCTGAAGCATCCGTCAGTGCTCATCGATCTGCGGCATTTTGTTATCTTTCAGGCCGGATTCCTTTGGCTGTTGCATGTTCTGGATCGCCGTGGGAGTCTTCGGTGTTTCCGGCGGTCACAGGTCGGCGATGAGTGCGTGCAGGGCTTTCAGGTGCCGGTCCAGCGCCGCGCGTCCCTCATTGGTCAGGCTCAGCCAGGTGCGGGGCCGCTTGCCGACGTAGCCTTTTCGGACGCTGACATAGCCGGCATCCTCAAGCACGCGTATCTGCTTGCTGAGCACCGGGTCGCTGACCTCGATGGCGTCGCGCACCGTGCCGAACTCGGCATCATCCACCCGGGCGAGCGCGGCCGCGATGCTCAACCGGACCGGCAGGCTCAGATGCTCGTCCAGCAGGAGCCTTGGATGTGTGGACGCGCCCTCGGCGCTCACCGGGTGCCCCTTATCAGACCGGCGACCAGAAGCGGCAGTCCCGTCACCACGGCATAGGGGACCCACAGCCAGGTTTCGCGCGAATCTGTCAGGACCAGCAGCGCCACCCCTAGTCCGAAGAGCCCGGTACTGAGCGCGGAACCGACCGAATACCGCTTGGACCAGCCCAGGCTGGAAGCGCGCCGCCGGCGTCCGTACCGGACACAGGTGACGACCATGCCGGCGACGAAGACCGCCGTGGCCACCATGTCCAGCCAGAGAATGTCCTGCGGATAAACGTAGGCGACGACCAGCAGGTACAGCGACATCAGCCCGGCCATCACGGCGGCGTAGCGGGCACCGGCCCGGTCCGCGGAGCGTGAGATGCGTGCGCCGCCGCTTCCGCCGGCTTCGGCTGCCCGCAGCTGCTCATCCAGGCTGTGGCGTGACTCGTAGGAAGGTTCGTTTGTCATTGGGGTCTCCTCTGTTGGCTTTGAACCGACCGGTTGTCACCATAATACGATAACTACTTTCTTTATGGAAAGTAGTTTTCTCATATTTCCGAGCTGCGCCAGCATCCCGCCCGATCACGGACGGCTCCCGGCTTCCGGCCCGATGATCCTGCCGGTGAGGATTGGTGCGCAAGCCTGGCCGCAGCGGACTTCTATGCCCCGGCCGTCAATGTCAAGATGGGTCCGTACACCTACAAGGCGACCTGCGAAGCCTGGCGCTGGACTTCCATTGCGCAGGCCAACATGACCGGCACCTGCTTCAAGTCGGGCGGGAAGTACTACTTCTACATCTACCGGTTCTTCTACTCCTCCTGACCGGCCCGATCGTCGATGCCCTATTCCGTCAGGAATGGGGCATCCGTGTTTTAATCGGCCGCGGGTTTCCGCCGTGAACCCACGTTTCCACGCACTTGGACTTAGGTAAGGCTAATCTACTAACCTGCGGTGGTGACCATTCAGCTTCTCCCCGCCCGGGTGCCGTTCGCCGACGAGCTGGCCCGTTACGCAGACCGTCCGGCCGTCTTTGCCGGGGACCTGGTCCTCAGCTACCGGGAATTGGCCGACCGGGTTGGTGCCGTGGCGGCCCGGCTGGGCCCGCTGCGGCGCCTGGTGGCGCTGGCCGCGGCCAATGATCTGGACTCGCTCGTGGCCTACCTGGCGGCGCTGTCCGCCGGCCACCCGCTGCTGCTTGTCCCGGCGGACAAGCCGGCGGCCCTGCAGTCGCTCGTCGCGGCCTATGATCCCGACGTCGTCATGCGGCCGGGGGACGGGGAGCCGGTGCTGGAGAAACGGCGGCCCGGCAGCCGCCACGAGCTGCACCCCGAGCTTGCCCTGCTGCTCAGTACGTCCGGCTCCACCGGCACCCCCAAGCTCGTGCGGCTCTCGCACGAGAACCTGCAGGCCAATGCCGAAGCCATTGCCGAGTATTTGTCCATCGGCACCGGCGACCGGGCCGCGACCACGCTGCCGATGCATTACTGCTACGGCTTGTCGGTGATCAACAGCCATCTGCTGCGTGGTGCGGGCCTTGTGCTCACGGACCTGTCCGTCGTCGACCCGTGTTTCTGGGAGCTGTTCCGGAGCCGCCGGGCGACGTCGTTCGCGGCCGTGCCGTACACCTTCGAACTGCTCGAACGGGTGGGGTTCCCGGGCATGGACCTGCCCAGCCTGCGCTACCTGACCCAGGCCGGCGGCCGGCTCGATCCCGACACCGTGGTCCGGTATGCCGGGCTCGGCCGCCGGCGCGGCTGGGACCTGTTCGTCATGTATGGCCAGACGGAGGCCACCGCCCGGATGGCCTACCTGCCGCCTGACCTGGCAGCCGGCAACCCGGGAATGATCGGGGTGCCGGTGCCGGGCGGCGCCTTCCGCATCGACCCGGTACCCGGCCTGGCGGACGGGGAACTGGTCTACACGGGTCCGAACGTCATGCTCGGCTATGCCGGGAACCCGGCGGACCTCGCTGCCGGCCGCACCATCGAGGAGCTGCGCACCGGCGACCTCGCCCGGCAGCACCCGTCCGGACTGTACGAGGTGGTCGGCCGGCGCAGCCGTTTCGTCAAGATCGTGGGCCTGCGCATCGACCTCGGCCAAGTCGAACGGATCCTCGCCGCGCTTGGCGTGCCGGCGGCCGCCGCAGGCTCGGACCACCGGCTCGTGATCGCCGTCGAGGGCGGTCACGAGCCGGGCCTGCTGGCCAAGACCCTGGCCCGGGAGATCGGGCTGCCGCGGACAGCCATCGGGGTGCACGCCGTCGAACGCCTTCCCCGGCTGCCCACCGGCAAGCTGGACTACGCCGCGGTCCTCGCCCTCGACGCGCCGGAACCTGCCGAACCCCGCAGCGGCCCGGCCGACGGGCCGGATGATGTCCGCACGATCCTCGCCGAGACGCTGGAGCGAAGCGATGTCGGCGAGGACGACACGTTCGTTTCGCTCGGTGGGGACTCGCTGTCCTACGTGGCAGCCTCGCTGCGGCTGGAGCGCGCGCTGGGGAGCCTGCCGCCGGACTGGCACCTTAGAACCGTCCGCGAGCTGGCACCGCGCCCGCAGCAGCGCCGGCGCATGCGAAGGTTCTTCGCTCCGCTGGAGGCCGGCATCGTGCTGCGGGCCGTGGCGATCGTCTTCATCATCGGCACGCACGCCCACCTGTTCCACTGGCCCGGCATGGCCCACGTCCTGATGGCGGTGGCCGGATACAATTTCGCACGCTTCCAGCTCAACGGCGGCCGGCTGTCGCGCCTGCGCCGCCAGCTGCGCAGCCTGGGCAGGATCGTGGTGCCCAGCCTGGCGTTCATCGCGTTCGCCTACCTGGCCACCGACAGGTACAGCCCCGCCAACCTCGTGCTGCTGAACTCCTTCCTCGGGCCGGAGACCTGGACCACGCAGTGGGACTTCTGGTTCATTGAGATGCTGGTCTACGTGCTCGGCGCCATGGCGGTCCTGCTCGCGGTGCCGTGGGCGGACCGCGCCGAGCGGCGCTTCCCGCTCGCCTTCCCGCTGGCGCTGACCGCCGCAGGACTGCTGACCCGCTTCGGGATCGTGGAACTCTCCGTGCCGAAGCCGGCGCCGGTGCTGTGGCTCTTCGCCCTGGGCTGGGCCATTGCCCGGGCCCGTACCCTGCCCCAGCGTGCTGCCGTTTCCGCCATCGCCGCGCTGGCCGTCCCGGGCTTCTTCGGCGATCCGGCCCGCGACGCCACCATCCTGGCCGGCATCCTGGTGCTCGCCTGGCTGCCCGCGGTCCCGGTGCCGGCCGGCCTGCACCGGCTGCTGGCGCTGCTGGCCAGCTCGTCGCTGTATGCCTACCTGACACACTGGCTGGTCTACCCCGGCCTGGCGCCGATCAGCCCGGCCCTTGCCGTGGCCGCCTCGCTGGCCGCCGGCGCGGCATACTGGGCGCTGTGCCTGTGGCTAACTAATACTGTCCGACGGCGGCGGACCGCCGGGGCGGGAACCGGCCCGAAGGGCCGGGGGTAGCCGAACCGCCCGGGCCTGGCTGCGGCAGGCCCGGCCTCACTCCTCGGTGAGCAGGTGGCACCAGGCGTCGGTGAGCGTTTCGAGGCAGGTTTCGCGGTCCATGACTCCCCAGCCCAGCCGGAACCAGCGCCGGGACAGGAACTCGAACTGGCCGAAGGCCAGCACGCAGCGGATGTGGCGGGTGGCCGGCTCGAAGCGCCCCGCCCGGTCCAGGCCTTCCTGCATCGAGGTCGCCACGTCCTCGAACCAGGATTCGATCTTGTCGGCGACCTCGGGTTCCCCGGCGGCCGCCTGGTGGGCGGCCAGGATGTAGGGGCGGATGACGGCCCACTGGTCGAATTTCTTGTTCAGCCAGGCCCGGACCAGGTTCCGTCGGCCCAGTTCGACGACGGTGGACAGCGGCGGATCGTCCACGGTGGTGAGGATCTTGTCCACCGTGGTGATCAGTTCGGACATCAGCTCCGCCTTGGACGAGAAGTGCAGGTAGAACGTCGTCCGCGTCGTCCCGGCCGCACCTGCGATGTCGTCAATGGTGGTGGCCGCGTAGCCCTTGGATTCGAAGAGCTCCAGCCCCTTCTCCAACAGCAGCTGCC
The DNA here is from genome assembly GCF_022012395.1 of Arthrobacter hankyongi. Taxonomy (GTDB): domain Bacteria; phylum Actinomycetota; class Actinomycetes; order Actinomycetales; family Micrococcaceae; genus Crystallibacter; species Crystallibacter hankyongi. Next base: position 92,825 of record NZ_JAKLTQ010000004.1, read on the forward strand.
GGGTCAGCTGCTTCTGTGCTTCGCGTAGTGATGCCATGCCATTCAGGATAGCCGACTGGCCGCAATACCAGCTGAATGGTCACATTGAAATTTCATTTGACAGACTGTTGTGCAAAACCTAGCTTTGTAGCAGAAATCACAGTGGTTTGGATCACGATGGGGAATGGTCCCCGGCCGTTCCATCCGATCGCTTGCACCTTAACTAAGGAGTTCTTATGAGCCAGGACCACGGGACCCGGACGTCACAGCCGTCATTGCCGCCGCAGGCACCGCCGTCGTCGGGCCGTTCCGGCCGGACGGCCGGCACCCTGGCGGCGGCGTCGCTGGCGGTAATGATCGCGCAGGTTGCCAACGCGCTGCCCGGCGCGCTCAACGGCGAATATCAGCTGACCTTCAACACCTTCGGGTCCCAGCTGACCTGGATCACCGCGGCCTTTATGATTCCGGTGGTCGTCTTCGAACTCACCTTCGGCGTGCTCGGCGACAAGTTCGGCCACCGCAAGCTGGTGGTCGGCGGCGCCGCGCTGGTGGTCATCGGTTCGCTGGTCTGCACCATCTCGCCGACCGTCCAGGCCATGTGGGTCGGCTCCGCGCTCAACGGACTCGGAGCCGGCGCCATCTACCCGGCGTCGCTGGCCCTGGTCGCCTCGGTGGCGCGCACCATGCAGGAACGGGTGCGCGGCATCGCCATCTGGGCCGGCTTCCTCTCCGCCGGCTCGGCCATCTCCCCGCTGCTGGGCGGCGTCTTTGCCGGTTTCGGCTGGTGGCGCGGCGCGTACGCCGTCGTTGCCGTCTTCAGCGTGGCTGCGCTGGTCCTGACGCTCTTCCGCGCGCAGGAAGCCAAGGTGGCCGAAGGCCGCCGGCTGGATCTCTGGGGCCAGATCACCTTGGCGCTGGGCCTGATCCTGGTGCTCTTCGGCCTGGTCCAGGGGCCCGAGGACGGCTGGGGGTCCACCCACGTCGTCGCGAGCCTCGCCGCCGGTGCCGCCCTGCTGGCCGTCTTTGTGGTGATCGAACTGCGGGTCCAGTCGCCGCTGCTGGACCTGAGGGTCTTCCGCAACCGCCAGTTCACCGTCGCCTCCATCGTCGCCGTCGTCGGCATGTTCGCCTTCCTGGGTGCCTGCTTCTCCACCAGCATGTGGCTCGGTCCGGTGCAGCACCAGAACCCGCTGTACCTCGGCCTGCTCTTCCTGCTGCTGCAGGGCCCGGCCTTCGTGCTGATTCCGGTGATCTCCCGGCTGCAGGCGCGGATCTCCTCGCGCTGGCTGCTGACCTTCGGGTTCCTGGCCATGGGCGCCGGTGCGCTGACCGCCTCGACGTTCGACGTCGCCAATCGGGACGTGGCCGTCTTTATCCTGCCGTCCCTGCTGGTCGGCCTGGGCTTCGCGCTGACGCTCAGCCCGATGACGGCGATTGCCGTGAATTCCGTGCCGCGCCAGCTGACCGGCATGGCCAGCGCCACCACCAACCTGCTGCGCGACCTCGGTTTCGCCCTCGGCCCGGTGCTTGTCGGTGCCATCGCGCTGAGCACCGCGGGCAGCCACCTGGTGCCGGCCCTGCAGTCCTCCGGGCTGCCGGCCGACCAGCTCGGTCCGGCCCTGGGCATCGCCGAGGCGGGCGGACCCATCGCGCTGAACAGCCTGCCGCCGGGCGTCCCCGGCGCCGAAGCCAGCCAGTTCGCGCTCGAGGCGCTCGGCAGCGGCTTTACCGAGGCCTTCCTCGTCGTCGCGGTGTCCGCATTGGCCGCGGCGCTGCTCAGCTGGTTTGGCCTGGGCGGCACCGGGCAGGCGGATCCGGAGCACGAGCCCGAGGCCGTCGAAGCCGGCCGGTAGCGCGGACGGCGGCCAGGTCCTGGCCTTTCCCCGTCCCTCGAATCCCCCGCGAAACGGGACCCTGCTGCCGCTGCAGGGTATTCCCGTTCCGCGGGCTGAGGGCGGCGCGGGGTGGAACCGCACTGAACCGCAGGGGGGCCGGCACGGATGCCCCGGCCGGCCCCGCGGCGGGCAGCGGCGGGTCAGCCGTTGGCGGTTTCCTTCGCGCGGTCCTTGGCCGGGACCTCCGTGTGCAGGCGGCGCACGAACGGGGCGCAGGCGACGGCGGCGAGGCCGAGGATGCCGCCGACCGTGAAGGCGAGGCGGACGCCGTCGACCAGTGCGATGTTCCCGGCGATGCCGCTGGAGGCCGCGATGGAGGTGCCGATGGTCATGGCGGCAATCAGCACCGCGGTTCCGGCGGCGCCGGCCAGCTGCTGCAGGGTGTTCATGATCGCGCTGCCGTGGCCGTACTGCTCGCGCGGCAGGGCGCCCAGGGCGACGGTCATCAGCGGGGTCATCAGCATGGCCATGCCGATGCAGAACACGGTGTGGAAGGTAACGATCAGGCCGACCGGGGTGTCGACGTGGACGCTGCCCAGCAGCCACTGGCCTCCGGCCAGCAGGACGGCGCCGGGAATCACGATCGGCCGCGGCCCGACCTTGTCGTAGATGCGGCCGACGAGCGGGGACACGATGCCCTGGACCAGGCCGCCCGGCAGCAGGGCCAGGCCGATGGCCAGGGTGGTCAGGCCCATGCCGTTCTGCATGAAGATCGGCATGACCATCACGGTGCCAAGCATGGTCGCCATCGCGATCATGACGATGACCACGGAGATGCGGAAGTTGTGCACCTTGAACGGGCGCAGGTCCAGCAGGTCGGATTCGGTCCGGCGCAGCGCGCGCTGGCGGCGGATGAACAGGCCCAGTGCGACGGCGCCGACCACCAGTGCGGCGACCGGGGCCCAGGCGCCTTCCAGCAGGCTGGCGATGGAGGAGAGCGCGTAGACGATGCCGCCGAAGGCGAAGGCCGACAGGATGACGGAGGGGATATCCAGCGGAGCCTTGCGCGTTTCCCTGCCGGTCTTGATGGCGAAGACGCCAAAAAGGAACACGATGGCGGCGGCCGGAAGCATCAGGCCGAAGACCCAGCGCCAGTCCAGCGAGTTGATGATGGCGCCGGAGAGGGTGGGGCCGATGGCCGGCGCCACGGAGATCACCACGGAGTTCAGCCCCATGACGGTGCCGCGGTGCCGGACCGGCACGGAGGTCAGGGTGGTGGTCATCAGCAGCGGCAGGATGATCGCGGTGCCGCCGGCCTGGATGATGCGGGCGGCCAGCAGCACCGCGAAGGTCGGGGCGATCGCCGCCAGTGCGGTGCCGGCGATGAACAGCAGCAGGGCCCAGATGAACAGCGAGCGGGTGGTGAAGCGCTGCAGCATAAAGCCGGTGGTCGGGATGACCACGGCCATGGTGAGCATAAAGCCGGTGGTCAGCCACTGTGCGGTGGTGGCTTCGATCCTGAGGTCGGCCATCAGGTTGGGCAGGGCGACCGTCAGCACGGTCTCGTTCAGGATCATGAGCAGCGCCGACAGCACCAGGGCGCTGATCACGGCGGCGACGCGTTTGACCGGGATCCGTTCCGGCTCCGCGGCCGCCTCCACCTGTCCGGGCGGAATTTTCTCCTCGAGGACGTTTGCCATGGGCACCTTCTTCTGTGGGGTTGCTGTGGGGCCGGGCCGCGGGCGTGCCCGGTCGGAAAAACGGGAACCGGAGCCGGTCAGGCCGCCTGCCGCCGGGCAGCACGGAATCTGCGTGGATCTCCGGTTGAAATAATACTTATGAAAGTATAAGTGATTGGCCGGCCTGATACCAGCCGGGCAGGTGGTTATTCGGGTTCTTCCAGCAGGGCGGCAAGGCGCTGCAGGGCCGGCAGGCTGGCCTGGATCTGTGCCTGTTCGCCCGGCAGCAGTCCGGCGGCGGCCGTGGCCAGGGCGTCGGCCCAGGCAGTCTCCAACAGGGTCTTGATCCGCAGCGATTCGGCCGTGGGGTGCAGCGTGACGTAGCGCTTGTCGGCGGCGTCGCGGGTGCGGGTGACCAGGCCGAGGGCCACCAGTTCCCGCAGCTGGGTGCTGACATTGCTGAACTGGCGGCCCAGGCGGGAGGCGACCTCGGCAACCGTGGTGCCCGGGTGGTCCTCGATTACCCGCAGGATGTCCAGTACTCCGTTCGGCAGCGGGGCCACCCCCGTGTGCTCGAGGGATTTCCGGCGCACGCTGGCCGAGATGTCGATCGCCGCCACGGCCAGGGCCCGCAGGTCCGCACCTCTGGCCTGCAGGGCGTCCGGCTCAGCATTCTCCATGCCACCAGCTTAGGTGCCTGCCTGGATATGTTCCGGGTGGCGTGGGCGAGGGGACAGGGGCATTTTCCGACAGATGGGCGTGATTGGTCACTGGGCTTGGTGTTGTTCGCTTTCGCTGGCGGCGTCGGCCAGACTGGAGCCTGACGCTACTGTCCGGACCCGGGAAAGGCGGAGGCATTGATGGCAGCAGAACCCGGATCGACACCGCACCGCAAGCGGATTGGCTTCCTGTCCTTCGGGCATTGGCAGGCCGTCCCGGGGTCCAGCGTGCGCACCGCGGCCGATGCCCTGCTGCAGAGTATCGAGCTAGCGGTGGCGGCCGAGGAGCTGGGTGTTGACGGCGCCTATGTCCGGGTGCACCACTTCGCCCCGCAGCTGGCCTCCCCGTTCCCACTGCTGGCCGCGATGGCCGCGCGCACCAGCCGGATCGAGCTGGGCACCGGCGTGATCGACATGCGCTACGAAAACCCGCTGTACGCAGCCGAGGAGGCTGCCGCTACGGACTTGATCAGCGGCGGGCGGCTGCAGCTGGGGATCAGCCGCGGATCGCCCGAGCCGGCGCTGCACGGCTCCGAGTCTTTCGGCTTCGTCCCGCGCGAGGGGCAGACGGATGCGGACCTGGCCCGGGAGCACACCCGCCTGTTCCGGGCCGCGATCGCCGGGGCGGGCGTGGCCCGGGCCAATCCGCAGATGACCGGCGCCGCCGGGGCCCTGGCCATCGAGCCGCAGTCCCCGGGGCTGCCGGAGCGGATCTGGTGGGGGTCGGGCACGCGCCGGACCGCCCGGTGGACGGCCGAGCAGGGCATGAACCTGATGAGCTCCACGCTGTTGACGGAGGACACCGGCGTGCCCTTCGGGGACCTGCAGGCCGAACAGATCGCCGTCTACCGCGAGGCCTGGCGGCTGGCCGGCTGGGAACGGACGCCGCGGGTCTCGGTCAGCCGCAGCGTCATTCCGATCACCAGTTCCGAGGACCTGCTGTATTTCGGCAGCCGGGAGGGCGAGGAGGACCAGGTCGGGTTCCTGGAGGGCGCAGCCGCCCGGTTCGGCCGGACCTACACCGGGGAACCGGATGTCCTCGCCGAGGAACTGGCCAAGGACGCGGCGGTCCAGGCCGCCGACACCGTCCTGCTCACCGTCCCGAACCAGCTCGGGGTCGACTACAACGCCCGGCTGCTGGAGACGATCGCCCGGGAGGTGGCGCCCGCGTTCGGCTGGCAGCCGGCACGCGCATGATCTGCCGTGCACCGCCGGCCCCGGGCAGGCCCGGGGTCGGCGGCGCACCCCGGGTCCTTTGATGATTTGCATTCAAATGCATGTATTGTTGACTCATCACTAACTGGTGCCGCCGCCATGGAACCATAGCCGGAACGGCTGCAGCATCGTCCGGCGACGAACGGGACAATCCGGCATACACTCGGCGAAGGAGCTTCGAATCCCTGTGAGGTGCACATGAGCAATCTCGAGCCCAACCCGCCCGAACTGACCTGCACGGAAGCCGGCAGCGTGCTGACCCACACCGCCGTCCAGGTCCTGGAACCGCGCGAGGTGCCGCTTGGCGGGCCCCGGGCGATGACCGTGCGGCGGACCCTGCCGCAGCGGGAAAGGTCGCTGATCGGCGCCTGGTGCTTCGTGGACCACTACGGGCCGGACGACGTCGCGGCCACCGGCGGCATGCGGGTGGCACCCCATCCGCACACCGGCCTGCAGACAGTCAGCTGGCTGTTCACCGGGGAAATCGAGCACCGGGACAGTGCCGGCAACCACGCGATGGTCCGCCCGGGAGAGCTGAACCTGATGACCGCCGGCCGCGGGATCAGCCATTCCGAGGTCTCCACGGCCGCAACCTCCATGCTCCACGGCGCCCAGCTGTGGCTCGCCCTGCCGGACGCGTCGCGGTTTGCCGATCCGGGCTTCGAACACTACGCTCCGCCGGCCGTTGCCGGGGACGGCTTCGAGCTGCGGGTCTTCCTCGGGTCGCTGGCCGGCAGCACCTCGCCGGTGCGCACCTTCTCGCCCGTGCTCGGGGCGGAACTATTGATCGACGCCGGCGCTACCGTCCGGCTGGCGCTTGACCCCGGCTTCGAGCACGGCGTGCTTGTGGACCGCGGCAGTCCCGCGGTCAACGGACGGCAGGTCAGCCGCGGGGACCTGGCCTTCCTGCCTCCGGGCGAGGATGAACTCGTCCTGACCGCCGGCGGCGGGCCGGTGCGGGTGCTGCTGCTGGGCGGCGAGCCGCTGGGGGAGACGATCGTGATGTGGTGGAACTTCATCGGCCGTTCGCATGAGGAGGTCGTCCAGTACCGGGCCAACTGGCAGTCCCAGATCGGGGCCGTACCGGTCGGCCCGGGGGTGCCGGAGGAAGGCAGCCAGTTCGGCACCGTCGTCGGAGACACCCTGGATCCGCTGCCGGCCCCGGTGCTGCCGAATGCAAGGCTGCGTCCCCGTGGCTGAGCCGGGAACCCGCGCACCCATCGAGGTGGTCCACAACCCGCAGCGGCACCGCTACGAACTGCACGACGGCGGCGTCATCGGCTTCACCAAGTACCGGCTCGGCGAGGGCAAGGTCATCTTCATTCATACCGAGGTGGATGACGCCTACTCGGGCCAGGGCCTGGCCTCGAAGCTGGCCCGCTACGCGCTGGACGATGTGCGGGCCTCCGGCCGCCGGATCGTGCCGCTGTGCCCGTATATCGCGTCCTGGCTGCGCAAGCATCACGACTTTGACGACATTGTGGACTGGCCGGCGGAGCAGGAAGGGTAGCGGATTGGAACCATTGCACGGAGGCAAGCTGTACCTGGACAAGCAGCATCCGGCGGTCTGGCGCGGCCTGAACGGCCTGGCGCTGAAGGCCAAGGAGGCCGCCGAGGCGGCCGGGATGAACCGGATCATGATCGAGCTGATCAACGTCCGGGTTTCCCAGATCAACGGCTGTGCCTACTGCCTGGACATGCACGTGGCGGACGCCCTGGCTGCCGGGGAAACCACGCAGCGGCTGGCGGTGCTGGCGGCCTGGCGGGACACCGAGGTGTTCACGCCCAAGGAGCGGGCCGCCCTGGCCCTGGCCGAGACGGTCACGGAACTGCCGGCCGCGCACGACCTGGAGCGCGAGCTGGCCGCGGCCCGCACCCAGCTCAGTGACGACGAGTACTCGGCCGTCAACTGGCTGGCGATCAACATGAACGCCTTCAACCGGGTGTCTATCGTCAGCAAGCACCCGGTGCGCCGCCCGAAAACCGCCGGGAGCCAGGCGGCCGCGCAGCAGTAGCGCGTCAGCCGGCCGGCTTCATGCTGCCGGTTTCGACGAACCGCTGGTGCCAGGACAGCGCCTCGCCGAGCAGGTGCGGAGTGTGCTTGCCGTAGCTGTCGCGGCAGGCCCGGTCGAAGTAGTCCTGCAGCATCGGCTGGAAGTCCGGATGCGCGCAGTTTTCGATGATGATGCGGGCACGCTGCTTCGGCGCCAGCCCGCGCAGGTCGGCCAGGCCCTGCTCCGTCACCACGATCATCGTGTCGTGCTCGGTGTGGTCCACGTGGCTGGCCATCGGCACGATGCTGGAGACAGTGCCGCCCTTGGCCGTGCTCGGGGACATGAACACGGACAGGTAGCTGTTGCGCGCGAAGTCGCCGGAGCCGCCGATGCCGTTCATGATCCGGGTGCCGGCAACGTGGGTGGAATTGATGTTCCCGTAGATGTCGGCCTCGATCATGCCGTTCAGGGCGATGCAGCCCAGCCGCCGGACCAGCTCCGGGTGGTTGGAAATCTCCTGCGGGCGCAGGATGATGCGCTCGCGGTAGTAGTCCACGTTGGCGTTGAATTCGTCCACCCCGGCCCGGCTGAGCGAGAACGAGGTCGCGGAGGCCATCTTCAGCACCCCGTCCTTGAGCAGCTTGAGCATGCCGTCCTGGATGACCTCGGTGAACGCCGTCAGGCCCCGGTAGCCGCCGGCGGCCAGGCCTTCGAGCACGGCGTTGGGGATGTTGCCGACCCCGGACTGCAGCGGCAGCAGGGTCTCGGCCAGCCGGCCGCGCTTGATTTCATGCTCGAGGAACTCCAGCAAGTGCCCGGCAATCTGCCGCGAGGCCTCGTCCGGCGGATTGAACGGGGAATTGCGGTCCGGCCCGTTGGTTTCCACAATGGCGATGACCTTGTCCGGATCCACCCGCAGGTAGGGCTCGCCGATCCGGTCCTCGGGGCTGGTCATCGGGATCGGTTTCCGATTCGGGGGCAGGGCCGTGCCGTAGTAGATATCGTGCATACCTTCGAGTTCCGCCGGCTGGAACCGGTTGACCTCGAGGATGACCTTGCCGGCCTGCTCCAGCCAGGTCTTGTTGTTGCCTACCGACGAGGACGGGATCAGCCGGCCGTCCTCGAGCACCCCGGCCACCTCGATGACGGCGAGGTCGATGTCGCCGAAGAACCCGTACCAGGTGTACTGGCCGACATGGCTCAGGTGGATGTCGATGTAGTCCAGTTCGCCGGCGTTGATCCGCGCGCGCATCGTCGGGTCGGACTGGTACGGCAGGCGCAGCTCCAGGCCGTCCACCTTGGCCAGCGCGCCGTCGAGCTCGGGGGCGGTGGAAGCGCCGGTGAGGACCTTGATCCGGAACGGATGCCCGGCGTCGTGCTCTGCCTCCATCCGGGCGGCCAGCGCCTGTGGGACGGCCTTCGGATAGCCGGCGCCGGTGAAACCGCTCATGGCCACGGTCATGCCCGGATTAATCAGTGCGGCTGCCTGCTCGGCGGTCACTACGCGCTCCAGCATGCGGGCGTCTCGGATGCGGTCGTGCATGATGCTCCTTCGTCCAGTCTTCCGGAACCACCTTAGGCCTTCTCAGGCCTGCACAGCCGTGCCCGCGTTTCCGGCCGGCGGGCGCAGCGCCTGGGCGGCGGTGCCCCGCACGACGGCGGTGAGCCCGTCCAGCAGCGCGGAGCCGATCTTCCAGCGCTGCCAGAACAGCGGTACGTCGACGGGCGATTCCGGCGCCAGTTCGCGCAGCGTGCCCTGCTCCAGGTCCGCCAGGCACTGCTGTTCCGGCAGCAGCGCCCAGCCCAGGCCGAGCCGGACGGCGCCGGCGAATTCGGCGGACGCCGGGACGTAGTGCCGGGGCGCCTCCAGGACGCGTCCGGTCAGGCGCCGGAAGAAGCGGCTCTGCAACTCGTCCTTGCGGTCGAAATCGACCACCGGCGCGCGGCCAAGCCAGCCCAGCCGGGCCGTGCCGGCGTCCCGGGGCTGGTGCTGCGCCAGGAATTCCGGGCTGGCCACGGCACGGTACCGCAGCGAGCCGAGCGCCTCGACCGTGCAGCCCTGGATCTTGGCCGGTGCGGCCGTCACCGCGGCCATCACCCGGCCGGCCCGCAGCAGGTCGGCCGAGTGCTGCTCGTCCTCGCGGTGGAGCTCGAAGCTGGCCCCGGCGTCGCGGGGCAGCCTGGCCAGCACCGGCAGGAACCAGGTGGCCAGCGAGTCCGCGTTCACCGCCAGCGGCAGCGTCACCGCCGCCCCGCCGCCGGCCAGCTCCCGGGCGGTGTCGGCCTGCAGTTGGCGCACCTGCCGGGCCAGCCGCATCACCGGCTCCCCGGCGGCGGTGGCAACTACCGGCACGCTCCGCTGCAGCAGGACCCGCCCCGCCGCCTGCTCCATCGCCTTGATCCGCTGGGATACCGCGGAGGCCGTGACCTGCAGCTGCCGCGCCGCGGCCTCGAAGGTGCCGTATTCGACGACAGCCGCAAAGGTGGCCAGATGCTCAAACTGGAAGTCCTTCATTAGAAGATCTTAGGCATCATGAATTTCTTTAGCTGGGCTCACGACGTTCGGGCGGGTAGCGTCGAGGAACGTGAATGCAGCAGTTTTTGGGCCCGTGGCCCTGGGCCTTGGCACCGGCCTGGCCCTGATCGTGGCCATCGGCGCCCAGAACGCCTTCGTCCTGCGCCAGGGCATCCGCGGCGGCTACGTCGGGCTGGTCGTGGCCATCTGCGCACTGTCCGACGCAGTGCTGATCGCCGCCGGCATCCTGGGCATCGGCACGCTGATCCAGGCGGCGCCCGCGGTGGTGGACGTGGTCCGCTACGCCGGCGCGGCCTTCCTGGTCTGCTACGCGGTGATGGCAGCGCGGCGGGCCCTGCGTCCTGGGGCGCTGGTTGCCGTTGACCAGGACGGGGGATCCGGCGCCGGAGCCGTGGCCGCCACGGTGCTGGCGCTGACCTGGCTCAATCCGCACGTGTACCTGGACACCGTGCTGCTGCTGGGCACGGTGGCGAACAACCAGGGCCCGGGGCGCTGGTGGTTCGGTGCCGGCGCCATGCTCGGCAGCCTGCTCTGGTTCAGCGCGCTCGGCTTCGGGGCGCGGCTGCTGCGGCCGGTCTTTGCCCGGCCCGGTGCCTGGCGGATCCTGGACGGGCTGATCGCCGTCGTGATGCTCGCCCTCGGCATCCGCCTGGCCGCCGGATCCTAGCCCGGCAAGCGCCGTTTTCAGTCCTCCGGTGCGTGCTCCGGCAGGCCCTGCAGCAGGCGCGCGGTCCGGCGCGCATCCCGGTAGGCCATGGCGACGGAGGCAATGGCCAGGCCGACGCTGATGATCCCGAGCGGGTTGCACAAGGCGGTGGAGACCCCCAGCGCAGGTTCGCCGAGCAGCCGGGACATCACCGAGCCGCCGCGGTCGCCGAAATCCGGGACGGTGAAGCCGAACCCGAGCGCGGCCAGCCAGGCGCAGGCCAGCACTGCGGAGGTGCCTGCGGAGGCGGCGAACGGCCGGTAGTGCGCCGCCGTCGCCGTGGTCCGGACGCCGGCCAGCAGCAGGAGGAGGAACAGCACCGGGCCCAGCGTGAAGGCCAGCAGCGTGGTCAGTTGGCCGCCGACGCCGAACAGCACCCGGCCGCCGGCTGCCCACAGCGGGACGAGCAGGGCCATCGGAATGCTCAGGGCCGCGGCGAGGGTGCGGAACGCGTTGGCCGGACGGTCGATACGGCGGCTGCGGGCGGCGGTGGAACTCACCCTGCCACTATATGGCGGGCCGAAGGCGGCGCAGCGCTCAGCCGCGGGAGGTGCCGTCGTCCAGGGCCTGCCGGCTGCGGCGCACGTGGCTGCGGGCGTGCTCCACGGCGGGCGGCAGTTCGGCAAAGAGATGGTTCTGGTGCCGCAGCGAGTCCAGCACGCCGACCCGGCGGGCCAGCGCCAGGTGCCGCTCCTGGATGCCCTTGATCAGCACCGTGATGCCGCGGCGCTCCAGCGCGGTGACCAGTTCGGCAATGACCCGGGCTCCGGTGGCGTCCAGGATCTGCAGCTGCGACATGCGCAGGATCACGACGCTGACGTTGCGGATGCCGCCTACCCGCTCGAGCAGCCGCTCGGCGGCGCCGAAGAACAGCGCGCCGTCCAGCCGGAACAGCGCGATCCGTTCATCCCCGTCCCGGGCGGGCCCGGGCAGTTCCTCGCGGTGCACGCCGCTGGAAGTCACCAGCGAACGCAGGGCGAAGAAGGCGGCGACCACGATGCCGATCTCCACGGCCTGGATCAGGTCGAAGGCGACGGTAATGACCGCGGTGACGAAGAAGACGACGGTGTCCGCCCGGGTCGAACCGATGACGCTGCGCAGCGTGGCCGGGGAGACCATCCGGGCGGCGGTGACCATCAGCACCCCGGACAGTGCGGCCAGCGGGATCTGTGCGACCAGGTCCGCGCCCAGATAGACGACGGCGATCAGCACCAGGGCGTGGACGATGGCGGCCAGCCGCGACTGGGCGCCGGAGCGGATATTGACTGCGGTGCGCGCAATCGCACCGGTGGCGGGCATGCCGCCGAAGAAACCGGCGGCCACCGAGGCCAGGCCCTGGCCCGCCAGCTCCCGGTCCGCGTCGTATGGGCCCGTGTCGGAGATGGACGCGGCCACGCGCGCCGAGAGCAGGGACTCGATCGCTGCCAGCGCGGCGATGGTCAGGGCAGGACCCAGGAGCGCGCCCAGCACGGCCGGATCGGCCGGCGGCAGGGCCGGGACGGGCAGGGCATGGGGCAGCTGCCCGATCCTGGTGACCGGCAGGCCGGCCAGCTGGGCGAGGACCGTCACCACGACGATCCCGATGATCGAGCCCGGCAGCTGCGGGTGGATTTTGGGTGCCAGCACCATGATTGCGGCGACGATCAGCACCAGGACCATCGGCCAGAACAGCGTGGACCAACTCGTGGTGCCCAGGGCCTGGACGGCGGCTACCGCGGCGTTGGTGCTGTGGCCGGGATGGACGCCGAAGGCCGCCGGGACCTGCTGCAGGAAGATGATGGCGGCGATCCCCAGGGTGAAGCCTTCGATCACCGGCCACGGAATGTAGGTCACCGCCCGGCCAAGCTTCAGCACGCCCGCAGCCAGCACGATGATGCCGGCCAGGATGGTGACCACCGGCAGCACGGCCAGTCCGTGGGTGGCAAGGACCGGAGCCAGCACCACCACCATGGCTCCTGTCGGACCGGAAACCTGCACGTTGGAACCGCCGAAAACGGCGGCCACGAGCCCGGCGACGATGGCGGTGACCAGCCCGGCCGCGGCACCGGCGCCGGAGCTGACCCCAAAGGCCAGCGCCAGCGGCAGGGCGACGATGCCCACCGTGATGCCCGCGGCCAGATCGGACTTCCAGCTGCGCCCCAGCATGGCGTAGTCCGCCTTGCCGGGCAGCAGGGCGCGGAGGGATGCGGTTGCCTTGCTCATTGCCGGCCTTCTTCCACCAGCCGCTCGTCCTGCCCGGAAATACCGGGAAGGCCGGCCGAGAGCTCCAGGTTCTTCCGCGTGGTGTCCAGCACCTCATGCAGCAGGCTGCGTGCCACGGCCAGCAGTTCCGCCACCTGCGTATGCGCGAGCCGGTAGAAGACCTGGCTGCCCCGGCGCTCGGAGTCCACTAGATGGTGCCGCCGCAGCACGGACAAGTGCTGCGACAAGTTGGATGCCTCCTGTCCGGTGGCGGCGATCAGCTCTGCCACCGGGACCGAGGGGGAAGCGGCCAACAGTTCGAGGATCCGGATGCGGACCGGGTGCGCGAGCCCTTTGAAGAGGTTGGCTTTGACCTCGTACAGCGGAACATGGAAATCGGCGAGGGGATCCATTGAATGCCTTCAGTAGTTAATGGATTTAGATTTTCATCATATAGCCATATCGCAAGACTGTCAGCGCCCGCGCGACGGGCCTGCGGCAGGCCGACGCAGCTGGGATTTCCCTGGCTCTGACGCGCCAATTCCTCATCTGTGACAGACATCACACCCATGAGTCGGCCGGCGGTCTGGATTCCATCGGCCCCGGGGGTTGGTAAGTGCGTGGTGGCTAGTGCAAACAATCGGGCAATGCGGACAGGGTGAGGTGGATCTCCCGGATTTCTACATTCAGCCGAATTGTACGTTTTGGCGTGAGAAGGGTCACAAAAGGGTTGCGATATGGGCTGGAATCGCCACAATCCGCCCGGCAGGAAGCCTGCTTCCCAATCGGAGGGCGCCAATAAGTCTCGATTTGGTAACGAGATAACGTCCGTGTAACGTTGCCGAAGTGCCCGGGGCAGTAGCCCTCGGCAGGCCGGGTGATCCGGCGTAAAAACCGAATATGCTCGGCGCTGCCCACACCAAATGCCGTCAACATGGCAGACGTCGGAAATGACCTCGATCTAACGAGTGGTTGACGGCGGCGCAAGGAAGTCCGGGGACGGATGGAGCGAAGGTGGCCCCGCGGAGCATCGTGAACGTACTTAAGAACAAGAAATTCAGCCGCGCCCTGCGCGGAACCCTGGCCGTTGCGGCCCTGAGCGGTGCGGGCGTCGCCATGGCAGCCCCCGCCAACGCAGCGGACGGCGCCACCTGGGACGCACTGGCCCAGTGCGAGTCCGGTGGCAACTGGAACACCAACACCGGCAACGGCTTCTCCGGTGGACTGCAGTTCACCCCGAGCACCTGGGCCGCCTACGGCGGCTCCGGCTCGCCGGAGAGCGCCAGCCGCGGCGAGCAGATCGCCGTGGCCGAGAAGGTCCTGGCCGGACAGGGCTGGGGCGCCTGGCCCGCTTGCTCGTCCAAGCTGGGGCTGCAGGGTGGCGGCGGCGGAGCCGCTGCTGCCGCCGCCGAGGTGAGCACCCAGTCCAGCCAGGTCGAGGTCCAGGCCCCGGCAGCTCCCGTCCAGGCGGCTCCGGTCCAGGAGGCCCCGGCCGCCCCCGCTGCTCCGGTCCAGGAGGCCCCGGCAGCCCCGGCCGCCCCGGCCACCAGCGGTGCAACCTACACCGTCCAGGGCGGCGATACCCTGGGCAGCATTGCCGCCAACCTCGGCGTGGCCGGTGGCTGGGAGGCCCTGCACTCGGCCAACGCCGGCACCGTAACGGACCCGAACCTGATCTTCGTCGGCCAGGTTCTGCAGCTGCCCGCCTAACACCAGGCAGCCACCAGACAACTGCGCCCGGCGCAGTTCACCTAGAGAGCCCCGCATGCTTCCCCGACCATGCGGGGCTCTCTTATGCCCGCAGCCCGGACCGGCCGAGGCGGTGCAGCCAGCGCGCGAAGGCCGACACCATCAGCACCGTGGCCGCGGCCCACGCCGCGGCCGCAACCCATACGCCCACCTCGCCGGTGCGCACCATCACCGGGATTCCTTCGTTCCGGCCGAAGAAGATCGTGGCGGCGGAGAACATCCCGAGCGGAAAGACGATGCTCCACAGCGAGGTTTCGTAGCGTAGCGGAAAACACCGCACCCCGTGCCGCCAGATGCCGAACAGCACCAGCAGCGGAATCAGCCACATACCCATCGCCCAAAGGACGTAGCTGGCCCCGGCCACGAACGGATCCGTGACCCGGGAGACCGGGAAATGTGCCGGCATCGCCAGGATCCGGGAGCCGGCCAGCACGGTGATGGCGGTGGCACCCATGTAGATCCAGTAAGTTGGGCTGAGGGATTCCGGCCGGTGTGGGCGCGTCAGCAGCCGCAGGGTGACCAGCGTGGCAACCAGCAGATAGAGCATCATGCCTACGCCCCACAGCCCGGTCGCCACGGCACCGACGAACTGGGTGCGGGTGGTGGTGCCGACGACGGCTGTCGCCGTCGCCAGGGACTGGGTGGCCACCACCCAGAGGAACCAGCTGCCGTTGGCATGCTGCATGACCGGTTCGGTGCGTTCCCGTAGCAGCAGCTCGCAGGGCAGCCAGTAGGTCAGCAGCAGCCAGACTGCCGCAGCGGCCAGCGCCAGCACCAGCCCGGCCTGCGTATTGCCGGCCAGGTCGTAGTGCAGGCCGACGACGTTGGCCGCGGCCACGATGGTGAAGAATCCAAAGACCGCCGATGGATCCCGCAGGTCGCGGACAAGTTCGCCGCGGTGGAACATGGCACGCCAGGCGGTGGCGGCGGCGAGCAGGACGCCGGCGGCCACAGCGATGGCGGCCAGGACACCGGACGGCCTATCGGCGCCCACCAGTGCGCAGCCGGTGGAGAGGATGCCGGTGGCCATGACGAAGGCGAAGCTGGAGGGCGGCAGCTCCCGGACCGCATGGTCCAGGGCGGCCAGGGCCCGCCGCGCCGCGCCGCCAGCAGGTCCGTCCGGCGCGCCGGCCGGTCCGCTCAGGTGCCCGGGATGTCCGCTTGCTGCCGCCATGTCCGGTCCGGTGCCTGCCAGCGTTCCAGCGCCGCCAGCAGGTCCTCGGCGGTTTCCTCGACGACCAGCGTGCTGCGGAACTCCTCCTTGACGAAGCCGGCACGGACCATGCCGTCCAGCCCCGCCAGCAGATGGTCCCAGAAACCGTCGATGTTCAGGAAGGCCACCGGCTTGGCGTGGATGCCCAGCTGCAGCCAGGTCCAGGCTTCGAAGATCTCCTCCAACGTGCCCACTCCGCCGGGCAGTGCCACGAACCCATCCGCGAGGTCGGCCATCAACTGCTTGCGCTCGTGCATGGTCTCCACCACGTGCAGCTGCGTCAGCCCCGAATGCCCGACCTCCGCGGACTGCAGCGCATCGGGAATGACGCCGATGACCTCGCCACCGGCGGCCAGCGCGCGGTCGGCGACCACACCCATCAGGCCCACCCGGCCGCCGCCGTAGACGATGCCGACCGAGCGCGCCGCGAGGCCGGCGGCGAATTCCCCGGCGGCCTCGGCATAGCGGGGATCGCGGCCGGGGGACGAACCGGTGAAGACAGCCAAGCGCATGCCTGCCATTATCCCACCGGCGTTCCACCGGGGTGAACGCTCAGCCGCCGGCGACGGACTGGATGAGCAGCAACTGCTGGCCGGCCTGGACCCGGGTGCCGGTGCCGTCGAGCCCGCGGATGTCCTCCCCATCCAGATAGCAGTTCACATAGCGGCGGATGGCGCCGGCCTCATTGCGCACGCGCCGGCCGAAGATCGGATAGTCCCGGGCCAGCACGTCCAGCAACTCGGCGACGGTGGTGGTGCCCGGCACCTGGACCGTCAGTTCGCGCCGGTCCCCGGTGTGCTGTGCCAGCACCGCCGGGACGAGGACGGTGACGGTCCCGCCGGCGTCGCCCATGGCTCCCGTTCCTTCCCTCAACTGCCGGCCAGCACGGCGGCACGCACGCACAGCACATCCGGCAGGTGCGAGGCGACTTCGGCGAAATGCGCCCCTTCGTCGGCGCTGGCATAGACGCTCCCGCCGCGGGTGCCCAGGTAGACGCCCGCCGGCTCGGCGGTATCGACGGCGGCCGCGTCGCGCAGCACCACGTTGAATTCGTGGTCCGGCAGGCCGTCGTCCAGCCTCAGCCAGGAGGCTCCGGCGTCGTCGGTGCGGTGCACTGCCAGCCGTCCGTCCGGCGGGATGCGCTCGCCGTCGGCCTTGATCGGGACGATCCATGCCGTGCCGCCGCGGCGCGGGTGGGCGAGCATGACGAAGCCGAAGTCGGTAGGCAGCCCGTCAGCGATCGGGACCCAGGTATCGGCGTTGTCGTCCGAACGGTAGATGCCATGGTGGTTCTGCGCATACAGCCGCCGCGGGTCGCCGGCATCGCGGGCGATCTTGTGCACGCACTGGCCGACTTCAGGATTCGGGTCCGGCATGAAGTAGGCGCTGATGCCGTGGTTGCGGGCCTGCCAGGACTGCCCGCCGTCGGCGCTTCGGTAGACTCCGCCGGTACTCATTGCCACGTGCACGGTGTCCGGGTCCGCCGGACTGGGCAGGATCGAGTGTGCGGCCGCACCGCCGTATCCGGCGCCCCACTGGTCCTTGTCCGGATGCTCCCAGAGCCCGCGGTTGAGCTCGAAGTGCTCGCCGCCGTCGGTGGATTTCCACACCGAGATCGGTTCGCAGCCTGCCCAGACGACGCCTGGCCGGTCCGCGCTGTCCGGCTGCAGTTGCCAGATCCGCTCTACCGCGGCGCCGTCGCCGGGTCCGAACCGGATGGCGCCGTTCTCCGGTTCGGTCCAACTGGCGCCCAGGTCGTCCGAATGGAATACCGTGGGGCCGAAGTGCTCGGAGCGGGCGCCGACCAGGATCCGCACACCGCCATCCCGGGTGTCCAGGCCGATGCTCGGGATCTCGTTCATCAGGAAGTGCGGTCCGGACAGGGACCATCGGCGCCGGTCCGGGCTGGTGCCCAGCCAGAGTCCTTTCTTGGTGCCGATGGCCAGCAGGGTGGTTCCGGGAGCGACGGCGTCTGCCATGGTCCCTATTCGACCACCGGCGCGGCGGCAGTGGCAATGGTGCCGTGCCGAATCTGGCCGGCCGGAACCACACCGGGGAGAAGCCGGGGGAGAATGGGCTGGTGCCTGCTGAACCGATGCCCGAAGACACCGGCCAGGAAACCAGGCCCGGTGGTGGCGGCAGCCTGACCTGGCTGTGGATCCTGATCGGGGCCGCCCTGCTGACCCAGACGTCGCTGAACCTGGTCCGGCCGCTGGTCTCCTATAAGGTGATCGCCCTCGGCGGCGACGCCGCGGCGGTGGGCCTGGTTGCCGCGGTTTATGCGATGCTGCCGGTCGTGGCCGCGTTGTGGCTCGGCCGGCTCAGCGACAGGCGGTCATCGCTCACCGGTCTGGTGGTCGCCGGCGCCCTGCTGCTGGCCGCCGCCGCCGTGTTCCTGGCGCTGGCCCCGGACCTGCTGTGGCTCGGCGCGGCCAGCGTGGTGCTCGGCATGGGACACCTGGTCTTCACCATTGCGGGTCAGTCGGCGATCGCCCGGTACGCACCCGTGGGCCACCTCGACGCCGGGTTCGGCTGGTTCACCGCAGCATTCTCCGGCGGACAGCTGCTCGGGCCGCTGCTGGCCGGGCTGCTGCTCGGCCACGGCCTGGAGTCCTCGGGCAGTGCCCGCATGGCGGCCATCAACTCGGCGCTGTTCCTGGCCGCAGGCATTGCCGCGGCGGCGGTGCCGCTGATGTTCGCTTACCGGCCCGGGCCGCGCCGGACACTGGACGGACAGCCGGCGGCGGGCAACGCGACGGCGGCACCACCCGTTGAAACCGCCCTGCAGATCCTGCGCCGGCCCGGGGTGGCCTGGAACATGCTCGCCGCCATGGCGCTGCTGGCCACCATCGACATCCTGGTGGCCTTCCTGCCGCTGCTGGCTGAGGAACGCGGCGTCGCCCCGCTGGTAGTCGGCACGCTGCTGGCCGTCCGGGCCTGTGCCTCGATCGTTTCCCGCCTGATGATTTCGCAGCTGCTGCAGCGCTTCAGCCGTTACCAGTTGCTGATCGCGAGCCTGCTCGGCGCCGGCGCCGCGCTGCTGTTCACGCCGCTGCTGCTGGAAAATTTCTGGGCCGCGGCCGTCAGCCTGGCCATTGGCGGACTGCTGCTGGGACTGGGCCAGCCGCTGACGATGTCGCTGATCACGCAGGCAGTGCTGCCGCAGTCCCGCGGCGCCGCGCTGGCGCTGCGGCTGCTGGGCAACCGGGTGGGCCAAGTCGTTTTCCCGCTGGCCGCCGGGCTGCTGGCCGCTCCGCTGGGACCGGCCGGCGCCATTTGGTTCGCCTGCCTGGTGCTGGGCGGCGCCGGAGCCGCCAAGCTGGTCCACCGGCGCTGACCTCCCGGCCGGGCCGCATCCGCGCTGCCGCCGCCTAACCGGCGGCGGGTTCCTTGCCGCGACCCGGCCCCGGGAGCATGCTGGTACGGACGAAGTCTCGGATGCGGGAGTTGGCCATGGACGAGGATCTGCAGCTGCGCAGGGAACTGTCGGAGCGCATTGAACGGCGCCGGGCGAGCATCGGCGCCTACCTGAAGCGGACGCGGCCGCGGCTGAGCAGGCTGAGCACCGCGAGTATTGTTGGCAGTTCGGTGGTGGCGGCCCTGACCGCAGGTCCGGGTATCGGCAAGCAGGACTTCACCAACTCGGTGGCCTCGATCCTGTCGCTTGAGGACAGTGCGGTGGTCTGGCAGTCCCTGTGCCTGCTGGCTACCGTCCTGTCCGTGGCGGTGGCCCTGACCACGCACTTCGCCACCTCCAAGGGCAGGGCCGAGCAGATCAGCGCGGCGGAAACCTGCAATGCCGAACTCGACGGGCTGCAGACGGCGCTGACTTTCGGTACCCTGCCGCTGGACGAGGCGGTCAGGCTGTACCAGCAGTATTCGGTCAAGGCCGCCTTCGTGGCGGACCTGCCACGTTCCGGGGCATAGCATCGTAGGGTGACGAAGGCCCGAATCCAACCAGCACAGCCCTGGCCGGGGCACCTGAAGGGAAGCAGGCCTTACCGGAACCTGCTGCTGGCGCTGCTGTTCGCCGGTGTGGCCACGTTCGCCCAGTTGTACTCGGTGCAGGCGGTGCTGCCCGGTATCGCCCGGGACTTCGGGATTACCCCGGCCGACGCCGCGCTCAGCGTGTCGGCCGCGACCCTGGGCCTGGCGCTGGCTGTCATGCCGTGGTCCTGGGTGGCGGACCGGGCCGGACGCAAACGCGCGATGACCTGGGCGATCTGCGCAGCGGTCGTGCTGGGCCTGCTGCTGCCGCTGGCGCCCGGTTTCGAGACGTTGCTGGCCGTGCGCTTTGCCGAAGGCGCGGCGCTGGGCGGGATCCCCGGCATCGCCTTGGTCTACCTGAATGAAGAGGTGCAGAAGCTGCACGCCGCGGTGGCGGCGGGCACCTACGTGGCCGGAACCACCATCGGCGGCCTCGCCGGGCGCCTGGTGGCCGGCCCGATCGGTGGGTGGCTGGACTGGCGCGCCGGGGTGCTGGCGGTGAGTATCTGCGCCGCGGCCGCCGCCGTCGTCTTTGTCTGGCTGGCACCGGCACCGCAGGGCTTCCGCCCGCTGGCGCGCGGACAGGGGCCGAGCCTGGCCCGGCGCATCCTGGCCAACCTGCGCGTGCCCCGGCTGCTGGCGCTCTACGCGCAGGGGTTCCTGCTGATGGGCGGCTTCGTGGCCGTGTACAACTACCTCGGGTTCCGGCTGGAGGCACCCCCGTTCTCGCTGCCGGCGTCCCTGGTCAGCCTGCTCTTCCTGGCCTACCTGGCCGGCACGGTGTCCTCCCGGCTGGCCGGCGGACTGACCATGCGGCTGGGACGGCTGCCGCTGCTGCTGATGGCGATCCCGGTGATGCTGGCCGGGCTGGCTGCCACGCTGGTGGATTCGCTGCCGGTCATCCTGGCCGGGCTGGTGGTGTTCACCGGCGGCTTCTTCGGCGCCCACTCGGTGGCCTCCGGGTGGACCCCGCGGCTGGCGGCGCAGGGCCGGGCGCAGGCGGCCGGCCTGTACAACTTCTTCTACTACGCCGGCTCCAGCCTGCTCGGCTGGGCCGGCGGCCTGTTCTTCGGCTCGTTCGGCTGGACCGGCGTCGCGCTGTTTGCCGGGGTCCTGGCACTGCTGGCCGGCACGACGGCGCTGCTCCTGCTGCGCGGGGCACCGGACTGACGGCCGGCTGCGCCGGACCGGACGGAATGTTCCCAGGGCGTTCACCGCCGGGACGGCTTCGCGTCGGTTCCGGCTCCTAGGCTGTGCGGGCAACCCGTACTTTCCAGGAGGACCCCATGTCGCTTCGCATCCTCGCCGCCGCAGCCGCGGCCGTACTGGCCGCAGGTCTCGCCGCCGCACCGGCCACGGCAGTCCCCGCTGCCGACGCGGCCGGTCCCGGCACCCAGGCCAAGGACTCCGCCTTCAGCTTCGGCGTCATCGGGGACATCCCCTACGGCGAGGCGGAGATAGCCAAGTTCCCGTCCCGGATCCAGGACATCAACGCCGATGCGGACCTGAAGTTCGTGGTCCACGTCGGCGATATCAAGAATGGCTCCTCGCGCTGCACGGATGAGTACTTCGCCGACATTCGCGCGGACTTCGACACCTTCGAGCACCCGCTGGTCTACACTCCCGGCGACAACGAGTGGGTGGACTGCCACCGGGCCAACAACGGCGCGTACAACCCGCTGGAACGGCTGGACACGCTGCGCGAGGTCTTCTTCCCGGTGGCCGGAAAGACGCTCGGCGGCACGATGCCGGTCAAATCCCAGGCCGCGGACGGCCTGCCGGAGAACGTCAGGTTCGCCAAGGACCGGGTAGCGTTCTCGGTGGTGAACGTCCAGGGCAGCAACAACTCGCTGCAGCCGTGGAGCGGCCTGGGCCTCAGCGAAGCAACGGCCGAACAGCTGGCCGAGGTGGAACACCGCACCGAGGCCGCGCTGCAGCAGCTGCGCGAAACCTTCCGCGACGCCAGCCGCCGCAACGACCGCGCCGTCGTGGTGATGACGCAGGCGGACATGTTCGACCCGGCGCTGCTGGCCGGCGCCACCGCGGACCCGGAGTCTGTCTCCGGCTTCCGGGCCATCGTCCATGTCCTGGCCGAGGAAGCGAACCGGTTCGACGGCGCCGTCTATCTGGTCAACGGCGATAGCCACGTCTTTGACGCGGACCGGCCGCTGGCGGCGGGGTCGGCATGGCTCGGCGTCTACGGCCAGGACGCGGCTGCGGGCAAGCTGCAGCGCATCACGGTGGATGGCTCGGCGAACGCCACGAACTACGTGCGGTTCACCGTCGCGCCGAACAGTTCCCAGGACTCCGGCGTGCTGTCCTGGGAGAAGGTCGGCTACCGGCAGTAGTTTCCCTTCGGCAAAGACCGCCGTTTCCGGCAGCCGCAGGCCGCGGGATTGAGCCAGGTGCGCGGTACCGGGCTACCCTCGAAGCGTGCCCCTCCATTCCACCCCTAACGTCCAGTCCATGGAGTCCGGCCGGGGCCTGAACCGCCGCATCCTGGCCCTGGCCGTACCGGCCTTCGGCGCGCTCATCGCCGAGCCGCTGTTCCTGCTCGCGGATTCGGCCATCGTCGGTCATCTGGGCGTGGCCGAACTGGCCGGCGTCGGGCTGGCGGCCACGGTGGTGCAGACCGCCGTCGGGCTGATGATCTTCCTTGCCTACTCCACCACGCCCGCCGTCGCCCGGCTGCTGGGCGCCGGGCGGATGCCCGCCGCGCTCGCCGCCGGCCGGGACGGGATCTGGCTGGCGGTGCTGATCGGCGTCGTGCTGTCGGTGGCAGGCTGGATCTGGGCGCCGCAGCTGACCGCGGCGATGGGTGCCGCGGGCGAGGTCCAGGTCTTCGCGGTGGATTATCTGCGCTGGTCCATGCCGGGGCTGACCGCGATGCTGCTGGTGCTCGCGGCCACCGGGGTGCTCCGCGGGCTGCAGGACACCCGCACGCCGCTGGTGGTCGCCGGGGCCGGCTTCCTGCTCAATATCGGCCTGAACCTGCTGCTGGTCTACGGACTGGACATGTCGGTGGCCGGGTCCGCGCTGGGCACCAGCCTGGCCCAGTGGGGGATGGCGGCGGTGTACCTGGCTATCCTGTACCGGCTCGCAGCCAAGTACGGCGTGCCGCTGCGGCCCCGCTGGGCCGGCATCCGGGGCACCGCTCACGTGGGCTCCTGGCTGATGCTGCGGACGCTGTCCATGCGCCTGGCCCTGCTGGCCACGGTGTTTGTGGCCGCGTCGCAGGGCGAGGTCAGCCTGGCCGGGCACCAGCTGGTGATGACGATGTACAGCTTCCTGGCCTTCGCGCTGGACGCCATTGCCATCGCTGCCCAGGCGCTGATCGGCAAGGAACTGGGGGCCGCGCACACCGCCGTTGCCCATGCGCTCACCCGCCGGATGATCCTCTGGGGCTTGGGCTTCGGGGTGGTGACCGGCGGGCTGCTCGCCGCCGTGGCGCCGTCGGCCGGCTGGCTGTTCACCTCCGACCCCGCGGTGGTGGAGGCCGTCACCGCGGGCCTGTGGCTGTTGGCGGCCAGCCAGCCGGTCTGCGGCTTTGTCTTCGTGCTGGACGGCGTGCTGATCGGTGCCGGGGACGCGAAGTACCTGGCCGTGGCGGGCGTGCTGAACCTGCTGGCGTATATACCGCTGCTGGCATGGGTCCACGCCGCGCAGCTGACCGGTGGAACCGGGCTGGCCTGGCTGTGGGCGGCCTTCGCCCTCGGCTACACCTCGGCCCGTGCGGCCACCCTAGGCTGGCGGGTCCGCACCGACGCCTGGATGGTCACCGGCGCCCACTAAACTCTCTACCGTGAGCATTTCCCCAACCGCCCAAGCTGCCGCCTTCTGGCAGCCCACTCTGTTCCGAGCCGCCGTCGCCGCCGTTTTCGGCGCGGTCTCCATTTTCTGGCAGGAACCGGCGCAGGGCCCGGCGTCGCTCGCCGTGGCGGCCTTCCTGCTGCTGACCGGCGTATCGGTCTGGCTGCTGGCGCGGCGGCCGGAGGCGGCGCCGCAGCGCCGGCTGCTCGGCGCGGCGGCCGCAGTGTTGGCGGTGGCAGGTGCGCTCGTGCTGTTCTTTCCTACACCCGCGGCCCTGGCGTGGCTGGCGGCGGCCGGGCTTGTGCTCTCCGGAGCCGTGGAGCTGCTGCTGTGGTGGCGCAGCAGGACGCAGGAAGCGGCCCGCAGCGTGTTGGCCAAGGACTGGCTGATTACCGGTGCGGTGGCCGTGGGCTTCGGCGCCGCCCTGCCGTTCTTCGTGCCGCTGGGCGCGCACGCCCTGCTCGGCGTGGCCGGCGGCGCGGCGATTATCACCGCCGTCGTGCTGTTCATTGCCGCCCTGAGCTACCGCCACGACGCGGTCCGGACGGGCTCCGTCCGACCCTAGCCGCGGCAGCCCGGACGGACAGCGGTCTGCGGCAGGTAGACTGGATGGGGACTTTGAGCAGTAACCAGGAGGAAACCACGGTGGCGAAGAATGCGTCAGGACGCCCGAACGAGCCGCGGGTGTCGGTCAAGGCGCCCCTCATTTTTGCCGCGGTGCTAGGTGTCATCGCCGGTTTCTTCACCATGATCTTCTCCACCGGCGGCGCCTCCAAAGCGCTGCGCTGGGACCTGGGACTGACTGCGGCCGGTATTGCCTTCATTGCGTCCCTGCTGGTGGTGGCCGTCCTGACCATGTCCACCAAGGAGAATCCGAACCATCTGAGCGAAGGCTCCGGGATCCACCGGGTTTCCTCCAAGATTCCGGGCGGTGCCGGATCGGTCAAGCCGGGCGCTCCCGTGCCGCCCGAGCCGGATGCCGGCCCCCGGGACGGGGAGCCCGACGACGGCGCCTCACCGCGCCGCTGATCCTCGCCGATCCGGCGCCGCGGCCGGGGCACCGGGCGCGCGGGCGGCCTTCAGGCCTTCAGGCCTCAGGCGCTCCGGACTGCGGCGTGCTTGCGCGCCCGGTACGCGGCCACGTGCGTGCGGTTGGCGCAGTTGCCGGTGTCGCAAAAGCGCTTGGACCGGTTGCGCGACAGGTCCACCAGTACCGCGTCGCAGTCGTCGGCCGCGCAGAGCTGCAGCCGGTCCAGTTCCTTTTCGCGGATCACGTCCACCAGAGCCATCGCGGCCTCGACGGCGAGCCGGACATCAACCGGGGCCTCCGGGGTGGTGGCATGCAGGTGGTAGTCCCAATGGTCGTGCTTGACCAACTGGGGGAGCGCCCGGGCCTCGCGCAGGATCGCGTTGGCCAGTTCCACGGCATCGTCCTCGCTGGCGGCCCAGGCTGACCGGAGCCGCGGCCGCAAGTCCTTTACGGCCTGCAGTTCGTCCTCCGTGTGCGTCCGGGAACCGGTGAATTCGATCATGTCGAGGAATCCGTCCAGGTCCGCCGGAGTGCGCAGTTCGTCCGATCCATGCGCGGCCGTGTTGATCAGTTTCGCCATGTCCACGAGGGATTGCTCGGTGTCATAGGCAAACGTCATTTTGACTCCTGACGTCCTTCGAAATAATGTCAGTAGTATACTTGTGGGTTATTCCTGACATGCCTGCCGCCTCCTGTGACGTACGGCGGTTCCCGCCGCTGCGGCCGCCAGGATCCCCCGCGCCGCCGTTTCATTGTGTTCAGGGGTTATCTATGCGTTCTTCCACGGATGCCGCCGCCCTCCGCCCGCCGCGCAGCCTGGCCCAGCCCGGAGTGTCCGGTGTGTGGATTGCGCTGGCCTCGTCGGCAGTCTTCGGGCTCTCCGGCTCTTTTGCCAAATCACTGCTGGAAGCCGGCTGGACGCCCGGCGCCGCCGTCGCCGTCCGAATGCTGGGTGCCGCACTGCTGCTGCTGGTGCCCGCCCTGGTGCTGCTGCGCGGCCGCTGGTCCACGCTGCGCAGCAACTGGCGGACCATCGTGCTCTTTGGACTATTCGGTGTGGCCGGCTGCCAGCTCTTCTACTTCAACGCCGTATCCACACTGTCGGTGGGGGTGGCGCTGCTGCTGGAGTACCTGGCTCCGGTGCTGATCGTGCTGTGGCTGTGGATTTCCACCCGGCGCACTCCGCGCACCGCCACCATCGCAGGGTCGCTGCTGTCCCTCGCAGGCCTGGTGCTGGTGCTCGACGTCGCCGGCGGCATGAAGCTCGACGTCGGCGGGGTCCTGTGGGGCCTGGGTGCTGCGGTCTGCCTGGTCGTCTACTTCTTTATCACCGCCAAGCAGAACGACGGCCTGCCGCCGCTGGTGCTCGCCGCCGGCGGCATGCTGGTGGGTGGGGCGACCATGCTGCTGCTCGGCGCCGTCCGCGTCCTGCCCATGCAGTTCAGCCTGGCCGACAGCCAGTTGGCCGCCTGGCCTACACCCTGGTGGGTCCCGCTGGCCGGGCTGATTGTATTTTCCACGGTGCTGGCCTACGTCAGCGGCATCATGGCCGCTCGTGCCCTCGGCTCGACGGTGGCTTCGTTCGTATCCCTGACCGAGGTGCTCTTCGCCGTGCTCTGGGCCTGGCTGCTGCTGGGCGAACTGCCCGCGGGCATCCAGCTCACCGGCGGCGCCCTGATCGTGGCCGGGGTGCTGCTGGTGCGCCTCGACGAACTGCGTCCCCCGCGCGCCCGTGCCTCGCGTACGCCGTCGCCGGCCGCGCCGTCGTCTGCTGTGCCGTCGCCCGCTGCGCCGTCGATCGTGCCTGTTCCCGCCGTGTCTGTGCCTGAGCCGGCCGCGCCCGCCGCGCCGTCGGCCGCGCACGGGCCCCGGGTGGCGGCGAAAGCCGGGCCGGCTGGCTAGCGGCGGCAGGTGTGGAGGCCATGGACCGGGCGGCAATGCCCGGCCCATGGCGTATCCGGGAGCCTTTTCGCAGCGGCCGCACCGGCCTGCCCCTGTGATTTGCGTCCCAGACTATGGCCAGCGACACATTGAGGCGTAATCCGCATCATATAGTGGTTGACCGAACGGTCGGTCCGCACACCTGTTCGTCATTCGAACAATCGTGCCGGGCGCGGCTGCCGTGGCAAGCAACACAGTGAGGCACCCTATGGACATCAAGGCGCGCATCGAGGCGTCACCAATGAAGCGTGTGCAGGTCGGCGTCATCGCCATCTGCATGGCGCTGTACATGATCGACGGCTTCGACGTACTGGTCATGGCGTTCAGCGCCAATGCCGTCATGGAGCACTGGGCCCTGAGCGCTTCCGAACTGGGCGTGCTGCTGAGCGCGGCGCTGGTGGGCATGGCCATCGGTTCCATTTTTGTCTCCAGCATCTCGGACATCATCGGCCGGCAGCGGACGCTGCTGATTGGTGCGGTCATCGTCGCGCTGGGCATGCTCGGCTCCGCGTTTACCCCCAGCTACGAGGTGCTGGTGGCCCTGCGCTTCATCACCGGACTCGCCGTGGGCACCCTGCAGGCTACCGCCAATGTGCTGGCCTCCGAGTTCTCCAATGCCAAGCGCCGCTCGACTGCCCTGGCCATCGTCAGCATCGGCCAGCCGATCGGCGGCGTCGTCGGCGGCATTATTACCGGCATGTTGATCCAGGCCTTCAGCTGGCATGCAGCGTTCATTTTCGGTGCCATCATCACCGCCGTCATGATCCCGCTCATCCTGTTCGCCGTCCCGGAGTCGGTGGACTTCCTGCTGGCCCGCCGCCCGTCCGGCGCCCTGCCGCGGGTGAACAAGGTGCTGCGCCGGATGGATCAGCCGGCGGTGGCCGAGCTGCCCGCAGCTGCCCCGGTAGCGGCAAAGAAGAAGTCCCGCTTCGCGGATGTGCTCACCGGCGCCAACGCCCGGCGGACCATCCTGATTTCGCTCACCTACTTCGTCCTGATGGCCAGCTTCTACTTCGCCAACTCCTGGACCCCCAAGCTGGTCACCGCCAGCGGCTTCAGCCAGCAGGACGGCATTAACGCAGGCGTGCTGTTCAGCGTCGGGGCCATCGTCGGCGCCGTGGTGCTGGGCTTCTTCGGGGCGCGCTTCCCGATGCGCAAGGTGCTCGCGGTGTTCTTTGTCCTCGGCGGCCTGACCTTCGGCGCGTTCTCGCTGTCCACCGGCTCGCTGGCCGGAGCGCTGTTCGCCGCCTTCCTGGTCGGCTTCGGCTCCAATGCGCCGATTGCCGGCATGCTCGCGATCAGCCCGACCTACTACACCTCCGAGGTGCGCGGCACCGCCCTCGGCCTGGTCATCGGCATGGGCCGGGTGGGTGCCATTGCCTCCCCGATCATCGCCGGGACCCTGATGGACGGCGGCTGGGCGCCGACGGACCTGTACTTCCTGTTCATCGTCCCGATGCTGATCGGCGCCGTGTTCATCTCCATGCTCGGCAAGCCGGTGCTGGGCGCCCCGGCGACGGCGGCCGATAAGACGGTGCCGGAGCGCGAGTCCGTGGACGCGAAGTAGCCTTCCGGGCAGTCCGGGGCAGCGGCGGGGTCCGGCTTTAGGCCGGGTCCCGCCGCTGCCTGTTTTGCTATCGCTGTTTCTGCGGCGGATCCGCGCGGGCTGCTCCGGACGGAACCAAATTGTCGGAACCGGCCGATAACGTACAGCCATGGACGGAGGCCAGCGTGAATACCTGCTCCCCGAGGAGGGGGACAGGTCCGTGCTGGAGCTTTGCGTCCACAAGCTGCTGTTGGATGCCTGGGCCGGGCAGCTGAACCTGCCAACCGAGGCGCCGGCGGCAGAGCAGTTCCGGCCTGCCCTGGCGGCCGACGGCGATCCCGTGACTCCTGTCGCGCAACTGGCCGCGCAGGTCGCGGACAGCCGCATCGCCGGCCTGGGGGACGCGGAAATCATCGACTTCCTCAAGGCCACCGGACGCCTGCAGTCCATGGTGCAGTCCCTGATGGTGCAGGCCCTGCACCGGTTCACGCAGCTGCGCCCGGCTGCAGGTGCCGAGGCCGGGGCCGTCGACGGGTTCTCCCGCTTCGCGGCCGGGGAAATCGCCGTCGCCTTGGGCCTGGGCGATGCCGAGGCCCGGAAGAACCTGGCCGATGCCGCCCAGATCTGCACCCATTTGCCGGCCACCGCGGCCGCCATGGCCGCCGGCGAGCTGGACCTGGCCCGTGCCGCGGCCATCGCCCGCGGCTCCGCCGACCTGCCCGTGGAGCTCCTGCCGGACTTCGAGCAGGCCGTGGTCCCGGAGGCCGGCACCATTACCCGCCAAGGTGTTGAGGCCCGCTGCCGTACGGCCCGGCACCACCTTCATCCCGAACCGCTGGAAGAACGCCACCGGCGCGCCAACGAGTCCCGGGACGTCAGGCTCGTTCCCCAGGATGATGGCATGGCCGAACTCTGGATCCGTACCAGCGCGGACAAGGCCTGCCTGATCTACCACCGCGTCCAGACCCTGGCCCGTTCACTGCAGGGACCGGAGGAGGCCCGGACCCTGCCACAGCTGCGGGCCGATGTAATCACCGACCTGCTGACCGGCTCGGCCGCGCCCGGGCAGGCCTTGGGCGGCACCCCGGACAACTGTGCCGGGACCGGTACGGTGGTGATCACCGGCGTCGCGGTGACCTTGCCGCTGGCGACAGCCGCCGGCCTGGGCAGTGAACCCGGGGATCTCGCCGGGTACGGGCCCATCCCCGCGGAACAGGCGAGGGAACTGGCCGCCCTGGCCAAGTCCTGGCTTCCCGTCCTGACCGACGGCAACGGACAGGCCATTGCCGCTGCGGCAAACCTGCGTATCCCGCCCGGATGGCTCAAACGCCTGGTCCGGCTGCGCGACCGCCACTGTCGCTTCCCCGGCTGCCGCCGGGTCGCCGCACACTGCGAGATCGACCATGTCACCGAGTGGGAAGCCGGCGGGAAAACCGTCTTCGGGAACCTGCAGTGCCTCTGCGAAGCCCACCATGCGGCAAAGCAGCACGGCGGGTGGCG
Source organism: Arthrobacter hankyongi (assembly GCF_022012395.1). GTDB lineage: Bacteria > Actinomycetota > Actinomycetes > Actinomycetales > Micrococcaceae > Crystallibacter > Crystallibacter hankyongi. The sequence continues at coordinate 122,445 of NZ_JAKLTQ010000004.1, forward strand.
GGCCAGGCCCGGGCCGGGTGGCCACATCCACTGGACGGCGCGCACCGGCCACCGCTACACCACAAAGCCCGACGACGGTTGGGGCGTCGCGCTGCCGTCCGCGGGGGATGCCTCGGGTCCGGGTCCGGCAGCGGGCCCGGCCACCGGTCCGGCCGCGGGGGATGCCGGCCCGGACGAACCGCCGCCGTTCTGACCCGGGTGCCCCAGCGGGTGCGTCATCAGCAGGTGTGCCATTGTCCCCGGCCGGGGACAATGGCAGTGGGAATCGACTCCGGAAGGAAGACGCCATGTGCCGCAACATCCGACAGCTGTACAACTTCGAGCCGGCCGCGACCAGCGCCGAGGTCGAGGCCGCCGCCCTGCAGTATGTCCGCAAGGTCAGCGGCAGCACCAAGCCGTCCAAGGCCAACGAGGCTGCCTTCAACGAAGCAGTGCACGAAATCGCGCACATCACGCAGCACTTGCTGGACTCGCTGGTGACCACCGCCCCGGCCAAGAACCGGGACGAGGAGGCCGCCAAGGCCCGGGCCCGGTCGCTGGCCCGTTTCGGAGCCGCAGGTTAGCACCGCTCCCTCGGCCCTGCCGAGTCAGGCAGGTGCAGGCCCGGCCGGTTCAGGCCTGATACCCGGCCAGGTTTCAGGCCCGGGAGCCGAACCGGCGCAGCCGCAGCGAATTCGCCACCACCAGCACCGAGCTGGCGGCCATGGCGGCGCCGGCGATCATTGGATTCAGCAGGCCCAGAGCCGCCACCGGGATGCCCAGCGTGTTGTAGGCGAAGGCCCAGAACAGGTTGGCCTTGATGGTGCCCAGCGTCCGGCGGCTCAGCTCGATGGCCTGCACCACCTGGTGCAGGTCGCTGCCCATGACGGTGATGTCGGCGGCCTCGATGGCCACGTCGGTGCCCGAGCCCATGGCGATCCCCAGATCCGCCTGGGCCAGGGCGGCGGCGTCGTTGACCCCGTCGCCAACCATCGCCACGGTGCGGCCCGCGGCCTGCAGCTGCCTGACCGCTGCCACCTTGTCCGCGGGGAGCACATCGGCGTGGACGTCTTCCGCGGCAATGCCGACGGCGGCGGCCACCCGGTCGGCCACGGCGGCGTTGTCGCCGGTGAGCAGGACCGGCCGCAGTCCGAGTTCCTTCAGCCGGCTGATCGCGTCGGCCGAGCTGTCTTTGACGGTGTCCCTGAGACTGACAATGCCGGCCGCTTCACCGTCCACGGCCAGCCAGATGGCGGTGGCTCCGCCGTCCTGCTGACCTTTGAATGCGGCCTGTTCCGCCGTGCTGGGGGCGATGCCGTTCTCCTCGAGCCAGCCGGTGCGTCCGGCCACCAGCGTCAGGAGAGCACCGCCGTCGTAGGCAGCGGTCCCGCGCACACCGCCGCCGGCGGCACTGTGGAAATCCGCCAGGACCGGAACCGGCCCGGCGGCGCGGGCGGCCTCGACCACGGCCTTGGCAATGGGATGCTCGGAACCGGCCTCGACGGCGCCGGCCAGCGCCAGCACCTCGGCCGAGGTGCGTCCGTTCAGGGCGGTGACGGTGTCGACCGCCAGCCGGCCGGTGGTCACGGTGCCGGTCTTGTCCAGCAGGATGGTGTCCACATGGCGGGTGTCCTCGAGGATCTGCGGACCCTTGATCAGGATGCCCAGCTGGGAGGCCCGCCCAGTGCCGGCCAGCAGCGCGGTGGGTGTGGCCAGGCCCAGCGCACACGGGCAGGCGATGACCAGCACCGTCACCGCCGCGGTGAAGGCCGCCTCGAGGCCGCCGCCGAAGGCCAGCCACAACACGAAAGTGGCCACGGCGATGGCGAGCACGATGGGGACGAAGACCGCGCTGATCCGGTCCGCCAGCCGGGCGATCGGTGCCTTGCCGGCCTGGGCCTGGCTGACCAGCCGTCCCATCTGCGCCAGCGTGGTTTCGGAGCCGACACGGGTGGCCCGCACCAGCAGCTGCCCCGAGGTGTTGATGGTCGCGCCGGTCACGGCATCGTCTACGCCCACGTCGACCGGCACGGATTCACCGGTGATCAGGGAGGTGTCCACGGCGGAGCGGCCCTGGACCACGTAGCCGTCGGTGGCGATCTTCTCGCCCGGGCGGACCACGAACTCGTCGCCCGGAACCAGTTGCTCGGCCGGAACCCGGACCTCGATGCCGCCGCGCAGCACAGTGGCTTCCTTGGCGCCGAGGTCCAGCAGCGCCTGGAGCGCGCTGCCGGCCTTCTGCTTGGCGTTGGCCTCCAGATAGCGGCCGAGCAGCAGGAAGGTGACCACAACGGCGGCGGTCTCGAAGTAGAGGGCGTGTTCGGCCATGCCGCCGTGCACGTGCGCCGTCATCATCGGGTCCATGACCAGCTGCCAGGCCGAGAAGATGAACGCCGCGAGCACACCGAGGGAGACCAGGGTGTCCATAGTGGAGGCCAGGTGCCGGGCGTTGACGGCGGCGGCGCGGTGGAACGGCCATGCAGCCCAGAACACCACCGGGGCCGAGAGGACCAAGGCAGCCCAGCCCCAGTGCGGGAACTGCGCGGCCGGAACCATGGAGATGATGAAGACGGGAATGGTCAGGACGACGGCAGCCCGGAGTCGGGGGCGCAGCTGCGCAGTGGTGCCGCCGTGGGCCAGATGGTCTTCATGGGCCGGGTGGTCCGTTGGGCTGTGTTGGTCCGCATGCTGCGTCTGGCCGCGGTGGTCCGGGTGCCCGGGCTGCGGTGCGGCCGACGGCGCCCCGTGGGCCGTCCGGAGCGTTGCCTTGTAGCCGGTGGCCTTGACGGTGTCGAGGATCTGCTGGTCCGTGACGGACGCGGGGACGCTCACCTGTGCAGATTCGAGCGGCAGGTTGACGCTGGCGGAGACGCCCTCGATCTTGCCGAGCTTGCGTTCCACGCGGCTGACGCACGAGGCGCAGGTCATCCCCTCGATGTCGAGTTCAACCAGCCGGGTGTCTGTCCGGCCGGTGCTGCCGGTTGTGCCGGCCGCTGCGTCAGTGCCCGTTTCCTGGGCCATGGTCCCCTCATTCCTTCTGGTCTGTGCAGTCCGGCTGCGTCCTTCGGAGCTGCCGGGCCGCTCAGGCGTCCGCGGCGACGACGAGGTAGCCGGCCTCGGCGACAGCTTCGCCGATCTGTTCCGGGTCCAGCGATCCCTCGGAAGTAACGGTGGCGGTGGAAATGCCACCCTTGTTCAGTTCGATCTCGACCTGCTGGACGCCCGTAAGCGAGGTCAGTTCCTCGGTCACGGCGTCGATGCAGTGGCTGCAGGTCATGCCGTCGATGCTGATCCGGGTCGTGGTCATGGTGTTCTCCTTGGCGGGTTCCTAGCGGAGCAGCCGGCCGATGGCGTCCGCGGCTTCCTTCACTTTGTCCTGCACGAGCTGCGGGTCCCCGGAGGCCTCCGAATCCCGGGCGGCGCCGACCACGCAGTGGGCGATGTGGTCCTCGAGCAGGCCGAGGCTGACCGCATGCAGGGCCTTGTTGATGGCCGAGACCTGCGTCAGGATGTCGATGCAGTACTTGTCCTCGTCCACCATCCGGGCGATGCCGCGGACCTGACCCTCAATGCGCTTGAGCCGGCGCAGGTAGGCGGCCTTGTCCCTGGTGTAGGCGTGGCCGACATGGATGTCGGCCACCACGGTATCCGGGATGTCGTTGGTGCTCATGATCTCCCTTTCCACGCTCATGGCACCAATAATATACCCCTATGGGGTATGTGGCAAGGCTGTGGAAGCCGGCTGCTTGGTCTGCGGGCGCAGCGTCCACCAGGCAAGGGCAGAGGCGGCGAGCATCAGGACCGCGGCAATGCCGGCGGTGACCTGCACGCCGCTGTCGAAGGCCCGGTGGGCCGAGTCCAGCAGCTGCCCGGCGGTGTCGGCCGGCAGGCCGGCGGCGGCGTTGATGGCCCCGCCGAGGGTTTCGGAAGCGGCCGAGGCCTGTTCCGGGTCAAGGCCGGCGGGCAGTTGGAGCTGGCTGCGGTAGGAAGAGACCAGGATGCTGCCGAGCAGCGCCGTGCCGAAGACCGAGCCCACTTCGTAGGCCGTTTCGGACACCGCGGAGGCGGCGCCGGCCTTGGCGGCCGGCACGCTGGAGAGGATCAGGTCGTTGGACAGGGTCTCCGAGGCACCGACGCCGGCACCCAGCAGGGCGAACGCGGCCATCAGCGTGCCGGCCGGAGCGCCCTGGCCGGCGGCGGCCACCATCCAGTAGGCGCCGGCCGAGAGTAGCAGGGCGGCGGAAACCACCAGGTGCGCAGGCATCCGGCGGACCAGCGGCACGGCGGCGAATCCGGCGATCACGGTGACGGCCAGGCCTGGCAGCAGAACCAGGCCGGCCTGCAGGGGGCTGAGGCCGAGCACCAGCTGCAGGTGCTGGGAAACGAAATAGAGGAACCCGACCAGGGAAAAGACCGCCAGCAGGTTCACCAGCACCGCGCCGGTGAACGGTCGCACGCGGAACAGCCTGACGTCCAGCATCGGCTCCGGCCGGCCCAGCTGGCGGCGGGTGAACAGCCAGCCGGCCAGGATCCCGAGGCCCGCCGCGGCGGCGGTGACGGCCGGGCTGCCCTCGTTGGCTAGGTTCTTGATGGCGTAGACGACCGGCACCATGGTCAGTACGGACAGGGCGATGCCGGGCACATCGACGCTGCCGGGATGCGGATCGCGGCTTTCCGGAACGCACAGCGGCGTCAGGACCAGCATGGCCGCCAGGACCGGAACCGCCAGTAGGAACACCGAGCCCCACCAGAAGTGCTCGAGCAGCACGCCGCCGACCAGCGGGCCGACGGCGGCGCCGGCGGAGAAGCCTGCGGCCCAGACCGCAATGGCCATCCGCCGCTGCCTGCGGTCGGTGAAGATGTTGCGGATCAGCGAGAGCGTGGCGGGCATCAGCATTGCGCCGAACACGCCCAGTCCCGCGCGGGCCGCCACCAGGGCTTCGGCGCTGGGCGCGAAGGCGGCGGCGACGGAGAGCGCCGCAAACCCTGCGGCCCCGATCATCAGCATCCGCCGGCGCCCGAACCGGTCGCCGAGGCTGCCCATGGCGACCAGCAGCCCGGCCAGCACCAGCGGATAGATGTCGATGATCCACAGCAGTGTGGTGCCGGTCGTGTTCAAGGCCAGCGAAATGGCCGGCACGGCGAAGCTGAGCACGGTGTTGTCGACGGCGACCAGCAGGACCGGCAGCATGAGCACGGCCAGGGCCGTCCATTCTTTGCGGCCGGCGCGCAGTTCGAGGGCGAGCATGAGTGTCTCCTTGGAAAATCGGTCTGGCCCTACTGTACCGTCTGGACGGTTTAGTCGCCAAGCCGGTGCGACGTACCATGGAGGCATGTCCAGTGCCAGAGACCGCATCCTCGACAACTTCGAAGACATCCTGATCAAGGAGGGGGAGAGGGCCGCCACGATGGATGCGGTGGCAGCGGCCGCCGGTGTTTCCAAGGGCGGGCTGCTGTACCACTTCCGGTCCAAGGAAGCCATGGTCGAGGCGCTCTGCGAACGCCTCGCAGCCCTGACAGCGGCGGAGGCGGACACCATCAAGGCGGCGCCCGAGGGGGCCGCGCGCTACTACGTCAGAACCTCGCGGTACGTGGATTCGCCGCTGGACCGCGCGATCGTCGCGGCGGCCCGGCTGGTCCAGCAGGGCCATCCGGCCGCTGAGGCGACCTTCGCCGGGATCCAGGATGTCTGGCTGGAGGCACTGGAGTCATGTCTGGGCAGCCGGGCCCTGGCACAGGCGGTCAAGCTGATGGGGGACGGGCTGTATTACAGCGCGACCTTCCTCTCCGCTGGCGTCGCCGCGCCGCGTGTGACGGACGAGGAGCTGGAGGCAGTGCTGGAGCAGGTGGACGTGCTGGTAGCTGCTAGCTCGCGTCCGGATGAAGGGCCGGCAGCAGCTCGGTGAGCAATTGCTGGACGCGGCCGCGGATCTCGTCCCGGAGGGGCCGGAGGCCGGCAACGTCCTTGCCCTTGGCATCGGCCAGGTCCCAGTCCTCGTAGCGTTTGCCCGGCGGCACCGGGACATTGCCGCCGCAGCCCAGGCTGACGACAATGTCGGCGTCCTCCACCGCCTGGGCGGTCAGGGCCTTGGGCCGTTCGGCCGAGATGTCGATGCCTTCCTCGGCCATGGCCGCCACGACGTCGCGGCTGACTTCGCGGGCCGGACGCAGCCCGGCGGACCGGACGTCGATCGTGCCGCGGGCCAGCTGCGCCAGAAAGCCGGCTGCCATTTGCGAGCGGCCGGCGTTGCGCTCGCAGACGAAGAGGACGGAGGGTCGGTAGGCAGGGGATCCGGTCATGGGGCTATTATTCGCCGGGTAAACCAATCCCGTCCACGGAAAGCAGCCAGTGAACTTCAAAGCAGACCAGCCCAGTGTCCTCTTCGTCTGTTCCAGCAACAGCGGCAAGTCCCCGATGGCGGCCGGTCTGATGGAACAGGTGGCCGCCGGCACCGTCCGGGTCCGCTCCTGCGGTACGGCTCCGGCCGGGTCGGTGAACCCGGAATCGGCGGCGTCGCTGGCCGAACTCGGCATCGATATCGGTGACACGGTACCCACCGCGGTCACGGATGAGGCGCAGCGGGCCGCCGACGTCGTCGTCATCCTCGGCAGCAATGCCCAGCTGGAACCGCTGCCGGGCACCCGGTACGAACGCTGGGAAATCGACGAGCCAAGCCTGCGCGGGATCCACGGTGCGGAGCGGATGCGCCTGGTCCGGGACGAGATCAAGGCCCGGGTCGAGGCGCTGCACCGGGAACTTACCCAGCGCTGACGGCCCGGCCGCACCGGCCGGGCCGGGCCCGGGTCAGGCCGCCCTGACCGTGAAGGGCACGGTGGCCACCTTGCCGTCAGCGAGGCGGAACTGGCCCCAGAGCCGGTACAGGCCCGGGTTGTCGAACCGCGCATGCACCGTCAGTTCCGGTCCGAACGTCTGGCCGGGTAGCGCGAACACCGGGTTGCCGCCGGCGTCCTCGACCTCGGCGTGTTCGTGGGCGAAACTGCCGTCGGCACCCATAATGACCACGTGCCCGGCGGCGGCCAGATACGGCTGCAGGTCGGCCAGCGGGCGCCCGGACACCGCATCCGTAAAGGAAAAGACCAGTTCGCTGGTCCGGCCGGCGCGTACGGCACCGGTCAGGGAGACCCGCACCCCGCCAACCGTCTGCGGACGAGTGTCCTCGGCCAGGCCCGCCGGAACCGACACCGCCGGACCGGCGATGCGGACCTGCTGGACATCGTGGATGTCGGCCATCTCGCCCTGCCGGCGGAATTCCGTGTCGATCCGGTAGCGGCCGGCGGTCGGGAAGGCCATGTCGACGGCCAGCTCTCCGGGCTCCCCGGTTGGCTCGGGGTGGACGTGGGTGAAGGTGCCCAGGTCCTCCCGGGTGGCAATCAGGTGCATGAACACCGCGTGGCTGCGGCCCAGGTCCGCCACCGGCCGGCCGGTGTGGGCATCGGCGAGGTGGACCAGCACGCGGGTGGGCCGGCCCGGCCGGGCCGTGGCGGGGACCTCGAGCCTGACCTCGACGCCGGCGTCCTCGGCATCGGCCGGGTCGATCTCAGCGGCCATCATGGTGCTCATGGCCGGGCGCATCGGCATGCCGGTGGACTGGGTCCAGGCCAGCACGCCGTTCATGCCCCGCTGGGCGGCATCCGACCGGCTCAGCACGGTGAACCCGGTCCCGAGCAGCACGGCCAGGGCGCCGACGCCGGCCAGGTAGGCGTAGCGGCCGAGCCGCTCGCGCAGCGGCGGATGCAGGATCTCCCGGACGCCGGCCGGGCGGCGGAAGCCGCGCAGCCGCAGTGCGTTGGTGATGACGCTGACCGAGCTCATCGCCATGGCGGCGGAGGCCAGCACCGGGTCCAGCAGGATTCCGCCGGCAAAGTACAGCATTCCGGCGGCCACCGGGATGAGCAGCACGTTGTAGGCGAAGGCCCAGAACAGGCCCTGCTTGATGGTGGACACCGTGCGCCGGGACAGCGCGATCGCGGCGACAATGCCGCGCAGGTCACCGCCGACCAGGGTGATGTCCGAGGCGGCGATGGCGACGTCGGTGCCGGTGCCGATGGCGATGCCCAGATCGGCTTGGGCCAGCGCCGGGGCGTCGTTGATGCCGTCACCGACCATGGCGACCACGTGCCCGCCGTTCTGCAGCGAAGCGATCCGGTCCGCCTTCTGCGCCGGCAGCACCTCGGCCAGCACCCGGTCGATGCCGGCGGCCCGGGCGACCGCGGCCGCGGTGGCGGCATTGTCCCCGGTGAGCATCCACACCTCCAGGCCCACGGCCTTCAGCTGGGCCACCGCGTCGGCCGACTCGGGCCGGATGGTATCGGCGACCGCGACCAGGGCGGCCGCCCGGGCATCCACGGCGACGAACATCGGTGTCTGCCCGGCTTCGGCGGCGGCCGCTGCGGCCTCGTCCAGCGCGGCCGTGTCGACGCCGGCCGAGGCCATCAAGGCCCGGTTGCCGATGACGACGGTGCGGCCGCCGGCGCTGGCCCGGATTCCGTGTCCGGGCAGTGCCTCGAAGCCCTGCACCGGCGGCAGGTCCAGGCCACGCTCCCGGGCGGCGGCGGTGATGGCCTCGCCCAGCGGGTGTTCGCTGCCGAGTTCGGCCGCGGCGGCCAGGGCCAGGATCTCGTCGGCATCCCAGTTCCCGGCCGTTTTGATGCCGGTGAGGGCCGGCCGGCCGGTGGTGAGGGTTCCGGTCTTGTCCAGCACGACGGCGGTCAGCCGCCGCGCCTGTTCCAGGGCCTCGCCGTTGCCGATCAGGATGCCCAGTTCGGCGGCCTTGCCGGTACCCACCATTACCGCCGTCGGGGTGGCCAGGCCGAGGGCGCACGGGCAGGCAATAATCAGCACCGCGATGGCGGTGCCGATGGCCAGGGTCATCCTGCCGCTTTCCGGCCCGAACAGCGCCCAGCCGGTGAAGGTGGCGGCAGCGATCAGCAGCACCGCCGGCACGAACCAGGCCGAGACCTTGTCGGCGAGCCGCTGCATCGGGGCCCGCGATCCCTGCGCGTCCTCGACCAGCCGGATGATCCGGGCCAGCGTGGTGTCGGAGCCGACGGCGGTGGCGCGCAGCACTATCGAGCCGGTGCGGTTCACGGTCGCGCCGATCACGGCGTCGCCGGCGGCCTTGTCCACCGGGACGCTCTCGCCGGTGAGCATGCCCTCGTCCACCGTGGAGGCGCCGTCGGTGACCAGGCCGTCGACGGGGATCTTCTCACCCGGCCGGACCCGCACCAAGTCGCCGACGGCGACGTCCTCGACCGGAATGTCGGTCTCGCTGCCGCCGCGGATGACCCTGGCGGTCCGGGGCGCCAGGTCCGCCAAGGCCTTGAGGGCGGCGGCGGTCTGCCGTTTGGCCCGGCCTTCCAGCCACTTGCCCAACAGCACCAGGGCCAGGATTACGAGCGAGGTCTCGAAGTAGACGTGCAGCGGCAGGCCCCAGCCTTCGGCGGTGGCGGGCCACAGGGTGACGAACCCGCTGTAGCCGTAGGCCACGCCGGTGCCCAGGGCCACCAGCGTGTTCATGTTGGTGGTGCGGTGCCGGGCGGCGGCGACGGCGGCCGCATAGACGCCGCGGCCTGCCCAGAACTGGACCGCGGTGGCCACCACCAGCAGCAGCGGCATCAGCCAGTCCATCGCGTCCACCGGCAGCGGCAGGTACATCAGCACCATCATGGCCAGGCCGGTGGCCAGGGTCAGTTGCCACCGGCGTTTCAGGGCGGCGAGTTCGGCGTCGCGCCGGGCCTCCGGATCCGGGTCCGACGGCGCGTCCCCGGTTTCGCTGGGCGGTGCGGACGGGGTGCCGGGCCGGGGCCGCACGGTGCCGGTGTACCCGGCGGCGGCGACTGCGGCGGCGAGCCCGCCGGGCTGCACCAGCGCCGGGTCGTAGGCGACCGTGGCCACCTCGGTGGCCAGGTTCACCCGGGCGGAGGCCACGCCGTCGAGCCCGGCCAGGGCCTTCTCCACCCGCCGCACGCAGGCGGCGCAGGTCATCCCGCCGATCTCCAGGGCGCATTCGGTCAGGGTCGAAGTGGTCATGGTCCGTCCTTCCGTCCGGGCCGGCGGGTCGGCCGGCAGGTCAGTGGTGCTGCCCGGCGTGGTGGGCGTGGGTGTACTCGCTGCGGCGCAGCAGCATGGCCAGCGCCATCGCCGGCAGCATGAGCAGGTGTCCGGCGGCCATCAGGGTGTGCCCGGAGATGGCGCCCAGCCACAGCGGGGGGAAGAGCATCACGAAGGGCAGGTACATGGCCGCGGCCATCTCGGCGATCGGGGCCCAGCGGTGCCCGCGGTAGAGCATCCATGCGGACATCGCCAGCGTCATGTTGGTGGCCATCACCAATGCGGCGACGTCCGGGCGGTCGAACACCGCGGACACCCCCAGCGCATCCGTGGCCCAGGACCAGACCGGTGCCAGGGCGGCCATGCCGATGATCATGGCCACCACCATCTCCAGGTAGTGCCGGGTGAACGCCCACACGGCGGTGCGGCGGCCGGCGCGGTGATCGGCAGGATGCTGTTGCAGTGCTGTCTTGTCCACGGGAATTCCTTTGCTGGCTGGGGTAGGGAAGGATCAGGCGAGCGTGTAGCCGGCTTCGTCGACGGCGGCCGCGACGTCGGCACGCGCCAGCGGCCTGTCGCTGGCGACGGTCACGGTGCCGGTGGCCAGGTCCACCCGGACGGAGCGGACGCCGGCCAGGCGGCTGATTTCGCCGGTCACGGCGGCTTCACAATGGCCGCAGGACATCCCTGCCACCTGGAAGGCGGTGGTCTGGGCGTCGGATCCGGTAGCGGAGTAGGTGTTCACGGGGTGCTCCTTGGGCAGTTGCTGCGGTTTTGGACGGTTCGATCATCCAACCGGGGGCAGGTGGCTCGGACCGGCAAAATTGCCGGGTTTTGGCGGGGAAACAGCGGGCTCTGCGCCCGGGTGCGTTGTTAGACTCATCCGGTGGTTCACGGGAGGCAGGATGAACGCGCCGCGATCGCGGCTCTGGTGGACGAGGCGTGGGCGTCGCGCGGCGGCGCCCTGGTCGTACGCGGGCTGCCCGGCGTCGGTAAATCCACGCTGCTGGACGACGCCGTGGCCCGCAGCGAGGGGATGCAGGTGCTGCGCACCGCAGGCATCGAGTCCGAATCGCCGCTGGCGTTCGCGGCCCTGCACCGGCTGCTGCGCCCGCTGATGCCGCGCGCCGGCAGTCTGCCCGAGCCGCAGGCCCGGGCGCTGCGGGCCGCCTTCGGCGAGATCGCCTCCGACGGCGTCGACCGCTTCCTGATCTTCCTGGCCGCCCTGAGCCTGCTGGCGGATGCCGCCGAGGACGGGCCGGTGCTGGCCGTGGTGGACGATGCGCAGTGGCTCGACGAGGTTTCCGCCGCAGCGCTGCTGTTCGTGGCGCGCCGGCTGGATGCCGAACGGGTGGCCCTGCTGTTTGCCGCCCGGGACGGGGACGAGCGCCGCTTCGACAGTGCGGACCTGCCCGGGATTGTGCTGTCCGGCCTTGACGAGGCCGCCGCCGCAGCCGTGTTGGCCGAATGCTCCGGCGTTGAGGTTCCGGCCGAAGTAGCCGGGGAACTGGTGCGCGGCACGGGCGGCAACCCGCTGGCGCTGGTCGAGCTGGCCGGCTCGCTGTCTGTGGACCAACTGGCCGGAACCTCCCGGTTGCCGGCCCGCCTGCCGCTCACCGCCGGCGTCGAGCGCGCCTTCCTGGACCGCTACCGCAGCCTGCCGGAATCCGCCCGGACCTGGCTGCTGGTGGCCGCGGCCGACGACGCCGGGGCGGCGGCGGTGGTGCGCGCGGCGGCCCGGGCCCTGGGCGCCGGCGGTGACGGACTGGAGGTGGCGGAACAGTCCGGCCTGCTGAGCGTGCAGGACGGGCAGCTGAAGCTGCGTCACCCGCTGGTCCGCTCGGCCGTCTACGGCGCGGCGCCGGGCCAGCTCAGGCGGCAGGTGCACCGCGCCTTGGCCGACGCGCTGGCCGGCGAACACAACCGGGACCGGCGGGTCTGGCACCTGTCCGCCGCTGCCGAGGAGCCCGACCCGGCAGTGGCCGCGGAGCTCGACCAGGTCGCCGACCGGGCCCGCCGGCGCGGCGGGCACGAGGCCGCCGTGGCCGCCTGGGAACGGGCGGCCGGACTGAGCACCGACGCAGCGGCCAAGGCGGCTTTCCTGCATGCTGCGGCCGGCAGTGCCTGGCTGGCCGGCCAGCCGGTGCGGGCCCGCGCGCTGAACGACGTGGCCCTTGACGCTGCCACGGATCCCGGCCTGCGTGCCGATGCCGCGCTGCTGCGGGCCCGGATCGAATGGAATACCGGATCCCTGCAGCAAGGACATCACCTGGTGCTGGAGGGAGCCCGGGAGGTTGCCCCTGCCGATCCGGTCCGCGCCCGGCAGATGGCCATGTTCGCCGCGGCCCTGGCCTCCTTCGGCGGCGGTGCCGACGGCGGCGTCAGCCCGGTGTCGTTGGCAACGGAACCGGAGGACGGTGCACCGGCCCGCCAGCGTTGTTGCTGGAACCTGCTCGTCGGGTTCCACCACGTGCGCTGCGGAGAGCTGGAAGAGGGCGCGGCCGTGCTCCGGGCCGCCTATGCCGACGGCGCGTCGCTGGAAGATGCCGACCAGGACCTGCTCCCGAACCTGGGCGTCGCCGCCATGCTGCTCGGCGATGACCGGGAGTACCTGCAGTACCACCGTCTGCTGCTGGCCCGGGCCCGCAGCACCGGCGCCTACGTGCTGGCGCTGTATGCGCTCACCCGGCGCGGCCTGGCCGACTTCGTCACCGGCAGCTGGGGCAATGCCCGCGCCGCCGCCACCGAAGCACTGCAGCTGGCGCGGGGCACCGGGCAAGCCGGGCTGGCCGCCTACCCGCTGGCCATGCTGGCACTGCTCGACGCCGTGCAGCAGGACGAGGGCTTCGCCGGACACCTGGCCGAGGCCGAGGACGTTGCCGGCGGCCGCCAGCTGGGAACCTTGGGCGGGATGGCGCACGATGTGCTGCTGTGGGCCAAGGCCCTCCGCAGCGGCCAGGCCGATACCGCCTTCCACCATCTGGCCCAGCTGCAGCTGCCCGGCATGCAGTACTTGACGGCGATCGACCGCGTCGAGGCCGCCGTGCGGTCCGGCCGGCCGGAGCAGGCCGCCGCCTGGCTCGATGACCTGCGGCGGTACGCTGCGGCCACCGGCAACGCGTGGCCCGCTGCCGCCGTCGCGCACGGGCAGGCGCTGCTCGCCGAGGGCGCCGGCGCCGAGGCGCTGTATCTGGCGGCGTTGGAACGGCACCGTTCCTCGCTGCGCGTGTTCGACCGGGCCCGGACCCAGCTGGCCTACGGCGAATTCCTGCGCCGGGCCCGGCGGCGCGTCGATGCCCGGGTCCATCTGCAGGCGGCCCTGGACACCTTCACCGACCTCGGGGCACGGGCGTGGGCCGAACGTGCGGGCCAGGAACTGCGGGCCTCGGGCAGGACGGCCCGGAAGCGGGATCCGTCCACCACGGCCGCCCTCACGCCGCAGGAATTGCAGGTGGCCGGGCTCGTCCAACAGGGCCTGTCCAACCGCGAGGCGGCCGCCCAGCTGTTCCTCAGCCCGCGCACCATCGACTTCCACCTGCGCAATGTCTTTGCCAAGCTCGGCATCAGCACCCGCGCCGAGCTGATACGCCGGCGGCTGGAAGGAAACGCTTCCGGCGGGGCGTGACCCGGCAATTCCACCGGTGCGATCCGGGCCGGTGCGGCCGTAGCGTGGCGGCCATGCTCACGACATCATGGACCCCCGGTACCCCGGATCCCGCCGGCGGCTGCACCGTGGTTGCCGTGTGCCTGCGGCTGCGCTCCTACCGCGACCTGCCCCGGCTCCTGTACCGGATGCTGCCGGTGCGGCGCCGGCTCCGGGACGCCGGCGGACTGCTCGGCTATGCGTTCGCCTTCGAACCTGCCGCCGCTGCCATCTGGACCGTGTCCGCGTGGTCCCGGCGGGACTGCCTGGCCCGGTTCGAAGCCAGCGCAGCACACCGCGAAGCCAAACTGGCGCTGCGCGGCGTGCTGCGGCCTTCAACCGTGCTGGTGTGGGACTGCTCCTCGGGCCAGCTGCCGCCGGACTGGGCCGAGGTCAGGGACCGGGAGGCCGCCGCGGCCCGGCGCGGCTGACCGGGTCAGGCCTGCGCTGTCTCTTGGCCGGTATTCTGCGCCGCGACGTCTTTGATAGCCTGCGGCGACATCCAGAGCAGCTCCCACACATGGCCGTCGGGATCGGCAACCGAGGCCCCATACATGCCGGGCATTTGTTCCTTGGCCGGCAGGTAGACGCTGCCGCCGCTGGCCTCGGCCCTGGCGACGAGGTCATCGACCTCCTCGCGTGAATCGCAGCTAAGGCAGTTGAGCACCTCCTTGGCGTTGGAATTGAGGTGCGCCGTGCCGCCTTCGCCGAGGAAACCCTCGTACATGCCCTTCTCCAGCAGCATCACGGTGATGTTCTCCGCCACCGTGATGGCCGAGCACTCCTCGCTGCTGAAGCGGGGTTCCTTGGCGAAGCCGAGCCCGGTGTAGAACTCGGTCGCCTTGCCCAGATCGGAGACGGGGAGGTTGGGGAAGATCATGCGTGCCATGGGGTGGTCCTTTCGCGAAGGTTCGGGCCAACGGGGTGGGCTGCTGGACGTCAACAGGAACTGAACCGGCCATACGAAAGCGGCGCGCGCTCCGGAGCCAGCCTGGAAACCTCGGATGGAGCGGCGCGGCCTGGGCCGGACACCGTTCACAATGGCATCGGACAGGGGGTGAAGGCAAGGGGGTGCCGGGTTCGGGCGGCATACCCTTGATGCACCTGCCGTGCCCGCCTACGGTGGAAGTAACGGTCCGATCGGAGGGTTGAGCAATGGTGGAACGGCACATTGAGCAATGGTGGGTGGATCTGGAGACCGACCACAAGGAATGGTTCCGCGAGAACCTGCGGGCCGAGGTCATTGATACCGATGTGGCACTGGCTGTGTACGAGGCCGGCGGCCCGGACCTGAAGGAGAAGTCCCTGCATCAGCGCGACTGGGATTTCATCGAGACGCAGTCCGAGTTCGTGGACTGACAGTTCGTAGCTTGAGCGCCGCCCGACGCAGCCGGGCTGGCGGTTTCTCGCCGTCGGGTCGGTCCACCCTGCCCAGTCGAATTCAAATCATCCCGGAACCCGCCTGGCCCGGCCGCCGCGATCGGAGAGACTCGTGACCCCGCCCCTGAAGGTTGCCGGCCGCGCACTGGTCCCGCCGTTCGAGGTCATGAACATCCTGGCCCGGGTGGCCCAGCTGCGGGCAGCTGGCCGCGATGTCATCTCGCTGTGCGCCGGGGAGCCCTCCGGCGGCGCACCCCGGGCGGTCTCCGCCAAGGCCGCGCAGCTCCACGCCTCCGGCCTGGCCCTGACCTACACCGAGGCGCTGGGCATCCGGCCGCTGCGCGAGGCAGTGGCTGCCCATTATGGCCGCTGGTACGGCCTGGACGTCGCCCCGGAGGAGGTGGCCATCACCACCGGATCCTCGGGCGCCTTTATGCTCGCGTTCCTCGCCGCCTTCAACCACGGGGACCGGGTGGCCCTGGCCCGCCCGGGGTACCCGGCCTACCGCAACATCCTGACGGCGCTGGGCTGCGAGGTGGTGGAGATCGACTGCGGCCCGGCCGAGCGTTACCAGCCTACGCCCGCGCTGCTGGAAGCCGCGGCACACGGGCCGCTGGACGGATTGGTGCTGGCCTCTCCGGCCAACCCGACCGGCACCATGGCCACCCGTGCGGAAATCGAGGCTCTGGCCGGCTGGTGCGCGGCCAACGGCGTGCGTCTGGTCAGTGACGAGATCTACCACGGCATCACCTACCCGGCGGACCCGCAGTCCCCGGACGCGCGCGGCGTCTGCGCCTGGGAATTGGACCGGACCGGCGTCGTCATCTCCTCCTTCTCGAAGTACTGGGGGATGACCGGCTGGCGCCTGGGCTGGGCCCTGATGCCCGCAGACCTGGCCCGGGCCATGGACGCGCTCGCCGGGAACGTGGCGCTGTGCCCGCCGGCGCCGGCCCAGTTGGCGGCGGTGGAGGCCTTCAGCAATGAGTCCTATGCCGAGGCGGACGCCGCGGTGGCCGGCTATGCGAAGGTGCGCAGGCTGCTGCTGGAAAACCTTGGCCGGCTGGACTGGGGGGCCGCAGCGCCCGCGGACGGCGCCTTCTACCTGTATGCGGATCTCGGCGCGCAGCTGGCCGGCTTCGCCGGTTCGGCCGACTACTGCCGGGCACTGCTGGAGCAGGAGTCGGTGGCCTTGGTGCCGGGCTCCGATTTCGACGCCGTGAACGGCACCCGTTCGGTCCGCCTCTCCTTTGCCGCCGGCGAGGCGGCGGTGGCCGAGGCGGTGGAACGGATCATCCGCTTCCAGGCCCGGCACTGACCCCCGCGCCCACCTTCCCCAAGGACCTCGCTTTTCCCTCCCCTCGGACCCACTTCCCCGCCCCTCCCACTTCCTCCTCCCCCCGAAATGGGAATCGGGGAAGAGGCGGGTGCTAGTCCTGCTCCGCCGGCGCCTTGATGCCCAGATGGTGGCTCGGCAGACGGTCCCGTTTGTAGGTGATCTCGGTATAGCCGTGCGGCGCCGGGTTGCCCTCTTCGTCCAGGTTGACGAAGACGATCTTCTCGATGGTCAGGATGCTCTTACGGGTGATGATGTTGCGCACTTCGGCCCGCATGGTCAGCGACGTCCGGCCGAAATGTGTGGCTGTCAGGCCCATCTCGATCAGGTCTCCCTGCTCTGCGGAGCTGACGAAGTTGATCTCGGACATGTACTTGGTCACCACCATGCCGTTGCCCAGCTGGATGATCGCGTAGATGGCTGCTTCCTCGTCGATCCAGCGCAGCAGGCTGCCGCCGAAGAGCGTGCCGTTGGCGTTGAGGTCCTCGGGCCGCACCCACTTGCGGGTGTGGAAGTTGATCTCGTCGGAAGTCGCAGAAGTCTCGGAAGCCATGGTCCGAGGGTAGCCGAGGCGGCGCCGGCCAGGCCGTTACGGCACCGTGGCGGCGGTCCGCACGGCAATCGTCTTGGCATAGCAGTGCGAGTCGGCCACCCCTTCGTATGGGCCGAAATTCGGGATCGGCAGGTAGCCGCCGCGCTCGTAGAACCGCATTCCGTCGCTCTGCACCGAGCCGGCCTCCGCCCGGATCTCCGCGTAGCCGGAGGCCAGTGCCTTGGCTTCCAGCGCCGCCAGGATGGCCGCGGAGACGCCCGAGCCGCGGGCATAGGGGACCACGTAGACCCGCTTGATCTCCGCCGTCGACTCATCCAGCCGCCGCAGGCCGCCGCAGCCCAGCGGCTGGCCCGAGGACTTCTCGTAGGCAATCAGGAAGACCGGCATGTCCTCGGCCGACGGCGGCGGGCCGGCTTCGTGGTCGGCGGTGCCGAAGCGGGAGCTGAGCTCCCGCTGCTGGGCCGCGCGCAGGTCCGCCCCTACAGGGTTGGACCAGGGCATTTCCTTGATGGTGAGCCGGGGATGCTGCATCACTGCCTCCTGTCTGCCGAAGGTGTATGCAACTAAAGCCTAGGTACGCCCGGTTTCGGCAGTGTTTCCGTCCGGTTCAAAGTCCTTTACATCCTCGACGGCGGCTCCCGGTGCCGCCGGGCGCGGTCGAGCGGGAGAACTTTAGTCTCTATGAGACAATAGTGCCAATGTCTTCCCATAAATCCTCCACTGTGTCTTCCGCCGTGCCTTCGACTGCGCCCGCCGCTGCGCCTTCCGATGCCCCGGTCCGTCCCCAGGTCCGCCCGGCGGCCGAGGGCTGGCAGCAGGCCGTCACCACCGAGGGCCGGCCGCTGCTGCAGTTCAAGTCCCCGCGGGTGACCCAGCCGCCCGTGCATCTGGCGGATCTGAGTCTGGCCGAGCGCCAGGAGAAGCTCAAGGAGCTCGGCCTGCCGGCGTTCCGGGCCAAGCAGCTTTCGGTCCACTATTTCCAGCACTACACCACCGACCCGGAGCGGATGAGCGACCTGCCCAAGGCCGGACGCGAGGAACTCGTGGACGCGCTGTTTCCGAAGCTGCTGACCGAGGTCAAGCGGCTGGCCACGGACAAGGGGGACACGATCAAGTTCCTCTGGCGGCTCTTCGACGGCTCGCTGGTGGAGTCCGTGCTGATGCGCTACCCGGGCCGCATCACGCTGTGCGTGTCCAGCCAGTGCGGCTGCGGCATGAACTGCCCGTTCTGCGCCACCGGCCAGGCGGGGCTGACCCGCAACATGTCCACCGCGGAGATCCTGGACCAGATCGTGCAGGCCAACCGGGTCATCGCCGAAGGCGGTCTCGGCGGCAGCCGGCGACCGGCCGAGGCCGGTCAGGACGCCGAGCGCGTCACCAACATCGTGTTCATGGGCATGGGCGAGCCGCTGGCCAACTACAAGCGCGTGATGGCCGCGGTCCGCCGGATGGCGGCCCCGGCTCCCGAGGGCCTGGGCATGAGTGCGCGCAACATCACCGTCTCCACGGTGGGCCTGGTTCCGGCGATCAACAAGCTCGCGGCCGAGGACCTTCCGGTGACCTTCGCGCTGAGCCTGCACGCGCCCGACGACGAACTGCGCGATGACCTGATCCCGGTCAACTCCCGGTGGAAGGTGGACGAGGCCCTGGATGCGGCCTACAACTACTACCGCACCACCGGCCGGCGCGTATCCATCGAGTACGCGCTGATCAAGGACATGAACGACCATCCGTGGCGTGCCGACCTGCTGGCCAGGAAGCTGAACCAGCGCGGCCGCGGCTGGGTGCATGTGAACCCGATTCCGTTGAATCCGACGCCGGGCTCCATCTGGACCAGCTCCGAGCCGGCCGTCACCCGCGAGTTCGTCGACCGGCTGTCCGCCGCCGGCATTCCGACGACGCTGCGCGACACCCGCGGCAAGGAGATCGACGGCGCCTGCGGTCAGCTCGCAGCCGCGGAGTAGCTAGCCCCGGGGTAGTTGCCACCCCTCATCCTCCATGGATGATGGCAAGTCGGCGCCTGCGGCCGATGCTGGGTATGTGAGCCGTATCCGCGTGGCAGATCTCCTGCGCCTTGTTGTGGCGTGGCTGATTTCTGCGGTGGCCCTCGGCGTTGCCGTCCTGCTGTTGCCCGGGGTGGAAACGACCGGCGGCTTCCTGTCCCTGCTCGCGGTCTCGGCGGTCACCGGCCTCGTGGGCGTGCTGATCCGGCCGGTTCTGGCCGAACTGGCCGCCGCCGTCGGCTGGATCGCCGTGGGGCTGATGGCCCTGGTAGGTCAGGCCGTGGTCATGCAGGTGGCCCTATGGGTGGTGCCGGGGTGAATTCCACCTCGTTCTGGGCGACGCTGGCGGCTGCGTGGATTGCGTCCGCCGTCGGCACGCTGCTGTCCTGGCTGTTGACCGCCGGCACCTCGGACGCGTTCAGCGTGGCCTTGCGCCGCTTGACGGACCGGCCCGCCGCCGTGGCCGATCCGGAGATCGACGGCATGGTCTTCGTCCAGCTGGACGGGGTGCCCTATCCGGTCATGCAGTGGGCCCTTCAATCCGGAACAATGCCGACGCTGCGCCGGTGGGTCCGGTCCGGGTCCCACCGCCTGCAGGAGTGGACGGTACAGCTGCCCTCCACGACTCCGGCCAGCCAGCAGGGCATCCTGCACGGTACCTGTGACCGGATCCCCGCGTTCCGCTGGTACGACCGTGAACTGGGCCGCCTGCTGGTGGCCAACCGTCCGGCCGACGCAGCGGTCATCGAACAGCGTGCCAGCACGGGACGGGGGCTGCTGGCGGACGACGGCATCTCGGTGTCCAATCTGTTTTCCGGTGACGCGCCGCGCAGCTCCATGGTGATGAGCAAGATCCAGCTGGCCCGCGGATCCCGCGAGACCAGGCGCGCCTTCGGGCGGTTCGTGCTGCGTCCCGAAGGTTTTGCCCGCAGCTTTTCCCGCACCCTCGCGGAGGTGGCCCGGGAACGTTTCCAGGCCCGCCGGCAGCGGCTCCGCGACGTCGTGCCGCGGGTGGAGCGCTCCTGGACGTTCGCCGGGCTCCGTGCGATCAGCAACGGACTGCTGCGGGACATCAACACGGCAGTGGTTGCGAACGAAATGATGCGCGGCACCAAGAGCATCTACGTCGACTATGTGGACTATGACGAAGTCGCCCACCATGCCGGCGGCGCAAGGCTGGAGTCGCTCGCGCCGCTGGAGGCCCTCGACCGGGTGCTGGCGATGCTCGAACAGGTGGCAGGCAAGGCGCCGCGCCGGTACCACTTGGTCGTGCTCTCCGACCATGGGCAGTCGATCGGTGCCACCTTCGCCGAGCGGTACGGCACCGACCTGGGCGGCGTGTGCGCTGCGCTGATAAACGAGTCCGTGGTGGAAATCGATAAGAACGTGGAGAGCCTTGGCCGGGCGCAGGCGCTGGTGGGGGATCTGGCCGGCGCAGGCAAGGGATCGCAGCGGACGGTTCGGAACGTCAGCGGCCGGCTGGGCCGCCAGGCCGAGGCTGAAAGTGCTGCCGCCGCGACTGGCACCGGCACCATGGTGCTGGGCTCGGGGAATCTCGGCCTTGTCTACCTGATGGAGCCGGAGCGGCTCCTGATGGAGGACATCCAGGAACGCTACCCGGCGCTCCTGCCGGGGCTCGTTTCCCATCCCGGGGTCGGTTTCGTTGCGGTCCTGAGCAGGACCGCCGGTCCCGTTGTCCTCGGAGCGGGGGGAACGCACCGGCTCGCCGATCATCAGGTCGACGGCGCGGATCCGCTCGAACCCTTCGGCAACGATGCGGCGCCCCTGATTGCCGCCGTGACCGCGATGAAGGAGGCGCCCGATATCTACGTCAACAGCGCCTGCGATCCTTCGACGCTGGAAGTCGTGGCCTTCGAGGACCTGGTGGGGTCCCATGGCGGGCTGGGCGGCTGGCAGAACCGGGGCATGCTCGTGGCGCCGGTAGACCTGCTGCCGGCCGACGTCCGGATTGTCGGTGCAGTGCAGTTGCACGGGCACCTGGTACGGATGCTGGAGCAGTTGGGCCAACGGCGGCATCTGGTTCAGGACGAGGCCCCGCCGGTCCCGCCCGGGGCTCAGATGCGTAGCCCCGGAGGGCTGGGGGACTAGGAGGCCGCAGACCGTCTGCCCTTGCACCGGACGCATGGGTAGCGGCACAGGGGCCGGAGATTGCGAAGGCCCCCCGACCGGACGTTCTCGCCCGGTCGGGGGGCCTTTTCGTTGCGGGGAGAGGATTTGAACCTCTGACCTCTGGGTTATGAGCCCAGCGAGCTACCGAACTGCTCCACCCCGCGGCGTGTTAACGACTCTAGACCGTCGGGTGTCCAAAGCACGAATTTGGTGTCCATAGTCACATCCGGCAGGTGCCTGCAACCGTCCGCCGCGGCAAAGCACGACGGCGGGAGCCTGGGGCCGCGAAACCCAGGCTCCCGCCGTCGTCGTCCTGTGCCCGGCGGGACAGCCTACTTGCCGAGGTGGTCCACCAGTTGGCCGGCAATGCCGTGGTAACTGCCCGGGGTCAGCGCGAGCAGCCGCGCCTCCGCTTCGGCGGACAGACCGAGCCCGGAGACGAACTCCTTCATGCGCGCGGCATCCACCCGGTGGCCGCGGGTCAGGTCCTTGAGCCGCTCGTACGGATTCTCCATGCCCGGAACCCCGGCGATCGCTTCGGCGCGCATGACCATCTGGATGGCCTCGCCGAGCACCTCCCAGTTCTGGTCCAGGTCTGCGGCGAGCACGTCCGTGGCTACGTCCAGGCGGTCCAGGCCCTTGGCGACGTTGGAGATGGCCAGCAGCGAGTGCCCAAAGGCGACGCCGATGTTGCGCTGCGAGGAGGAGTCCGTGAGGTCGCGCTGCCAGCGGGAGGTGACCAGGGTGGCCGCCAGCGTGTCCAGCAGGCCGTTGGAGATTTCCAGGTTCGCCTCGGCGTTCTCGAAGCGGATCGGGTTGACCTTGTGCGGCATGGTGGAGGACCCGGTGGCGCCTTCGACCGGGATCTGGACGAAATAGCCGATGGAGATGTAGCTCCAGATGTCGGTGCAGAGATTGTGCAGAATGCGGTTGAAGCGTGCGACGTCCGCGTACAGCTCGGCCTGCCAGTCGTGCGATTCGATCTGCGTGGTCAGCGGGTTCCAGGTCAGGCCCAGGTGCTCCACGAAGCTCTTGGCGACGTCCTGCCAGTCGGCTGTGGGGACCGAGGCGTAGTGCGCGGCGTAGGTGCCGGTGGCGCCGTTGATCTTGCCCAGGTATTCGGTGCGGCCGATCCGGTCCAGCTGACGGGTGAGCCGGTGCACGACGACGGCGAGTTCCTTGCCGAGCGTGGTGGGAGTGGCCGGCTGGCCGTGGGTGCGCGACAGCATCGGTACGTCGCGGTTGGCCTCGGCCATGGCGGCCAGCTGGGCCACCAGGTCGCGGGCGGCCGGCAGCCAGACCTTTTCGACCGCTCCCTTGACCCCCACGGCGTAGGAAAGGTTGTTGATGTCCTCGGACGTGCAGCCGAAGTGGACCAGGGCCTTGAGCTGGCCGATGCCAATGTCCGGCAGCCGGCTGCCGATGTAGTACTCCACGGCTTTGACGTCGTGCACGGTCACGGCTTCGATGTCGGCCAGTTCGCGCACGGAGTTGCCGTCGAAATCGGTGACGATGCGGCGCAGCGCGGCCTGCTGCTCGGCGCTGAGCGGGCCGGCGCCCGGGAGCACGGAGTTGTTGGTCAGGTGGATCAGCCACTCGACTTCCACATGCACGCGGTCACGGTTCAGTGCGGCTTCGGAGAGGAAGTCCACCAGCGGGGCGACGGCGCCGTGGTAGCGGCCATCCAGCGGGCCGAGGGCGATTGTGGGGGAGACGTCTGCCAGTAGGACGCGGTGATGTTCAGCCATGGCCCTTATTCTTTCATGCCCGCCGCGGCCGGCCCGCGGCGGGATCCGCCCTCCACAGCCTGCCGGCGGGACCGGTTGCGCACATCCGGGGTCCGCTTACCTGCCGGCAGGGTGGCTGCGCAGGTAGCGTCGATGGCGGGGAGAAGGAGCATCTCGGATGGATTTCTTCACGACGGGGCCAGCCGTCCTGGCCGCTGCCGCCGGCCGCGAGGTCCGGCTGCTGGCGCAGCGGTTGCTCGACTGCGAGGCCCGGCTGCTGGAACTGAATGGTTCGCTGGCGCAGCTGGAACTGGTCTCTTGGGAATCCCGCGCAGGCGAGGCGTTCCGGCAGACGCTGGCCGTCCGGCGGCTGCGGATGGACGACGCCGCGGACAGCCTCCGTGCGGCAGCGGGCCAGGTCGCTGCCTTCGGCGAGGCCGCGGAACAGGCCCTGGCCCAGAGCCTGCCGTTCCGATGACCGGTGAGGACTGGTATCCGGCGCCTGCCCGCTGGTGGGAGAACCGCTTTGGCTCCACCAGCTACCCCGGCTACACGGTGTCCGGCGGCCTCGGCGGTGCCGCCTTCCAATGGGAGGAACTCCAGGACGCCGCCGCCCGGCTCGAGGCCATCGCTGTCCGGGCGGAACAGCTCCGCGCGGAGGCCGCGGAGGTGGAGGGGCAGCTTCTCGACGGCACTCTGGCCACGGTACCCGGCTGGTTCGCCGTCCGGTTGACGGTGCTCGGAGCCTGGACTGCGGTGGCGGAGGCAGGCCGGCGAATCCGGGAGCTCTCGGACAGCGTCCGCCGGGCGTACGCCATCTACCGCGTCGCCGACGAGGCGGTGCGCGCCGGAATGCGGGCCGTGGACAGCTCCACCTGGTGGCTCACCGCGCCCTTGGGCGCACTGGCGAACGAAGGCCGGCCCACCCGGGAGGGTGCCGAACGCCTGCTGGACCACGGGCCCGCGGCATTGGCGGTGCTGCTGGGACTGCCGCCGGCCTTCGCAACGCTCCTCTTGCGGGATGTCCGCCACGGCGGTGCCGGCGGGGGCTCCGAATCGGGCCGGCTGGCATCGGCGCTGGTCGCCTCGGCCAACGCCGCCGGGCTGCTGCGGGCCGCACCGATCACGGTTGCGCGCGCCGGGCCCGCGGCCGCCGTGGTGCTGCCGCCGACCCCGGCGGGCTTGCTGGCCCGTGCCGCCGCGGCAGAGCAGGCCGGTCCGGGGTACATCGAAGTGGTGGAAGTACACCGGGACGGCCGCAGCAGTTGGGTGGTGGCGCTGCCCGGGACCCAGGCAAGCGGGGGAGCAGCGGCAACAGCCAACCCCTTTGACGAAACCGGGGTAGCCGAGGCCATGGCCGCGGACAGCAGGTTCGTAGCGGGGGCAGTGTCCCAGGCGCTGGACGAGGCCGGTGCGCAGGCCGGGGAGCCGGTTCTCCTGGCCGGCTACAGCCAAGGCGGGATCCACGCCATGAACCTGGCCGGCGACCGGCGGTTCCTGGCCCGGCACCCCGTGCGGTATGTCCTCACCGCGGGTTCGCCGGTGGGGGACCGGCCGGCCGCACCGGGGGTGGCGAGCCTGCACCTGGAGCACCGGCAGGACTGGGTGCCCGGCGCCGATGCCGTGCCGAACCCGGACAACCGGGACCGGGTCACGGTCACATTGACCGGTAAGGTGGCCACGCCCGAGGGCGAGGATGCCGGTCTCGGACCCGGCCACAACTTCGCCAACTACCTGGCCGGAGCCCGGACGCTTGAGCGCAGCCCTGACGTTTCCGTCGCGGATTCAGCCGCGGTCCTCAGCACGGCGCTCGCTGGCGGCACTGCCCGGCGGCAGCTGTTCCAACTGACCCGGCAGCCGGCCCCGCCGGCCCCTCCGGCCCCGCCGGCCCCTCCGGCCCTGCCGCCGGGACCGGCGGCGGCCCGCCCGGGGATGATGCCACCGACCTCAGGAGGTGCCGGTGGCCGCCCCGGCTGACTGCAGGTGGGCCTCGATCATGTCCACAATCCGGCTCCGGCAGCCGCCGCAGCCGGTGCCCGCCCGCGTCGCGTCGCCGACGGCGCCGGGGGAGTGGCAGCCGCCGGCCACCGCCTCCTGGACCTGTCCATGGGTGGCCCCGGTGCACCGGCACAGCGACGCTGCCGGATCGGCCGGCCCGGACAAATCCGGCAACTGCTCGGCTGCATCGAGTCGGAACAGGGCCGTCCGGTCCGCGGGCAGTTCGGACCCGCGCTCGTACAGCAGCACCAGTTCGGCAGCCGTCCGCGGCATGCCCACGCAGACCAGGCCCTCCAGCACGCCGCCGCGGGTAACCATCTTGACGTACCGGCCGTGTTCGGGATCCGCCCACTGGGCCACCTGCCGCGGCGGTATGGTGCCCCCGCAGCCGCCGCTGCCCACCTCGTCATCCCATAGTTCGGCTTCGACGGCGCCGGCCGAAGCCATGTCCACGTTCCGGGCCTTCAGCAGCATCACGCCCGGCCTTTCGGCCGCCAGTTGCGCCGGCGCTCCATCGGCTCCGCCCGTACCGGCAGCGGAAGGATCCTGCGGAACGAGGCGCCGGGCCAACCATTCTGCCTGCCGCCAGCCGGGCCCGATGAGTCCGGCCGGCCCGCCGCCCGGACCGGAGCAGCCGGCGCAGGCAGGATCGGTGCAACGGACTTCGGCGCAGTCGCCGATGGCGAAGATGGTGCCTTCCTTGTCCGCCTCCAGCCGGTGGCTGACCAGGATGCCCTTGGCCACCGGCAGTCCGGCGCCTTCGGCCAGGCCGGTGCGCGGCCGGATGCCACAGGAAAGCAGCAGCAGGTCGCCGTCGATGCGGCGGCCGTCCTCGAGCTCCAAGGCCTCGAAGCGGTGCCGTCCGCCGGCCTGGGGCAGGAAACGGACACCGGTGGAACGCGCACCGGACACCAGGTCGATGCCCGCCGCGCGCAGGGTCCTGGCCAAGGTTTTTCCTCCGCCGTGGTCGATGTTGCGGGCCAGCGGCCGGTCGCCGTTGTGGACCACGGTTACCCGGGCGCCTTCCTCCGCGGCAGCCAGCGCCGCCTCGATGCCGAGGATGCCCCCGCCGAGCACGATCACATGCCCGCCGCGGTGCACCGTCTCGCGCAGCCGGGCCGCATCGGCCAGGTCCCGCAGCGCCGTGACGCCGGGCGGCAGCAGATGAACCGCCGCGGGATCCGGGTTCAGGCCGGTGAGGGTGGGCACGATGGCGCCGGCGCCGGTGGCCAGCACCAGCCGGTCATAGGGGTCGTGCGAGCCGTCGTCGAGTTCGATCCGCCGCCTCGGGCGGTCGATCCGGCGGACCGTGCGCCCCAGCCGGACATTGACCCCCGCGGCGCGCAGCTCGTCGGCGTCCGCGAGCTCGATGTCTTCGGGCGTGGTCCGCCCGACGCCCAGGTCGGCCACCAGGACCCGGTTGTAGGCAGGGGCGGATTCGCTGCCGATGACGGTGAGCAGCACGCGGCCGGCGCGGACGGCGGGCAGCAGTTCGTCGACCAGCCGGGCGGCTACCGGCCCGAATCCGACAACGGCAATCCGTTCGGGGGCTTGGTGATTCACCGGGAACCTGCTTTCTCCAGCACGCGCACCTGCACGGCGCTGGTCTTGAATTCCGGCATCCCGGACACCGGGTCCGTCGCGGCCTGGGTCAGCAGGTTGGCGCTCTGTTCGCCGGCGAAGTGGAAGGGCAGGAAGACGGTGTCCGGCCGGATATCGGTGCTCAATTCTGCGCGGGCCCTGACCGTCCCCCGGTGGTTGCTGATCTCGGCCATGTCCCCGTTGCCGATGCCCAGCGGCAACGCCGTGGCCGGATGCAGCTGGAGCCGGGGCTCGGGCTGGGCGGCGGAGAGCTCGGCCACCCTCCGGGTCTGGGCCCCGGACTGGTAATGCTCGAGCAGCCGGCCGGTGACGAGCGTGAGTTCACCCGGGCGGTGCAGCGCGTCCGCGGTGTCGCCCGGCGACACCGCGGTGAAGCGGGCCCGGCCGTCCGCATGGGCAAATGCCTCGAGGAAGAGCCGCGGCGTGCCGGCCGAGCCGGCGGGGAACGGCCAGTAGGCCGGAACGCTGTCATCGTCCAGGATCCCGTAGTCGATGCCGGAGTAGTCCGCAGGTCCGCCGGCCGAGGCCCGCCGCAGTTCCTCGAAGATGGTTTCCGGATTGTCGCTGAACATGGACGGTGCCCCGAGCCGTGCCGCCAGCTCCTGCATGATCCACAGTTCGGAGCGGGCGCCCTCGGGCGGGGTCACCGCCCGGCGTCGGCGCAGGACCCTTCCCTCGAGGTTGGTCATCGTGCCTTCCTCCTCCGCCCACTGCAGCACCGGAAGGACCAGGTCCGCCTCGGCGGCGGTCTCCGACAGGACGAAGTCCGCCACCATCAGGAAGTCCAGGCTCCGCAGTCCCGCCAGCACGCGGCCGGCGTCGGGCGCGGAGACGGCGATGTTCGAGCCATGCACGAAGAGGCAGCGGACACCGCCGGGCCGGCCCAGGGACTTCAGCAGTTCCACCGCCGGCAGGCCGGGACCGGGAAGCTGGTCCGGGGCGATGCCCCAGACCGCGGCCACGTGCTCGCGGGCCGCCGGATCGGTGATCTTGCGGTAGCCGGGCAGCTGGTCGGACTTCTGCCCGTGCTCGCGTCCGCCCTGTCCGTTGCCCTGTCCGGTCAGCGTGCCGTAGCCGCTGTGGGTTGTCCCGGGCAGTCCGAGCAACAGGCTGAGGTTGATCGCTGCGGTGGCGGTATCGGTTCCGTCCACGTGCTGTTCGACGCCGCGGCCGGTCAGGATATAGCTGCCGCCGGCGGTCAGCCCGGCACGGGCCCGGCGGGCGCCCTCGGCCAGCCGCCGGGCAGTCTCGCGGACCAGTTCGGCGGGCACTCCGGTGACGGCCTGGACACGCTCGGGCCACCAGGCGTTGAGGCTGCGGGCCACGGACCGGTAGCCTGCGGTGCGCCGTTGGATGAATTCCTTGTCGGCGAGTCCTTCCTGCACCACCACATGGGCAATGCCCAGCAGCAAGGCCAGGTCGGTTCCCGGCGACGGCTGCAGGTGCAGTCCAGTCCCGCCGCCCGTGAGCGCGGCGGTCGCCGAGCGCCGCGGATCCACCACGATCAGCCCGCCGGCGTCCCGGGTGCCCTGCAGGTGCGCCACGAACGGCGGCATGGTGTCCGCGACGTTGGACCCCAGGAGCAGGACCGTGTGCGCGTTGTCCAGGTCGGCCAGCGGGAAGGGCAGTCCGCGGTCCAGACCGAACGCCCGGTTGCCTGCCGCAGCCGCGGAGGACATGCAGAACCGCCCGTTGTAGTCGATCCGCGAGGTGCGCAGGGCCAGCCGGGCGAACTTGCCGAGCTGGTACGCCTTTTCATTGGTCAGCCCGCCGCTGCCGAAGACCCCGACGGCGTCCGTGCCGTACGCTGCCCAGGCCGCGCGCACGGCGCCGGCCGCCCGGTCCAGGGCCGCGTCCCAGCCCACCGGATGCAGTTCCCCGTCGGCACCGCGCAGCAGCGGGGTGGTGAGCCGTTCCGGGGAGTTCAGCAGGGTCGGGGAGGTCCAGCCCTTGCGGCAAAGGCCGCCCCGGTTGGTGGGGAAGTCCCGGCCGGCGGCTTCCAGGACGGTTCCAGCGGGAGCAGGCCCGGCGGCCGTTGTGCCGGTTTCAGCGACGGCGGACGCCGTGCCCGCGGGGACGGCCATGCGGCCGGCCGGAGCCAGCCGCATGGCGCACTGCAGGGCGCAATAGGGGCAGTGCGTGTGCGTAGCCATGCTCAGACCCCACCCTGGGCCATCCTGCTGCCCGGCCGCAGGTAGCAGAACCAGGCCAGCACCAGCATCAGGGCGTAGGCGCCGACGAAGCCGTAGAACGCGCCGTCGTAGCTGCCGGTGGCCGTGTTGGAGGCGTTGAGCACCTGCGGGATGACGAAGCCGCCGTATGCGCCGATGGCCGAGATCAGGCCCAGCGCGGCCGAGGACTTGCGCTGGCCGTCGACGCCGCCGCGGTCCGGGCCGGCTTGCTGGCCGCGGATCGCGAAGATGCGCGGGATCATCCGGTAGGTGGCTCCGTTGCCGAAGCCGCTGGCGGTGAACAGGACCAGGAACAGGACCAGGAAGAGCCAGAAGTTGGCCGCCGGCAGGGTCCACACCACGGCCAGGGCGATCACGGCCATGACGGCGAAGGAGGCCACCGTCATCCGGGCGCCGCCGAAGCGGTCGGCCAGTTTGCCGCCGAGCGGCCGGGCCAGCGAGCCGACCAGCGGGCCGAGGAAGGCCAGGGACAGCGCGGCCGAGCCGACGGCGAAGGCGGAGAAGTCGGGGAAGACGTCCTTGATCAGTTTGGGGAAGACACCGGAGAAGCCGATGAAGGAGCCGAAGGTGCCGATGTAGAGCAGCGACATGATCCACAGGTGCGGTTCGCGCAGCGCGGCCAGCGAACCGGCGACATCGCCCTTGGCGTGGGAGAGATTGTGCATGAACCGGCGGGCGCCCCACACGGCAAGCAGGATCAGCGGCACCCAGATCAGCCCGGCCAGCGGCAGGTTCAGGGTGCCGGCGGCGCCGAGGGTGATGGCCAGCGGCACCACCAACTGGGCGACGGCGGCGCCCAGGTTGCCGCCCGCGGCGTTCAGCCCCAGCGCGTAGCCCTTTTCGGACGCCGGGTAGAAGTAGGTGATGTTCGCCATCGAGCTGGCGAAGTTGCCGCCGCCGAAGCCGGCGAGGCCGGCCATCAGCAGCAGCACGCCGAACGGTGTCTCCGGGTTCGCGGTGCACACGGCCAGGCCGACGGCGGGGATGAGCAGCAGCAGCGCCGAGATGATCGTCCAGTTGCGGCCGCCGAACTTCGGCACCATGAAGGTGTAGGGGATCCGCAGCGTGGCACCGACCAGGCTCGGCATGGAAATGAGCCAGAAGATCTGGGAGCTGCCCAGGTCGAAACCGGCCGCGGGCAGCTGGACCGCGACGATGGACCACAGCTGCCAGACCACGAAACCGAGGAACTCGCAGAAGATCGACCACCGCAGGTTCACCCGGGCCATCGCCCGTCCGGTTCCCTCCCAGAACCCGCGGTCCTCCGGATCCCAGTTGTCGATCCAACGGCCGGGCCGCTGCCGGAGGCGGGCCGGACCGGTCGCGGCCGGTGCGGGCTGCGGGGCGTGGCTGGTGTGGGTGCTCTGGTCAATGCTCAACGGAATCCTCCAGGGGTCGGTGGTTCACCCGGTGGAAGAAACGTTAGGCAGCGCGTGTTTCGGTTGTTGCGGCGGCCGGTTACGAATGGATCAATCGTGCATAACCGCTCCCGGCAGGAGCGGTGAGATGGTGAGGATCCCTAGAGCGGGTTCCGAGGAACCCACTCCTTAACGGCGTCCGCCGGTGAAGACGCTGGCCACGATCGAGACCACACTGATGATCAGCGCGCCGAGGATGGCGTCCCAGAAGAAGGAATCCACGTCGAAATGCACCGGCGTGTAGCTGGAGATCCAGGCGGTGAGCATCAGCATGGCGGCATTGATGATGACGGTGAAGATGCCCAGGGTCAGGATGGTCAACGGCAGGGAGAGGAAAGCGACTACCGGCCTGACGACGGCGTTCACCAGCCCGAAGATCGCGCCAATGAAGATGTAGCCCAGCACCACGGCCACCGTGTGGTTGCCGCCGGCCACCCCGCCGGCGGCCGAGGCTTCGATTTCGATCCCTGGCAGCAGCCAGGCGGCCACCCAAAGGGCCAGCGCATTGATGAGCACCCGGAGGACGAAGGTCATGCCTACATGGTGGCATATCGGGTGGACACACACGGTTTTGGCCGCACGTATCCTTTAACGCATGACTTCCACTGAGAACCCCATCAATGAAGCTGCGGGTCAGGCCGCAGGCACCGAAGCTGGCGCGGCAGTAGACAACGACGTCGAAATCACTCCGCGCAGCGTGCTCGGCCGCCTGCCCAAGTACGCTGCGGGTAAGCCTCCCGCCGCCATCGAGGGCCTGCAGGCGTACAAGCTGTCCTCCAACGAGAATCCGTTGCCCCCGATCCCGGCCGTGCTCGAGGCGATTAATGCCCAGACCGACATCATGCGCTACCCGGACCCGCTGTCCACGGCGCTGCGCACCGAACTGGCGTCCTTCCTGGATGTGCCGGCCGACGACATCGTCACCGGCGCGGGCAGCCTGGGGGCCCTGGTGCAGATCCTGCAGACCTTTGCCGGCCAGGACGACGACGGCGCCGCCGACGAGGTGGTCTACCCCTGGCGTTCCTTCGAGGCCTACCCGATCATGGTCGGACTGGCCGGGGCGCGCAGCGTCCAGGTTCCCAACCGGGCGGACGGCAGCCATGATCTGGAGGCGATGGCCGCGGCCGTCACGGACCGGACCCGGGTCATCCTGCTGTGCACCCCGAACAACCCGACCGGCCCCGCCCTGACCACTGCCCAGGTCGAGGGCTTCCTGGCTTCGGTCCCGGGCAATGTCATTGTCGTGATCGACGAGGCGTACACGGAATTCGTCCGGGACCCGGAGGTGGTGGACGGGATCGCGATGTACAAGAAGTACCCGAACGTGGTGGTGCTGCGCACCTTCTCCAAGGCGCACGGCCTGGCCGGCCTTCGGGTGGGCTATTCGGTGTCCAGGCCGGCCATCACGCAGTACCTGCGTGTGGCGGCGACCCCGTTTGCCGTCTCGAGTATCGCCGAGCATGCGGCGATCACCTCGCTGCGCCACTACGGCCAGGTCAAGGAGCGGGTGCAGAGCCTGGTGGACGAGCGCGAACGGGTGGTCGCGGGACTGAAGGAACTGGGCTGGAAGATTCCCCAGACGCAGGCGAACTTCGTCTGGCTGCCCTTGGGCGAGAATGCCCAGGTCTTCGCCGAGTTCGCCGGCAAGGAGGCGCTTTCGGTCCGGGCCTTCGCCGGCGACGGCGTGCGGGTCAGCATCGGCGAGGTCGAGGCGAACACGCGCTTCCTTCAATTGTGCGCGGCCTACGCGAAGGTGCAGGCGGTCTCCTGACCGCTGTGCCGGCGGAGCAACGCACGGCCGGAACGCTCCGCCGGCGCTGTCACATGGCGCCGGCGGGTCCGCGCTGCCGGTACTCTTGACACGTAACGATTCAGATAT
This sequence comes from Arthrobacter hankyongi, assembly GCF_022012395.1. Lineage (GTDB taxonomy): Bacteria > Actinomycetota > Actinomycetes > Actinomycetales > Micrococcaceae > Crystallibacter > Crystallibacter hankyongi. The sequence continues at coordinate 154,354 of NZ_JAKLTQ010000004.1, forward strand.
ATGCCCTAGTCGGAATGCATTCCGGCCGGGGAATATAGCAAGCGCCGAGCGAAGGCGGGGAGGAGTTCGCATGGGCCCTGAGCATCTGCCCACGACGGAATTTGAGATCGAGGATCCGGGGCAGACCCTGGGCGCCTTGGCCGGGTCCGGCGAGGAACCGGATATGGTGCAGCTGCTCGATGCCGAGGGCGTGCTCCGCGAGGACCCGGCCTACAGCCGGTATGTGGCGGACCTGGACGGCGAAGCACTGCGCGCGCTGTACCGGGACATGTTCATCATCCGCCGTTTCGATATCGAGGCGACGGCCCTGCAGCGCCAGGGAGAGCTCGCGCTGTGGCCCCCGCTGCAGGGGCAGGAGGCTGCCCAGATCGGTTCGGGCCGTGCTCTTCGGCCGCAGGACTACGCGTTTCCGACCTACCGGGAGCACGGTGTGGCGCTGACCCGCAACGTGGACCTGGCTGATCTGCTGCGCCAGTTCCGCGGGATTTCCAACGGCGGCTGGGATCCCAGACAGAACAACTTCCACCTCTACACACTGGTGCTGGCCGCCCAAACGCTGCATGCCGTCGGCTACGCGATGGGCATCCAGCGCGACGGCGCCGACGCCGTCAGTATCGCCTACTTCGGCGACGGCGCCAGCTCTGAGGGGGATGTGCACGAGTCGATGGTTTTCGCCGCCTCGAACAATGCCCCCGTGGTGTTCTTCTGCCAGAACAACCACTGGGCCATCTCGGTGCCCACCGAAGTCCAATCCCGGATTCCGCTGGCCAACCGGGCCAGCGGCTACGGTTTCCCCGGCATCCGGGTGGACGGCAACGATGTGCTTGCCGTCCATGCAGTCACGAAGTGGGCCCTCGAGCACGCCGCTTCCGGTCAGGGGCCGGTGCTGATCGAGGCTTTCACCTACCGGGTCGGTGCCCATACCACGGCGGACGATCCGACGAAGTACCGGGTCACCGCCGAGGAAGACGCCTGGCGGCGCAAGGACCCGCTGCTCCGGCTGGAGAAACACCTGCGCTCCGCCGGTCTCGCCGACGATGCATTCTTCGCCGCGCTGCAGGTGGAGTCGGACGCTTTTGCCAAGCAGATCCGCAGCGCGGTGCTGGCCATGGAAGGCCCGGCCATGGAGGACAGTTTCAACACCGTCTACGCCGATCCGCACCCGCTCGTGGCCGAGGAGCTGGCCTGGTTCAAACAGTATGAGGCAGGCTTCGCCGACGCCGAAGCCGGACACACTGCGGGGGAGACGCGCTAATGGTGACGATGACTATTGCCAAGGCCATCAACGAGGGCCTACGCGCGGCGCTGGCCGGGGACCCGAAGGTCCTGCTGATGGGCGAGGACATCGGCAAGCTCGGCGGCGTGTACCGCGTCACCGATGGACTGCAGGCCGACTTCGGCCCGGACCGGGTGGTGGACAGCCCGCTGGCCGAATCCGGCATCGTCGGTACCGCGATCGGCCTGGCCTTCCGCGGCTACCGGACGGTGTGCGAGATCCAGTTCGACGGCTTCGTATTTCCGGCCTTCAACCAGATCACCACCCAGCTGGCCAAGATCCATGCCCGCAGTTCCGGGATGTTGAGCGCTCCGGTGGTCATCCGCATCCCCTACGGCGGCGGCATCGGCTCCATCGAGCACCACTCGGAGTCCCCGGAAGCGCTCTTTGCCCATACCGCGGGGCTGCGCATCATCACCCCCTCGAACCCGCACGACGCCTACTGGATGATCCAGCAGGCCGTGGCCAGCAATGACCCGGTGATCGTGTTCGAGCCGAAGCGGCGCTACTGGCTCAAGGGCGAGGTGGACACCGCCAACCCCGGCCTGGACCCGTTTACCGCGCAGGTGCTGCGTGAAGGGACGGACGCCACGATCGTGGCCTACGGCCCGCTGGTGCCGGTGGCGCTGGCCGCGGCCGAGGCTGCGGCCGAGGAAGGCCGCAGCGTGGAGGTCATCGACCTGCGCTCGATCAGCCCGATTGACTTCGACACCGTCACGACGTCGGTGCACAAGACCGGACGGCTGGTCGTGGCACACGAGGCCCCGACCTTCGGCGGCATCGGTGGCGAAATTGCCGCCCGGATCAGCGAACGGGCGTTCCTGAGCCTGGAGGCGCCCGTGATCCGGGTCGGCGGCTTCCACATGCCCTACCCGGTGGCCAAGGTGGAGGAGCATTACCTGCCGGACATCGACAAGGTCCTCGAGGCGCTGGACCGCTCGCTGGCCTACTGAGCCGATTCCTAGGAGGACACCATGCCGAACACCCAGATTTTCAAGCTGCCCGACGTCGGCGAAGGCCTGACCGAGGCCGAAATCGTTTCCTGGAAGGTCAAGCCGGGGGACGCTGTGGCCGTCAACGACGTGCTTGTGGAGATTGAGACCGCCAAATCCCTCGTTGAGCTGCCGAGCCCCTTCGAAGGCGTGGTGGCCGAGCTGCTGGTGCCCGAGGGGCGTACTGTCGACGTCGGCACGCCCATCATTGCCGTGTCCGCCGCCGGCGCGCCCGGCAAGGCAGCAAAGCCGGCGGGCAAGGCGCCGAAACCGGCCGGCAAGGCGGCAGCGCCGTCGTCGAACGCGGAGTCCGGCCCCGCCGCCGAGCCGCTGGTCGGCTCCGGGCCGAAGGCCGATGCGGTCAAGCGCCGGCCCCGCCGGCCGCTGACCCTGCCCTCGCTGCACCTCCCCGGCCGGCCCGCGCCGCAGGCCCCGGCCGCACCCGAGGTCCACCTGCCGGCCCCGCACGGCCAGGCAACGCATGTCCCGCCGGCTCCCACCCTCGACGGCGCGACGCCGGTGGCGGACGAGGCCCTGCCCGGCGCCAAGGCACCGCAGCAGCGGGGCGAGACGATGCAGGCCGCGGTCAGCCGGCTGATCACCCGGGTGCTGGCCAAGCCTCCGGTGCGCAAGGCCGCCAAGGACCTGGGCATCGACCTGGCCGACGTCACGGCCACCGGCCGCGGCGGCGAGGTCACCAAGCAGGACCTGCTCAGCTACCAGGCCCAGCGCGACGCCGAAGTCGACGCCGCGGAGCAGTTCTGGACGCCGGGCCTCGACCCGCAGGCCCGGCGGATCGAACGGATCCCGGTGAAGGGCATCCGCAAGATCACCGCGCAGAACATGGTCAAGTCCGCCTTCAGCGCCCCGCACGTGAGCATCTTCGTGGATGTGGACGCCTCCCGCACCATGGAGTTCGTCAAGCGGCTCAAGGCCAGCCGGGACTTCGAGGGCATCAAGGTGTCCCCGCTGCTGATCCTGGCCAAGGCCGTGATCTGGGCCGCCGCGCGCAACCCGTCCGTGAACGCCACCTGGGCCTCCGGCCCGGACGGTGACGAAATCCTGGTCCACCACTACATGAACCTGGGCATCGCGGCGGCCACGCCGCGCGGCCTGCTGGTGCCCAACATCAAGGATGCGCAGAACCTGTCGCTGAAAGAGCTGGCCATGGCGCTGAACCAGCTGGCCGCCCGGGCCCGGGAGGGCAAGACGCAGCCGGCCGAGATGCAGGACGGCACCTTGACCATCACCAATATCGGCGCGCTGGGCATCGATACCGGCACCCCGATCATCAACCCGGGCGAGGTGGCGATCGTGGCCTTCGGCACGATCAAACAGAAGCCCTGGGTGCTGGACGGCGAGGTCATTCCGCGCTGGATCACCACGCTGGGCGGTTCCTTCGACCACCGCGTGGTCGACGGCGACCTGTCCGCCCGCTTCATGGCCGACGTCGCCGCCATCATGGAGGAACCCGCCCTGCTGCTGGATTAGCTGTTCCTTGCTGTCCGACACGCCGCCGAACGGTGGGAAGGTGCGGCGCGGTAGGCTGGGCTCCGTGGCGAGGAGGAGCCTATCCGTGACTGAACCCGATGCCCTGACCGCAACGGCCGACCTTTACGACGCGCGCGGTGACGAACTGCAGTCCGTGTGCCTGCAGTTCCAGGACCTGGGCGGCCGGCAGAGCTTCAGCGGCCCAGTGCGTACCGTGCGCTGCCGCGAGGACAACGGCCTGGTCAAGGCGGTGCTGAATTCGGCCGGCCACGGGGCCGTGCTGGTGGTGGACGGCGGCGGGCTGCTGACCACCGCGCTGATGGGGGACATGATTGCCGCCGCGGCGGTGGAGAACGGCTGGGCGGGAGTCGTGATCCATGGTGCCGTGCGTGACCGGACGGCGCTTGCCGGGCTGCCGCTGGGGGTCAAGGCCCTGGGCAGCAATCCGCGCAAGAGCGCCAAGGCCGGCGCCGGCGAAGTGGACGTGGTGCTTCAGATCGACGGCGTCGTCTTCCGTCCCGGCGCCATGCTCTACGCCGATCCGGACGGCATCCTGGTTGAATACTGAACGGTATCCGGCCGTGGTTGACTAGGACCATGAGCGACTACCGGCCGCAGCGGCCTCCGAGGAACGACGGCGGCCTGCCGCGGATCGACTGGCGCGGCACCTTGTGGGGGACGCTGTGCGTCCTGCTGCTGAGCTTCGTGCTGGTCTTTATGTTCCCGACCATGAACGGACTGCTGCGGATCATCCTGGTGCTGGCGTTGTATTTCGGCGGCCGGTACGCCTACGGAAAGTACGTCCGCAAACGCTAGGAAGCTCCCACGGGCGCTGTGCGTCCGGATCAGATGGCAGCCTGCAGCACCGGCGCCAGCCGGCGGACGCCTTCGCGGATGCTGTCGGCCGAGACGGCGCTGAACGCCAGCCGGAGCTTGCTGGACGGGCGGTCCGACGGCGAGAACGCGGCGCCGGGGATGAAGACGACCCCGGCGTCGATCGCCCGGTGCAGCAGGGGATAGGTATCCACGTGCCCGGGCAGCGACACCCAGACGAAGAAGCCGCCGTCGGGTCTGGTCCAGCTGATCCCTGCCGGCATGAATTCATCGAGCGCGGCCAGCATGGCGGCGCAGCGTTCGGCATACAGTCCGCGGTATGTGGCGATCTGGCCGCGCCAGTCATGCCCGGCCAGGTAGCCGGAGACCAGCATCTGGTTCAGCGTCGGCGGGCAGAGCGTCACGGATTCGCTGGCCAGGTAGAAGCGCCGCTGCAGGTGGGCAGGCACCAGGGCCCAGCCGAGGCGCAGGCCCGGGGCGAGGATCTTGGAGAACGACCCCAGGTAGATCACGTCGTCGGGATTCCCGGCACGCAGCGGGCGCATTGGCCGCCCGTCGAAGCGCAGCAGCCCGTAGGGGTTGTCCTCGAGCACAAGCACGTCGGCCGTCCGGCAGATTTCGACGATCCGCTGCCGCCGCCCGGCCGCCATGGTGATCCCCGAGGGATTGTTGAAGCTGGGGATCGTGTAGAGGAACTTGACGTTGGCGCCGGCCGCGCGCAGTTCGGCGATCCGGCGTTCCAGTGCCTCGGGCACCAGGCCGTCCTCGTCCGTGGCCACCGGCTCGGCCCGCACCTGGTAGGCCTCGAAAGTGTTCAGTGCGCCCACGTAGGTCGGGTCCTCGCACAGCACCACATCGCCCGGATTGCAGAAGACCTTGCAGGCGATGTCCTGGGCCGACTGCGAACCGACGGTGACGATGACGTTGGCCGGGTCGGCATCCGTGATGCCTTCCTCGGCCATCACCTCGCAGATCTGCCGGCGCAGCTCAGGTGTGCCTTGGCCGGCGCCGTACTGCAGGGCAACCAGGCCCTGCTCGGTAATCAGCTGGTAGGCCAGCGCGCCGAGCTTCTCCAGCGGCAGGGACTGCAGGAACGGATTGCCGCCGGCCAGCGAGACCAGGCCGGGACGCATGGAGATGTCGAAAACGTCCCGTACGGCGGACTGCTTGATGCCGGCTGCACGTTCGGCAAAAAGGTGCGCGTGGCGGCGGGCGGCGACGGCGCGCTCCAGCGCGACCTCGACATCGTCGGCGGGGACCAAGGGCGTATCCGGAGAAGCCATCCACACAGAATAGCCTGATAGGTTGCCTGTCAGGCAACAGCTGTTTTCTATCGCTCCGGGTGCGGGCCCTAGACCCAGCCCCGGTCCCGGGCCTTGAGGGCGGCTTGGAAGCGGCTGTCCGCGCCCAGCTCCTCCAGCATCCACGCAATGTGCCGGCGGCAGGTGCGGACGCTGATGTTCAGCCGGCGGGAGATCACCTCGTCGGAGTATCCCGCTGCCATGCCCTGAAGCACCGCCGCCTGGACACTGGTAAGGCCGGTGCCGCCGTCGTCCTCGTCCAGCCAGGGGTAGGGGGAGGCCAGATCCCAGCCGACGTTGAACAGGTGCGTGAAGATGTTGATCAGGCTGGCGTCGCGCACCACCAGGGCCGCCCGGTCTCCGGGGTGATGCTGGCGGCCGACCAGCGCCAGGCTCCGGTCGAAGATCATCAGTTTCAGCGGAACGTAGGTGAGCGTGCGGTATTCCAGGCCGGCCGGTGCGGTGGCGGCCACTGCCTTGCGGGTCGGCACGTGGTCGAGCGTGCTGGCGTTGTACAGGTTCTTGCGCACCACTCCGCGCTGCAGCAGTTCCAGGTCCTTCTGGATGCCTTCGTGGTGGACGTCCGCTGTGGACGCGGCAGGCTGGGCGATCAGGACCTGTTCGCCGACGTCCCGGCCGTAGTCGATCAGCAGGTTGCGGATGACCACCGGGTCCTCCAGCACCTCCACACCCGAATCCATCGCGATCTTCCTGCGTGCGGCGACATAGGCCGGCACCAGGGCGGCCATGTCGGCGCGGTGGCTGCCGATCTTGGTGCGCAGGTCGATCAGCAGCCGTTCGTCTGCCTCGACCAGCTGGGACAGCGCGACGTCGGGGGAGATGGCGACCATGTGGTCCGCGCCGTCGGCCGGAAGTTGGAAGAGCCGTCGGCCCGCCAGCTCCTCGATCGCCCTGTCCAGATCGCGCAGGGTGTAGCCGAGCGCGGTCGAGGCGTCCTCGCGGGACCAGCCTGGATGGGTCACCGCATACTGGTACAGCTCGAAGGCCGTGGTGCTGATCATCGAAAACCCCCTTCCGGCAAATCCATCCTTGCATGGCGGGCGTGGCAGCGCCGTCATGGCCGGAACCACCACCACTCTAGCGGCGTGCCGGGCTGGACCGCGCCCGATTTTCTATGGCAACTCTATGCCATGGCAGGATCATGCCATGGTGCGGAGTGAGGCTGCCAATCATGCTTGAAATCCTAAAAATCCGCATCACGACAAGGAAGGAAGCCGTCTGCAGCGGCTGGCACCAAGTGGTCAGACAGCGCCGAAAGTCCTCTACCGGGCATGTCCTGAAGTTGCCCCGGGAGCGGCTGGACATACCCGGCAGGCGGCGGAATTCTGGAGGTGCCGGGTTAGCCGCCCGCCTCAAGTCTCAGACACTCATAAGGGGATAGACGTGTTGAAAAAGATTGCATGCACCACCGCCGGCCTGCTGGTTGCATTGGGCGCCCTGGCTGCCTCCACTCCGGCAGTCGCCGCCGATGCCGGCAGCCAGACCACTGTCCAGCCGGCCAAGGCGCCTTCCGGCATCATCCTCGCCGCCCGGGCCTGGGACTGGTAAACCCTAAGCTGCCCCGTCCGGAAGCCATGCTGCTGAACCTGTAACCAGGGGCGGCCGGTCTTCCCCTCCCCCAACCCACCAGCGAGCCTTGTTAGGAGCAGCGCATGAGCCAGCTGACAGCCATCCGCACGTCCGAGTCGCTCGGCCTCGAACCATACTGGTGGGTCCTGTCTATTTACACGGCTAGACAGGACGAGGCCGAAGCCGTCATAGGAGAACTGGTTACGCCATTGGTGGCCCACGCGCGCCGCGAAGGCGTGGGACGCTGGTACTTCAGCCAGCATGACGGCCGGACGGGGCCCCACGTGAAGGTCCGGTTCCTGGGTTGCCGCTCCAGTCTCGACAGCCTCAGGCGGTTCGAACTGGCGGCCAGGAACCGGACCAGGTCCCTGGCCGGGGCCACCACCGAACAGCATTATGTCCTGTCGCCGCTGCATGACGCGTCGGCTGCCGTGGCCGCCGGCGTGGAGCTGCAGGAAGTGCAGGAGGCCGAGCTGGACCGTTTCGGCGGACCCGAAGGCCTGGCCCTGGCCGAGGAGGTGTTCGAGCTCTCCTCGGAGCTGGCCGTGTGGGCCACCCAGCGGTTCAGCAAGCGCCAGGGGCGCTCTGCCCTGGCTGCCCTGCTGCTGTCGGACGCGGCCTGGGCCATGTCCCACGGCACCCGTGCCGCCCAGTGGCCGGACCGGACGCGGCTGTCCTGGGACTACTGCTGGGACAACCACCTGCGCGCGTCGACGGCGGAACTGGGCCGCAATGGCGCGAAGGCCCGGGACGGATTGGCGGCGGGCCTGGCGTCCCGCACCGCTCCGATGCACCGGCTGATGGCGGCAACCGCGGCCGAGAGCAGCGTGCAGAACTGGCGGCGGCGGTGGACCCGAGCCATTGACACCTACCTCTACCGGGCAGACAAGGCCCGGACGAGCAGAAGCGCGCAGCATCTGACGTTCAGCCAGTCGCACCTGATGGTCAACCGGCTGGGCTTCAGTGCCTGGGAGGAAGCCTCCCTCGGCATCTACGCCCGGGGCTGGACTCCGGAAGTCGAGTCTTTCCTGCTGGAGAAGAGGGAACGATGAGCTCAATGAACGGGACCGTGCCGGAGACGGCAGATCAGGGCGCCGCCATGGAGGCGCCGGCGGTGCTGGGTACCCATGGACAGGATGCCGACCTGCTGAACCTGCGTGGCGACGAGTATTCGCGCGACGCGGCCTGGGCGGATCATTCCTGGCAGTAACGGCGCAGGCAGCACGCCATCGGAAAATTTCATAAGCCACTGGCCGGAACTCCCCCCAACGGTTCCGGCCAGTTCTTTTTGTCCGGCGGGCCCCGCCCCGCCGGAGCCTTGGCGGCGGACCAAAATAGTTGATACTCACAACTATGGTGATTATTAAGTTTTTTGAGTATCGTGTGAATAACGATCGATTGATGTGTTTGACCTCACACGCGCAAGTCCGCGACAGTGAGTTCTGGACATCTGTTCGATCAGCGAACGGGGCAGCCGGCAAGGCCGGCTGCTGGATATAAGGAGCTCTAATGAAACGTGCATTGACTGTGCTGGCGGCCGCGGCATCGGTACTGGCGCTGTCGGCCTGCGGCTCGGGATCCCCGAGCGGCGCAGGCTCTGCACCGGCCCCGTCCGCGGGGGCCGGCGGCAATCTGACCAAGATCACCGTCGGTGTCATCCCGATTGTGGATACCGCGCCCATCTGGCTCGGCGAATCCAAAGGCTTCTTCAAGGAAGAAGGACTGGACCTTGACATCCAGACCGCAACCGGCGGCGCGGCGATCGTTCCGGGCGTGGTCAGCGGCAGCTTCGACTTCGCCTTCTCCAACCTGGTTTCGGTCATGGTGGCCAAGGACAAGGGCCTGGACCTGAAGTTCGTGGCCAACGGCGCCTCCAGCACCGGCGACACGAAGAAGGACATCGGTGCGGTCGTCGTGCCGGCGGATTCGGACATCAAGTCGCCCAAGGACCTGGCGGGCAAGAAAGTGTCGGTCAACAACCTTTCGAACATCGGCGACACCACCATCAGTTCCGTAGTCGAGGCCGACGGCGGAGATCCCAAGAGCGTGGACTTCGTCGAGGTCGCCTTCCCGGATGCTCCCGCGGCGCTGGAGAACAAGCAGGTCGACGCCGCCTGGATCCTGGAGCCGTTCCTGAGCTCCGCGGTGGAAAAGGGCGCCCGGGTCATCACCTACAACTTCGCCGATTTCGATCCGGAACTGGACATCGCCGGCTACTTCACCACCGGCGACACCGTGGCCAATGACCCGGCCCTGGTGGAGAAGTTCACCAAGGCCATGAACAAGTCGCTGGAATACGCGCAGGACAACCCACAGGAGGTACGCGACATCGTGGGCACCTACACCAAGATCGACGCAGCGACACGGGACAAGATGACCCTCCCGCGCTACCGCGCCGAGTTCAATAAGGCTGCGGCCACCAAGCTGGGCGAGGCCGCCGCCAAGTACGGCACCCTGTCCCAGACCCCGAACCTGGACCAGCTGCTGCCATGAGCGCCCCGGTGGTAACCACTTCCGGATCCGCTGCCTCCGGCAGCGGGCAGCACAGGGCGGTCCGGAAGCCGGCCAGAAAGTGGCCGGTCAAGCAGTTGCTGGGCCTCGCGGGCATTCTTGGCTTCCTGCTGGTGTGGGAACTGATCCCGCGCGCAGGCATTATCGAGGCCCGGTTCCTGCCCCCGGCTTCGGAAGTCATTGCCGCACTGGGCCGCGATTTCGGGCTGACCGCGTTCTGGGCGGCCGTCGGCGAGACGATGCTGGCCTGGTTCCTGGGCCTGCTCATGGCGATCGTGCTGGCGGTGGCGCTCGGCTTCGTCATCGGGTCCTCGTCCGTCCTGCGGAAGCTGACCAACTCCACCGTGGAGTTCCTGCGGCCGATTCCCTCGGTGGCGCTGATTCCGCTGGCCGTGCTGCTGTTCGGGGTGAAGATCGAGTCCTCCCTGATGCTCATTGTGTACGCCTCGTTCTGGCAGGTGTTCATCCAGGTCCTCTACGGCGTCGCGGACGTGGACAACGTCGCGATGCAGACCGCGCGGTCCTACGGGCTGGGCACGGCCGCCCGGGTGCGCTATGTGGTGTTCCCGACGGCGCTGCCGTACCTGATGACCGGGGTGCGCCTGGCCGCCTCGGTGGCGCTGATCCTGGCGATCACCGCCGAACTGGTGATCGGCTCTCCGGGCCTGGGCCGGGAGATCGCGCTGGCGCAGTCCGGCGGGGCCATCTCCGGCATGTACGCCCTGGTCCTGGCCACCGGCCTGATCGGGGTACTGATCAACCTGGTCATGCGGTTCATTGAGCGCAAGACCCTGTCCTGGCACTCCTCCGTGCGCTCCGAGGTGATCGTGTGAAACCGGCCAATATTCTCAAGGCCCTCCTGTACGCCGTCGGGCTGCCGGCGGTCCTGGTCCTGATCTGGTGGGCCGCGACGCTGGGGGCGAAGAATTTCTTCGTCCCGACCCCCGGGACGCTGCTCTCCACCTTCGCCGAGACTTGGTTCGGGGAACGGATTGTCTCGGACGTGCTGCCGAGCCTCGGCCGGCTGGTGGTGGGGGTGGTTGCCGCCATCGTGCTGGGCATCGTGGCGGGGCTGCTGATCGGTTCGGTGAAGTGGCTGCGGGCCTTGACCGAGCCGGTGCTGGAGTTCTTCCGGGCTGTGCCGCCGCCGGTACTGGTGCCGGTGCTGATGCTGCTGATGGGCATCACGGACTCGATGAAGGTGGTTGTGATCATCTCCGGCTGCATCTGGCCGGTGCTGCTGAACACCATCGAGGGCGTGCGCGCGATCGATCCGGTGCTTTCGGACTCGTCCCACACCTACGGGATCACCGGGGCCGCCCGGGTGCGCTACCTGGTGCTGCCCTCGGCCGGCCCGCAGATCATGGCCGGGGTGCGCCAGTGCCTGTCGATCGGCCTGATCCTGATGGTCATCTCGGAAATGTTCGCTTCGTCCTCCGGGCTCGGCTTCACTATCGTGCAGTTCCAGCGCTCCTTTGCCATCCCCGAAATGTGGTCCGGCATCGTGATCCTGGGCCTGATCGGGGTGGCCATGTCCTTCATCTTCCAATTCACCGAGCGCCGCATCCTGCGCTGGTACCACGGCCTGCGAGAGGTAGAAAATGCAGTCTGAAACCACCGACAAGACCACTATGCCCGCCGGCAGCCCGGCACCGGCCGGACGCACCCTGCCCGAGGGCCAGGCCATGCTCTCGGTGCGGAACCTGAAGAAGGTCTACCAGACCGACGGCGGGCCGATCGAGGCCGTGCGCAACCTGACCTTCGACCTGCGCGCCGGGGAGCTGGCCTGCCTGGTCGGGCCGTCGGGCTCGGGCAAGACCACGCTGCTGAAGTGCATCTCCGGGCTGATGGCCCCCACCGAGGGCCAGGTGCTCCTGGACGGGGCGGTGGTTTCCGGCCCGCCGAAGAAGATGGCCGTGGTGTTCCAGGAATACGGCCGCTCGCTCTTCCCCTGGATGCGGGTGCGCGAGAACGTCGAACTGCCGCTGAAGAACCAGGGTGTGCCGAAGGCCGAACGCGACAAGCTGGTGGACGAGGCGCTCGAGGCCGTGGGCCTGTCCCACGTGCCGATGTCCTACCCCTGGCAGCTCTCGGGCGGCATGCAGCAGCGCGTGGCCATCGCCCGCGCCGTGGCCTACCAGCCCGAGGTGCTACTGATGGACGAGCCGTTCGCCGCCGTGGACGCCCAGACCCGCGCGGACCTGGAGGACCTGATCCGCACCGTGTGGAAGAAGCTCGGGGTCACCGTCCTGTTCGTCACCCACGACATCGACGAATCGGTCTACCTGGGCCAGCGCGTGATCATCCTCTCCTCCTCGCCGACCGTGATCCAGGAGGACCTGGTCATCGACCTGCCCGAGGAACGCGACCAGCTCAACACCCGCGCCCTGCCGCGCTTCACCGAGCTGCGCCACCACGTCTACGAGCAGATCCAGCTCGCCAAGCAGGGCCACCGCCCCGCGGCGGCGCACTGACCCTAAGGAGCGGCAAACAGCAGGCGCCCTCCCCGGCTACGGGAAGGGCGCCTGCTCTATGTCCGTGTATCCTCATGTCCCTCAAACTCCCCGATTTCCCCCGCCCCGCGTTCCGGGAATCCCCTGCACCTGCGGAACGCGGTGGATTCCCGGAACGCAGCGAGGTGGGGGAGGAGGGGCGGGGCCGGAGGGTGTGCTCAGTCCCCGTTGAAGGCCACGCGCTGGAGCAGCGACCGCAGCGTGTCACGTTCGGCCGTGCTGAGCCGGCGCAGTGATTGGGCCTCTGATTCGCGCACAATGGCAGCCGCCGCCCGGTACAGCCGGCGTCCGGCGGCGGTGGCCGCGATGACTTTGGAGCGGCGGTCCCGCGGGTCCGCTTCCCGGGTGACCGCGCCGCGCTTTTCGAGCTGGTCCACCAACGAGACGATCTGGCTGGGATCCAGGCTCAGGAAGTCCGCGAGTTCGCGCTGCGAGGGGTTCTCTCCGCTGCAGGCCAGCGAGAGGACGGAATAGGAACGGACCTTCAGGTCCAGGTCCGCCAGCAGTTGGTTGGCCCGCCCGGAACCCAGGGACCGCGCCCGCGCCGTGAGGAATTCGACTTCGGCGGCCAGTTCGGTGCCCTGCAGCCGCTCGATGCCGGAGTGTGGGGAGGCCGATGCCTCCTGCTGTGCTCCGGGGGCCTCCGTTGGCTGTGCGGACATGGTTCCTCGCTCTGGATGAGTAGAAAAAACTAATGATTGACTTTTTCAATGGTATAGGTTGTCATTGAATTTAGATCAGCATATCGCCAATACCCGGAGCAGGGAACCGGGAAAAGCAAAGGAGTTTGAGATGTCTTCGACCATGAATCTGACTGGGAAAGTCGCGATCGTAACCGGCAGCGGCCGGGGCCTGGGCCTGGCCTACGCGCGGGAACTGGCCGCCCGGGGTGCCGCCGTCGTCGTCAACGATGTCGACGCGGCCGTGGCGGACGAGGCGGTGGCTGCGATCACAGCCGGCGGCGGCCGGGCCGTTGCAGTTGCCGCCGCCGTCGGATCCACCGAAACCGCCAAGGCCCTGGTGGCCGCCGCGGTTCAGAACTTCGGCCGGCTGGACATCCTGGTCACCAACGCCGGGGTGCTGCGGGACAAGTCCCTGCTGAAGATGACCGACGAGGACTTCGACCTGGTCATCAACGTGCACCTGCGCGGCACCTTCACCTGCGTGCGCGAGGCCTACGCGTACTTCAAGGAGAACAACGTGGCCGGGCGGATCATCGCCATCGGCTCCCCGACGGGCCAGCGCGGGAACTTCGGGCAGACCAACTACGCCGCGGCCAAGGCCGGCATCGTGGGCATGGTGCGCACCTGGGCGCTGGAGATGAAGCGCGCCGGGGTCACCGCCAACGCCGTGATCCCGGTGGCCGCGACGGCCATGACCAAGACCGTGCCGTTCTTCGCCAAGGCGGTGGAGGCTGAGGAGGCCGGCGAGGCCATGCCGGAGTTCTTCCGCAAGGAACTGGGTTTCGGCACCGCGTCCGACGTCGCGCCGCTGGTCGCCTTCCTGGCCTCCGACGCTGCCTCGGACGTTACCGGCCAGGCCATCGGCGTCGGCGGGGACCGGCTGCAGCTGTGGAGCCATCCGGAGGCTGTGGCCACCGAGTACCGCGACGGCGGCTGGAGCTTTGAGGCGCTGGCGGAGCAGTTCGGCGCCCTCTTCGGGGACAAGCTGCAGTCCGTGGGCGAGTCCTTCCCCGAACTGCCGGCCGAGCTGCAGCCGGAACCGGCGGGGACCAAGTAGCCGTGGCACCGGTGCGCTACGAACCGGCGCTGGACGTCGCGTCGCTGGCCGCGATCGACATGCACGTGCATGTCGAGGCGGACAGCCACGGCCACCTCTCGCTGCCGCAGCCGCTGATGGAGGCCTCGGGCAAGTACTTCAGGGCCGCGGACCGGACCCCGTCGCTGGATTCGATCGCGGAGACCTACCGGGGGCTGAACATGGCCGCGGTGGTCTTCACCGTCGACGCCCGGACCCGGCTGGGGCACGAGCCGAACAGCATCGAGGAAATCGCCGAGGGCGCGGCACGCAACAACGACGTGCTGATCCCGTTCGGCTCGGTGGACCCGCTCACCGGCGCGGACGCGATCGACCGGGCCAGGCGCCTGGCCGGGGACTGGGGGGTGCGCGGGTTTAAGTTCCATCCGAGCCTGCAGGGCTTCAACCCCGCCGACGAACGGTTCTACCCGCTCTGGGAGGCGCTGCAGGAGCTCGGCCTGCCGGCGGTCTTCCACACCGGGCAGAACGGCATGGGCGCCGGCCTGCCCGGCGGCGCCGGGATCAAGCTGGGCTACTCCAACCCGCTGCTGCTGGACGAGGTCGCGGCGGACTTCCCGGACCTGCAGATCATCATGGCCCACCCCTCGGTGCCGTGGCAGGACGAGGCCAACTCGATCGCCACGCACAAGGCGAACGTGTTCATCGACCTCTCCGGCTGGTCCCCGAGGTACTTCCCGCAGTCCCTGGTGAAGCTCGCCGGCTCGGTGCTGCAGGACAAGGTGCTCTTCGGCACCGACTTCCCGCTGATCACCCCGGCCAAATGGCTGGACGCCTTCGCGGAACTGCCGATCAGGGACGAGGTCCGGCCCAAGATCCTCAAGCACAACGCCGTAAAGCTGCTGGGACTGGAGGACCATGGTGAGCGTTGACCTTGAAACCACCGAGCAGACCCGGCTGTACGACGATTGCGACTATTACGACGCCGAGTCCCTGCTCACCCCGGACGAGCGCCGGGTGCTGGGCCGGCTGCGCCGCTTCCTCGACGAGGAAGCCCGGCCGCTGCTGGCGGACTACTGGGAGCGCGGCGAATTTCCGCACCAGCTCGCCGAGCCGCTGGTGCGCCTGGACCTGATGGAACCTGCCGAGCTGGCCGCCAACGGTCCTGCCCGCGGCATCTACCACGGCTTCCGGAACTTCGAACTGGCCCGCACGGACGCGTCCCTGGCCACCTTCTACAACGCCCAGTCCGGGCTCTTCCGCACTGCGGTCCGGCTGGGTGCGTCCCAGGAGCAGGCGAAGGAATGGCTGCCCAAGGTCGTCGACTTCTCCCTCAAGGGTGTCTTTGCGCTCACCGAGCCGGCGTCCGGCTCGGATATCGCCGGCGGCCTGTCGACGACGGCGCGGCGCGAGGGCGCCGGATGGGTGCTCGACGGCGAAAAGCGCTGGATCGGCGGCGCCGGGTCCGCCGACGTGCTGGCCGTGTTCGCCCGCGACGTCGCCGACGGTCAGGTCAAATGCTTCCTGGTGGAGCGCGAGGCCCCGGGCGTCACACTGGAGAAAATCCACGGCAAGACCGCGCTGCGCATGATGCAGAACGCCCACATCACGCTCGAGGGCGTGCGGGTGGCCGAATCCATGCGGCTGCACAAGGTCAACTCCTTCAAGGACGTGGCAGCCATGCTGCGGGCGATGCGCTCGGACGTGGCCTGGATCGCCGCCGGCATGCAGGCCGGCGCCTTCGAGGCCGCCCTGCGTTATGTCGCCGGCCGGGAGCAGTTCGGCCGTCCGCTCGCCGCGTTCCAGCTGGTCCAGGAAAAGCTGGCCCGGATGCTCGGCAACGTGACCTCCTCCCTCTCGCTGGTGGTCCGGCTCACCGAGCAGCAGTCCAAGGGGATCTACCGGGACCAGGACTCCGCCCTGGCCAAGATGCAGGTCTGCCTGCAGCTGCGCGAGACCGTGGCGCTGGCCCGCGAAGTGGTCGGCGGCAACGGGATCACGCTGGACACCGACGTCGCGCGGTTCCACGCCGACGCCGAGGCCGTCTACTCCTACGAAGGCACCCACGAAATCAATGCGCTGGTGGTCGGCCGGGCCATCACCGGCCTGGGCGCCTTCCGCTGACCACAAATCCACCAACCCAAAGGGGAAAACCATGAGCAAGACAGTTGTGAGCTTTGAGGAACTGGCCGGCCTGGCCGGCAAGGACCTGGGTTACACCGACTACATCGAGATCACCCAGGACCAGATCAACACCTTCGCCGACGCCACGGATGACCACCAGTGGATCCACACGGACCCTCAGAAGGCCAAGGACGGACCCTTCGGCGCCCCCATCGCGCACGGCTTCCTGACCCTGTCCCTGATCATCCCGCTGTGGAGCGAACTGTTCGACGTCGACGGTGTCAAGACCAAGGTCAACTACGGCCTGGACCGGGTGCGCTTCACCAATCCGGTCAAGGTCGGCGCCAAGGTCCGGCTGCACTCGGTCATCGCCGAGGTCGCCGAGGTCAAGGGCGGCGTGCAGATCAAGACCGCGAACACCATCGAGATCGAAGGCGAGGAACGCCCCGCCGTCGTCGCCGAGTTCCTGGCCCGCTTCTACGCCTAGGACCCTGCGGGCCGCAGCGCCCGCGCAGCCTATCCACCACCTGCCATCAAGGAAGATGAACGCAATGAAAAAGCACCTTGCCAAGTTGCTCGCCGGCGGCGCGATCGCCGCGCTGGCCCTGACCGGCTGCGCCTCCGGCTCGCCGTCGGGCTCCTCTGCCGCCACCGAGGGCGCTTCCGGCAGCGCCGGCGGCGGCCTGAAGGACGTCACCGTCGGCGTGCTCTCCATCGCCCCCTCGGCCGCCATGCAGTACGGCATCGACGAAGGCATCTTCAAGGCCCACGGCCTCAATGTCACGCTTCAGCCCGGCACCGGCGGTGCGGCCATGCTGCCGGCGGTGTCCACCGGGACCCTGAACTTCGCCGTCGGCAACCCGCTCTCCGTGATGACCGCGGCGACCAAGGGTCTGGACATGAAGATCGTCACCGGCTACTCGGATTCGAAGGCCGAGAGTGATGACATCAACGGCGTGGTGGTCAAGAAGGATTCCGGCATTACCAGCTGGAAGGACCTGGAAGGCAAGACCACCTCCGTCAACGCCCTCAAGACCCAGGGCGACCTGACGATCATGCAGAGCGCGAAGCTCGACGGCGCGGACCCGGCCAAGCTCAAGTTCAACGAGATGCCCTTCCAGGACATGGAGGCCCAGCTGGAGCGCGGCAACACCGACGCCATCTGGCTGCCCGAACCGTTCCTGAGCCGGGCACTGGCCGCCGGCAACACGCTGGTCGGCTACCCGAACCAGACCGCGGTGCCCGGACTGCCGACCATGGTGACCTTCTCGTCCGGCGCCTACGTCAAGGACAATCCGGAGGTTGTCGCCGACTTCAAGGCGGCGATGGAGGAGACGCTCGCCAAGGCGGAGGCCAACGGCGACGCCGTGCGTGCGCTGCTGCCGAAGTTCATGGGCATGGACGCCGCCGTTGCCGAAAAGCTCAAGATGGAAACCTTCGACGCCGAGGTCAAGACCTCGCAGCTTCAGGAGCTGGGCAAGCTCATGGTCGAGTACAAGTTCGTCGACCAGGAGCCGGATGTGGCGGCCATGACGGTGCAGTAGCCGCCGGCACGCAGCAGTAGCAGCGCAGGGGTCGTCCGTCTCGGACGGCCCCTGCCTCGTGCCGGCGCGGCGCGGGTCGGCGGCTCAGTGGCCGAAGACGTCCGCGTCCAGCAGGCCGGTTTCCCCGCTGTTCAGCGCACTGAGCGAATCGAGCTCCTCGCCGGTGAGCACAAAGTCGAAGATCCCCAGGTTCTCCGCCAGCCGGTCCGGATGTGACGACTTGGGGATGGCCACGTTCCCCACCAAGGTGTGCCAGCGCAGCACGATCTGGGCCGGGGTCCGCCCGTACCGTTCGGCCAGGGCCGTGACGGCAGGCTCCTGTAGCAGGGCTCCGCCGCGGCCCAGCGGGCTCCAGGCCTCGGTCACGATCCCGTGCTGGCGGTGCAGCTCCACGATGTCCGGCCGGGTATGCAGCGGATCGAGCTGGACCTGGTTGACGTCCGGCACCAGCCCCGAATCGAAAAGGCGCCGCAGGTGGGCGGTCTTGAAATTGGACACGCCGAGGGCGCGGATGCGTCCGTCGGCCAGCAGCTTGGTCATCCCGGCCACGGCGTCCACGTAGCGGTCCTGCTCCGGCACCGGCCAGTGCACCATCAGCAGATCGATGTAGTCGACCCCCAGCCGCCGGGCGCTGGCCTCGAAAGCCTCCTCCACGCCGTCGTAGCTGTGCCACTGCTTGTTGAACTTGGTGGTGATGAAGATGTCCTCGCGCGGCACCGAACTGTGTTTGACCGCGACGCCGACGCCGGGCTCGTTGGCGTAGTTTTCGGCCGTGTCGATCAGCCGGTAGCCCAGCTCCAGGGCCGCCTCCACCACCTCGGCCGCCTCGGCATTTTCCATCGGCCAGGTACCCAGGCCGAGCAACGGCATTTTGGCGCCATTACGCAGGGTTACAACGGGGGCCAGCTCAACATTCACGGCGCAATCCTCCGGTCGGTGGGGGCAGCGGCGCAGCTGCCACCACCCAGCGTAGAGCGTGGGCGGCGGCAGTTGAAGCCCGGCGGTCCGCACCGGGCCCAAAGGAAAGCCGCTGCCCGTGGCCGCGTCCCGGGACGGAACAGGCGGCCACGGGCAGCGGCTTGAGGCTGGGCCTGCAGGCAGGTCAGGCGTTGACCGGCTCCAGTGCGCCAATCAGGGCGGCGAGGACGCCGGCCAGTTCTGCCGCGGTCTCCTCGTGGTCCTTCGGGTGGGTCTCGGCGAAGTCCTGGAAGCGGCCGCCCACGGTCACCGAGGCATCCTCGAGCACCTTCGCGCCGGCCACGCCGAGGACCTTGCGGGCGTCGTCGTTGGCCCACTTGGCGCCGTACGGCGAGGGGGAGGCGCTGATGACGGCAGCGGGCAGATCCTTCACGGCGCCTGCGCCGTACGGGCGGGACAGCCAGTCGACGGCGTTGCTCAGCACGGCCGGGGTGGAGCCGTTGTACTCCGGAGTCACCAGGAGCAGGGCGCCGGCGGCCTTGGCGGCATCGCGCAGCGCCTGGGCGGCTGCCGGGACGGAGCCTTCCGCATCCAGGTCTTCGTTGTAGAACGGAACCTCGGCCAGGCCTTCGTAAATGGTGACCTCGGTGCCTTCCGGGGCGAGGGCCGCAGCTGCCTCGGCCAGCTTGCGGTTGACCGACGCGCTGCGGAGGCTGCCGACGAGGGCGAGAATCTGGATGCTCATGTTTCTCCTAGGGTGGTGCATGTTGCTACATTCACCGTCTATAACGAACCGGTGACACGTCATCATTCCCGGTGGGCTGCCAGGATCGCTGTGGGCTTGGTCACTCGGCGGGTTCCGCCGGTGTGGTGGTACCGCGCTGCTCAAGCCAGGCCTGCACGTCGGCGAGCCGGATCCGCCGGTGTGTGCCGCGGTACTGGACCGGGATGCTGCCGTTGTCCGTCAGCCGGCGCATATAGGTCAGCGACACCCCTGCGGCCTCGGCCGCCTGTGAGGTGTTCAGCAGCTTCTCGGCGGAGGTGACCACCACCGCCTCGCCGCGGGCGAAGCGTTCCAGCAGGTCGACGACGGCGCCGGCGGCCTGCCCGGGCAGTCTTACCGTGGTGCCGTTGACGAAGACCGTCACATCCGCGCTGTCCTCGAGGGCACGGCGCAGCCTCAGCACCTCCTGCTCCGGCAGGGCGTCGGTGGTGCGGGGTTTGATCTGGGCCATGGCCCCAGCCTAGACGCCGAGGGCCCCGCTCCGAGCGAAGCGAGGTAAGCGAGCGGGCAGGGGTCCCCGGACGCTCGGCCGGCGGGGCGGGATCAGGCCGTGGAGGTGACCCCGGCCCGCAGCGCGTCGGCCTCGACCCAGGACTGCGGGCCGGCGGCGAAGGCACCCCGGTAGGCGGCAGCCGGATGGCGCTCATTGAGGTGGTCGGAGCCGAACAGCTTCCTGCGCAGGGTGCCCTCGGCATACTCGGTCTGGGCCAGGCCGCGCTCACGCAGTACCGGCAGGACCTTGTCCGCGAATTCCTCGAAGGAACCGGGGATGACCCAGTTGATGACATTGATGCCATCGACGCCGGCGTCCTGCCATTCCTCCAGCTTGTCGGCGATCTGCTCGGGGGTGCCGACCACCCGCGAGTTCTGCGCCTGCAGGTAGGCGAGGTCCGCCACTACCGGCTCACGGTCGGTAATGTGTTTGGACACCCACTCGGTGAAGCCCTTCATGGTGTTGGTGTCCACGGCCGCGAGCGGGGTGTCCGGCGGGTAGACGCGTCCGGTCTTGTCCACGATCGCGGCGTGGGCGAGGTAGCCGTCCACGCTGACGTACTCGTCGTAGTACTTGGCCTTGGCCCGGGCCTCCTCCTCGGTGTCACCGATGATGAAGGACAGCCCGGGGAAGAACTTGATATCTTCGGGCCGGCGTCCGGCCTCAACCGCGAGCCGGCGGGTGTCCGCGATCAGTTCACGGGCGACGGCGGGGCTTGGGGCGATGATGAAGACCGCCTCGGCGTTGCGTGCGGCAAAGGCGCGGCCGGAGGCGGAGGAGCCGGCCTGGAACAACAGTGGAGTCCGCTGCGGGCTCGGGGAAGGCAGGTGCGGGCCCTCGACGCGGTAGCGCGGGCCCTCGTGGTAGATCTTGTGGATCCTGGACGGGTCGGAGAAGCGGCCGTTCTCCTTATCCTTCAGCAGTGCGCCCTCGTCCCAGGACCCTTCCCAGAGCTTGAAAGTGACGTCCACGTACTCGTCCGCCCAGCGGTACCGTTCGGCGTGGTCCGTCAGCGCGTCCAGACCGTAATTGCGTGCCCCGTTGTCCTGCACGCCGGTGACGATGTTCCAGGCGATGCGTCCGCCGGAGATGTGGTCCAGGGTGGACAGCTGCCGGGCGAAGTTGAACGGATGGTTCTGCACCACGTTCGAGGTGGTGGCCAACCCGATGTGCTTGGTCTTCACCGCGAGGGCTCCAAGCAACACGGTTGGATCATTCGACGGGATCTGCAGGCCTTCGTTGACGTACACGTCGAAGTCGGCGTCCGCATCCCCGTACAGGCCGGAGACGTCCGCGAAGAACATGGCGTCGAACTTCGCCGCCTCGAGCTTCTGCGCCAGGTCGATCCAGGTGTTCACGTCATTGAATTCGGTCTGCCCGGCATCCGGCCGCCGCCACTGGCCGTGGTGGATGTGGCTGGAGGTGTTCATGACGAAGGCGTTGAAATGAAGAGGCTTGCGCCGGCCGGCGTCGTTGGACGGGTTCTGGGACATTGCTGCTCCTACCTTGTTCGGTGCTGGTTGCCCTGATCGTGGCACCGTGCCGGAAGCCCCGGCCAGCGGAGTTGAGCCGCGCGACTGCGTGTTGCCCTGTGTTGCCAATTACGTCTCCGGCAGCCGCCTTGGGTCCTTGGTTTACGTCCGGCGACCGGTCCGGTCCTTGTGTGACAGGTTTCTGGCATCGGCGCCGGCCGGCGGACAACACTGTGTTCGAGCCGCAATGTGCCGGCTATGGAGGCAACTGCCCCAGGACTTATCCCAGCCGCAATACTTCACCAAGGAGCACCCCGTGGAAAACCGCCAGCCGGCGTACCAGCCGCCCGCCGATTCAACGTTCCGCCGTCGAGGACGGCACCGGACCGCCGCCGTGCGGACCGCCTTGGCTGGTTCGGCCTCCGTGCTGGCCCTGCTACTGGCCGGCTGCGGCGCGGGAGCGGGTGTTGCCGGAGCCGGCGAAGGCAGCGGGGAGAAGGTGGAAGGCGGTACCCTCCGGTACGCCCACCTGCAGGAACCGCCTTGCATCTACGGCGGCTGGGTCCAGCAGGCCTTCCTGTCCCGGCAGGTGCTTGACTCGCTGGTTTCGCAGACCGACGACGGCAAGATCGTTCCGTGGCTGGCCAAGTCCTGGAGCGTCAGCGATGACCAGAAGACCTGGACCTTCAAGCTCAAGGACGGCGTGAAGTTCACCGATGGCACGCCGGTGGACGCCAAGGCCATCGCGGACAACTTCGACTACTGGGCCGCCGGCGGCAACGGCACGGTGCAGGCGCACATCGGCGAATACTACAAGTCCGCGAAGGCAGTCGATGCCGGGACGGTCGAGATCGCGCTGAAGGCGCCATTTACCCCGCTGCTTTCGGCGCTGAGCCAGGGCTACTTCGGCATCCAGTCCCCGACGGCGCTGAAGGAGCGCACGGACCAGCAGAACTGCGAGGCACCGATCGGTTCCGGCCCGTTCACCGTCGGGGCGTGGAAGCGCGGCGAATCCGTGACGTTCGAGAAGAACCCGGCTTACAACTCCGCCCCGGAAAACGCCAGGCACCAGGGCCCGGCCTACGTGGACAACATCGTCTGGTCCTTCGTCCAGGACAACACCTCCCGCTTCGGCTCGCTGGCCAGCGGGGAGTCCGACGCGATCGGCGAGGTGCCGACCGTGGACTTCGAGGCGGCCAAGTCCCAGTACCAGGTGCAGCAGTACATCACGCCCGGCCGTCCGGTGACGCTGTCCCTGAATACGGTCAAGGGCCCCTTCACCGACAAGCTGGTCCGCCAGGCGTTCGCCTACAGTGCCGACCGCAAGGCGGCAGTGGATTCGGCCTTCCTCGGTGTGGTGCCCTTCGAAGGCAACGGCACGGTCAGCCAGAGCACGCCGGGCTACAACAAGGACGTGGTGGACGACTACCCGTTCGACCAGGCCAAGGCGAACGAACTGCTGGACAAGGCCGGCTGGACCGAGCGCAATGCCGACGGCGTCCGGGTCAAGGACGGCAAGGAGCTGACGATCGACCTGGTCTTCGGGCTGAACTCGATCGTCACCACCGAAGGCGCCACCGCGCTGCAGAACCTCCAGGAACAGGTCAAGCCCGTCGGCTTCAAGGTGAATCTGGTGCCCGTCACGCAGGCGGACCTCTTCTCCGGCGCCTATTCGACCCCGGACAAGTACGATGCGACGCTGGGCTACTGGACCAGCCCGCACGCGGGCATCCTCTACATCAACTTCCGGCAGAACACCAAGGCAAAGCCCAACTACGCGAACACCACGTTCTACAACAACGCGGCGATCGAGAAGACCATCCTGAAGGCGAATTCGGCCAAGACCACCGAGGAAGCCAATAAGTACTACGCCCAGGCGCAGCAGGCGCTCAGCGACGAGGCGGTGGCTGTGGGCCTGTACACGCAGACCTCCTCGCTGGCCGTCCAGCCCAAGCTCAAGGACGTCTGGCTCGAGGCCTCGCAGGGCGAGCCGGTCTTCCACGACGCCTACTTCACGAAGTGATGACCCATGGGCACCGTGGACACCAGCCCCGGGACGGGGCAAGAAACCAAGCAAGAAACTGAGAACGACGGCGGTTCCTCCGCCAGTGCCCGCGGCACCGGCCCAGATGCCCGGCAACGCCGGGGCGCCTCGCGCCGGGCGGACAAGCTGCCGGCCTCGCCCGGATTGCGCCGGGCCGGCGGCCGCCTGCTGACCGCCCTCGGGGTGGTCTGGGCCGCGGCCACCTTCACCTTCCTGATCCAGGCCCTGCTGCCCGGGGACCGGGCGACCCTGCTGCTGAACCAGCTCACCGGCCAGGTCCAGGAACGCACCGCCGAGGAACTGGCACCGATCAATGCGCAGTACGGGTTCGACGACCCGCTGATCGTGCAGTACCTGCGCTTCCTCGGGGATCTGGCCACCGGGAACCTGGGCGAGTCCTACCAGCTGCACAAGCCGGTTGCCTCGGTGATTGCGGACCAGATCGGACCGACCATCCTGCTGACCGTCGCCTCCCTGATCGTGGCCTGGCTGATCTCGGTGGTGGTGATCGTGGGCACGGCGAAGCGGAGCCGGCCGGTTTCCGCACTGGCCTCGGGATTGGAAGCGGTGGCGGCGGGACTGCCGCAGTACTGGCTCGGGGTCATCCTGCTGGTGGTCTTCGCCCTGAACCTCGGACTCTTCCCGGTGGTCGGCGGCACGGGCTTTGCCGGTCTGGTCCTGCCGGCGCTGACCCTGGGTATTCCGCTTGCGGGCTTCCTGGGCCAGGTGACCCGCACCGAGTTCGAGAAGGCCATGGACCAGCCGTTCGCGCTCTCCGCCCGGATGCGCGGCATGGGGGATACGGGCGTACGGGTGCGCCACGTGCTGCGCCATTCCGTCCTGCCGGGAGTGACGCTCTCCGGCTGGGCCCTGGGCTCGCTCTTCTCCGGTGCGGTGATCGCCGAGAGCATCTTCAGTAGGCCGGGCCTGGGCAAGATCCTGGTCACCGCCGTCAATTCCCGCGATCTGCCGGTGGTCTGCGGCATCGTCATCCTGGTCGCGGCCATCTATGTCGTTGCGAACCTGCTGGTTGACCTCGCCTACACGCTGATCGATCCGAGGCTGAAGAACTCATGACCACTACTACGCTGACTCCGAAGACAAATCCGGCATCCGGGCCGCAGGCCCGCACCTCGCCGGCCGCCTGGCTGCGCGCGGTGCCGCTGGCACCGGCCGTCTCCGCCGCCGTCGTCCTGTTCTTTGTGATCGCGGCCATCGCGCCGCAGTTGCTGACCCATCGGGATCCTTTTGCCATCGACTTGGCGAATGCGCTGCAGCCGCCCGGCCTCGCGCACCCGTTCGGCACCGACCAGTCCGGCCGGGACCTCTACACCCGTGTCGTCTACGGCGCTCGCGAATCCCTGCTGATCGGCCTGGGCGCCACCGGCCTGGCCATTGGCATCGCCGTTATCCTCGGGGTGGCCTCCGGCCTGGGCGGACGCCTGCTGGACGGGGTGGTCAGCCGCGGCCTGGAGGTGCTCTTCGCCTTCCCGGTGCTGCTGCTGGCCATGCTGTTCGTGACCATCTACGGACCCAGCGTCACCACCCAGATTGTCGCCGTCGGCCTGGGCACCGCCCCCGGCTACGCCCGGATGATCCGCGGCCAGGTGCTGGCCGTGCGCCATTCCGGCTATGTCGAAGCGGCGCATGCGCTCGGCCATAGCCGCTGGACGGTACTGCGCCAGCATGTGTTCCCGAATGCGATGCGGCCGCTGGTCGCCGTCGTCACGCTCGGCATCGGCCAGTCCATTGTCTGGGCCTCGGGACTGGCATTCCTCGGTCTGGGCGTCGCACCGCCGTCGCCGGAATGGGGTGCCCTGCTGGACGCCGGCCGCATGTTCATTACCCGGGCCTGGTGGCTCGAGGTGATGCCCGGCCTGGCCATCGTCGCCATTGCCCTGGCGGCGACCTCGCTGGGCCATTTCATCCAGAAGAAGCTCGAAGGAGCGCAGTCATGACCGCCACCCTCGAACACCCGTCCGCCGCAGCGACAGCCACCCGGCAGTTGCTCAATGTACGGAACCTGAATGTCTCCTTCACCGCCGGCCGCGGCCGGCCTGGCGCGCCGAACACCCAGCGGTACCATGTCGTCAAGGACGTATCGCTCAGCCTGGCCGCCGGCGAGTGCCTGGCCATCGTGGGCGAATCCGGTTCGGGCAAGTCGGTGACCGCGCGCACCCTGGTGGGCCTGCCGGGCGGCACCGCCCGGGTGCAGGCGGACGCCCTGGAACTGGCCGGGCACCAGGTGGCCGAGCTGGGGGAACGGCAGTGGCGGCAGCTGCGCGGCAGGGAAATCGGCTTCGTCCTGCAGGACGCCCTGGTCTCGCTGGACCCGCTGCGGCCGGTAGGCAGGGAAATCGAGGAGGCGCTGCGGCTGCATGGCTGGGGCAACCGGCGCAGCCGCGCGGCAAAGGCCGTGGAGCTGCTGGCCAGCGTGGGGGTGCCGAACCCGGAAATCCGGGCCCGGCAGCGTCCGGATGAACTGTCCGGCGGCCTGCGCCAGCGTGCCCTGATCGCCTCGGCGATCGCGCTCGATCCGAAGCTGGTCATCGCGGACGAGCCGACGACGGCACTGGACGTGACCGTACAGGCGCAGATCCTTCAGCTGCTGGCCGGCATGAAGGACCGCGGTACCGGCATCGTCCTGATCAGCCACGACCTGTCCGTCGTGGCCACCCTGGCGGACCAGGTGGCGGTCATGCAGGGTGGGGCGATCGTCGAGCAGGGACCGGCACGCCGGGTGCTGCAGGACCCGCAGCACGAATACACCCAGGCGCTGCTGGACGCGGTCCCGTCCGCGCACACGAAGGGCACCCCGCTGTCCAAGGACGGACGGGCCCGGATCACCGCGACCAGCCGCCGCATCCGCACCGAACGTCCGGCCGAGGCCCCGCCGGTGCTGCAGGCCGAGGGGCTCACCAAGAGCTATAAGGGACCCGACGGCGTGCAACGCACCGTGGTCCGGGACGTCTCCTTCGAACTTGGCGTGGGCGAAACGCTGGGCATCGTGGGCGAATCCGGATCGGGCAAGAGCACCACCGCCAGGATGGCCCTGGCCATGCTCGAGCCGGACGCCGGACGGGTGCTGCTCGACGGCGGGGCCTGGACCGGGATTTCGACGGCGGCAAGGCGTTCCCGGCGGCGCCTGGTGACCGTGGTCTACCAGGACCCGCTGAGCTCCTTCGATCCGCGCTGGAACGCCGAGCGGATCCTGCTCGATGCCATCTCCCGCACCGACTTTCCGACCGAGGCCGAGCGGACCGCCCGCGCGGCGGAACTGGCCGGGCAGGTGGGGCTGCAGACCGAACATTTGGCCAAGCATCCGCTGCAGCTTTCCGGCGGACAGCGGCAGCGGCTCGCGATTGCCCGCGCGCTGGCTCCGGAGCCGGAGGTGATCGTGCTGGACGAGGCCGTCTCCGCCCTGGACGTGTCCGTCCAGGCCCAGGTCCTGGACCTGCTCTCGGACCTGCAGCAGGAACTGGGGCTGAGCTACCTTTTCATCTCCCACGACCTGGGCGTCATCCACCACATGAGCGACCGGGTACTGGTGATGAAGGACGGCCTGGCCGTGGAGCAGGGCAGCGCAGACCAGATCTTCAACAGCCCGCGGCAGCCCTATACCCGCGAGCTGCTCGCGTCCCTGCCGCAGCTGCCGTCCGGCGCCGCTGCCACCGAAGGAGGCCTGGCATGAGCAAGCCCCTGTTCTTCAACGCCTTCCTGATGAACACCGGATCGCACATCCAGCACGGGCAGTGGCGGCATCCCGATGCCCGGCAGGCCGAGTTCAACGATGTCCGGCTCTGGATCGACGTCGCGAAAACGCTCGAAGAGGGCCTGTTCGACGCGATGTTCTTCGCGGACGTCTCCGGGCTGTACGGGCCGGCCGGCGGACAGTACGTGGACAACGTGCATGAGGGCCTGCAGATCCCCAGCAGCGACCCGACCGTGCTGCTGGCCGCGCTCGCCGTCGTGACCAGGCACATCGGGCTGGCGACGACGTCGAACATGATGCAGAACCATCCGTTCAACTTCGCCCGGCAGCTGAGCACCCTGGACCACATCTCCAACGGCCGCATTGCCTGGAACATCGTCACTTCCACGCAGGAGAACGCGGCCCGGAACTTCGGCTACCGGGCCCTGACCGAACACGATGCCCGTTATGACTGGGCGGACGAGTACCTGGAGGTGGTCTACAAGCTCTGGGAAGGTTCCTGGGACGACGGCGCGCTGCTCAAGGACAAGGCGGGCGGCCGGTTTTCCGATCCGGCCAGGATCCACAAGATCCACCATGACGGAGCGCGCTACAAGGTCGAAGGTCCGCACCTGCCCTCGCCCAGCCCCCAGCGCACCCCGCTGCTGTTCCAGGCCGGCGGGTCCGAGCGGGGGATCCGGTTCGCCGCCCGGCATGCCGAATGCCAGTTCATCGTGACGCCGAACCCGGAGGTGGCGCAGGACCACATCTCCCGCACCCGCGCCCTGGCGGCCGCCACCGGGCGCGATCCGCAGGACGTGAAGTTCTTCCAGGGGCTCTCGCTGGTGATCGGCCGCGACGAGGCCGAGGTCCGGGCGAAGGAGGAGGACTACCTCAGGTACGCCTCGGTGACCGGCTTCCTGACCCACGCCTCGCTCGGCATCCTTCCGGACGGCTCCCGGCTGCCGGACGACACGCGCCTGATCGACATCCCGAACAACGGCGGGCAGGCCCACGTGGAATGGCTGCGCCGGGCCACCCCGGACCGCGAGCCGACGCTGGCGGACCTGGCCAACGGGCGGATCCGCCGCGGCTACATCGCCGGCACCCCGGAGCAGATCGCCGACCGGCTCGGCCAGTGGCAGGCCGCCGGCGTGGACGGGATCAACGTGATCAACTGGCGGCTGCCCGGCAGCTACGAGGAATTCAACGAACTGCTGTTGCCCACCTTGCAGCGGCGCGGCCTGGCCAAGACCGAATACGCCGAGGGCACCCTGCGGCACAAGCTCTTCGGCCGGGACCGGCTCCCGGACCGCCATCCGGGCGCCCGTTACCGCGGCGCCTTCGCCCCCGCGCTGGCCGCGACCGCCGGCCCGTCCGCCTAGGAGCCCTGCCATGACCATTGTTGAAACCTCTGCCGCCCCCGTGACCGACGCGGAACTGCTCGGGATCTTCCAGCCCGTTTTTGAGCGGATCCGGACCGGTGCCGTGGCCCGGGAACAGGACCGCCGGTTGCCGTTCGAGGAGATCGGCTGGCTGCGCGCAGCCGGCTTCGGCCGGCTCCGGGTGTCCCGGGAGCACGGTGGCTTCGGCGCCACCGTGGAGCAGCTGGTGCTGCTGCTGATCGGCCTCGGTGCGGCCGATTCCAACATTCCGCAGGCGCTTCGCGGCCATATCGGCTTCACCGAATACGTACTGGCCCACCCTGACCAGGAGTACCGCGACTTCTGGTTCGCCGAACTGGCCGGCGGGGCGCTGGTCGGCAATGCCGAGAGCGAGCGGACCGGCACATTCACCGAGCAGGCCACCCGCGTCGCCGAGGAAAACGGCCGCCTGCTGCTCAACGGCACCAAGTACTACACCACCGGTTCCATCTTCGCGGACTGGATCCTGGTCAGCGCAGCGGCCCCGGGCACCGGCTCCGGCGGACCGGGCCTGGTCACCGTCCAGGTCCGCGCCGACGCCGCCGGGGTGGACATCGTGGACGATTGGGACGGCTTCGGACAGCGGCTCACGGGTTCCGGCACCACCGGGTTCAGCAACGTGGAAGTCGACCGGCGCTTCCTGCAGGCACGGTCCCTGGACTCGTTCACCCGGACCATCCAGCACGCGGTGTACCAACTGGTCCATCTGGCCGCCTTGTCAGGCATCGCCGAGGCGGCCCTGGCGGAGATTACCGGCTTTGTCCGCGGCCGGTCCCGCAACCTGTTCAATCCCACCGTGGCCCCGGCCCAGGATCCGGTTGTCCTCCAGGTGGTCGGCGAGACCTTCGGGACGGTCGAAACGGTCAAGGCCGCGGTCCTCGCCGCGGCCCGCACGGTCCAGCAGGCGAGTACGGCGCAGCTGGCCGGCACTGCGGACGGCGGCGACTTCGCGGCGGCCGAAGCCCATGTTTACGGTGTCCAGGCCACCGTGATTGACCTGGTGCTGCGGACGGTTTCCCGCATCTTCGAAGTGGGCGGGGCCTCCGCCACTTCCACGGGCCGCCAGTTGGACCGGCTGTGGCGCAACGCCCGCACCATTTCCTCGCACAATCCGGCCATCTACCGGCAGCAGGCCGTGGGCGACTACGTGCTCAACGGCGTCGCGCCGGCAGCACGGACCCTGGAACTGCTGGGCACCGGCCCGGTGCCGCGCGGCTGACGCCCGCACCGGACCGGCGTGATGCGCCGGGCACAATGGAACACGTGACCCGTGATCGTGCCCGTACCGCTCCCTTCGACCTGGGCGCCATCGGCGCCGGCCTGACCTTCGCACGGTCGCTGGACGACCTTGCCGCGGCGCTGCGTGCGGGCGGGCCTGCCGGTACCGCCGTGGTCCAGGCGCCGCCCGGTACCGGCAAGACCACACTGGTCCCGCCGCTGGTCGCCAACCTCATCGCGGACCGCCCGGGCAGCGGCGGGCGCGTCGTCGTGACCCAGCCCCGCCGCGTCGCCGCCCGCGCGGCAGCCCGCCGGCTGGCCAGCCTCGATGCCAGCAGGCTGGGCGAGCGCAGCGGCTATACGGTCCGCGGGGAGAGCCGCACGGAGCGGGGGGCCGCGGTCGAGTTCGTCACGCCGGGCATCCTGCTGCGCCGCCTGCTCGCGGACCCGGGGCTGGACGGTGTTGCCGCCGTCGTGCTCGACGAGGTCCACGAGCGCGGGCTGGAGACTGACCTGCTGCTCGGCATGCTCGGCGAGGTCCGCCAGCTGCGCGGGGATCTGCTGCTGGTGGCGATGTCGGCCACGCTGGACGCGCCGCGTTTCGCGGCCCTGATCGGATCCGCTGACGGCGTCGGCCCGGCGCCGGTGGTCGACTGTCCGTCCGCGTTGTATCCGCTGACCGTCGAATGGGCTCCCACCGCGTGTCCGCGGCTGGACGAACGCGGTGTGACCCGCGGCTTCCTGGACCAGCTGGCGGACACGGCCGCTGCCGCGCACGCCGCCGCCGTCGCGGGTGACCCCGGGGTTGATGCGCTGGTCTTCGTTCCCGGTGCCCGCGAGGTAGCGCATGTCGCGGCCCGGCTGCGCGGCCGGACCGGCGGGACCGAGGTGCTCCAGCTGCACGGCCAGGTGGATCCGGCCGCCCAGGACCGTGCGGTCTCCGGCCGGGGCCCGGCGGATCCGCCGCGCATTATCGTCTCCACCGCGCTGGCCGAATCCTCCCTGACCGTCCCCGGCGTCCGGCTGGTGGTCGACTCCGGGCTGGCGCGCGAACCGCGGCGGGACTCGACCCGCGGCATGTCCGGCTTGGTGACCGTCTCCTGCTCGCAGGCCTCGGCGGAGCAGCGCGCCGGCCGGGCCGCCCGGCAGGGACCGGGAACCGTCATCCGCTGCTACGACCACCGGACATTCGCCGCCGCCCCGGCCCATGCCACCCCCGAGATCGCGGTGGCGGATCTGGCCGGAGCCGCCCTCGCCCTGAGCTGCTGGGGCGCACCGCGCGGCGCCGGGTTGTCGCTGCCGGACGCTCCGCCCCAGGCCGCGCTGGACGAGGCCGTCCGGGTCCTGCACGACCTCGGCGCCGTCGACCAGGCCGGCCGGGCCACCGAGCTGGGCCGGACCCTGGCCCGGATCCCCGCCGATCCGCGCCTGGCCCGGGCCCTGCTGGACGGTGCCGGCGTGGTCGGGCTGCGCCGGGCCGCCGAGGCGGTCGCGGTCGTATCGGGTGACCTGCGGGTGCCCGGCGCGGACCTCATTCGGTTGCTGTCCGCGCTGCGCTCCGGTACGGACCCGTCGGCGCGGCGCTGGACCGAGGAAGCCCGGCGGCTGGAGAACCTGGCCCGGCAGCAGGAGCCCGGGCCCGGCGCCGTCGGGGAAGTCGAGGAATTTGCGCCGGTGCCGGATGCCGAGTCCGTCGGTTTCGTCGTCGCGCTCGCCTACCCGGACCGGGTGGCGCGCCGCATGACGGGCGCGGCGGGGGAGAACTACCTGCTGGCATCGGGGACCCGGGCCGGGCTGCCGGCCGGCAGCCCGCTTACCGGCCACGAGTGGCTGGCCGTGGCCGAGGTGTCCCGGGCGCAGGGCCGCGATGCGGCCGGCACCGGCGCGGTCATCCGCGCCGCGGCGCCGCTGGAGGAGCAGACGGCGCTGTCCGCGGCCCGGCACCTGTCCTCCGATTCGGTCGAGGCGAGGTTCGACGGCGGAGCGGTCACCGCCCGCCGCGAACGCAGGCTCGGCGCCATCACCCTTGGCTCCACCCCGGTCCGACCGTCCGCCGGCGACGCGCGGGACGCGGTGGCCCGTGCCCTGGCGGCCGGTGGTCTCGGCGTCATCGGCTGGTCTGAAGCAGCGGACCGGCTGCGGCGCAGGCTGGCCCTGCTGCACCGCGAGCTGGGCGACCCCTGGCCGGATGTCTCCGAGCCGGCGCTGCTGGCCCGGCTCGACGAGTGGCTGGGCCCGGAACTGGAGGCCCTGGCCGGCGGGGCCTCCCGGACGGACCTGGCCGACCCGCTGCGGCGCCTGCTGCCGTGGCCGGAGGCGGCCGGGCTGGACAGGCTGGTCCCGGAACGGCTCGAGGTGCCCAGCGGTTCGCGGGTGCGCATCGACTACCCGGACCCGGCGGACGGCACCGGCCGCCCGGTCGTCGCCGTCAAGCTGCAGGAGTGCTTCGGCTGGGCCGGGACGCCGCGGCTGGTGGACGGGCGGGTGCCGGTGCTGTTCCACCTGCTCTCCCCGGCAGGCCGTCCGCTGGCCGTGACGGACGATCTGGCGTCCTTCTGGTCCGGGGCCTACGCCCAGGTCCGCGCCGAGATGCGCGGCCGCTACCCGAAACATCCCTGGCCGGAAGACCCGTGGACGGCCCCGGCCACGGGCCGGACCAAACGCCGGATGTGACGGCGGTGATCTTGGCCGCACGGACCGGCCCGGGGTTGGAAGCCCGTGCGGGGGAAACACTAGTGTAGAGGTATGCCCGCCTTCAGAAACGTCCGCGCTGCGGCCCTTCCCGCAAAGCTTTCCCGCTCCTGGCTTCTGGCCTCCGCCGCCGATGAAGCCAACTTCGCACCGGCCCTCGCCTCCGAGGCGGATTCGGTGGTCTTCGACATGGAGGATGCTGTTCCCGCCGCGGGCAAAATCGAGGCGCGCAAGCGCGTGGTGGAGGCGCTGTCCACCGGTATGACCGCCTGGGTGCGCGTCAACGGCATGGAGACCGAGTACTGGGCCGAGGACCTGGCCGCACTGTCCAAGGCCCCCGGCCTGCGCGGCGTGATGCTCGCCATGACCGAGCGTCCCGAACAGGTCACCCATACC
This sequence comes from Arthrobacter hankyongi, assembly GCF_022012395.1. Classification (GTDB taxonomy): domain Bacteria; phylum Actinomycetota; class Actinomycetes; order Actinomycetales; family Micrococcaceae; genus Crystallibacter; species Crystallibacter hankyongi. The sequence goes on from NZ_JAKLTQ010000004.1 coordinate 187,377, forward strand.
GCCATGCGCCTGCACGCCGGCACCCCCGTGGTGGCGCTGATCGAGTCGGCGGTCGGCATCGAAAATGCGACGGCGATCGCCAGCGCCCCGGGCACCTTCCGGCTGGCCTTCGGCGTCGGGGATTTCCGCCGCGACACCGGTGCCAGCGACGACCCGATGGCGCTGGCCTACGCCCGCTCCAAGCTGGTGGTGGCTTCGCGCGTGGGCCAGCTGCCCGGACCGATCGACGGGCCCACCGTGGGTGCCCTCGGCGACGAGCTGCTGGCAGCCTGCAAGGTGACCGCGTCCATGGGCATGACCGGCAAGCTTTGCCTGCTCCCGGAAGCCGCGGACACCATCAACAAGGGCCTGTCGCCGAGCGAGTCCGAGATCAAGTGGGCCCACGAACTGCTGGACGCCCACGCTGCCGGTGCCGTGGTGGGGGACGGGTCCTATCTGCCGCGTCTGGCCCGCGCCGAAAAGATCTCCGCGCTCGCGGACTCCTACGGCCTCTGGAACGCCTGAGCCCTCGACACCGGTGGTGGGCCGGCCGTGTGCCGGCCTACCCCTCCGCCGGCTGGGCCAGCAGCTCGCGCAGGTCCAGCGGCCGCCGTCCGGTGAGCAGCTCGACGTCGTTGGTTACCTTGTCCAGTTCACCGGCGGCGATGGCCGTGTAGGTGCTGACCCACGCCTCCAGCTGCCAGTCCGGGGCCTGGTAGCGGGCCCGTGAGGCGTAGGCCTCTTCCACGGTCTCGTCCAGGTAGGACGTCGGTTTGCCGGTCACCTCGGTGATGATCGCCGCTGCCTCGGCCAGCGTGATCGATTCCGGTCCGGTCAGGTCATAGGTGAAGCCGGCATGGGGGATCGGCTCGGCCAGGATCTTCGCCGCCACGCGTGCCACATCGTCCCGGGCCACGAAGCCGGCCCGTCCGTCCCCGGCCGGGCCGCGGATGACGCCCTCCGGGCCGGCGAAGTCGGTGAGCACGTCCAGATAGAAGTTGTCCCGCAGCAGGGTGTACTTCAGCCCGGTGGCGCACAGCTTCTCTTCGGTCGCGTAATGGTCCCGTGCCAGCGTGAAGGTCGCATCCGGCGCCGCGCCGAAAAAGGACGTGTACACGATATGTTCCACGCCGGCCTCAACCGCCGTGTCGATGAACGCAACGTGCTGCTCCAGCCGGTCCGGCGTCTCGGCCGCGGAGACCATAAAAAGCGTCTGGATGCCTTGCAGCGCCGCGCGCGAGGCTTGCCGGTCGCCGAAATCGGCCCGCGCCGTCGTCGTCCCCGGCAGCCGTGGTGCGCGGGCCGGATCCCGTACGATCAGCCGCGCCGGAATCCCCTCCCCGGACAACAGCCGGGCCACACGCCGGCCCAGGTGTCCGGTTGCTCCGGTGACGGCGATGGCGGGTGTGGTCTGTGCGGTGGTCATGGGCACCAGCTTAGGCCGTCGCCGGGGCCGGACGGCCAAGAGTTCGTTCGGAGTTTGCCCGCCCGTATCCGCCGCGTGTCCTGCGGGCTTAATATGACGCTGTGGCCGGCCTGTATGTTGCATTGGGGGACAGTTTCACCGAGGGGGTGGGGGACCGGAACTCGCGGCTGCCCAACGGGGTGCGCGGCTGGGCGGATCGGGTGGCCAAGCAGCTGGCCAAGCAGGACCCGGGGCTGCGCTATGCGAACCTGGCCATCCGCAGCAAGCGGCTGCAGCAGATTGTGGAGGACCAGATCGGGCCGGCCCTCGCCATGCGGCCCACGCTGATCTCCTTCTATGCCGGCGGCAACGACATTCTCGAGCTGCGCCAGGACATGTCCTCGCTGGTCCGGCGCTACGAGGAGGCGGTGCAGCGCCTGGCCGGCTCCGGGGCACGCCTGGTGCTGTTCACCGGTTTCGACGTGATGCTGCCGTCGGTGCTGGGACCGATGAAACGCCGGAACTGGCTGTACAACGAGGCGGTGCGCGACATCGCGGGCCGCTACGGGGCGCTGCTGGTGGACCATTGGGCGTTCGAGGTCTACCAGGATCCGCGGCTGTGGGACACGGACCGGCTGCACATGTCCCCGGTGGGACACCGGCTGATGGCCGCCAAGGTGCTGGACGTCCTGGGTGTGCGGCATACGCTCAAGCCGGTGGCGCTGGATCCGTTCCAGCGCAGCGGCTGGGCCGAACGGATCCAGCGCGACTGGCAGTGGCTGGACGAGTGGGTCCTGCCCCTGTTCGCCCGCAAGATCCGGCGCGTCACGCTGGGGGACAGCCTCTCGCCCCGCTGGCCCGAGCCGGTGCTGGTCTCGCACGGGCTGCGGAAGCTGGCGCGGGAACGCGTGCGGCAGACCGCCCCGGAAACCACAGCACGCTGAGCCGCTCGGCGGCCGCGCCCTCCGGCCTGCCGTCCGGCGTGCGCCTCCCGTCCCGTCGTGTCCGGGTCTGGACGGGCACGACGGCGTGTTCCCGCCGTTGCGGGACGGGCCGGCGGCGCTACGCTGGGGGAAGCCCATCCAGCAATGCCGCAGCCCAGCAATGCCACAACCCAGCAATGCCACAGCGAGGAGTCCCGACGCAGATGACCTTCCCGGAAGCCGGCGGACACGACAGCCGCACTCCGTCCGCGTCGTTGCCGGCAGCCCTGCGCGAGCCCGTGGGGCGGGTGCGCCCCGGCTGGGTCGCCGCGGTGGCGCTGACCAACCTGGGCATCAACGCCGCGTTCTTTGGACCGCTGCAGGTGCTGCTGGCGCAGCAGTCCCAGGCCTTTGATCCGGCCCACAAGGAAGCGGTGCTGGCACTGGCCACGGGATTCGGGGCGGCGGTGTCGCTGGTGGCCAATCCGGTGGCCGGGGCGCTGAGCGACCGGACCACCTCCCGGTTCGGCCGGCGCGTGCCGTGGGTCCTGGGCGGCACCGTGCTGGCCTTCGCCGCCCTGATGCTGCTGGCCGGGGCGCCCGGAGTGGCTGTCATGGTGCTGGGCTGGTGCCTGGTCCAGGCCGGCTGCAACGCTGCCTACGCAGCGGTCACGGCCGCGGTGCCGGACCAGGTTCCTGCGGCACAGCGCGGGCAGATCGGCGGGATCGCCGCCATGGGCCAGACAGTAGGCATCGTGCTCGGCGCCGTCCTGGCCACATTGGCCGGCGGCTTTGTTCTCGGCTACCTCTACTGCGCCGTCTTCCTGCTCGCCTGTGCGCTGCCGTTCGTGTTCCGGGGGCGCAGCGCTCCGCTGGACCGGGCGGACCGGCCGCCGTTCCGCTGGGCCGCGTTCCTGAGGGGCTTCTACGTCTCGCCGCGGCACTACCCGGACTTCGGCTGGGCCTGGCTGACCCGCTTCCTGGTGAACCTGGGCAACAGCCTCTTCACGCTGTACCTGTTCTACTTCCTGCAGGACGAGGTCCGGTACCCGCAGCCGGCCATGGGCGTGCTGGTCCTGACCGGTATTTACGCTGCCATGGTGGTGGTCACAGCGGTGCTGGGCGGACCGTGGAGCGACAGGGTCGGCCGGCGCAAGCCGTTCGTGGTCGCCTCCGCAGCCACCATCGCCACTGCCTCGGTGATTGTGGCCGCGGTGCCGACCTGGCCCGCGGCCCTGGTCGCGGCGGCGGTGCTCGGCGCCGGCTTCGGCATCTTCCTGGCGGTTGACTTCGCGTTGCTGACCCAGGTGCTGCCCAACGCGCTGGACCGAGGCAAGGATCTGGGCGTGATCAATGTGGCCAATTCGCTGCCGCAGGTGCTGGCGCCGCTGCTGGCCGCGCCGATTGTGCTGTACCTGGGCGGCTACCGCGCACTGTTCGCCGCGGCCGCCGTCGTCGGCCTGTCGGGCGCCGTGTTCGTGCGCCGGATCAAGGGCGTACGGTGAGGCCCGGTGCGGCCGGCGCCCGAACAGCGGTAGCCTGTCCGTGGCCATCAAATCCATACGCCCAAGGAGGAATCCCTCATGTTTGAAGGTGCGCTTGAGATCCGGGATCCGCTGGCGGAGAAGCCACGGAGCATCACCCTGACCAGCCGGGCAATCCCGGACGGCTCGGTCATCGATTCGGCCTACGCCGCCAGAAGCGCCGGCGGCCGCAACCACATACCGGACCTGCACTGGGAAGGTGCCCCGGGCGGCACCAGGAGCTTCGCCGTCACCTGCTTCGATCCTGACGCCCCCACCGGCAGCGGCTTTTGGCACTGGATCGAATTCGACATTCCCGCTGGCACCACTGATTTCGGTGCGGATACTTCCGCCCACGGCACCGTGGCGGTATCCAACGACTACGGCCACCCCGGCTACGGCGGCCCGAACCCGCCGGCCGGAGAAACCCACCGTTATGTGTTCACGGTGTATGCCTTGGACGTGGAGAAGCTTGGGCTGCCTGCCAGCACCAGCCACACCGTGGCACGGTTCAACATCATGGCGCACACCCTCGCGTCGGGCTCGTTCACGGCCACCTTCGCCGCCCGCTGACCACCCGGCCTTTCTACGGAAAGTAGAATAGATGGGTCCGGACAGTTGCGGAGGGGGTTGGGCATGGAAATCTTCCTGAACCTCCCGCTGGGCTGGGCCATTTTTGCACTTTTCTGCGGGGCGATGATGCGCTCCAACGGCACCTACTGGCTGGCCCGCGGACTCGTCGCCGGTGCCCGCAGGACGCGGCTGGAAAGGCATCTGAACGGCGACGTGATACAGCGGGCCCGCCGCTTGATCAACAGGTTCGGCCCGTTCGCGGTGACACTCTGCTTCCTCACCGTGGGCCTGCAGAGCGCTGTCATCGGCAGCGCCGGCCTGGCCCGGATGCCGCAGCGCCACTTCCTGCCCGCCGTCGTATTGGGCAGCCTGATCTGGGCGGTTGTCTATGCGACGGTGGGCCTGGCTGCGGCGGCCGCCTGGATCGCCCTGCTGCTGGAGTCCCCGGCGGCCGCAGCAGTGCTGGCCGGCGCCGCCGTCCTGGCCGCTGCTTATGTCGTTTGGCGCAGGCGCCGGGCAGCCGGCCGCTCGGGCGACGACGGCGGCAGCCCGGACGCGGGCGGCGTGTCTGGCGACAGCAGCGCCGCGGCAGCGGAGCGGTCCAGCCACGGAGGCAGGTAGATCCGGGCGCAGCCGACCGGCCCTGGCCCTAGTGGGAGCGCCCCAGTCTCTAAGCTGGGACCATGGACTCCCAGCTCATTGCCACCATTGTGTCCGGTCTGCTCATCGCGGTCGGCCTGGCCGGCGTCGTCGTACCCGTCCTGCCCGGTTCGGTCAGCATTGCGATTGCGCTGCTCGTCTGGGCCCTGGCGCTGCAGAACACCGTGGGCTGGGTGGTCTTCGCCGTCGGAATGGTATTCGTGGCCGCGGGCATGCTGGCCAGTGCGGTCCTGACCGGCAGGAAGCTGAAGGAACGCCAGGTCCCCAACCATTCGATCCTGGTCGGGGTCGTCGTCGGGATTGCCGGCATGTTCGTGATTCCCGTGGTGGGTCTGTTCGTCGGTTTCGCGGTGGGACTGCTGCTCAGCGAATTCGTTCGGCGGCGGGATTTCCGGGACGCGGCGGGCGCCAGTGTCGCGGCGCTGAAGGCCATGGGGCTGGGCGTGCTGGCCGAACTCGGCTGTGCGTTCGCGGCTGGAACCGTCTGGAGCATCGGCGTGGTTACGTACTACTTCGTCCTCTGAAGGCCGCTTCCTTGGCCGCTCAGTCCCCGGCCAGCAGCCCGGTGGTGCGGTACGGGATGACCTCGCGCAGGAACATCTGGGTGGAGGTGCGTGTGATGCCGGGACAAAGCCGGATTTCCTCGCTCACCCGGTACAGATCATCGGGGCTGCGCGCCACCACGCGCAGCAGCAGGTCGGTATCTCCGGCCGGTGCATGACACTCAAGGACTTCCGGAATCCCGCGCAGGGCGTCGACGGCGTCGTTGAGTTTGCTCTGGTCCAATTCGGCGCTGACCATGGCCATGACACCCCGGCCCAGGGACGCGGGCAGGAGCCGGGCGGAATTCGGCCGCAGCGCATCGGATGCTGCCATCCGCTCGAGCCGTGCATGCACCGTTCCGCGCGCCAGGCCCAGCTTCTGCGCCAACAGCATGACCGGGATCCGGGGATCCTCGTCCAGTGCCAGCAGGATGCGGCGGTCCGTCTGGTCCAGTTCCTGCAAAATGACCACTTCCTGTCACGTCTCGCTGGTAATGCTGATCAGATTGACCAATCCTATTATCTGCGCTTGCACGGATTGCGGGAAAACTGTTCTGATGGCTACCAATGCGGGTCCGGCCACAAGCCGTGAGGCCCGCGGCTGGCAGGCACACGGCATACCCCGTCGCGGACCTGTAACGGACCTGGCCAAGGTCCTGCCATGTTGTTCACACCCTGCCAGACCCCTGACTCCTCCGCAGCCGGAGGGCCAGGGGCCTTGCTGGTTAAGGGCGGCTCGAAGCCCGGTTCAGGTTGTGCCCGTGCCGGATGCCGGAGGATTCACCGCGGATGCCGCCGTCGGCTTTTCGAAGAACCTGCGGTAGCCCAGGAACAGCGCCACGGCCAGGCCGACGGTCACGGCAATGAACGTCATCAGGGTGTCCTGCGAGGCGAAGCCCCGGCCAATGCTGTAGAGCAGGGTGAAGAGCCCGCCCAGCAGGACCCCGTTGGCCAGCACACGGTTCCGCTTCTCCAGCAGCAGGCTCAGGCCGAGCAGCACCACCGAGGCCACCAGCGAGATAGTGCTGACGTTGCGGTTGTAGATGCTGTTCTGCTCGTCGTAGGCCCGGTAGGCCCGGTCGTATTCCTCCTGCTGCTTCTGCTGCTCGGCCAGTTCCTGGTCCGTCGGGTTCGCCTTGGTGACCTGCGTGACCGGGAACTGCGGCGCTTCGGGCGGGGCGTAGAAGGTGCGGATGCCCAGGCCCACGAAGAGGGCAATGATGATACCGAGGAAGAAGGTGTAGACGATCTTCAGGACTTGGTTTTCCATGGTGCCTCAGGCCTCCGGGGGCATGGATAGTTGGTTGGACAACGGCAGCGGTGCGGCCATGGAGGGCCAATGGCCGTCCATGACTCGATCCTAGGTCCGGCCGGCGCAGAGAACGCCGCGGCCGCGCAGGAGGTGCAGATTCGTTACACGCCGAATGGCGAAATTCCGGTTCGGGACATATGATCGAACGCAGTGGATCGGCCCTGGGGCCGGACTACGGGGCTTTAGCTCAGTTGGTAGAGCGTTTCGTTCGCAATGAAAAGGTCAGGGGTTCGATTCCCCTAAGCTCCACTTCAAAAGCTCTCTGACCAGCGCAAATGCTGGGTCGGGGAGCTTTTTCCTTGCCCGGCACAGGCCTGGCGACACGTTTTCGACACGCTTTGGGGAAATTCTCAGAGGCCGGCACCCGGCCGGCGGAATTCTTGGACCCGTACGCCCTGCCGAGGAAGATATCCACGGCATCCAGCAGGTCCGATGCCCAGGGCCGCCAACTTCAGTTGGGTGAGCTCGGCAAACACGGCAACGGGCACCTGATGATGCTGGAACGGGACTATGATCAGATGCCCGACGCCGTCGCCGCCTGGCTGGACCGCCTGCTTGGGAACAGCTGACAGCGCGATGCCGCCGCCTGCATAAGACCGTCACACATCTAGGCAGGCCTGCGCTTGTTTTCGGGGGTCGCGGCTGGACCGCCTCTCCATTAATTTGCAGAGGCGGTGCAGCCGTGGGCGGGTTCAGCGAGTGCTTCGATGGTGAGTCCGTAGGGCACAGTTTGGCTTAGTTCCACCGTGAACTGTCCTGGTCCGGTCTTGGTGACCAGGATGCCAGGGCCGTTTTGCTGGCGGGCCAGATGCTGGAGCTCTTCGACGGCGGCATTGAGGAGCCGGTCGGCCTCTTCGACGCTGAAAGCGATGACGTCTTGCCGGGCCATGGCTAGTGCCGGACGATGCAGTGCTCGTCGGTGGCAAGCATTTTGCGTTCCCCGGTGCGCAGATCCCGGATCCACACGATCCGGAGTTGCGGCATCAGGTCCTCCACGTACCCGCTGCAGCGAAAGTTTCCGTTGCTGTGGATGTCAACATGGTCGCCCTGTCGAAGCGCATCGGATTTGGAAGCGCTGTCGGTGTGGTTTGTCATTGCGGTATTGCCTTTTCTGGATTGCCGCTCGATCTGCATTCATCGAACGTCTCGGGCGTTGGGAGACTGTCAGGGCGCCGGGCAGGCGCCGGGCCGTGCAGTCAGAAGCGGTCTCGGACGTGCCGTTCCCGACCGTAGAGCGCCACAACGATGAGGATGATGACCCCGTAAATGATCCGGCTCTGTGCCTCGGCCAAGCCGTTGCTGACGATGATTGTCGATAGTCCCGTGAGGATGAGGGCGCCCAGCAGCGTTCTTGTGAAGCTGCCGCGGATGGATCCGAAGGTGGTCCCGCCCACGAGTACGGCGGCCAGCCCGGAGAACAGGTATGGTTCGCCGATCGACTGTGCCCAGCCGGAACTGAAACTCGCGATGAACATCCCTGCGATCCCGGCGAGTGCACCTGAGGCGGCGAACACAAGTGTCCACACCGCGGTGGTGTTGATGCGGGTCAGCCTCGCGGCGCGGGCGTTGATGCCGGTTGCGTACAGGCTGCGGCCGGCGGGTGTACGGGTCAGCCCCAGCCACAACAGCACTGCAGCGGCTGCCACGATCAGGATGATGGGCGGAATCGGTATGCCGAACGTCGTGCTGGTGACTCCGGCAAGACCGCGCAGGAACCCGGCCGGGGCGGAGGCGTAGTTTCCATTGGCCAGGAACAAGGTACCTCCGGTGAGGACGGCTCCCATGCCGAGCGTCATCATCAACGGCTCCACCTTCAGCCGATGGCAGAGAAAGCCGATGGTCGCGCCGAGCCCGCCGCATACGGCGATCGTCAGGAGAAAAGCCGCGGGGACGGGCCAGCCTTGTCCGCCGGCCAGGTTTGCTGCGGCGAAGGCGCCGAAAATCACGTAACCGGGAATCGCAAGATCGAGCCCGCCCAGGATCACCACCAAAGTCTGGCCCATCGCGGCGAGCGAGAGCAGTGAGGCAATGATGAGGAGCGCTGTGGCCGAGCGAAGGTTTGCGATGCCGGGAACCGTCACCAGGAGCCAGACAACGACGACGCCGAGCACGAGCACTTGGAGGATCGGCTGCTGCAGCACCAGCCTGCGCGTGCGGGGCCAGATTCCGTATCGGGGTTCGGCAGGTGTGGGGGTGGCGACTGAAAGCTGTGTGGTCATGCGGTTCTCCGTGAAATTCGAGGGCTTAGCAGCGTTGCTCCGAGTACGACGCCGGCGATCAGCAGCAGGCCGTAGGTGAATTCGATGAGGTTTGGTTGGACCCCGGCGGAAGTGAGCAGCTGCTGGAGGAGATAGATGGCGAGCGCTCCGAAAAACGTCCCCAGCAGGCTGCCCCGTCCACCGCCGAGGCTCGTTCCCCCGAGGACCGCAGCGGCCAGGCCGAGAAGCGCATACGTCGTGGCGAGGGTGGAGCCGGATGCCTGCAGCAGGGCAGTCAGGGCGATCCCGGCGATGCCGGCGAAGAGTCCGCCCAGCGTGTAGGCGAGCACTCGGATCGCGGTCACGTTCACGCCGGATCCGTAAGCTGACGAGTCACTTTCGCCAGTCGCAAGGAGGTTGCTGACGAAGACGGTCCGCTTCAGGACGAACCAGACGAGCGCCGCGGCACCCAGCGTGATGATCGCACCGGGTACGACGCCGATGGAACCGGCCAGCGGCCGGGTCCAGTTGTCCGGCGCGATAACGGGGTTCTTGGCGATCGTCAACGAGGCGCCGATGAGCAGGAAGAGCACGCCGGTCGTTGCCACGACCGGATGCAGGCGCACAATTGCCACGAGCACGCCGTTGATGGCGCCGACCGCCATCGCGATGCCCAGCAGGAGAGGGACCGCTAAGGGCCAGTCACCCAGCCCGGCGGGGATCAGGATGGCGACGAAAACGCAGTTGATCAGCGTTGCCAGGGGGCCCACGGAGATGTCTATCCCACCGGAGAGGATGGCCGGTGTGGACGCGAAGCCGACGAGCACGAACGGTGCCAGTGTTGCGAGTGTCATGCCGAGGCGCGACGGGGAGACAAAGCTCGGAGAAACGACGAGGTTCACCACCAGCAGGACCGCGCAGAGCAGCATCGCGAACGCGAAGGGCCATCGCTGAAACAAGCCCAGCACCCGGTTCATACGACACCTGCGACTTTCTGCCCGAAGTAGGCTGCGACGATAGCTTGATTGCCGATTTCGGCCCGCCCGATCTCGGCGGACACGCTCTGGTTTCGGAAAACGAGCACCCGGTCGACGAGCTCGACGTGCTCTTCGACTTCGCTGGAGAGCACGACCACGCTCATTCCCTCTGCGCAGAGCTGTTGGAGGGCCGCGTAGATCTCACGTTTGGTCATGATGTCTACGCCCCGCGTGGGATCGTTCAGCAAGAGCACTCCGGGGTCGGTGGCGAGCCAACGGGCCAACAGTACCTTCTGCTGGTTCCCGCCCGACAGCGTCGAGATGGCGTCGTCGGCATTGCCAAGTTTGATGCTGAGGCCCTTCGCGGCGCCGGCAAACCGTTCGGCCATGCGCTGTCCGCTCAACAGTGGACCCCGGCGGTCTTTGGACATGGTTGGCAACGCAAAGTTCTCCCGAATCGACATCGGTTCAAACAGGGATTCGCCCCGGCGTTCCCGCGGCAAATAGGCGTTGCTGTTCCGGACGGCGGCGGAGTTGTGGCTGTTGCCGCCGCCGGCTGCGATCTGGGTGACAACTCCTTCACCGGTGGCGAGCCCGGCCAACCGGCGAAGGAACTGGTCCTGGCCGTGTCCCTCCAGTCCGGCGAGCCCGACAAGCTCACCACGGCGCAGCTCGAAGTTGATGGGCTCGGCCCCGGGGGAGAGCCGGACGTCTTGTGCCCGGAGGACTATGGGTCCAAGTTCGCGTTCCCGGATTTGATGTTCGACGACGCTCGATGCCCCGGTCATGTCGGAAATCAGCTGGCCAATGGAGAGGGTGCTGCGGTCCACGGTGGAGATGGTCCGGCCGGAGCGGAGGACCGTAACACGGTCCGAGATCTCCTCGACCTCGTCCATGCGATGGGAGATGAACAGGATGGCGCAGCCCGCAGACTTGAGCCGTCGCATTTCCGCGAACAGCCGGTCACGGGTTTGCACATCGAGTGCTGCTGTCGATTCATCGAGGACGAGGACGCGAGGGTCGCGGACCAGTGCGCGGGCAATGCAAACGGCCTGCCGGCCTGAGAGGGACAGCTCGCCGGCAGGGGAATCCAGCCGGATGCCGTCGACCAGGCGGCCCAGCACTTCGGCGGCGTTCGCGCGCTGTACGACGCTGCTGTGACGGCGCCGGAACACGCCGTCCGTGCCGAGCCAGATGTTCTCGAGAACCGATTGACTGCCGGCGGTGAGCACCTCCTGGAAAACCGTCGCGATCCCCGCGGCATTGGCTTTCTGGGGTGAGCGGAAGGTGAGCGCTTCGCCGTCGAGCCTCAGGGTGCCGCTGTCCGGCCGGTGCACGCCGCCAATGATCTTGACGAGGGTGCTCTTACCCGAACCGTTCTCCCCGAGGAGGGTGTGTACCTCGCCGGGTTTGACGTGCAAGTGGCCGTCAGTGAGAGCGCTGGTTGCTCCAAAACGTTTGCTCAGCGCTGACAGGTGAAGACCTGCCGACTCATCTTCCATCATCACTCCTCCCTGGAGCTCGTCTGTGACATATGCCACGAATGATACTAGACGAAACGTATCGCATCGGTCTAGTGTTCTCTGACGTGCGCACAAACGCGCTGACTCAAGGAGGAGCGAACAAAGAATGAAGAAGCTTACGAATCTGGGGCACCCTGGCCTCATCGGTGCAGCAGTCGTCACCATGACTGCACTTGGGCTGGCAGGGTGCTCTGCGAGTCCAGGCGCCGGGTCGGCGGCTCAGCCGGTTGGCTCAGCCGCCGCGGGTCAGTGCGGCTCTGTGCCTGACATCGGTGCGAACGACCCTGACGGGCTGCTCGCCCAGTTCAGTCCGGCGACGGCGGCTGCCTACAACGCCTACCCGCTGCCGGTCAGGAAGTCCGCCTGGGCTGACTGGAAGTCCAAGAAGGACGGGGGATACACGGCCGCCATCGTTGGCATGCCGCCGGCCAGCGCATTCGTGAAGGTCATGCTCGACACGGTCCGCAAGGAGCTTGCTGCCGCCAACGTCGAGATCGTCGCAGACCTTGCTCCGGACGACCCGACCAATGTGCCCCTCCAGCTGCAGCAGTTCAGCCAGGCTGTCGCGCTCAAACCGGATGTCATCTTCTTCATTCCCCTGGCCGGCGAGCCGTCGGTCGACGCGGTGAAATCCGCTGGCGAGGCGGGCATCCCCGTCATCTCCCTGCAGTCGATCGTCGACTCGGAATATGCGGTATCGGTGACCGGCAATAGCGTGTTGCAGGCGATGAATGTCGGCGCGGGCACCTTGAAGGCGATCGGCGGTAAGGGCAACGTCCTGCGTGTTACGGGTATCCCGGGCATCTCGAACGAACTCTATGCGGAGGAGGGGTTCCGGAATGTGCTCGAGCTGTGCCCCGAGGTGTCGGTAGCCGGCGAGGTGACAGGCTTCTTCGAAGCGACCACCGCGCAGACGGCGACACTGCAGTATCTTGCAACGAATCCGGCCGGAGTGGATGGCGTGCTGCAATCCGGCACTATGGGCCTCGGCGTGCTCAACGCCTTCCAAGAGTCGGGACTCGAAGCGCCACCCATTGCGGACATCGGGGCAACAGAGGGCTTCGCGAGCTGGGCTGCGCAGAACGGTGACTACCCGTACGTTGGTTCCACGACTCCCACGGTGAGACAGTCGCAGGTGTCTGTCGACATCGCCCTTCGCATCCTCAAGGGCGAGGGGCCGAAGATCAACCAATTCGTCAACAACCCCTTCGTTGTGGACCGGACGAATCTTGAGGAGCTGGTGGATCCGGCGTGGAAGACCACGGATTCCACGGATCTCGCCGGCAACCCGGAGATGTTCTTCCCTGACAATGTTCTCAAGGAGTTCTTCAACAACCCGAGTAGCTAACAGCTCCGGGTCGGGCCTAGCTAATATGGCACCGGCGGAGAGGGCCGCTCATCGTGATCGGCGTGCACCATCGTGTGCACGCCGATCAACAGTCAAAGGAGACGGATGGAAAAGTGTCGAGCCTGCTTGCATAGCGATGCGTGCGCTCAACCGGGAGTTCCAGTCAGGCTGGACCGATGACTCCCGTGCTCGACACCCGGTCGGTGCCCCCGGCCGATCGCCGGGACTACTGGTCGGCGGGAATCGCCCAGCACTTCTTCCCGATGCGCGTTGAGGCAGTCGGAGCGTCTTCGTTCCAGGCTCGATTGGCCGGCGGCGAGATGGGGCCGGTCGCGGTCCGGTCCATCCAGGGCCTTCCGCACCGGGTTGCACGCACGCCGCAGATGATTGCCGCCGCCGATCCGGAGTGCATCCTGCTTTACCTGCTGACCAGGGGAGTTATTGGCATCGAGCAGGATGACCGCAGTTGCGTGCTTCAACCCGGTGACATCGCATGCCAGGACACGTCGCGGCCGTCGACGTTCGAAGGCCGCGACGGTTTCGAGGTGTTCGTGTTCAGCGTTCCCAAATGGTTCATCGGGTCGCGGGCCGACAACATCACCCGGCGTACCGCCACACGGATGGACGCAGGGGAGAGGCGGCTTACGCCACTTGCTACGCCGTTTCTCGCGAGTCTCGCTCGGACGGTCGCCGGCGGAGAAGGGTTGTCGAGCAGCGACGCGGAGGGTGCGGCAGAGATGATTCTGCCCATATTCCGCAGCCTTTACGGCGAGGAAGCGATGCCCGATGCACGGTCCCGCCCGGAATTGCTCCTCACCAGGATGCAACGGTATGCGATGGAGCATTTGCAGGACCCGGAGCTTGGTCCGGAGCAGATCGCGCAGGCCCACTACGTCTCCACGCGCTACGTGCACAAGCTCTTCGCGTCCTCCGGTACCGGTGTGTCGGCCTGGATCCGGGAACGCCGGCTCGAGGGTGCTGCCGGTGAGCTGCGTAAGTCACCGGGAACGACGATTGCGACGGTCGCGGCGAGGTGGGGATACCGCAACCCGGCGAGCTTCAGCAGGGCGTTCCGCGAGGTGCACGGTTGCGCCCCGAGGGACGCCAGGGGCTTCCCCGATCCTGCGGGGAAGCCCTCGCCCGTCTGGTAGGGCGAGGGCTTCCCGATGCGCGCGATCAGGCCTGCGGGAAGCCCGCCTGCCGCAGGCGGGTGCCCCAGATCCCGGACTTGCCGGGAGCGATGATCCCGTTCGGGTCGAGCGTGTCCTTGAGCGTCTCGTTGAAGCGCCGCTGTGCGTGGTCGTTGAAGCCGAACTGATCAGCCGCCAGATCCATGAACGACAGGTGCGCGCGGTATTCGCCGTACCCGCGCTTGCCCGCCTCGGCCACCATCCGCTTCGCCACCGCGTACGCCTTGTCGACCTGCTCCGGGTTCTTCGTGTCGAACGGAATCACGTTGATGAACGTGGTGGCCCGCGCGTTGATCGGGAGCATGCCGCCCAGGAAGTCCAACCCCGCCTCGGCGCACATTTCGGACATCAGCTTCTGGGCGGCCTGCGCGTGCTGGGAGGTCAGCGGGATCACCGGCGAGAAGTCGACATGGCCGCCTTCCTCGCCGCCGGACCAGCCGGCCATCTTGTACAGATCCTGGCTCGGCACGCCAATCTGCACCCGCTCGTGCGGATTGGGCAGCGTCTCCCACGCATCGGCGCCGTGCTTCTCGCCCGAGATGTCGACGCCCGGGATCTGCAGGAAGCGCGCCTTGAGCTTCGCGAAGTTGTGGTCGACGATGGCCTCGTCGCCGTATAGCGCGAACCGCATCATCCAGCGGCCGACGCCGAGCTCCTTGGCGATCCTCTCAATGACTTCCTCAGGCATCGGACCGTTCCCGTCGTACCACTCGGCGCGGGTCGTGAGCATCGAGGCAATGCACAGCGTGTTGGACAGCTGCGGGCGCATGTCGATGGTGCCGGCAAGCATGAGCTCACGCAGCGCGTCGACGACGGCGGGAAGCTGCGAGTCATCCCAGAGACGCAGCCAGAGCGGCATGTACACCTCGGGCTTCGGCATGAGCCAGTAGCCCATCTTCGTAACGATGCCGTAGTTCGACTGCATGAACAGCTCGGTAGAGGTCGGGCCAAGGCCGCGCTTGTACAGCGGCCACGTCGGGTTGTTGTCCATCGCGCCCGACCCGGTGCGCAGCAGGTCGCCGTCCGGGAGGACGACCTCGAAACCGCAGTGCGAAGCCTGGTCGATCGAGTAGGGCATGTAGGTGAGGCCGTGCTCGAGCGTGTTCGAGACGACGCCTCCCCAGCCGATGTCGACGATGGAGGCGACGAGGTTGTGCCCGCCGGCCTTGATCGCGTCATGCAGGTCGTACCAGCTCACGCCGGGCTCGACCATGGCGTAGCCGAGCTCCTCGTTGATCTCCACGCGGTTCATATCCCGGAAAGACACCATCACCGAGCCACGCACCTGGGGCGCGGCGCCGCCATAGCCGTTGTTCTTGCCACGGCCGATGGGCCACAACGGAACTTTGTACTCGTTGGCGATCCGCACGACTGCCTGGACATCCTCGACGCTCGTCGGGCTGACGACGGCGGACGGGACGTTCGTAGCGGTGCCCGGAACCTGGAAGGGATCCTGGAAATCCGCCAGGGATTCGGCATCGGTTGCCACTTTGTCTGCGCCGATCGCCGCCGTGAACGCAGCCAGCGCGCTGTCGAGGTCGGCCTCGGTGACGCCGGGTGGGAGCGGGCGGGTCGACGTCGTGGAAGTGGTGCTGGTCATCTTCTTCATCTCCTTTGATGCGGTGAATGTGAGGTGTGGCCTGTGCTGTTCATGGTGCGGCACCGTGCATCGGCGTGGGTGGCTCCGCGACTTCACGGTGCAGTTCGTGCACAGAAGTGTGCGCGAACTGCACCATGCATCCGATCCGGCACCTGCCCCTGCGCGCGTGTGGTTGCGTGGAATGCATTACTACGACGAGGCAAGGAGAAGGATCCATGGCTGGTGGCCGTCTGGAAGGAAAAGTCGTCCTGCTGACAGGGATCGGCGGCGGAATGGGCCGCGTGACCGCGCAACTGTTCGCACGTGAGGGAGCCACGGTCGTTGGCTGCGACCTCAACCCCGGCAGCGCTGCGGAGACCGTCCGCCTGGTCCAGGCCGACGGCGGATCGATCGAGTCAAGCGCGCCGGTGGACCTGAGCGACCGGGGCGACATCGACCGCTGGATCACCGACACCGTCGCACGTCACGACCGGATCGACGTGCTCTACAACAACGCCAGCCTGCCGCGATTCGCGCCGTTTGCCCAGACGAGCGATGACGACTATCAATTCACCATCCAGAACGAACTGCATCTGGTGTGGCACGCCTGCCAGGCAGCTTGGCCGCACCTGGCAGCAGCCGGCGGCGCCATCGTGAACATCGGCTCGGGAGCCGGAGTCCAAGGGGCGCGGGCTCTGCCGCAGGCCGCCCATGCCGCCGCCAAGGGCGCGGTCATCGCTCTCACCCGACAGTTGGCGGCAGAGGGAATCGCTGCCGGCATTCGCGTCAATTGCCTAAGCCCGGGTGTTATGGCGACGCCGCCGGTGCTCGCGATGTTCGACGAGTTCGGCGAGGATGCACCCGTCGCACCGATCTTTGAGCGCACCATCGACGGCAAGCCGGGAGACCCGCTCGCGGTCGCCTATGCCGGCCTCTACCTCGCCTCCGACGAGGCAAAGTGGGTCACCGGCGCCCACCTCGTCGTCGACGGCGGAGCCAGCGCCATCATGTAGGCCGGCGCAGACGCCCACAGATGCTGCGACGACGGCGCCCGCTCAGGTGGGCGCCGTCGTCGCAGCGGTTTTGCGGATTCGTCAGTTCCTGGATGCCTTCGATTTGGAGCTCGCCAACCGGTCCGCAATGCCCATGAGGGTCGGTGATCCGGTGGCGGCAATCAGCAGGGCTTCCGCCGGGCGCTTGAGTTTGACCGAGACGGGTTCCCTGGCACCTTCCAGAGCAGCCTCACGTCCCATGGCAGGATTCTTGTGGCAGCGGACGGGCACGTTGAATATCAACCGGCGCAGGCACGAGTTGTCGTGGTCGCACCAGACGATCTCATCGAGCCTGCCCTGGAGCACCTTGTTGGGGAACTCCGGATCGGCCAACAACTGCCGGGCAAGCATGATGCCGTCCCCGTGGCCGTTGGCGATCGCGTCGGCACTCTGCTGCGGATCGTAGGTGCTGCTCAGCAGCAACGGGACGTTCGGCAGCGCGGCACGGAACGCCTGAGGCTCAGCGTGCGCCAGCATCGACCCCGACGACGAGGGAAGATTGTCGTCCATCGACTCGTAGTTCCCGTCGGTCAGCGCGATATACCCCACGCCCTCTTTCGCAATGATCGCCGCGGTCTCCGCAAACCCCTCGGGACCCTGCCCGTCCGGCAGATGGTCATTCACGCTCATCCGAAGACCCACCGGGTAGTCGGCGCCGACCTCGGCCCGGATCGCGCGGACGGTGTCCGTCAGGATGCGGGCACGGTTCTCGGCGCTGCCGCCGTATTCGTCGGTTCGCCAGTTGGTCCGCGGCGACAGGAAGGAGGAGTAGAGGTACCGCATGTGGGCGCCGAGTTCGATGCCGTCGAAGCCGGCGGCCTTCGCACGCAGGGTAGCGGCGACGGTTTGGTCCTGAACCTCCAGGATTTCTTCCTTGGTGATCTCCACCGGGGTCGGGTTCGTGAGTCCGCCCGGAATGTAGAAGCCGTGCGGCAGCCGCGGCGCCGCCATACGGACGGGCTTCGGGCTGGCTGCCCGCGTGGGCCGCCTTTCACCGGGCACGCCCATAGCCCCGAAGCTTGGGAAGATCTGGGCGAAGATCGGCACGCCGTGCTCGTGGACGGCATCGACCATGCGCTTGAGGCCGGGGATGAACTCGTCCCGGTCGAAGCGCATCAGCGGTTGGAACGGCGCCTCCTGGTTCCCTCGCTCGGTGGCGACACCGCCGCCGATAATCAGCAGCCCCGCGCCGCCGCGGGCACGTGCAGTGAGGAATGCGATCGTCTGGTCACTCGGGTGGCCGTCCTTCGTCGGCTGGAGCACGGCCATCGGGCTGAGCACAAAGCGGTTCTTGATCGTGAGACCGTAGATTTTCCAGGGGCTCGAGAGAACCTCGGCGACGGTGGTAGCTTCTTGGGGCATTCATTTCTCCTTAGTCATGCTTGATCGAGGCCTGCGTGAGGGCCTCTCAAGTAGCAATTGCGGCGCCTCGATATCCACTCACGACTCCGAATGCCGCACGGGTTCTGTGGCGATTGGATGATCTAACTGTTCAAAACGTATCGTATTGAATACGATACTGGGACGGCCCTTTGTGAACAAGGGCGCGCACCGGATGGTCGCTTATTGGATGGGGCGCCTGATGGATCCTGCCAGCAAGATTCGCTGCCCCGGCATGCGGACCTAATGGTGTACGTTCCGTATTGGAACTCTCAACTCATAAGGTGGACGCATGGCGGTACGAAGCGAACAAAGTCACAAGGCGATTCTCGAGGCGACTATGGCGTTGCTCGATGAGTCGGGACCTGCGCTCACCGTCCAGAAGCTCTCGATCGAGCGCATCGCCCGCGAGGCAGGCGTCAGCAAGACGACAATCTATCGTTGGTGGCCGAGCAAGGCTGCTGTTGTTATCGATACCTTCCTGGAAAATCACGTCGCGCGCACCCCGGTCCGCGAAGACGTGCCGGCTATTGATGCTCTGCGTGAGCATCTCGCTTCGCTCGCTGCGATTTATGCAGGACCGGAAGGGCGGCTTATTTCCCAGCTTGTCGCCGAAGCGCAGTATGACGAGGCGACGATGACGGAATTTAAGGAGCGGTTCTGGATTCCCCGCTCACGCGCCGTGACAGTGCTGATTCGGAGAGCCATGGAAGAAGGCACGATACGCTCCGACCTGGATCCCATGCTTGCGACCGAGCTGCTCTACTCCCCGGTGTACTTCCGGCTTCTCTTTCAGTCCGGCCCCCTCGATGCGGACGCTGCGAATGCCATCATGCAATTGGCCCTGGAGGGGCTCGCCGGCCAGCGATAAGCGGGTCCGAACCAGTTTCCAGTGGGTATGCCGGGTCCGTATGGCAGCCGGTAGGGGCCCCCTGGGCAACACGCTTTGGGCTGGCCCGATCGCCCGCGATGCGCGCTCCTTCAGTCGTTGTCTATACGGTACGGTTCGTATAGTATTAAAAGGGTACCTAAGGTGCTCATCGGCCCCGTCGTTGCATTAGGACACCGGTCGACGACGACACGGTTGCCTCCCTTGATCCTGCGGCGCTCCTGTCTGGCCGGATTCCCCCTCACACTTGGGCGGATCGCCGTAGCATACGAATCTGCCGAAAGGACCCATTGACGTGAATACCGCCATTGCACCGAACGACGCGGTCGTCGTCGCCTACCGCAGAACGCCGATCGGCCGCGCCCGTAAGGGAGCGTTCGCGGGCGAGCGGCCCGAAGACCTTGCCCTCGCGGCCATCAGGGGAGCCCTCGCAGGAACACCGCAGCTGGACCCAACCGAGTTGGCCGATGCCTACGTGGGTTGTGCAGTTCCCCAAGGTGCGCAGGGAGACAACATCGGCCGCCGGGTGATGGTCCTGGCAGGAATGGACCATCTGCCGGCGGTGACGGTCAACCGCTTCTGCGCCTCGTCCCTCCAAGCGACCGCGATGGCAGCACAAGCTGTGCGGGCCGGGGACGGCGAGGCTTTCCTCGTCGCCGGAGTTGAGTCGACGTCCTCGACGCCGCCGGTGACTACCTCGCCCTACCCGGGATTCGCGGCTGCGGGCCGGCGCGCTGGCGACCTCTTCGAATCCGGCGCGCCATGGTCCGACCCGCGGAACCGCGGCGAGCAACCGGACATCTACATCGACATGGGAAAGACCGCAGAGTTTGTCGCCCGCGCCACCGGCACGACGCGGCGGGACCAGGACGAATGGGCGCTGGAGTCCCAGCTCAGGGCGGCGCGCGCCATCGGCGCCGGATACTTTGCCCGGGAAATCGTGCCGGTGGCCACCGCGGAGGGAAGGGTGGTGAATGCCGACGACGGCCCTCGCCCATCGACAACAATGGAGGGATTGTCCGGGCTCCAGCCGGCTTTCCTCGCCTCGGGCACAGTCACTGCAGGCAATGCCAGCCCGCTCAATGACGGGGCGTCCGCCCTTATCGTCATGAGCGCACGGCGGGCCAAGGAACTGGGGATTACGCCGCTCGCCCGCATTCTGGGGACCGCTGCAAGTGGACTTTCACCGGAGATTATGGGCCTGGGCCCGGTGGATGCTTCGCTGCGCCTGCTGGCACGATTCCGTTTGTCGATCGACGACATCGACCTTGTCGAACTGAACGAGGCGTTTGCCGCCCAGGTCGTCCCCGTTGTCCGCCGGCTCAAGGCAGACCCGGAGAACGTGAACCCGTTCGGTGGAGCGATCGCGCTGGGCCACCCGTTCGGCGCCACCGGGGCCCGGCTTGTCGGCACGCTCATCAACGGGCTGCAGACCACAGACGCCACGCTCGGCCTGGCAACCCTCTGCGTGGGCGGGGGACAGGGCATGGCCATGATCGTTGAGCGCCTCTCGTGAACGTGACGACCACCATCGACGAGCCGGCACGCTCCATGCTGGCAGCGGATCAAAGCCTCGAGCGCTTGGGAGTGACCGTGGAAGGAGCCAGCGGCGGGCGGGCTGTCGCTGTGCTCGACGTTGCGCCGGAGATGGCCAATGGGCACGGCATCGCCCATGGCGGCTTCGTTTTCAGCGTTGCCGATACTGCATTCGCCATGGCGGCGAACACGCTGGGTGCCAGCATCGCGACGGCAGATGCGTCCATCAGCTACTTGTCTCCCGCGCACGTCGGCGAGCGGCTGATCGCCGAGGCCAAAGTTGCCTTCAACGAAGCACGGCGCGTCATCGTGGATGTCATCGTGCGTGCAGGTGACCGCACGGTCGCAGTCTACCGCGGAACCGGCCGCGCACTCCGGACGCCTGCCGGTTAGGACTCGGACGACTCCGCAGGCGGAACCCATCGCTCACCGCATCGAGCGATGGGTTCCGCGTCTCTGCCATCAACACCACGCAAAACCGCTCCCTTGGAAGGACCAATTTCTTAGTCCCATCCAGGGGAGCGGTTCACCATCAAGTTCCTCGCCCGGCGAGCGTCAGGCCGAGACGCGGCCCCGCACGAACTCTTCGTCCGGCGAGTCCGTGACCGGGAGGCCCGAGGCCACCAGTGAGGCCCGGAGCTGCTTCATGAAGCGGTCGGGCAGCTTCGGGGCGGGCGCGCGGAGGGCCCCTCCGTTGAAGCCGGCGAGCCACTCCTGGTATTTCCACTGCGTGCGGTTGATCATGTTCGTCCCGGGCGTGGAGGTTGACGACACGGCACCATTGGCCTGACGGGCCGGATGAACCTGCCAGTACAGTTTCATCGCTTCCTCCCACTGACCGGTCCGTGCCAGTTCGAAGGCACGGGGGTAGTAGTCGCTCATCCAGTTCGTGTTGCTCGTGCCTGAGAATTGGAA
Organism: Arthrobacter hankyongi; assembly: GCF_022012395.1. Classification (GTDB taxonomy): domain Bacteria; phylum Actinomycetota; class Actinomycetes; order Actinomycetales; family Micrococcaceae; genus Crystallibacter; species Crystallibacter hankyongi. The sequence continues at coordinate 208,881 of NZ_JAKLTQ010000004.1, forward strand.
GTCGAGCACGGACATCAGCGGGATGGTCTCGGCCTCGATCGGGCAAGAGATCAGCACCTCGTCGCGGAAATGGTGGTACATTTCCATGACGCCCGGGATGCCGGGGTAGGCCTGCTCCGCCTTGATTGCGACAATATTCGGGATGGCATCCAGCACGCGCCGAACGAAAGAGACATCCATGCCTGCAGGGTGGATCCGCTCGAATCCCCAAGCCGGAAGCGGGAACAGCATGGTGGCCAACCCGGTCTCGTCGCAGAAGGCCTTGGTGTAGTCGAACACCTGGTCGTGGGACGTCGGCCAGAAGGACGCGGGGTAGGCCAGCAGCGCGCGGTCGACGCCGGCGGCTTCGGCGAGCTTGGCGGCCCGGATGTTCTCTTCCAACGTGTTGAAGATGGCGTGGAAGAACAGGCCAAAGTCAGGCCCGGCGGCTTCGCGCGCCACAGCGGCAATCCGGGCGTACTCCTCCACCGTGACATTCACTTCGGCAACCAGAAGCGTGCCGGCAAAGCCGAGTTCCTTCAGCTTGAGCACGTCGTGGCGGATCGCGTTCTCGTTGATCCCCGAAAAGTCGGGTGTGTACGACGGATGGGTGACGGCGATCGTGCCGCCGAACTTCTCTTTCGCCCAAGCGCGGGCCTCGGACCGTGTGTAGTCCACCATCGGGTTCTCCTTAATCCTTGTTCATTTTCTAGTGGTGACAATGCCGACGGGCAGTACGGTGCCGATGCCCTCGGCTCGAGCGCGGTTGAGGAGCATCTCGGCGACGACGATGTCCTGCAGGCCGGAGCCGGTCGATTTGTAGATCCGAATGCCCTGCTCCGGATCGATCGGGGATTTGCCACCGAGCACGTCGTTCAGTGTGACGACGATCGAATCGACATCGACACTGTCTGCGCGTGCGGCGATCATGTCGCCGCTGCCATTGACTACCTCGTCATAAGTATCGACAACGACGACGGCGGCCCGGCCAATGAGATCAGCGGGCAGCTCGCGCTGTGCCGGCGTCGTCGAACCGATGGAGACGACGGCTGCATGGGGCCCTACCCATTCGCTCAGCAGGGTCGGCGATTCGTCCCTCGACCGTGCCGCGCAGAGGAGGAGGTCTGCGCCCTCCGCTGCCTCTTGGGCGGAGGCGACGGCGAGGGCCGCCGCACCAGAAACTCCGTCGAACTCGCGGGCGAACGACTCACGATTGGACGGTGTGGGACTGAACACGCGGATGCCGGCGAACTCGACCAGATGCGACAGCGCAGTGAGGTGTGACCGCGCTTCGAAGCCCGAACCGATCACTCCGACCTGCAAGGGCCGTTGCGGTACAAGCGTCGAGGCCCCGACGGCGGAAGTCGCCGCCGTGCGGAGCCCGGTGACCCGGTTACCGTCCACCAGCGCGACCAAGTCCGCGGTGTCCTTGTCGAAGAGGGAGATGAGGTAACTGACCCGGAGGCCATCGGCAAATGAGCCGGCGATCGACTTGGCGCCGAACAAGCGGCCGCTGCCCGGTACCGACGGCATGATTCGCAGCCATTCGCGTTCGGACTGGGCGAAGATCCGGCCCGGCGTCCGGGCCTCGTCATCGGTGGCGCTGTACGCCGCGCGGACGGCCTCGATCGCCTGGGGCCAGTCGGAAAGCTTGGCTACATCGGAATCGGTGAGGAACAGCGGAAGGCTTGGTGGCAGGTCACCATCGGTGCTCACGGGCTTTCGCTCCTTATGCGTTGTGCGACGGCCGCGCACTTGCGGGCCGGGGCCGGGAAATCAAGCGGAACAGATAAATTGTGTCCGATACGAATCGTATCCCATATACTCATCAGCACAACCCCGCCTCAAAGGAAATTCAAGGAAAGAGGGCCCAGCCCATGGCAATCGCCACTGTGAACCCGACCACCGGCTTGACCGAAAAGGAATTTGAGCCTGATACGTCCGAAGCGGTCCAGATCCGGGTCGCCGAGGCCGCCGAGGCCGCCGGACAGCTCCGGGGAACAAGGTACGAACAGCGCGCAGCATGGATGATCGCCGCTGCCGGGATCCTCACCGAGGAGGCAGGCAGTCTTGCGGAGCTCATCACCATCGAGATGGGAAAGCCGATCGCGCAGTCGGTGGCCGAGGTGCTCAAGTCCGCGAAGGCGATGCGCTATTACGCCGAGCACGCGGAGGCATTCCTTGCCGACGCTCCCTTGGAGGACCCTGCGGCGGTCGGTGCTTCGCGGGCGTGGACCCGGTACGAGCCGCTCGGGACGGTCCTGGCGGTCATGCCGTGGAACTACCCGCTCTGGCAGGTCATCCGGTTTGCGGCTCCCGCGCTCATGGCGGGCAACTCCGGACTGCTCAAGCATGCGTCCAACGTTCCCCAGTCTGCCATGTTCCTCGACACGCTCTTCGAACGGGGAGGATTCCCGAAGGGTTCCTTCCGCACGCTGCTGATCGGCGGGGCTGAGGTCGCCGGTGTGCTGGCAGACCCAAGGGTCAAGGCCGTCACCCTAACGGGATCCGAACCTGCGGGGCGCTCCGTCGCATCAATCGCCGGCGACCACGTGAAGAAGGCCGTCCTGGAACTCGGCGGGTCGGATCCGTTCATCGTCATGCCGTCCGCCGATATCCACGAGGCGGCGGCAACCGCAGTGCGGGCGCGGATCAACAACAACGGCCAGTCCTGCATCGCCGGCAAGCGGTTCATTGTCCACGCCGACGTCTATGAGGCCTTCGCCACCGAATTCGCCAAGCGGATGGCGGACCTGGTGGTCGGCGATCCGCTCGATCCTGCCACCGAGGTCGGCCCACTGGCCACGCGCTCGGGCCGGGACGAACTCGCCGAGCTTGTGGACGATGCGCGGGACCGGGGGGCGCAGATCCTGGCCGGTGGCACAATCCCTGACAGGCCGGGTTTTTTCTATGCGCCGACCGTGGTTGCGGGCCTGACCGACGACATGCGGCTCGTCCAGGAGGAGGCTTTCGGACCGGTCGCCTCGCTGTACCGGGCGAACAGTCGCGAAGAGGCGCTGCGGATTGCAAACCAGACCTCCTTCGGGCTCTCCAGCGCCGTGTGGACCCGCGACGCGGAAGAGGAGGCGTGGTTCCTGGCGAATCTCGAAGCGGGAGCGGTATTTATCAACGGCATGACTGTTTCCTACCAGGAGCTGCCGTTCGGCGGGATTAAGCGCTCGGGGTTCGGGCGCGAACTCGCGGCGGTCGGCATCCGCGAGTTCTGCAACCTCAAGACCGTTTGGAAGGCCTGACCCGCCGGCATACGCAGGCGGCCGTCAGGCCCTTGCGGGAGCGGAGTGACCGGTGTTACATTCTATTCGAAACGAAACGTACTGAACACTAAGGAGTGGGATGAGCAACATCGCCGAGGTTGACGTGGTCGTGATCGGGGGAGGCCCGGTCGGGGTCACCGCGCTGGCGCTGCTCGGCCGGGCGGGCCTGACCGCGGTCGGCCTCGAACGCGATACCGAGATGTGGCCGACGGCCCGCGCGGTGCACTTCGACGGCGAGACCTTCCGTACGCTCCAGTCGCTGGGGGTGGCGGAACGGTTCGCGGAGGCCACCTTGCCGATGGCCTCGATGCACATCGAGAATGAAGCCCGCGAGGTGCTCATCTCGGTGCCCACGGGCAGGTTCGGCAGCCAGGGGTGGCATGACGATCTCACCTTCCACCAGCCCGACATCGAACGCCTGGTCCGGGAGGTCGTCGAGGAACTCCCCGGCGTCGAGCTCCGGTGCGGAAGCACCGCTGCCGCGGTTCGAAATGTTGACGAGGGCGTCGAAGTCACTGTGTGCGATGCTGATGGCAGCGAATCGATCATCCGTGCACGGTGGGCCATTGCCGCCGACGGCGCCCGCTCCCAGATTCGGCAATCGCTCGGCATCGACACCGAAAAACTGGGTGAGGATGCGCAGTGGCTTGTCGTCGACGGGATCCTTGAAGACAGTCCCGGCTTGTCGTCCGACATGATCTTCCTGGGCCATCACACCCGGCCTGCCCTGTGGATCCGTCTGCCAGGCACCCGGGTGCGGATGGAGTTCATGCTGATGCCCGACGACGACCCCGAGGAAATCGTGACCGCGGCGGCGGTCGAACGGATCAGCCACGGTGTGCTGCCGGCGGATAAGTTTACGGCTGACCGGCAGGCGCTCTACACCTTCCGGGGGCGGATCGCCCGGCAGTGGCGCGCCGGCAACATCTTCCTCGCCGGAGACGCCGCACATCAGGCTCCGCCGCTGTTCGGGCAGGGCCTGTGTGCCGGAGTGCGCGACGTGGCGAACCTCGTCTGGAAGCTTGACCTGGTCAAGCGCGGCGCGGCCGATGACAGCATTCTCGATACCTACGAGAGCGAGCGGAAGCCGCATGCGCGGTTCTGGGTCGAGCAGGCGACCAATGCCGCTGGCTTCCTCCAGACCACCGACGCCGAGGTCGCGAAACAGCGCGACGAATTCATCCGTGCCAACCCTGCCGCATCGGCCCCGGTGTCCCCGGCCCTGGGCCCGGGCCTGCACGAGGGCGGAACCGACAAGCGGGCCGGCCACCTGAGTATGCAGCCGATCCTTGCCGACGGCGTCCGCCTGGACGACATGGTGGGCACCCGTTTCCTGGTGGCAACGACCCCGGAGCTCTACGCCGCCGTCCCCGCCGGGCTGCGGGAGCAGCTCGAGGAGGACGACGACGTCGTGGTCCTGTTCGATCCGGCGAAGGTCGGCCAGATCCTGGAAGCCACGGGCGCCCAGGCCGTCGTCGTGCGGCCGGACCGCTACATCCTGGGCGCCGGCGACACCGCCGAGGCCTTGGGGCACCTCATCCGTAGCATCCCGACAGTCGGCCGCACGGTGCCGTCACACACCTAATCCCACATCCGCACGAACCGGACAAAACGCAGGAGACCATGATGGCATTCAGCCCGATCACCCACCTGAGGCACTTCGACATCGCGGTGCCCGACTATCAAAAGCAGGTCGAGTTCTACAAGAACCACTGGGGACTCACCGTCATGGAGGACGACGGCGACGTGACCTACTTTGCCGCCGAAGGCTCCCCCGAGCAGTATTCGGTCCGCGTGCGCAAATCCGACGAGAAGCGCCTCGATCTCGTCGCGTTCGGGGTCGCGGACCGGACCGCGGTCGATGAGCTCGCGTCCGACCTCATCGCCAAAGGCGTGCAGCTGATCGGCGAACCTGATGACGTGAAGACGCTCGGCGGGGGGTACGGCTTCCGGTTTTTCGATCTGGAAGGGCGCACGATTGAGGTCTCGACCGACGTCGAAGTGCGAAAGCACCGCAAGATCGAGGAACGCGAGGCGATCCCGGTGCGCCTGTCCCACGTGGTGCTGAACTCCCCGGCGCCGGAAAAGATGCGTGCCTGGTACGAACAGCACCTGGGATTCCGGCTTTCCGACACCCTGAACCACCCTCATATGGGAGACCTGTTCTACTTCATGCGCTGCAACGCCCAGCACCACAGCATGGCCATCGCCCGCGGTCCGCACGCCTCCTTGCAGCACGCCTCCTTCGAGCTGCGCGGGATCGACGAGTACATGCGGGGCAGCGGCCGCCTAATCCGTTCCGGGTTCCGAAAGATCTGGGGTCCGGGCCGGCACCGCGCCGGTGACAACACCTTCACTTACTTCATCGATCCCAACGGCAACACGATGGAATACACCACCGAACTCGACATGGTCGACGAGGACACCTGGCATCCCAGCATCTTCGACACCAGCGAGCCGGAAACCTCCGACCAGTGGGGCACCGGCGGCGAGATGGACGAGTTCATCGCACGGGAGATGTTCAACGACCCGGACAAGGGCCTGTACGTCGCCCCGCCGGTATAACGGCGCTGCAATGACTGATGGAGACTTCATGGAAAAAGCACTCGTGAACGGATTCGTGCTGGGCACCTTCGAGCACGAGGGGGAAGAATTCCCCGGACTTGCCCTCGATGACGCCGTCGTCGACCTGCGCGCGGTGTTGCCAGACGTCCGCCGGATCGGGGACCTGTTCGCCGACTGGGAGGCGCACCTCGACGCGCTTGAGGCTATCGAGCCGGCTGCCGTGGGTGCGCGCCCGCTCGGTGAACTGCGGGTGCTGCCGCCGGTGCAGCCCGTCGGCACGATCATCGCGGCAGGGGCGAACTACCGCGAGCACATCCTGCAGATCAGCGTCGCGCATCGGCTCGGCACGGAGGGTGCCGATGAGGCGCAACCGCGCGCCGACGCGGCCGCAGAGACGGATGAGCGCGGCCGATCGGGCGACCCGTACGTGTGGACCGGGATACCGTCGGCGGTCTGCGGCGCCTACGACGATGTGCAGCTGCCCGACGTCGGCGCAGACGTCGACTGGGAACTTGAGCTGGGCGTGGTGATTGGGAGGACAGCGCACCGGGTCGGTGTATACGACGCTATGGACTATGTGGCCGGGTACACGATCGTCAACGACATCACGGCGCGGACGCTCGTCCCCCGCGGCGACATCGCCATGATGGGCACGGACTGGTTCCGGGCGAAGAACCAGCCGACCTTTTTCCCCACCGGCCCCTACCTGGTGCCGGCGCGGTTCGTCCCCGACCCGGCGAAGCTTCGGATCCAGTTGCGCCTGAACGGCGCGCTCATGCAGGATGCCGACACCGATGACCTGCTGTTCGATATCCCGAGCCTGATCGCCTACGCATCGTCGGTCGCCGTGCTGCGGCCCGGTGACATTCTCATCACCGGTTCACCGGCGGGCAACGGCTCGCACTGGGGCCGTTTCCTCCGGCACGGCGACGTGATGGAGGCGACGATCTCGGGGCTCGGCGTCCAGCGGACGGTGGTCCGCGGCCCGAGCGGCCAGTTGCCGCCTTGGTATGCCGACCGGCCGGCCGCGGTCGCGGCGGCCGGCGGCCCGGGCCGGTGAGGCTGCGGCAGAGCCACTTTGTGCCGCCTGTCCCATACCTTTTGGCGGCCGAATTCGGGTTGTTGGACGGGGTTGAGGCCACCCGGACAACCTCGAGCGGAGCCCAGCTCGAGGCGCTGATCACTGGCCAGCAGGACATCGCGGTCACGGCCATCGACAACCTGTTCGAGTGGACCAAGGCGGGCGCCGATCTTCGTCTCGTCGCTCAGATCGAACAGACCACCCCGGTCGGGGTCTACGCACGAGGCGACGTGGAGTCGGTTGCGGATCTGGCCGGGTGCCGGTTCGCCGTGGACGCCTTGGCGAACGGTTTCGCGCTAATCGCCCGGCGTATGCTCCGCGACGCAGGCGTCGAGGTGGACTACGTGGAGGCGGGCGGGGTGCGCGAACGGTTCGAAGCGCTCCTGGCCGGCGAGGCGGACGCGAGCCTGCTCGGGCCGCCGTTCGGCGAACTCGCCGCACAGGCCGGCATGCGGTGTGTCGCGTCCGTGAACGAACTGCTTCCGGAGCTGCCGGGCCAAGGGCTGGTGGTTCGCACTCAAATGGTCGATTCGGACGCGCTCCACGCCTACCTGCGCGCACTCGTGCGGGGAGCCGAAATCGGGGTGTCACTGCCCGACGATGACGGCATCGCGCTGCTGGAGCGCTGCGGATTCAAGGCGGCCGCCGCGGCAGCCTGGGCTGCGCGGCCGCGCACGCTCGCGGTTCAGCGCTCCGGCCTGGCTCTCCTCACCGACATCCGCCGGAGTCTCGAGGTGCTCCCGCGGGACATAGGGCTGGCGGACCTCTGGGATGCCGAGCCGCTGCGGCGCGCGGTCTGAGCCACCCGGAAGCCGGCCCCCACCAGGGCATTGAGTTCCGGCGGACAGAATGCGATACTGTACGTATCGAACAAGTTTCGCCTTGAAGCAACACATTAAAGAAGTAACCCAAGGGAGGGTCCATGAAACTGGGACGGATCGCCGTACCAACACCCGACGGAAAGCAGATTCGACTTGTTGCGGCGCAGCCGGAGCAGGGGCGGGTCGTCGACCTCGCCCGCGCCTACGCGTTGACGCTGCAGCGGAAAGCGGCCGAGCCGGAGCGCGCCCGGGCGATCGCCCTGACGGTGCTGCCCGGAAGCCTGTCGGCGGGAATCGGGGGCGGCACCGCCTTCCTCGACGCCGCACACGCGGCGCTGGCGGCGGCCGATGATGCATCGCTGCCGATCGATGAGGTCTCCTGGCGCGCTGCCGTGGACTCGCCGGTCATTCGTGACGGGCTGACCTTCGAGCAGCACATCCAGAACTTCCACCGCATCGTCGCCAAGGCACAGCCGGCGCGCTCGATCTACCAGCGCCCCGGGTATTTCAAGGGCACCACCGCGAAGTCGTACGGCCTTGACGAGATCCTGCCGTACCCGGACTTCACCGAGGCCCTCGACTGGGAACTCGAGGTCGGCTACGTCATCGGTAAGTCCGGCAGTGACCTCACCCCGGATCAGGCGCTCGACCACCTCTTCGGGATCACCATCTTCAACGACTTCAGCGCCCGCGACGTGCAGGGCATCGAAATGCCGATCGGCATGGGCCCGCAGAAGAGCAAGGATTTCGCCTACGGCATCGGTCCCTGGGTGGTCACAATGGATGAGATCGACTCGATCGAGGGACTCAAGGGTCAGGTCCGCGTCAATGGGGAGGTGCTCTCTGACACGAAGGTCGAGGACTTCGTCTACACCCCCGCCGAACTGCTGGCGTACGTATCCATCGCCGACCGCCTGCAGCCGGGCGACATCATCGGCTCCGGCACGATGGGCTTCGGCGCCGGCGTCGAGATTGGCCGGTTCCTGCAGCCCGGTGACGTCCTTGAGCTCGAGCTCGAGGGCGTCGGCACCCTGCGAACGCCCGTATCCACGGAACGCGAAAAGGCCCCGTGGTGGCCCGAGCCCCGTCCCTACCCGCACGAAGGGTGGCAGGCATGACGACGAGACACCCTGTCCGCCGTGTTGTGACGGGACACGACGACCAAGGGCGCGCCATTATCCTTTCGGACGGACCCGCGCCGAACCACTGGTCCTCCGACCAGATTCCAGGCTTCGGCGCCACCGTCCCCTGGCTGACCACCGGTTCCATCGACCACGTCACCGACGAGGATCCGGCTGCCGCGGATACGGACATCCCGAGCTTTCCCGGCGCGGGCGAGACCATCCTGCGCATCGCCGACTTTCCGCCGGACTCTGTCTACCCGGACGAAGCCGGCTCGGTAATCTTCAGCGAAATCGACGGTCACGATGAGGCCGAGGCAGGTTCGGAGCACAGCAGCGGAAAGCACTTCTGGTTCCACCGCACTGACTCGCTGGACTATGCGGTCGTCCTCGACGGGGAGATCACCCTCCTGGTCGACGAGGGCGAGGCAACGCTGCGCGCGGGGGACGTGGCCGTGCAGCGCGCCACGAGCCACGCCTGGTCGAACCGCACGAACAAGACCGCCCGGGTCCTGTTCGTGCTCATCGGAACGGAGCCTTTGTCGGCGTCCGAAATCGCCGTCCGGCGTCGAGCGCTGTCCGAAACCTTGGAGCGCACGTGATCGTCGACGCACACGCCGCAGACGGCGAAGTGATCTGGCAGCCCGACCTCGCCGGGAATGCGGAGACCGGAATCGAGCGATTCACCCAGTTCCTGCGTACGCAGGGTGTTGAGGCAGGCCCGCGGTACGACGACGTCTGGCAGTGGTCGGTCGATGACCCGGAGCGGTTCTGGGAACTCTTCGCACAGTTCGCAGGAGTTGAGCTCGGGGGTCCCGACGGGCCGGTCTGCACCGCGGACTCCATGCCGCACACGCGCTGGTTTCCGGGGCGCACGGTCAACTTCGCCCGGCACCTGCTCGAGGGCCATGACGGGACCGCCCTGATCGCGGTCGCCGAGGACGGGGCACGCGAGGAGGTCACCTGGGACTCGCTGCGCCGGGAGGTGGCCTCGCTCGCGCAGCATCTGCGCGCGCAGGGTATCGGCCCCGGCGACCGGATCGTCGCAGTGCTTCCCAACGTTCCCGAAGCCGTCGTCGGACTGCTCGCTGCCGCGTCGATCGGAGCGCTCTGGTCCGTTTGCGCGCCGGAGTTCGGTGCAGGCGCGATCGTCTCGCGGTTTGCCCAACTGAATCCGAAAGTCGTGATCGCCGCGCCGGGCTACCGGCTCGGCGGGAGGGACCGCGACCGCCGTCAAGAGCTCGGCGCGATCTTCGCCCAACTCCCGACCGTGGAACACATCATCTGGGTGACGCGGCACGCGTCCACCCCGGTGATCGAAACTCCGATGCCTGCGGCCAGCTGGGCGCAGGCCGTGGCCGCACCGGCAGATCCCGCGTACGCGGATGTCGAGTTCAGCCACCCCCTGTGGGTCCTCTTTTCCTCGGGGACGACGGGCATTCCGAAGGGTATCGTGCACGGGCACGGCGGTGCACTGCTCGAGGAGATGAAGATGCTCCTCATCCACTCCGACCTGCGGCCGGGGGACCGGTACCTCAACGTGGCGTCGACGAGCTGGGTGCTGTGGAACTCGCTCATTTCCGCCCTCGGCGTGGGCGCGACGGCGGTCCTCGTCGACGGCAACCCCACGTTCCCCTCGGTCGACCGGGTATGGCAGACTGTTGCCGCCGAGAAGGTCGCGGTCCTCGGGGTGGGCGCCGGCTTCATCCACGCGTGTGCGAAGAGCGAACTGATGCCGATGCGCGAACACGATCTGTCTGCGCTGCGGTGCCTTCAGGTCACTGGCTCTCCTCTCTCGACCGATGGCTACCGCTGGGTTTACGGCCAGGTCGGCGACATCTGGCTGAGTTCAATGAGCGGCGGCACCGACATCGCCTCGATCTTCGTCGGCGGATCACCGACGCTGCCTGTCCGCGTCGGCTACATCCAGGCCCCGGCCCTGGCCGTCCGGGTCGAATCATGGGACGAAGCGGGCAATCCCACCACCGGAAAGGGCGAACTCGTCGTCACCAAGCCGATGCCGTCAATGCCGCTTCGGTTCTGGGGCGACGACGGCACCCGGTACCACGACAGCTACTTCTCCACGTATCCGGGAGTGTGGCGGCACGGCGACTACATCGAGTTCACGCGGCACGGCATCCTTATCCACGGCCGTTCAGACTCGACCCTCAATCGCAACGGACTGAGGCTCGGCTCGGCCGACATCTACACGGCCGTCGAGTCGCTTCCGGAAGTCGCAGAGGCACTCGTGGTCGGCGCGGAACTGGGCACGAACTACTACATGCCCCTGTTCGTCAAGCTCACCGAGGGCACCGAACCTGCCGCGGCGGAGGAAGCGATCACTAGGTCCATCCGTGACAACCTGTCCGTCCGCTACCTTCCCGACGAGATTGTCATCATGCGGGCGATTCCCCACACCCGCACCGGGAAAAAGCTGGAGGTGCCGGTGAAGCGGCTCCTGCAGGGTGTTGCGCTCAGCGAGGTCGCGGATCTGGGAGCGGTCGACGACCCTGAACTGCTGGAAGAGTATGCGCGGTTCGCCATCGCCCGGGAGGCCGTGCCCCAGTAACCCACTTTGCCAGGCCAGCCACACAGCACGGTATTGGGCCCTCATCCTCACGGCACTGTCGACGCTCTTCCCATGTTTGTTGCCCTCCCCACAATGGGCAGATCCGTGGAATACCCCGCCGTGTCGGCAGGTTTCGCCACTGTGCCCTCTTCTGTCCCAGCCCAGTCCAAGTCCCGTTTCCGCGCCGCCATCATCATCGGGGCACTGCTCGTCCTTGCCGCCGGCGGCACCTGGTGGGCGGTGTCCGCCAACGGTACGGACGACGCACCGGTGGCCTCGGTCCTGCCGGCCGGCACCCGGATGGGGCCGGTCCACCTGGACCCGATGCGCGCCTATTATGTGGACGCCCTGGGGCTCGGCGTGCTCGACGAAACGGATTCCGCGGTGACCCTGGGCGCGGGTGGGCGGGAGGTTCTGTCCATCACCGAGGACGTCGACGGAACGCCCGACGCACCAACGCAGGCCGGCCTCTACCACTCGGCGTTCCTTTACGAGGATGAGGCGTCCCTTGCCGCGGTGCTCGCCAAGGTGGCCCGCACCGCACCGCAGAGCTTCCAGGGCAGCGCGGACCACGCCGTCAGCCTGGCGTTCTATCTGGGAGACCCCGACGGGAACGGCGTCGAACTCTATGTCGACCGTCCCGCGGACGAATGGGACTGGAAGGACGGCAAGGTCGTCATGGGATCGGCTCCACTGGACCCGAATGCGTTTATCGCCGAACACCTCGCGGGCCAGGACGCCGGCACCCCGGATATCGGCCACGTCCATTTGCGGGTGGGTGACCTGGACCAGGCCCGGGCGTTCTACGCCGACACGCTGGGCTTCGCGGTGACTTCCGAAACGAACGGGGCGCTCTTCTTCGCCGCGGGCGGGTACCACCACCATGTCGCCACGAACACGTGGATGAGCAATGGGGCCGGTGCACGCACCAGCGACCTGGGCCTGGGGTCTTTCACGGTGGAGTTCGACGACGGCGGGATCGCGAAGCTGAAGGAGCGGCTCGACGCCCAGGGCGTAAACCACCGGAACGTGGATGGCGTGCTGGTGACCGAGGACCCGTGGGGAAACACCGTCCGCTTCACCGCGCCGTAGTACCGGCGCGGGTTCGACGCGCACGGTCAAGGGTGAGTCCCGGCAAACTTTTCCGAAGCTTTCCTCCGTTGTCTTCTGCCCGGCACGGGGCCACCATAAGAAGACCCCCACCACCGAAGGAGCAGCCATGGACAGCTCAGCCTATGGAATCGTGCATTTCTTCCCGGGCGGCACCCGCGAGCAGTACGAGGCCTCGCTTGCCGCCGTTCATCCGGGCGAGGGCCAACTGCCTGCCGGCCAGATTTTCCATGCCGCCGGAGAGTCCGAGGGCGGATGGAGAATCATGGCGGTTCATGAATCGAAAGAGAGCTGGGAGCAATTCCGGGACAACATTCTGTTGCCGCGGTTCAAGGAAGGTATCGAGGGCGGATTCACCTCCATGCCCGAGGAGACGGTGATCGACGTCTACAAGCTCTTGCCCTAGCAGCATCCCGGCGGCCGGCCGGTCTGGTACCTGTACGCCAAGCCGAATGCCGAACGGCTATATCGGCTGATCCGGTCCACCTGCAGGCCGCCAAAAATTCACCTCCAGTATGCCCGCTGCAGCCTGTGGCAGCCCGGTCCGCGGTTGACCCGGCAGTTGGACATGCCTAACGTCTAAACCGTGCGCACAACAAGGCAGTGGTCATTCCCACGAGTTTCTCGCTGAAACGTTTGACCAGCGCAGCTGCCGCATCCCAAATCGAGTCAGGGCACCTCGGTGCCCAGGATAGAAGAGGTGAGACATGCGTAAGATGATGACTTTCGTGGCCGGTTCGGTGCTGGCGCTGGGCGGAGTGGCCGTCGCGGCTCCGGCCCAGGCCCACGAGTCCCGTCAGGACACCGGCCGGTCCGCATCCGTGCAGTACGACAACAAGTACGAGAAGCACCACTACAAGCACAAGCACGGCAAGTCGTACAAGGGCTACAACAAGTGGCACGACCACCGCAACGGCTGGTGGTACGGCTCCTGGTGGCAGAACGAGGAGTTCCAGGACTGGCTGACCGACTGGCACCAGAAGTGGCACCAGGACAATGACGGCACCCCAGGCATTCCCGGCGGTGACGGAACCACAACCCCCGGCGACGGGACGGTGGAAACTCCCGGTGACGGCGGGGCAGTAGTACCCGGCGGCGACGGATCCGCGGAGGCTCCCGGCGAAGACACCCCGGTAGAGTCCTCCTAGCGATGAGGTGCCGGTGCCGGGACAGGAACGTGTCCCGGCACCGGGCCTGCCGGCCCGGAAGACAGCATTGCCCCGGCCGGGGCAGGACCGGGGCAATACCTTGATCCCTCCCGAGGGAGGGGCAGCGGCTCGGCCGGTCATCTTGCGGCTGGGCCGCCCGCTGTCACCATAAGCCCGCCGGCTTGGGAAAAGACGGGAACTGCCGGGCCTTCCCCGACTTGGGCACCCCGGATCACCCGCTTGCCACGATCAGGCACGTCCCCGCCAGGAGCAGCGCCACGGGTGTCATCGTGTACCGCTCCGGCTTGCTGCGTGACACTGCGTTCATAACGACGCCGATGACAAAGTAGGCGGTCAGCACCCAGGCGCCAACCAGCGACACGCCGTCCGGCAGCACGTCGATGAGCTCCGCACGGTCCAGGAGGACCAGGCCGAAAAGCCCGTAGAGCACAATGGACACCACGCTGCCGATCCGCAGCCTGGCGGGCAGCACCTTGTGGGACCCGCCCCAGGCCAGCCGGCCCAGCGGCAGGCCGGCGATCAGGAGCAACTGGAAGACAACCAGGGCGCCGAGGATGATGCAGGCCACGACGGCGGGAAATGTAGTCATGCGCGGATCCTACCGAACCGAAGTTCCGGCAAAGTCATGCCCGGCGGTAGCCGCACGGCGGTAGCGCCGCAGCGCAACTGGGACCGTCCCTGCCCAAAGCAACAGCAGAGGCAGCGAAGCATACGCGGCCGTCATCAGTGGCCCGCTCAGCATGAGGTAGCCGAAGCCGGACACGGCCAGTGCCGCGATGGCCAAGATTGACACGGTGGACAACGTCCGGCCGCGCTGCTTGAGCCGCCTGGCCCGGACGAGCACGAGCAGTATGAGGACTCCGATCACGATCATCTTCGCGCCGTCGAGCATGCTCAGCGCAATCCACCAGTCCCGGGCCGTCACCGGACCCACCGCGGAGCCAAGGAAAAGCGCCAGTTCGCAACCCAGCTGCGCCCACGAAAGCACCGCCGCCGACAGGCCGAGAGCGGCCACGCCGGCGGCGGGCCGAAGGATGCGGGCTAGGGAAACCCCCAGGGCCGCCAGCGCCAGCCCGGCGATCCCGTGCACCAGGATTCCCTGGACGGCGCCGGCGGTGTTTGCCTGGAAGGCAAGCTGGATCCGGGCGCCCGAATCGGAGGAAGCAACAGACGGGCCCCCAAGCGCGAGCCCTGCGATCCACACGGCAATGAATACCAGCGACGATACCAACAGCGCAGGCCACGATGATCTGGGGGCAGTGATTTGCTGAGTCAAGGACACCCTTCAGTGTCGGCAATGAAGCTGGCCGGTATATGAATGGTTGCCAGCATTTCGATGTCCTTAAGAAAACAGCCGGTCCACGCCCGGCGGCTGCTCTTGACCGGCGTTTTCCCAAGCTCCTAGCATTGACACACATTCCGGTGGTATCGAGCCGAGCGGAGCTGCAATGCCGTCCACGGGTGCCGGCCGGGGCCACCGGTCCAAAGCCTGGGTCGCCTCAATGCTTGTCTTGGCTGCCTCATTGGCCGGCTGCGGCGCGAAACCGGCGCCACAGGCAACCGGCACCGCCACCGCCAGCCCCGCGACGTCTGGGCCGGAACCGGTCATCGCGGTCTTTTCGGCTCCCGAGCCCACCTGGGGCGATGTGTCGCTGCCGCCGGAAGTTAAACTAACCGCCGACGAGCTGGCTCGGCTCGGGCAGATGAACGTGCCGGACCAAGCCGCCTGGCTGCAGGAACGCGGAGGCGTCATTGCCGGGAACAGACGCGTCCAGCTGACACTGAAGGCCAACGGCCCGGACCAGGTGCAGGTCACAGGGATCCGGGATGTTTCCGTCTGCAGCGTTCCCCGGCGTGGCACGTTGCTGCGGCTGATCCCCGAAGCCAGCGGCGCGGTGCCCTCGGTCGGGCTGGGGATCAGCGTGGGGGAGAGCGGCAGCGGCGCCTGGACCTCGGACTCATCCGGCGCGCAACGCCCTTACTTTCCGGGAAAGGCAATCACCCTGGCTCCGGACGGGGAAAAACGCCTGCTGGTCGACCTGGTACCTGGCCGGCAGGGTGTGGTCTGCCAGCCCGAGCTCGAGTTGACCGTCGTGGTGGATGGGCGTGAACAACTGCAGCGGATTTCCGGCGAAGGCAAGCTGGTTCCGGTGATGAAGTCGGAGGACGACGGCGCCGAGCGCCAGTACTCGGCGGTATACCTGGGCGGCAGGCTCTGCCCGCAGTACGTCCCGGCGGTGCCAGGGTGGCGGGACAACCCGGACTTCCGGCACGTGTGCGGGTTGGACCGGGTTCCGGCCTGAGCAGCGCCGGATCCGACGGCTGCCGGCGGCCCCGGCGCGGTACTGTCCCGGGCGGGGGCTCCCGGGACAGTACGTTTCCCTCCCGCAGGAGGGGTACGGCGCCGTCGGTTTGCACCGGTAGGCCTTGCCGTACTCGCGAACCTAGGGCAGGCAGGTTGGGAAAACCCGACGGTGGCCAGGTACTTGTTGGTCCAGCGCGCGGACGATACGATCCCTGCCATGCAAAAGCTGCGCTACTCGGTGCGAATCAACGCGCCCGTCCACACCGTCTGGACCACGATGCTGGATGGGGCCACATATCGGGACTGGACCCGGGCGTTTAGCGAAGGTTCCTATTACGAAGGCAGCTGGGACCAGGGCAGCGAAATCCGTTTCGTCGGTCCGGGCGAAGACGGCTCCCTGAGCGGAATGATCGGCAGGGTTGTCGAGAACAGGCCGGATGAGTTTGTCTGCGTTGAGTATTTCGGCCAGATCGTCGACGGCGTGGACGACACCACCAGTGAGGCAGCGAGGCAGTGGGCCGGCGCCCGCGAGGCCTATTCCTTCAGCGAATCCGATGGGGTGACGACCGTCGAGGTGGAACTGGACAGCGAGGAATCGTTCGCGGCCTTCTTTGATGAGGCATGGCCGAAGGCCCTCGAGCGGCTTCGGGACCTGGTTGCGGTACGGTGACCGTCGACGGCGGTGGGACGCTTCGGCGGGACCGTTGGGCGAGGGCGCCGCATCGGACGATCCTGACATTGGCCGGCCGCAATCATCAGCATGCTTAGCTGTTCTGTTAGCATGGAAGGACCGGCCGCCGGTATCCTGCCGGGCGGCCACTCCAACCGAGGGGAGATTGACCATGGGTTTGGATGACAAGGTCGGAAATGCTGCCGAGAAGGCCGGCGGCAAGGCCAAGGAAGCAGCCGGTGCCGTCACGGGCAATGAGCGGCTGGAGGCCGAAGGCAAGGATGACCAGACCAAGGCGGACCTGAAGAATGCCGGCGAGAAGGTCAAGGACGCCTTCAAGGACTAACCGTCGTCGGGTAGGGGGGAGGGGGTGCGGCATGCCGCACCCCCTCCCCCTTTTTCCGGTGAATCCCGGCACGGTCAGGTCCGGCGGGGCGAGCCCAGATCCACCGGCTCTTCGTCGGTGAGGTAGGCGAATTCAGCATGCGCGGCCAGGTCGATGCCGCGCAGTTCGTCGGCGGGGTCGATCCTTAGGCCCATGGTCTTGTCGATGGCCTTGGCGATCAGCCACGTCACGGTGAAGGAATAGGCCAGGACCGCGGCGCTGGCCACGGCCTGGATGCCAAGCTGCCTGAAGCCACCGCCGTAGAACAGGCCGTTGACGCCGTTGGGGGCCGCCGCCGTGGCAAACAGCCCGATGAGGAGCGTGCCGATCAGGCCGCCGACGAGGTGGACGCCGACGACGTCGAGGGAGTCATCGAAGCCGAGCCGGTACTTCCACTCGATCGCCAGGGAACAGACCGCCCCGGCGATGGCGCCGATGGCCAAGGCACCGAGCGGGCTGACGGCCCCGCAGGCGGGAGTGATGGCCACCAGCGCCGCGATCAGGCCGGATGCCGCTCCCATGCTGCTGGCGGCACCCAGCCGGAGCCGTTCGGCCAGGGCCCACGCCAGCAGTCCAGCCGCGGCAGCGACGGCGGTGTTCAGGAAAACGACCGACGCGGACTGTCCGGCGGCGAGTGCGGAGCCGGCATTGAAGCCGAACCAACCCACCCACAGCAGGCCCGCGCCCACCAGGACCAGCGGCCGGCTGTGCGGCTTGCTGTGTTCGCTTTTCGGCCAGCCGGTGCTGCGGCCGAGGACCAGGGCCAGGGCCAGGGCGGCGACACCGGCGTTCATGTGGACCGCCGTCCCGCCGGCGAAGTCGATCGCCTTGATGCCGCTGGCGATCCAGCCGCCGGTGACCGAACCGTCCGCGGAACTGAAGGCGAACACCCAGTGCGCGATCGGGAAGTAGACCAGGGTGGCCCACACGCCGGCGAACAGCATCCAGGCCCCGAACTTCATCCGTCCCGCTGCGGCCCCGGCCACCAGCGCCGTCGTCACACAGGCGAAAAACAGCTGGAAGGCGGCAAACAAGGCGCCGGGCAGGGCTGCATTGGGGTTGTCCGCGAGCAATTGGGACATGCCCAGATATTCGGTCAGGTTGCCGATCAGGCCAAGGCCTCCGACGGAATTGCCGAAGGCGAGCGAGTAGCCGAAGAGTGCCCACAGCACTGCCACCAGGCTGGCCCCGCCGATGCACATCATCATCATGTTCAGGATGCGCCGCGAGCCGACCATCCCGCCGTAGAAAAGGGCCAGCGCCGGGACCATCAGGCAGACAAGCGCGGAACTGGCGAGAACCCAAGCAACATTTCCAGAGTCCATGGATGTTCCCATCTAAAACAGGGCACTAAATGACTATATGGATGCCGGCGGGGAACCGGTGTTGAGGCGCACAGGCGGCCCAGTCCCCATCGCTGCGGCCGCTGCCGTACTCCAGCGATC
Source organism: Arthrobacter hankyongi (assembly GCF_022012395.1). Taxonomy (GTDB): domain Bacteria; phylum Actinomycetota; class Actinomycetes; order Actinomycetales; family Micrococcaceae; genus Crystallibacter; species Crystallibacter hankyongi. The sequence continues at coordinate 227,376 of NZ_JAKLTQ010000004.1, forward strand.
CTAGGCGCGGCAACTAACCGGTCAGGTTTCGCTGGTGTAAATTCTGTGTTTCACCTCACGCTGCCGCGCGCGGGCTCGAATATCGCCGTTCCGGCCATGAAGAAACCGCGCTGGGGGATCAGCAGACCGCCCAGCCGGGCCTGGACCGGCAGGGCGCCGGGCCGGCCCAGGTCCTGTCCGCGCAGCCGCGCGCTGCTTTCCTTGACCAGCCACAGCCGCTTTGGCCGAACACTGAAGCGCTGGCCGTTGGGGGCAAGGCCGGTCAGCGCGATGCGCCCCGACCGCAGGAGCCGGCCGCCCGTGCTGCCCGCGGCCCGGAGGAATGCCGGGCTGCGCCACAGCTTCTCCGGCAGGGTGCCGGCCATGGCCGAGAAGATGAGGGTCGCCGGGGTGGAGCCGAGGCGGAGCTCCCAGGCCAGGTCCACGTCGCCGCCGATACCGACAGCCAGGTCATGGTCGCCGCGCCAAGTGATGGAGATCGGTTGTACCCAGGTACTGCCGACGGCGCTGCCGAAGTACCGCGGGCAGGACAGGGCAGGGTCGACCGTCACATACATGGCCCAGGTGCCTGCCGGATTGCGCAGCCACACGGAAGTGTAGCCGGGGCCCAGCGAGCTGGCCGGAAAGCGGCGCAGGGCGAGAATGTGGCCGGAACTGAACGGCAGTCCGGTAACCGCGTATCCGGAGAATTGCTCGTCCGGTCCGGACGCGGGCCGGTCAAGCCGTTCCGCGCCGGCGGCGAGGGTGCGGGGAGATTTCATGGCTTCCATACTCCGGTTCCGGCGCCAGTCTAAGCCTGGCTCCGGAACCGGACAACCGGCACGGCCAGTAGGCTGGGGGAGTGAATGCTGCAGTGACCGCCGGGGCCGGGCGTTTTGCGCCCAGTCCCTCCGGAGACCTCCATGTGGGCAACCTGCGCACCGCCCTGCTGGCATGGCTCTTCGCCCGCAGCACCGGCCGGCGCTTCCTGCTCCGGATCGAGGATCTGGACCGGGTCCGTGCCGGGGCCGAGCACCGGCAGCTGGCAGACCTGGCGTCGCTGGGGCTGGCCTGGGACTCGGAGGTCGTGCACCAGTCCGCGCGCCTGGACCGCTATCTGGGAGCCGTCGAGGATCTGCGCGGCCGCGGCCTGGTCTACGAGTGCTACTGCACGCGACGGGAAATCCTCCATGCGCCCTCCGCCCCGCATGCACCGCAGGGCGCCTATCCCGGGACCTGCCGCAACCTGGACGAGGCCGAACGGGCCCAGCGGCGCAAGGTCCGGCCGGCGGCGCTCCGGCTGCGCGCGGACACCGGCAGGTTCACGGTGCGGGACCAACTCCATGGGAACTACACCGGGACGGTCGACGACATGGTGCTGCTGCGCAACGACGGTGTGCCTGCCTACAACCTGGCCGTCGTCGTTGATGACACCGCCCAGGGTGTCGACCAGGTGGTGCGCGGCGACGACCTGCTGAGTTCCGCGCCGCGGCAGGCGTACCTGGCCGGCCTGCTCGGGCATCCGGCGCCGCGGTATGCGCATGTGCCGCTGGTGCTGAATTCGCAAGGCCGCCGGCTGGCCAAACGCGACGGCGCGGTGACCCTGGCGGAGCTGGGGCACCGCGGCCTGGACCCCGCCGCGGTGCGGGACGCCCTGCTCACGTCCTTAGGGCTTCCGGCCGGTCTGCCCGAGGCGGCGTTGCCGGCCTTTGACCCCGCATCCCTGCCCCGGCAGCCGTGGATCTACCACGGCGAACTGACCGGCGACGGCGGTGCGCACGCCGGCGCGCGGCACGGCAGCTGACCGGCACCTGGCCGGCAGCCGACTCCGGTACCGGTGCGGCGGAATGCCTGTCACGGCTGGTGGGCTGTCAAGAACGGCACGGCTCGGGCAGGGAACAATTTGGAAACGATTAACCCAAATTCCCGTCCGGTTGTGTTGCCTAGGATAACCACCCCTTAGGCTGGCGGGGGTACAGCCTGCTTTGCTGATTTTGTTGGGGGAATCCGAAAGTGAGACAGCTTCCTGCCTCGATCGTTACTGTCCTGGCGCTCGTGCTTGCCCTGCTCGCGGCGGCCGCCGCGCCCGCTGCCGCCCTGCCGCAGCCAGCTGCGGCAACCTTGGCCGCCCGGCCGGTCGCCGTCGTCGGCACCGCTGTTCCGGCGGCCGCTGCAAAGACGACGGTAGCGCTCAACAATTCTCCGCTGGTGACCTACTATCCCAGCGCCACGGTCAACATCAAGACCAAGAACGCCAAGGGCCTGAGGGCGGCGCTGCAGCGCTACAGCGGCAGCAAATGGGTGACCGTCTGGAAGGCCCCCACGTCCGTAGCCAAGTCCTCGCAGACGGTCGCAGCCTCCTACAAATTCAGCAAGCGGGCCACGGTCAAGGTCAGGGGCACCCTGCTCAAGGGCTCCAAGATCGTGGCCAGGTCCGCGTCCCAGTCGCTGAGCTACCAGAAGTGGCCGACCTGGGTCCAGTCGGCCCAGGGCAGCACGCTCTTCGAGCAGAACCGGGGCCGGGTGGCCGCCGGCGAGAAGGCCAGCCACACCCTCCAGCTGTACTACACGGACGTTGCCCGCAAAGGCCGGTTCCAGGAATACCGCGGCGGCAAATGGGTCACCCTGAAGAACCTGAACTGGAAGCCCCAGCCGGGCAGCTGGTATTCAACGGCCCAGACGGTGACCACCCCAGCCACCACCAAGACGGCGAGCAAGAAGTACCGGCTCGTGGTGGATTCCACCGCCAACGATGCGGGCCTGAGCCAAACGGTCACCATCCGCCACGAGAATCCCGAGGACTACACCGGCTACGCACAGCAGGCCCACGAATTCATCCAGGACTACTGCCCCAGCACCATGATCACGGTCCGTCCCGGCAGCTATGCCGAGTCCATGTGGCCGGAGAACCGCATCGAGCTCTACCCCGGGCTGACCGAGCTGGGGCTGAAGTATGTGGCCCTGCACGAGTGCGCGCATGTGGTCCAGCGGGTCACTTTCAACAATGACCATGCCAGGATGTCCGAGACCTTCAACGCGATCTACAAGACCACCGGCTCCACGGGCTACGAGCAGGCCGCGGACTGCATGGCCTTCGCGATGGGCGCGCCGGACAACTGGGCCTACTACACCAGCAACTGCAAGGGTGAACGGGGGGCCGCGGCCGCGGCGGTGCTCGCGGGCAAGATACCTTCGGTGAAGTAGGCCCTCTTTTCCCGTCTTGCGGTTTGTTCCGCAGGGTGCCGGCCGGCCGGTGCGGAAAGCAGGACCCGGAAAATGGTCCGAGCAGGCCAGCTCCCCCAACCGCCTGGCCCTCCGGAACCCTGGCGCCCGGACTGGCCGGCCCTCCCGGCACGGTGCAGGCGGACGCCTAGGAACCTGCGGGTGGATCCGTGCGCGCCCTCAGGCGTGACAGCTCGGCTTCCGCCGAGAGCCTGGTCTCGAGTTCCTCGAAGGCCTCGCGCACCTGGTGGGAATTCGGATCCGACCAGGCCAGCTCCTCATGGGCCTCGGCCAGGGCCCGCAGCCGGCGGACTTCCCGTTCCGCGGCAACTGCGGCGGACTGGGCCTCTATGGCCCCCTGCCCCGAGGCCCGCAGCGCATCCTGCACGCCCAGCGCGGCCTGGGCGGCGCTGTAGTCCGTCCTCAGCTTCAGGTAGTGCAGCCTGGCATCCTCGATGCGTTGCTCCAGCCGCCTCAGCGTCTGCTCGAGGGCGCGCAGCTGGCTGTCCAGGCTCCGCTGCTGCCCGTCCAGCGCTTCCCACCGCTTGCCGGCGGTGAGGGCGCCGCGCAGGGCGTCCCGGGCGGCGTCGTCATCCCCGGCAGCGACGGCGGCCTCCGCCTGGCGGTTCAGCCGTTCCGCTTCGGCTGCAGCCTGCCCGGCCAGCAATTGGACCCGGCGGCGGTTGGCGGCCACGTCTGCGGCGCTCCGCCGGGCGGCATCGAGTGCATCCAACTGTTGCTGATAGCTGGCGTCGAGGCTGGCCAACGGGTTCGGGGTCTCCGCCGGTACGGTGCGGGTAGTGCGGATGATCGCAGTGATGCGGCGGCGGATGGACACGGCCGGTTCCCTCGTCCTTCTACCGGTAGCCGCGGGGGTCCGTCATGGGGCGGATGGGCGCGGCGGTGCGGCCGCCGTAACTGCGGTTCCAAGCCCGCAAGGCATCCGCTTCCAGAGCGAGATGGCGGCTGGCACGCTCCAGCTGTGCAGCGCTGATGGAGTCGCCTGCCAGCAGCAGGTTCTGGCGCAGTTCCGCCGCCAGGGCGCACGCACGCCGGACCTGTTCGTCCAGCCGCGCGGCCAAAGTCTGTTTCAGTGCCGGATGGGGTTCCCGTTCGGCCAGCCGCAGTTGTTCATCCAGGGTCCGCTCCGCGCGGGCCAGGTTGGCCGCAACCGCCGGCAGGTCACCCACCGGACGGCCGTGTATGTCGGCCGCGGCCAGGGTCCGTTCGGTTGCCTCGGCCGAGCGGCGCAGTTGGATCCGCAATCGGGCCAGCCGGCGTCCGGCGTCGTCGCCCGACAGCGAACGGACGGTGAGGGTGCTCTTGGTCCAGCCGTTGCGGATCCGCCGGGAACGCTGGACCTTCCGGACCACCAGCCAGGCCGACAGGACGGCTGCCATGCCGAAGATCAGCAGCATGGTTCCGCCGATCAGCATGACTCCTGCCACCGCCTCGGCCATGCTCCCGGCCACATCCACCATCGCTGTTACGGTCAAACCAGGCATAGAACAAGTGTGCCCCGAACGCCGCCCGGTGGCCAGAATGCGCCGTAAACAAAAATGCGGGCCGCTTCCTGTTCGCAAAGGAAGCGGCCCGCATTTAGGGGTCAAATATGGGCGCTATGCCCGAGGCGGTCCCTTAGAGGGGGCGGATGTCCGCAGCCTGCAGGCCCTTGGGGCCCTGGGTGACCTCGAACTCGACCTTCTGGGCTTCGCGCAGTTCGCGGTAGCCGCCGGTGGAGACGATAGCGGAGTAGTGGGCGAAGACGTCATCGCTGCCGTCGTCGGGGGCGATGAAGCCAAAGCCCTTTTCGGCGTTAAACCACTTCACGGTTCCAGTTGCCATTTTGTGCTCCTTCTGAAGCTCTAATACGACCGCGAGTTTCGCGGATCGCCTGCAGCGGTGTTCTTTACCGCCGTTCAGAGAAGCACAAGCCCTTCGGTGAAGGGTCCTGTTGCTAAAAATCTAATGCGCAACACAACAACTACGCAGCTAACTGTACAGTACTTTTCCCGGGACGGCGATTGCCGCTCCGGCCCGCAGCCCTTTCGGGCACCTAGCGGACGTTCAGGTTCGCCCGATAGACTAAGGGGTATCTGCTGGGCAACCGCCCGTTTTCGCGGCTGGGAAGTCGGACTCAATCCCTTGAAGGCCGCATGACTATTACTGCATCACCCCGCCCAGCCCTGAAGGCCCGCGGCACCGCGGCCTCCACCGGCTACGCCCAGCTGCTGCGCACAGTTCGGGATGCCGGGCTGCTGCGCCGGCGCCGTTCCTTCTACATCACCCTCTTTGTGGCCCTTGCGCTCGGCCTTGCCGGTGCCGCCACGGGCTTTGTGTTGCTGGGGGACAGCTGGTTCCAGCTGCTGATCGCCGGCGTCCTGGGTGTCCTGTTCACCCAGCTGGCGTTCCTTGCCCACGAGGCGGCCCACCGCCAAGTCTTCGAGTCCGGCCCCGCCAACGACCGCGCCGGGCGCTTCCTGGCGAACGCCGTCGTCGGCATCAGCTACCAGTGGTGGACCAACAAGCACAACCGGCACCATGCCAACCCCAATACCGTGGGGAAGGATCCGGACATCGAGCAGGACACCATTTCCTTCCAGGCCGACCAGGCGCAGGCCCGTACCGGCATCATGGCCTGGATGACGCGCCGGCAGGGCTACCTTTTCTTCCCGCTGCTGCTGCTCGAAGGCCTGAACCTGCACGCCACCTCGCTCCGGTCCCTTTTCGCCCGCGGACAGGTCAAGGGCCGCAAGCGCGAGCTGGCCATGGTCATCTCGCGGCTGGTCCTCTATGTGGCCGTCATCTTCTACTTCCTGCCGGTGGGCATGGCGTTTGCCTTCATCGGCGTGCAGCTGGCCGTCTTCGGCGTGTACATGGGGGCGTCCTTTGCGCCGAACCACAAGGGCATGCCGCTGATCCCCCAGGGCGCCAAGGTGGATTTCCTCAGCCGCCAGGTGCTGACCAGCCGCAACATCACCGGGGGTCGGTTCGTCAACGCGCTGATGGGCGGGCTGAACTACCAGGTGGAGCACCATCTGTTTCCGAGCATGCCGCGGCCGAACCTGGCCCGTGCCAGCGAAATCGTGCGCGACTACTGCGCCGCGCACAAGATCACCTACACCGAGACCACGCTGCCTAAGTCCTACGGAATCGTCGTCCGCTACCTGAACAAGGTGGGCCTGTCCGCGCGGGATCCGTTCGACTGCCCGATGATTACCGCCTACCGCCCGCGCTGACGCCCGGCCTGCGGTCAGGAACGGAGCGGGTGGGCGATCTCGTCCTGCGGCATCCTGGCCGCCAGCAGTGCGATAAATCCCAGCACCGGGGTGGCCAGTGAGACCACGAGGAAAATCAGCCAAATGGGCACCGCCGCTGCCAGCGGGCCGGCCGCGGCCATGGACACCGGCATCAGCGCCAGCGAGACAAAGAAATCCAGGCTGGACACCCGGCCCAGCAGCTGCCGCGGAACCCGGCGCTGCAGCAGCGTTCCCCAGATGACCTGGGCCGCTCCCCAGGTCACGCCGACCACCAGCATCACCGCCGCCATCTGCCAGAAGCTGTCCATGAAGCCGATGAAGGCCAGCGGAACCGTGCCCAGGCCCCAGGCCGTGATCATCACAGTCAGGTAGCGGCGGGGGAGTGGCCGCGAAGACACCAGCAGGGCGCCCAGAGCCATGGCGCCGCCCCAGATGGCCAGCAGGAAACCGAATGTCTGCGCCCCGCCACCGAGCTGCTCCCGCACCAGGAACGGCAGCAGCACCTCGATCGGCCCCTCGCTCAGCAGCACGGCGACCACGGCGAACAGCAGGGTCCAGAGCAGCCATGGGGTCCGCACCGTGTAGCCGAAGCCCTCGCGCAGGTCCGCCCAGGCCGAGCGCCGGGCCGGCTTCGGACCGGCAGCGTTCCGAACGGTCCGGCCGTCCGGCCCGACGGCGGCAACGGGGCCGCCGCGGTGCGGTTCCGGATCCAGTGGGGGCTCCGGCCGCAGGAGCAACAGCGTGAGCAGCGCAGTGGCGTGGGCTGCGGCGATCAGCGCGGCGGCATGCGCCGGGGAGCTGGCGGCGATGATCAGGCCGGCCGCGGCCGGCCCGGCGGCCTGCTGCAGCAGCGGCCGGATCATCCCCTCCATACCATTGGCCGCCAGCAGTTCCTCCGGCGGCAGGATCCGCGGCAGGATGGCGGAGTAGGCAGGGAAGAAGAAGGCGGAGGCGATGCCGAGTCCGAATGCGGCCACGGCCAGATGCCACAGCTGCAGGGCGCCGGACAGTGCCAGCGCCGTGACGGAGCCCAGGGCCAGCAGATTGACCGCCTCCACCAGGACCAGGATCCTGCGGCGGGGCAGCCGGTCGGCAGCGATGCCGCCCAGCAGCACAAAGGCCACCAGCCCGGCGGCGGCCAGAGTGGCCACCAGGGACAGCTCGACCGGTCCGCCGCCGAGCCCGATGACCTGGTAGACCATGGTCACCGCCCACATGCCGCTGCCGAAGATGGAAACGGAGAGCGCGCCGATCAGGATCCGGAAGTCCCGCCTGGCCAGCGGCCGGAGCGCACGGAACCGCCCCGGGCCAGCACCTGCCGGGGCAGGCTCCGGCCGGGCCGCAGCGGAAGCAGGGAACGCGTCGTCGTAATCCATGTCGTCGTAATCCATGGTGTGGGACTTTTACTGAGGGTGCCGGCGGCGGCCCGCTACCGCCTTCCGTCCGGCGCCGGGGGCGGTCAAGGGCCTTGACGTGCCGGCCGCCAGGAGTACATTTAACTTATTGGTTATTTAACTGATTGGCTAAATGGATGGCAACGGACCGGCTCAGCATGATCTTCGCCGCGCTGGCAGATCCCACGCGGCGGGCGATCCTGGCCCGGCTCACCGAGGGTGAGGCCACCGTCGGGGAACTGGCCGAACCGTTCGACATCAGTCTGCCCGCGGTCTCGCGGCACCTGAAGGTCCTGGAAGCTGCAGGGCTGATTTCCCGTACCCGTTCGGCGCAATGGCGCTCTTCCCGTCTCGAAGCGGGCCCGCTCAGGGAAGCCACTGCGTGGATGGAAGACTACCGGCGCTTCTGGGACGAGAGCTTCGACCGCCTGGACGCGCACCTTAAACGAACCCTGGCAAGGAACGAGGAGAACCACCATGACTGAATCAACCGACCAGGACACCACTCTGTTCCTGACGCGTGTCTTCGACGCACCGCGGGAACTGGTCTTCAAGGCCTTTATCGACCCGGACCAGCTCGCCCAGTGGTTCGGGCCGGTGGGCGTCAGCACACCGCGGGACCGGATCGAGGTCGAGCCGCGCGTGGGCGGAGTCTGGAAGCTGACCATGATCATGGACGAGGATGGCACGCCCTCGCCGGTCGATGCCGTGATCACCCGGTTCGTGGAACCGGAACTGCTCGAGGCGCACATCTCCGCCGAGGCGATGGACCGTCAGAGCACGCATCTGGACGTGTCCATGCTGCTGACCTTCGAGGACGACGGCGGCCGGACGCGCCTAACGCTGCGCCAGGGCCCGTTCCCGTCCCGGGACTGGACGGACCAGACGCACGAGGGTTGGGAAAGCTCGTTCACCAAGCTGGACGCACTGCTGGCCCGGTGAGCGAGGAAGGCGCGCCGGCTCCCGCGCCGCGGCTAGAGCTGCGTGAAGTCGGCCGTTGCCGGGTCGGCACCGGTGCGGTTGCCCGCCTCCAGGGCGCTGACCGTGCCAAGTTCTTCCTCGGTCAGGGGTACGTCCAAGGCGCCCAGGTTCTCGGCCATCCGGTCCGGGCTGACCGTCTTCGGAATGGCGATGTTGCCCTGGGCCAGCTGCCAGGCGAGCACAACCTGGGCCGGCGTGGCACCGTGCCCTGCGGCGAGTTCGGTCACGGCCCGGGCGGCCAGGTCTTCGCCCTGTCCCAGCGGGCTGTAGGCCTCCACTGCGATGCCGTGTTCACGGGTCCTGGCCGCCACGGCCGGCTGCTGCAGGGTGGGGTGGAGTTCGATCTGGTTCACCGCCGGAACCGTGTCCGCCGCGGCGAGCACCGCGTCGAGGTGCTCGGGCAGGAAGTTGGAGACGCCGATTGCCCGCGCTCCGCCGTCGTCGTAAATCCGCTCCAGCTCGCGCCAGGCCTGGACGTAGAGGTTCTGCGACGGCACCGGCCAGTGGATCAGGTACAGGTCCACGTACGCCAGGCCGAGCTCGCGCAGGCTGTTGTCGAAGGCCCGCCGGGCATCGGACTGTTCGCCGTTGCGCAGCTTGGTGGTAATGAACAGATCCCCGCGGGACAGTCCGCTGGCCTTGATCGCGGCGCCGACGCCGGACTCGTTGCGGTATGCGGCGGCGGTGTCGATATGCCGGTAGCCGGCCTCCAGCGCCGCCTCGACGGAGCGCTGGGTCTGTTCCGGCGGGACCTGGAAGACGCCGAAGCCGAGCTGCGGGATTTCGACGCCGTTGTTCAGCTTGACCGTGGGTACGTTCACCATGGCAGGAATCCTTCCGTGGGATGGTTGTCGGTGTTGCCGCGGCTGCGGGCGGCCCTACTTCTTCGGGACGAGCACGCCGAAGACGCGCATTTCGGCCAGATGCTGCCCGTCCTGGTCATGGATGCTGATGTCCACGATGTTGTTGCGGCCGTAGCGGGTGCGTTCGACGCCGGTGGCCACCAGCCGTGACCCCGCGGCACCGGGGGCGATGTAGGTGATTTCGGCCTGCCGGGAGACCGAGGGCGCCCCGACGGACTCGCAGACGAAGGCGAAGCAGGTGTCGCCGAGGGTGAACAGGTAGCCTCCGTGCAGGATGTGGTGGCCGTTGAGCATGGAGTCCTGGACGTCCATCGCCATGACCACCCGGCCTTCCTCGGCCTCGACCACCTCGATGCCCAGATGCTGGGACGACTTGTCGAAGGAATACCGGTGGCGGATAAGCTCCTCGACAGAGGTGAAATGCTCCGTGGCGGGTGTGGTCATGGCGTTCTCCTGGTGGTGCCTGCGTTCTGGCGTGAGGGCTACTCTACCGGGCGCCGCGGCTGCGCCGCCCCGCCGGACTACCGAGGTGACCATAACCATGACCATGACCAAGAACCCGGAGAACGGCTTCACACCGCCGGCCCTGCAGCGCCGCATCCCGAAGCTGGGCGAACTCGCGCCGTTGATGCAGTTCAAGAAGCCGGCCCTCGGCGCGGCCGCCCGGCTGCGCCGGGCCAACACCATCGGCGACCTGCGCGCAATCGCCAAGCGGCGGACGCCCAAGGCGCCCTTCGACTATACCGACGGCGCGGCCGAGGCCGAGATCACCTTGGCGCGGGCGCGCCAGGCGTTCCTGGACCTGGAATTCCGCCCCGGCATCCTGCGCAACGTCAAGGACGTGGACCTGCGGGCCCAGGTCCTGGGCAAGGCCTCCGCGCTGCCCTTCGGCATCGCGCCGACCGGCTTCACCCGGATGATGCAGTCCGAGGGCGAATACGCCGGCTCCCGGGCCGCCGCCGCGGCGGGCATCCCGTACACCCTCTCCACCATGGGCACTGCGTCGATCGAGGATGTCGCCGCCGCGGCGCCGGACGGACGGAACTGGTTCCAGCTGTACCTGTGGACGGACCGGGACCGGTCGCTGGCCCTCGTCGAGCGGGCGGCCAAGGCCGGGGTGGATACCCTGATGGTCACCGTGGACACGCCGGTGGGCGGCGCCCGGCTGCGCGACGTGCGCAACGGGATGACCATCCCGCCGGCGCTGACACTGAAGACGGTGCTGGACGCCTCCTACCGGCCGGCCTGGTGGTTTAACTTCCTGACCCATGAGCCGCTGGCCTTCGCCAACCTCTCCCGCTACGCCGGTACCGTTACCGAGCTGATCAACTCCATGTTCGACCCGACCTTGAGCTTCGAGGATTTGGACTGGCTGCGCGCAACCTGGCCGGGCAAGCTGGTGGTCAAGGGCATCCAGACCATCGACGACGCCAGGCGCGTGGTGGACCACGGTGCGGACGGGATCGTGTTGTCCAACCACGGCGGCCGCCAACTGGACCGCGCGCCGATTCCGCTGCACCTGCTGCCGGACGTGGCCGCGGCGCTGAAGGGCCGGACGGCGATCATGCTCGATACCGGCATCATGAGCGGCGGGGATATTGTCGCGGCGCTGGCCCTCGGCGCCGATTTCACGCTGATCGGCCGGGCCTACCTGAACGGGCTGATGGCCGGCGGCCGGGCCGGGGTGGAACGCGCCATCGACATCCTGCGCACCGAGGCGGCCCTGACCATGCGCCTGCTCGGAGTGAACAAAATGGCGGATCTGAACCCGGACCACGTGCGCCTGCTCAGGGGATAGATCCGGCGGCGACGCGCCGGGCGGGAACGTGCGGTAACGGCTCAGTAACGGATCGATAACAGGGTGGGCTAAAGGATAGATCGGGGGCAGCAAGCAACAAAAGATCCACGGGGCACATAATGAGTTCTGACACGCAAAAACCGACATCCGCTGCGCAACCAGTGGCACTTCCCGCAGTGGAACCGCCGGTGGGGCCGACATCATCGCGACGTGCCATCGGTATCGACGTCGCCCGGGCAGTGGCGTTGATCGGCATGATTTCCGTCCATGTCTTCCCGGAGGCGCACCTAGACAACGACAAGATGACCTTGGCCTTCGCCGTTTTCGCCGGGCGGGCCTCCGCCTTGTTCGCCGTGCTCGCCGGGGTGTCCATCGCCTTCGTGGAGAAAAGGTCCCACGGCCACTTGTATGGCCGTACGCTGACGGCCGACCGGGCAGCCTTGGTGGTCCGCGGACTGCTCATCCTGCTGGTGGGTCTGCTGCTGGGGCATCTGGAAACGCCGATCGACACGATCATTCCCTACTTCGGCATCCTGTTCCTCGTGGCCGTGCCGTTCTACGGCCGATCGTCCCGTTTCCTGCTGATCGCGGCGCTGTTCTTTGCGATAGTCGGACCTGTCCTCCGCCATCTGCTCAACGGCACCATCCCCGAACAGCTCGACCCCGAGGCCGACTACACGCTGTTCACCGCGGCCCAACAGCCGGTGCTGTTCATCGTCGATATGCTCATCACCGGCACCTATCCGGTGTTCCTGTGGATGACCTACCTTTGCGTAGGAATGGTCATTGGCCGGCAAGTGCTGACGTCGAGAAAAGTCCAGCTTGCGCTCGCGGGCTGGGGAGCGGTCCTGGCTCTTGCTGCCTGGGTGATCTCGCAGGTCCTGCTGGGCCCTGCCGGAGGGATGCAGCGTCTGGTCGAGGCGACGCCGTCACTAACCAGGGCAGAGATAACCGACGTGCTGGCATACGGTCCGGATTTGACGCTGATGCCAAATACGACGTGGTGGTGGTTGGCGGTTGTCACGCCGTACTCCGAGACGCCATTGACCGTCCTGCACACTCTGGGCGCAGCCGTGGCAGCCCTGGGCCTCATCCTGCTCGTGACCCACCGCGGCGGCAAGGTGTTCTCGCCCTTTGCCGCGATCGGTGCGATGACGCTGACCCTCTATTCGGCGCACGTCATTATTTTCGCGATCGACGTTTTGGACGTGACGCGGCCTGTGCTGTCGCTGTGGATCCAGATCATTTCCTTCATGCTGTTCGCCGTGCTGTGGCGCGCGGTCATCGGCAAAGGACCGCTGGAAGGCATCATCTCGGATGCCAGCGACTGGGTCCGCAGGCGGGTGCGGGCATCCGGAGACAGACCGCCGCAGGATACGCCGGGACGGCTGCGCTTCAAGCCCCACGCCGGGCCGGCTGTCCCACCCCCGCCAGGCCGGCCGCCAGAGCCCGCGCATCCGGTGCGCCAGCCAGCGGTGACGGACCGGACCGCGGAGATTCCGCCTGGGTCGAGGGCCGGCAGGTGGAAGACATCACTGCCGCGTCCGGAAGGAACCTCCTGACCGACGGCCATTTGCCAGATCAAAGCCGCAAACTTGAGGGGAATCGGTGATGAAAATACTGATTGTCGGGGCTGGAGCAACCGGGGGATATTTCGGGACCCGGCTGGCCCAGGCCGGACGCGACGTAACCTTCCTGGTGCATCCGCACCGGGCCGGCCAGCTGCGTAGCGGGCTCCGGGTCTATGGGCCGGGCTATGACGAGACGGTGCCGGTACGCACCGTCACCGCCGGGCAACTGGATGGCAGCTATGACCTGGTCCTGCTGATGGTCAAGGCCTGGTCCCTGGACACAGCGATCGAGGACATTGCTCCGGCGGTCGGAACAGGGACGACAATCCTGCCGCTGCTCAACGGCCTGGCCCATCTGGAAACCCTGAATGAACGGTTCGGCCGGGACATCGTGCTGGGCGGCATCGTCCGCGTGGTGTGCACCGTGACCCCGGAAGGGGCGGTGTTCCAGATGAAACCGCACGCGTCCTTGACCTTCGGCGCCCAGGACAGGCAACCGACCGAACGTATTGCGCAAATTGGCCGGGAGCTGGCGGTACCGGGCTTCCGTGCGGAAATGGCCGGCGACATCCTCGCTTCCATGTGGCACAAATGGGCGTTCATCACCGCCGGTGGAACCATTACCTGCCTGATGCGCGGCACGATCGGGAACATCATCGCCGCTCCGGGCGGCAAAGAGTTCATCCTCGACGTCATCGAGGAAACCGAACGGGTAGCTGATGCGGCCGGCTACGCGGCCTCGGTGGCCGCACACGCGGCGAGCCTGGAAATGTTCACCGAAGAGGGCTCCGTCTTTACCTCGTCCCTCTACCGGGACGTGCTGGCCGGATCCCCGCATGAAGGGGAGCACCTGCTGGGCCAGTATGTGGCCGTCGCCGAGCGGCTCGGCGTGGAGGTCCCGCTGACGCGCCTTGCCCTGACCCAGCTGCGGGTCAACGACCAGGCCAGGCTCCGCTAGCCGAAGTCCGGCCCGGGCCGGGGGATAACCCATTCGAAGGCCTGCGCCGTGGACCGGGCGCCCTGGGCGGCCTTGGAACGGCCGGACTCGCCCAGATCCGCGAGCAGCTTCTCGGACAGGTCCACCAGCCCGGCGAAGGTGTCCGGCGTAAGCCACTCGGGACGGGTGGCGAAGAGGATGTCCTCGGTGGCGGTATTGCCGCTGGCCCCGGGGGCGAACGGACAGCCGCCCAGCCCGCCCAGTGCGCCGTCCACCATGGCTGCGCCGGCCTGGATGGCGGCCAGGGCATTGGCCACGCCGAGCCCCCAGGTATCGTGGCCGTGGTAGACGATCCGCCGGGCCGGGGTTTCCGCCCGCACGCGGCCGATCAGGCCGCCAACCTGCGCCGGAACGGCCTGGCCGAGGGTGTCGCAGATGACGATGTCCTCGGTGCCTTCCGCCCGCGGGTCAACGGCGATGGCCAGGATCCGCTCCTCGGGGACCGCGCCCTCAAAGGGACAGGTGAAGGAGGTGGCGATGCACAGCTGGATCCGTCCGCCGGCCTCACGGGCCAGCCGCACCGCCTCGGGCAGCGCGGCCAGGCTCGCGTCCGTGCTCCGGCCGATGTTCGCCTGGTTATGCGAGTCGGAGGCGGAGAAGCAGTACTGGAAGTTCTTCGCCCCGGCCGCCGCGGCCTTGGCCACATGTCCCGGGGTGGCGACCCAGATCCAGCACTTCCCCAGTTCCTCCGGGGACAGGGCGCGGACCACGTCCAGGGTGTTGGCCATCGGCGGCACCAGATCCCCGCGGGCCATCGAACCGAGCTCGAGGGCGGGCACGCCAAGGCGCAGCAGCTCGCGGGCCACTGCCACCTTGCGCTTGGTGGAGAGCAGTGCGCCGGTGAGCTGGAGCCCGTCGCGCAGGGTGACATCGCGCAGCTCGGCGCGGGGTTCGAAGGCAAAGCTCATGGCTGCGGCGGCTCCGCCCGGCCGGTGGCCGCCTGGATCCGGTCCCGGTCCATCTTGAGCAGCCCGCCCAGGATCTCCTCGGTATGCTCGCCCAGGTCCGGACCGAGGTTGCGGATGGGCAGGGACTCCCCGCCGATCACCGGCACCACGCCGGGGAAACCCACGTTGCGCAGCGTCTCCGTTCCGGTGGAGACATCCAGCCGCTGGACCATTTTGCGGGCCGCATACTGCTCATCCCGGGCGATGTCCTCGGCCGTATAGATCGGCCCGGCCGGCACCCCCGCCGCGTCCAGTGCCTGCAGGGCCTCCGCGGCGGTGAGCGTTTCTGACCAGTCCCCGATGGCCGCGTCCAGTTCGTCCCGCCGGTCCCAGCGCTCGGCATTGGTCTGCAGGCCGGGGTCCGTGCCCAGGTCCGGCCGGCCGATGGTCTGCATGTACCGCTGGAAGATGGCATCACCATTGCCGGCCACCACGATGCTTGCCCCGTCCTTGCAGAGGTAGGCGTTCGACGGCGCGACGCCCTCCAGCCGCCCGCCCACCCGTTCGCGGCGCACGCCGTACGCCTCGAAGTCCGGGACCAGGGATTCCATCATCGAGAACATGGCCTCGTGGAGGGCGACGTCGATGATCCGCTCTGGCAGCGGCACCCCGGCACCGGACGTCCGCCGTCGGGCCTCGCGCTGGTAGAGGCTCATCACGGAGCCGAAGGCCGCATAGAGCCCGGCGATGGAATCACCAATGGAAACCCCCACCCGCACCGGCGGGCGGTCCGGGTCGCCGACCAGGTTGCGGAACCCGCTGTAAGCCTCGGCGACCGCCGCGAAGCCGGGCCGGTCCGCCAGCGGACCGGTCTGGCCGAACGCCGAGATCCGGGTGATGATCAACTCCGGGTTGGCCTGACTGAGGATGTCGGGGCCCAGGCCCCACTTCTCGAGCGTGCCCGGCCGGAAATTCTCCAGCAGGATGTCGCACTGCCCGGCCAAATCCAGCACCGCCTGCCGGCCGGCCTCCGTGCGCAGGTCAAGGACCACGGATTTCTTGTTCCGGTTGAGGGTCCGGTACAGCATGGAGGTGTTGCCCCGCTTCAGGCGCCAGTTCCGCAGTTCGTCGCCGGTGCCGGGGCGTTCCACCTTGATCACCTCGGCGCCGAAGTCGGCCAGCAGCCGTCCCGCGGTCGGGGCGGCGATGTAGTTGCCCAGTTCCAGCACGCGGATGCCGGCCAGCGGCGCTATTGGGTGCTCCGGCAGGGAATTCTCGCTCATGGTTTTCCTTAGGTTCGCCAGCGTCGTTCCCACAGGTTGGAACCAGCTCGCCCGGGATCAGCACAGGCACAGCGATGGACGCCACCGATGCACCGGCCGCTACCAATGCCCACGACTTCCCACGACGTAGGCATCCGAAGATGTTTCCGGCACCCGTTGGGAAGGTCCCGGAGCCGGTCCCCAAGGTGGGGTTGTGCGCACATACTAGGCGCTCCTTTCCACCCTGGCAACGGCTGGTGCAGCGCCTCCGGTCCAACCAGGAACACGGTCCGCCGAGCCGAGCAGGCACCCGGCCCGTCAGCCGGAACGAACGGCATAGCGCTCCGGATGGAACCCATCCGATCGCTAGTGCCGGTTGCGGTGCTTCATGTAGAAGTCGAACGCGGCCGCCAGCGGGCGGTTCAGCGGGTAGTCCCATTCGCCGAGGGTCTGCACCACGTCGCCGCCGAGCGAGGACTTGAACATCGTCAGGCCGCCGAGGCGGTGGTCCTGGTCGAGCGTCGCCGAGAGGCCGCCCAAGTCGTACCAGTCGCAGCCTGCGGCGATCGAATCGGCCACCTGCCGGCACTGCAGCGCGCGCGGGGCAAAGAGGTTGCGCTCCCCGGAGGAACTGGCCGCGTAGACGTACCAGGCCACGCGGCCCTTGCGTACGTAGATTGCCGCAGCCAGGAGCCTGCCCTCGTGCCGTGCCAGGTAAAGCACGCAACTGCCCGGGTCCGCGGCATTCAGGGACCGAAGCATCCGCTCGAAGTAGGACGCGGGCCGGCCGGTGAATCCATCGCGTTCGGCCGTCTCGCGGTAGAGGGCGTGCCACGCGGCCAGGTCGGCCACCGAGCCTTCGGTGATTTCCAGCCCCGCCCGGGAGGAGATCCTGATCTGGCGTCGTGAGCTCCGGTCCATCCGGGCCAGGACGGCATCGGTGTCCAGACGCTGCCCGGCGGCGTCGGCCAGCGGGACGCGGGCCTGGAATTCAGGCTGCCCGGCGGAGAAGTCCTCGCTGACCTGCGGTTTGGTCCACCCGAGGGCGGCCAGCCGGGCGGCGACGGATTGGGCCACCGCATCGGTGCACTTGGGCTCAAGGGTGGTGACCAGCCCGGTGTCGCCGGCGGCGATGGCCTTGCGGACCGTCTCCGCCGCCCACGTCTTCTGGACCAGCGGCGGCCCCATGCGGACCAGAAACGCACCGCCGGCCTTCAGGTAGGCCAGCAGGGGGCCGAGGTAGGCTTCAAGGTCCGCCGTGGCCCAGTCGAGCAGCGGTCCTGCCGGCAGGTAGGCGAGTGTCTTCTTCAGCGCAGGCGCCGGGCGGTGCAATGCCAGCACGGACCCCCGAAGGGCGCCGCCGGCGTCGAACCAGCCAAGGATTTCCGCCCTCCAGTCCGGCTTGACGTTGGCCCACTCGGGAAACTGGAGGAATGAGGCATGGGGGTGGGAACGGAGGTTCCCGGAGTGTTCCGAGGCTTCGATCGGACGGACAGTGAGCTGGTCGGCTGCCACGTCAGCAACACTACGCGCCCGGCCGACGCGGGGGCAGAGTCCTGGCCATGGCCTCGGCAGGAATGGGCAGCCGTTCCTGGCCCCGGCCCAGGCGGCAGCATCGGCGCGGCCAGCTCCCACTGCCCGTCGGTCAAAGCCGAGGGGTAGCGTGCTGGGAAAGATTACTTCGTCCCACCAGACTGAACCCGCCGGCCGGCAACCGCCGACCCCGCTCTCCCGAAACTGACTTAGTCTTCGGAGGATAAAATCCGGCGCCGGGCCCCGAGCAGGTCAACGCCCGGGCGGTACGCTACATAGCCCTCAACGGCATCGAGCACCTCGACGATATGCGCGCGGTCCGCGGCTACGAGCCCGACGCCGACGGCGGCCCGCCGGTACAGGTCCTGGTGCTCCACCTCCGCGACGGAGACGTCGAAGCGCTTGCGGACCTCGGCCAGGATGGGCCGGACCACCGAACGCTTCTCCTTCAGCGAGTGGACATCCCCGAGCAGCAGGTCGAATTCGATCCAGCCGATCCACATGTGCTTCTCCCGCCGGCCCTCACTCGAGGTGCTCGTGCAGGAAGGCCAGCGTCCGGCGCCAGGCATCCTCGGCGGCGGCCGGGTTGTAGACCGCCGGATTGGTGTCGTTGAAAAAGGCATGGCCCGTCCCGGGGTAGACGTGCGCCTGGAAGTCCGCGCCGGTCTCGGCGAACCGCTGCCGCAGTGCGGGCAGCCCGTCCATCAGCCGCCGGTCCTGTTCCCCGTAGAACGCCAGCACCGGGCAGGCGATCCTGCCCAGTTCCTCCGGCCCCAGGTCGGCGCTGCCGTAGTAGGGCACGGCGGCTTGCAGCCGCGGTTCGGCAGCTGCCAGGGCGAAGG
Organism: Arthrobacter hankyongi; assembly: GCF_022012395.1. GTDB lineage: Bacteria > Actinomycetota > Actinomycetes > Actinomycetales > Micrococcaceae > Crystallibacter > Crystallibacter hankyongi. The sequence goes on from NZ_JAKLTQ010000004.1 coordinate 245,965, forward strand.
AGTACGTGCCGCCGAAACAGTAGCCGACGACGCCGGTCCGCCCCTCGCCTTCCGGCGCCGAATCCAGGTAGTCGAAGGATTCCTTCAGCGCGGCCTTGATCCGGGTGGCGGCCGCGGGTGCGTGCAGCGGAGCCGTCGCTTCACGCAGCCGGGGCTGGGCCTGGGCGCGTTTGGCCGGGTCCGCCAGATCGGCGCCGAGCCTGCCGACGACGGCGGAGTCCAGCCCGCCGGCAGCCAGCAGGTCGGGGGCCAGGGCCAGATAGCCTTCGGCGGCGAATCTGTCCGCGACCTCCTTGATGTGGTCCACCAGACCCCAGATTTCGTGGATAACGATCAGGGCGCCGCGGATTTCATCCTCCGGGTAGCTCCGGTAGGCGCCGAACCCGCCGTCGCCGTTGCCAAGTTGGATCATTTCTCCCATGCGCGCCACCTTGGCACAGGTCCTCAAGACACGCCAGCCGGTAACCGGCCCAGGGCCTTCCGGCCCGCCGGGAGATCCCCTAACGGATATCCGAAGGGTGCTTCGCCAGCGGGATGACCTCGATGTCCATGTACGGGAAGAGGGGCAGGCCGGAGAGGATCTCGTGCAGCTCGTCGTTGCTGTCGACGTCGAAAATGCTGTAGTTGGCATATTCGCCCACCACCCGCCAGATGCCGGCCCACTTGCCCTGCCGCTGCAGGGTCTGCGAGTACTCCTTCTCCACGGCCTTGATCCTGCCGGCCTCTTCGGCGGGCATGTCGGCGGGAAGGTTGACGTCCATGCGGACCAGATAGATCACTGTGGTTCTCCTTCGAGGGCGCGGTTGTGTTCAGTAGACCACGGACGCAGCAGCCGCCGCCTTTTGATATGCCAAGCGTCTTAATAGGCCCTAATAAAGTATTTCCGATTACTAATCCTTGCGTCCTAATCTTGAACCAGTGCTGCAGATCACAGGATGAAGGGGCGGTGGCGGAATGGAGACCAGGCATCTGCGCTACTTCGTCGCCGTCGCCGAGGAGCGCCACTTCGGCCGTGCCGCCGCCCGCCTGCACATGGCCCAGCCGCCGCTGTCCCAGCAGATCAAGCAGCTCGAGGAACGGCTGGGCACCCGGCTGCTGAGCCGTTCCACGCGCAAGGTGGAACTGACCGCGGCCGGCGAACTTCTGCTTGAGCGCGGGCGCCGCATCCTTGAGGACCTGGACAGCCTCGAGTCGGACGTTGCCCAGGTGGGTGCGGGGGTGCGCGGTGTGCTGCGGGTCGGCTTCACCGGCTCGGCCACCTACCGGCTCATGCCGCAGATCGTGCGGGAGGCCAAGGAGAAGGTGCCGGGGCTCCTGCTGAATGTCCAGGGCGAGATGCTCACACCTCAGCTGGTAGCGGCGCTCGAAGACCATAGCCTGGACGTGGCGGTCCTGCGTCCGCCGGTGCGGTCGGCGGGGCTGGAACTGAAGTTCCTCAAACACGATGAGCTGGTGGTCGCGCTCCCGGACGACTCGCCGTGGGCGGAATCCGGCATCCTGTCGCTGGAACAGCTGGCCGGCGAGCCGTTCGTGTCCTACCCGATGGATTCGGCGGTGACCGGCATCTTCCTGGATGCGTGCCGCAAGACCGGGTTCTTCCCCCGGATCGTCCAGGAAGCCAAGGAGACCTCCACCCTGCTCTCCTTCGTTGCGGCCGGCGCCGGCATGGCCCTGATTCCGGCGACGACCAGGACCTTCGCGATCCGCGGTACGGTCTTCCGTCCGCTGCGCGATGCCCCGGTGGTGGATCTTGCCGTTGCCTGGCGGGCGGATGACCGCTCCCCGCTGCTGGCCAATTTCATTAGTCTTCTGGACTCCGTTTCCCAGCCTGCAAAGGACCTGAACCAGTGAAGATCGAGCGTATCGAGGCCATTCCGTATTCCATTCCGTATGCCAAGCCGCTGAAGTTCGCCAGCGGCCAGGTCACGGAAGCCGATCATGTGCTCATCCGGGTGCACACCGACGCCGGCATCGTCGGCACCGCCGACACCCCGCCGCGCCCCTACACCTACGGCGAGACCCAGGACTCGATTGTCTCGGTGGTCACCAAGATTTTCGCCCCTGCCGTGGTCGGGCTGGACCCGCTGGAACGGCAGAAGGTGCAGCAGATCCTCTCCCGCACCATCCACAACCAGACAGCCAAGGGCGGCCTGGATATTGCGCTCTGGGACATCATCGGCCAGGCCACCAATACTCCTGTGACCGAGTTGCTCGGCGGCTACACGGACTCGATGCGGGTCTCGCACATGCTCGGCTTCCAGCCGGCGCAGGCGCTGCTGGACGAAGCCCTGCGCTTCCGCACCGAGTACGGTATCAACACCTTCAAGCTCAAGGTGGGCCGGCGGCCGCTGGCGCTGGATATCGAGGCCTGCCACGTGCTGCGCGAGGGGCTCGGCGAGGAAACCGAGCTTTATCTGGACGCCAACCGGGGCTGGACTGCCAATGAAGCGCTCGAAGTGCTCCGCCGGACGGAAGGCCTGGGCCTGTCCCTGCTGGAGGAACCGTGCGACGCCAAGGAGGCGATGAGCCGGCGCCGCCTGGTCGACAAGTCACCGATTCCCGTGGTGGGCGACGAAAGCGTGCCGACGGCGGGGGACGCTTCCCGGGAACTGCTCTCCGGCGGCTGCAATGCGATCAGCATCAAGACCGCCCGCAGCGGCTTCACCGAGGCCCAGCAGATCCTGGGCCTGTGCACGGGACTGGGGGTCGACGTCGTGATGGGCAACCAGATCGACACCCAGATCGGCACCGTCGCCACGGTGACCTTCGGTGCGGCGCATGAGGCAACCTCCCGCCGGGCCGGGGAACTGTCCAACTTCCTGGACATGAGCGATGATCTGCTGGCCGAACCGCTGGTGATCAAGGACGGCAGGATCGCCGCCCGCCAGGTCCCCGGCGTCGGCGCGGCGATCGACGAGGACAAGCTGGCGCACTACCGCCAGGACAAGGCCTGACCCAACAGCCACTATCCACGTACTACCGAACCACCCAGCAACCCTACCGAAGGACAACCATGACGACAGAGACCGAAGCCACCGCCGCT
>NZ_JAKLTQ010000040.1 GCF_022012395.1 Arthrobacter hankyongi
GCGTGCCGGGACCATCTGATTGCGCGTATTCCCCGCCAAACACCGCGGTGTCTTACGGTGCCAATTGCCGCCTGATGCACGGGACACCGAAACGCCGGATGGCCAGGCCCGGAACGTGCCGGGATTTGTATGATTCAGCACTCCTGCGCCAAAGGCCGGTTACTGCCGGTAGTCCTCAACTTCCGCAACCGGCCGTTCTTCCGCTTCGGACGGGTCCTCGTGCGCGCGGACCTTGGCCCGACGCTGCCTCAACAGGTCCCAGCATTGGTCGAGCTGCTCCTCGAGCTGCTTGAGTTTCCCCGCGCGCTCCTCGGCCTCTTCCTGATCATTGATGATCGGTTCCCGCAGCGTCTGCTCTTCATCGATCAGCTGCCTGATGCGCGCTTGGATGTCTTGATCCACTGGAGCCCCTTCCGGTTTACCTGGCAGTGGCCGGTGCTGCCGGCACGATCCGATCCGCGGTGGAAGTCCTGGCCGGCCCGCAACACTCTTGGCCGAGACTTGGCCGCTCACAACCACGGTACATAAGAGGACCGATGGGGACAACGTGTCAACGCCAGCCAAAAATGAGGCCATTCGCCAATTGAAAAATTGGCCGCCAACTCCTGCCGCTGACCGTCGCGTCGATTAACTTCGATTGCCACTTCAGCCACGGCTTCGGGTTCGGTTGCCGGCTGCGGCCTGCCCCACTGGGCAAGCGGTCGGCAAGTCGTCGGCCACAGATCCACGCCGAGACCCGTATCAGGGCCCCGCCGCCCAACCCGGGCGGGCCGGCGCGCACGACCATGACCACCAGCCGGGCATCCTCGGCCCCGTAGATCGGGCGGTAGTCACCGGCCCGAACGTGCCAGGGAATGCCCTCGCCGACAATCTTCCGTGCCCCATAGGGCCCTAGATGGTTGATTCCAAGGTCGGTGGCCCTCGCATCCCGTTGAGGGGTTGAACAAGGGTGTCCGGAATCGAAGTTGCTAACCCAATTTCGAACCTGGACGGCTCTGATGGACAACGACCTGGACACCCTTGCAACAGCACTGTATGCCAGCACGGACGACTTTCTGAAGGCCTGTCCGTGGCTGGTTCCGTGGCGGCCCCGGGTGGGAATCAGGCCCAGAATCACGGACGCCGAACTGGTGACCGCGGCGGTGCTGCAGGCGCTGCTCGGGCACGGCTCGGAGCGGCGGTGGCTGCGCCGGGCGGCCGCGGAGCTGGCCGGCTGGTTCCCGTACCTGCCGGCCCAGTCCGGGTACAACAAGCGGCTGCGCCGGCTCGCCGGGACCCTGCAGGCCGTGCTGGCCCACCTGGCCGAAGACACCGGGCTGTGGGCCGACGATGTCTGGGTGGCCGACTCCACCCCGGTCGAATGCGGCCGCTCCCGCGAAACCGTGCACCGCTCGGAGCTGGCCGGCTGGGCCGAGTACGGGTACTGCGCCTCCCATTCGCGCTGGTTCTGGGGCCTGCGCCTGCACCTGCTGTGCACCCTGCAGGGCCTACCGGTCGGATACGCGCTCACCGGCGCCACGGCCAACGAACGCGAGGTCCTGACCGGGATCCTCGACTCCCTGCCGCACCCGGTACCCGCCGGACAGACGGTGATCGCGGACAGAAACTACTACGGCCAGGACTTCGAGGCCTGCCTGGCCGGGGCAGGCCTCAGCCTGCTCAGGCCCGCCAGACAGGGCGAGGAACCCCGGCCCGGCCAGGAATTCTTCAAACCCCTGCGCCAGGTGATCGAGTCCATCAACGCCACCCTCAAGTCCCAGCTGGACCTCGAAGCGCACGGCGGCAGGACAGCTGCCGGCGTCACCGTCCGTGTCCTGCAGCGCCTGCTCGCACTCACCGCGGCAATCTGGCACAACCTCAACACCGGACACTACCCGCTCAGGTCACTGACCCCCTACGACCACCGACCCTTGGAATCAACCGTCTAGCCTATATGTCCTTGTCGGACGCCCGTTCCGGGCTGAAAATTGTGCTGTGGCCGCCTGACGACGCCGTCCCACTATGGTCCTTTGAGGCCGTCGTCTAGCCGGGCGTTGGGGGCCATCCCATGGGCCCATGACTGTTGCGGCAGCTGTTGCCGAGCACGCGGATTAGTTTACCTTTCCCCTTCCGGCTCCCGCGGGTGGCCGCGCTAATGTTCCGTTGCGTGGGTGAGGAGATGAACCGGACATGCTGGCCGCATCAGAAGACGAAGAACAGATCATTGCCCGGGTGGCGGCCATCGACATCGGCAAGGCCGAGTTGGTGTGCTGTGTCAGGCTTCCGGGGCCGGGCGGGTCCCGAAGACGCCTGCAGGAGGTCTCCACACATTCGACGATGACCGGCTCGCTGGCGGAGCTGGCCAACCACCTGGTCGAGCTGGGCATCGAGCGGGTGGTGATGGAGGCGACCAGCGACTACTGGAAACCGGTGTTCTACCTGCTCGAGGCCCACGGGCTCCAGCCGTGGCTGGTCAACACCCGGGATGTGAAGCACCTGCCCGGCCGGCCCAAGACCGACGTGCTCGATGCGGTCTGGCTCTGCAAGGTCGCCGAACGCCAGATGCTCCGGCCCAGCTTCGTCCCGCCCCACCCGGTCCGGCAGCTTCGGGACCTGACCCGCTACCGGGCCGACCTGGTCGGGGAACGGACGGCGGAGAAGAACCGGGTCGAAAAGCTGCTGGAGGATGCGTGCATCAAGCTCTCCGTCGTGGCCTCGGACATCTTCGGGGTCTCCGGCCGGGACATGATGGCCGCGCTCATCGCCGGGGAACGCAACCCAAAGGTGCTCGCCCAGCTGGCCCGGTCCCGGATGCGTACCAAGATCACACAGCTGGAGGAGGCCTTCACCGGGCACTTCGATGACCACCACGCGTTCCTGCTGAAGAAGATGCTGGCCCGGATCGACGGCATCGACGCCGACATCGCCGCCGTGGACGAACGGATCGAGGCGCAGCTGGCCCCTTTCGCGCAGGCGGCGGAACGCCTGGATGACATCCCGGGCATCGGACCCGTCGCTGCCGCGGCCATCATCGCGGAGGTTGGTACGGACATGTCCCGCTTCCCGACCGCCGGACACCTCAGTTCCTGGGCAAAGTTCTCCCCGGGCATCAAGTCCTCCGCCGGGAAGACCAAGGGCAGCGGCAACACCGGCCACGGCAACCGCTATCTCGCCCGGGTCCTGGGCGAAGCCGCGGCCGGCGCCGGCAAAACCAACACCTTCCTGGGGGAACGCTACCGGCGCATCGCCAGACGGCGGGGCAAAAAACGCGCCATCGTGGCCGTGGGACGTCCCATCCTGGTCATCGTCTGGCAGATCCTGAACAACCCTGACGCGCTTTTCCACGACCTCGGCGCCAACCACTTCAGCCGCCGCCTCAACCCCGACGCCGCCAAACACGCCCACGTCCACCAACTGGAAGCACTCGGCTACACCGTCACCCTCACCCGGGCCGCCTGACACCGCCGGCCCGCACCCTCACCACGGGCCGGCACGGACAGATCCCCTCATTTTCGGATTAGATCGCCGGCCAGTGGCTCGGCGGTCTCGATGACCCGCTCCCGGCCCGGATTCGGCAACTACTGTGCAGCCGTCGGGCTGTCCTTTACGGACCGTTCCATCCCCTGTTCTGGAGCCTGTACTCGAGTCCGCTTCGAACGGCGGGCCATTCGTGATCCAAGATCGAGAATACGACCGTGTCCCGCAAGGCGCCGTCCCGGGTACGGCTGTGGCTGCGCAATACCCCGTCCTGCTTCGCACCCAGCCGCGCGATCGCTTCCCGGCTCTGAAGGTTGAGCCAGTGGGTGCGGAATTCAACGGCAGGGCATCCCAGGACTTCGAAGGCATGTCGCAACAGCAGGAATTTGGAATCCGGGTTTGTGCCCGTGCCGTGGGCCGACTGCGCGTTCCAGGTGGAACCAATCTCCACCCGAGGTGTCTGCGCATCGATGTTCATGTAGGTCGTCATCCCGATCACCGCCCCGGGCCCGCCCGTGCTGCGGTCGAGCAGGCGGGTAGTGAACGGCAACATCGATCCTTGTTCCTGAAGGGCAAGTCTGCGGTCGATCTCGTCCCGCATTTCCTCCGGTGCCGGCACGGAGGTGTACCAGAGTTTCCAGAGTTCGCCGTCCCGGACGGCATCCACCAGTCCATCGTGATGGGCATGGCTGAGGGGTTCGAGTATGACGTACTTGCCTGTGAGGCTGACAGGAGCAATGGTGGCCATCGGCTCATTCTAGGCAGGCCGCCGGGAGCGGCCTCGCTGCACAGGATCGAAGC
>NZ_JAKLTQ010000041.1 GCF_022012395.1 Arthrobacter hankyongi
AAAACGGGTTGGGGGAGGGGAAGGGAGTTTTCGGAGTCATTGTTGGCCTTTCCTGTCCGTTTAGCATTCGACGACGTTGACGGCGAGGCCGCCCATGGCAGTTTCCTTGTATTTGTCGCTCATATCCCGGCCCGTTTCCCGCATGGTGACGATCACGTCGTCGAGCGAGACCCGGTGGGTGCCGTCGCCCCAGAGGGCCATTCTGGCGGCGTTGATGGCCTTGGCCGCGGCGATGGCGTTGCGTTCGATGCACGGGATCTGCACGAGTCCGCCGATCGGGTCGCAGGTCAGGCCGAGGTTGTGTTCCATGGCGATCTCGGCGGCATTCTCCACCTGCGCCGGTGTCCCGCCCATGACCTCGGCCAAGCCTGCGGCAGCCATCGACGACGCCGAGCCGACCTCGCCCTGGCAGCCGACCTCGGCCCCGGAGATCGAGGCCTGCTCCTTGTAAAGTACGCCGACGGCACCGGCGGCGAGCAGGAACTTCACCACCACGTCGTCGCGGTCGGCCTGGGTGGCGTTGTCCATGCCCGGGGCAAAGTGCAGGGCGTAGTACAGCACGGCGGGGATGATGCCGGCGGCGCCGTTGGTGGGCGCAGTGACCACGCGTCCGCCGGAGGCATTCTCCTCGTTGACGGCCAGGGCGACCAGGTTGACCCACTCCTGCCAGTACTTGGGATCGCGGTCCTTGTCCTCTTTCAGCAGCCGCGCGTGCCAGCCGGGGGCCCGACGGCGGACCTTCAGTCCGCCGGGCAGCACGCCTTCGCGTGTGAGGCTGACCTCGACGCAGCCCTCCATAACGTTCCAGATGTGCAGCAGGCCGTCGCGGATTTCCGCTGCGCTCCGGCCGGCCTCTTCGTTGAGGTGCATGATGCTGCTGATGCCCAGCCCGGTAGTCCGGCAGTGCCCCAGAAGCTCGGCAGCCGTGCGGAAGGGCAGCGGAAGTTCCTTGCCGGCCTCGTCCAATTCCCGCTGGGCTGTGTCCTCGTCGCCCTCACGGACGATGAAGCCGCCGCCCACGGAGAAGAAGGTAGCCTCGTGCAGCACGGCACCGGCGGCGTCGGCCACGGCGAACTTCATTCCGTTGGTGTGCCTCGGCAGCACGGTGAGCGGGTGCAGGACCATGTCTTCGACCGTGTAGGGCAGCGGCACGGAACCGGACAGGTTCAAGGTCCCGGATGCGGCGATTGTTGCGAGGCGTTCCTCGACTTCATCGGGCAGGATCAGCTCGGGATGGTATCCCTCCAGGCCCAGCAGCACGGCAGTCATAGTGCCGTGGCCGCGGCCGGTAGCGGCCAGCGAGCCGTACAGATCAACGCGCAGGGAATCCACGCGGTCCAGGGCGCCGGTCGTTCGGAGTTCACCCGCGAAGACTGCTGCGGCGCGCATCGGTCCCACGGTGTGGGAGCTGGATGGTCCAATGCCGACGGTGAACAGGTCAAAGACGCTGATAGCCATGACAGGCCCTTTCAGGAAAAAACCAGTGGAGAGGAACAAAACAGGGAGTCGGTGCCCGCCCCCAAGCCGGGCACCGACTCCACCTGGAGGACCCGGTTATGCTTCGGCTGCCGATCCCAGCTTGGCGACTCCCGGGTAGAGCGGATGGGCCAGCGCCAGCGCGTCCACCCGGGCCTTGAGCCCGGCCAGGTCCGCCTCCGGGCCGGCTACCAGCGCCTGGGCAATCACGTCGGCGACTTCGCGGAACGCGTCCTCGCCAAAGCCGCGGGTGGCCAGCGCGGGGGTGCCGATGCGCAGGCCGGAGGAGACCATCGGCGGGCGCGGGTCGAAGGGGACGGCGTTGCGGTTGACCGTGATGCCGATCCGGTGCAGCAGGTCTTCGGCCTGCTGTCCGTCCAGCTCCGAATGGCGCAGGTCCACCAGAACCAGGTGCACGTCGGTGCCGCCGGTCAGCACGGTGATGCCCTTGGCCGCCACGTCCGGAGCGGACAAACGTTCGGCCAGGAGCTGCGCTCCGGCCAGGGTGCGCTGCTGGCGCTCGGTGAATTCCTCGGAGGCGGCAATCTTGAAGGCCACGGCCTTACCGGCGATTACGTGCTCCAGGGGACCGCCCTGCTGGCCGGGGAAGACGGCCGAGTTGATCTTCTTGGCGATCTCGGCGTCGTTGCTCAGGATGATGCCGCCGCGCGGGCCGCCCAGGGTCTTGTGCGTGGTGGAGGTAACCACATGGGCGTGGGGCACCGGGCTGGGATGCAGGCCGGCGGCGACCAGGCCGGCGAAGTGGGCCATGTCCACCATCAGGTAGGCACCGACCGAGTCGGCGATGCGGCGGAACTCGGCGAAGTCCAGCTGCCGCGGGTAGGCGGACCAGCCGGCCACGATCAGCTTCGGCTTGTGCTCCTCGGCCAGCCGGGCGACCTCGGCCATGTCCACCCGGTAGTCGGATTCGGAAACGCCGTAAGCCACCACATTGTAGAGCTTGCCGGAGAAGTTGATCTTCATCCCGTGCGTCAGGTGCCCGCCGTGGGCCAGGTTCAGGCCCAGGATCGTGTCTCCCGGCTTGATCAGTGCGTGCATCACCGAGGCGTTGGCCTGGGCGCCGGAGTGCGGCTGGACGTTGGCGAAGCCGGCTCCGAAGAGCTCCTTGACCCGGTCGATGGCCAGCTGTTCGATCACGTCGACGTATTCGCAGCCGCCATAGTAGCGGCGTCCCGGGTAGCCCTCGGCATATTTGTTGGTGGCGACCGAGCCCTGTGCCTGCATGACAGCGACGGCGGTGTGGTTCTCCGAGGCGATCATTTCCAGGCCCTGCTGCTGGCGGCGCAGTTCATTGTCGAGCTGCGCGGCGATTTCCGGGTCCAGTTCGCCCAGATCGGTGTTCAGGCTGGTGCCGGCCATGGCTGCGGGCGCGTTCACAGTTCACCGCCATTGGCTGCGGCGTATTCCTCGGCGGACAGCAGCGGGCCCTCTGATTCCACATTGACCTTGAAGAGCCAGCCAGCGCCATAGGGGTCGTTGTTGATCAGGGCGGGGTCGGCGACGACCTCGTCATTGACCTCCGTGACCTCTCCGGTCACCGGGGAGTACAGGTCCGAGACGGACTTGGTGGACTCGATCTCGCCGCAGGTCTCGCCGGCGGTCACGCTGGAGCCGACTTCGGGCAGGTCCACGTAGACGACGTCGCCGAGGGCGTCGGCAGCCACTGCGGAGACACCGACCACGGACGGGCCGGAGGCGTCTGCGGCGACCCACTCATGTTCGGCGGAGTACTTTAGGTCTGCAACAATCTTGCTCAATTTGGTTCCTTAGGTTCGGAGGGGTTCCCGCGGTGGCAGCCGCTGGGTGGGGAGCTACTTTTGGCGCTT
>NZ_JAKLTQ010000042.1 GCF_022012395.1 Arthrobacter hankyongi
GGGCAGCTGGCCAGGGCCGGCAGGGACCTGTTCCTGTCCCCGGATCAGGTCCTGGACATCGCCCGCCGGGGCGCCGAATTGGGCTGCCGGGAGGCGCTGTTCACCCTGGGTGACCGGCCGGAGGACCGGTGGCCGGCGGCCCGGGAGTGGCTGGATGCGCACGGGTATGACTCGACCCTGGACTATGTGCGGGCGATGGCCGTGCGGGTGCTGGAGGAGACCGGGCTGCTGCCGCACCTGAACCCCGGGGTGATGTCCTGGGAGGAGATCCAGCGGCTGAAGCCGGTGGCCCCGTCGATGGGGATGATGCTGGAGACCACCGCTACCCGGCTGTTCACCGAGAAGGGCGGGGCGCATTTCGGGTCCCCGGACAAGGACCCGGCGGTGCGGCTGCGGGTGCTCGAGGACGCCGGACGGTCGAACGTGCCGTTCACCACCGGGGTGCTGCTGGGCATCGGCGAAACGTATGCCGAACGGATCGAGGCGCTCTTCGCGATCCGGGCCGCGGACCGCCGGTACGGGCACATCCAGGAGGTGATCATCCAGAATTTCAGGGCCAAGGACGCCACCGCGATGATGCACGCCCCGGACCTGGGCACCGAGGAGTATGTGGCCGCGGTGGCGGTCGCCCGCCTGGTGCTCGGCCCGAAGGCCCGGGTCCAGGCCCCGCCGAACCTGACCGACCCGGCGGAGCTGGGCCTGCTGGTGCGGGCCGGGATCGATGACTGGGGCGGGGTCAGCCCGCTGACCCCGGACCACGTGAACCCCGAGCGGCCCTGGCCGCACCTTCAGGACCTGGCCGCCCTCACCGCGCAGGCCGGGTTCGCCCTGACCGAGCGGCTGACCGCCCACCCGCGCTACGTGCTGGCCGGGGAACCCTGGCTCGACCCGCGGGTCACCCCGCACGTGCGCGCCCTGGCCGGCCCGGACGGGCTGGCGGACCCGGAGGTGCTGCCGGCCGGGCTGCCCTGGCAGGAGCCGGACCCGGACTGGGCCGGGACCGGGCGGGTTGACCTGCACACGGACATCGACACGGACGGGCGCACCGGTGACCGGCGCGGCGATTTCGACGCCGTGTACGGGGACTGGGACGAACTGCGCGACCAGGTGGCCGAACAGGCCGGGCAGGCCGCCGCCGGACAGGCTGGCCGGGCCGGGGGCGGGGACCGGGCGGTGCGCGCGGCCCTGTCCCGGGCCGAAGACAATCCGGCGGGCCTGTCCGACAAGGAGTACCTGGCCCTGCTGGGCGCCCAGGGCCCGGAGCTGGAGGCGCTGGCGGGCCTGGCCGACCGGGTGCGGGCGGACACCGTCGGGGACAGCGTGGGGTACGTGGTGAACCGGAACATCAACTTCACCAACGTCTGCTACACCGGCTGCCGGTTCTGCGCCTTCGCCCAGCGCCGCACCGACGCCGACGCCTACACCCTCTCCCTTACCCAGGTCGGGGACCGGGTCGAGGAGGCCTGGGCGCTGGGGGCGACCGAGATCTGCATGCAGGGCGGGATCCACCCGGACCTGCCCGGCACCGCCTACTTCGACCTGGCCCGCGAGGTCAAGCGCCGCCGGCCGGGCATCCACCTGCACGCCTTTTCCCCGATGGAAATCGTCAACGGGGCCGCCCGCACGTCCCTGTCCTACGCCGACTTCCTGGCCGAGGCGAAGGCCGCCGGCCTGGACACCATCCCGGGCACCGCGGCGGAGATCCTGGACGACGAGGTGCGCTGGATCCTGACCAAGGGCAAGCTGCCGGCCGCGGACTGGATCGACATCGTGTCCACCGCCCACAACCTGGGCATCCGCTCGAGCGCCACCATGATGTACGGGCACGTGGACACCCCCGCCCACTGGGTGGGGCACCTGCGCACCCTTACCCGGATCCAGGACGACACCGGCGGCTTCACCGAGTTCGTGCTGCTGCCCTTCATCCACACCAACGCCCCGGTCTACCTGGCCGGCATCGCCCGGCCCGGCCCGACCCTGCAGGAGAACCGGGCCGTGCACGCGGTGGCCCGGCTGATGCTGCACGGGCGGATCGACCACATCCAGACCTCCTGGGTCAAGCTCGGCACCGAGGGCACCGCGCTGATGCTGGCCGGCGGGGCCGATGACCTGGGCGGGACCCTGATGGAGGAAACCATCTCCCGGATGGCCGGGGCCGAGCACGGCTCGGAAAAGACCGTGGCCGAACTTGAGGCCATGGTCACCGCCCTGGGCCGCACCCCCGCCCAGCGCACCACCACCTACGGCACCCCGACCGACGAACGCCTGGCCACCGCCGCCAAATACGCGCACACCGGCTACGCCGCCACCGGCAAAACCCTGCTCGTGGCACCCGGGGACGCCGACGGCGGCCGCCCCACCCCCGGCAAGGCCCCGGTGTCCCTGGGCCTGCCCGGCCTCGGCCGGCCCGACCCGGCCCCCGCCGGAGCGCCGGCATGCCGGTAACCCCAACCCCCGGCACCCGCCGAAAGGAGACAGCCATGACCAGGACCCCGCGGCCCGGCCGGGCACCGGCCGGCCCGGCCGCCGGCACCCCGCACCCCTCCTGGACCGTGGTCATCCCGTTCAAGGGCGGCCCCGGCGCGAAAAGCCGCCTGGCCCGCCCCGCCGGGGGGGCCGCAGGATTCCGCCCCGACGTGCGCCGGGCCCTGGCCCTGGCCTTCCTCACCGACACCGCCGCCGCCGCGGCCGCGGTGCCCGCCGTCGGCCGGATCATCGTCGTCTCCTCCGACCCGGCGGTGCTCGGCGTCCCGGGCATCGTCCTGGTCGCCGACCCCGGCCACGGGCTGAACCCCGCCATCACCGCCGGCATCGACTGGGCCCGGGAACACCATCCCGCCGACGCCCTGGCCGTGCTGGCCGGGGACCTGCCCTCCCTGGCCCCGGCCGACCTGGCCGCCGCCCTGACGGCGGCCGCCGCCCACCCCCGGGCCCTGGTGCCCGACCGGGCCGGCACCGGCACCACCCTGGCCACCGCCCTGCCCGGGCAGGAGCTGATCCCACGATTCGGCCCCGGCTCGTGCCAAGCCCACCGTGCCGCCGGGCACGTGCTGCTGCCCGTGGCGGCCGGCTCCACCCTGCGCGCCGACGTCGACACCCCCGAGGACCTCGAGCAGGCCCTGCACCAAGGCACCGGCCGTTACACCCGCGCCGCCGTGCTCGCCCCGCCGCCCCGCGCCTACGGCACCCGCCCCGCCGGCAGCCGCCGGCACCT
>NZ_JAKLTQ010000043.1 GCF_022012395.1 Arthrobacter hankyongi
CACCGGTTCCGGGCCGGCTGGACCAAGCCGCGCACAAGGAATTGTGCCGACGCAGCGCAGGATCCTCTGCGGACTTGAGCGGATGTGTGCCCTGCGAGGTTAGATTACGGGCATGGCTCACGAACCGGCAGGCAGCCATTCCGACGGCGGTCCGGCTGCCGGGGTACCGCCGACAGACCTGACCGGTACCAAGCTGGCGCAGCGGCTGCCGCGGCCGGAGATGTCCGACGCCACCCCGCCGCCGATCCAGCCGTTGACCGCTCCACCCACTGTCGTGAAGGCCTCGCGGCTGGCCTGGATAGCCAGCTTCGTCATTGGCGCCGCCGCCTGCCTCGTCGAGTATTTCTCCCATGACGCGCAGGTGAAGCAACTGGAAGAGCTGGTCACCGAACGGACTCCCTCCGTAGACGCAGAGACCCTGGACACGATCGCGTCGGTGGTTTCCTGGAGCAGCATCGGGGCAGTCCTGCCGGTCATCCTGGTCGAGGCGCTGCTGCTCAATGTGATGATGCGCCGGCGCAGCGGTGCGCGCTGGGCGATGCTCGCCTTCCTCATCATCCACGGCGGGGCCACGATTCTCGCCGATGCATTCCTCTTCGCTCCCACCGCGGAGGGCACCGTCCTCCGGGTGCTCCTGCTCGCCCAGCTGCTCCTAGCCGGCGCCGCGCTGGTCCTGAGCATACTGCGAGCGGCCGAGGCGTGGTTCCGGGCCGAGCAGCAGCCGCACCGCCTCCCGTCCGGCGGAGCCGCCCTGGGCACGGGCCGGGATGTCCTCGCAGCAGCGGACCACGATGCGGCACGCCTCGGCGGTGGCGCGGTTCGTCAGCGGATTCTCGGCCAGTGTCCGCCAACGGCCGAGGCAGGCCCTGGCCCGGGAATCCGGCGCATCTGCCGATGCGCCCGCCTCGGGGCCCAAGCCGCTCGGCTGCGCTGCCGCCGCCAAGCAGGCGCCCGGCCTCGGCGGCCAGTTCCGGGGCCACGGCCAGGCGCCCGGTGCACACCTTGGCCAGCACCTGCAGCTCCCGGGCATCATGCGCATTGGCCCGGATACGTTCGAGCGACTCTGCGAGCAGCGCCGTTCCGGCGCGCGGACGCTCCTGCAGGAAGGTCTGAACGGCGGCCAGCACGGTGCAGGCCTTGAGCTGTGCGGCATTGGCCTGGAAATACCCGGAGAGCAGCCGCAGCAGCTCGGCCAAGCCGCTGCGGATCAGGACCGCGGCCAGCCGGATACCGAACAGGCCAAAGCGGTCCAGCAGCCTGGTGCGCATGCCGCGGCTGATTCCGGCCGGCTGGGCGGCCCGGATGAACCGGTCCGCAGAGAGCGGCAGGCGTTCCCGCTCGCTCCGGTCCAGCCCGGCCAGCTCCGCCAAGGCGGCAGATTCCACCGGCCGCAGGGTGCGTGCGCTTTCGGCCAGCAGGCCCGCGAGGGGAACCACGTCCAGGACCAGAGTGCGCAGGACGGCTTCACCCGCGTAGCGCCGTGCGATGTCACGGGCCGATACCAGCGAGTCGATCCGCCCCGCACCGATTTCATCCGCACGGGACAGCACCCCAAGGCACTGACCGCACCGCGCTGGTCCGCACCATCCGGGAACGCGCCCAGAGTGGCCAGGTCTGCCGGACGCAGGTGCCGCAGCAGGTAGATGACGGCGTCCACCTCCCGGGGCCCGTCCGCCGGCAGCAGCAAGTCCGCAGACCGGGCCGACGACGCCGCCGCGAGCGAGCCGATGCCGGGGTGTCGATCAGGGTCAGGTTGCGCAGTCCGTCCGCCGGCCATTCGACGACCACCCGGTCGACGTCCTCCTCCGCCTGTCCGCCCAGATCGAACACGAGGCGGCCGTCCCGCCGCTTGACGGCCCCTGACCGGGTCTGTCCGGCCACGGTGTGCACGGTGACCCGCGACGCCGGTCCATAGCGGTACCAGGTCACCGTCGCCGTGCATTCGCGTGTATCCGTGGGGGCAATTTCCTCCCCCACGATGGCATTGAGCAGGGTGGACTTGCCGGCCTTGGCCATGCCGGCCAAGGCAATGCGGACCGGATCCTCGGGCCGGCGCTCGTATTCCTGCAAGATCCGGCAGGCCTCCGGGTCGTCACCGTAGGATTCCAACGGGCCAGCACCCGGAGGGACCCGCGCAGCAGAGCATCGATCATCTCCTCGAATTCGACACGGGTCAGTTCGACCGGGGTGTGCGCCCGGGCAAGAGCACCGGAATCGACACGGAGACTTCGGCCGAAAGCGCTTCCTTGGCCTGGCTGCACTCGCGCCGCAGGCACCAAAGGGCCTGCATCTCCGCGGACTCCAGACCGGCGAAGACCTCGGATGCGCCGGCAGCCACATGCTCGAAGATGGCCCGGTCAAAGTCGGCACCGCCCAGCTGCTCGATCTGCTCCGGCCTGCCCATTACCTCGAATGTACGCCCGCTCGTTTTTGCCATGGCGGTCGCCTCGAAGCCGCTGCCACCGAGGTCAAAGACCGCAAAGGTGCCGCCCGTGTCCAGCATTTCGTGCAGCTCATAGTGCAGGGCAGCGGCCACCGGTGCGCTGATCAAGGCCACGTGGGCCAATCCCAGGTCCGCCAACGCCTGCCGGAGCAGGGCGGTCCGGTACTGGCCCCAATCCGCGGGATGGGCGACCGTCACCGCACCCGGGGACGCACCTTCCTGCTCCTGGGCCCGGGCCAGGACCCACCGGACCGCGGTGGCAAAGAGATGCTCCGGGAGGATACTGAGCTCCCCCACCGCAATGGGAATTTCGTCGCCGATCCGGCGCATGAACCCGCGGACCACGCGGTCGGGACAGACGATTCCCTGCCGTTCGGCAGCCCCGCCGACCAGCGCGCGTGGCCGTCTTTGATTACAAAGACCCCGGACGGGACGGGGTTCCCCCCATCCCCAGGGCCAGTGGCTCCGGGCTGTCCGGTCCGCCATCGACGCCACGGACAATGGCTGCCGCCGTACGACTCGTTCCGATATCAATGCCAAGAACATACGTCATAGCTCCCCCAAAACGAGTCCGCCCCAATGGCACTCGCACCCGCTGGCGCAGGCTGTGATCAGCCTGACATCGGGGTTGGGGCACCGGTTGGGTAGTTCCTACCTATTCACTACGCGGATAGGAGCGGTGTGGGAAACCACGGAAGTGCCGTTACGTAGTACGTAGGGGGTTGGGGTGGTGGGGT
>NZ_JAKLTQ010000044.1 GCF_022012395.1 Arthrobacter hankyongi
GGCGGGTTCTGGCGGTCGTTGCAACATCCCGTGAATTTTGGGAGTTGCAACGACCGTGTCGTCTTTAACGGGAAAATCACGTTCCCACAGGAAATACACACAGCAGCAGAAGGATGAGTTCTTCGTTGCCCTGGACCGGCTGGGGAATGCCGCCAGGGCTGCCGCCGAGCTCGGGTTCAGCCTGAGCGTGTGTTACCGGTGGGCGGGGAAGGCCGGGATTTCCGGCAAGCCCGGCAGGCCGGTTCATCCCGGCCGTGAGGAGTTCTTCCGGCTGCGCAGGGCCGGTCTCTCGCAGCGGGCGGCGGCAAAGGCCGTGGGCGTTCACCCGCGGACTGCCCGGGACTGGGACAAGGGGATCCGACACTCGCGCGGACGCAGGATCCGGCCCGACGGGCGGGCGGGCGGATACAACAGTGGTGTGACCGCCACGACTGCCCCCGCCGCCACGGCCGGCCTGCCGGCGCTGGAAAAACCCATCGATGCGCGCTACCTGTCCCTCCCGGAGCGGGAGAGGATCCGGGACATGGCAGCGACCGGCGCCCCGCAGCGGAAGATCGCCGCCGCCCTGGGCCGGGCCCCGTCGACGATCAGCCGGGAAATTGCCCGCAACAGCCGCCCGGACGCCGGCTACCAGCCCTACGCCGCGCAGCGGCAGGCCGTTGCCCGCCGGTCCCGGCCCAGGCAGAGCAAGCTGAGCGTCGAGGGACCGTTGCGCAGCTACGTGAAGGAGAAACTGCTCGTACGCTGGTCACCGGAACAGATCAGCCGCACGCTGGTCAGGGAGTTCCCCGACAATCCGGAGCTGCGTGTGTGCCACGAGACGATCTACCAGGCCCTCTACGTCCAGGCACGCGGCGGCCTCAAACGCGAAGTCCAGGCCGCGCTGCGCACCGGCCGCGCCCGCCGCCAACCACGTAATGCCGGCGGGGAACGCCGCCAACGGTTCACCGACCCGATGGTGATGATCTCCGAACGTCCGCCCGAAATCGAAGACCGGGCAGTGCCCGGCCACTGGGAAGGGGACCTGATCACCGGGGCCCATAACCAGTCCGCCATCGCCACCCTGGTCGAGCGCACCACCCGGTACGTGATGCTCGTCCACCTGCCCGGGGACCACACCGCCGAAACCGTCCGCGACGGACTCGTCGCCACCATGTCCACCCTGCCGGTGCACCTGCGCGGCTCGCTGACCTGGGACCAGGGTGCCGAGATGGCCGCCCACAAATCCTTCAGCACCGCCACCGACATGGACGTCTACTTCTGCGACCCCGCCAGCCCCTGGCAGCGCGGCTCGAACGAGAACACCAACGGACTGCTGCGCCAGTACTTCCCCAAAGGCACCGACCTGACCGCCTACGGACCAGAGGACCTCGAACACGTCGCCCAGGAACTGAACGGACGGCCACGCAAAACGCTCGGCTGGGACACCCCGGCCGAGCGCCTGCGCGATCTACTCTTGACTAACTAGCCACCAGATGTGTTGCAACGACCCCCAGAATCCGCCCA
>NZ_JAKLTQ010000045.1 GCF_022012395.1 Arthrobacter hankyongi
GCACCAGTTCATTGACGGCCGCTACCGCGAGGGCCGCGGCGGGGAGGCCAAGCGGATCAGCCCGGTGACCGGCGGGCCGGCCGAGACCATCAGGTACGCCGACGTGCAGGACGTGGACGACGCCGTCGCCGCGGCCGGGCGCGCTTATCGCGCCTGGTCGCGCACGACCCCGGGCGAACGCTCCGAGGCGATCCACCGGCTGGCCGGCGAGCTGGCCCGCCGCGCGGAGGAACTGGCCGCCGTCGAAAGCGCGCAGACGGGCAAGCCGATCCGGCTCGCGGCCGGGTTCGACGTGCCCGGCACGGTGGACAATGCCGCCTACTTCGCCGGCGCCGCCCGGCAGCTGTCCGGACTGGCCGCCGGCGAGTACGGGGCCGGCGGCACCTCGATGATCCGGCGCGAGCCCATCGGCGTCGTCGGCTCGATCGCCCCGTGGAACTACCCGCTGCAGATGGCCGCGTGGAAGATCCTGCCGGCCATCGCCGCCGGCAACACGATCGTGCTCAAGCCCTCCGAACTCACCCCCGGCACCGCCCTGCTCTTCGCGGAGGCGGCCACCGCCGCGGGCCTGCCGGACGGCGTCGTCAACATCGTCACCGGCACCGGCGCCGGCATCGGCGAGCACCTGGTCACCCACCCGGACGTGGCGATGACCTCGTTCACCGGCTCCACCGCCGTCGGCCGGAAGATCATGGCGCTGGCCGCGGCCGGCGCCAAGCGCGTGCACCTGGAGCTGGGCGGCAAGGCCCCGTTCGTGGTGTTCGACGACGCCGACGTCGAGGCCGCCGCGCACGGCGCCGTGGCCGGGGCGATCATCAACGGCGGCCAGGACTGCACCGCCGCGACCCGCGCCTACGTCCAGGCCCCGCTGTTCGATGCCTTCACCGACCGCGTGGCCGAGCTGATGGAACGGGTGGCCGTCGGGGACCCGGCGGATGAGGACACGGACCTGGGCCCGCTGATCACGCACGCCCACCGGGACAAGGTGGCCGGTTTCGTCGAGCGCGCCCGGGCCGCCGGGGCGCAGGTCCTGGCCGGCGGCCGGGCACCGGGCCAGGACCTGGCGGCCGGCGCCTTCTACCGGCCCACCCTGGTGGCCGGCGCCGCGCAGGATTCCGAGATCGTCCAGGCCGAGGTCTTCGGTCCGGTGCTCGCCGCGCTGCCCTTCGGATCCGATGACGAGGGCCTGGCCCTGGCCAACGACACGCCCTACGGGCTGGCCGCGTCGGCCTGGACCCGCAGCCTGGACCGGTCGCTGCGCGCCGCCGCCGAACTGAAGGCCGGCTGCGTCTGGATCAACGAGCACATCCCGATCGTCTCGGAGATGCCGCACGGCGGCTACAAGGCCTCCGGCTTCGGCAAGGACCTCTCCGCCTACTCCTTCGAGGAGTACACCAACGTCAAGCACGTCATGCTCGGCCGGGACACCGCCGCCCGCAAGGACTGGCACGATACGGTGTTCCG
>NZ_JAKLTQ010000046.1 GCF_022012395.1 Arthrobacter hankyongi
CTAGTACTACAGTCGCGTTTGTTTCGCTGCCTGCCGTTTCCTGTAGTGGTGCCGGCGGGCGTTGTGCTGATGTTTTCGGCGCCAGGATGAGCGCTCCAGGACGTGGCCGGGGTCGGGGATGTGTGGCCAGGCGAGGCTGATGATGAGGTGCCGGATCTCGGGCAGGGAGAGGGCTACGAGGCCTTCCTGTCCGGTTCCGGCGCCCCCTTTTTGGCCTTGACGGCGGTCAGGAAGGCGTGGGCGAGCATCGATAGGGTGACGTGCCGGTACCAGCCGGTCCACTGCCTGACCTGGTAGTGGTCCAGGCCTGCCCCGCCCTTGGCGGTCTGGAAGGTTTCCTCGATCGACCAGCGGATACCGGCGACCCTGGCCATCTCGGCCAGGGAAACGCGTTTGGGGGTGTGACAGATGAAGTACGCGGCCTCTTCGGGCCTGGCCAGGTTGCGGCGGGCCAGCAGCCAGTGCTCGGCGCGGCCGTCCTCGGCACCGTTGATGCGTACCCGGGCCCACGCGTAGTCGCGGATTCCCTTGGAACCCTGGCCGGCCGACCGGGTCCGCCACGCGGTGGGGAGCAGGTCCGCCGCGGCGGTGTCGGCGCGCTTCTCGGTGCCGAACAACGTGCCGTCCTTGACGATCACGCGCTGGGTGACCGGGACGGCCAGGACGTAGAAGATCCCGCGTTCCTCCAGGGTCCGGCGCAGCCGGTAATACTGGCCGTAGACCGCGTCCCCGGCCGCCCACTTCGCCGGGACCCCGGCGTCCAGGGCCCGGGTCAGCATGTCAATGACCAGATCCGGCTTCGTGGCGAACGTCCGCTCTTTCGGAATGCCGGCCGCGGCGCAGCGGCCCGGATCGCCGGTCCATTCCTTCGGCAGGTAGAGTTCGCGGTCCAGGAACGTCCTGCCGTGCTTCGTGGCGTAGGTCAGGAACACCCCGATCTGGCAGTTCTCGATCCGGCCGGCGGTCCCGGAATACTGCCGGGCCACCCCGGCCGACCGGGTGCCTTTCTTGAGGAACCCAGTCTCGTCCACGACCAGCACCCCCCTCCGGATCGCCCAGGTGCTTCACCACATAGGAGCGCAGATCGTCCCGGAGGGCATCCGGGTCCCAGCCCGTCGTGGAGAGCAGCCGCTGCATCCTGTCCGGCACCCGGTGCCCGGCCCGCTCCGAGAGCGTCCAGGAATTCTTCCGTTCCTCCTCCGAGAGCAGCCCCCGCACGTACTCCACGGCGTTCGCCCGCGGCTCCGAACGGGCAAACCGGGCCCCGATCAGCTCCCCGACCTCGGCCAGACCGTCCGCCCAATCCCGCACTTCCGCCACGCAAATATCATCGCCCACCCGTAAGAATTAACATCCCGCCACGGTAGGCACAACAAAAACAGCGACAGATGAGGAAACAAACGCGACTGTAGTACTA
>NZ_JAKLTQ010000047.1 GCF_022012395.1 Arthrobacter hankyongi
GCCGCATCTGGCCCGGCAGTTGTCGAACCGTCATATCCAGTTGATTGCGATTGGCGGGGCTATTGGTACCGGCCTGTTCATGGGGTCGGGCAAGACGATCTCGGTGGCCGGGCCGTCGGTGATCTTTGTGTACATGATCATCGGTTTTATGCTGTTCTTCGTCATGCGGGCGATGGGCGAGCTGCTGCTGAGCAACCTGCATTACAAGTCGTTCAGTGATTTCGCCGCGGACCTGCTGGGCCCGTGGGCGGGGTTCTTTACCGGCTGGACGTACTGGTTCTGCTGGGTGGTGACCGGGATCGCGGACGTGATCGCGATTGCCGGGTATGCCAATGAGCTGGTGCCGGGAATCCCGCTGTGGATCCCGGGGCTGGTCACGATCGGGATCCTGCTGGCGCTGAACCTGCCCACGGTGCGGGCGTTCGGCGAGACGGAGTTCTGGTTCGCGCTGATCAAGATCGTGGCGATCGTGGCGCTGATCGCCACCGGTCTGGTCATGATCTTCACCGGGTTCACCTCCGAGGCCGGTCCGGCGGCGTTCTCCAACCTGTGGAGCCACGGCGGGTTCTTCCCGAACGAGTTCATGGGCTTTGTGGCCGGGTTCCAGATCGCGGTGTTCGCGTTCGTGGGCATCGAGCTGGTGGGCACCACCGCGGCCGAGGCGAAGGACCCGGAGAAGAACCTGCCGCGGGCGATCAATTCGATCCCGGTCCGGGTGCTGCTGTTCTACGTCGGCGCGCTGGTGGTCCTGATGTCGGTGACCCCGTGGACCCAGTTCCAGGCCGGGCACAGCCCGTTCATCGCCACGTTCTCGCTGGCCGGGCTGGGCATCGCGGCGACCGTGGTGAACCTGGTGGTGCTCACCTCGGCGATGTCCAGTGCGAACTCGGGGATCTACTCGACCTCGCGGATGGTCTTCGGCCTGGCCCAGGAGGGCGACGCGCCGGCGGTCTTCGGCCGGCTGTCCTCGCGCAAGGTGCCGCGCAACGCCCTGTTCCTCACCTGCGTGCTGCTGCTCTCCGGGGTGGTGCTGCTCTACGCGGGGGAGAACGTGGGCAAGGCCTTCGACATGGTCACCACGGTCTCGGCGGTGTGCTTCATGTTCGTCTGGTCGATCATCCTGGCCAGCTACCTGGCCTACCGCCGGCGCCGTGGACGGCTGCACCAGGCCTCGGCGTTCAAGATGCCCGGGGGCCGGGCGATGGTCTGGGTCGTGTTCGGCTTCTTCGGCTTCGTGCTCTGGACCCTGACCACCCAGCCCGACACCCTGGCCGCGCTGCTGGTCACCCCGGTGTGGTTCGCCGTGCTGGCCGGGGCCTGGGCCCTGCTGCGCCGCCGGCCGGCCCACCTGGCCCGCTACGAGGCCTTCCGCGCCGACCTCGAGGCCGAGGCCCGGCTCGA
>NZ_JAKLTQ010000048.1 GCF_022012395.1 Arthrobacter hankyongi
GCTCGGTCAGTGCCTGGGCCGGTGTTTTCAGGTTCAGGGTGGGACGGGGCCTGCGGTTGAGTTTGTCCTGGACGGCCCGGAGGGTTTCGGGGGTGTGGACGGAGAGGTCGCTGCCTTTTTCGAACCAGTGCCGCAGCAGCCTGTTGGTGTTCTCGTTGGTGCCGCGCTGCCAGGGCGAGTACGGGTCGCAGAAGTAGACCGGGGCCTGAAGTTCGAGCATGATGCGGTGGTAGTCGGCCATCTCCACGCCGCGGTCCCAGGTGATCGAGCGGCGCAGGTGGGCCGGCAGGTCGCCCATGGCCGCCAGCATGGCTTCGGCGACGGTTTCGGCGGTGTGGTCCTGCGGCAGGTGCAGCAGGATGGTGAAGCGGGTGGAGCGTTCGACCAGGGTGCCGATGGCGGACTGGTTGCCGGCGCCCAGGATCAGGTCCCCTTCCCAGTGTCCGGGCACGGCCCGGTCGGCAACCGAGGGCGGGCGCTGGCTGATGGTCATCGCCTCGCGGTACCGGCTGCCGCGCAGGTCGGTGCGCCCCTGCGGCCTGCGGGTGCTGCGTTTGAGGCTCAGGCACCGGTAGAGGTCCTGGCGCAGGGCGCCGCGGCCCTGGACGTAGAGGCACTGGTAGATCGTCTCGTGCGATACCTGCATGTCCCTATTGTCCGGGTGCAGTTCCCGGAGTACGGCCGAGATCAGCTGCGGGCTCCACCCCTCGTCCATGGCGTTCTCGACGAATTCGGCCAGGTCCGGGTTCTGCAGCTTGTACGCCTTGGGCCGCTTCAGCCGCCCGGCCGTCTGCCGGTGCGCGTACCGGGCATCGTAGACGCCGTCGGGGTTCAGGTTCCGGCGCCTCTCGCGGCTGATCACGCTTGGACACCGGCCCAGTTCCCCGGCGATCCGGGCAGCCTTCCAACCGTCCTGCAGCCGCAGCTGGATGATGCACCGCTCGTAGAAGGTCACCGGCCCGGAACAGGGCTGCCGCGGGGCATCGGGGACGTCATCCGGCCCCAGGGGACGCGGCTGTTTCGGGCGGGGCAGGCCGCCGATGCGGCCGGTCTGCAGTTTCACCCCGCCCAGTCTGGCCCACCGCGTCCTGCCCTGGTCGTAGGTCAGTCCCGACTCGCGGGAGGCGGCCTTCATCGACAGCCCCGAACGGACCAGCTCCACGAACCGCACCGAGGCAGGATCGTCAAACTCCCGCGGACCGCGGCCGGGCTCCTTGGGCGGTTCCGCCGGGCGGACCAGGCCCCCGTTCCGGCCCTTCTGCAGCCTCCCGTCCCCGTGCCTGGCCCAGCGGGACCGCCCCTGATCGTACGACAGCCCCGCCTGCTGCGAAGCAGCCTTCAACGACAGACCCGAACGGACCAGCTCAACAAGCCGTCCGGTCACCCG
>NZ_JAKLTQ010000049.1 GCF_022012395.1 Arthrobacter hankyongi
GGTCCCTGCACGGCGATCAGCGACGTGCCGGCCGACGCGTCGGTGACCGTGACGTCGAAGGCGCCGTCGGGCCCGGACACCGAACGCTCGGCCAGGGCCGCGGCGACGGTGGGCGCGTTGCCGGCGTTGGGGACCACCAAATATTTTTGCTCGGAGAAGCGGTAGGAGATCAGGTCGTCGATGATCCCGCCCTCGGTGTTGCAGATCAGCGAGTACTTGGCGTTGCCGACCGCGACGGCGCCGAGGTTGCCGGCCAGCGCGTAGTTCAGGAACTTCGCCGCCTCAGGGCCCTCGACCCACACCTCGCCCATGTGGGAGAGGTCGAACAGGCCCGCGGCGGAGCGGACGGCATTGTGCTCGCCCAGTTCGCTGCCGTACTTCAGCGGCATCTGCCAGCCGCCGAAGTCGGTGAAGGAGGCGCCCAGCTTCTGGTGCTCCCCGTAGAGGGCCGTGAAGCGCCCGGTGGAGGTATCAGTGCTCATCGTTTGGTCCTATCGGTGATCGGGCGGGCGGGATCAGTTCTCGAACGCTTCCGGTGGCGGGCAGGAGCAGATCAGGTTGCGGTCGCCGGCGGCGCCGTCGATCCGGCCGACCGGAGCGAAGTACTTGTCCACCTTCAGGTTCGGCAGCGGGAAGACGGCCTGCTCGCGGCTGTACTTGCGGTCCCAGCCGCTGCTGATGGCCGCGGCGGCCGTGTGCGGCGAGAGCCGCAGCGGGGACTCCTCCACCGTGAAGTCGCCGTCGGCCACCTGGTCGATCTCGCCCTTGATCGAGATCATCGCGTCGATGAACCGCTCGATCTCGCCGAGGTCCTCGGACTCGGTGGGCTCCACCATCAGGGTGCCGGCCACCGGGAAGGCCAGGGTCGGGGCGTGGAAGCCGTAGTCGATCAGGCGCTTGGCCACGTCCTCGGCGGTCACCCCGGTCCGGGCGGTCAGCTCGCGCAGGTCCAGGATGCACTCGTGGGCCACGAGGCCCGCCTCGCCGGTGTAGAGCACCGGGAAGTGCTCGTTCAGCCGGGAGGCGATGTAGTTCGCGGCCAGCAGCGCGGTCTTGGTCGCATTGGTCAGGCCCTCGCCTCCCATCATGGCCACGTAGGCCCAGGAGATCGGCAGCACGCCGGCCGAGCCGAACTCGGACGCGGAGACCGGGATGCCCTTGCCTTCATGCGCCGCGACAGCGGCATTCCCGGGCAGGAACGGCACGAGGTGCTCGGCCACGGCCACCGGGCCGACGCCGGGGCCGCCGCCGCCGTGCGGGATGCAGAAGGTCTTGTGCAGGTTCAGGTGCGAGACGTCGCCGCCGAACTTGCCCGGCTGGGCCAGGCCGACCAGGGCGTTGAGGTTCGCGCCGTCGA
>NZ_JAKLTQ010000005.1 GCF_022012395.1 Arthrobacter hankyongi
AGACCAGGCCCGCGCAGCCGCCGCCGCCGGCAGCACACGCTAACCCCGGGCCCCGGCAGCGGTCTGCATCTGTGCAGTAACCATTTCAATGACCATTGATGACCTTGGATATCTGTTGCGTGCCTCACAATCACTTGCCTCGGCAGGTTCCGTACGGACAGCCTTGTTCATCACCAAATTTATCCGCAGCGCTTTCTGCGCGTGCCCCAAAAGGAGCACCACATTATGACCGACGTTCTTTGGTTTTCCGCACTTGGCCTGGCCGATCTTGACCGGGTCGGAGGCAAGAACGCCTCGCTCGGGGAAATGATCGGGAATCTGGCCGCGGCCGGGGTCAAGGTCCCGGACGGCTTCGCCACCACCGCCGATGCGTACCGGCGCTTCCTGCGTGAATCCGGCCTCGAATCCGGCATCGAAGCCGTCCTCGAAGGCCTGGACAGTAACGACGTGGCCGCCCTGGCCGGGGCCGGGACGCAGATCAGGGAGATGATCCGCCAGGCCCCGTTCCCCACCGATTTCGAGGCGGAGGTCCGCGCCGCGTATGCGCAGCTGGCCGGCAGCCACGGCGAGGATGTGTCCTGGGCGGTGCGTTCCAGCGCCACGGCCGAGGATCTGCCGGACGCCTCCTTCGCCGGCCAGCAGGAAACCTTCCTGAACGTCCGGGGCATCGAGAACGTGCTGCTGGCCATCAAGGAAGTGTTTGCCTCGCTCTACAACGACCGGGCCATCGCCTACCGGGTCCACCACGGGTTCACGCATTCGGAAGTTGCCCTCTCGGCCGGCATCCAGCGCATGGTCCGCTCCGACCTCGGTGCATCCGGAGTGATGTTCACGATGGACACCGAATCGGGCTTCTCCGATGCCGTGTTCATCACCTCGTCTTACGGCCTGGGTGAGGCAGTGGTCCAGGGCGCGGTGAATCCGGACGAGTTCTACGTGCACAAGCCCGCCCTGACCGCCGGCCGGCCGGCCATCCTCAAGCGCGGCCTGGGCGAAAAGGCCGTGCAGATGACCTACACCGGCTCCCGCGAGCTGGGCAAGACCGTTGAGTTCATGCCCGTGTCGGCGGAACTGCGCCGCCAGTTCAGCCTCTCCGACGCCGAGGTCGAGCAGTTGGCCCGGCACGCGCTGGCAATCGAGGCGCACTACGGCCGCCCGATGGACATCGAGTGGGGCAAGGATGGCGTGGACGGGGAGCTGTACATCCTGCAGGCCCGGCCCGAAACCGTCGAGTCCCGCAAGGCCAGCGGCACCATCTCCCGCTACACGCTGAACGAGCGCTCCGCCGTCCTGACCGAGGGCCGGGCCATCGGCCAGCGCATCGGTGCCGGCCAGGTGCGAGTGCTGTCCTCCATCGACCAGATGGCCTCGTTCCAGGCCGGCGACGTCCTGGTGGCGAACATGACCGACCCGGACTGGGAGCCGATCATGAAGAAGGCGGCCGCGATCGTAACCGACCGCGGCGGACGCACCTGCCACGCGGCCATCATTGCCCGCGAACTGGGCATCCCCGCGGTGGTCGGGACCGGCAACGCCTCGCGCGTACTCGCCGAGGGCACTCCGGTGACAGTCTCCTGCGCCGAGGGCGAGGCCGGACTGGTCTACGACGGGCTGCTGGACTACACACTGCAGGAAACCACGCTGGAGAGCATGCCCGAGGCGCCGGTGAAGGTGATGATGAACGTCGGCACTCCGGAGCAGGCCTTCAGCTTCTCCCGGCTGCCGCACCACGGCGTCGGCCTGGCCCGGCTGGAATTCATCATCAACCGGCAGATCGGCATCCACCCCAACGCCCTGCTGGCCCTGGCCGGCGAGATCGAACGCCCGGCCGCGCTCTCCGACTACTCGATGCAGCAGATCCGGGAGAAGATCGCCGCCTACGACGGGCCCCGGGACTACTACGTGAAGCGGCTGGCCGAGGGCATCGCCACCATTGCCGCGGCCTTCGCCCCGGAACCGGTGATCATCCGGCTCTCGGACTTCAAGTCCAACGAGTACGCCAACCTGCTCGGCGGCCCTGCCTTCGAACCGACCGAAGAGAATCCGATGATCGGCTACCGCGGTGCCTCGCGGTACCTTTCGCCCGCCTTCCGCCAGGCGTTCGAGCTGGAGTGCGAGGCGCTGAAGTTCGCCCGGAACGGGATGGGGCTGGCCAACATCAAGATCATGGTGCCCTTCGTGCGCACCCTCGAGGAGGCACAAGGGGTCACCGAGCTGCTGGCGGCCAACGGCCTGCGCCGCGGCGAGGACGGCCTGGAGATCGTCATGATGTGCGAGCTGCCGGCCAACGCCCTGCTGGCGGATGAGTTCCTGGATTACTTCGACGGCTTCTCGATCGGTTCCAACGACTTGACCCAGCTCACCCTGGGCCTGGACCGGGATTCGGCCCTGGTCGCCGGGGCGTTCGACGAGCGCAACCCGGCGGTCACCAAGCTCCTGGAACTGGCTATCACTGCCTGCCGCGCCCGCGGCAAGTACGTCGGCATCTGCGGCCAGGGTCCCAGCGACCACCCGGACTTCGCCGAATGGCTGCTGGAGAAGGGCATCAGCTCGATCTCGCTCAACCCCGACGCCGTGACGGACACCTGGCTGCGCTTGGCCCGGACTGTCGACCCCTCGAAGGTCTGAGTGGCAGGCACAGTGAATGAGGAAACCACGGGGGCCGGGCGCGGCCTGGCCCCCGTGGTCTTCTTCCTCTCGGACAGTACCGGCATCACCGCCGAGACTCTGGGCAACACCCTGCTGACCCAGTTCCCCGGGCCGCGGCTGGAGCGCCGCAGCTTCCCCTTCATCACCACGGAGGAGCAGGCACGCGACGTCGTCGCCGTCATCGACAGCCTCGCCGCGGCCGGTCCGCGGCCGATCGTCTTTTCGACCGCGGTCAACCGGGAGATCCGCGAAATCCTCTCGCAGAGCAGCGGGCACTTCGTGGATCTGTTCGGCTCCCATATCGGCCAACTGGAGGACGTGCTGCAAATCCCTGCCAGCGGGGAGCCGGGCAAGGCCCACGGCGTCGGCGACGCCATCCGGTACCAGTCCCGGATGACTGCCGTCGAATACGCCATCGAGCACGACGACGGTCAGTCCATCCGCGCCCTTGAACGGGCGGAACTGATCCTCATTGCGCCCTCACGCTGCGGCAAGACCCCGACGACGATGTATCTGGCCCTGCAGCACGGCATCCTGGCCGCCAACTTCCCCCTGATCGAGGAGGATTTCGCCGGCCGGGCGCTGCCGAAGCCGCTGCAGCCCTTCGTGCGCAAGTGCTTCGGCCTGACCTCGCTGCCGATCCGGCTCAGCCAGATCCGCCAGGAGCGGCGGCCAGACAGCCAGTATGCCTCGCTGGCCCAGTGCACCTACGAACTGCGCAGCGCCGAGGACATGTACCGGATCAACCAGGTACCGTACGTGAATTCCGCGTCCATGTCGGTGGAGGAAATCTCTGCCACCATCCTCCAGCGCATGCGGCTGCACCACTGACCGGCCGGGCACGGGCCTATGTCAGGGGCGGGTGGAGACCGTGACGGTGAACTTCGGGTTCCGGGCCACCTGCCTGGTGGGCCCGACGAGACGTTCCAGCTGCGGCCGGTAGCGCAGATGCGAGTTCCAGACGCACCACAGTTCCCCGCCGGGAGCCAGTACGCGGCCGGCGTCGGCGAACAGCTTCAGCGCGATGCCGGCGTGGACCGTGGCCCCGACGTGGAAGGGCGGGTTCAGCACAATCAGCTGCGCAGCAGCGTCCGGTTGGGCGGAAAGGGCATCGTCCCGGAGCACGTCGACACGGCCGGCGACACCGTTGGCAGCGGCGGTGGCGGCCGTGGACGCGACGGCGGAGGCGGACTGGTCGCAGGCCAGGATCTTCAGCTGCGGCCGGGACAGGGCCAGGTACGCGGCGATCGATCCATTGCCGCAGCCCAAGTCGACCG
Organism: Arthrobacter hankyongi; assembly: GCF_022012395.1. Classification (GTDB taxonomy): domain Bacteria; phylum Actinomycetota; class Actinomycetes; order Actinomycetales; family Micrococcaceae; genus Crystallibacter; species Crystallibacter hankyongi. The sequence goes on from NZ_JAKLTQ010000005.1 coordinate 3,927, forward strand.
CCGCGTCCGCGGCACGGGCGTGCGCCAGCTGCGGCAGCAGGAACCGCGTGCCGGGGTCCAGCTTCGCGCCGCCGAATGTTGCGCCGTAGGCCCGAAGCCGAAGCGGCTGGGGGAGTCCGACGTCGTAGCTTGCCTCGACCGGGAACGCCGGGTCGGCGCCGGGCAGCGGCCCGGCCACCGTCAGCACGCGGGCTTTCTGCCGTGCCAGCCCGGCGGCCACCGAGGCGAAATGGCGGCCCAGGACCTCGTTCATGGCCAGCGTCATGTGCTTGACCATGCCCGCGGCAAACACCTGCACGGCAGGGTCCGCATGGGCGGCGATCAGCCAGGCGATCTCCTCGAGCGCCTCCAGCGAGCGGGGCAGCCGCAGCAGCACCACTGACGCGCCGGCCAGCAATTCCGCGTCCAGCGGCAGGCTGGCGTAGGCGTGTTCCAGTCCCGCAGCCCGGGCATTCCCGGCCAGCGCCAGCTCGCCGGAGAGCGGATCCTGGTGCACCCGGATGCCGGCCATACCGTGCCGTGCCGCGGCGCCCAGGACCAGCGCCCCGTAGTGGTCCCCGATGACCGCCAACTGCCCCGGTGCAGCCTCGGCGAGCGCCTCGGCCGCCGAGTCCAGCAGCAGACGGTCGGCGGCGTCGTGCGCGAAGAGGTTCTCCGCCTCGATGTCCGGATGCCGGCGCAGCAGCGCGAAGTCCAAGTCAGGCAAGGTCCACCCACTCCGTGCCCCGCGGCTCGGGCTCCGCGCCGCCTGAGGTCAGTGCGGCCAGCTGGGCACGGAAGGCCTCCAACACTTCGGACTGGTCCGCCAAAGCCACCTTGATCAGGACACGGTGTGGCTCATAATCGGCGCCTAGTACGGTGATGCCGGCGGTGCGCAGCTCGTTTTCCAGCCGGCCGGCCTCGGCGTGTCCAGCGGGCACCGCGAACAGCCGCATCCGCCGCCGCGGGACCAGCCGGGCGGTGGCCACCGCCTGCGAAACCGAATCGGAATAGGCCCGGACCAGGCCCCCGGCGCCGAGCAGGATGCCGCCGAAGTAGCGCACGACGACGGCGGCGATGTCGCTGAGGTCGGTGACCCCGGGCGCCGTCTCACGTTTGATCAGCGCTTCGAGCATCGGGATACCGGCGGTGCCCGAGGGCTCGCCGTCGTCGCTGGAGCGCTGAACCCCGCGCTCCGGGCCCAGCACGAAGGCGCTGCAGTGGTGCCGGGCGTCATGGAACTCCCGGCGCAGTTCCGCTACCAGGGCCCGGGCCTCGTCCTCGGTTTCCACCCGCCGCAGGACGGTGATGAACCGCGAACGCTTGATTTCGAGCTCATGCCGGTGCTCGCCGCCGATGGTGGTGTAGCTGGCGGGGGAGGCGGCAATCACGCCCTCCAGTCTACGGGAGGTGCGCCCTCGCGACACGCCGCTGCCCGTTGCCGAAGCGGCCGGGGCGGCGGGACAATGAGCAGACCGAGACAGACCAATTGCTGCGCTGCGCCACGCCGGTAAGGCCCTGTGGTGGGCCATGCGGGCTGTCTTCGTGGGGGGCGGAACAGCCCGGACTGTGCAAGGCGAAGCCGGCACAGGAGGGAACCATTATGTCCACGATCCCCGCCGAGGGAACCCCGGCTGAAGGTGCACCGGTCGTCGAAACCCCCATCGCCAATCCCTACGAAGACCTCGAAGCCCAACTGCGTGGCAGGGTCATCAAACCCGCCGACCCCGACTTTGACGAGGCCCGGGCCGTCTACAACGGCATGATCGACCGGCGCCCGGCGGTGATCGTGCGCTGTGCCGATTCGGCCGACGTCGTCGCCTGCGTCAAGTTCGCGCGGTTGCACGCGCTGGAAATCGCCATTCGCGGTGGCGGCCACAACGCTGGTGGCCTCGCTGTCTGGGACGGCGCCTTGGTGATCGATCTGTCCGAGATGCGCAGCACCACCGTGGACCCGGCCAGCCACACCGTCCGGGTGGACGGTGGCTGTCTGTGGCGGGACGTGGACCACGCCACGGTTCCGTTCGGCATGTCGGTACCCACCGGATTCGTCTCCTCAACCGGCGTCGCCGGGCTGACACTTGGCGGCGGTGTCAGCGGCTACCTGAGCCGGCGCTACGGCCTGACCGTGGACAGCCTGCTCAGCGCGGACGTCGTGCTGGCCGACGGCTCGCTGGTCACCGCGGACGCGGAGCACCATCCGGACCTGTACTGGGCGCTGCGCGGCGGCGGGGGCAACTTCGGCGTCGTCACCTCGTTTGTCTTCCGCTGCCACTACGTCGGCGAGGCCGGGAACGTGATTGCCGGGCCGATCTTCTACGACCTGGCAGACATCGGCGAGGTGATGCGCTGGTACCGTGACTTTATGCCGGACGCGCCGGAGGAGCTCAATGGCTGGATCGGCGTCCTCAGCATTCCGCCGGTGCCGGTCTTCCCGGAGGAACTGCACCTGCGCAAGGCCTGCGTCATTCTCTGGTGCTACAGCGGGCCGCAGGCAGAGGCGGAGCAGGCGCTGGCACCGGTGCGCGAATTCGGCTCGCCGCTGCTGGTGGGCCTGCAGGAGATGCCCTTCACCGCCCTGCAGTCCATGTTCGACCCGCTGCTCCCTGCGGGTATGCAATGGTACTGGAAGGCTGATTTCACTCCTCGGATCCCGGATGAGGCCATCGAAGTCCACCGCAAGTACGGGGAGCTGATGCCGACGCCGATGTGCACCATGCATATGTACCCGATCGGCGGCGCCGCGCAGCGTGTTGCCCCCGACGCGACGGCCTTCGCCTACCGGGACGGCGGCTGGGCCGCAGTAATCGTGGGCGTCGACCCGGATCCGGCCAACGCGCAGGCCATTTCGGACTGGGCCAAGGACTACTGGGAGGAGCTGCATCCGACCACCGCCGGCAGCGCCTACCTGAACTTCATCATGGACGAAGGCCAGGACCGGATCAGGGCGGCGTACCGGGACAACTATGACCGGCTCGCCCAGGTGAAGGCGCAGTACGATCCGGACAACGTGTTCCACATCAACCAGAACATCCCGCCGGCCGGAACCTGACAAGGTCCATCCCTCCCGTAAGCGCTTAGCCGCCTCCTACCGCTCGCACGCTCGCGGCAGGGGACCCGTCCGAGCTTGCGAGGTCGGGGAGCCGCTGAACGCTAAGCTGGCGGGATGCTGAAGGTTGGTCTCACGGGCGGCATCGCCGCCGGAAAATCGCTGGTCGCCGCCCGCCTGGCCGGACTCGGTGCGGTGCTTATCGACGCTGACGCCATCGCCCGCGAAGTGGTGGAGCCGGGCACGCCGGGGCTGCGCGCTGTTGCCGAGGCCTTCGGCCCCGACGTGCTCGACGACGCCGGTGCCCTGGACCGGGCGGCGCTCGCCGCCGTCGTCTTCGGCGACGAGGACCGGCGGCGGGCGCTCAACGCCATCGTGCACCCGCTGGTGCGGGCCCGCGCCGCACAGTTGGCGGCCGACGCCGGGGCCGGCAGCATCATCGTCCAGGACATTCCGCTGCTGGTGGAGACCGGCCAGGGCGCGAACTTCCACCTGGTGCTGGTGGTGGACGCGCCCGAGGACGAGCGGGTGCGCCGGATGGTCGCGGACCGCGGGATGGACGAGGCGGCGGCCCGGGCCCGGATCGCCGCGCAGGCATCCTCGGAGCAGCGCCGGGCGGCCGCCGACGTGCTGCTGGAGAATACCGGTTCACCGGAGCAGCTCACCGCGGCCGTAGATGAGATCTGGCATACCCGGCTGGTGCCGTTCAACCGGAACCTGGTGGACCGGCGGGTGGCTGCGCATCCGGGGCCGCCGGTGCTGGCCGGCTACCGGCCGGACTGGGCGGACCATGCCCGCCGACTCGCCGCCCGGCTGCAGCAGGCCGACGGGCGCATCCTCGCGGTGGACCATATCGGCTCCACCGCGGTTCCCGGCATGCCGGCCAAGGACGTGATCGACCTGCAGGTTACCGTCACTTCGCTGGCGGAAGCAGACGGACTGGAGTCCGCGCTCGCCGCCGCCGGCTTCCCCCGCCGGCCCGGGGCCTGGCAGGACGCACCGAAGTCGTCGGAGCCGGATCCTGCGCGGTGGGAGAAACGGCTGCACGGCAATGCGGACCCGGGCCGGCCTGCCAACATCCATGTGCGGGCTGCCGGTTCGCCCGGCTGGCGCCAGGCATTGGCCTTTCGGGACTGGCTGCGGGCCGACCCGGACACCGCTGCTGCCTACTTGGCCGAGAAGCGGCGGGTGGCGGCCTTGCATGCCGGTGACAACGCCTGCGGCAGCTATGCCCGGGACAAGGCAGGCTGGTTCAACGGTTTTGCCGATCCGCGGCTGGAGGAGTGGATCGGCGCCTCGGGGTGGATGCCGCCGCAGTACTGAGGTACTACCGTTAACGGCATGAGTCTTGCCCAGGAGATCAACCGAGTCGTCGCGCCGTTCCAGGTGGTCAGCGAGTTCAAACCTTCGGGGGACCAGCCCACCGCCATCAAGGAGCTGACCGAGCGGATCCAGGCCGGAGAGAAGGACGTGGTCCTGCTCGGTGCCACCGGCACCGGCAAGAGCGCGACGACGGCGTGGCTGGTCGAGCAGGTGCAGCGGCCCACGCTGGTGCTGGTGCAGAACAAGACGCTGGCGGCCCAGCTGGCCAACGAGTTCCGCGAACTGCTGCCGAACAACGCGGTGGAGTACTTCGTCTCCTACTACGACTACTACCAGCCCGAGGCCTACGTGCCGCAGACGGACACCTTCATCGAGAAGGACTCCTCGATCAATGAGGAGGTCGAGCGGCTGCGGCATTCGGCCACCAACGCGCTGCTGACCCGGCGCGACGTCGTGGTGGTCGCCACCGTCTCCTGCATCTACGGCCTCGGCACGCCGGAGGAATATATCGCCGGCATGGTGACGCTGCGCCGCGGCGAGGAAATGAACCGGGACGAGCTGCTGCGCCGGTTCGTGGCCATGCAGTACGCCCGCAACGACGTGGACTTCCACCGCGGTACCTTCCGGGTGCGCGGGGACACGGTGGAAATCATCCCGATGTACGAGGAGCTGGCGCTGCGGATCGAGTTTTTCGGGGACGAGGTGGAGTCCATCCACACGCTGCACCCGGTCACCGGCGAGATCATCCGGGAAGAGACCGAGATGTACGTCTTCCCGGCCTCGCACTACGTGGCCGGTCCGGAGCGGATGAGCCGGGCCATCACGGGCATCGAGGACGAGTTGCGCCAGCGGCTGGAGACGCTGGAATCCCAGAACAAGCTGGTGGAGGCCCAGCGGCTGCGGATGCGCACCACCTACGACCTGGAAATGATGCAGCAGATGGGCTTCTGCAACGGTATCGAGAACTACTCCCGGCACATCGACGGCCGCGGCCCGGGCACCGCCCCGCACTGCCTGCTGGACTACTTCCCGGACGACTTCCTGCTGGTGATCGACGAGTCCCACGTGACCGTGCCGCAGATCGGCGCCATGTACGAAGGCGACATGTCGCGCAAGCGCACGCTGGTGGACTTCGGCTTCCGGCTGCCCTCGGCGATGGACAACCGGCCGCTGAAGTGGGACGAGTTCCTGGAGCGGATCGGGCAGACCGTCTACCTGTCCGCCACCCCGGGCAAGTACGAGCTGGGCAAGGCCGACGGCGTGGTGCAGCAGATCATCCGGCCCACCGGCCTGATCGACCCGGAGATCGTGGTCAAGCCCACCAGGGGACAGATCGACGACCTGCTGGACGAAATCAACGCCCGGGTGGCCAGGGACGAGCGGGTCCTGGTCACCACGCTGACCAAGCGGATGGCCGAGGACCTGACCAACTACTTCCTCGAGCGCGGGGTCAAGGTCGAGTACCTGCACTCGGACGTGGACACCCTGCGCCGGGTGGAACTGCTGCGTGAACTGCGGCTGGGCACCTTCGACGTGCTGGTGGGCATCAACCTGCTGCGCGAGGGCCTGGACCTGCCGGAAGTCTCGCTGGTGGCGATCCTCGATGCCGACAAGCAGGGGTTCCTGCGCTCGGCGACATCGCTGATCCAGACCATCGGCCGTGCCGCCCGAAACGTCTCCGGCCAGGTGCACATGTACGCGGACAAGGTCACCGATGCGATGGCCCAGGCCATCGAGGAAACCAACCGCCGGCGCGAGATCCAGCAGGCTTACAACAAGGAGCACGGGATCGACCCGCAGCCGCTGCGCAAGCGCATCGCGGACATCACGGACCAGCTGGCCCGGGAGGATGCGGACACCAACGCCCTGCTGGGCAGCTTCGACTACGGCAAGGGCAAGCGCGGGATCACAGGGGCAGTGGCAAGTGCCAAGGCCGGCAAGGGGGCCGAGAAGGTCGGAGAGAAGATCCGCAAGGACGGGCTGGCCGCCGCGCCGGCGGAGGACCTGGCCGGACTGATCGAGCAGATGACCGCACAGATGCACGGCGCGGCCGCCGAGCTGCAGTTCGAGCTGGCGGCCCGGCTGCGCGACGAGGTGGCGGAGCTGAAGAAGGAACTGCGGCAGATGCGCTCGGCCGGGCACGCCTGAGATTGGGACGCTTCCCGGCGTGTCGGCTTCGCCGCCACGCAGGGGCCCGCGCGCCCCACTCTACGGCCGGACCGGCCCATCGCCCCGCGTTCCGGGAAATCCCTGTACCGGCGGGACCGAGGCGTGTGCCCGGAACGAGGGTGAGAGGAACTCGGGAAGACGGGCCGACCTACGCGTCCCGGCACATGCCGAGCAGGCGGCGGAAGATGGCCTCGCCGTCGTCGGAAATCCCGTCATGGTGGAACTCGGAGGTCTCCCACACACGCAGCCGGCGCACCCGCGCGGCCGTCTCGAGCGACAGCCCGCGGTCCACGTAGATGTCGTCCCGGTAGACGGCGGCCGCGGCAGGGACCGTGTTGGCGGCCAGCTGCTCGGGGTGGTAGAGCGCAGGCCAGTCGGACTTGGCGGCCAGCAGGTGCGCGGTCTCGCGCAGCGGGGCGAGCGCCGGATCCTCCTCGAAGTACCAGGGGTAGACCATCTCGCCGGTGAGCAGCGGCTGCTCCGCCTCCGGCTTGAACTGCGGATACTCCTCCAACACCCGCCAGGCCGACCAGCCGGTGGGTGCGGCCTGGCCGTAGATGGACTCGTGGACCAGTGCATACAGCGGGTTGGACGCCCGGCCGACCAACGCGCCCACCTGGCCCAGGAACGCGTCCGAGAGGCATCGGCCCTCCGGTCCCCGGGTGAACGCGTCTTCGAGCAGGAAATGCAGGGCATCGAAGCGGGTGTTGCCACCCAGGAAGGAACCGACCATCTGGAAGCGGCGGACGCTCAGCCGCTCGCCGCTGGGCAGGTGTTCGGGCACGGTCTCCAGATGCCGGGCAATCTCGGTTACCCGGGCCCGGTCCTCCGGGTAGGCGGCGAAGTACTCGCGGTTCCGCTCCTCGACACGCTGGAAGGTGGCACGGTAGACCCGGTCCGGGTGCCCGTCCAGTGGCGCGAGCCCGCCGGTGATGAGCACCTCACGCAGGCCTTCGGGAGCGAAGGAGAGGTAGGTGAGCGCACAGAAGCCGCCGTAGCTTTGGCCAAAGACACTCCACGGACCGCCGGCCAGCTCCCCGCGGATCAGTTCGGCGTCGGCCACGATGGAGTCCGCGCGGAAGTGCGCAAGGTACTCGGCCTGCGCTGCCGGGCCGCCGCGCAGCGGCAGGGTCTGGCGCGTGACGGGGGAGGAGAGTCCGGTGCCGCGCTGGTCCAGCATCAGGATGCGGAAGTGGCGCGCCGCTTCCTTCATCCACCCGCCCAGCGACGCCACGCGGTTGCCGCGGCCGCCCGGGCCGCCCTGCAGGAAGAGCAGCCAGGGCAGCGTGGCGGCTGCATCCCCGTGGTCCGTGGAGACGTACTCGCGGGCGAAGACCTCCAGGGTTTCGCCCTCCGGCCAGCTGTGGTCCAGGGGCACGGTGAAATAGTGCTCGGTGGTGTGCACGCCGCGCATTTCGTGGCTGCCGGCCACCCGGTGCCCGGTTGCTGCGGTCACTGGGCCGCTCCCGCGGGATCCGCCGCCGCGGCCGCGCCGAACGCGGCCAAGGCATCCCCGGCCAGCCGGTAGGTGGTCCACTCCTCCTGTGGCCCGGCGCCCAGGCTGCGGTAGAAGCCGATGGCCGGTTCGTTCCAGTTCAGCACCGCCCACTCGACCCGGGCGTAGCCGCGCTCAAGGGCATGGTGGGCCAGCGTGCGCAGCAGGGCCGTGCCCAGTCCCCGGCCGCGGTTGCCGGGCCGCACGTACAGGTCCTCCAGGTAGATGCCGTGGGTGCCTTCCCAGGTGGAGAAGCTCCGGAACCACAGGGCCATGCCCTCGACCTCGCCCGCCACCTCGGCGACATGGGCGAACACCGCCGGCTCTGGTCCGAACAGTGCTTCGCGCAGCTGCGGTGCGGTGGCTTTGACCGCGTCCGGTTCCTTTTCGTAGATCGCCAGTTCGTGGATCAGTTCCAGGATCGCGGGGATATCGGTATCGCGGGCACGGCGGATTTCAGGCATACCAAGAGCCTAGCGCCAGTCATCCCGCAACAACCGGCAGTTCCGGTAGGGTCGGGGCATGGAGGGGAAACTGTCGGCTTTCATCGAGGATTTTGCCGCGCTGGTCAGGCTGGCCGAAAGGGCGCAGCCGCGGGTGGCCGGCGGGAGGCAGTTGGCCGACGCGCTGGGTGCGCATCTGGGTCTGCCGCCGGACGAGCTGCCGGTCGTGGTCGAGGAAGTCCCGGGACACCGTTTCGCGGATGCCGACATCCTGCTGGCCGAGGCCGCGGAGGCGGATCCCGGCCACCGGCTGGTGGGAATCGGCGGGGGAGACCAGCGCCACCACCTGTCCCTGAGCGACATGCTCCAGCAGTCCCGCCACTTCCCGCAGTTCCCGCTCGCCCAGCCCGACTATGCCAATGTGGCGGTGGGGCCGGCACAGCAGCGCCAGGCGATATCGCTGGGGCTGCGGCTGTTCAGCCACCGCGGGCAGCCGCTGGCAGTGCTGATCCGGGCCGCCAACCCGCGCTACGGGCAGAATACGGCCGCGCTGGAGGTGCTGGGCCGGGACGCGCAGCAGGTGGCAGCGTTCCTGGCGGAGTTCCGCACCGGCATGCAAACGCGCAGCGTGCTCAAGGGGCAGGTGGTCTCGCTGACCATGGACCCGTTCGGGGATTCAGGTTCCGGAGTCACTTTCCACGAACGTCCGCGGCTGGCCGCCACGGAGGTGATCCTGCCGGAGGGGCTGCTGGAACGGATCAGCCGGCACGCGGTGGACCTGGGCGGGCACCGCGAGCAGCTGCGGGCCCTGAGCCAGCACCTCAAGCGCGGCATCCTGCTGTATGGACCCCCGGGCACCGGCAAGACCCACACGGTCCGGTACCTGCTCGGCCGCAGCGACGGGACGACAGCGATTATTCTGTCCGGCGGTTCGCTGGCGTTCATTGCCGAGGCGGCCCGGATGGCCCGGGCCCTGCAGCCGTCCATGGTCATCCTCGAAGACTGCGACCTGATTGCCGAAGACCGCAGCTTCGGCCACGGGCCGCAGCCGCTGCTGTTCGAGGTGCTGGATGCAATGGACGGGCTCGACGACGATGCCGATGTCGCCTTTGTGCTGACCACCAACCGGGTGGACATGCTCGAACGCGCTCTGGCCCAGCGCCCCGGCAGGGTGGACCTCGCCGTCGAGGTTCCGCTGCCGGAGGCAGCCGAGCGGGCCGCGCTGCTGCGACTCTATGCCCGGAAGCTTGCCTTTAGCGAGGACGCTGTTGCCCAGGCGGCGGAACGGACCCGGGGCACCACCGCCTCGTTTGCCCGGGAGCTGGTCCGCCGCGCTGTCGTCGCCTCGGCGCTCGCCGGCGTGCAGCCGGCGGACGCACATCTGCTGGCCGCTGCCGAGGAACTGATGGGCGACGGCGAGGCGCTGACCCGCAGCCTGCTCGGCGGCGCCTCCGGCATATCCGACGACGACGGCGGCGAACCGGGTCCGGCGGCGTCAGCCGGGGGATACTTCGCCTACGCCCCGCTGTCCGGCGGGACCTTCAGGGGACGCGGCAGCACGGCCAGCTACGCCAGCGGACTGCAGTTGGACTTCGACCCTACGGACACCGCTCCGGATCCGGACGAGTAGCCAGGCCGGCTGCCCGCAAAGGACGGCGGCGGGGACGGTCAGCGGGGCGGCCCAACGGAGACGACCTTGACGGCGGCGGTCCCGGTCTCGTTGCTTTCCGCCAGGTCCACCTCGGCGTTGATGCCCCAGTCATGGTTGCCGTCCGGGTCGTCGAAGATCTGCCGGACTTTCCAGACGGCAGGGCCCTCCTCGATGATCAGCAGGGCCGGCCCGCGGGCGTTGCCGCCGGTGCCGATGTCCTCGTACTCCTCGAAGTACCCGTCCATCGCGTCCGCCCAGCGGTCCGCGTCCCAGCCGGCGTCGGCGTCCAGGGCGCCCAGGGCCTCTTCGTCCTCGTCGGCGAACAGTTCCACCCGCCGGAAGAGCTCGTTGCGGACCATGACCCGGAAGGCCCGGATGTTGTCGGTGAGCTTCGGCGGTTCCTTGGTCAGCACGTTCTCCGCCGCGTGTTCGGCAGCCAGGTCCGCGGCTCCGGCGCCGGCGGCGAGCTCCTCCCACTCGTCCAGCAGGCTGGAGTCCACCTGGCGGACCAGTTCACCCAGCCAGGCGACGATGTCTTCGAGGTCCTCCCGCAGGGCTTCCGGCGGCACCGTCTGCCGCAGCGCCTTGTAGCCGTCCGTCAGGTAGCGCAGCACGATGCCTTCGCTGCGGGCCAGGCCGTAGAACTGCACGAATTCGCCGAAGTTCATCGCCCGCTCGTACATGTCCCTAATCACGGACTTGGGCGCCAGCTCGAAGTCGCCGACCCACGGCGCGGCCCGGCGGTAGGTCTCGAAGGCCTGGAACAGCAGTTCGCCCAGTGGCTGCGGGTACGTGACCTCCTCGAGCAGGGCCATCCGCTGGTCATACTCCAGCCCGTCCGCCTTCATGGCCGCCACGGCTTCCCCCCGGGCCTTCTTTTCCTGGGCGGAGAGGATCTGCCGCGGCTTTTCGAGGATCGCCTCGATCACCGAGAGCACGTCCAGTGCGTAGCTGCCACCTTCGGGGTCCAGCAGTTCCAGGGAAGCGACGGCGAACGGCGACAGCGGCTGGTTCAGCGCGAAGTTCTCCTGCAAATGCACCTGCAGCCGCACGGTCCGCCCGTCCTCGTCCGGCTCGTCCAGGCGCTCGATGATGCCCGAGGCGAGCAATTCCCGGTAGATGCCCAGGGCGCGTTTGATCAGGCGCAGCTGGGCGGCCCGGGTCTCGTGGTTGTGCGTGAGCAGCCGGTGGGCCGCGGCAAAGGGATCCCCGGGCCGCTCCAGCAGGTTCAGCAGCATGGCGTGGGTGATGGTGAAGCTTGAGGTCAGCGGCTCCGGTTCGCTCTCCACCAGCCGGTTGAACGTCGGTTCGCCCCAGCTGACGAAGCCGGCCGGCGGCTTCTTCTTCACTACCTGGCGCAGTTTCTTCTGGTCGTCGCCGAACTTGGCCACGGCCTTGGCCATCGCCTTGGTGTTCTCGACGACGTGCTCCGGTGCCTGCACGACGACGGTCCCTGCCGTGTCGTAGCCGGCGCGCCCGGCGCGCCCGGCGATCTGGTGGAACTCCCGGGCGCCCAGCAGCCGGGTACGCACGCCGTCGTACTTGCTCAGCGCGGTCAGCAGCACGGTGCGGATCGGCACGTTGATCCCCACGCCCAGGGTGTCGGTTCCGCAGATGACCTTCAGCAGCCCGGCCTGGGCCAGCTGTTCGACCAGCCGGCGGTACTTGGGCAGCATGCCGGCATGGTGCACGCCGATGCCGTGGCGGACCAGCCGGTTCAGGGTCTTGCCGAAGCCGGCCGCGAACCGGAAACCGCCGATCAGCTCGGCGATCCGATCCTTCTCCTCGCGGGTGCAGACGTTGATGCTCATCAGGTTCTGGGCGCGTTCGATCGCCTCGACCTGGCTGAAGTGCACCACGTACACCGGGACCTGCCGGGTGGACAGCAGTTCCTCGAGGGATTCCTGCACCGGGGTGGTGGCGTAGTAGTAGTGCAGCGGAATGGGCCGCTCGGCCGAACTGACGGTGTTGGTGGTCCGGCCGGTCAGCTCGGTGAGCTCCTTCTCGAAGCGGCTGACATCGCCCAGCGTGGCGGACATGAGCAGGAACTGGGCCTGCGGCAGCTCCAGCAGCGGCACCTGCCAGGCCCAGCCCCGCTGCGGGTCCGAGTAGTAGTGGAACTCGTCCATCACCACCGGGCCCAGGTCCGCGTCCTTGCCCTCGCGCAGCGCGATGTTGGCCAGGATCTCCGCGGTGCAGCAGATGATCGGCGCATCCTGGTTCACCGCCGAGTCGCCGGTGACCATACCCACGTTGTCCGGGCCGAAGATGTCGCACAGTGCGAAGAACTTCTCCGAGACCAGTGCCTTGATCGGGGCCGTGTAGTAGCTGCGCTGCCCGGTGGCCAGGGCGTGGAAGTGGGCGGCGATGGCCACCATGGACTTACCAGACCCGGTGGGGGTCGCCAGGATGACGTTGTTGCCGGTGACCAGCTCCATGGCGGCTTCGTCCTGGGCCGGGTAGAGCGACATGCCCCGGCTTTCCACCCACTCGACGAAAGAGGTATAGGTTTGGTCCGGGTCCGCCGCGGCGACAGTGCGGGAGGACGCGGCCGGGAGCTGTTCAAGAAGATTCATGTTCCTTCAAGCTTATGTGGTCCGCCACGGCCTAGACGTCCAGCTTGCCTCGGACAATGCTGACACCGGAATGGGCTGGCTTTCCATCGAGGGGTTCGTCCGATACGTCCACGATCGGGTAGTCGGCCAGGTTCAGTCCGGGCGGAATGGCGAACGTGCCGGTGGTCGATTCCAGCACACCGAGGCTGACCAGACCGGACAGATCAGGCTTGATCAGCCAGACCTCCTGGTAGCCGTGCGCTTCATCCGCGCTGAGACGGACCACGAGTTCGCGTTGATTGCCGCCGGTCGGCAGGACCTCGGCCGATCCGGTGGTGGTGAACTGCTTCAATGGCTCCAGTGTGGCGACCGCCAGCGGAGCCGGTGGAGCCGCCGCCTGGCGGGACACGATCCAGCCGATGCCCAGGACCAGCACCAGGGCGGCGGCCGCGGCCAGCAGCCACAGCGGGCGTGCCCTGCGGGGCCGCCTGCCGCCGGCCGTGCCGGGGCGCGGCGGAGGGGCGGACCGGATGTCCCGGACGTTGCCGCCCAGTGGATCCTCGGCCAAGGTTTCGGCCAACCCGAGTTCGCGGTGGATGGCGGCCCAGACCTGCGGGCCCGGTGCCTGCAGGGTTTGCGGCGGCTGGGTCCTGGCTACGCTGACGGTACGGCGCAGCTCTTCGTATTCGGTGCGGCAGGCCGTGCAGCGGCGCAGGTGCTCCCGTTCGGAGTCTGTGCCGACGCCGTCATCCAGCGCCAGCAGGCTGAGCAACTCGGGATCAAGGTGCTGCATGGTCTACCTCCAATCGGTCGCGCAGTCGGGACAGGCTTCTGCGGATGTGGCTCTTCACTGTACCCAGCGGCAGGTCCAGGCGCCGTGCAATCTGCTCATGGGTCAGGTCCTCGTAGAAGGCCAGCCGCATGATCGAGCCCTGCGGTTCGCCCAGCCGGCCGAGTTCCCCTTCCAGCAGCAGCCGGTCCGCCATCACCTCGGCGGCTTCAGGGCCGTGGCCGGGGTCCGGCAGGACGTCCGCAGCTGCGCGCACCTTCCGCTGCTCCCTGGCTGCCGCCGCCAACGCGTCGGCGATGACATTCCGGGTGATGCCGACCAACCACGCCGGAACCGGTGCCGCGGCCGGATTGTAGGTTGCCCGCGAGCGCCAGGCCCGGATGAACACCTCCTGCGTGGCGTCGTCGGCCGAAGCCTGGCTGCCCAGCGAGCGCGCGGCCAGCGTATGTACCAGCGGGGCAAACTGCCGGTAGGCCTCGGCGAGGACCTGCTCCTGGCCGGCAGCAAAGGCGGCGTCGAGTTCCGCGGACCAGGACTGGGAAGGGGCAGGCAATGGGCGCTCCCTCCATGGTGTGGAGCGGCGGTCTCCGGTACCGCGCGCTGGTTCCAGCTCCGGCACCGGCCCCCGGCTCATTCCGGGAGCGCAGTGACTACCACATTGTCGCTGTAGTCCTGCCGGTCGTCCAGCCACTTGCCGCCACACGTGATGAGCCTGAGCTGGTGCGGGCCGTCACGGCGGAAGAGTTTCCTGCCATCGAAGCGGTCCTTCGGCTGCAACGCCACGTCCGCCACGCGGTACACCACCGGCGGTGCGCCCCGGCGCTGGACCTTGATGGCTGCACCGTGGCGGAGATGCCGCAGCTGCGAAAAGGGGGCGAGGTCCGTCAGGGTGTCCACGTGCGCGGCGATGACCGCGGTGCCGTGCGCGGCCCCGGGGGCTGCGCCGAAGCGGTACCAGCCGGCCTGGCCGAAGGAGTCGGGGATCTGCATCGCGTGGTCCGCACGAACCCCCACCGAGACCACGTCGACGGCGATGGTGGTGCCTTCCACGGTCAGGAACCGGGGCGGGGCCGGAGGTTTTGGCGCCTTTGGCAGCATGGCCGCGTCATGGACCGGCACGGACGGGACTGGTGCCGCGGCTGCCGGCGGGGAGGACACGGATGTGTCAGCTGGTGCGGCACTACCCGTTGCTACTGGTGAGGCGCCGGCGGCGCAGCCGGACAGGCCGGGTAGTGCGAGCACGGTAACCAGGGTGCCGAGCAAAGCCCGACGCCGGATTCCTGCAGATCTGGTGGACTGGTCGTGTTCCATGCCTTTTCCTTCAGCGGTCCCTGAAAAGGTGGGCCCGTCCGGCCCTCGGGGGCAGGCCGGACGGGCTGGGACGGCGGTACCGCGACGGGGGGAAAACGGTACCGCCGGGTCTGTCTAGCGGTTGCGGGCGGCCACCGTCCGCCGGCGCAGGACCCAGCCTCCGGCTGCTGCCAGCAGCAGTGCGGCACCGGCCCCGCCGGCAATCGCAGCGGTGCTGTCATCGTCCGCGGCTGCGCCGGAGCGGCCGCCGGGTACTGCGTTCGGATCGGACTGCAATCCCTTGATCGTCTGTACGGCTACGGCGAGGTTGTTATCGTCCAGGCTGCCCCAGGCGTACACGATGGTGTTGCTTCCCTCGGCCACCGGCACGTCGGCAGGCCCCAGTACCGCCTTGGTGGTTCCGGCTGCCGCCACGGACGCAGGTACGGTACCCGGGTCCAAGGTCAGCGTCTTCCCGTCTGGGTTGGTGAGGTTCTGGATTACGGGGGTACCGCCCGCCAGGATGTCGACCGCCGGCGCCGCTGCGGTATGGCGCACGGTCAACTTGCCCTTACCCGCGGGGATGGCGGACATGTCGTTGGTGTACAGGGTGGCCGTGGGCTTGCCGCCGGCGTCCAAATGCGCGACCGCGGTGTAGTTCCCGTTGGCTGCCAGTTTCAAGTCAACCGGCCCGATCACGGCATCGTCCGCGCTCGCCGCGTCCGAGGCGGTGACCGCCACCGAATAGCTGCCGGCCGGCAGCTCCAGCGGTCCGGCCAGGCTGCCCGGAGTGAAGTCATCCAGCGTCCGCTGGCCATTGACCCAGACATCCACGGTCAGGTCAGGAACACCGTGCAGTACCGAAAGCTGGGCGTCGTCCTGGGCGGCCTGGGCTGGTAAAGCCAGCCCGAAAGAAGCTGCAAATGCTGCCGCCGAAATGGCGATGATGCGGTTGCGCATGTCGATCTCCTTCAAAGGCCCGTCGCCGGGCTGTTTACGCTTACACCCCCTGTTACCGGTCCAGGGCCCGTCCCGGATGCAGCCGAGGCAAAGTTTTTCCGGGCATCGGCCGTGGGGTGCATGGAACTCCGTCCTCCGGTGGCGGGCGCTAAGCTGGGGCGCATGGACTGGGACCCGCAGAAGTATGTGGAATTCTCCGACTACCGCAGTGTGCCGTTCTTCGACCTGACCAACCGGATCACCGGCCCGGAACCGCGCCTGGTGGTGGACCTCGGCTGCGGCCCGGGCAACCTCACGGCGTCGCTGGCCCGCCGCTGGCCCGGCGCCCGCGTCATCGGGGTGGATTCCAATCCGGCGATGGTCGAGCGCGCACGCGAGGTCCAGGATGAGCCGAACCTGGAGTTCGCCGAGGGGGACATGGCTGGCTGGTCCCCGCCGGGGGAGCTGGGCGTACTGGTCTCCAACGCCGCTCTGCAGTGGGTACCGGGCCACTTGGATCTGATGCGCGGCTGGCTGAAGCAGCTTCAGCCCGGAGCATGGCTCGCCGTCCAGGTGCCGGACAACTTCGAGGCGCCGTCGCATGCGCTGATGCGCGCGCTCGCAGACTCCCCGCGCTGGTCCGGCCGGCTGGCCGGCGTGCTCCGTCACGATAACGCGGTCGGCTCCGTGCGGGACTACCTGCGGCTGCTGCTCGAAGGCGGCTGCGCGGCGGAAGCCTGGACCACCATTTACGAGCATGTGCTCGCCGGCCCGGACCCGGTGCTGGAATGGGTCCGCGGTGCCGGGCTCCGGCCGGTGCTGGCGGTACTGACGGATGAGGAGGCCCGGGAGTTCGAGGCGGACTACGCCCGAAGCCTGCGCGAGGCCTACCCGGCCACCTCCTACGGCACGGTGTACTCCTTCCGGCGCATTTTCGCCGTCGGCCACAAACTGGGACCCGGATGACCGGATTGGAACCAATGCCCGAAGACTGGGACCGGGCACTGGTACTGATGGCGCACCCGGACGACCCCGAGTACGGGGCAGCCGCGGCGGTGGCCGAATGGACCTCCCGCGGCAAGCAGGTTAGCTATTTGCTGGCCACCCGGGGCGAGGCGGGCATTGCCGGACTGCCTCCGGCCGCAGCCGGGCCTGTACGGGAGGCCGAGCAGCGGGCAGCGTGTGCCGCCGTGGGCGTGGACACGCTGTCCTTCCTCGGTTACCCGGACGGCAGGCTGGAGGAAAGCCTGGCCTTGCGCCGCGATCTGGCCCGGGGAATCCGGCAGTACCGCCCGGATGGGATCATCACGCTCAACCACCGGGAGTCCTGGGGACCCGGCCGGTGGAATTCGCAGGACCATCAGGTGCTCGGCCGGGCGGTGCTGAACGCCGTCGCGGATGCTGCCAGCGAATGGATTTTTCCCGAGCTGGCCGATGACGGCTTGGCGCCGCACGCAGGAGTCCGCTGGGTAGCGGTGGTCTCCCCGCAACCCACGCACAGCGTCCAGGTCGGCGCGGACAGTTGGCAGCGGGCCCTGGCTTCGCTGATGGCGCACGAACGCTACCTGCAGTCCCTCAGTGCGCGGCCGGTGCGGGACCAGGCGCTGGAGCAGCTGCGCCTGGTCACCGGCGGGGACGACGGCGGACGGGTCGCCTTCGAGCTGTTTCGGACGTGAGCCGGCTACCGGACTGCTTCCGCTACCAGCCGCGTTCCTGCCACTCCTGCAGGTGCGGCCGTTCGGCGCCCAGCGTGGTGGCTTTGCCATGCCCCGGGTGGACCACGGTGTCATCCGGCAGGTAGTCGAAGACCCGCTCCACCACGTCCCGGTACAGCGAGGCGAACCGGACCGGGTCCTTCTGCGTGTTGCCCACGCCGCCGGGGAAGAGCGAGTCCCCGGAGAACAGATGTGCCGGACCGTGCGGGTTCCGGTACAGCAGCGCCACACTGCCGGCGGTGTGGCCACGCAGCTTGATGGCCTCCAACTCGAAGCCGTCGAACCAGCGGATATCGCCGTGCTCCAAGGCGATCTCGGTCGGTACCTCGATCGCGTCCACATCCTCGATCCCGGCAGCGGTCGGTGCCCCGGTGGCTTCGACCGCCGCGGCGAGGGCGCGGACATGGTCCCAGTGGCTGTGCGTGGTCACGATGAGCTTTAGCTGGGCGTCTCCGCCCGGTGCGTCCGCCGCACCATCGGCCAACAGTTTTTGGATTGCCGGAAAGTCGTCCGCCGCGTCGATCAGCACCTGCTCCCCGGACGACTTCGAGGTCAGCAGGTAGACGTTGTTGTCCATCTCGCTGACGGACGCACTGCGGATGGTGATATCGGTGAGGTCGATCATGCCGCCAGTGTAACGGCCGCCGCCGGACCGCGATTCCGGTTTTCCCTTGCCTGTGCCTCTCCACAGGCGTAAGTTCGCTATGCCCGCGGCTTTGCCGGGGCAGAGTTGGGGAGGGACGTTGCTTGTCCGGCTGGTACTTCACGGCCTGGCGCCCTACCGGGCGCAGGTGGCCGCCGTCATCGTGCTGCAGTTCCTGCAGACTGCCGGCACCTTGTTCCTGCCCACGCTCAACGCCGCCATCATCGACCGCGGCGTGGTCCAAGGCGACACGGCCGTCATCGTCCAGCTGGGCGGCTGGATGCTCGCGGTCACGGCCGCCCAGGCGCTGTGCGCCCTCACCGCCGCCTACCTCAGCGCCCGCGTCGCCATGGGCGCCGGGCGCGACCTCCGGGACCGCCTGTTCGTGAAAATCCAGCAGCTCTCGGCCCTGGAAGCAGGCGGCTTCGGCATCCCCTCGCTGATCACCCGCACCACCAATGATGTGCAGCAGGTCCAGATGGTAGTGCTGATGGCCTTCACCATGATGGTCTCCGCCCCGATCATGGGCTTCGGCGCGGTCCTGCTGGCCCTGCGCCAGGACGTCCCGCTGTCCGGCCTGCTGCTGCTGGTGCTGCCGGTGCTGTTCGCCGTGATCGGCCTGCTCGTGCGCCGGCTGGTGCCGCTGTTCCGTATGGCCCAGGCCCAGCTGGACCGGGTCAACGGCGTGCTGCGCGAACAGATCATGGGCATCAGTGTGGTGCGGGCCTTCGCCCGCGAGGAGCACGAGGCCGGCCGCTTCCGGGTGGCCAATGCCGACCTGACCGCAACCCAGCTGCGCGTGGGCCAACTGGTTGCGCTCATGTTCCCCGCCGTGATGCTGGTGGTCAACCTTGCTTCGGCCGGCGTGATCTGGTTCGGCGGCCTGCGCATCGACGCCGGGCAGATGCAGATCGGCGGCCTGACCGCTTTCATCGCGTACATCATGCAGATCCTGATGGCCGTGATGATCTCGATGTTCATGGTCATGATGGTGCCCCGCGCAGCCGTCTGCGCCGAGCGCATCGGACAAGTGCTCCAGTCCCGGACCAGCGTGGCGCAGCGGCCCGGCGCGCCGGCGCTGGCGTACGACGGCGGGCGGCTGGCGTTCGAGGACGTCGCTTTCTGCTACCCCGGCGCCGAGACGCCGGTGCTCTCCGGCATCAGCTTCACGGCCGAACCGGGACAGACGACGGCGGTCATCGGGCCCACCGGCAGCGGCAAGACAACCCTGCTCTCCATGGTGCCCCGGCTGCTGGACCCTTCCGCCGGCCGGATCACGGTGGACGGGCAGGCCACGGTGGAGGTGGACCTGGATTCGCTGCGCGCAGGGATCGGGCTGGTGCCCCAGCGGGCCACGCTCTTCGCGGGGACCATCGCCTCCAACCTGCGCTTCGGCAAATCCGGTGCCAGCGATGCCGAGCTCTGGTCGGCCCTGGAGACGGCGCAGGCGGCGGACTTCGTCCGCGCCCGGGACGGGGGACTGGACCACCCGGTGGAACAGGGCGGCGGAAACTTCTCCGGCGGCCAGCGGCAGCGCCTGGCCATCGCCCGCGCACTGGTGGCCAGACCGGCCATCTATCTCTTCGACGACAGCTTCTCCGCCTTGGATTTTGCCACCGACGCCCGGCTGCGGGCCGCCCTGAAGGCCCCAGGCTCACCCACCGGCGGTGCCACAGTGCTCATCGTCGCCCAGCGGGTGGGCACCATCCTGGACGCGGACCGGATCGTGGTCCTGGACCAGGGCAGGATCGCCGGACAGGGAAACCACGGGCAACTGCTGGCCGATTGCCCCACCTACTGCGAAATCGTCGACTCCCAGCTGCCCGCGGACGAACGGGAGGTCCGGACATGAGCATGATGCGCGGCGGCTTCCGCGGGATGCAGGCCGGACAACAGACCGCCCGGCCGCTGAACTTCCTGCCCAGCCTGCGCCGCATCCTGGCCCTGATGCGCCCGGACCTGCCGGCCGCCGCCGCCATGGCCGGCGCGGCCGCGCTCGCCGTCGCCCTGTCGGTGGCAGCCCCGCGCATCCTCGGGGCCGCCACCGACATCATCTTTGCCGGCCTCGCCGGCCGCGCCATCCCCGCCGGAGTCAGCCAGGCCGAGTATGTGCAGCGGCTGCGCAGCGAAGGCAAGGAGCAGCTGGCGGACATGCTCCAGGGCATGCATCTGGTTCCCGGCCAAGGCATCGACTTCGACCAGCTGCGGATGGTGCTGCTGACCGTGATCTGCCTGTACCTCGCGGCCTTCGTCTTCGGCTGGCTGCAGGGCAGGCTCAGCGCCGTCGTCGTCCAGCACGCCATGTTCCGGCTCCGGGCGGCCATCGAGGACAAGCTCGCCCGCCTGCCCATGGCCCACTTCCAGCGCGAATCCCGCGGCGACGTGCTCAGCCGTGCCACCAACGACATCGACAACCTCGCCCAGACTTTGAACCAGACGCTGACCCAGATCATGGTGTCGGTGCTGACCATCCTTGGCGTGCTGGCCATGATGGTCTCCATCTCGCCGCTGCTGGCCCTCATCGCCGTCGCCACGGTGCCGGTCTCCGCCATCGTCACGGTGCTGATCGCGCGGCGCTCGCAGGCTTTGTTCGCCACCCAGTGGCGCACTACCGGCCGGCTGAACGGGCACGTGGAGGAGATGATCACCGGACACGACGTGGTCAAGGCCTTCGGACAGCAGCCGCAGGCCATTGCCGAGTTCCGCAGCGCCAACGAGCAGCTGTACGCGGCGGCCTACCGGGCACAGTTCGTCTCCGGGATGGTCATGCCCGCGATGATGCTGGTCTCGAACCTCAACTATGTGGCCGTCGCCGTCACCGGCGGGCTGCAGGTAGCCTTCGGATTGTTGTCCATCGGCAGTGTGCAGGCCTTCATCCAGTACAGCCGGCAATTCAGCCAGCCGCTGGGGCAGCTGGGCGGGCTGGTCGGCATGCTCCAATCCGGCGTCGCTTCGGCGGAACGGGTCTTCGCCCTGCTTGACAGCGCCGAGGAGGCTCCGGACGCGGCACCGGCAGCCACAGGCCCGGCCACGGCGCCGGCCGCGGACGGGACCGGGACACACACCCGGGGCCAGGGCCGGGTGGCCTTCGAAGACGTCAGCTTCGGCTACGGCCCGGATGCCGAGGTGATCCACCGCTTGTCCTTCACCGCCGAATCCGGCCAGACCGTGGCGATCGTCGGTCCGACGGGGGCGGGCAAGACCACGCTGGTGAACCTGCTGCTGCGCTTCTACGACGTCGACGCCGGCCGGATCACGCTGGACGGCGCGGACATCACCACGCTGCCGCGGCGGCAGCTGCGGCGCAACTTCGGCATGGTCCTGCAGGACGCGTGGCTCTTCGGCGGCACCATCCGGGAGAATCTCGCCTACGGTGCGCCGGAAGCCACGGACGAGCAGATCATGGCGGCAGCCCGGGCGACCCAGGTGGACCACTTCGTCCGGGCCCTGCCCGAGGGCTACGACACCGTCCTGGAGGACGGCGGCAGCCGGCTGAGCCAGGGCCAGCGGCAGCTCATGACGATCGCACGAGCCTGGCTGGCGGACCCGGCGGTCCTGGTCCTGGACGAGGCCACCAGTTCGGTCGACACGCGCACCGAGGCACAGATCCGGCAGGCCCTGGCCAGCCTGCGCCGCGACCGGACCAGTTTCGTCATTGCGCACCGGTTATCGACGATCCGCGATGCGGATGTCATCCTAGTGATGCGGGACGGACGGATCGTCGAGCAGGGCCGGCACCAAGGGCTGCTGGCCGCGGGCGGTTTCTATGCCGACCTGTACCGGTCGCAGTTCGCCGGTCCGCTTTCGGTTCAGGCAACGGCGGAAAGGGAACAGGCGGCAGGGCATGGAAGCTGATCAATTCGACTGGCGGCTGAACCGGGACAGCGCCGTACCGCTGTTCGAGCAACTGCGGCTGCGGATTATCGAGGCCGCGGACAGCGGGGAACTGCCGGTGGGCACCAAGCTGCCGCCGGTGCGCAAGCTGGCCGAACACCTCGGGGTGGTGCCCAATACCGTGGCCCGCGCCTACCGCGAGCTGGAAACCGCCGGACGGGTGGATACCCAGGGCCGCGCAGGAACCGTCATCAGCGCGGGAGCGGCTCGTTCCGAGCAGGTGCTGGCCGCGGCCGCTGACGACTTCGCCCGCATCGTACATGCCCAAGGCATCGGTACCACTTCCGCGCTCGCAGCCGTCAAGGCGGCGGTGGAGCGGCTGGCGGCGCAATAGCCGGTGGCTGCAGCCACGGAGGCCGGACACCGCCGTCGTCCGCTGCGCCTGCCACCACCTGAGACTAAATTCGAAGGAACCTTCGATTAGACTGGATAGCGTGCTTAAAGCGAGTGAATCATCCAGTTCCGTACTAAGCCAGGCCGCCAAGCCCGATCTTTCGCGCCTCGTCGTCAAGGGCGCCCGCGAACATAACCTGCGCAATGTTGACGTCGACCTGCCCCGCGATTCCATGATTGTCTTCACCGGCCTGTCCGGTTCGGGCAAGTCCTCCCTGGCCTTTGACACCATCTTCGCCGAGGGACAGCGCCGGTACGTCGAATCGCTCTCCTCCTATGCCCGCATGTTCCTGGGCCAGGTGGACAAGCCGGACGTGGACTTCATCGAAGGGCTCTCGCCCGCCGTGTCCATCGACCAGAAGTCCACCAGCAAGAATCCGCGCTCGACGGTGGGCACCATCACCGAGATCTATGACTACATGCGCCTGCTCTGGGCCCGTGTCGGCCGCCCGCACTGCCCGGTCTGCGGCGAGCCGGTGGCCAGGCAGACTCCGCAGCAGATTGTGGACCAGCTGCTTGAGCTCGAGCCGGGGACCCGGTTCCAGATCCTCGCGCCGGTGGTACGCGGACGCAAGGGCGAATTCGTGGACTTGTTCCGCGAGCTCTCCTCGAAGGGCTACTCCCGCGCCAAGGTGGACGGCAAGCTGGTCCAGCTCTCGGACCCGCCCAAGCTCGGCAAGCAGTACAAGCACACCATCGAGGTGGTGGTGGACCGGCTGGTGGCCAAGGACGGCATCCGGCAGCGCCTGACGGACTCGGTGGAGACCGCGCTGGGGCTGGCCGACGGCCGCGTGCTGGCGGATTTCGTGGACCTGGACGAGGCAGAGCCGGGCCGTACCAAGGCCTTCTCCGAGAACCTCGCCTGCCCCAATGAGCACCCGCTGGCCATCGATGAGATCGAGCCGCGGTCCTTCTCCTTCAACAATCCCTTCGGCGCGTGCCCGGCCTGTACCGGCATCGGTTCCAAGCTTGAGGTGGACGAGGAACTGGTCATCCCCGACCCGTCGCTCAGCCTGGCCGAAGGGGCTATCGCGCCGTGGGCCCTGGGCAAGGCCACGCTCGAGTACTGGACCCGGTTGCTCGAAGGACTCGCCCACGAACTGGGCTTCGCCATGGACACCCCGTTCGCCGAGCTGCCGGCCGCGGTCCGCAAGGCTGTGCTCTACGGCAAGGACCACAAGGTCGTCGTGCAGTACCGCAACCGCTTCGGACGCGAGCGCAAGTACAGCACCGGCTTCGAGGGTGCCGTGCAGTACATCCACCGGAAGCATTTGGAAACCGAGTCGGACAACGCCCGGGACCGCTACGAAGAGTACATGCGCGAGGTTCCTTGCCCGGAGTGCCAGGGCGCACGCCTGAATCCGGCGTCGTTGTCCGTCCTGATCAACGGCAAGTCGATCGCGGAAGTCTCTGCCCTGCCGCTGCGCGAGTGCACCGCTTTCCTCGGGGGGCTGACCCTGACCGGGCGCGAAGCGCAGATTGCCCAGCAGGTGCTGATTGAGATCCAGGCCCGGCTGAAGTTCCTGCTCGACGTCGGCCTCGAGTACCTGAACCTCGAGCGCGCCGCCGCCACACTGTCCGGCGGCGAGGCCCAGCGCATCCGCCTGGCCACGCAGATCGGCTCCGGCCTGGTAGGCGTGCTGTACGTGCTGGATGAGCCGTCCATCGGCCTGCACCAGCGGGACAACCGCCGGCTGATCGAGACGCTGACCCGCCTGCGGGACCTGGGCAATACCCTGATCGTGGTCGAGCACGATGAGGACACCATCCATGAGGCGGACTGGATCGTGGATATCGGTCCGGGGGCCGGGGAGCACGGCGGCCAGGTGGTGCATTCCGGCTCGCTCAAGGAGCTGCTGGACAACGAGGATTCGCTGACCGGTGACTATCTGGCCGGGCGGCGGAAGATCGAGGTGCCGGCGCAACGCCGCAAGGTGGACAAGAAGCGCCAGCTCAAGGTGGTCGGGGCGCGGGAGAACAACCTGCGCGGTATCGACGCGAGCTTCCCGCTGGGCGTGTTCACCGCCGTCACGGGCGTGAGCGGTTCGGGCAAATCCACGCTGGTCAACGACATCCTCTACAAGGTGCTGGCGAACAAGCTCAACGGCGCCAAGCACGTGGCCGGCCGGCACACCCGGGTGGAGGGCCTGGAGCAGCTGGACAAGGTCATCCACGTGGACCAGAGTCCGATCGGCCGGACGCCCCGGTCCAATCCGGCCACCTACACCGGGGTCTTCGACAACATCCGCAAGCTCTTCGCCGAAACCAATGAGGCCAAGGTCCGCGGCTACCTGCCGGGGCGCTTTTCCTTCAACGTCAAGGGCGGACGCTGCGAGGCCTGCTCCGGCGACGGCACGTTGAAGATCGAAATGAACTTCCTGCCGGACGTCTACGTTCCCTGCGAGGTGTGCCACGGGGCGCGCTACAACCGGGAGACCCTCGAGGTCCACTACAAGGGCAAGACGATTGCCGACGTCCTGGACATGCCGATCGAGGAGGCGGCGGAATTCTTCGCTGCGTTTACTCCCATTGCCCGGCATCTGAACACCCTGGTCGACGTCGGCCTGGGCTACGTGCGCCTGGGCCAGCCCGCCACCACCCTCTCGGGTGGCGAAGCGCAGCGGGTGAAGCTTGCCAGCGAATTGCAGAAGCGCTCCAACGGACGCAGCATCTACGTACTGGACGAGCCCACCACGGGCCTGCACTTCGAGGACATCCGCAAGCTGCTGCTGGTACTGCAGTCCCTGGTGGACAAGGGAAACACGGTCATCACCATCGAGCACAACCTCGACGTGATCAAGAGTGTTGACTGGGTTGTCGACCTGGGGCCCGACGGCGGTTCCGGGGGCGGCGAGATCATCGCGACGGGCACGCCGGAGCAGGTGGCCAAGGCGGAGGTCAGCCACACCGGACGTTTCCTGGCGGAGATCTTCGGCTAGTCCTCGGCCAAAACTTCCGAGGCCAGACTCTGGCATTCGAACATATATTCGAATATGATCGGTGTATGGCAGCGCGGCCGCAGGAACCCGAGTTCCCTGAACCGGCATCCGATACGGGTGCTGCCGAGGCCATGTCCCAGCCTCCGGCGGCACCGGACCGGGTGCCGGTGGAACCCGACTGGGCCGCGCTGCTGCCGCCCGACCCGGACCCGGACTGGGCAAAGGACAGGGCCTGGGTCGAGTTCATTCCCGTCCTGATTGATCCCGAGGACCGGATGGCGGATCCTTACGGGGACCTGTTGGCCGCAGGCGCTGCTGCGGGCAGTTGGGATGACCTGCCCGAGGACGACGAAGATGAGTGGGAGCCGGAACCTGAGCCGGAGCCGGGAGCGCCACCGGACCCCCGTGGGCTGCTTCCGGTGGATGCTGCGGGTCCGGTGCCTCCCTTCGAGATGGCGTACGACGAAGCCGTTGACGGGCTGGCCGCAGTACGGCGGGCCCAGGCTTGGCTGGAGGCCCGGCAGGCACGGCTGCTGGTGCGGCTGCACACCCTGGCGCTGGAGGACTGTCCGGCCGCTGCGGCGCCTGAGGGCAGCGACGGGATGGCCGGGCCGACCGATGCGCTGGCCGTGGCAGCGGTGGCGGAGGAAGCCGCGGCTGTGCTGCGCATCCCGCGCCGGGCGGCAGCCGAGGCTGTGGAGGCGGCCCGCCGCCTGACCGGGGAGTTCAAGGCCACCTTTGCCGCATTGGAGGCCGGAGACATCACGGATGCCCAGGCGTCCGTCATCATCGACCAGGCGCGTTCGCTGCCCGCAGCCGCCCGTCCCGGATTCGAGGCCGAACTGCTGTGCATCGGCTCCTTGCTGCACAGGCAGGCCCTGTCCGACAAAGCGCGCAGGCTGCGCGAGATGAGCCATCCTGAATCCATCGCAGCACGCCGTGCGGCTTCCGAGGCCAGCCGCTGTGTGGAACTTCGTCCGATGGAGGACGGCATGGCCTGGTTCGGGTGCTATTTGCCCGCTGAGCAGGCCGTCGCGGCGTTCAACCGCATCCAGGATATCGCCCTGAGTCTGAAGTCGAAGACGGAATCGCGCACGTTGACGCAACTGCGGGCCGACGCCGCGGTCGGCCTCCTGCTCACCGGGGTTGCCCCGGCCGGGGATTCCCCGCAGGATGCCGGCCGCGCGCTGCCTGGGTTGGGCCACGGCATTGCCGCCCAGGTGGTCATTACAGTGCCGATGCTCAGCCTGCTCGGCGTGGACGCAGCGCCGGCGGACCTGCAGGGTTATGGCCCGGTCCCGGCCGTCGTCGCAGCACGCCTCGCCGCCGGGGCACCGTCCTTGGCCAGGCTCCTGACGGACCCCGTGGACGGTGCCCCGCTGGCGCTGGACCGCACCGTTTACCGTCCGACGGCGGCCCAGCGCCGCTGGCTGGCCGCAGTCCACCCGCACTGCACCTTCTTCGGCTGCCGGCGCAGCACACGGGACTGCGATTTCGACCACGTCGTCCCTTGGAGCGCCGGCCGGGGAAGCACCAACACCGGCAACCTGGGGCCTGTCTGCCGCGGACATCACCGGCTCAAGACCGCCGGGCTGTGGGCCGCAGCGAGGCCGCCCGGCGAAGGCGCCGCCACGGTGTGGACCTCGCCGGCCGGGCGGACCTACACCAGCGAACCGGAACCGTTGGCCGCAACGCCGCCCGAGGGACTTTCGACCCTGCTGGAACGCCTCGAGGTCCGGGATCTGAACGAGAAGCTCCGTGCTGCGTATCAGCGGCGCCGAAGCAATGGCCGCATGGCCGGCGGCAGGCCCGCCGGGGGAGCGGCAGCCGGCGGGCCGGCTGGACTCCATGGCGGAGCACGTCCCGCTGCCGGGACGGCGCCGGGGTACGGCCCGAATCCTTCCGTGGAGCGGACAGCCGACCCGCCGCCGGATCTCTCGACGGAACCGCCGCCGTTCTGAACCGGCAGCCGTTCTGATCCGGCAGCCGATCAGCGGCCCGGTCCTTCCAGTGCATGTCCAGTTCGGCATGTATGTCCGGGAATGCCTGCGTGATGTGGAAAAATGCCTTGGTGACTTCATTTCCGGCCTTGGTACTCTTCGATCTCGACGGCACGCTCGTAGACCCGGCCGGATCGATCACCGGAGGCATCAGCCGGGCGCTGTCCGCGGCCGGACTGCCGGTCCCGCCGCCGCCGGTCCTCGGCTCGATGGTCGGCCCACCGCTCGGACACTCGCTGCGCGCGCTGGCCGGCGTGCCGGATGAACGGGTAGCCGAAGTTATCGGCCTCTACCGTGCGGAATACCGGGAACGCGGGATGGCAGAGAGCAGGATCTATCCCGGGATCGAGGAACTCCTGCAGCGTTTGCGCGGCCGCGGCTTCCGGCTGTCGGTGGCAACCCAGAAGCCGGAGCCGATCGCCGCAGAGCTGCTCCGTGTCCAGGGCCTGGCGGGATACTTCGACGATCTGCACGGCGCCGGATTCGATGATCCGCAGGACCCGGCGGCCGCCGGCCTGGGCAAGGTCCCGATTGTCGGTGCGGCGCTGGCCGCCGGTGCTGCCGCTGCCGGCACAGCCGCCCTGCAGGTTCCGGCCGTTATGGTCGGGGACCGGCACTTCGATGTTGCGGCCGCTGTCCAGCACGGCATTCCGGCGCTGGGCGCGGCGTGGGGTTTTGCCGCTGCCGGCGAGCTGGAAGCGGCCGGCGCCGCCGCCGTCGTACATTCAGCAGAAGACTTGGAGGAACATTTGATGCAGCTGGTGGCAGGTATCCCGGCGGGCGCGGGCCGCTAGACGATGGAGTTTTTTGAATTCACCCGCGCCGCGTTCCGCACCACGATCAAAGGCCTGTGCCGTCCCACCGTCGAGGGCCTGGAGAATTTCCCCAAGCACGGGCCGGTTATCGTTGCCCCGAATCACCAGTCGTTCCTGGACAGCATCATCGTCCAAGCGCTGATGCCGCGGAAGGTCGCCTTCTTCGCCAAGGCCGAGTACTTCACGGCCAAGGGCCCCAAGGGCATGTTCTCGCGCTGGTTCTTCAGCAGCGTGGGCTCGATCCCGGTGGAACGCGGCGAACAGGCGGCCAGCGTGGCGGCGCTGCAGACGGCGCTGGAGGTGCTCGAGCGCAACGAGGCGTTCGGCATCTACCCGGAGGGAACGCGGTCGCGGGACGGGCTGCTCTACCGGGGCCGTACCGGCGTCGGCTGGCTGGCGCTGACTACCGGCGCCCCGGTGCTGCCCGTGGGACTGATCGGCACCGACAAGCTGCAGCCGGCGGACAGCATGGCCATCAAGCCGCAGCACTTCACCATGAAGGTCGGCGCGCCGCTGTACTTCGATAAAGTGGGAGCAGACCACTCCCTGCCGGCCCGCCGAGCGGCCACGGACAAGATCATGGATGCGATCGCCGAACTCAGCGGCCAGGAGCGGGCCAGCACCTACAACCAGACGAAGTCCACGGAATAATTCCACCGACCAACCTACCAACAGCAGCGAACACCAGGAACAGAAGATCAGCAATGGCGGACCCTACCAGCTACCGCCCGCGGACCGGCGAGATCCCCACCAATCCCGGCGTCTACCGGTTCCGGGACGAGCACAAGCGCGTGATCTACGTGGGCAAGGCCAAGAACCTGCGCTCCCGGCTGACCAGCTACTTCGCCTCGCCGGCCACGCTGCAGCCGAAAACCCGGACCATGGTGCACACCGCGGCCTCGGTGGAATGGACCGTGGTGGGCAGCGAACTGGAGGCCATCCAGCTCGAATACACCTGGATCAAGGAATTCTCGCCACGGTTCAACATCATGTTCCGGGACGACAAGTCCTACCCGTACCTGGCCGTGACGATGTCCGAGAAGTTCCCGCGGGTGCAGGTGATGCGGGGTGAGCGGCGCAAGGGGACCAAATACTTTGGTCCGTTCTATCCGGCCAAGGCCATCCGCGAAACGGTGGACACGCTGCTGCGCGTTTTCCCGGTGCGGACCTGCAGCAACGGTGTCTTCAACCGGGCGGTCGCTACCGGACGGCCTTGCCTGCTCGGCTACATCGACAAGTGCTCGGCACCGTGCGTCGGCAGGATTTCCCCCGAGGACCATAAGGCGCTGGCCGCGGAATTCTGCGCCTTCATGGGCGGAGAGGCCGGCCGCTTCATCAGCGCGCTGGAAAAGAAGATGGCCGCCGCAGTGGCCGAACTGGACTATGAGGCCGCCGCCCGCTACCGGGACGACATCGCCGCGCTGAAGCGGGTCTTCGAGCGCAACGCCGTGGTGTTGTCCGAAGACACAGATGCCGATGTGTTCGCCATGTCCGAGGATGAACTCGAGGCAGCGGTCCAGGTCTTCCATGTACGCGGCGGACGGATCCGCGGCCAGCGCGGCTGGGTGGTGGAAAAGGTCGAGGACCAAACCCGGGCCGACTTCATCGAGCACCTCCTCCAGCAGGTCTACGGCGACGGCGAGGGGCCGGACCGGATTCCGCGCCAGGTGCTGCTGCCGGCCGAGCCGGAGAACGCTGCAGAACTCGAGGAGTGGCTGCGCGGGTTGCGGGGGAGCCGGATGGAAATCCGCGTGCCCAAACGCGGAGACAAGGCAGCGCTGTTGGCTACGGTGCAGGAGAACGCGGACCAGGCGCTGGCCCTGCACAAAAGCCGCCGGGCCGGGGACATCACCACCCGCTCGGCCGGGCTCCAGCAGCTGCAGGACGCGCTGGGGCTGCCCGTGGCGCTGCTGCGGATCGAGTGCTATGACATTTCCCACGTCCAGGGCACCAATGTGGTGGCCTCGATGGTGGTGGTGGAGGACGGGCTGCCGAAGAAGTCGGACTACCGGCGCTTCTCGATCACCGGGGACGCGGCCCGGGACGACACGGCGTCCATGTACGACGTGATCAGCCGCCGGTTCCGCAATTATCTGGCTGACCAGGCGGCCGCGAAGCAGCCCGCGCCGGCGGACTCCGCCGGCGCGGCTTCGGAAGTCCTGGCCGACACCACCACGCCGGCGCCGCGGACCAAGTTCGCCTACCCGCCGAACCTCGTCGTTGTCGACGGCGGGCCGCCGCAGGTGGCGGCGGCCTCCCGGGCACTGGCCGACCTGGGCATCAGCGACATCTACGTGGTGGGTCTGGCCAAGCGGCTGGAGGAGGTGTGGCTACCGGACGACGAGTTTCCGGTGATCCTGCCGCGTTCCTCGGAGGGGCTGTACCTGCTGCAGCGTGTCCGTGACGAGGCGCACCGCTTCGCCATCAGCTACCACCGGCAGAAGCGCGGCAAGTCCATGACCGTGTCCCTGCTGGACGAAATCCAGGGCCTGGGCCCGGCCAAGAGCAAGGCCCTGCTGAAGCATTTCGGGTCCGCCAAGCGGCTCAAGGCCGCCGGCGTGGAGGACCTGCAGCAGGTGCCGGGCATCGGTCCTGCCCTGGCGGTCTCGATCCGAAGCCAGTTGGACGCCGCGTCCGCGGGCGATGGGGCTGGCGGACAGGCTCCTGCGGTGAACATGACCACCGGCGAAATCCTGGAATCTTAGTTAAGCTGGAGGCTGGCCGGCGCACGGGAACGCGTCCCGCTGCCCAAGGACCTGGACAGGAAGGCTACATGTCGACGGAAGAGGATTTCATGCCGCTCAAGCCGGCGGAATCCGAACTGCTGGTGGTTACCGGGATGTCCGGCGCTGGACGGACCACCGCCGCCCACGCGCTGGAGGACCACGGCTGGTACGTGGTGGACAACCTGCCGCCCCAGATGCTGGGTACCCTGGCCGAGCTGATGGCACGGATGCCGGACGCGCTGCCGCGGCTGGCCGTGGTGATCGACGTGCGCAGCCAGGCGCTGTTCCGCGACATCCAGGACGCCATGCACGGCCTGGCAGCCAGCGCGGTCAACCACCGCGTGCTGTTCCTGGACGCCTCCGACGAGGTGCTGGTGCGCCGCTTCGAGCAGGGCCGCCGGCCGCATCCGCTCCAGGGCGGGGGCCGGATTTCGGATGGCATCCGCGCCGAGCGCCGGCTGCTGGCGGCGCTCAAGGATTCCGCGGACCTGGTGCTGGACACCTCGGACATGAACGTGCATTCCCTGGCCACCAACGTCACCGAGCTGTTTTCCGACGACGGGCCGATCATCCTGCGCCTGAACGTGATGAGTTTCGGTTTCAAGTACGGATTGCCGGTGGACGCGAACTATGTGGCGGACGTCCGCTTCATCCCGAATCCGCACTGGGTGCCGGCGCTGCGGCCGCACACGGGCTTGGAAAAGCAGGTCAGCGATTTCGTGCTGGTCGAATCCGGCGCCGCAGAGTTCGTCAAGCGCTATGTCTATGCTCTGGAGCCGGTCCTCGAAGGCTACCGGCAGGAGAATAAGCACTACGCCACCCTCGCTATCGGCTGTACCGGTGGCAAGCACCGCTCGGTGGCGGTGGCGGAGGAACTGGCCAAGCGCCTGGCCCAGTTGCCGAGGGTCAAGGTCACGGTGACCCACCGTGACCTGGGACGCGAGTAGTGGCGTTGCTGACCGGCTCGCTGCCGCGGATTCCGTTGCCCCAGCCCTCGGGTGCGGGCGGCAGGTTCAAGGAGCCGCCGTCGGTGGTGGCCCTGGGTGGCGGACACGGGCTGTCCGCCTCGCTGGCCGCGCTGCGGCTGCTGACGTCGGAGCTGACCGCCGTGGTGACCGTGGCCGACGACGGCGGATCCTCCGGCCGTCTGCGGCGCGAGCTGGGCGTGCTGCCGCCGGGGGACCTGCGGATGGCGCTGGCTGCCCTGTGCGACGACACCGAGTGGGGTCGGACCTGGCGCGATGTCATGCAGCACCGGTTCAAGTCGGCCGAACCGACCGAAGCCAGCCTGGACAACCATGCCCTGGGAAACCTGCTGATCGTCACGCTCTGGGAGCTGCTGGGCAATCCGGTGGCCGGCCTGCAGTGGGCCGGTGCCTTGCTCGGTGCCCGCGGCCAGGTGCTGCCGATGGCGACGGTCCCGCTGACTATCGAGGGGGACGTTTTTACCGAGACCGCCGATGGCCGGCTGCGCACCGAGACCATCACCGGCCAGTCCAAGCTGGCCGCGGCCGGCAAGAACTGCCGCGTCCACGATATCCGGCTGATCCCGGCCGATGCCCCGGCCTGCGGCGAGGCACTGGAGGCCATCGAATTGTCCGACTGGGTGATCCTGGGCCCGGGCTCCTGGTACACGTCGGTGCTGCCGCATTTGATGCTGCCGCAGCTGCGGGAGGCCCTGTGCCGAACGACGGCCCGGCGGGTACTGACCATGAACCTGGCCACCGACACCAAGGAAACCTCCGGGATGACCGCGGCGGACCATCTGGACGTGGTCCGGCGCTACGCCCCGGAGATGCGCTTCGACTTCGTCCTGGCCGATCCCGGGGCGGTGGAGGACCGGGACCGCTTCCGGCAGGCAGCGGCCGCGCTCGGCGCGCGGGTGGTGTTCGGTAGAGTAGGTACCTTGGGCGGGGCTCCCGTCCATGACCCGCTGCGGCTCGCAGCGGCCTACCACGACATCTTCGGGGGCAACGAAGAACATGCGGACGCATGAGCCACCGAAGCAGGCATTGAGCAAGTAAGGACTGGTTGATGGCGCTGACGGCAGCAGTCAAGGATGAGCTTTCCCGCCTGGAGATCAGGAAGTCGTCGGTACGTAAGGCCGAAGTATCCGCGATGCTCCGCTTTGCCGGCGGACTGCACATTATCTCGGGACGCATCGTCATCGAGGCCGAAGTCGACCTGACCGCTACCGCACGGCGCCTGCGCACCGCCATCGCCGAAGTCTACGGCCACAACAGCGAGATCATCGTGGTCTCCGGCGGGGGCCTGCGCCGCGGCAACCGCTACGTGGTCCGCGTGGTGCGCGACGGCGAGTCGCTGGCCCGGCAGACGGGCCTGCTGGACGCCCGGGGCCGGCCGGTGCGCGGGCTTCCCTCCGTGGTGGTCAACGGGTCCGCCGCCGACGCCGAGGCGGTCTGGCGCGGCGCCTTCCTGGCCCACGGCTCGCTCACCGAACCGGGGCGTTCCTCGTCATTGGAGGTAACCTGCCCCGGTCCCGAGGCGGCACTGGCCCTGGTGGGGGCCGCCCGGCGGCTCGGGATCACCGCGAAAGCCCGGGAGGTGCGCGGGGTGGACCGGGTGGTGATCCGCGACGGGGACACCATCGCGGCCCTGCTGACCCGGATGGGCGCCCATGATGCGCTGATGGTCTGGGAAGAGCGCCGGATGCGCAAGGAGGTCCGTGCCACGGCCAACCGGCTGGCCAATTTCGACGATGCGAACCTGCGCCGTTCCGCCCAGGCCGCCGTCGCCGCCGGGGCACGTGTGGAACGGGCACTGGAGATCCTGGGCGAGGACGTGCCCGAGCACCTGCGCTACGCGGGCGAGCTGCGGGTGGGCCACAAGCAGGCCAGCCTGGATGAACTGGGTCGGCTGGCGGACCCGCCCATGACGAAGGACGCCATCGCCGGACGGATCCGGCGCCTGCTGGCGATGGCGGACAAGCGGGCGGCGGAGCTGGGGATCGCCGGCACGGAGGCCAGCGTGACGCCCGACATGCTGGACGGCTGACGGACGCCTGGACGGCCGCGGTCCCGTCTGCGTTTGGCTGCTTCGCGCCGTTCAGCCGTACGCGACGGGCCCGTGGCGCCGACTTGGCGCGGGGCCCTCGGCCGTTAGCGTCTACCGGCCTCCCGCGGCTCGCTTCGCTCGCGGCGGGGCCCTCGGCCGTTAGACTGAGGACTACCTGGGTCCGGCCCGGGATGGGCCGTTGACGGCCAGTGGCAAGCTTCCGGGCGGAACCGCCGCCCGGATGATCAATCCGAAGGCCGCCTTGGCGGCTGGAATCTACGGAGGGTTTCGTGACGAAGTACGAACTGCCTGATCTGCCTTACGATTACGCGGCTCTGGAGCCGCACATCTCCGCCCGCATTATGGAGCTGCACCACGACAAGCACCACGCTGCCTACGTGACCGGGGCCAACGCCGCCCTGGAGAAGATGGCCGAAGCCCGGTCCAACGGCGACGCCGCCTCGGCGGCCAAGCTGTCCAAGGACCTGCAGTTCAACCTGGGCGGCCACATCAACCACTCCATCTTCTGGAACAACCTCTCTCCGGACGGCGGCGACAAGCCCACCGGCGAGCTGGCGGCGGCCCTGGACGAGTTCTTCGGCTCCTTCGACAACTTCCGCGGCCACTTCACCGGTGCGGCCACCACCATCCAGGGCTCCGGCTGGGCGATCCTGGCCTACGAACCGATCGGTGGGAACCTGGTCATCGAGCAGATGTATGACCAGCAGAACGGCGTGCCGGTGGCCACCACCCCGCTGCTGCAGCTGGACATGTGGGAGCACGCCTTCTACCTCGACTACCAGAATGTCAAGGCCGACTACGTCAAGGCCTTCTGGAACATCGTGAACTGGGCCGACGTTCAGGCCCGCTTCGACGCCGCCCGCGCCGGTGCCGCTGCACTGATCACCCCGGGCCGGTAGCCACCGCCCCACGGGCCTTCTTTGGGCCTAAGATGTTGGCTGGAAGGCGTGCCGCGATGCCTGAACGGCATACGGCTGCCTTCCAGCCGGCAAAGTCCGACGCAAGCTATCCGCCTACCCAAGGAGATAGATTCAAGTGGCTATTCGTGTTGGAATCAACGGGTTCGGGCGCATCGGACGAAATTTCTTCCGCGCCGCTCTGGCCCAGCAAGCGGATCTGGACATTGTCGCCGTTAACGACCTGACGGATGCGGCGACCCTGGCCCACCTGCTTAAGTACGACAGCATCATGGGACGCCTGTCCGAGCACGTCGAAACCAAGGACGGAAACATCGTCGTCGGCGGCGCCGTGGTCCAGGTGCTCGCGGAACGGGATCCGGCCAATCTGCCGTGGAAGAAGCTCGGCGTGGACATCGTGATCGAATCCACCGGCTTCTTCACCAAGGCTGCCGATGCCAGGAAGCACCTGGACGCCGGCGCGAAGAAGGTACTGATCTCCGCCCCGGCCAAGGACGAGGACATCACCATCGTGATGGGCGTCAATGACGCCGACTATGATCCTGCGGCCCACCACATCATTTCCAACGCCTCCTGCACCACCAACTGCCTGGCCCCGCTGGCCAAGGTGCTCAACGACAGCTTCGGCATCGAGCACGGCCTGATGACCACTGTGCACGCCTACACGGCGGACCAGAACCTGCAGGACGGTCCGCACCGGGACCTGCGCCGGGCCCGCGCCGCGGCGCTGAGCATCATCCCGACCACCACCGGGGCGGCCAAGGCCATCGGCCTGGTGCTGCCGGAACTGAAGGGCAAGCTCGACGGCTTCGCCCTGCGCGTGCCGGTGCCCACCGGGTCCATTACGGACCTCAGCGTCACAGTGGGACGCCAGGTTACCGTGGACGAGGTCAACGAGGCATACCGCACGGCCGCTGCGCAGGAGCGCTGGGCGGGCATCCTGGCCTACGCCGAGGCCCCGATCGTCTCCGCCGACATCGTCACCGATCCGGCGTCGTGCACCTTCGACTCGGGCCTGACGAAAGTCATCGGCAACGAAGTCAAGGTGCTTGCGTGGTATGACAATGAGTGGGGCTATTCCAACCGGCTGGTCGATCTGGCCGAATTGGTAGCAACGAAACTTTAACCACGCTTAATCCAGGTCCACCCGCGGCTAAAGGAAGATATGACTGCACACGCTCTCGATGAACTGCTGGCCGACGGCGTCCAGGGACGCTACGTCTTGGTCCGCTCGGATCTGAATGTCCCGCTGGACGGGGAAGTCCCGTCCCTGAAGGTGGCCGACGACGGCCGGATCCAGGCGTCGCTGCCGGTGATCCGCCGGCTCGCCGAAGCCGGTGCGCGGGTCCTCGTGATGGCCCATCTGGGCCGGCCCAAGGGCGCCCCGGAGGAACGGTACTCGCTCCGTCCCGCCTACCAGCGGCTCAAGGAACTGGCAACGTTCACCGTGAAGGCCGCCGACGACACCGTCGGCGAGAGCGCCCGGAGCCTGGCGGCCGGACTGGCCGACGGCGAGGTGCTGGTGCTGGAGAACGTGCGCTTCGATCCCCGCGAGACCAGCAAGGACGACGCCGAACGCGAGGCATTCGCCGCCGAACTCGCCGCCCTGACCGGGGACAACGGCGCCTTCGTGGACGATGCGTTCGGCGCCGTGCACCGCAAGCATGCGAGCGTGTTCGACATTGCAGCCAAGCTGCCCGCCTA
This sequence comes from Arthrobacter hankyongi, assembly GCF_022012395.1. GTDB lineage: Bacteria > Actinomycetota > Actinomycetes > Actinomycetales > Micrococcaceae > Crystallibacter > Crystallibacter hankyongi. Next base: position 40,392 of record NZ_JAKLTQ010000005.1, read on the forward strand.
CCAGGGGGACCTGGTCCGCACCGAGGTCGAGGTGCTGAACCGGCTGACCGACGTGCCGCAGCGGCCGTACGTCGTGGTCCTGGGCGGTTCGAAGGTCTCGGACAAGCTGGCCGTGATCGAGAACCTGATGGGCAAGGCTGACTTCATCCTGGTCGGCGGCGGCATGGTCTTCACTTTCCTCGCCGCGCAGGGCTACAAGGTGGGCTCGAGCCTGCTGGAGGAGGACCAGCTGGACACGGTCCGCGGCTACCTGGCCCGGGCCAAGGAAGCCGGCTGCACCTTCGTGCTGCCCACCGACATCGTGGTGGCGGAGAAGTTCGCCGCCGACGCGGCGCACGAGGTCGTGCCGGCGAATGACATGGAGTCCTCCAGCTTCGGGGCGTCGGGCATCGGCCTCGACATCGGTCCCGCCTCGCAGGAGGTTTTCGCCCAGCAGATCCACTCGGCCAACACCGTCTTCTGGAACGGTCCGATGGGCGTCTTCGAATTCGACGCATTCGCCGAGGGCACCCGGGCTGTGGCCAAGGCGCTTACCGGCAGCGAAGGGTTCACCGTCGTCGGCGGCGGCGACTCGGCCGCGGCCGTGCGCGCCCTCGGGTTCGACGACGACGCCTTTGGGCACATTTCCACCGGGGGCGGTGCCAGCCTCGAATACCTCGAGGGCAAGGCCCTGCCCGGCCTGACTGCGCTGGATCGGGGTTGAGCCGCATGACGACCTCGACCAACGGCAAGTTCGACCGCACCCCGCTGATCGCCGGTAACTGGAAGATGAACATGGACCATGTCCAGGCCATCACCCTGCTGCAGAAGCTTGAGTGGACCCTCAGCGATGCCCGCCACGATTTCAGCCGGGTGGAGGTGGCGGTGTTCCCGCCCTTCACCGACCTGCGCGGCGTGCAGACCCTCGTGCAGGGGGACGACCTGAAGGTGGCCTACGGGGGCCAGGACCTTTCCCAGCACGACTCCGGTGCCTATACCGGGGACATCTCCGGCCAGTTCCTCGCCCGGCTCGGCTGCCGCTACGTGCTGGTCGGCCACTCCGAGCGCCGGACCATCCACGGCGAGACGGACGAAGTCCTGAACGCCAAGGTGCAGGCTGCCTACCGCCACGGCCTGGTACCGGTGCTCTGCGTTGGTGAGGGGCTTGAGGTCCGCCAGGCTGGCAACCACGTGCAGCACACGCTGGCCCAGGTCCGCGCCGACCTCGAGGGCCTGCCAGCCGATCAGGTTGACCGGCTGGTCATCGCGTACGAGCCGGTCTGGGCCATCGGCACCGGCGAGGTGGCCGGTCCAGCCGACGCGCAGGAGATGTGCGCGGCGATCCGCGCCGAGATCGCCGCACTGTACGGCGACGGCGTAGCGGCGGGGGTGCGCCTGCTGTACGGCGGATCGGTCAAAGCTGCCAACGCCGCGGCCATCCTCAACGAACGTGATGTGGACGGCGTCCTGGTCGGCGGCGCCAGCCTGGATGTGGCCGAATTTGCTAACATTGTCAGGTTTGAACACCACCTGCTGACCAACTGATTCCGCCCCCGGAGACAAGCGTCTGCCGGGGGACACACTTGTATGAAAGGCCAATGTGGACGCTCTGAAGATCGCCCTGCAAATTGTGCTGGGCATCACCAGCCTGCTGCTGACCCTGCTGATCCTGCTGCACAAGGGCCGCGGCGGCGGTATGTCAGACATGTTCGGCGGCGGCATGAGCTCCAGCCTTGGGTCCTCCGGCGTGGCGGAGCGGAACCTCAACCGCTTCACCGTAATCCTCGGCCTGACCTGGGGTGCGGTGATCGTGGCACTGGGAGTGATCATGCGCTTTAGTGGTGAATCCTAGAAGATCTGAGCGCTTCGGCGCGTGAAAAGGCCGGCCGTGTTTCTGCGAAACACGGCCGGCCTTTTGCCGTGGTGGCCCGGTGCCCGGGCGGCTAAGCTGGTGTGCGGCAGGACGTACGTTTATCAATGGAGATGAACATGGCTAATGCATCCAATCCCTTCCGCGGCATCCGCATCGGATCCACGTCCGGCGCAGGCATGGCCGGCTGGCAGGCCGAGACGGGCCGCCTGCCGGTGGGGGTCCACAAGGTTGCGGTCACCTACCGCTGCCCGCAGGGCCATGAGACCACACCGGTCTTTGCGGATTTGGCCGAGGAGGAGATCCCGGAATGCTGGGACTGCCCGCGCTGCGGACGGACCGGAAGCCGGCATCTCGATGCTGCCTACGCCGGCACCCGGGCTGAACCGTACAAGAGCCATCTGGACTATGCCAAGGAACGGCGCACTCCCGCCGAGGCGGAGGAAGTGCTGGCCCGGGCCTTGGGGGAGCTGCGGCGCAGCAGAGGCGAAACCAGCTAGCGCCGAGGGCCCCGCCGCGAGCGAAGCGAGCGGTGGGAAGGCGCGACGCGCTAGCCGTTCGCAGCCTCCCCGCACGCTTCGCGCACGGGGACCCCTTCCTGCTCTCTTGGACACCGCCGCGAGCGGTTGGACGTGGGACGCCCGCTGCGGGCTTGCTAGTGCTCCTCGTCCCGGTCGTTACTGCCGCCATCGAGCAGGGAACCGGGCACCTCGGCCGCGGCGGCCTCATCGAGTAGCCAGAGCGTCTTGCGCTGAGCTCGTGCCCCGGCAGCGGGAACTTGGACCGGGGATGCACCGGCCAGGGCCAGGCCGACGGCACCGGCCTTGTCGTTGCCGCCCACTACCAGCCAGATTTCGGCCGCTGAATTGATGGCGTCCAGGGTCAGCGAGACGCGTTCCGGCGGCGGCTTGGGGGAGTCGCGCACGGCCACAACGCTGCGGCCGGTCTCGCGGATGCCTGCCATCTCGGGAAAGAGCGAGGCGATGTGGGCGTCCGGGCCCATGCCCAGCAGGAGCACATCGAAGCGAGGCACCTGCCCCGGCAGGTACGGCGAAACGGGCGTGTTCTCCGCCTGCGCAGCCTGCCGCAGTTCTTCGGCGTAGGCTTGGGCAGCCGCGTCCACATCGGCGAACTCGTCCGCAGCGCCGGCCGGATGCACCCGCACCGGGTCCACGTCCAGTTGCTCCAGCAGGGCCTGGCGTGCCTGCTGCTCGTTCCGGTCCGGGCTGTCCTTGGGAACGAAGCGTTCGTCGCCCCACCAGAAGTTCACCCGCCGCCAGTCGACGCTGTCCTGCTTCCCGGAGGCCGCCACCGCGGCCAAGGTCGCGATGCCCAAGGTTCCGCCGGTGAGCACGACCGTCGCCTCACCGCGTGCGGCCTGGACGGTGGTCAGCTTGGTGAGCAGCCGGATGGCGGCTGCCTCGGCCAGCGCGGCCGGGTCTGCATGAATGCTGATCATCGGCTCATCGTTCACTGCGCCGAACGCTCCTTAGGTTGGTCTGGGGCAGTCCCTCGGTGATGACCTCGCCGAATACCTCGTCCGGGTCGAGCCGGCGCAGTTCCTCCGCCAGACATTCGGCCAGGCTGCGGCGCGGCAGCGTGATCCGCTGCAGCGGCTGCCCAGGCAGGATGAGTTCGGCGACCGTTTGGCCGGGACGCAGGATGCGCACGTCGCCGGCCGGGCGTACCAGGCGTACCCCCCGGATCCCGGTGCCCGCAGCTTCTTCGATGATGGTCACCGGGGCGTTCAGGGCCAAGGTAAGCCAGGCCGCCAGCAGGACCGTGCTCGGTGAGTCCGCCGCGCCCTCGACCGCGACCGAGACCACGGGGGAATAGTCCACTTGGTCCAGTGCGGCGGCCAACTGGATCCGCCAGTTGGTGAGCCTGGTCCAGGCTAGGTCCGTGTCTCCGGCGGCATAGACTGAGGAGAGCTTCTCCAGCGCCAGTTTGGGCTCCGGCTCGTTGTTGGAGTCCGTGATGCGCCGGGTGGCGATCCGGCCGACGGAGGTCCGTGAGGCCGAGTCCGGCATGCCGTGCGGCCACCAGGCAACGATCGGGGCGTCCGGCAGCAGCAGCGCGGCAACCAACGACTCGCTCTCCCGGGCCAACTGCCCGCAGCCGTACAACACGATGATCTCGGCCGCGCCGGCTTCCCCGCCGAGCCGGATTTGGGCGTCCAGCCGCGTCGGCTGGTCCGCGCCGCAGTCCACCAGCACGATGATGCGGCAGGGGTGCTCCCGGCTGGCGGTGTTCGCGGCCCGGACCGCATCCTCTTCGAAGCCTGACTGGGTAACGATCACCAAGGTCAGCACGCGGCCGAGGGTGAAGACGCCGTTGCGTTCACGGACGGTCACGAGTTCCTTGGAGACCTTGGAGGTGGTGGTGTCCTTCAGGTCTACAATCACGGCCTTCTCCAGCTGCGTCCGTCACGGGCAAGTAGTTCGTCGGCGGACGCCGGCCCCCAACTGCCGGGCGCATAGGGCTCCGGCCGGGTGCCGCTGCGGCTCCAGTAATCTTCGAACGGATCCAGGATCTTCCAGGACAGTTCCACCTCCTGGTGCCGCGGGAACAGCGGGGGTTCGCCCAGCAGCACGTCCAGGATCAGCCGTTCATAGGCTTCCGGACTGGATTCGGTAAAGGCATGGCCATAGCCGAAGTCCATGGTCACGTCCCGGACCTCCATTTGGGTGCCCGGTACCTTGGAGCCGAACCGGATGGTTGCCCCTTCGTCCGGCTGGACCCGGATCACGACGGCATTCTGTCCGGTTTCATCGTCACCATGGTCGCGGAAGAGCAGATTGGGTGCGCGCTTGAGCACGACGGCGATTTCCGTCACCCTGCGTCCGAGCCGCTTGCCCGCCCGCAGGTAGAACGGCACGCCCGCCCAGCGCCGGGTATGGATGTCCAGGCGCAAGGCGGCAAAGGTCTCGGTAATCGAGTCCGGGTTGAAGCCCTCTTCCTCCAGGAAGCCCTTGACCTTTTCCCCGCCCTGCCAGCCGCCGGTGTACTGCCCGCGCGCCGAATGGGTGGACAAATCCTCGGGCAACCTGACTGCGGCCAGCACCTTCTCCTTCTCGGCCCGCAGGTCCTCGGCGTTGAAGGAGATCGGCTCCTCCATCGCGGTCAGGGCCAGCAGTTGCAGGAGGTGGTTCTGGATCACGTCCCGGGCCGCGCCGACGCCGTCGTAGTACCCGGCGCGCCCACCGATGCCGATGTCCTCGGCCATGGTGATCTGGACATGGTCGACGAAGTTCGAATTCCAGAGCGGTTCGAACAGCTGGTTGGCAAAGCGCAGCGCCAGGATGTTCTGCACCGTCTCCTTGCCCAGGTAGTGGTCGATGCGGAACACCGAGTCCGGCGGGAAGACGGACTCCACGATGGCGTTCAGCTCCCGGGCCGAAGCCAGGTCGTGCCCGAACGGCTTCTCGATCACCACCCGACGCCAGCGGCGCCGCGTCCCTTCCGTGCCCGGTTCGGCCTGTGCCAGCCCGTGCTTGGAGAGCTGCTGGCAGACCTGTTCGAAGTCCTTCGGCGGGATGGACAGGTAGAAGGCATGGTTGCCCTGCGTGCCGCGCTTGGCATCCAGTTCATCCACGGTGTCCTTCAACCGGGCGAACGCCTGGTCGTCGCCGAATTCGCCCTGGACAAAGCGGATGCCCTCGGAGAGCTGTTCCCACACCTCTTCGCGGAACGGGGTGCGGGCATACTGCATCACCGAGGCCTTCACCTCGGCGGCGAAGTCCTGGTCCTCCCACTCCCGGCGGGCGAAGCCGACCAAGGCAAAGCTCGGCGGCAGCAGTCCCCGGTTGGCCAGGTCGTACACCGCCGGCATGAGCTTCTTGCGCGACAGGTCCCCGGTGACGCCGAACAGTACCAGCGAACAGGGGCCGGCAATCCGGTTCAGCCGGCGGTCGCGTGGATCACGCAGCGGGTTGGGGCGCCGCGCGTTGAAAGTATCTGGCATCGCTGTGCTACTTATCCTTTACCGCCGAGCCGGGCCACGGTCTCGCCTAACTGCCTGGTGCCGGCGCGGCGGTCAGTCAGATGGAGCCTGACGACCGGGCGTCCGTGGTCCGCCAGGACCTGTGCATCACCGGCAGCCTGTGCCGTGATCAGCTGGCCGAGGCTGAACGGGCGGTCGGGCACCTGCAGGTCGGTGGCGGAATCCGCGGTGATCTGCAGGTAGGAGCCGACCGCTGGTCCGCCCTTATGGAACTGCCCGGTCGAATGCAGGAACCGAGGGCCCCAGCCGAAGGTGACCGGGCGGTGCGCCAGCTTCGCCAGCTGCGGGCGCAGGCCGGCAAGTTCGGCCTGGCCGAAACGATCCAGATAGGCCTGCACGCTGAGGTAGCCGTTCGGCGCGAGGGTGCGGAGCAGGGTTCGCAGCGCCTCCTCCAAGGTTTCCGCGCCGTCGAGCAGCTGCGCGTCCGCGATCACCTGTACCGCGCCGTCGGTAAAAGCCGGGGCCTGCGTTTCGGGGCGGGCCTCCAGCAGTCCTCGGGCGGCGACCTTGGCCGCTTCGACATCGGGCTGGTCGAAGGGGTTGATGCCCAACAGGCGCCCGGCCACCACGGTGGCATATTCCCACAGCAGCAACTGGCTGCCCAAGCTGCCGGAAACAACGACCTGGTTAGCGCCGGATTCCACCGACTGGAGCTCGGCAGTGGGGGAGCACAGCCGCACCAGCAGGACATCCGGTTCGTTCCAGCTGGTTTCCGGATCCCCCGCATTCGCCACCACGGGCAGCAGGCCGGTGCCGGACTTGCCGGTGGACTCGGCGACCAGCTGCTCGGCCCAGTCGGCGAAGCCAACGATGCCCGAACCCTCGTCGATGATCACCACCTTGTCCCGAAGCGGCGACGTGCCTCCCAGCACGGCGCCCAAGGCCAGTCCGATGTTCTCCGGGGCATCATCGGCAAGGATCTCCGCGGCTTCCTCGGCGTCGTCGAGCAGGGCCTCGATGTCGACGCCGGCCAGGCCGGTGGGTACCAGGCCGAAGGCGGTCAGCGCCGAATACCGGCCGCCGACGTTCGGATCCGCGTTGAACACCGCCCGGTACCCGGCCTCGCGGGAGGCTTGGTCCATCGGTGAGCCCGGATCCGTGACCACGATGATCCGCGAAGCGGCGTCGAGGCCGGCGGCCGTGAAGGCCTGTTCGAAAATGCGCCGCTGCGAGTCGGTCTCCACCGTCGAGCCGGACTTGGACGAGACCACCAGGGCGGTCTCGTCCAGCCGTTCGACCAGCGCGGCGGCAACCTGCTCCGGATCCGTGCTGTCCAGCACGGTCAGCTCCACGCCGGCTGTGTTGGCAATCACCTCGGGCGCCAGCGAGGACCCGCCCATGCCTGCGAGTACGATCCGGCTGACGCCGTCGGCCCGCAGTTCATCGCGCAGCTGCAGGATCTGTCCGACCAGCGGGCGCGATACCTCGGCGGCCTCGACCCAGCCGAGGCGGATGGCCGCCTCGGACTCGGCCGCCGGCCCCCAAAGGGTTCGGTCCTTGGCGGCGATGCGGGACGCTACCTTGTCCGCAACCAGTGTGCCGATATGTACCTCAACCGCGGTGCGCGCGGCACCTGATGCCTCGAAGGACAGCGAACCCATACGTTGTCAGGCCTTTCCTGCGTTGTCCAATGCGCTCTGGACAGTGCCGAGCAGCTGGTTCCAGCTGACGACGAACTTGTCCAGGCCTTCTTCCTCCAGCTTTTCGACGACGTCGGAGTACGCGATGCCCTGCGCAGCCACGGCGTCGAGAAGCTTGTTGGCTTCATCATAGGTGCCCGAGATGGTGTCGCCGGTGATTTCGCCGTGATCCGCCACGGCCTCCAAGGTCTTCTGCGGCATGGTGTTGACCACGCCGGGGGCCACGAGGCTGGTGACGTAGAGGGTGTCCGGGTAGGAAGGGTCCTTCACACCGGTGGAGGCCCAGAGCGGCCGCTGCGGCCTGGCCCCGGCGGCGGCCAGCACCTGCCAGCGCTCGGTGTCGAACTGCTCTTCGTAGATCTGGTAGGCCAGCCGGGCATTGGCGATGCCGGCCTGGCCCTTGAGCGCCAGCGCCTCGTCGGTGCCGATGGCGTCCAGGCGCTGGTCGATCTCGGTGTCCACGCGGGAGACGAAGAAGGAGGCGACCGAGTGGATTTCGGACAGGTTGTGCCCGTTTTCCTTGGCCTGTTCCAGGCCGGTCATAAAAGCGTTGATGACGGCGCGGTAGCGCTCCAGCGAGAAGATCAGGGTCACGTTGACGCTGATACCGGCGGCCAGGGTGGCCGTGATGGCTTCCAGACCCTCGACGGTGGCCGGGATCTTGATGAAGACGTTCGGCCGGTTGATGACCTCGGACAGATGCTTGGCTTCGTACAATGTGCCGGCTGCATCCCGGGCCAGCCGCGGGTCCACCTCGATCGAGACCCTGCCGTCGACGCCGTCGGTGCCCAAGGCGATTTCGGCGAACAGGTCGCATGCCTCGGACACGTCCTCGGTGGTGATCGCGAAGACGGCGTCCTGGACGTCCGCGTCCCGGGCCACCAGGTGCTTGACCTGGGTGACGTAGGCGTCGCACTCCTTGAGCGCGGCGGCAAAGATCGTCGGGTTGGTGGTGACGCCGACGACGTTGTTTTCCTTCATCAGCGTCTGCAGCGACCCAGAGGTGATGCGGTCGCGGGAGAGGTCATCGAGCCAGATCGAGACGCCGGCGTCGGACAGGGCCTGGGTGTTCTTGTTGGACATGAAACGCTCCTTGCTAAACCTGGGTAGTGTGGGCGATCGATTCGCGGGCGGCTTCGATGACGGCTTCGGTGGTGAGGCCGAATTCGCGGAACAGGGTCTTGTAGTCCGCCGAGGCGCCGTAGTGCTCCAGGGACACGGCGCGGCCGGCGTCGCCGAGCAGGCGGTGCCAGGACTGGGCTGTGCCGGCCTCGACGCTGACGCGGGCCCTGACGGCCGCGGGCAGCACGGATTCGCGGTAGGCGGCATCCTGGCGGTCGAACCATTCCAGGCAGGGCACCGAGACCACGCGGGTGGGGATGCCGTCGGCCTGCAGGGCCTGGCGGGCCTCCACGGCCAGCTGCACCTCGGAACCGGTGGCCAGCAGGATCACCTGAGGTGCGGTCGCGGTGCCGCCGTCCTGCGCCTCGGCGAGCACGTAGGCGCCCTTGGCAACGTTCGAGGCATCGGCGAAACCGTCCTGGCCGCGTTCGAACACCGGCAGGTTCTGCCGGGTCAGCACGATGCCGGCCGGGTGTTCATGGTTCTCCAGGATGGTCTTCCAGGCGTAGGCAGTCTCGTTGGCATCCGCGGGGCGGACGACGTCCAGGCCCGGGATGGCGCGCAGGGCCGAGAGCTGTTCCACCGGCTGGTGGGTCGGTCCGTCCTCGCCCAGGCCGATCGAGTCATGCGTCCAGACGTAGATCGAGGGCACGCCCATCAGCGCCGAGAGCCGGATGGCCGGTCGCTGGTAGTCGGAGAAGATCAGGAAGGTGCCCGAGAACGCGCGGGTCTTCGAGGAGAGCACGATGCCGTTGACGATCGAGGCCGCTGCGTGTTCGCGGATGCCGAAGTGCAGCACCCGGCCGTAGGGGTTGCCCGACCAGGCCTTGGTCTGGCGCGAGGCGGGGATGAACGAGGGTGCACCCTCGATGGTGGTGTTGTTGGACTCGGCCAGGTCCGCCGAGCCGCCCCAGAGCTCGGGCAGCACCGGGCCGATCGCATTGAGGACCTTGCCCGAGGCGGCCCGGGTCGACAGATCCTTTTCGGTGCCGAACACGGGCAGCGACTGCTCCCAGCCGGCGGGCAGTTCGAACTTCTGCACCCGGTCCAGCAGCGCGGCGTTCTCCGGGTTGGCCTCCCGCCAGGCGTTGTAGGACTTGTCCCACTCGGCACGCGCGGCGGCCCCGCGGTCCGCCACCAGCCGGGCGTGCTCGAGGACCTCGTCGGCGATCTCGAAGCTTTGGTGCGGGTCGAAGCCGAGGCGTTCCTTCAGCGCGGCGACCTCGTCCTTGCCCAGGGCCGAGCCGTGGATCTTGCCGGTGTTCTGCTTGTTCGGCGCCGGCCAGCCGATGATGGTGCGCAGCGAGATGATCGAGGGCCGGCCGGTCTCGGCCTTCGCCGCGGCCAGGGCCTCATACAGTTCCTGGACGTCTTCGACGTACTCGCCGGTCCTGGTCCAGTCCACCCGCTGGGTGTGCCAGCCGTACGCCTCGTACCGCTTGAGCACGTCCTCGGTAAAGGAGATGTCGGTGTCGTCCTCGATCGAGATGTGGTTCTCGTCGTAGAGCACCACCAGGTTGCCCAGTTCCTGGTGTCCGGCCAGCGAGGACGCCTCCGAGGTGACGCCCTCCTGCAGATCCCCGTCCGAGGCGATGACCCAGACGGTGTGGTCGAACGGGCTGGTGCCCGCCGCGGCGTCGGGATCGTACAGGCCGCGGGTGCGCCGCTGCGCGTAGGCGAAGCCGACGGCGGAGGCCAGGCCCTGGCCCAGCGGACCGGTGGTGATCTCCACCCCCGGGGTATGCCCGTACTCCGGGTGGCCCGGGGTCAGCGAACCCCAGGTCCGCAGCGCCTTCAGGTCCTTCAACTGCAGCCCGTAGCCGGAAAGGAACAGCTGCAGGTACAGGGTCAGCGACGTGTGCCCGGGGGAGAGAATGAACCGGTCCCGGCCGATCCACTCCGGATCCACCGGATCATGGCGCATCAGCTTCTGGAACAACAGGTACGCCGCCGGCGCCAGGCTCATCGCCGTGCCCGGATGTCCGTTACCCACCTTCTCCACCGCATCGGCCGCCAGCACGCGGATGGTGTCCACCGCCCGCGCATCCAGCTCCGACCAGGACAGTTGCGCTTCTTCCTCTTGTGGCACTTCCAGGGCCCCTCTCAGATCATTCGGCCAGCAGGACTGCAGTGAATCCGGGTCAGCGCCCAGGCGGCTGCTGCTGTATTCGAATTTCGCCATGTTCTATGCGGCCGCCACGGTTTGCGCGGCGCTCAAGTCCACCATAGCGCGTGGGCGCGCCCGAGGCTGCTGTCAGGCAGCCAATTCCGATGCCGTGCCGGCAGCGCGGTGGCCCAGTCCGCCCGCGTGGCTCTCCGCACAGCCGGTGGAGGCGGGATTTCTACGGCGCATAGAGCGTATGATGGTGGTGCGCGCCCCTTCCCCAGGCCGCGCCGCCTTAAGGCCCAGCATCGCTGCTGGCCATGACCTCGTCACCCGCAGAACTGAGTGGTATTCCATTGAACATCCAGAGCGCCCCGGCACAGTTGGCCGAAGCCCCGGGTAGTCCCGGTTTCTCACGCAAGCTCAAAGCCTATGTGGCGCTCACCAAACCGCGGGTCATCGAACTGCTGCTGGTCACCACGCTGCCCACGATGATTTTCGCTCAGCGCGGCTTCCCGGACCTCGGACTGATCGTGGCCACGATGATCGGCGGCGCCTTCGCCGCCGGTTCCGCCGGTGCCTTCAACTGCTATATCGACCGGGACATGGACAAGCTGATGCACCGGACGGAGAACCGTCCGCTGGTCACCGGCGAGGTCACCCCGCGGCAGGCACTGGTCTTCGCCTGGCTGCTCGGCATTCTCTCCATTGCCATCCTCTGGTTTGGGGCCAACCCGCTGGCGGGCGTGCTGGGGGTCGGGGCCATCTTCTTCTATGTGGTCATCTACACCCTGATCCTCAAGCGCCGCACCGCCCAGAACATCATCTGGGGCGGGGCTGCCGGCTGCTTCCCGGTGCTGATTGCCTGGGCCGCGGTCGCGAACACGGTCGAGTGGCCGGCCATCATCCTGTTCATGGTGATTTTCCTCTGGACGCCGCCGCACTACTGGCCGCTGTCCATGAAGTACAGCGACGACTACAACGCGGCCAACGTACCGATGCTCGGGGCCATCGCCGGTGCCCGGGTAGTGGCCACCCAGGTGGTGCTGTACGGCTGGGCCACCGTCGCGTGTTCGCTGCTGCTGGTGCCGGTGGGCGGCGCGGGGTGGACCTACACCATTGCCGCCGTGCTCAGCGGCGGTTGGTTCCTGTACGAGTCCCACCTGCTGTACAACCGCGCCAAGGCCGGCGAGGTGGCCAACAAGGTGGCCATGCGCGTGTTCCATGGCTCAATCAGCTACCTGACGGTCCTCTTCTTGGCCCTGGCCGTGGATCCCTTCATCGGCGGGCCTCTCTTCAGCTAGGTCTGCCTGGTTAGGCCAGAGATGCCAGGCCCGCCGCCCTCCGGGCAGCGGGCCTTTCTGGTACCAAGGACGCGCGGGGCACAAAGTTCCGCATCCAGTGCGCGCGGAATCCATCAACCTCTGGCTGAGTGTGCGTGAAGCCTGCGTTCCGGCCCCGAAACGTGGGCTTCACGCACACTCAACGTTTATTAGGTGACTGGGGGGGGCGGGCCGTTCCGGACGTGGCTCGGGACACGAACGCCGTCGTCGGTTGCCCGACGACGGCGCTCTACTTTGCCCTACGGCGGCCGGCCCTGTTCCGGCCGGTTATCGCCTTAGTGCCGCTCAGCCGCGAGCGGCTGGTGGGTGGTTCCCACGTAGATGACGTGGGTAGCCGCGGCGGCCAGCAGCGAGGCCCCGAGCATGTGCATGCCCACCAGCAGGATGGGCAGCCCGGTGAAGTGCTGGATGTAGCCGATGAGTCCCTGCACCGCAATGGCCGCAGCAAAAAGCACCATCGGGCGGCGTAGCTGGGTGAGCTCCCGGTTGCGCAGGACCATGACCAGCAGCACGACGGTGCAGGCCACCAGCAGGTACACGGGCAGGGCATGTGCGCGGGTGGTCAGGTCCGGATCCAGTCCGTTGCGGGGCGCGTTGGCGTCCCCGGCATGTGGGCCGGAGCCGGTGACGACCACGCCAAGCACGATCGCGACAGCGCTGAGCACACCGCTGGTCCAGAGCAGTTGCCGCACGCCGGATGTGCCGCGTGCCGGCACCCTGGCCGCGGCGGCGTCGTTGGTCAGCCACGCCCGGTGGACGAGCACGGTGGCGGTGGCGATCATGGCCATGGAGACGACGAAATGGGAGCCCACTACCCACGGGTTCAGGTGCGTCCAGACCGTAATGCCGCCGATGACCGCCTGCGCGGGAATGCCCAGCAGCAGCGCAAGCGCGAGGCCGAAGAGGTCCTTGCGCTCCCGGCGCATGTTCCAGACGGAGACCAGCATGGCGACCGCGATGACGCCCAGGACGAAGGTCAGCGTCCGGTTGCCGAACTCGATGATGCCGTGGATGCCCATTTCATGCGTGGCGACCAGGGATTCGGGCGTGCACTTGGGCCAGGTGGGGCAGCCCAGACCGGAGGCCGTCAGCCTCACGGCGCCGCCGGTGACGACGATGAGGATCTCGGAAACCAGCGAGGCCACGGCCAGGGCCCGGACGGCCTTCGTGGGTTCGGCCGGGAGCCGTCGGACGGAGTCGCGCAGGCGCGCTGTGGGTGTTGCAGACATGGTGTTCAGCTCCATTTGAACCAGCGGATGGCGGCCATGCTGGCCAGCACGGTCCAGACCAGCAGGATGACGGATGCGAGGGGATTGAACTGTGCGTCGATCAGCGCGCTGCGCAGGGCGTCGCCCAAGGCGGTCGAAGGCAGCAGGTGGGCCACCGGTTCGTACACGTCCGGCCAGCTGGTAGTCGGAAAGAGGATGCCGCCGGCAGCGGCGAGCAGGACCCACAGCAGGTTCGTGATAGCCAACGTAGCTTCCGGCCTGACCGTGCCGGCGATCAGCAGCCCCAGCGAGGTGAAGGCCGCAGCCCCCAGCACGAGCTGGACCAGGGCCGGCAGCAGCCCGCCGGGAGCAGGCTGCCAGCCCAGCAGCAGGGCGGTGCCGCCGACGACGACGACCTGGATGGCCATCACCGTCAGGACCGCGATGATCTTGCCCAGGATCAGCCCGCTCTGGCCAAGCGGCGTGGTGGACAGGAAGCGCAGGACGCCGTAGCGGCGGTCGAAGCCGGTGGCGATGCCCTGGCCGGTCAGGGCCGTGGACACGGTACACAGCGCCAGCACGCCCGGCGCGGCCAGATCGATCCTGCTGTCGGTGAAGGTATCCAGCAGGGGAGTGACGACCAGGCCCACCAGCGCCATCAGCGGCAGGATGATGGCGATCAGCAACTGTTCGCCATTGCGCAGCATGGCCAGGGTCTCGTAGCGGCCCTGCAGCAGGACCCGGCGGGCGAGCGTAGCCGGTGCGCTCATCTCAATTCCTTTCCAGAGATGTCCAGGAAGACATCCTCCAGCGACCGCGGCGCCATGTGGATGGCCGAGGGCATCACGGACTTCTCCGCCCAGGCGGCCGCCAGGGCCTGCAGATGGACGGGGCCCAGGGGCCCGGACAGGCTGTAGCGGCCCGGGACGGATTCGCTGACCTCGAGCCCGGCCACCGGCGGAAAGTCCAGCCCGGGGGCGGCGTCGAAGGTCAGCAGTCGGTCCACGCCGGCGCTGGTGTCCGTCGCGGCGGTCAGTTCGGGCACGGTGCCGTGCAGCACCGTCCGTCCGGCGTCGATGATGAAGACATAGTCGGCCAGCCGCTGTGCATCGTCCATCAGGTGCGTGGTCAGGATGATGCCCAGCCCCTCCCGGCGCAGCTCCTGGATCAGTTCGAACACCACGGAGCGGGACTGTGGATCGAGGCCGGCGCTTGGTTCGTCGAGGAAGAGGACCTCGGGATTGCCCACCAGCGCGGCGGCCATGGCCACGCGCTGCTTCTGGCCGCCGGACAGCCGGCGGATGGGGGTGTTCGCGAAGGTATTGATGCCCAGCCGCTCCACGAGGTCGTCTACGTTCCGCGGGTGCGAGTACATGCCGGCCACGTGGCGCAGCAGCGGCACCGGCCGGACGGCCTGGGGCAGGCCGCCTTCCTGGAGCATGACGCCGACCCGGCTGCGCAGCTGCGCCCCGGCCTGGAACGGTTCCTGACCCAGCAGGCGCACGGTGCCGCCGGTGGGCTTGAGCAGGCCTTGGGCGCAGGCCAGGGTGGTGGTCTTGCCTGCGCCGTTGGGCCCCAGCAGGGCGGTGACTTCGCCGGGGTAGGCGCGCAGATGGACGCCGGCCAGCACGCGGACCATCTTGTTGTCCAAGGCCTCAACCGGGCCCAGGTCTTTCACAAGCCCCTGGATGTCGAGGCAGGGTTCCGATTTAGGCACCGGACCATTCTACGTCACTTGCTTCTACGCCACGTAGAAGCAGCGCCCCTCCCGCTAAGGACTGCCTTACTGGAGGGGCGGAACAGAATAGGACATGATTGTGTTGTGTATTCCGTGATTAAGCCCATGCCTTCGCGCGCCCATGATGCTGCGCGGCTGGACGCGGAGGAGCGCACCCGGGACCGGGTGCTGAGTGCAGTGCTCGAGCACGGCCCGGTGAGCGCCGCCGAACTGGGCGAGCAGCTGGGTTTCACTCCCGCCGCCGTGCGCCGCCACCTTGACGCCCTGTCCCGCAAGAGCCTGATCGAGGTCAAGCTCGTGTCGAATTCGGCCAACGGGGCCGGTCGTCCCGCCCGCAAGTACGTGCTGAGCCGGCAGGGCCAGTTCCGGCTCGGGGACGATTACCTGGACATCGCGCGGACCGCCCTGGCGGCGCTGGCCGAAGCTGCCGGGGCGGAGGCCGTGACTGAATTCGCCCGCACCCGGTACCGTGAGATGGAGCAGCGTTACCGCCCTGCCGTCGAGGCGGCCGGCCCGGATATCGAAGCCCGCGCCGAGGCCTTGGCCCGGCTGCTGACCGAAGATGGTTTCGTTGGCTCCACCCGGCTGGTCGGTGCCGGCACGAAGCCCGAGGGGCAGCGTGGTGGCAAGGCGGTCATGCTGAGCATGCAGCTGTGCCAGGGGCACTGCCCGGTGCAGCAGCTCGCGGCTGACTTCCCGGTCTTCTGCGATAGCGAAACCGAATTATTCGCCCGGCTGCTGGGAGTGGACGTACGCCGTCTGTCCACGCTGGCCAGCGGCGGTCATGTCTGTACGACCCACATCCCTGTGGGCCGAACAAGGTCTGCGGCTGGGCAGGACGAGCCAGCGACAGCAACCAGAAGAGTATCCATCAAGCTGCAAGAGAGGCCGTGATGACGGACCAAGTGGATCACCGCATCCAGGACGCAGTCGGCTCGACCGACGTCCCGGACACCACCATTTCCGAGATTCTTGAGAAGAACCCCGAACTGCACGGCATCGGTACCTATGAGTACGGTTGGGCGGACAAGACCGATGCCGGCGCCAACGCGCGGCGTGGCCTGAACGAGGACGTCGTGCGCGACATCTCGGCCAAGAAGAACGAGCCCGAGTGGATGCTCGACCTGCGCCTGAAGGGCCTGAAGTACTTCGACCGTAAGCCCATGCCCACCTGGGGCGCGGACCTGTCCGGGATCGACTTCGACAACATCAAGTACTTCGTGCGTTCCACGGAAAAGCAGGCGGCCACCTGGGAAGACCTCCCCGAGGACATCCGGAACACGTACGAGAAGCTGGGCATCCCGGAAGCCGAGCGCAGCCGCCTGGTCTCCGGCGTGGCGGCCCAGTACGAGTCCGAGGTGGTCTACCACCAGATCCGCGAGGACCTCGAAGCCCAGGGCGTCATCTTCCTGGACACCGACACCGCACTGCGCGAGCACCCGGAGATCTTCCAGGAGTACTTCGGCTCCGTCATCCCGGTGGGCGACAACAAGTTCGCCTCGCTGAACACCGCCGTCTGGTCCGGCGGCTCCTTCGTGTACGTGCCCAAGGGCGTGCACGTGGAAATCCCGCTGCAGGCCTACTTCCGGATCAACACCGAGAACATGGGCCAGTTCGAGCGGACCCTGATCATCGCCGATGAGGATTCCTACGTCCACTACATCGAAGGCTGCACCGCGCCGATCTACACCTCGGACTCGCTGCACTCCGCCGTCGTCGAAATCATCGTGAAGAAGAACGCCCGGGTGCGGTACACGACCATCCAGAACTGGTCCAACAACGTCTACAACCTGGTCACCAAGCGCGCCATCGCCCACGAGGGCGCCACCATGGAATGGGTCGACGGCAACATCGGCTCGAAGGTGACCATGAAGTACCCGGCGGTGTACCTGGTCGGCGAGCACGCCAAGGGCGAGACGCTCTCGATCGCCTTCGCCGGCGCCGGCCAGCACCAGGACACCGGCTCGAAGATGGTGCACATCGCGCCGAACACCAAGAGCTCGATCATCTCCAAGTCCGTGGCCCGCGGCGGCGGCCGGGCCGCCTACCGCGGCCTGGTCCAGGTCCGCGAGGGCGCCGAGCACTCGGCCAACACGGTGCGCTGTGACGCGCTGCTGGTAGACACCATTTCGCGCTCGGATACCTACCCGTACGTGGACATCCGCGAGGACGACGTCACCATGGGCCACGAGGCCACGGTCTCGCGCGTCAGCGAGGAGCAGCTGTTCTACCTGATGTCCCGCGGCCTGCCCGAGGACGAGGCCATGGCCATGATCGTGCGCGGCTTCATCGAGCCGATCGCCCGCGAGCTGCCGATGGAGTATGCGCTCGAGCTGAACCGCCTGATTGAACTGCAGATGGAAGGGTCCGTAGGTTAATGACTGAAATGACTGAGAAGGCACGCATTGGTGCCCCGTCAGCCGCGCCTGTGATCGACGGATTCACCGAAGAAGGCGAAAACCTCTCCCCGTTGACCGACAACTCGCATCGGGGGCCGTTGGCCGGCGACAGCGCCAAGGGCCACAGCCACGGCGGCGGCGTCGGTGTGCCGGACAGCTCGCGTGCCGGCCGGCTGACCTCCTACCGGCTGGCCGACTTCGCCCCGCTGACCGGGCGCGAAGAGGACTGGCGGTTCACCCCGCTCAAGCGGCTGCGCGGCCTGCACACGGACGCACTCACCGGCGCTGCCCCGACAGTGGCCGTGGCCGGGCCGGAGGGCACCGCGCTTCCGGCCGGCGTCCGCGTGGAGACCGTGGGCCGCGAGGACGGCCGCATCGGTGTCGCCGGCATCCCGGAGGACCGGGTCGCCGCCGCGGCTTGGGAGGCCTTCACCGAGGCCACCGTGATCACCATCCCGGCAGAGCTGCAGGCCGCTTCGGGCATCATCGTGTCGATCACCGGCGCCGGCCGCGAGGCCGCCGCCCAGCACACCGTGATCGTCGCGGAGAAGTTCTCCAAGGCCGTCGTCGTGCTGGACCACCGGGGTTCGGCGACGCTGGCGCAGAACGTCGAGGTGGACATCCAGGACGGCGCCGAACTGACGCTGGTGACGGTACAGGAATGGGACGACGACGCCGTGCACGCTTCGGCACAGGCGGCGAAGATCGGCCGCGATGCCAAGTTCAAGCACGTGGCCGTGAACCTGGGCGGGGACCTGGTCCGCATCACCCCGACCTCGAGGTTCACCCAGCCAGGCGGCGACGTGGAAATGTACGGCCTGTACTTCGCCGACGCCGGCCAGCACCTGGAGCAGCGCCTCTTCGTGGACCACGCCGTGCCCAACTGCAAGTCCCGCGTGCTGTACAAGGGCGCGCTGCAGGGCAAGGACGCGCACACCGTCTGGGTGGGCGACGTGCTGATCCGCAAGGAGGCCGAGGGCACCGATACCTACGAGGTCAACCGCAACCTGGTGCTCACCGACGGCGCGCGTGCCGATTCGGTGCCGAACCTGGAAATCGAGACCGGCCTGATCGAGGGCGCCGGCCATGCCAGTGCCACCGGCCGTTTCGACGACGAGCAGCTGTTCTACCTGATGGCCCGCGGTATTCCCGAAGAGACCGCGCGGCGCCTGGTGGTCCGCGGCTTCCTGCACGAGATCATCCAGCACGTCAAGGTGCCCGAACTCGAGGCGCGGCTGACCGACGCCGTCGAGCGCGAACTGGCGGCGGGCAACAACTGATGACCGCAACCCCGCAGGGCAGGCCGGTATGCGCCGCCGAGGACGTCAAGGTCAAGCACGCCGTCCGCGTGCTGGTCGATGACTACCCGGTAGCGGTGGTGCGCGATTCCGACGGCGAACTGCACGCGCTCGGCGATACCTGCTCGCACGAGGACTACTCCCTCGCCGAGGGAGACGTCGAAGACTGCACGATCGAGTGCTGGGGCCATGGCTCCCAGTTCGATCTGCGCAGCGGCGAGCCGCTGAGCCTGCCGGCCTTCGAGCCGGTCCCGGTTTTTGCCCTCGCGGTGCACGACGGGGAGGTCTACGTGGACATCTCCACCGTGCTCAACGGGGCGCCTGCCCCGGGCACCAACTAACACTTCACCAACTTCAAGGCGCGCACCGCCGGCCGCGGTTCGCAAAGGAGAAAGCAGACAGTATGTCGACTCTGGAAATCAAGGACCTGCACGTCAGCATCGAGACGGAGCAGGGTGCCAAGGAGATCCTCAAGGGCGTGTCCCTGACCATCAATACCGGCCAGATCCACGCGATCATGGGTCCCAACGGCTCGGGCAAGTCCACCCTCGCCTCCACCATCGCCGGCCACCCGCGCTACATCGTGGACTCCGGCTCGATCACCCTGGACGGCGAAGACGTGCTGGCGATGAGCGTGGACGAGCGCGCCCGTGCCGGTCTCTTCCTGGCGATGCAGTACCCGGTGGAGGTCCCCGGGGTGACCATGACCAACTTCCTGCGCACCGCCAAGACCGCCCTGGACGGCGAGGCTCCGAGCCTGCGGACCTGGACCAAGTCGGTCAAGGAAGCCATGGCCGAGCTGCGCATCGACGCCGACTTTGCCCAGCGCAATGTCAACGAAGGTTTCTCCGGCGGCGAAAAGAAGCGCGTGGAGATCCTGCAGCTCGAACTGTTCAAGCCGAGGTTCGCCATCATGGACGAAACCGACTCCGGCCTGGACGTCGACGCCCTCAAGGTCGTTTCCGAGGGCCACAACCGCGAGTTCTCCCGCGGTGCGATGGGTACCCTGCTCATCACCCACTACACCCGCATCCTGCGCTACATCAAGCCGGACTTCGTACACGTGTTCGTGGACGGCAAGATCGCCGAGGAGGGCGGGCCTGAGCTGGCCGACCGTCTGGAAGAAGAGGGCTACGACCGCTACCTGACTCCTGCAAAGGCATGAGCATGACTGAAACCAATGTTCCGCAGACGTCGCTGGAGGACGTCGAGGAAGCGCTCAAGGACGTCATCGATCCGGAACTGGGCGTCAATGTGGTGGACCTCGGCCTGCTGTACGGGCTGAGGTACGCCGAGGACGGCGCGTTGCTGATCGACATGACGCTGACGACCGCCGCCTGCCCGCTCACCGACGTGATCGAGGAGCAGACCGGCCAGGCGCTGGACGGGGTCGTGGACGAATGGCGGCTGAACTGGGTCTGGATGCCGCCGTGGGGTCCGGAGAAGATCACTGACGACGGCCGCGACCAGATGCGTGCCCTGGGCTTCAACATCTGACCAGCACGTTCCCGCCTCGGCTGCGCGGGTAAAAGAGCCGGCCACCGGAGACGGTGGCCGGCTCTTTCGTTGCCCCTCCTGTGCCGGCGAGGCACTAGCATCTGTCTATGAGCGAACCCCTGGCACCGGCCGCCGGCACCCGCCCCGCCGCGGGCCGCTACAACGAGATCTTCGTCGCGCGTCTGTTCCACGCGCTGACCGCGCTGGCGGCACTGGCCGGCCTGGTGCTGGAGGCGGTGGCCATGCTGGCCTCCCCGGTGTATGGGGCGGCCCCGGGGCATGCGTGGTGGAACTTCCTGAGTTATTTCAGTGTGCAGGCAGGTGTGCTGGTCTTTGCCGTGTCAGTGAGCCTGGCGGCGGACTCGGCACGTACCGGCGGCCGTTTCTGGCGGGCGGCGCGGCTGGCGGCTTTGGTGGCCGCCGTGCTGGTCTTCTGGCTGCAGTTCACGCCGTACCGCGGCCTGGCCGAATTTACCGGGCTCAATGCCGCCACCGTCTGGGGCGACCGGGTGCTTCACTATGCCCTGCCGGTCCTGGTCCTGGCCTGCTGGCTGATCTTTGGCCCGCGGCCCCGGATCCGGCCCGCGGCGGCGCTGTGGAGCCTGGCCTTTCCGGTGTTCTGGCTGCTTTGGACCATCATCCGCGGTGCCGTCACCGGCTGGTACCCGTATCCTCCGGTTGATGCCGCCGCCGGGACCGGACCTATGCTGGCCGGCGGGGTCTTCATCCTGCTGGGCTGGCTGGGCACCGCGTTCCTGTACTTGCTGCTGGACAGGCGGATGGGCCGGGAGCCGGACGGGTACCTGCCCGGTTTCGGTCCGGACGGCCGCTGAGCCTGACGCGTGGCTAGGGGTTGTTTAGGTCGCGTGAGCTGAACGTGTCGCATTGGGCAGGGTCGCCGGTGTTGTAGCCCTGGGCGAACCAGGCCTGCCGCTGGGCGCTGGTGCCGTGGGTGAAGGTATGCGGATTGGCATAGCCCCGGCTGGCTTCCTGGATGCGGTCATCGCCCACCGCGGCTGCCGCGGACAGCGCCACCTGCAGATCCCGGTCCGAGAACGGCTTCATGAACGGCTTTCCGGTGGATGGGTCTGCCTGGTCGGTGGCATTGCGCGCCCAGACTCCGGCATAGCAGTCTGCCTGGAGCTCAACCCGGACCGCACCTGATCCGGCGCCCTGAGGGTCCTGCTGGGAGTTGTTGATGGCACCGGTCAGGTTCTGGATGTGGTGGCCGAATTCATGGGCCACCACATATTCCTCCGCGAGCGGCCCCTCCGCGGCGCCGAGCTGGCCGGTGAGCTGGTCGAAGAAGCCCGTGTCGAAATAGGCCGTCCGGTCCACTGGACAGTAGAAGGGACCTACGGCGCTGGATGCCTGGCCGCAGCCGGTGCTGACCCCGCCGGCGAACAGGACGGTCTTGGGCACCGGGTACTGGATGTTGTACCGGGGCAGCTCGGCGGCCCAGTAGCGGTTGAGGCTGTTCACCGTGCCGACAATCCGGCAGTCGCGGCGGGCGTTGGCGTCCGCGCCGGTGCGGCATACCTGCGCGATGCTGCCGGTTCCCGAGGCTTCCTGCTCGGTGGACTGGTCGGTTCCGAGGCCCAGGCCCTGCAGCAGCTGAGGTGGAATGCCCAGCAGGCTGGCAATCAGCAGGATCAGCCCGGCCCCGCCGATGGCGATCTTCCCGCCGGTGCCGCCCCGCCGGTCCGAGACCTGCGAGGTGTCCAACTGCGAGCCCTCATTGAAACTCATGGTGCCAGAATAGCCTCCGACGGGCGCGCAGGCCCGGCAGCGTCGGGCCGGACGGACCGGCCCTGCACGTAGAATGGGCTGGTCCGGCGTGCCTGCGCCGGGGCCGGGCAGCAGGCCGGGCCGCAGCTGATGAGGACGTCGGAGGAAGAACGGATGCCCTTTGTGGACCGGTTGGTCGAATGGGCCGCCCGCTTTCCGGACCGCGATGCCGTGGTCATCGACGCACAGCGGCTCAGTTATGCGGAACTCGCCGGGCGGGCCGCACGGCTGCGCCTGCCGGACCCGGCGACTGCCGCCGGGGAACAACAGCTGGTGGCCCTCGACCTGGGCAGCACCCTTGACTTCATTGTGGCCCTCACCGCTGTCGTCGGCCGCGGCGGCATCGCCGCAGTGCTGGATCCTGCCTGGCCGGCCTCGGTCCGGACGGCGGCACTGGAGCAGCTGGAACCGGCCGCGGTTCTCACCGCCGATGCTGCAGCCCGGCCTGACGACGGCGGAGGCAGCCCGGCCGTACTGGCCGACGGCGGGCCCGACCGGATTTTCTACTGCGGCTTCACCTCCGGCACCACCCGGTTGCCGAAGGCCTTTGTCCGAACCGTGGGCTCCTGGCAGCGGTCCTTGGAACGCAGCACCTCATATTTCGGCACCGCCGCCGGGGATAAGGTGCTGGTTCCCGGCCCGCTGTCCGCGAGCCTGAGCCTGTATGCCCTGGCCGAGTGCCTCTATGCGGGTGCCACGTTCTACGGCCAGTCCGCCCCGGACACCGCTGCGGCCCTGGACCTGCTCGCCGACGGGGGAATCACGCAGTTGGTTGGCGTGCCGAGCCAGCTGCGGCTGCTCGCGCACCGGGCCCGGGACTCGTGGTCCACGGTGCGGACCATCGTGTCCGGCGGCGCCAAGCTGGGGGAGGAGGAAGCCGCTGCCTTGCACCGGGCTGCCCCGCGCGCGGCGGTCCACGAGTACTACGGCGCCTCCGAGCTCAGCTTCGTGGCGGCCCGGCTGGCGCATCCGGGGGCCGGACCGCACCTGGTCGGCCGGCCGTTCCCCGGGGTCGGCGTGCGGATCGGCTCCCCGGAAGACGGCGCCGGCAATGCTGGCGGTCCCGCCGCGGCGGGCACCATCTGGGTGCGCAGCGACATGGTGTGCGCGGGCTACCTCAGCGGCGATGACGGCCTCGCCTTCCGCCGGGAGGGGGAATGGGCCACCGTGGGGGACCGCGGCTGGCTGGATTCGGACGGAGGACTCCATCTGGCGGGCAGGTCCGCCGACATGATCGTCACCGGCGGGTTCAACGTCTATCCGCACGAGGTCGAGGAGGTGCTGCGGTCGCTCGGCTGCGAGGCCGTCGTCGTCGGGCTGCCGGACGGGCCGCGGGGCCGCTGCGTGGCGGCGGTGCTCCGCAGTGATGGGCCGCCGCCGCTGGCCGCGGGGGAGTTGCGCCGGCTCTGTGCCGAAGAGCTGGCTCCGTTCAAGGTGCCGCGGCGGTTCTACTGGGCACGGGAGTGGCCGCAGGGATACGGCGGCAAGACGGCGCGGCCGGTGCTGGTCCGAGCCATCGAGGCGGGAGAGGCCAGTGTCCATGTGCTCGGCTAGCCCCCATCCGGAGCGGGATCCCGTCGTCGTGCTGGGCCGGCGCAGTGCCTTCGGCCGGCTGAACGGGATCTGGGCCCGCACCACCGCCGGCGCGCTGCTCGCTCCGGTGCTGTCCGCCGTGGTCCGCGACGCCGGCCTGCCGCCGGCGGAGATCGACGACGTCGTTATTGGCAACGCCGTGGGCGGCGGCGGCAACGTGGCCCGGCTGGCCTTGCTGGACGCGGGGCTGCCGGAGACCGTCCCGGGCATGACGGTGGACCGCCAGTGCGGCTCGGGGCTCGATGCCGTTGTCCTGGCCTGCCGGCTGGTGGCTGCCGGCGCCGGGCAGCTGTACCTGGCTGGCGGGGTCGAAAGCTGCAGCACCGCGCCGCTGCGGGCCCACCGTCTGACCTCCACGCCCGGCGCCCCGGATTTCTACGGCAGGGCACCGTTTGCGCCGCAGTCCCTCGGGGATCCGGACATGGGCGTTGCCGCCGAGGCTGTGGCGGCACGCTGGAACGTCAGCCGGGCGGACCAGGATGCCTTCGCCCTGCGGAGCCACCAGCGGGCGCTGGCCGCCGCCGCGGAAGGGGCATTCGACGAGGAGATCGTGCCCGTCGGCGGTGCCGCCGTCGGGGACGAGGGTCCGCGGAAGACAATCGGACCCGCGCTGCTGGGCCGGTTCCCCGCGGCCTTTGTGCCCTCGGGAACGGTCACCGCCGGCAATTCCTGTGCGGACGCCGACGGTGCTGCGGTGGTCCTGGTGGCCAGCCGGGCAGCCGCCGGGCGGCTCGGCTTCGGCGGCGGGCTCGGGTTCCGGGGCGCTGCAACCGCCGGCACCGATCCGAACCTGCCCGGCATCGGAGGCGGCCGCGCGGGCGCCCGGCTGCTGGCGGAACAGGGGTTGCACGGCACGGATCTGGGCAGGGTGGAGTTCAACGAGGCTTTCGCCGCGCAGGCGCTGGCCTCGCTCCGGATGCTGGGAGTGGCACCGGAGCGGGCCAACCGTCAGGGCGGGGCGCTGGCCTTCGGGCACCCGTACGGAGCCTCCGGGGCGTTCCTGGTGCTGCGGTTGCTGCAGCAGGAACGCAGTGCGGACCGGGACCGGCGGCCTGCGCTGGCCGCAGCGAGCATCGCCGGCGGCATGGGCACCGCGGCCCTGTTCGGCTGGACGGATCCGCGCTAGTTCCGCGGGGGCGGGCCGCCGTCGTCCCTGTCACCCAGGCCGCGGGCGGCCAGCGCATCGCCGGTCTGCCGTGCATAGGCGACCGCATTGATCAGCACCGGCAGGACCACCGCGCGCGGATTCCGCTCCAGGCCCCTGGCCTTGGCCGCCTCCCGCACATCGCTGAACGAGCCGACCAGGAACGGGATGCTGCGCAGCATCAGTCCGACCGCCAGCGCGAAGCGTTCCGGATCGGCGCCAAAGCGCGTCAGCGGACGGACCGCTGCTGCCAGCGCGTCGAGCAGGCGCTGTACCGGTGTGGTGGCGAGCAGGATATTGGCTGCATAGACGCAGGCCAGCAGGCCGCAGAGGATCCGCCAGGCGGCCAGGGGGCCGTTCTGCCAGCTCTGGTAGGCCAGCAGAACCAGCACGAACAACCACATCGGCTTCAGCGCGGTCAGCAGCTGCCGGACACTTCCGCCGGCGGCAAAATGCAGGACCAGCACCACCACGAGTACCAGCGTGCGCACGGCAGCACCCTGGAACGCGAGGGCGGCCGCTCCCAGTCCCAGCAGCACGGGCAACTTGATCCGCAGCGGCGTCCGGTGCACCAGCGAGGATCCCGGACGGTAGGCGCCGACCAAGGAGGCGTGGCCTCTCATGGCGCACCGTTACCGGCCGGCAAGCTGCGGCCTGGCCGCTGCCCCGGGGCCGGCGGCCAGGCCGTATCGTCGGCACAGAGCTGGCGGTAGAAGGCGACGGCGTCGCCGGCGTTGCCGTCGAAGACGGCCTGCCCGGCGTGGATGACCAGGGCACGGTCGAACTCCGCGGCAAAGTCCAGGTCGTGGGTGGCCATGATCAGCTGCTGGCTTAGCGTTTCGAAGATCCTGTGCAGCAACTGCGTGTTGCGCAGGTCCAGGAGTGTGGACGGTTCGTCCAAGACGAGGATGGCGGGATTGACCGCCAGCACCGTGGCCAGGGCAGCGAGCTGGCGTTCCCCGCCGGAGAGCTCGTAGATGCTGTTGTCGGCCAGTGCTGCCAGGCCATAGGCCGCCAGGATCTCCTCGGCTGTCCGCCGCCGGTCGGCGGACCGGCGGTGGACACGGCGCAGCGAGAGCTCAACGTCTTCGCGGGGGGTGGGCATCACCAGCTGGGACAGCGGATCGGTGAAGACGAAGCCAACCTGCCGCCTGACCTTGCCGCCCTCGGTCGACGGATTCAGGCCGTTGACCCGGACCTGCCCGCTGGTCGGACGCGCGAGCCCGTTGACCAGGCGCAGCAGGGTGGATTTTCCGGAGCCGTTGCCGCCGATGACCGCCACCCGCTGTTCGGTCAGTTCCGCGCTGATCCCACGCAGGATGGACCGCGGCTGCGCACCTGCGTCAGGGTCCCGCCCCGGGGCGGGACCGGCTGCTGGCACGGACACTTCTACCTTGGTGAAACTGACCCGACCGGCCGATAGGGACATCACCGGGTGCGGCGCACCAGCACGTCGGGAAAAGCCCGGTGGACACTGAGGGCCACCAGGACGGCCAGCGCATTCTTGAGGATGTCGCCGGGGATGAACGGCAGGTCGGCAGCCAGCGCCGCCGGCAGTGCCAGTTGGCCGTTGACCATCATGCCGCCGATGCCCAGCAGGTGGGTAGTGGCCAGGCCGCCGAACGTCGCGGCGAAGAGCCAGATTCCGCGTCGCCTCAGGTTCCGGCGAAGCACCAGCTGGGCGAGGAGCCCGACGACGAGGGCCGCCAGCGGGAAGGAGAGGATGTAGCCGGCCGAACCGCCGGCCAGGACGCCCAGACCGCCGCGGAAGGCGCTGAAGATCGGCAGCCCGGCCAGGCCGACCAGCACGTAGAGGCCCATCGCAGCGGCTCCGCGGCCGGCGCCGAGCACCAGTCCTGCCAAGGTGACCACCGCGGTCTGGATGGTAATGGGCACCCCGAGGACGTTGCCGGCGGGAATCGGCGGAACGGCGATTGAGGCCGCCATCAGGGCCGCGAAGACCGCTATCAGGGAGATGTCGCGGCTGCCCCAGCCCATACGAGGCGGGCGGGATGCCGGCGGAACGGCCGGCGCGGAGGATGTGGTCCTGGGTGAATCCATGCTATCGAGGATAGTGGGGAGCACCACGGAAGCGGACATCCTGCGCAGGCTTCGGTAACATAGAGAGGTTGCCATTGCCGCAATCTTCCACTTTCCCCCTGTATTTGCCCCGCGAAAGGCGCCTCTCCAGTGATCTCCGTTAATAATCTCGAGTTGCGCGCCGGTGCCCGCCTGCTGATGGAGGCGGTCAACTTCCGCGTGGACAAGGGGGACAAGATCGGGCTGGTGGGCCGCAATGGTGCCGGCAAGACCACCCTGACCAAGGTGCTGGCCGGCGAGGGACTGCCTGCCGCCGGAGAGGTGCTGCGCAACGGAGAGGTCGGCTACCTGCCGCAGGACCCGCGGACTCCGGACATGGAACAGCTCGCCCGGGACCGGATCCTCTCCGCCCGCGGCCTCGACGTTGTCGTGGGCAGGCTGCGCAAGGCGCAGGTGGAGATGGCCAGCGAGGATCCGGACGTCCATGCCCGGGCGATGCGCCGCTATGACCGGCTGGAGGCGGAATTCCTCGCCGGCGGCGGCTATGCCGCCGAGGCGGAGGCCGCCGCGATCTCGTCGAACCTGGCGCTGCCCGAACGGATCCTGAACCAGCCGCTGAAGACGCTTTCCGGCGGCCAGCGGCGGCGCGTGGAACTGGCCCGGATCCTCTATTCGGGGGCCGAAACGATGCTCCTGGACGAGCCGACCAACCACTTGGACGCGGACTCGATCAGCTGGCTGCGCGACTTCCTGCAGAGCCATTCGGGTGGGCTGATCGTGATCAGCCACGACACCGACCTGCTGGAGGCCACCGTTAACAAGGTCTTCCACCTCGACGCCAACCGCGCCGTGGTGGACATCTACAACATGGGCTGGAAGCGGTACCTGCTCCAGCGCGAGACCGATGAGCGCGCCCGCCGGCGGGAGCGGGCCAATGCCGAGAAGAAGGCGCAGGTGCTGCTGGACCAGGCGAACAAGATGCGGGCCAAGGCCACCAAGGCCGTGGCGGCCCAGAATATGGCCAAGCGCGCCGAGCGCCTGCTCGGCGGGCTGGAATCCGTGCGGGCCCAGGACAAGGTGGCGGCGCTGCGTTTCCCGGATCCGGCACCCTGCGGCAAGACACCGATGACGGCGTCCGGCCTGAGCAAGTCCTACGGCTCGCTGGAAATCTTCACGGATGTCGACCTGGCCATCGACCGGGGTTCCCGGGTGGTGATCCTGGGCCTGAACGGCGCGGGCAAGACGACCCTGCTGCGGATGCTGGCCGGGGTGGACCAGCCGGACACCGGTGAAGTGGTGCCCGGACACGGGTTGAAGGTCGGCTACTACGCCCAGGAACACGACACACTGGATACGTCGCGGACCGTCCTGGAGAATATGCGCACCGCGGCCCCGGACCTGCGCGACACCGAGGTGCGCAACATCCTGGGTTCCTTCCTCTTTTCCGGCGACGACGTGGACAAGCCGGCCGGCGTGCTCTCCGGCGGGGAGAAGACGCGGCTGGCGCTGGCAACCATCGTGGCGTCTTCGGCGAATGTCCTGCTGCTGGACGAACCGACCAACAACCTGGATCCGGCCAGCCGCGCCGAGATCCTGGGTGCGCTGCGCAACTACAGCGGGGCAGTGGTGATGGTCAGCCACGACGAGGGCGCGGTGCAGGCGCTGAACCCGGAGCGGGTGGTATTGCTGCCGGACGGCGTCGAGGACCTGTGGAGCGAGGACTACCTGGACCTGGTCACCCTCGCCTGAGGCGGGGAGCTACTCGCGGCCGCCCATGAGCGTGCCGTCGGTGCGGAAGCCCTGGGCATCCAGCGCAGCGTCCTCTTCCTCCTCGGCCGTCGGCCGCTTGCGGGCCCGCTGCGGACGGGACGGCCGCGGCGCCGGGTTCGCCTCGTGGAACCCGCTGTCCTCCTCCTCGAGGGACGCCCCGAGTGCGTGCTGCCGGGCGGCGTAACCGTAGCCGACGAAGAGCAGCAGGCCGAAGGCGAACCACTGCATGGCATAGGACAGATGCGGCCCTTCGTCCAGGGCGGGCTTGGGCAGCGCCGCCGGGGCGGCCGCAGGCTCGGGGGATTCCGCCGCCATCAGGCCATAGCTGCCGGTCAGCAGCGGATAGTCGAGCTCGGCGGCATACTTGTCCAGTTCGATCGAGGCCAGCTGGCCCGCCGGGGCGCCGCGGTCCACGGCCGCCTCGCCCGGCTTGATCCGCGCGACCACGGTGACCTCGCCCTTGGGCGCCGCCGGAATCTCGTCCGGCCGCCCGGTCTCCTTGTTGCCGATGGGCAGCCAGCCACGGTCAATGATCACGGCCTCGCCGCCGGCCAGCCGCAGGGGCACCAGCACTTCATAGCCGGGCTGGCCGTTCAGCGGCCGGTTGCGCACAATCCGCTGCCCGGATGCGTCATAGGTACCGCGCAGCACTGTCGGCGTCCATTCGTCGCCCGCGTCGTAGCTGGCAAATGTGCCGCGCACCGACTCGAACGGGACGGGCTTGCGGTCATAGTTTGTCTCGACGGCGGAGACTGCTCCGCGCGCATGGTCGCGGCGGTCCAACTGCCAGTTGGCCAGCGCAACACAGACGGCGGCCCCGAGGACCGCCAGCAGGAACCAGCCGGTCCACTTGCTGCTGAGGAGGAACCGGTACATGCCTAGTTGTTTCCTTCCGTGCCGGCTCCATCAGCCAGGTCCGGGCAGGCGACCGTCTGGCGCCACAGACCGCGCAGCTTCAGGTAGTCCTCCAGCCATGCGCGGTGCTCGGCGCAGGCGAGCCAGATTTTCCGCCGTTCCGGGGTGTGGATGCGGGGATTGTTCCAGAGCAACTGCCAGGCGGCGGAGCTGCGGCAGCCTTTGCGGGAACAGATGCGGGCAGACGGATGGGGCTCTTCCGCGCGGGAGGGCCCGCCGGAGAGCTGGTCGAAAATACTCATGCGGCGGTCCGGCCGTCCTGTCCGCCGGGTGGATCCTGAGGCTGGTCCTCGTCCTCGACCACCTCGCCGGGGAGGATCTCCACCTCGTCCTGCCCGGGGATGGATTCGGCCGAGGGCAGTTCGTCCAGCGGAGCCTGGTCCAGCAGGGCGTCGCTGGCTTTGATCCGATTCTGGTCCGCGCCGCCGTTGGCAATGACCACGGCGATCCACGGCAGGAAGACGGCACCGGCCACGAACAGCCAGCGCGGCCAGCCCGGAATGAAGAAGAACAGCAGCAGGCAGGCCAAGCGGATGGACATGGCGATTGTGTACTTGACCATCCGGCGGTGCATCTCATCCGTATGGCTTTCGTGGGCGTCCGTAATATTCAGGACTTCCCCGTTGTTATCCGACCGCGCGCTCATCACTCTCCCAAGGACCTGATCAATTGTCCCATGTCCGGCAGGTGCTGCCAAAGCTGCCAGGCAGCGGCGAACGTTAGGATTCTCTAGAAGCACCGCTAGGAACCATGGAGGTATCAGTGCAGAACGAACAGCAGGGCCGCAGCGTCCTCGTGACCGGAGGGAACCGGGGGATCGGGCTGGCCATTGCCCGCGCCTTCGAGGCCAACGGCGACAAGGTGGCGGTTACCTACCGCAGCGGAGAGGCACCTGAGGGCCTGCTCGGGGTCAAGGCGGACGTCACCGATGCCGCGTCCGTGGACGCGGCCTTTACCGAGGTCGAGGCCGCCCACGGGCCGGTGGAAGTGCTGGTGGCCAATGCGGGCATCACCAAGGACACACTGCTGCTGCGCATGAGCGAGGAAGATTTCACCTCCGTGGTGGACACCAACCTCGCCGGCGCCTTCCGCGTGCTCAAGCGCGCTTCCAAGGGCATGATCCGGCTGCGGAAGGGCCGGGTGGTCCTGATCTCCTCGGTGGTGGGCCTCTACGGCTCGCCAGGCCAGATCAACTATGCCGCGTCCAAGGCCGGTCTGGTGGGCATCGCCCGGTCGCTGACCCGGGAACTGGGCTCGCGCGGCATTACCGCCAACGTGGTGGCCCCAGGCTTCATCAATACGGACATGACGGCGGCGCTGCCCGAGGAGACGCAGAAGAGCTACCTGGGCAGCATCCCGGCCGGCCGCTTCGCCGAGCCGGAGGAAGTGGCCAAGGTAGTCCGCTGGATTGCCAGCGACGAGGCCGCATACATTTCCGGCGCGGTAATTCCCGTGGACGGCGGGCTGGGCATGGGCCACTAGCGGGATTGTAGGTTAGCTACAACCGATCCGGCGCGACGCGCTGGCAAGATGGTTCCCGGAGCCGTTTTCGTTAAGCATTCCCTACAAGGGAGTGCGTTTCCCACTTGAAGGAGCAGCCATGGGCGTACTCGCCGGCAAGACAGCAATCGTGACGGGATCCTCCCGCGGCATTGGAG
The DNA here is from genome assembly GCF_022012395.1 of Arthrobacter hankyongi. Taxonomy (GTDB): domain Bacteria; phylum Actinomycetota; class Actinomycetes; order Actinomycetales; family Micrococcaceae; genus Crystallibacter; species Crystallibacter hankyongi. The sequence continues at coordinate 71,501 of NZ_JAKLTQ010000005.1, forward strand.
CCGAGGTGGCCAAGCTGCTGGCGGCGGAGGGTGCCGCCGTCGTCGTCAACTACCGTCAGAAGGCGCCGCGGGCCAACAAGGTGGTGGCCGGGATCGAGGCAGCCGGCGGCCGCGCGGTGGCTGTGGGCGCCGACCTGACCGCCGCGGAGGGGGCCCGCGCGCTGGTGGACGCCGCGACCGGGACTTTCGGCGGGCTGGACATCCTGGTGCTGAACGCCTCGGGCGGGATGGAATCCGGCCTGGGCGAGGACTATGCCATGCGGCTGAACCGGGACGCGCAGCTGAACATGCTCGAGGCTGCCGTCGAGGCCATGCCCGCCGGTTCCCGCGTGGTGTTCGTCACCAGCCACCAGGCGCACTTCATCGAGTCGGTGCCCACCATGCCCGAATACGAGCCCGTGGCCCGCAGCAAGCGCGCCGGCGAGGACGCCCTGCGCGCCCAACTGCCGGCCTTGGACGCCAAGGGGATTTCGCTGGTCGTCGTCTCCGGCGACATGATCGAGGGAACGGTCACCGCGACCCTGCTGGACCGTGCCCGCCCCGGCGCCATCGAGGCACGCCGGGTGGAGGCAGGCAAGCTGTACTCGGTGGAGGAGTTCGCCGCAGAGGTGGCCGGTATGGTCACCGCCGAAGTGCCCTCCGGCCACACCGAACTGGTCGGCGGGGCGGACAGCTTCCTGAAGCAGGCCCAACCCGAAGGCTGAGCCTGCTTCCGCGACCTGGCCAGGCGCGGTCAGACGCCGGCGAAGTACCGGGCCACGTCCAGGTACCCGATGGTGATGGCGGCGTCGGCCGCTTCGCGGACGGCCGGCTTGGCGTTGAAGGCAACGCCCAGGCCGGCCGCCGCGAGCATGTCCAGGTCGTTGGCGCCGTCGCCGATGGCAATGGTGTGGGCCAGGTCGATGCCCTCGGCCGCGGCCCACTCGCGCAGCGAGGCCTCCTTGACGGCCCGGTCCACCACCGCGCCGACGACGGTGCCGGTGAGCCTGCCGTCCTCGACGCCGAGCAGGTTTGCACGCCAGTAGGTCAGCTGCAGTCCCTCGGCCAGCGGGTCCAGGATCTGGGCGAAGCCGCCGGAGACCACTGCGACCGCGTGCCCCTTGGACAGGAAGGCCTCGACCAGTTCCGCGGCCCCATCGGTCAACTCCACCGCTCCGCGGACCTTGTCGATAACCTCGGCCGGCAACTGTTCGAGGGTGGCCACCCGGTCATGCAGGCTCTGGGCAAAATCCAGCTCGCCGCGCATTGCCGCCTCGGTCACAGCGGTAACCTCGGCGAGCTGGCCGGCATGCTCGGCCAGCAGCTCGATCACCTCCTGCTGGATCAGCGTGGAGTCCACATCCATGATCAGCAGCTTGCGTTCCGGTCCGGCCAGGGCAGCGGGCACGACGGCGGTGCCCACCTCGTCGCCGAAGCGTGCGGCCAACGCGGCCACCGCATCCCGCAGCCCGGACAGGCCGGCCTCCGCGGCGCCGTCGTAAGCCACCGGCAGTACCGCCACCTCGAACCGACCGTTGGCCGAACGCTCCGGCGCCTCCGCTGTGCCGCCGGCACCGGTGACGGCCAGCTGTACTGCGTCCAGGTAGCCGTCGGGCAGGGCACATCCGTAGGAAACGACGCGGAAGTGGGAAAGCATGTGGGGGTCCTTTGCAAGGTTTGGCCGGCCTGCCGGTCATTCATCCGGCATGCGGTGCAGCGTTTGGCGGATATTACACGTTTTAGCTTAGTGTCTATTGATATGAGTGAAGTTCTTGAATTTGCCGGGGTCAGCGTTGTCCGCGGGCATAAAATCCTGCTCGATGGCGTGGACTGGCAGGTCAGGGACGGGGAGCGCTGGGTCGTCCTCGGACCGAACGGCGCCGGCAAAACCACCCTGCTGCAAATTGCCGGAGCACGGCTGCATCCCACCCGTGGGGTGGCCGGCATCCTCGACGAGGTCATGGGCCGGGTGGACGTCTTCGAGTTGCGGCCCCGGATCGGCCTGGCCTCGGCCGCGCTGGTGAACCAGATTCCCGAACATGAAACAGTGCTCAACGTGGTGGTCACCGCTGCGTACGGAGTCACCGGGCGCTGGCGGGAGAAGTACGAACGGATGGATGAACGCCGGGCCTTCCGGCTGCTCGATGCCTGGGGCATGTCCACGTTCCTGAACCGCACCTTCGCCTCGCTGAGCGAGGGCGAACGCAAGCGGGTGCAGATTGCCCGGGCGCTGATGTCCGATCCGGAACTGCTGCTGCTGGATGAGCCCGGCGCCGGCCTGGACCTGGCCGGCCGCGAGGAACTGGTGCACAGCCTGAGCCAATTGGCCGCGGACGAAGAGGCACCGGCCCTGGTGCTGGTCACCCATCATCTGGAGGAAGTGCCGCCGGGCTTCACCCACGCCTTGCTGCTGCGTGACGGTGCCGTCGTTGCCCAGGGCCCGATCGCCGATGTGCTGACCGAGGAGCACCTCAGCGAGACCTTCGGACTGCCGCTGGAGGTCCGGTCCAGCGACGGCCGGTACACTGCCGTAGCCCGCCGCGCCTAGGCGCACCGGCCTGTGGAGCCGTTCAACGCTGCCCTCATCGCGCTCGGCGGTCTGTGGGCGGGAGCCATCAACAGCATCGTCGGCTCCGGCACGCTGGTCACCTTCCCGATCCTGGTGGCCCTGGGCTACCCTCCGGTGACGGCGACCATCTCCAATGCGATCGGCCTGATCGCAGGCAACGTCGGGGGAGTCTACGGCTTCCGCCGGGAACTGGCCGGGCTCAGGCGCACCCTGGCGGCGCTGTTACCGGCGTCCCTGCTGGGTGGTCTCACCGGTGCGTGGCTGCTGCTGCACCTGCCCGAAAGCGTTTTCGCTGTCGTGGCGCCGTTCCTGATCCTGGTGGCCCTGGGCTTCGTGGTCTTCCAGCCCCGGCTGCAGGCCTGGGTCCGCGACCGCCAGGCGGCGCAGGCCCGGGAGCGGCCCCACCCGTGGCTGCTGCTGGTGCTGGTGTACGGGGCGGGCGTCTACGGCGGCTACTTCGTCGCCGCCCAGGGGGTGCTCCTGCTGGGCATCCTCGGCGTCTTCCTGCACGGCAGCATGCAGCAGGCCAATGCCGTCAAGAACGTGCTGGTGCTGGGTGTGAACGTGATTGCCGCGGCGTCCTACATGCTGTTCGCCTTCGACCGGATCAACTGGCCGGTGGTGCTCGTGATCGCCGTCAGTTCGCTGGTCGGTGCGCTGGCCGGGTCGGCCGTCGGCCGCGGGCTGAAGCCGGTGGTGCTGCGCGGCATCATTGTGACGCTCGGGCTGGTGGCACTGTGGACCATGACCGCAAAACTGATAGGGGCGTGAAGCCGGTGAACCTGCAATACCTGACCGACGCCGCGGACCCGCGGGTGGCGGACTACACGCAGTTGACCGATACCGCCCTCCGCCGGCGGCGCGAACCTGCCGAGGGCCTGTACATTGCCGAAAGTTCCAAGGTGCTGCGCCGCGCCATCCGGGCCGGCCACCGGCCGCGGTCCTTCTTCCTGACAGAGAAGTGGCTGCCGGACCTGCAGGACGAGATTGCGCAGTTTCCCCAGGTGCCGGTCTTCGTCGGGACACCGGAAGTGCTCGAAGCCATCACCGGCTTCCACCTGCACCGCGGCGCACTGGCCGCCATGCACCGGCCCGAGCCGCTGCCGGTGGCCCAGGTGCTCGACGGCGCGCGGCGGGTGGCGGTGCTGGAGGACATCGTGGACCACACCAATGTGGGGGCGATCTTCCGTTCGGCGGCCGCGATGGGCATGGACGCCGTGCTGGTCAGTCCGCGCTGCGCCGATCCGCTCTACCGGCGCAGCATCCGGGTGAGCATGGGCACCGTTTTCCAGATTCCCTGGGCCCGGCTGGATGATTGGCCGGGGCAGATCGGGACCCTGCGGTCGGCGGGCTTCACCACGGCGGCGCTGGAACTGACCGAGGACGCCATCACCCTGGACGAGCTGGAACGGCGCAGCTTCGACCGGCTGGCACTGGTGCTGGGAACCGAAGGGGCGGGCATGCTGCCCGGGACCTTGGACCAGGTGGACCTGAAGGTGATGATTCCGATGCGCGAGGGCGTGGATTCGCTCAATGTGGCGGCGGCCAGCGCGGTGGCTTTCTGGGCCTGCCGCAGGCCCTGACCGGATTTCCGGGCGGTCGCGGGGATGCGGTAAAGTGATGTGCTGGCCCGTTGACGGGCCGGACCAACATTCCTTAATGCCGCTGGCAAAATCCAGTGGCGAGAATCAAAGGTGCAACTATGAAGTCTGACATCCACCCGGCGTACAACCCGGTTGTCTTCCGCGATCTGGCCTCCGGCGTTTCCTTCCTGACCCGGTCGACCGCTTCCTCCGACAAGACGGTCGAGTGGGAAGACGGCAACACCTACCCGCTGATCGAGGTTGAAATCTCCTCGGAATCGCACCCGTTCTACACCGGCAAGCAGCGCATCCTGGACAGCGCCGGCCGGGTGGAGCGCTTCAACGCCCGCTTCAAGGGCTTCGGCAAGAAGTAGCCTGCCGTCCCGCACGCAAGTGCCCGCACCATTCGGTGCGGGCACTTGCGTTTAACTTGGGGTCCGCGCCTCTGCCTGCGAGGCACCGCCGGGCGGCGCCAGGCAATGAAAAGGCCGGCAACTTCGGGAAAGTTGGGGGGAATTACCCGAAGTTGCCGGCCATCGCCGGTAGCCAGCCGGCTATTCTTCACTCGCACCTTTATGAGGTGATTTAGACATTAGTGGCGCAGGCTGGGCACAGCCTCCGGATAACCTGAGAAAATGCTGGGATTGTGGAAGCGGCCTTGCCGGGTCCCCGTTCAGCAGGTGCACCCGGCGGCGTGATAGTACTGGAAACGGGCCAGGTTTCCGGCCCGGACGAGGCCGGTAAGGAGCATGAATGACCGCACATCACCACGGTGAATACAAGGTGCACGGCGGCAAGCTGGTGGTGGCGGACCTGGAGGTGGCCGACGGCCGCCTCGGCCAGGTTTCCATCAGCGGGGACTTCTTCCTCGAACCGGATGAGGCACTGGAGTACATCAACTCCGCCCTGGAGGGCATGTCCGCCGACAGCACCCATGCGCAGTTCTCCGCCGCCATCGCGCAGACCCTGCCGGCGGATGCGGTCCTCTTCGGGTTTTCGCCGGAGGCCGTGGCGGTGGCCGTGCGCCGTGCCCTGGCCAAGGCCACCGGCTGGCTGGATCACAACTGGCAGATCATCCCGCCCACCCCGCTGCCCACGCACATGCACGTGGCGATGGACGAGGTGCTCGCGCGCGAAGTGGGGGCCGGGCGCCGGCCACCGACCTTGCGCTTCTGGGACTGGGAAGCACCCTCGGTAGTGATCGGCAGCTTCCAGTCGCTGCGGAACGAGGTGGACCCGGAAGGGGTCAAGCGTCACGGAATTACCGTAGTGCGCCGGATCAGCGGCGGCGGCGCCATGTTCATGGAGCACGGCAACGCGATCACCTATTCGCTCTACCTGCCGCAGACCCTCGTCGACGGCCTGACCTTCGAGGCGTCCTATGCCTTCCTGGATACCTGGGTGATGGCTTCGCTCGAGAAGCTGGGGATCAAGGCTTTCTACCAGCCGCTGAACGACATCGCCACGCCCGAGGGCAAGATCGGCGGTGCAGCCCAGAAGCGTCTGGCCAATGGTGGCATGCTCCACCACGTGACCATGTCCTACGACATCGATGCGGACAAGATGATGGACGTGCTGCGGATCGGCAAGGAGAAGATCTCCGACAAGGGCATCGCCAGCGCCAAGAAGCGGGTGGATCCGCTGCGGCGGCAGACCGGGCGCACCCGCGAGGAAATCATCGAGGTCATGATGGAGACCTTCAAGGACCGCTACGGTGCGGTGGAGGCGGGGTTCAGCCCGGCCGAACTGGCGGCTGCGCGGCAGCTGGTGGTGACCAAGTTCGCCACGGAACAGTGGCAGCACCGGGTTCCGTAGCGGTTTCCGGCGCCCGGCGGAAGAGGGTAACAAATCGATAACGGAGCGGCTATAGTAGGTGGGCACTAGGGGAGCGCCCAGGAGGTAGACAGTGTCCCGCAACCAGACAATCCGAATCCTTGCCACGCTGGCTTTGGCCGGCACATCCGCCTTCGCCGGCACCGGCGCCGCCGTCGCCGTGACCCCGGCCGAGCCCGCGCCGGCCGAAAACCTGCAGGCGGACATCGCGACGGCGCAGGCCGCCACCAACACGTACTGGGCAACCCACTGGAACGAGTTCTTCGACGGCAGCTATACGCCGCCGACCGTCGTGGGCCTCTATGACGGGACCAATCCGGCCACCGCGCCCGTCTGCGGCGGCCAGCCGCTCGGCCCGGGCAATGCCTACTATTGCCCGGAGGGCGATTATGTCGCCTGGGACGCCGGACTGATGACCAATGGCTATCAGTCCGGGGATGCCTGGCCGTATCTGGTCGTGGCGCATGAGTGGGGCCACGCGATCCAGAACCGGCTGCCCCAGTCGCTGATCACCCCGGCACCCGAGCTGCAGGCCGACTGCCTGGCCGGTGCGGCCCTGTTCGGGGCGGCAGCGGACGGGACGCTGGTGTTCGAAGACGGGGACCAGCAGGAACTGGTAGCGGCCCTGAGCGCGCTGGCCGACCAGACCCCGTGGACCAAGTCCGGCGACCACGGGGACGCCCTCGAGCGCGTCAACGCCTTCTCCAGCGGCCGCCAGGGTGGCGTCGAGGCCTGCCTGCCCCAGGAACAGTAGCGGTCGGGCGCTGCCGCTACTTCCGGCCGGCCGCCTGCGCGGTGAGGGCCCGGACCAGATGGTCGCGCTGCTCGACGACGATCCGCCGCAGCGCAGCCGGTGACTGCCGGTGCGCCTCGAGCCACTGGTCGGTGCGCACGACGACGTCCTGCTCCGCCGGGTCCAGACCCTGCGGCAGGTCCTGGGCCTGCGGGTAGAGGCCGCGGGCGATCCGGGTAGCCAGTTCGATGCTCCGCCCGGCCCAAACCTGCTCCAGGCATTGGAAATAGGGGTCGATATACGGCGCGAGCAACTGCTCGGTGCCCAGCTGGAAACCGTCGATGGCGGCGTCCAGCAACTGGTTGGACAGCTGGGAGCCGGCCACCGCGTCCTGCCAGATGCGCGCCTTGGCCTCGGGATCCGGCCGGGCAGCCATCGCCGACAGGTGCCGGGCACGGCCGGCGGCGGTCAGGTCCCGGGCGAGTTCCTCATCAAGCTGGTCCGGGGTGGCGGACCCGGTGGCGGCCAGAGCCTGCCAGCAGCGCCAGCGCAAGTCCGGATCCAGGACCAAACCCGGCACCGTGGCGGAGCCGTCCAGCAGACCGGCCAGGAAACCGGCGGCGCTGCCGCTGCGGCGGGCCAGTGCGGCGAGGGCCCGGGCCCAGGTCAGCTGGAGGTCGCTGCCGGGCTGGGCCAGGCCGAGTTCATGCCGGACAGAGGCCAGCAGCCCTTCCCGCAGGTCGGACCGGGCCTCCGCGGGGCAGTAGTGCTCCACCGCGAAGCCGGCGTTGTCCAGCAGGACTTGGAGCACCCCGGGATCCGTTTCTGCGGCTGCGAAACGTTGGACTGCCGCCACGTAGCGTGATGCCGGCAGTTCGGCGTCCCGGGCCATGTCCCACAGCACCGACCAGCACAGGGCTCGCGCCAGCGGGTCTGCGATCCGGTCCAGCGCGGTGAGTACCGTGTCCAGCGACCGGGCGTCCAGCCGGACCTTGGCGTAGCTGTGGTCGGAATCGTTGGGCAGCAGCAGTGCGGGCACCGGCAGCCCGGCCAGTTCCGGCATGTCGGTGCCGGCACCGGCCACGTCCAGCCCGGGCGACGCCGTGCGTACCAGCGCCCCGCCGTCGGCCTGGAAATCGTAGAAGCCCAGCTGCAGCCGGTGCGGGCGCAGCACGCCCTGGCCGGATACCGGATCCGTGGACGACTGCCGGACGCGCACCCCGGCCAGCCGTCCGCCGTCGTACGCCGGCTCCGCCGCCAGCGAGGAAATTCCCGCGGTCTGCAGCCACAGCCGGGCCCAATCCTGCATGTCCCGGCCCGATGCCGCGCCGAGCACGGCCAGGAAGTCCGCCAGCGTGGTGTTGCCGTAGGCATTGTCCCGGAAGTAGCGGCGGGTGGCGTCGAGGAATGCGTCGAAGCCCACATAGGCGACCAGCTGCTTGAGCACCGAGGCGCCCTTGGCGTAGGTGATGCCGTCGAAGTTCTGCTTTGCGGCCTCCAGGTCCGGGATATCGGCGACCACCGGATGCGTGGTGGGCAGCTGGTCCTGCACGTACGCCCAGGCCTTGCGCCGGTTGGCGAAGGTCACCCAGGCTTCCGTGTACTCGGTGGCCTCGGCCAGGGCGAGCGATCCCATGTAGTCAGCGAAGGACTCCTTGAGCCACAGGTCGTCCCACCAGGACATGGTGACCAAGTCCCCGAACCAGATGTGGGCCATTTCGTGCAGGATCGTCGTGGCGCGGTGCTGGTACTGGGCGCGGGTGGCCCGGGAACGGAAGACATAGTCCTCGGTGAAGGTGACCAGCCCGGGGTTCTCCATCGCACCGAGGTTGTACTCCGGGACAAAGGCCTGGTCATACTTGCCGAACGGATAGGGGAAGTCGAAGAGGTCATGGAAGAAATCCAGGCCCTGCTTGGTCACCGCGAAGATCCGGTCCGCGTCGAAGAACTCCGCCAGCGAGGCCCGGCAGTAGGCGCCCAGCGGAATCCGGAGCACCGAACCGTCCGCGAGGGTGCGCTGCCAGGCATCCTCGGCACGGTGGTAGGGGCCGGCCAATACTGCGGTGATGTAGGTGGAGATCCGCCGGGTGGGCGCGAAGCGCCAGACCGAACAGCCCGGAGTGCTGACCATCGGGTCACGGACCACCTCCGCACCGTTGGAGGCCACCTGCCACTGGGCCGGAGCGGCGATGTGGAAGGTGAAGACCGCCTTCAAGTCCGGCTGCTCGAAGTTGGCGAAGACCCGACAGGCGTCGGCCGGCTCAAACTGCGTGTAGAGGTAGGTTTCGCCGTCGGCCGGGTCCACGAACCGGTGCAGGCCCTCACCGCTGCGGCTGTACCGGGCTGTCCCGGCGATAATAGCCTCGTTATCCGCCGCGAGGTCCGCCAGCCGGATCCGGGAGCCATCGACGGCGGTGGCAGGATCCACCGGCCGGCCATTGAGCGTGATCGAGTGGACGCCGGCATGGATGAAGTCCACGAAGACGGCGGCTCCCGGTTCGCTGCACCTGAAGCTGATGACCGTCCGGGACACAAAACCCTCGGCTTCCGGATCGCGGGCGTCGCGCAGGTCCAGCGAAACATCGTAACTGTCCACCGTGATGGTGCGCGAGCGCTGGGCGGCTTCGTCCCGGCCGAGGTTTTCGTTGTTCATCCGGCCCATTTAACCATCGCGCCCAGCTATTGCGCTGCGCGGCGTGATCAGCTGCCGGCCAGGAAGGCTGCGGCGAGGCCCAGGGCGGCGATCAGCAGCCAGGCGAGCAGGGCCGTGGCCACCGCCGGCCGGGAGGATCCGGCCAGTTCGCGCAGCCGGACGGACGCACCGAGCGCGAACAGGGCCGCCGCCAGCAGGATGTCCTGGAGCAGCCCGAGCACTTCCAGCACCTGCTGCGGCAGCCAGCCGGTACTGCGCAGCAGCACCATCACCAGGAAGCCGGCCAGGAACACCGGGACGATCGGCGGCCGGGCCCCGGTGTCCGGCCCGGCGGCCCGGCGCCGGCCATGCAGGGTCACCGCGGCGACCATCGGCGCGAGCATGGCCACGCGCACGAGCTTGACGACGACGGCGACCGCCAGTGCCGCCGGGCCCGCGGTCTGCGCCGCCGCGACCACCTGGCCGACGTCGTGCACGGAGGCCCCTACCCAGAAGCCAAAGGTCTCCACCGGCAGGTGCGCCAGCCGGCCCAGGGCGGGCAGCACGGCGATGGCCAGCGTGCCGCACAGGGTCACCAGCGCCACCGGGGTGGCGGCATCCCGGTACCGGCTGCCGCGGGCCGCCGCGACCGCGGCAATGGCCGAGGCGCCGCAGATCGAGAAGCCGGCGGCCAGCAGCAGCGGCTGCGCGCCGGGCAGCCGGAAGGCCTTGGCCAGCAGGTAGGTGCCGGCGAAGGCGGCCAGCACCATCAGCACCGTCAGCAGCACTGCCCGCCAGCCGAGTCCGGCCAGCTGATCCAGCGAGAGCTTGGCGCCAAGCAGCACAATGCCGGTGCGCATCAGGGTCCTGGCCGAGAACTTTAGCCCCGGCGCCAGGCTGCCCCCGACGACCCGGGCGGAGCCGGGCAGGTTGGCGGTGAGGATGCCGAGGCCGACGGCGAAGCTCATCACCGGGACGGCCGGCCACAACCGGTGCGCTGCGAACGCCAGCAGCACCCCCAGGGCGGCAGCGGCCAGCCCGGGCAGCAGGCGCAGCACCGCCGTCCGGCCGGGCAGGCGCGGGCGCCGGAGCCAGAGGGCGGCGGTCTTCGGCACGCGCGGGACCCCTTCCGAGGTGTGTGCGGGGAGCATCCGGGCTGGTCCGGATCTGGCTCCCTATCCTAGGGCAGCGGACGTTGCGGCTGCGAAACATGCCGGAAACATGCCGACTATGTAAAAGGGCCATTTACATGAAAACCTTTTGGCATGTCAGACCTCTTCCAGGACTACGCCGAAGCGGCAGCACGCAGCGCCGCCTATGACGAGATGTTCGGCCCCGGCCAGATTCCCCGCGCGGAGTACGCACACGTGGCTGCCGCGCTCGGGGCGCAAACGCTCGCGGACGTGACCGGGCGTGCGGATTCGATGGCGCGTACCTTCCTGGACCGCGGGGTCACCTTCGACTTCGCCGGCGAGGAACGTCCGTTCCCGCTCGACATCGTGCCGCGCGTCATTTCCAGCGCCGACTGGAGCGTCCTGGAGCGCGGCGTGGCCCAGCGCGTGCGGGCGCTGGAGGCCTTCCTGGCGGATGTCTACGGCAAGATGAACGTCGTCAGCGACGGCGTCATCCCGCGCCGGCTGGTCACTTCCAGCACGCATTTCCACCGCGAGGTCTCCGGCTTCGATCCCGCCGGCGGGGTGCGGGTGCATGTCTCCGGAATCGACGTGGTGCGCGACGACGCCGGAACCTTCCGGGTGCTCGAGGACAACGTCCGCGTGCCCAGCGGTGTCAGCTACGTGCTGGAGAACCGGCGCGCCATGGCCAAGGGGCTGCCCGAGGCGTTTGCCCAGTCCAGTGTGCGCCCGGTGGAGGAGTACCCGCGCCGGCTGCTGTCGGCGCTGCGCAAGACCGCGCCGCCGAGCGTGGCGGATCCTACCGTCGTGGTGCTCACCCCGGGCGTCTTCAACAGCGCGTACTTCGAGCACACGCTGCTGGCCGGCCTGATGGGCGTGGAGCTGGTCGAGGGCCGGGACCTGATCTGCCGCGGCAACCGCGTCTACATGCGGACCACCGCCGGTGAGCAGCGCGTGGACGTGATCTACAAGCGGATCGACGACGACTTCCTGGACCCGCTGCAGTTCCGCTCGGACTCCGTGCTGGGCTGCCCGGGCATCGTCAACGCGGCGCGTGCCGGCAACGTGACCATCGCCAACGCGGTGGGCAACGGCGTGGCCGATGACAAGCTGGTCTACACCTACGTGCCGGACATGATCCGCTACTACCTGGCCGAGGAGCCGATCGTGCCGAACGTGGACACTTTCCGGCTGGAAGAGCCTGCGGCGCGCGAGGAGGTCCTGGACCGGCTGGACGAGCTGGTAGTCAAGCCGGTCGGCGGATCCGGCGGCAAGGGCCTGGTGATCGGGCCCGATGCCTCCAAGGAGGAGCTCGAGGAGCTGCGGGCGAAGGTGCTGGAAGATCCGCGCGGCTGGATCGCCCAGCCGGTGCTGCAGCTGTCCACGGTGCCGACCATGGCCGGCGGGCGGTTCGGTCCCCGGCACGTGGACCTGCGTCCGTTCGCCATCAACGACGGCGACGATGTGTGGGTGCTGCCCGGCGGGCTGACCCGGGTGGCGCTGAAGGAAGGCTCCCTGATCGTGAATTCGAGCCAGGGCGGAGGTTCCAAGGACACCTGGGTGCTCGGCGGCGAACCGTCCCCGGCCTCGGCGGCGTCGGCCGCTCCGGGTGCGGTGCGGGAGCGCACCAGCGTGTGGCCGATCGCCTCCAACTGGCAGGACAGCCAGGATCAGTGAGCCGTTGTCCGACCGGCACGTGCCGTAGCTACCAACCAAGCTGTATTCAAGCAATAAGACAAGGGGGCTGGCCCACATGCTGAGCCGAATTGCCGAATCCCTGTTCTGGATCGGGCGCTATGTCGAGCGCGCGGACGGGACCGCCCGGATTCTGGACGTGAACCTCGAGCGGCTGAACCAGCTGCCGGCGGCGGAGCAGCGCGAAGTATCGCGCCAGCTGCTGGGCATTATGGGCTCGCGCCCGGAGGCAGGGAAGCAGGAGGAGTTCGGCCTGACCGAGCTGCTGAACCGGCTTGCCTATGACCGCAGCAGTCCCACCTCGATCTCCGGGTCGCTGGGCGCTGCCCGGGAGAACGCCCGGCGGGCCCGGGAAACCGTTTCCTCGGCACTGTGGGAATGCCTCAACACCACCTGGTACGGGCTCAGCCAGCACCGCAAGGACGTGGTGGGCACCTACCGGTTCTGCCACTGGGTGCTCGAACGCACAGCGATGGTCAAGGGCCTGGCCGACACCACCATGAGCCACGATGAGAGCTGGCAGTTCATGCTGCTGGGCCGCAGCCTGGAGCGGGCGGACATGACCGCGCGGATGCTGCAGACCCCGGACGTCTTTTCCGCCGGGCTGTCCTGGGTAAACATGCTGCGCTGCGCCGGTGCCTACGAGTCGTTCCTGCGCACCCGGCGGGCGGCCTTCGGCGACGAGCACGCTGCCGAGTTCCTGCTGCTGGACCGGCTGTTCCCGCGCTCGATCGTCTACGCGCTCAGCGACGCAGAGCAGGCGCTGGAGCGGCTGGACCCGTCCTACCAGCGGGTGGGATTCATCAACGATGCCCGCCGGATCGTGGGCCAGGCCCGCACCTTCCTGGAATTCCACCAGACCTCCAACCTGGTCGCCGAGCTGCCCGAACATATGGAGCGGGTGCAGAGGGCCTGCGCCCAGGCATCCGACGCCATTACCCGTAAGTACTTTGCACAGGCAGTGGATCTGTCCTGGGTGGGAGAGGTTTCATGACACGCCTGCGGATCGAGCACCGGACCGGCTATACCTACGACCGCACGGTCACGCTGTCCTACAACGAGGCACGGATGACCCCGGTGACCGATTCGCAGCAGGTTGTGCTCGAATCGACGGTGAAGGTCAGTCCCGCGGGCGCCGTGCTGAGCAGTTACCGCGACTACTGGGGCACCCGGGTGACGGCCTTCGAAATGCAGATCCCGCACGATTTCCTCGAGGTCACCGCGGAGGCCACCGTGGAGGTGCACCGCAGTGACCGTGTGCCGGCCGAGGTGGAGGTCGTCGGCTGGGATGACCTGGCCGGCGAATCCGTGCTCAACGAGTTCTCCGACTGGCTGCCGCAGACCCGGCTGAGCGAACCCGGGGAGGAAGTGCGCAAGCTGGCCGGCGGGCTGGCCGAGGGCCGCAACGCGCACGAGGCGGCCCATGCGGTGATGGCGTGGATCAAGGCCGAGATGCAGTACGTCCCGGGAGTCACCGGCGTGCAGTCCAACTCCGAGGAAGTCTGGAACCACCGCAAGGGCGTTTGCCAGGATCTGGCGCATCTGGGCATCGGCGCGCTGCGCAGCCTGGGCATACCCGCCCGCTACGTATCCGGCTACCTGCATCCGCGCCCGTCGGCGGCGGTGGGGGAGACCGTGGCCGGGCAGTCGCATGCCTGGCTGGAGTGGTGGGACGGCCAGTGGCGGCCCTGGGACCCCACCAACGTCGGCCCGGTAGGCGACTTCCACGTCTCGGTCACCCGCGGACGCGACTACCGGGACGTACCGCCGCTGAAGGGGATCCTGTCCGGCGGCGGGGGATCGCACCTGACCGTCAAGGTGGACGTCACCCGGATCGCCTGACAAGCCTGCAGGGCTGTTTTGAGGGTTACCAGTCTGAAGGCTTGTAATCCTTGAGGAAGCATCCATAAAGGTCCACACCGGCCTCGCCCTGGACAATCGGGTCGTAGACCCGGGCTGCTCCGTCCACCAAGTCCAGCGGTGCATGGAAGCCCTCTTCGGCAAGCCGGATCTTGGTGTGGTGCGGGCGTTCGTCGGTGATCCACCCGGTATCCACCGCGGACATGAGGATGCCGTCCTGCTCGAACATCTCGCCGGCACTGGTGCGGGTGAGCATGTTCAGCGAGGCCTTGGCCATGTTGGTATGCGGGTGTCCCGGGCCCTTGTAGCGGCGGCCGAACTGGCCTTCCATGGCCGAGACGTTGACGATGTATTTGCGCCGGGCGGTCGAGGCGGCCAAGGCCGGCCGCAGCTTGCTGACCAGCAGGAACGGCGCGGTGACATTGCACAGCTGGACCTCGAGCATTTCCAGCGGATCCACCTCGTGCACCGACTGGGTCCAGCTGTTGATGCCGGTAATATCCGGCACCAGACCGCCGGCGTCCACGGCCGTACCGGCGGCGATGCGGGCGGGGGTGGCGGATTTGGCGGCCAGGGCCAGGGCCGTCAGTTCGTCGGCAGCCAGTTCCGGCCGGCTGGCAACGGATCCGGCCAAGGCAATCGGATGGCGGTCGTGCGCATGGCCGAAGGTGGCCAGTTCGGGGACCGCGCCGGCGGGCAGCGGCTGCAGTTCGGCATCGACCAGCGGCCGGTAGGCGCCGGCCGACCGGCGGACGGTCTGGGCCGCGTTGTTGATGAGGATATCCAGCGGGCCGGCCGCAGCCACTGATTCGGCCAGCGATAGCACCTGGGCGGGATCCCGCAGGTCGATGCCGACAATCTTCAGGCGGTGGATCCAGTCGACGCTGTCGGGGACCGCCATGAAACGCCGCGCCGCGTCCTTCGGAAACCGCGTGGTAATGGTGGTGTGCGCCCCGTCCCGGAGCAGGCGCAGCGCAATGTACATGCCGATCTTCGCCCGGCCGCCGGTCAGCAGCGCGCGGCGGCCGGCCAGGTCGGCCGAGGCTTCCCGCTTGCCGTGGCTGAAGGCCGCGCACTCCGGGCAGAGCTGGTGGTAGAAGGCGTCCACCTGCGTGTAGGGCTGCTTGCACATGTAGCAGTTGCGCGGCCGGATCAGATGTCCGGCCACCGCGCCGCGGGCGGAGGAGGTCAGCTCGATGCCCGCCGTCTCGTCGTCGATCCGGTCCTCGGAGGCGGTCGCCGTGCGTGCCATGACGGCGCGGTCGGCAGCGGCAATCGCGTCACGCTTCGCGTTCTTCCGGTGCCGTTTCACCGCCTTGAACATCTTGCCGGTGGCCTGGCGGACGGCCACGAAATCGGGGTGGTCGTCCGCCAGGGTATGGATCCGGCCGAGCACCTCGACGCAGGTGGCGATGTCCTCCGGTGTCAGGTGCGCGGCGTCGGCAGTGCTCAATGGGGCAGCGGTCATGGGATGGTACGAACTCCAGGCGAGGGCTGCGGGACCGATCGGTGCCCGCCGGACAGGTGCCCTCCGATTTTACTGCGCCCGGGGAACCGATTCCGCCGCCAGGACCTCCTGGCCCTTCCGCAGCACGGTCAGGCCCGAGTCCGTCACGGTGAACCCGCGGGCCTTGTCCTGCTCCGCGTCCACGCCGATGCTGGCCCCGGCCGGCACCTGGACGTTCTTGTCCAGGATGGCCCGCCGGATGACCGCACCTTCCCCGATACGCACGTTGTCCATCAGCACGCACCCATCCACCCGGGCGTTCTCGGAGACGTAGACGTTGTTGGCCAGCACCGAATGGCGCACCTCGCCGCCGCTGACCACGACGCCGGAGGCGAGGATGGAGTCATGGGCCGCCCCGTCCCGGCCGCTGGTCCCGCGTACCAGCTTGGCCGGCGGGAACACGTTGTGGCGGGTGTAGATGGGCCATTCCAGGTTGTACAGGTTGAAGGCGGGCAGGGGCCGGATCAGGTCCATGTGCGCGTCATAGTAGGAGTCCAAGGTGCCAACGTCCCGCCAGTACTGCCGGTCGGCGTCATTCGAGCCGGGGACGTCGTTGGCGGTGAAGTCATAGACCGCAGCCTCGCCGCGTTCGACGAAGTAGGGGATGATGTCCCCGCCCATGTCGTGGTTGGTGTCCAGCCGCTCCGCATCCACGTCCAGGGCTTTCAGCAGCGCGTCGGTGTTGAAGACATAGTTGCCCATCGACGCCAGGAAGTTCTCCGGGTCGTCCGGCAGCCCGGGGGTGGTCGCCGGCTTCTCCACGAAGGCGGCGATCTTCCCGGGATCCGACGAATCCGTTTCGATCACGCCGAACTGGTCCGCCAGGTACAGCGGCTGGCGGACGGCGGCCACGCTGACCGCCGCACCGCTGGCCACGTGGGCATCCACCATCTGCTGGAAGTCCATCCGGTACACGTGGTCCGCACCGATCACGACGACGATGTCCGGCTTCTCGTCATAGATCAGGTTCAGCGACTGGTAGATGGCGTTGGCGCTGCCCAGGAACCAGCTCTTGCCGCGGCGCTGCTGCGCCGGCACCGACGCCACGTAGTTGCCCAACGCCGAACTGAGGCGCCAGGTCTCGGAAATGTGCCGGTCCAGGCTGTGGGACTTGTACTGCGTCAGCACCACGATTTTCAGGTAGTGCGAATTGACCAGGTTCGACAGCGCAAAGTCGATCAACCGATAGCTGCCCGCGAACGGCACAGCGGGCTTGGCCCGGTCAGCTGTCAGCGGCATCAAGCGCTTGCCTTCACCGCCGGCCAGCACCACTGCCAAAACCTTTTTCTGCGGCATGAACACGACCCCGTTTCTGTTCCCCAAAGCCACTGTGGCCAACTGTGAAGTTGTACTTTTTTCAGACTAGGTGAGAAGTGCCTGCTGCACTACGTTAGATTTCGTGCGGATCGATATTGTGACAAAGGAATTCCCTCCGGAAATCTACGGCGGTGCCGGCGTGCACGTGGCCGAGTTGAGCCGGGTGCTGGCCGACAAGGTGGACCTGAACGTCCACGCCTTCGGCGCGCCGCGCCCGGAGGACTACCATGGGGCCCGGGTGCGCAGCTACGCGGTGCCGGAGGCGCTGCGGGAGGCCAACCCGGCGGTGCAGACGCTCGGTGTCGACCTGGAGATGCTGGCGGCGATGCAGGGGGCGGACCTGGTGCATTCGCATACCTGGTACGCGAACATGGCCGGCCACCTCGGCTCCCTGCTGCACGGCATCCCGCATGTGCTCAGCGCGCATTCGCTCGAACCGCTAAGGCCGTGGAAGGCCGAGCAGCTCGGCGGCGGCTACCGGGTGTCCTCCTGGGTGGAGAAGACCGCCTACGAAGCGGCGGCGGCGATCATCGCCGTCTCCGCCGGCATGCGCGCCGACATCCTGCGCTGCTACCCGGAGGTGGACCCGGCCAAGGTCAAGGTGGTGCACAACGGGATCGACGTGGAGCTGTGGCAGCGGGACGGGAACGACGACGCGGTGCGCGCCCTCGGCATCGACCCGGACCGGCCGTCGGTGGTGTTCGTGGGCCGGAACACGAGGCAGAAGGGCGTTCCGTACCTGCTGCGGGCGGCGGACCAGCTGCCGCCGGAGGTCCAGCTGGTGCTCTGCCTGGGCGCCGCCGACACGCCCGAACTGGCCGCCGAGACCGCCGTCCTGATCGACGGACTGAAGTCCCGGCGCGATGGCGTGGTGCTGATCGAGCGGATGCTCCCGCGCCGCGAGCTGATCCAGGTGCTCAGCCACGCTACGGCCTTCGCCTGCCCGTCCATCTACGAGCCGCTGGGCATCGTCAACCTCGAAGCCATGGCCTGCGGTGCCGCCGTCGTCGCCAGCGCCACCGGAGGCATTCCCGAGGTGGTCGAGGACGGCGTCACCGGGACCCTGGTGCCGCTGGAGCAGGTGACCGACGGTACCGGCACGCCGCTGGAGCCGGAAAAGTTCGTCAACGACTTTGCCGCCGCGCTGACGGCCACGGTGTCCGATCCGCAGCTGGCCCGGCGCCAGGGCGAGGCGGGCCGCCGGCGGGCCGAAGAGCACTTCTCCTGGCATTCGATCGCGGACAGCACCCTCGAGGTCTACCGCGGCGTGCTCGGCAGCTGACGCCGCCGGGCCGGATCAGCCGACCCGCAGGACTGCGGCGCCGGTGATCCGGTCCGCGGCCAGGTCGATCAGCGCCTGGTCCGCCGCCTGAAGCGGGTACGGCACGGTGGTCGGCCGCAGCGGGATGTCCGCTGCCAAGGCCAGGAACTCCTCGCCGTCGCTGCGGGTGTTGGCGGTGACGCTGCACAGCTGCCGCTCCTGGAACAGGTCCGTGTCGTAGTGCAGCGGCGGAATGTCGCTGAGGTGGATGCCCGCCACGGCCAGCGTGCCGCCGCGGTCCAGGGCGCGCAGCGCAGGCGGTACCAGCGTGCCGGCCGGGGCGAACAGAATCGCCGAATCCAGCGGTTTGGGCGGCGCTTCGTCCGCGTCGCCGGCAAAGACCGCCCCGAGGTCCAGGGCGAGCCGGCGGGCGGCTTCGGACCGCGTCATGACATAGACCTCGGCGCCGCGGTACATGGCCACCTGGGCAGCCAGATGGGCCGAACCGCCGAACCCGTAGATGCCCAGCCGCCCGCCCGGCGGCAGCTGGGCCCGCTCGAGCGCGCGGTAGCCGATGATGCCCGCGCACAGCAGCGGCGCGGCGGACTCGTCATCGAAGGCCGCGGGAAGGAAGTAGGCGTAGGCCTCGGCCACCGTGAGCAGTTCGGCGTAGCCGCCGTCGTGGTGCCAGCCGGTGAATTCCGGGGCCACGCACAGGTTCTCCCGGTGGCGCAGGCAGAACCGGCAGCGTCCGCAGGTGGAGCCGAGCCAGGCCACGCCCACCCGGTCCCCGACGCGGAAGCGGCGGCAGCCCGGCCCCAGCCCGACCACCTCGCCGACGACCTCGTGGCCGGGTATGACGCCGGGGCGCCGCGGCGGCAGGTCCCCCTCGGCCAGGTGCAGGTCCGTGCGGCATACGCCGCAGACCCGGACGGCAACCAGGACCTCGCCCGGACCGGGTTCGGGGTCCGGGCGCTCCTCCCAGCGCAGGGGATGTCCGGCGGCCGGGCCCGGCGTCCCGACGCTCCAGGCGCGCACGGATCAGCCCCGGCTGATGTTCACTTTTCCGGTGCCGGCCGGCGGCTCCTGGGGTACCGGGATGCGGACCTCCAGCACGCCGTCGCGGTAGGTGGCGGTGACATCCTCCTGCCGGCAGCCCGGCGGCAGCGTGACATTGCGGGAAAACGAACCGTACCGGAATTCGGAGCGGTAGCCGCTCTTGGTTTTCTCCTCGGTCCGTTCCCGCCGTTCGGCGCGGATGTGGAGCGTGCCCTCGCGGACCGTAATATCCACGTCCTGGTCCGGATCCACCCCGGGCAGTTCGGCCCGCACCACCATGGTGGGGCCGTCCCGGAATTCCTCGACCCGGAGCCAGGAGGCATCCCACTCTCCCTCGAAGAACCGCCGGAACGGCTCCGGCATGTCAAAGCGGTCCCTGCGCATTCCGACCATGATCCACGTCTCCTCTTGCCGATCCGGCACTGGCCAGCACCAGAATAGCCGTGCCGCCCAATGCCCGGAAGGTGGGGTGGTCAGACGTGGGCCTGGGGCTGCTGCTCCGGCACCGGGGCACTGCCGCGGGCACGGCGGGCATAGGCGATGGCCTCCTGCTGGCGAAGACCTTCGGCCCCGGTCGCGATGGCGGCACGCAGCTGCCCGGGACCGTAGCCGAAGGCGTCCACCAGGTCCTGCGCATGCGGACGCAGCCGGTGCAGCAGCCGGTTCACATAAGGGCCCACGGTGCGGGCGCGCTGGGCCGAAAGCCTGCCGTTCATCAGGTACCAGCCCAGGTTCTTCTCCACCAGGCCGAGGCCGAAGAGGTCCCGCAGCCGGGTCAGCACTGCGAGCGTGCCTGGTTCCTTGATGCCGGCCAGCGCCCGGCTGAAGGCCTCCCACTGCAGCAGTTCCGCGTGCGCCCGGGCAGCCTCGATCAGCTGGTGCTGGTGGCGGTTGAAGACTTTGGCCGCTTCGGCCGGCGGCAGCTTGGCCGCTCCGCGCAGCGACCCGGCCAGCGCGGCGACCATGGCGCCGACGCGGTCGGTGAGCAGCGCCCGCTGGCTGGCCTCGTCCTTGAGGTAGTTGGCCGCCTTCTTTTCCGATCCGCTGTCCGCGACCGTCTGGACCATTTGGCGCAGGCCGGTGCGGTGCCAGGTGGCGTCCGCGGCCTGTGCGGCCACCCAACGGGCCAGCACACCAAAGTCCGCTTTGCGGAACTCGGCGGCGTAGTCCGACAGCAGCCGCTTGGCCACCAGCTGCAGCAGCACGTTGTTGTCCCCCTCGAAGGTCGCATAGACATCGAGGTCGGCGCGGAGCAAGGCCAGCCGGTTCTCGGCCAGGAAGCCGGCGCCGCCGCAGGCCTCGCGGCACTCCTGCAGCGTCTCCAGCGCGTGCCAGGTGCTCAGCGGCTTCAGCGCGGCGGCCAGGGTTTCCAGATCCTGCCGGTCCGCGTCCGTGTCGCGGGCACCGGAGAAGACCTCGTGGAAGCCGGCCAGCAGTTCTTCATGGGCGAACGACGCCGCGTACGTGGTGGCCAGCCGGGTCAGCAGGCGGCGCTGGTGCAGCTGGTAGTCCAGCAGTTTCTGTTCCTCGGCATCCGGGGTGGCCCTGAACTGGCGCCGCTCGTTGGCGTACCTGACGGCAATGGCCAGGGCCGCCTTGCTGGCGGCTACGGCGGCCCCGTCCAGGGAGACCCTGCCCTGGACCAGGGTGCCCAGCATGGTGAAGAAGCGGCGCCCCGGGCTGGCGATGGGGGAGGAGTAGGTTCCGTCCGGTGCCACGTCCCCGTAGCGGTTGAGCAGGTTGGTGCGGGGGATGCGGACGTGGTCGAAGTGCAGCCTGCCGTTGTCGATGCCGTTCAGTCCGCCTTTGAGGCCATCGTCATCCCCGCCGACGCCCGGCAGGAAGGCGCCGCCGTCGTCGCGGATCGGGACGACGAAGGCGTGCACGCCGTGCCGGACGGCACGCGGCCCGCCGCCGGTGATGAGCTGGGCGAAAACGACGGCGGCCTTGCCGTCCCGGGCTGCGTTGCCCAGGTAGTCCTTCCAAGCGGCCCGGAACGGGGTATGGAGCACGAATTCGTCCGTCGCCGGATCGAAGGTGGCGGTGGTGGCGATGGCGGAGACATCGGAGCCGTGGCCGGTTTCGGTCATCGCGAACGCCCCGGGCAGCCGCAGGCTCATGACGTCCGGCAGCCACCGGTCGTGGTGCGCGGCAGTGCCCAGGTGCAGGATGGCTGAGCCGAACAGGCCCCACTGCACGCCGGCCTTGATCTGCAGGGACGGATCGGCGAGCACCAGCTCCTCGAAGCCGGCGATGTTTCCGCCCGGATCGTCCGCGCCGCCAAGCCGGGACGGAAAGGCCCGGTGCACCGAGCCGCGTTCCACCAGCAGCTGCAGCTGGGCGGTGACGCGGCGGCGATGCTCGGCCATCGGCAGTCCGTCGATCCGGTGCAGGTCCGGATCCGCGGTAAGGTCGCGTGCCGCCCGGCGGACGCCGGCCCAGCGGCCGAGCAGGTAGCTGCCCAGCGCCTCAACGTCGATCCGGGGGCCCGCGGCGGATTCGCCGGGGCCGGCGGGCTGAGCGGACAGTGCGGTGTGCTGGGTCATCGGGACTCCTTCGAGGGCAGGGCGGCGGCCAGCGGCTGCGGGCGGACAGCGGCCGGCGGCCCGGCGAACTGCCCGGCAAGGCCGGTCAGCAGCCACGCGGTCAGTTGATCGGTCATGTCTTCGCGGCTGGGCTTGCCGGGCCCCTCGGCGCTGCCCAGCCACAGTTCGCCGGCCGCCCGGACCATGCCAATGGCCGCGGTGGGCCAGTACTGCAGCCCGCGCCCGTCCGCGGCGGTTCCGCCGGCGGCCTGCAGCTGGTACTGGATGGCCGTTTCCATCATCCGGGTGATGGCGGCGAAGAAGTGGCTCAGCGCGTCCGGTTCCCCACTGCCCGGGGACACTGCTGCCGGGGCATCCAGGGCCCCGGGCCGGGTCACGAAAGCGTAGACGTTGGGCGAGGTCTCGGCCATCTGCAGGTAGGCGGCGACCATGGCCCGCAGTCCTTCGTGCGGCGTGCCGGCCGCGGCGGCCGCCTCCTGCAGCCGCTCCTGCATTTTGCCGATCACGACTTCGCCGACGGCACGCTGCAGCCCGGCCTTGTCCCCGAAGTACCGGTAGAACACCGGTTTGGACGTGCCGGCCGCGGCGGCGATCTCTTCCATCGAGGCGGCAGGGCCAAGCAGGTGCACGGCCTGGCGTGCAGCACGGATCAGCTCCTGGCGGCGGTCGGCCCGGTGCCGGTCCCAGCGGGCGGACCGCCCGTCGCCCGCGGCGGGGGAGGATGTGGCGTTATTCACGTTACCGAGCGTATCAGTTACGCTTGGTAACGGTAACCACCACCCACCGGCCCGCCGGAGCGACTCCAGGAGCGATCTCGATGGCAACAGCACCCCAGTCCCAGCCGATCCGCGATGCCGTGGTGATCGGCGGCAACCGCATTCCCTTTGCCCGCGCCAACAGCGCCTATACCGGGGCAAGCAACCAGGACATGCTCACGGCCGCCCTGGATGGACTGGTGGCCCGCTTCGGGCTGCAGGACGAGCGGATCGGCGAAGTGGCGGCCGGCGCGGTGCTCAAGCACTCGCGCGACTTCAACCTGACCCGGGAAGCGGTGCTGGGCTCGGCCCTGTCCCCGGAAACGCCCGTCTATGACCTCCAGCAGGCCTGCGCCACCGGACTGGAAACGGTCATCGGACTGGCGAACAAGATCAAGCTGGGCCAGATCGAATCCGCCGTGGCCGGCGGGGTCGATTCCGCCTCGGACGCCCCGATCGCGGTCAGCGAGGGCCTGCGTACCGTGCTGCTGGAACTGGGCCGGGCCCGCAGCACCAAGCAGAAGCTGGCCGCGTTGGCGCGGCTGCGGCCGCGGGATCTGGCGCCGCACGCCCCCAGCACGGCTGAGCCGCGGACCGGCCTGTCCATGGGGGAGCATCAGGCACTGACTACTGCCGCCTGGAAGATCACCCGCGAGGCCCAGGACGAGCTCGCGCTGGCCAGCCATGCCAATTTGGCCGCCGCCTACGGGCGCGGCTTCTTCGACGACCTCATCACCCCGTACCGCGGCCAGCTCCGGGACGGGAACCTGCGGCCGGACACCTCGCTGGAGAAACTGGCGAAGCTGCAGCCGGTGTTCGGCAAGTCCCTCGGCGAAGAGGCCACCATGACCGCAGGCAATTCCACCCCGCTGACCGACGGCGCCTCCGCGGTGCTGCTCGGCTCCGAAGACTACGCCCGGCGCAACGACCTGCCCATGCTCGCCCGGGTGGTGGATGCCGAGGCCGCTGCGGTGGACTTCGTCCATGGCCGGGAGGGCCTGCTGATGGCTCCGGCCTACGCGGTCCCGCGGCTGCTGGAGCGCAACGGGCTGAGCCTGCCGGACTTCGACTTTGTCGAAATCCACGAGGCGTTCGCTGGCACCGTCCTGTGCCATCTGGCGGCCTGGGAGAGCGAGGAGTTCTGCCGCAACAAGCTCGGACTGGATTCGCCGCTGGGCAGCGTGGACCGCAACCGGCTCAATGTCGCCGGCTCCTCGCTGGCGGCAGGGCATCCCTTTGCCGCCACCGGCGGACGGATCGTGGCCACCCTCGCCAAGCTGCTCCACGAGCAGGCCGGCGCCGAGGGCCGCCGCGGACGCGGCTTGATTTCCATCTGCGCCGCCGGCGGCCAGGGTGTGGCGGCCATCCTGGAGGCGTGCTGAGCGATGGCAACGGCACAGGACAGCTATCTGAACCTGGTTTCGCACCCGGTGGCGCGGGAAATCGCCGGCCGATTCGGGCTGCCGCGTCCGGCAGTACTGCGCCGCTACCGTCCCGGCGAGCCGCTGCTGCCCGGCCCGGTCCTGGTGCTGGGCGGCAGCGGCGCCGACGCCCTGGCCGGCCCACTGCCGGACCTGGGCCTGCAGATCCGCCGCCAGGCCGCGCACGGGGAACGGCTGGGCGCCATCGTGGCGGTGCTGGATGAGGTGGCCGGACCCGCGGACCTGGCAGCTTCGGCGCTGGCCGTCGGGGCGGCCCTGCGGGAGCTGGCGCCCGGCGGGCGGATCGTGACGGTCTCCCGCCAGGCCTGCGAGACACTGCCGCCGGCGGCCGCTGCGGCCCGGCAGGGCGTGGAGGGCCTGCTGCGCTCCCTCGCCCGCGAATTGCGCGGCGGGGCCACCGGCAACGGCATCCTGCTCGGCGACGGCGTGGACGTGGACGCACCGGGCGTTACCGGCGCGCTGCGTTTCCTGCTCTCGGCCCGCAGCGCGTATGTGGACGGCCAGTTCCTGCTGGTCGGCTCCACCGACGGCCAGCCCGCGGCGGAGCCGGAACGTCCACTGGCCGGCCACACGGCCGTGGTGACCGGGGCGGCACGGGGCATCGGAGCCGCCATCGCCGAGGTGCTGCGGCGTGACGGCGCCGATGTCGTCGTGGTCGATGTGCCGGCGGCCGGGGAACAGTTGGCGGCCGTCGCCAACCGGATCGGTGGCACCGCCCTGCAGTTGGATATCACGCGCCCGGACGCCGGGGCCCGGATCATCGAGCAAGCGGGCCGGCACGGCCGGATCGATATCGTGGTGCACAACGCCGGCATTACCCGGGACAAGCTGCTGGCGAACATGGATGCGGAGCGCTGGGACGCCGTGCTGGAGGTCAACCTCGCCGCCCCGCTGCGCCTAAACGAGGCCCTCCTGGCCTCCAACCTGCTCGGCCCCGCCCCGCGGATCGTTTGCCTGGCCTCCACCAGCGGGATCGCCGGCAACCGCGGCCAGACCAACTATGCCGCCTCCAAAGCCGGGATCATCGGCATGGTCAGGTCCTCGGCGCCGCTGCTGGCCGCCCGCGGCGGGACGATCAACGCCGTCGCGCCCGGATTCATCGAAACCGAGATGACTGCGCGGATGCCGGCCGCCGCGCGCCAGGTGGCCCGGCGCCTGCTGCCCTCGCTGCAGCAGGGCGGCCTGCCGCGGGACGTGGCCGAGGCGGTGGCCTTCCTGTCCGGCGGCGCCGCGGCCGGCATCAACGGACAGACGCTGCGGGTCTGCGGCCAGAGCCTGGTGGGCGCATGAGCCCGGCGGCCGGCACGGCCGGATTCCGGGAAGTGCGGCTGCCCGAGCTGCCTTCCGTCCCCAGGCTGCTGGCCCAAGCCGCCGCGACGGCGGCACGGGAGCGGATTACCGGCGGCGCGCGCCCGGACGGACTGCCGGCGGTCCGGCACACCGTGGCCGATGTCCAGGTGGATCTTGAGCAGCTGACCAGGTTCCAGCATTTGGTGGGCGGCACGGTGCGCGACACGCTGCCCTCGGCCTTCCTGCACACCGCCGCTTTCCCGGTGGCGATGAGCGTGCTGGCGCGTGGCGATTTCCCGCTGCCGCTGCCGGGACTGGTGCACCTGGCCAACCGGGTCAGCCAGCGCCGGCCGGTGCATTTCATCGAGCCGCTGGCGTTCTCGGCCTGGGTGGAGAACCTCCGCGGCCACCATGCCGGCACCCGGGTGGATGTGCGCACCGAGGTGTCCGCCGCAGGCGGGACGGTCTGGGAGGGCCGCTCCGAATACCTGGCCAAGGGAGTGTTCCGGCCCGGCCTGGACAGCACGGAGCGACCGCCCCGGGAAGATTTCCGTCCACCGGTACCGACCGCGCGCTGGTGGCTGGGACCGGAGGCCGGCCGCGACTACGCGGCGGTGTCCGGCGACTTCAACCCGATCCACCTCAGCACCCTCTCGGCACGGCTGCTCGGGATGAAGCGGTCCATCGCCCACGGCATGTACCTGGCCGCGCGGGTGCTGGCGGACCTGGAGGCTGCAGCCGGCGGCAGCCATGAATGGGAGATCCGGTTCGCCGCGCCGGTGTACCTGCCGGCCGCGGTTGCCCTGCGGATCGAGGATCTGGCCGGCAACGGCCACTGGACCGGCTCGCGCTTCACCGGCTGGGGCGAACACAGCCGGCGGCTGCATTTCACCGGCACGGTCAGCGCACTGGCGTAGCCGTATGCTGGCCGCATGAGCGCATACGATGAACTGCTTGGCCGTTCCCGGCAGCTCGACGGCAAGGATCCGCTGGCCGGCTACCGGCAGCTGTTCGTGGGCGCCGACGATCCGCAGGTGCCGGCCTACCTGGACGGGAACTCGCTGGGCCGGCCGCTTCAGGCCTCGGTCGAACGGGTCCGGGACCTGATGGTCCAAGGTTGGGGCGGCCGGCTGATCCGCGGCTGGGATGAGGGCTGGCTGGACCTGCCGCAGCAGCTGGGGGATGAACTCGGGCGTGTGGCCCTGGGTGCCGGTCCCGGCCAGTGCATTGTGGCGGACTCCACCACCGTGCTGCTCTACAAGCTGGCACGGGCTGCCGTTGCCGCCCGGCCCGGCCGGCACCGCGTGCTGGTGGACCGGGACAACTTTCCCACCGACCGGTACGTGCTTGAGGGGATTGCCGCCGAATGCGGTCTGGAACTGGACTGGCTCCAGGTGCCGTACGACGGCGGGGCGGAGCCGAAGTCCGTGCGTGCCGCCGTCGGCCCGGACACCGCGCTGGTGGTGCTCAGCCATGTCGCCTACCGCTCCGGCCATCTGGCCGACATGCGCGCGATCACCGAGGTGGTCCAGGCCTCCGGCGCCCTGATGCTGTGGGACCTGTGCCATTCGGCCGGCGCCGTGCCGGTGGAACTCGATGCCTGGGGCGTGGACCTGGCCGTCGGCTGCAGTTACAAGTACCTCAACGGCGGACCGGGCGCGCCGGCCTGGGCCTACGTGCGTTCCACGCACCAGCAGCTGGCCCAGCCGATCCAGGGCTGGATCGGCAGCCGGGACCCGTTCGGCATGGAGCAGGGCTACCAGCCGGCCGAGGGCATCCGCCGATTTGCCAGCGGGACGCCGCCGATCATCGGGATGGCCGCGATGCAGGACATGATCGCGCTGATCGGCCGGGCAGGCATCGGCGCTATCCGGGAAAAATCGATCGCACTGACCAGCTACGCCCTTGACGTGGTGGACACGCTGCTGGCCGGCACCGGCGCGGTGGCTACGTCCCCGCGCGAGCCGGAGCGGCGCGGCAGCCACGTCACCATCGACCACCCGGGAGCCAGGACCGCGACGGTCAGGCTCTGGGAGCGGGGCATCATCCCCGACTATCGGAACCCGTGCGGTATCCGGCTGGGCCTGTCCCCGCTGTCCACCAGTTTCGAGGAGGTCCTGCGCGGCGTCGCGGCGATTGCTGCGGAGCTGGCCGGGAGTGCGCCCAGGGCGTGACAGCCGGAGCGGCCGCTGTTAGGTTGAAGTGGCGGCGGCACAGTGGGCACGGTCACAGCCACGACGCCGCCGGGGATGGACAGGACCTAGAGGATTCCGGCATGCCCCAGGCGTGCCGGTACCGATGCCAGGAGGAAGCCATGGCCACCTGCGATATGTGCGGCAACGAGTACGACAAGACCTTTACCGTCACCCGCAGCGGGGAGACCCGTACCTTCGACAGTTTCGAATGCGCGATCCACATGATGGCCCCGGCCTGCGCCCATTGCGGCTGCCGGATCCTCGGCCACGGGGTGGAAGGCGGCGAAGGCATCTACTGCTGCGCCAACTGCGCCCGGGAGGCCGGGCACAATGACCTGGTCGACCGGGCCAGGCAGACACCGTCCGGTTAACCGGCACCTGCCGTCTTGCCGCCGCCGGGACTGGTTTCGGCGGCGGGAAGGCATCAGGCGATCTGCCGGCCGGCGCGGAAATGGTCGACGGCGTGCTGGTAGCTGTGCGCCGTCAGTGCCGCAGTCTGCTCCCAGCCGAAGGCGGCGGCATGGATGGCCGCATTGGCGCCCAGCCGCCGGCGGAACTGAGGGTACTCATACAGCTCGGCCAAGGCCGCAGCCCAGTCCTGTGCCCCGTGGCCGTCCACCAGCAGGCCGGTGGCCCCGTGGCTGACGGCCGAGGGCAGGCCGCCCACGTTGGTGGCCACCACCGGGATGCCGCAGGCCTGCGCCTCCAGGGCCACCAGCCCGAAGGACTCGCTGTAGGACGGCACTGCCACGACGTCGGCACTGCGGAACCAGGCGGCCAGCTGGCCGGCGGGCACCGGTGGTGCGAGCTTGACCCTGCCGGCGAGCCCGTGGCGGTGGATCAGCGGGGCAAGATCCAGCCGGGTCGCTCCGCTTGGTTCACCGACAATGGAGATGCGTAGTTTCATTTCCGGATGGGCCTGGCGCAGCAGCTCCGCCGCGGCCAGCAGTATCTGGGGGCCCTTGAGCACCTGGATCCGGCCGGCAAAAAGGATATGGAATTCGTCCTCGCCGATGCCGGCCGTGCGCCGCGCGCTGCTGCGCCCGCCGGGGTGGAACGTTGTCAGGTCGACGCCGGGTGGGACGACGTCGATCTTGCCCGGCGCCGCGCCGTAGAGGTCGGTCAGTTCCGTCGCTTCGGTGCGGGTGTTCGCGATCAGCCGGGCGCATCCGGCCGCAATCTGCTGTTCGCCCTGGACCCGGATGCGGGGCTCCGGAGCCTCGCCGGGCAGCAGGTGCTGGTTCTTGACCTTGGCCATGGTGTGCATGGAATGGACCAGCGGCACTCGCCAATCCTGCTGCAGCGCCAGGCCGACCCTGCCGGAGAGCCAGTAGTGCGAGTGGATCACGTCGTAACGGCTGCCGTCGGACGCCGCGAACAGCCGCAGCTGGCGCTCCAGCTCCGGTAGCCGCGAGGGCAGTTCCTCCTTGGGAACTTCGTCCGACGGCGCGCCCGGCAGATGGACCAGGCGGGCACCGGGGCGCGGATACTCCACCGGTTCCAGGTCGCGGGAGGTCATCCGGGTAAAAACGTCCACTTCGGCACCCATCGCCACCAGCTCACGGGAGAGGAAACGGACGTAGACATTCATTCCGCCGGCATCACCGCCCCCCGGCACGGCCAGCGGGGAAGTATGAAGCGACAGGACCGCAATGCGGCGCAGTGGGCGCATGGTTCCCCTTCGTTGGCTGCTGATCCTTATGCCACTTTAGCTGCGGGCGGACGGCGTCGGAAAACCAATTCAACCAGCGTCCCGGGCAGTCCTCGGGCGGTTTCCGGGAGCAACCTGCGCTCAGCTCATGGTGAAGCGGCGGGCCACCGCCTGGCCCGCACCAGGCAGGCCGAGTGCGGTCCGGATCAGCGCGGTGCGCAGGGCGAAGACCCGGGGCGGCAGCGGCCGGCCCAGCGCCATATTCAGGTGCGCCTGCGCGGCGGCAACCCGGGCCGCCCGGCGGCGGGAGCGCTCGAAGCAGCGTAGCCGCCGCGCCACCGGCTCGCCACGTAGCCCGGCGGCGATCAGCGGGGCCAGCTCCGCGGCATCCAGCCAGCCCAGGTTCATGCCCTGGCCCCCGATCGGGCTGATCTCGTGGGCGGCGTCCCCGGCTAGCACGATCCGGCCGCAGACCAGCCGCCGGGCCAGCGTGGACCGGACGTCGAAAGCGCTGAGCATCGAGTTGCCGCCCGCATCCAGTACGACGCCGGTACGTTCCCGTACCATGCCGGCCAGTTGGGCGGCCGAGGGTGCCGGCACCAGGGCCGAGGTACGGACAACCCAGCGCCGCAGCCCGCCGGGCAGCGGAAAGGACTCGACGATGCCGTCCGGTTCGAGGTACAGCACGCCCAGCCCGGCGTCGGCAGTCCCGTCGGGAAAGTCACCCATCAGGTAGCAGTCGGGGTAACGGCGAGCGGCAACCTTGATCCCCAGGTCCGTGCGGATCGGGGAGCGGGCGCCGTCGGCGGCCACCGCCAGCCGGGACCGGTACACAGTGCCGTCCTCGGCCCGGACGGCGACGCCGCCGCCGTCGTCGTGTACTTGGCGCACGCGCATCCCGGTGCGCAGGGCCTCCGGGGCCGCTGCCTGCAGCTGCCGGGCCAGGATGCGTTCGGTGACGCTCTGGGGCACCGTCAGGACGTAGGGGAAACGCTGCGACACCCCGCTGAAGGACAAGGCAGCGACATCGGCGCCGCAGCTGCGGGCGATGCCGCGGCGGATCGGCAGCCCCGCTGCCACCAGTTCGGCGGCAGTGCCAGCCTCGTCCAGGACCTCCAGCGCCGGCGGATGGATGCCGATGGCGCGCGAATGCCCGCTGCGCTGCGACCGCTGCTCCAGCACCACCGTGTCCAGTCCCCGCCGGGCCAGCAGGATGCCCAGGAACATGCCCACTGGCCCGCCGCCCACGATCACCACGTCATGCACCGCCGGCTCCCGGCGGCTCGAAGACCAGATGGAGACGGAAGACCGAATCCTGCCGCACGTCCCACTCCGGCGGGACGGCGCGGCGCAATTCCCGGGCTGTGTAGCTGCGGCGGATGGACGTCAGGCCGTCCCGGCGGATGTAGGAGCGATGGAAGAACGGCAAGGTGCCGGCGGCAAAAAGCAGATACGCCGGCCGGCTCCGGGCAATGTCGCTGTGCAGGGCAAGGCTGCGGCCCAGCGCCTGGGAATCGGCCAGCAGCGCGTGCAGTTCCGCCGGTGCCAGATGGTGCAGGATATGGTTGGAGATGACCAGATCGAAGCGGAAACCTTCGGCGACCAATTCGGAGCTGAATGCCTGGCGGAAGGTCAGGCCGGGCACGGCAGGACGCGAGGCCGCGTAAGCGTAGGCGCGCGGATCCGGGTCGACGGCGGTGATCTCCACCGGCAGTCCGTCCGCCGCAGCCCAGCGGGCCAGGCTGCGGGCCACGTCGCCTGCCCCGCAGCCGATGTCGAGCACGGTGGCCGCGCGCGGTTCGGCATCGGGCGCTCCGGCCGCCGCTGCCGCCAGGCGCGGCCGCAGCTGCCTCAGATAGGTACGGCGCCAGCCTGAAACCGCCCGGTTGATGAGTGCGAACTGCCTGTAGGTTCGCTGCAGCGTGGACGGGTCGCAGTCCGGCCGGTCCATCTCCTCCACGGCATCGGCCGCCCGCCGGGACAGGAAGGGCACGGCGGCCTCAGGCGGTGCCGCCGGTCTTGGTCAGCAGCCCGGTCTCCACCGTCAGCCCGGGGCCGAAAGCCATCGCGCAGACCCGTTCCCGCCCGCCGGCGAAGGGCTGGTCCAGAATATGCTTGAGCACGAACAGCACGGTCGCGCTGCTCATATTCCCGTAATCGCGCAGGGTGTCGCGTGCCGGCACCAGTTGTTTCGCGGTCAGTTCGAGCTTGGCCTCCACCTTGTCCAGGATGCTGCGGCCGCCGGGGTGGATGGCCCAGTGCTCGAGCTGCCGGTACGGCTGGTCCCAGCCTTCGTGCGCCAGCAGGGGTGCCAGCGCGCCGACAATATGCTCGTCGATAATGTGTGGAACATAGGTGCCCAGGACCATCTCGAATCCCTCATCGCCGATGTTCCAGGCCATGGACTCCTCGCCCACGGGCGTCAGAATGGTTTCGAAGTGGTCCAGTTCCAAGTAGGGCCGCCGCGCGGGAAGGTCCCGGGCGGTGACCACGGCGGCCGCTGCGCCGTCGGCGAACAGCGACGAGCCCATGATGGTGTCCGGATCATTGGAGGAGCGCACATGCAGCGTGCACAGCTCCGCGGATACCACCAGGACCACGGCGTCCGGCTCGGCTTCGCAGAAGGACTTGGCCGCCCGCAGCGCGGGAAAGGCGGCGTAGCAGCCCATGAAGCCAAGATGGTAGCGCCGTACCGACGGGCGCAGTCCCAGCGCGCGGACAATCTTGTAGTCCGGACCCGGGTTGAAGAAGCCGGTGCAGGAAACAGTGACCAAATGGGTAATGTCCGCGGCCTCGATCCCGTCTGCGGATCCGAGTGCTTTACGGGCGGCCGCCACGAACAATTCGGTGCCCTGCTCGGCAAAGATGTCGTTGCGGACCTTCGTGCTGGGCGAGAGGATCAGCCTGCTTGCCGCGTCGAAAAACACCGGGTTCTCGCTTTGGCGTTCCAGCGTGAGTTCCTCAAGCACCGTGTACCGGCGCTCGATCCCGGAATGGTCGAAGGACGCGCCTACCAGCCGGCTGCCCAGGCGGGTCAGGCCGGGCTGCCCGGCAAACACGTCCCGGACCTGGTCCTGCACCAGGACGGTGGCGGGGACTGCTGTTTCGAGGGACCTCAGGGTGACCGTCATGGTCCATTCTTAGGTGCTCAGTGTCCGGAAAACAATGCCCCGTCCTGCTGAACCATCCCGGCTCCTGCCGCGTCTTGACCAGTGTGGACTATGAATTCAACGGACTGCCGCTGCACGTGCTGCTGGTGCACGCCACCGTAGTCATGGTCCCGCTGGCCGCGCTGTGCACGGTGCTGAGCCTGCTGTGGCCGGCCGCCCGCCGGCGCCTGGGCATCGCCACCCCGCTGGCTGCCCTGGCCGCCCTGGTCCTGGTCCCGCTGACCCAGCAGGCCGGCCAATGGCTGCTGGCCCGCATCAATCCCACACCGGAGGTTCAGGCCCATGTTGGGCTGGGCCTGAACCTCCTGCCGTGGACTGCCGCGCTCTTTGCCGTGACGCTGGCCCAGTGGCTCTGGTTCCGGTACGGAACTCAGGCATCGCTCCGGATCCGCTCCGCCGTCGGCGCCGGCGGCAGGCGGGCGCTGGCCGCCGTCGCCGCCGTTCTGGTGGTTGGCCTCGCCGCCGGCACCACGGCGACGGTAGTCCAGGTGGGGGAGTCCGGTTCCCGGGCGGTCTGGGAAGGGCGTTTCAGCCAGGAACCGGTGCTGCCCTGAGCGCTGCAGGGTTTGCCGCACCTGGATGCCTAAGTACGCTTAGCATCGGGGCATGAAGGCACTGGCAGGCCTGATTTGCCGCCGTCCGTGCAGCGATCCGAATGACCGGAGGAGTACGATCCATGGCCACCGTAGAAGAATCCATCGATGTCGCAGTGCCGGTCGGCACGGCCTACAACCAATGGACACAGTTCGAGTCCTTCCCCCGCTTCATGGCCGGCGTGGAATCCGTTACGCAGCTGACCGATACCACCAACCGCTGGCGGATGAAGGTCGGCACCGTCGAGCGGGAGTTCGAAACCGAAATCGTCGAGCAGCAGCCTGACCGGAAGGTGGCCTGGCGCAGCGTGGACGGCACCACGCATGCCGGGGCGGTGACCTTTGAGCGGCTCGGCGAGGAGGACACCCGGGTGAATGTCAGGCTGCAATGGGACACGGAGACGCTGACGGAAAAGGCCGGGGCCGCGCTCGGGTTCGACAGCCTGCAGGTAAAGTCCGACCTGCGCCGGTTCAAGGAGTTCGTCGAAGGCCGCGGCAGCGAAACGGGAGCCTGGCGCGGCAGCGTGCACGATACACCTGCCGGCGGTAGCTTCGAAGCAGCGGCACCCGCTGCCGGTACCGCCGGCCCGGCAGGCCCTCCGGCGCAGGAGACGGCGCCCTACAGCGCGCAGACGGGATCTCATGGGGCGCAGGAGGCGGCGCTTGGACCCGACCTGCCGTCGGCCTATGAGGCGTTCCTGGCCCGGGCCACACCCCAGGAGGCAGCCACTGTGCGGCCGGTCATGCAGCAGTCCGCGGCAGAGCGGCTGTACGGCGTCCATGTCAGGGTCATGCCCAGCGAGTTACAGG
Organism: Arthrobacter hankyongi; assembly: GCF_022012395.1. Lineage (GTDB taxonomy): Bacteria > Actinomycetota > Actinomycetes > Actinomycetales > Micrococcaceae > Crystallibacter > Crystallibacter hankyongi. Next base: position 105,114 of record NZ_JAKLTQ010000005.1, read on the forward strand.
CAATGATCTCCGAAGAAGTCCCTTATGGCCAGGTGCGCATCGAAGACAACACGTGAAGCCGGATGCTGAAAGGAAAGGACTGGAAATGACAACAGCACGGGAGATCATGACCGGCGGCGCCGAATGCGTCGGCGAGAACGAGACGCTGGCGGCGGCCGCCAAGAAAATGCAGGAGTTCGATGTGGGCTCGCTGCCGATCTGCGGGGATGACCAGCGGCTCAAGGGCATGATCACCGACCGTGACATCGTGATCAAATGCATTGCCGCCGGCGGCGATCCGCGCAGCGTCAAGGCGGGTGAGCTGGCCCAGGGCAAGCCGGTCACGATTGGGGCCGATGACAGCATCGACGAAGCTGTCGAGACGATGAAGAGCCACAAGGTGCGCCGGCTTCCGGTTATTGACGGGCACAACCTCATCGGCATGATCAGCCAGGGAGATATTGCGCGCAACTATCCGGAGGACCGGGTGGGGGAGCTTGTGGAGTTCATCTCCTCCTGACCGCACCTGCACAGGAGGTGATCCCGCTGGGGCGGGCCCGGCCGCCGGGCCCGCCCCAGCGGCGGCTTAGCCGAGGAAGTACCCGCCGTCGCCCACCGCCAGGTGCTCGGGCTGCGCACCGCACAGATCGAGCACGCGCGAGGTCGCGGCGCAGTCCCGTGCAGTGTTGATGGCTGCGATCGCCGCAGCCTTGTCCTCATGTTCCGCGGAGACGGCCACGATGGCGCCGTTGTCGTCGAGTATGCGGAACCTGAACTTGGCATCACCATCGCGGTACAGTTCGAAAACGCCCATCGACCGTTCCTTCTTTCGGCTTCCCCTGCTGGTGTGCGAGTTGGCGTCGGGCCCTTTGCGGCGGGGATGCCCCTTACGGCGTCGGCATGCCGCCGTTCACGTTGAGCGTTTCGCCGATCACATAGCTGGATTCCGGCGATGCCAGGAAAACATAGGCTGGTGCCAGTTCCGTGGGCTGGCCGGCCCGGCCGATCGGTGTGCTCTTGCCGAAATCCGGCAGCGCTTCCTTCGGCTGCCCGTCGGAAACCTGCAGCGGCGTCCAGAACGGCCCGGGGGCTACCGCATTGACCCGCACTCCCTTCGGTGCCAGCTGCTGGGCCAGGCCCTTGGTGAAGTTGTTGATCGCCGCCTTGGTGGACGCATAGTCAATCAGCGTCGGAGAGGGGCTGTAGGCCTGCACGGAGGTGGTGTTGATGATGGCCGAGCCCGCGGGCAAATGCCGCAGGGCCGCCTTGGTCACCAGGAAGATGGCCCGAATATTCGTTTCATAGGTGCGGGTCCACTGGTCCTCGGACAGTTCCTCGAGCGTTTCGACGGCGATCTGGCGGCCGGCGTTGTTGACCACGATATCCAGGCCGCCGAGACTCTCGGCAGCCTGGTCCACCAGTTCGGCGCAGAAACCGGCGTTGGTCAGGTCGCCCGGCAGCGGGACGGCCTTACGGCCGGCGTCTTCGATAAGGCGGCAGACCTTCTCGGCATCAGCCTGCTCCTCGGGTAGGTAGTTCAGCGCCACATCGGCCCCCTCGCGGGCAAAGCCAATGGCCACCGCGGCACCGATCCCCGAGTCGGCACCCGTAATGAGCGCCTTGCGCCCTTCAAGCCGGCCGGTGCCGCGGTAGGAATATTCGCCCCGGTCGGTTTCCGGCTCCAGATCGCGGTCAAGACCAGGCTCCGGCTGGTCCTGCTTTGGCGGGCTGATCGAAGGGTACCGGGTGACCGGATTCTGGAAGGTCAGTTGGTCCGTCCGCGTGCTGTCCCCATCGTGGCTGCTCATGCGTTCCTCTCCAAGCCCCGCGGCATGCCTGCCGGTGACCGTAGTAGCGGTTCAACTATTGCTCTTCCCCGGGCGCCCGCGCCTGACGCCCGCAGGTCAGCTGGCCTCCTGGTGCTGGCCCGTGCCTGCCTGCGGGTACCCCGGATTCCGCACCCTGAGCCGTCCGCCCTTCATGATGCGTGGTGCCGGGACCGCGAAGAACAGCACTTCATGGACGCCTTGGGAGTCCACGCATTTGATGGTCAGGCTGCGGATGCCCTCGGGGACCGTCGGTTCGAAATACTGCAGGTGCCTGGCGCCGAGGCTGACGGACCCCCTACGGGTGTAGACGGTGCCTAAATGGTCCTCCAGCACAATGCCAGGCCGCTTGAATTCCGGACCCGCAGCCGAACGCACCTGCATGTTCACGATGATCCCCGTGGTCCAAATTTCGACCGACAGGATGCTGAACTCGGCGCTGTCCGTGTTGTGGCGCCCGAAACTGCGCGGCACCAGAACGTGCAGCAGGCTTCCGGCAAGTGTTGGATCGTCCATGATTCTTCCCCCACTTAGGACCAGCAATGGAGCTTCCATTGTAATAAGTGGTCTTACTAAAAGCGCCGGAAGGAGGTGCTGATATTCCCGGACGGCATGATTTTCTGGCAGGAAGACAGCCCGGAGCAGCCCACCGCCGGTGCACCGCGGCGGCGGGCACGGGCTTGCATCGGAGGCAGGGGTGTGGCACAACTGATCTAGGAAGCATGCTTAGAGTTTCGTCCGACGGCACCCGGAAGGAGCCGAACGAAAACAGGTAGGTTTTGCCGTTGCGGTTGGTTCGGCAATCTCCGGGCCGGCCGTCGCTGGAACCTGCTGCAGGCTAATGCCTGACCTATGTTGCCGTTGAAAGGAGCAGTCATGGGAATCATTGCGTGGATCATTCTTGGCCTGATCGTTGGTGCGATCGTCAAGGCAGTCCTGCCTGGACGGGTCGGAGGCGGCTGGCTCACCAGCCTGGCGCTGGGCGTCGTCGGCGCTATTGTCGGCGGCTGGATCGGCAGCGTTCTGTTTGGGGCCGGCGTCCAGGGATTCTTCGACCTTGGCACCTGGATCCTTGCCATCATCGGCGGCCTGCTCGTTGCCGGCATCGTCGGCATGGTGACCGGCCGGTCCCACGGCCACACCCACGCCTGACGACCCTCCGGGCCGGCTCACGGCCGGCCCGGAAGACTCCGCGGCCCCGGCAGCAATGCCGGGGCCGCTTCGCGTCTGCCCGGACAGCAAAGCAGTGGGCCCGCCCGAATTTCCGCTGCGAGTGGCACTATCGACGCTGGAATGTTGCCTAGGTCACATATTCGCAACTACGATGGGGCGGACAAGCAGCGGAAGTCATGAAGGAAGTGCCATGGTCCAAAAGCTTCGCGTCATCGTCCGGGTGGATTTGGACACTGGGTCGGCCAGCATCAAAGTCTTGGGAAAGCTTGATGGCCATACTCTGATCGGCCTGTACTCGCTCATCCGGCGAACCAGTTCCATTACCCCTGGCCTGACCGTCGAAGTGGATCTGCGGAGGGCCGCAGCCGAACCAGCCGCACTTGCGGACCTTCACGAAACTTGCGCAGCAGGCCATCTGCCCGCTCGCGTGGATCCGCGTCTGTCCGACTGCCGGCTGCTGGTGCTGGAACCGAACCTGGACGGCAGCGCAGTCCAGTTGTCCGCTTGATCCACCGTCTTATCCCGCCGTCGGGGACGCGGGGTGCATCCAAGGAGGAAGATTGGCATTGACAGCTTCCGGGCCTGAGGCCCGGGCCGGGGCCGGAGCCCCACCGCGGCCGTCCGAGCAGCTTTGCTGCCGGGACTGCGGCAGCGCGGACTATCTGGTGTTCGACGACTTTGTGCCGGCGCGGCTGCTGGATGAGAGCCAATGGACGGCGGCCAGCGCCAGCTATAGCTGCAGCCAGTGCGGCGGAAATGGCGGCCGGGAAGTTCCTCCGGACTGGGTGCCGCCAGGCTGGTTCTGGTACCAGTAGGCGACGTGTGGTGACCCTTTAGCGCCGCGCCCTGCCCAGCCGGTGGATGCTGTATTCATCCGCCGGTACGGCGCGGCGCGCGTTTCGCCCCTGCTCCCGGATCCAGAGCATGCCCAGACCAGGCGCCGTGGCGTGGACGCGGCCGCGGTAGTACGCGGTGCCGCCGCGGCGGGCCTCTACCTCATCGCCCCGGTGCAGCAGGGACAGGTCGACGATCGGTGCGGTCTGCTGATCGGTGTGCATGGTGTCCTCCAATAGAAGTTCTTGCTGGAGTCTTCCTTGACCCTCTCCATGCTCCCGCGCCCAGATTGCGGGCCTGTTACACCGGTGTTGTTTTCCTGCAAATCCGTCCGCCGGATCCGGAGCGGCAGGCCGCCGCTGCCTCAACGATGGGAGGTTGTCACCGACTCGTCCAACGGGCTTCCCAAGCTGTCGAACCATGCCGGGCTGGTGCCGGCCAGTCCCAGCACCCCCACCGCGATCACCGCCACCACCGGAAGTGAGCGAAGATGCGCCGACGCCAGCGGAAAACCGCGCGGCCTGCTGTCGTCACGGAACAGCACGACGGCGGCCAGCAGCGTTGCCAGCTCCAGGACGGCGGCCGCCGCGTCCGGCAACCCGGGCGCCTCGGGCGCGCCTGCCGCCGGACCGAACGGCAGCCCGAAGGTCCGGGACCACAGCCACACGGCCAGCGGCGCGATCGAAACCGCGATGATGGCAGGAAGCATGGCCCGGCCTGGCCAGCCGACGATCACCAGGACGCCGACTGCAACTTCCTCCGCGGCGAGAAGGATGAAGAACGCCCCCGCGGCCGCCCACTCGCCCAGATGTCCCGGCACGACGGCGGCGTGAATGGCCGCGCAGCCGAACAGTGCTGCGGACAGCAAGAGCCGCCGATGTTCGATCCGGCCGGCGCGGGCCGCGCGGCCTCGTGGCCGGCCGGGATCCAGCCGGCCACCACGGATGGCCACCGCCCAGCCGACCACGGCGAGGTTGGAGACCAGGAGGATGCCGGCACCGTAGCCGATCGCGCCAAGCTGCAGCCCAAGCGATGCCTGGCCTTGAAGCGGCAGGGCGCCTTCGGCAGTGGTGTGCTGGGTCGCTACCAGGAGCTGAAGCTGCAGTTGGTAGTCGCGGGCGGAACTGGCGGCCGTTTCGGCGATGCCTGCCAATGTGCCCGCTGCCGCGACGAGCAGGCCGGTCGCCACGACCATCCGCGGTCGGGAGCACACCGGTCCGAACCAGCGCAGTGCCAGCGTAAACGCCGCGATTACCGCCAGCACGAACACCGGAAGAAGGGTGGTTGATTCGCGCAGCCAGTCCGCGAACGGCTCCGGCGTCCGTTCAATGGAGCCGACGGCGCCCCGCAGCGAAATGATCCAGAAACCGTCGGCATACGCCATCAGGACCGCCAGCGACACCACGGTCCACCAGGGGACTGCGGGGGCGGCGCAGGTGCGTACATCGGTAGTCATGGCGTGATTTCCCAGCCGAACATCATGGCATGGTCCTCGTGGGCCAGATTGTGGCAGTGCGCCACGTACGGGCCGACAAAGTCCCGGAAGCCCCGGTAGACGATCACCGACTCGCCCGGGTCGAGCGCCACCAGATCCTCCTTGGAAAGGTCGTCCGGGTGGGTGGGATCACCGCGGGTCACATCCTTGTTGTTCCGCATGACCGTGCGGTGTTCCTCCATGTGCAGGTGGAAGGGATGCACCCATCCGCCGCCGCCGTTGCGGACCTCCCAGAGATTGAAACTGTTCTTCTTCTGCCGGGCCAGCGGTGTGCGGCCTGCCGGGTTCTTCAGGCTCCTCGACACCGACGCGGGCTCGAAGGGCTTGCCGTTGATGAGCCACTCGACCTCGCCGCCGGCGCTGCCGCGCTGGACCTCGAAGACCAGGCGGTTGTCCAGAAGATTCTTCCAGTTGCCCGGCAGCGGCGGAAGCGGACGCATCGCCGTCGGGATCTGGCTGTCGTCCGGCGCGCTGTCGCCGATGACGAACTTGAGCACCGGTACCTTGTAGTCCGGATCGGGGGAGAAGCGTGACGAGTTTGCCCACATCCGTCCGTTGGGCATCTTCATCACGTTGGTCAGATAGATGACATCGCCCTTGGTGGTCGGCGTGCCGTCCTGGTAACGCGTGAAATCGATGATCACCTCACGCCGCTTCGCCGGCCACAGCTCGAACGAGTCCCGGGTGATCGGAAATGGCAGGAGCCCGCCGTCCGAGGCGATCTGGGTGAACCTCATGCACTGCTGTGCGTCGGGGATGCGGTACTGTCCCTGGAGTTCATCGCCTTGGTAGCCGAGCGAGGCCGCCGATCTGGGACCCTTGGTGGAGCTCATCAGCTTGAACTCGTAGATCCTGGCGACCGAGGCGTCAAGGAACCGGAAGCGGTACTTGCGCCGTTTGACCTCCATCACCGGGTTGGCCGTGCCATTGACGGTGAAGATGTCGCCGACGAAACCGTGGTTCGGGAAGTGCTTGAAGAATGTCTTCCCCCACCACTCCGGATGCGTGGCCGGGTTCCTGGCGCCCGGGAACTCGCCCATTCCGTCGTGGACGTCCTTGTGCACCGTGACGCCGTCGTCGAGCCGGCAGTCGTAGAAAGCCAGCGGGACGTCATATTCGACATCGAAGGAGCCATCCGAATTGTCCTTGCGGACGCCGGGCAGCCGAAGGCCCCGCCGCTCGTCGCCCATGTCCATGCCGTTTTTCGGGTCGTAGATGGGGTAGAGGCCCACCATGCCCTTGTAGACGTTGGAACCGGTGTGGTCCATCCGGTGGTCGTGGAACCAGAAGAAGCTCTGCTTCTCCCGGTCGTCGCCGCCGGCCGGCCAGTTAAGGTACAGGTTGTCGACGAACATTTGCGGCAGGTAGCCCATGCTCCTGGGGCCGTACAGCATCGAATAGTGGGGGTTCCCGTCGCTCTCCGGCGCGGTATGGCCGTTGTGCAGGTGGGTCAGGAAGGACCAGTCCGGGGAACCAAAGTCCTGCCGGTCGAGATTGAGTGGGTTCTCATCCAGATGGTTTTCAAAGCGGACCAGCACCGGCTTGCCGTACTCGGCGTTGATCATCGGCCCGGGGAAGGTGCCATTGAAGCCGTAGATCGTGCTCAAGGGCAGGCTCCGGGCGGTGCCCGCCGCATAGGTCTTGCCTGCCGCATCAAACGAGACCGCCGGACGTCCTTTGGAATTGATGGGCAGCACCTTCGAGGTGGTGAACGCATGGTTCCGGAGCAGCAGATCGATCTTGTAGACGATCGGATCCGGGCCGCCGGGCACCGGTGACCAGGTCTGATGCCGCTCATTGCGCAGCGAATTCTGCTGGTCCGGCCCTGGGCCCGGTGGATAAGCCCACTGGCTGAATTCCGACTTCGATACCGGTGCCAGTGCCTTGGGAATCGGCAGGCGGTCTTTGAACGGCTCGATGATCAGCGGACTCGTCGGAAAGGCCTCGGTATAGAAGAACAGGTCGCCAAGCGCGGTGGACGACGCGGCGAACGCGCCGTCGACCGAGAGCAGACCCCGCTGGGCGAGAAACGGGAGACCCCATCCCTGCGCGGCAACGAGCGCGGCGCCGGCACCTCCTGCCGCACCCAGCCGCAGGAGCGTACGGCGGGAAATTCCACCGTCCTGGGCAGTTTCCTCGGACATCGGTCTGCACCTCCTTCAGGTGGGACGCACCCTCGGGCCTGCGGGCCCGGGCCTTTATCCCAATACCTCCTGGGGCAGTTTCGCCAGGCGGCAACCCCACGCGAACACTGTGGAGTGCGGACCCTATGAAAAAACTGGCAATCGGCCAAAGGCGCGCGCAGCGGCGTAATTCGAGGACGGAGGGGCCGCAGAAGGTTCCCCGGGGTCCGCGCCAGCGGCTTCAGGACGGCCATCAGCGGCTGGTTCCGCTGCGGACTGTCCAGGGCGGGGAGGACAAAAGAAGGCCCCCGGAAATCCTTGGATTTCCGGGGGCCTTTCCCAGTGCGCGGAGGGGGACTTGAACCCCCACCCTCAATAAGAGGACTAGCACCTCAAGCTAGCGCGTCTGCCATTCCGCCACCCGCGCAGGTGTCGATTCCGATTGGTCCGGCGAACCGTTCCGCTCGAAAGCAGCGAAAAAAACTCTAACACGCTTTTGCCGAACTACTAAATCAGCGCCGCGCGCGTCGTGAAAGATGGCCCCCGGCGGCGGCGGATCTCCCGGCAGGCGGCAGACAACGGACGCTAGGCTGGGATTCTGACCACCAAGGAGGCGCCATGACCGTACCATCCCCGGCAGAGGAAGTCGTCCGCATCTGCCAGGATCTGATCCGCTTCGATACGTCCAACTTCGGGGACAACGAGGGCCCGGGGGAGCGGGCGGCCGCCGAGTATGCCGCCGCACTGCTGGACGAGGTCGGGCTCGCCTCGGAAGTCTTCGAGTCAAGTCCCGGCCGGGCCTCCGTGGTGGCCCGGCTGGAAGGCGAAGATCCCGCCGCGGGCGCGCTGGTGGTGCACGGCCATCTTGATGTCGTGCCGGCCCAGCGGCAGGACTGGTCCGTGGATCCGTTTGCCGCGGAGGAGCGCGACGGACTCATCTGGGGCCGCGGCGCGGTGGACATGAAGGACATGGATGCCATGATCCTGTCCGTGGTGCGCAACCTGGCGCGTACCGGCACCAAGCCGAAGCGGGACTTGGTGATCGCATTCTTCGCGGATGAGGAGGCCGGTGGGAAGTATGGCGCACAGTGGGCGGTGGACAACCGGCCGGAGCTGTTCGACGGCGCCACCGAAGCCATCTCGGAGGTCGGCGGCTTTTCCTCCACCGTGGGCGGCCGGCGGGCCTACTTCCTGCAGACGGCGGAGAAGGGCCTGGCCTGGCTGCGGCTCGTTGCCCGGGGCCGGGCCGGACACGGTTCCCAACTGAGCGAGGACAACGCCGTGACCACGCTGGCCCGCGCGGTGACACGGATCGGGGAGTACCGGTGGCCGATCGAACTGACCGATACCATGCGCCGGTTCCTCGACGGCGTCACGGAACTCACCGGCGTCGAATTCGATCCCGACGATCCCGGCGTCCTGCTCAAGGAGCTCGGCACGGTGGCCCGGTTTGTCGGTGCCACGCTGCAGAATACTTCCAATCCCACCGTGCTCAAGGCCGGATACAAGGACAACGTGGTTCCGGGACTGGCCGAGGCGCGCATCGACGCCCGGCCGCTGCCGGGCCAGGACGAGCTGGTGCTGGCCAAGATCAAGGAACTGGCCGGCGCGGGTATCGACGTCAGCTACATCCACAACGACGTCGCACTGGAAGCGCCCTTCGCCGGAAACCTGGTGGACGCCATGGTGGATTCGCTGCACGCGGAGGATCCGGACGCCGTCGTGCTTCCCTACACGCTCTCCGGCGGCACCGACAACAAGGCGCTGCATCGGCTGGGGATCACCGGCTACGGGTTCGCGCCGCTGCGGCTTCCCGAGGAGCTGGACTTCACCGGCATGTTCCACGGCGTGGACGAGCGGGTGCCGGTGGACTCGCTGAAGTTCGGCACCCGCGTGCTGCACCGGCTGCTGACGACGTACTAGGAAGGCAAGGAAGGAATCCGCGTGCCGATCACCATCGAGGAACTGCTCACCGACGGGATGCTGGAGACGTTCCGGGACCGGGCTGCCGGCTATGACGCGGCCAACAGCTTCTGCCATGAAGACCTGGCGGAGCTGAAGGACGTGGGCTACCTGAAGATGTTTGTGCCCGAGGAATGGGGCGGGCTGGGATACCGGCTCGAGGAAGCCTCCCGGGCCCAGATGCGGCTGGCGTCGGCGGCCCCGGCCACCGCCCTGGCGGTGAACATGCACCTGGTCTGGACCGGGGTGGCCCGCGTGCTGCGGGCGCGCGGCGATGACTCCCTGGACTATGTGCTCCGGGAGGCCGGGCTGGGCGAAGTCTTCGGCTTCGGCGTGTCCGAAGCGGGCAATGACCAGGTGCTGTTCGATTCCCGCACCGTGGCGGCTCCGCTCGAGGGCGGCGGCTACAGTTTCACCGGCACCAAGGTGTTCACCAGCCTGTCGCCGGCCTGGACCCGGCTGGGTGTGTTCGGGCGGGACGACACCGGGGCGGAACCGCAGCTGGTCTGGGCGTTCATCGACCGGCAGGAGCCGGGCTATTCGATCAAGGACGACTGGGACACGTTGGGGATGCGCGCCAGCCAGTCCTGCACCACGGTCCTGGCAGGAGCCGAGGCCCCGGCGGACCGGGTGTTCCGGAAGCTGCCGGTGGGGCCGAATCCCGATCCGCTGGTCTTCGGCATCTTCGCCACATTCGAAATCCTGCTGGCCTCCGTTTATGCCGGGATTGGCGGGCGGGCCGTGGAGCTGGCGGTGCAGGCAGCGCAGCGGCGGATGTCGCTGAAGACCGGCAAAAGCTACGCCCAGGACCCGGATATCCGCTGGCGGGTGGCCGATGCCGCGCTGGCCATGGACGGGTTGTACCCGCAGCTCCAAGTGATCTCGCGCGATGTGGATGAGCAGGCGGACCACGGCAGGTTTTGGTTCGCCAGGCTCTCCGGTGCCAAGATCCGCGCGACCGAGACGGCCAAGCAGGTCGTGGAGCTGGCGGTGCGGGTCTCCGGGGGTGCGGGCTACTTCCGCGGCAGCGAGCTGGAACGCCTCTACCGGGACGTGCTGGCCGGCCTGTACCACCCGTCCGACGACGAATCCGCGCACGGCACCGTTGCCACCGCGTGGCTCGGCCCGCTGGAGGACTGAAGCCGCTACACCGTGGCTTCCACGCGCAGGATCCGGCGCCTGAGCCAGTACTTGCGGCTGCCGCCCAGGTACAGCCGGGTCCGGACCAGGTCCCACTTGCCGTATTCGGCGTGCTCGACCAGCGCGCGCCGGGCCTCCTTGAGGGATTCGCCCTTGGTGACCGTCAAAATCAGGTACTCGTATTGGCGGGCATAGTCGCGTTCGCGTGCTGGTTCGTTGGCCAGAAATTGTTCCCTCATTGCCCTCCCATTCTCTTCACTTATTCTTCCCTCTACGGCTAACGTCTACTACATGAGCATTGATCCGCGTGTTGCCCTCCAGTCACTCACGACCGCTCTAGAGGAACATCTGGCGGCTGCGGCCAGCCGGCGCGGTGACGACGATCCTAACGTTGAATCGGCCTTCTCGGCCATCATGGAAGCCTTCGAAACCTATGAGGACGCCCTCTACGACAGCTACGGCGAAGTGACGCCGCTGGTGATCTACGACGAGTCGGCCGAGGAAGACGAAGACGACGAGGAAGAGGACTTCGACGACGCCGACGAAGTCGCCGATCCGTTCGACGACGATCTGGAGATCGAGGAAAAGTAGCGCGGCCGGGCCGCCGGGATCAGGCCGGCGGGGCGGAAATATCGTTCAGGGCCGAAACGATTTCGGCCGGCATGCGCCGCGGCACCGACTTCAGGATCTGCTCCAGCTGCGCCGGGGTCCGCGGACCAATTACCGCGGTATCGATGCCCGGCTGCTGCAGTGCCCAGCTGAGCGCCAGGTCCAGCGGTTCGCCATCCAGGCCGCGGGCCGCGGTGGCCAGGGCGTCCACGATCCGCGACGGGCGCGGTTCCAGGTAGGGCGCGATGGAATCCGCCCGCAATTCCGAGGCTCCGCGCGAGTCCGCCGGGATGCCGCCGCGGTACTTGCCGGTCAGCACGCCGCGGCCCAGCGGTGACCAGGCCATCACGCCGGTGCCGAGCGCGGCCGCGGCCGGGATCACCTCACGTTCGGCCGTGCGGCGGACCAGCGAGTATTCGGACTGGATGGCCACGAGCGGAACGCGGCTGAGGCACGCGGCCCGGGCCAGCTGCCAGCCGGCATAGTTCGAGACACCGACGTACCGTGTCCGGCCGGAGGTCACCGCGAACTCCAAGGCGGACAGTGTTTCCTCCAGCGGCACCTGTGCGTCCCAGGTGTGCACCAGCCACAGGTCCAGGTAATCGGTGCCCAGCCGGGCCAGGCTGGCGTCGAGGGACCGGAGCATGGCCCCACGCGAGGCGTCGACTTCCCGTTCGCCCTTGCGCACGCCGACGCCGGCCTTGGAGACCAGTGTGAGTTCCTGCCGGGGCACCATTTCGCCCAGGAACGAGCCGACGATCGCCTCGCTGTTGCCGTCCGCATAGAGGGCGGCAGTGTCGATCAGCGAGCCCCCGGCATCGAGGTACTTGCGCAGCATCTGCCCTGCATTTTCCTCGTTGGTCTCTTCGCCCCAGGCCATCGTGCCCAGGGAAAGGACCGGGACTTTCAACCCGCTGGTGCCTAAACGCTTGTGCTCCATAGCCCACAAGCTTAAAGCAGGGCCGCGGCAACTTCGTAACGGACCGGCGCGGCGCGGTTGCTACTTCCGTCTTATCCAGTGTCCGGTAGCGGGCCATGCGGGCCGGTGCCCTATTGTCGAATGTGTGAATTGGATAGAAGCGGCGTTCCTGGGCCTGGTCCAGGGCCTGACAGAGTTCCTCCCTATCTCTTCCAGCGCGCACCTGCGCATCGTGGGCGAGTTCCTGCCCGGGGCTTCGGACCCGGGCGCTGCGTTCACCGCGATCACCCAGCTGGGCACGGAGACCGCCGTCGTGGTGTTCTTCTGGCGGGACATTGTCCGGATCGTCAAGGCATGGTTCGGATCATTGACCGGCAAGGTACCCCGTAATGATCCGGACGCGCGGATGGGCTGGATGGTCATCATCGGCTCGCTGCCCATCGTGGTCCTGGGCCTGCTGTTCCAGGACCAGATCGAGAGCACCTTCCGCAGCCTGTGGTTGGTGGCCACCATGCTGATCGTTTTTGGTGTGTTCCTGGCCATCGCGGACACCGTCGGCCGGCAGAAGCGCGAACTGGTCCACCTGACCTACAAGCACGGCATCCTGTACGGCTTCGCGCAGGCGCTGGCGCTGATTCCCGGGGTTTCCCGTTCCGGCGGCACCATCACCGCCGGCCTGTTCATGGGCTACACACGCGAGGCAGCCGCCCGCTACTCATTCCTGCTGGCCATTCCCGCCGTCTTCGGCAGCGGCCTGTACCAGTTGGCCAAGAGCATCGGGGAGCCGGGCCCGTACGGCCTGGGCGAGACGGCGCTGGCCACGGCAGTGGCCTTCGTGGTCGGATTCCTGATCATCCGGTGGTTCCTGCACTACGTCTCGACCCGCAGCTACCTGCTCTTCGTCTGGTACCGGATCGGTCTGGGTACCCTGTTGTATATACTTCTGGGTTTGGGCCTGATCAGCGCCTGAGCCAGGGAATTTCTCCGGCTCTGCGGAGCTTATTCTGTTCGGCCCCTTGAGTCTTCGCGCGGGCGTTATCAGCGGTATTACCGGAAGGAACGAAATTTTGCTTGGTTGGAATGCCCCGGTCGTGCCCGAAATTCCGGGGGGATCGGACGAGCTGTCACTCTATGACACGTCCGCCGGGGCACGGGTGCGGATTGAACCGGCTCCGGCCGGGTCGCTCTACGTCTGCGGCATCACCCCCTACGACGCCACGCACATGGGGCACGCCGCCACCTACGTCAGCTTCGACCTGCTCAACCGCTACTGGCTGGACGCCGGCCGGACGGTCCAGTACGTGCAGAACGTCACCGACATCGACGATCCGCTATTGGAGCGCGCCCAGGCCACCGGGGTGGACTGGGAACAGCTGGCCAAGGACCAGACCGAACTCTTCCGTGCCGACATGGAGGCGTTGAACGTGCTCCCGCCCCAGGAGTACATCGGGGCCGTGGAGTCCATCGCCTGGATCGTACCGGCGGTGGAGCGGCTGATTGCCGACGGCGTGGCGTACCGGGTGCCGGGCACGGCAGGCGAGCCCGACGGCGACGTCTACTTCGACACGGTGGCCGCCGCCGGCAGCGGCTGGGAGGTCGGCCGGACCTCGAGGCTGAGCGAGGCTGAAATGCTGCCGCTGTTCGCCGAACGCGGGGGAGACCCGGATCGTCCGGGCAAGCGGCACCGGCTGGATCCGCTGCTGTGGCGCGTGGCGCGCGACGGCGAACCGAACTGGCCCGGCGGCACGCTCGGCGACGGACGGCCGGGCTGGCATATCGAGTGTTCGGTGATCGCCCGGAAGTTCCTGCCGGAAACCTTCGATGTCCAAGGCGGCGGCTCCGATTTGAGCTTCCCGCACCACGAGATGAGCGCGGGCCACGCCTACGCCCTGACCAGGACCCCGCTCGCGCGGCACTTCGTGCATGCCGGCATGGTCGGCCTGGACGGCGAGAAGATGAGCAAGTCGAAGGGCAACCTGGTGCTCGTTTCCCGGCTGCGCGAGGCCGGCGAAGACCCGGCCGCGATCCGGACCGTGCTGCTTGGACAGCACTATCGCTCCGACTGGTTCTGGACCGATGAACTGCTCGAGGCCGGCAGGGCGCGCCTGGCCGCCTGGCGCGCCGCCGCCCCGTACGTGGCCGCCGCGGCGGTCCCGGCTCTGGCCGACGAGATCCGCAGCGCCCTATCCGCCGACCTGGACGCGCCGGCGGCTCTGGCCGCCGTGGATGCGTTCGCCCGGGCCGCACGCGACGGCGCGGAGCCGGCAGACGGTGCCGAAGCCTTCGCCAAGGTCCTGGACGCCTTGCTGGGCATCCGCCTGTAGCCAGTTCACCATGAATAAGGAAGCCCCGCCGGTTCAAACCGGCGGGGCTCCTTATGTGCCGGCCGATGTCCCGGCGGGCGGCAGGGCTATTCCTTACGGCGCTTCTTGAGGTAGCGCTCGAATTCACGGGCAATTGATTCACCGGTGGCTTCGGGCAGCTCCGCGGTGTCCTTCGCCTCCTCCAGCTGGCGCACATAGGCGGCGACTTCCGGGTCCTCGGTGGCCAGTTCGTCCACGCCGCGTTCCCAGGCCTCGGCCTCCTCGGACAATACCGAGGTCTCCAGCGGAACCTGCAGGATGTCCTCGATCCGGTGCAGCAACGCGAGTTCGGCCTTGGGGGAGGGGGACTGGCCCACATAGTGCGGCACCGCGGCCCACAGCGAGACGGTGGGGATCCCGGCCATCGACGCAACCTCGGCCAGCACGCCGATGATCCCGGTAGGCCCCTCGTACTGGCTGGTTTCGGTGTTCAGCGCCTGCCGGACAGCGTCGTCGTCGCTGGTGGCGGTCACCGGGATCGGCCGGCTGTGCGGCACATCGGCCAGCAGGGCACCGACCAGCAGGATGCAGTTGACGTTCAGCTCCGTGGCATGGGCCAGCAGTTCGGCGGTGTAGGCACGCCAGCGGTAGGAAGGCTCCACCCCGTGGACGAAGATGACGTCGATGTCCGAGCGCGGGATGCTGCACCGGGTCAGCTTCGTGGTTGGCCACTTGATGTGGCGCTGGCCGGACGCGGTGCGGCGGATAATCGGCCGGGTGAACTGGAAGTCGTAGTAAAGGTCCGGATCGATGGTGGCCACCTTCGAACCGTCCCAGAGCCGGCTGAGGTATTTGACTGCGTCGGTTGCCGCTTCGCCTGCGTCATTCCAGCCTTCGAAGGCGGCGATCATGACCGTGAGCCGTTGCTGGCCGCCGTCCGACGCCGGCTTCGGGAACAGCCTCCGCAGGCCCTGCGTCTGATTGTTTTCCATCTCGCTCACCTTTTCACCCTAGCCCTCAGCCAGTGAGTTGTCAGTGAGGCTGGCGCCGGTTCGCGCTGAGCATAGCCGGACCGCGCAGAGGGCGCCAGGCGGCGGAAACCGTAGACTTGAGGCATGCGTTCTCCCGCCGACCCGGGTTATCCGGGCATACAGCCACGCGTCCAAGCCGTCTTTTGGGACATGGACGGAACCCTGGTGGACACCGAGCCTTACTGGATCGATGCGGAGCAGCGGCTCGTCGAGCGGTTCGGTGGTTACTGGTCGGAGGAACTGGGCCGAGGGTTGGTGGGCAACGCGCTGCCTGTTTCGGCCGGTGTCCTGCAGGAGGCGGGCGTCCGGCTGGAAATCCGGGAGATCATCGACGAACTGATCGGCTCGGTGGTAGACCGGGTGCGCGGGCGCATCCCCTGGCGTCCCGGCGCGCGCGAACTGCTGGCCGAACTGTCCGAGGCCGGCATCCCCACCGCCCTGGTGACGATGTCCGAGCAACTGCTGGCCCGGGAAATTGTGGACCAGCTTCCGAGGGGCAGCTTCGACTACCTGGTCACCGGGGACATGGTGGCCCAAGGCAAGCCGCACCCGGAACCATACCTGCGCGCCGTCGAACAGCTGTCCGCCGCCCAGCCGCGGGTGGACAAATCCCGGATCATCGCGCTGGAGGATTCCCTCCCCGGGGCTACCTCCGCCCAGGCCGCCGGGCTGGTCACCGTGGCGATTCCGCACGTGGTGCCGGTTCCCCGGGACCCGGGACGGCATCATTGGGACACCCTGGCCGGGCGTGGCCTGGCGGATCTGGAAGCCCTGGTAGCCAGTGCACCGGGGCTGCCGGAGGCCGCCGGGCTGCGGGGCACGGCATGAGCCGGGTCCAGCCGGACAACGGCAGCGGCCCGGCCGGCCCGGACGAGCCGCAGCCGCGCAGCGAGGGCATCCCGCTGGGCAGGATCGGCGGAGTGCCGGTGATCCTGGCCTGGTCCTGGTTCGCCATTGCCGCCTTCATCGTGCTGGTGTTCACCCCGCAGGTCCAGTCCATCATTCCCGGCATCGGCAGCACCGGCTACCTGGTCTCCTTCGGCTATGCGGTGCTGCTCCTCTTGTCGGTGCTGTTCCATGAGCTGGCCCACGCCCTCAGCGCCCGCGCCTTCGGCTGGCCCACCACACGGATCGTGCTCAACGTCTGGGGCGGGCACACCCAGTTCGACAACTTCCAGGCCTCGGCCGGCCGGTCCCTGGTGGTGGCGCTGTCCGGCCCCGCCGCCAACT
The DNA here is from genome assembly GCF_022012395.1 of Arthrobacter hankyongi. GTDB lineage: Bacteria > Actinomycetota > Actinomycetes > Actinomycetales > Micrococcaceae > Crystallibacter > Crystallibacter hankyongi. Next base: position 121,738 of record NZ_JAKLTQ010000005.1, read on the forward strand.
TCCTGCTGGCCGGCGCGGGCTGGCTGGTGCGGCCGGTGTTCACCGGCCATCCGGTGGGCTGGCTGCTCACGGACAGCTTTGTGCTGGTGAACCTGGCGGTAGCGGTCTTCAACGTCCTGCCCGGCCTGCCGCTCGACGGCGGCCGGCTGGTGGAATCGGCGGTCTGGAAGGCCACCGGCAGCCAGGAGAAGGGGACGGTGGCCGCCGGCTGGGCGGGACGGATCATCGTGATCCTGCTCGTCTTCGGGTTCGCCGTGCTGCCGGTGCTGCTGGGCCAGCGCCCCGACCTGCCGCTGGTGCTGATGATGGTGCTCGTCGGCGGGTTCCTCTGGACCGGGGCCAGCGCTGCGATCAACCACGCCAGGATGCGCCTGCGGCTGCCGGCCGTGACCGCCGGCGGGCTTCAGCGCCGTGCCACCGGGCTGCCCGCCACCTCCTCGGTGTCGCAGGTGGCTGCGGCACGGCAGGCCAGTCCCGGCACCGAAGTCATACTGACCGCGGCAACCGGCCAGCCGGAAGCAGTGGTGGACCTGCAGGCCCTGCAGAGCGTGCCCGCCGCCGCCGCGGGAGCCACGCCGGCGGCGTCGGTCGCCCGCGCGCTGGCCCCGGGCGCCTATGTGCCGGAATGGGCCGCCGGGCAGGAGCTGGTGCAGTACCTGGCCCGGGTCGCCGGCAGCGAGTATGCCGTCATCGACGGGCAGGGCCGGATCACCGGGCTGCTGCTGCAGGATTCGGTGGTCCGGGCACTGACCGGCAAGGCTTCCGGACGCCGCTGAGCGTCCACGCCACAGCCGGCCCCGGCATAGAATCAATGGGCCGCAGAGAATCATCGGCCACATCCGCCGCCGGACAGTTCCAGCACTGGTCCCGGCACCCGTCCCTTCGACCGGAAGTAGTACCAGCATGAGCGCATCCACCATCCCGCACGGAGCCGACCAGCGCCGGGGGCCTCTGCGGCCAGGCGAGCGGGTGCAGCTGACGGATGAAAAGGGCCGGATGAACACCATCACGCTCACTCCCGGCGGGGCATTCCACACCCACCGCGGGTTCCTGCCGCACGACGACCTGATCGGTGTCCCGGAAGGCAGCGTGGTCACCAACACCGTCGGCCACCAGTACCAGGCGCTGCGCCCGCTGCTGTCCGACTTCGTCCTGTCCATGCCCCGGGGTGCCGCCGTCGTCTATCCCAAGGACGCCGGCCAGATCGTCACCATGGCCGACATTTTCCCCGGTGCACGCGTGGTCGAAGCGGGCGTGGGTTCGGGCGCGCTGAGCATCTCGCTGCTGCGGGCGGTGGGCGACGGCGGCTACCTGCACTCCTACGAGCGCCGCGAGGAATTCGCCGACATCGCCCGCGGCAACGTGGAAACGTTCTTCGGCGGCACACATCCGGCCTGGTCCATCTCCATCGGCGACTTCCAGGACGAGGTGGTCAAGAAGGAGCAGCCGGGCAGCGTGGACCGGGTAGTGCTTGACATGCTCGCGCCCTGGGAATGCCTCGATGCGGTGGCCACCGTCCTGGCCCCGGGCGGGGTGTGGATCAACTATGTGGCCACCGTGACCCAGCTCTCCCGCACCGCCGAGGCGATCCGCGCCGACGGGCGGTTCACCGAACCCGATGCCTGGGAGTCCCTGGTGCGAGGCTGGCACGTGGAGGGCCTGGCCGTACGCCCCGACCACCGGATGGTGGCCCATACCGGCTTCCTGCTCACCGCCCGGCGCCTGGCCGAGGGTGTGACCGGCCTGACACCCAAGCGCCGTCCGTCCAAGACCGGGTTCGCGGCCGAGGACGTCCAGGCCTGGACCGGCGACGAGGATTCCTGGAATGCCGAGGGGCTGGGCGAACGGCAGGTATCGGACAAGCGGCTGCGGCGGGCGGCCAAGGATGCCGCCTCCACGGTCCAGCGGGGCGCCTTCAAGGAGACGCCGGAGTCCGGACAGCCGCAGTAGCGGTCCCCGCGCGCCGGTCCGGTGCTGCGAAACCTTTACCGTATCTTTATCTGGCGGCCAGCGGCTGTTCCGGGCTGCGCCCTGCCGCGTCCCGGCGCGCTTCAGCGCCCGGGGAAGGGTCCTGCCGGCGGCCGCGCGGCCCGGAATTATGGCAGCCTCTGCGGCGTTTTCATTGTCAAGCCGACAAGACTTCGTAAGGTAGACGGATTAGGGTCGTAGGAAGGCACCCGTTTCAAGAGAGCAGGTACGGTGATGAGTGAAAACCAGAACCCGATGCATGAACCGGCGCCGGACGGGGGAGCGTCCGATGAATTGACGGTTGCACAGCGCCAGCTCAATGTCCTGCGGGACAAGATCCGGAACCTGGACAAGCAACTGGCTTCCGCGACCATCAACAACAGCCGGCTCGTAGCCATGCTTGAAGCGGCCAAGAGCGAGATCGTCAGGCTCAAGGATGCATTGGAACGGGACGGCGAAACGCCCTTCAGCTTTGCCACGATCACCCAGGTCAACCATGCCAAGCAGACCCGCACCGGCATGAACGCGGCGGCCACGGTGCAGGACAGCGTGGACATTGTCCAGTCCGGCCGCAAACTGCGTGTGGCGGTCAGCCCGCTGATCAACCTCAGCCAGCTCAGCCCCGGCCAGGAAGTCCTGCTCAACGAGTCCCTGACGGTGGTGGCCGCATTGGGCTTCGAGCGTGCCGGTGAGCTGGTGACCATCAAGGAAATGCTCGACACGGACCGCGTGCTGGTGATCGGCCGGGCCGACGAGGAGCGCGTGGTCAAACTCTCCGGTTCGCTCATGCGCCAGCGGCTGCGGGTCGGCGATGCCATCTCCATCGATGCGCGCAGCGGCTTCGCGCTGGAGAAGATCCCGCGCAGCGAGGTGGAGAACCTGATCCTGGAGGAAGTCCCGGACATCTCCTACCAGGATATCGGCGGCCTCGGCCCCCAGATCGACGAGATCCGCGACGCCGTCGAACTGCCCTTCCTGCATCCCGACCTCTACCGCGAGCACGGTCTGAAGGCGCCCAAGGGCATCCTGCTCTACGGCCCGCCCGGCTGCGGCAAGACGCTGATCGCCAAGGCGGTGGCCAACTCGCTGGCCGTGCGCGCCGTCGAGCGCACCGGCACCAAGGAGGCCCGCAGCTACTTCCTGAACATCAAGGGCCCGGAACTGCTGGACAAGTATGTGGGCGAAACCGAACGGCACATCCGCCTGATCTTTGCCAGGGCAAGGGAGAAGGCCTCGGACGGCAGCCCGGTGGTCGTGTTCTTCGACGAAATGGATTCGCTGTTCCGCACCCGCGGCACCGGCGTTTCCTCCGACGTCGAAACCACCATCGTGCCGCAGCTGCTCAGCGAGATCGACGGTGTGGAAAAGCTGGAGAACGTCATCGTCATTGGTGCCTCCAACCGCGAGGACATGATCGATCCGGCCATCCTGCGGCCGGGCCGGCTGGATGTGAAGATCAAGATCCAGCGCCCGGATGCCGAAGCGGCGGCGGACATCTTCGCCAAGTACATCACCACCGACCTGCCAATCCATGCCGAAGACCTGGCCGAGCACGGCAATGACCGCCAGGCCACCGTGGCCGCGCTGATCCAGCGGACGGTGGAAGCCATGTACTCGACGGACAAGTCCAACGAGTACCTGGAGGTCACCTACGCCAGCGGCGATACGGAAATGCTGTATTTCAAGGACTTCAACTCCGGCGCGGTGATCCAGAACGTGGTGGACCGGGCGAAGAAGAATGCCATTAAGGACCTGCTGACCAGCGGGCGGAAGGGCCTGCGGATCGAACACCTGCTCCGCGGCGTGGTGGACGAATTCCGCGAGCACGAGGATATGCCCAACACCACGAATCCGGACGATTGGGCGCGCATCTCCGGCAAAAAGGGCGAACGCATCACTTACATCCGTACGATCATCCAGGGCAAGGCGGGCCAGGAAGCCGGCAAGTCCATCGAGACCATGCCGAATACGGGGCAGTATCTGTGAGCGTCAACCGGGTCATGGGGACCGAAACGGAGTATGGCATCCATGCTCCGGGGGATCCGCTGGCCAATTCCACGGTGCTCTCCTCGCAGATCATCAACGCCTACGCCGCCACGGTGCGCGCCGGGCTGGGCAACCTGGCCGGCACGCGCTGGGACTATACGGATGAGGAGCCGCTGCACGACGCGCGCGGCTGGGAAGTCTCCCGGGCGGAGGCGGATCCGTCCCAGCTGACCGACATGCCGCCGGTGCTGGACGCCGAGCAGATCGCCCTCGCCGGCGGCCGCCGGCCGTCCGGGAACGATCTCTACGCCGAAGAGTCCTCCGGCGGGGTGCTGATGAACATGGTGCTCAGCAACGGTGCCCGGCTGTACGTGGACCATGCGCACCCCGAGTATTCCAGCCCGGAGGTGACCAATCCGCTGGACGCGGTGCGCTGGGACAAGGCCGGGGACTTGGTGGTGCTCACCGCCCTGCGCCGGATCGCCCAGACGCCTGGCTTCGCCCCGGTGAACCTGTACAAGAACAACACGGACAACAAGTCCGTCTCCTACGGCGCGCACGAGAACTACCTGATGCCGCGCAGCGTGCCGTTCGGGCACATTGTCACCGGTCTGATCCCGTTCTTCGTCTCCCGCCAGATCATTTGCGGGGCGGGCCGCGTGGGACGGGGACTGACCGGGCGGCAGGGCGGCTACCAGATCAGCCAGCGGGCGGATTTCTTCGAGGCCGAGGTGGGCCTGGAGACCACCATCCGGCGCCCGATCATCAACACCCGGGACGAACCCCACGCGGTCGCGGAGAAGTACCGGCGGCTGCATGTGATCATCGGCGATGCCAACCTGAGCGAGGTCTCCATCTACCTGCGGCTGGGCACCACCGCGCTGGTGCTGTCGATGATCGAGCACGGCGACGTGCCGCAGATCCAGCTGCACGAGCCGGTCCAGGCCCTGCAGGCGATCAGCCACGACCCGACGCTGCAGCAGAAGGTGGCGCTCAAGGACGGCAGCATGGTCACCGGGCTGGACCTGCAGGAAATGTACCTGGAGGCGGCCGCGGCGCACTGCCGCCGGCTGGGCACGGACGAGGGCATGACCGCCGATGTGCTGGAGCGCTGGGGCCGGCTGCTTCAGGTGCTGCGCCGGGATCCGCTTCAGGCCGCCGCGCAGCTGGACTGGGTGGCCAAGCTGAAGCTGCTCGAAGCCTACCGGGAGCGGGACGGACTGGACTGGTCCGCGGCGCGGCTGGGCCTGATCGACCTGCAGTACGCGGACCTGCGCCCGGAGAAGGGATTGTATTACCGGCTGGCGGCCCGGGGAAAGATGGAGCGGCTGCTCGAGGATGCGGCCATCCGGGACGCCGTGCGCGAGCCGCCGGCGGACACCCGGGCCTTCTTCCGCGGCAAGTGCATCGACAGGTTCCCCGAACAGGTGGTCGGGGCCAGCTGGGATTCGGTGATTTTCGACCTGCCCAACAACCGCAGGCTGCAGCGGATTCCCACCCGGGAACCGCTGCGCGGGACGCGGGAGCTCACCGGCAGGCTCTTCGAGGAGTCCGCCTCGGCCGAAGAGTTCATTTCGGCATTGCTGGGTCCCGGTCCAGTCAATGGCGTGGCAACATAGGCACTAGTCCGAGCGTGATTACGTTATTAACAGTGCCGGCGCCGCCGGCATCAGGCAGTGGGCACCAAGGGACCGTACAACCGTCAAGGAGGCAGTGATGGCAACCAAGGACCGCAAGAATGTGGAAAGCCGCAGCGTCGAGGAAGAGTACGACGACGTTCCCGCGCCGGAACCTGCCGCCGCCCCGACGGCTACGGTCGAGACCGAGGGCACGGATGACCTGCTCGACGAGATCGACGGCGTGCTGGAGCAGAACGCCGAGGAGTTCGTGCGCGGATTCGTGCAGAAGGGCGGTCAGTAATCCATGACCATGCCGGCAGGCGGTCCAGGTTCGGTTTTTTCGCAGATAGCCCATTCGGCAACGGCTTCGTTCTCCGAGTATCTGGCGCGCACGGCGCCGGAGCTGCTGCCCGGTGCCCGGGGCGCGGTGTCCGGCGGGGTCCAGGTCCCCGCCGGCGCGGTGCCGCATGCCACCACGATCGTTGCGATGACGTTCGCCGGCGGCGTGCTGATGGCGGGGGACCGGCGGGCGACCATGGGCAATGTGATCGCCAGCCGGCATATCGAGAAGGTCTTCCCGGCGGACCAGTATTCGGTCCTCGGGATCGCGGGCACGGCCGGGATCGCCCTGGATGTCACGCGGTTGTTCCAGGTGGAACTGGAGCATTACGAGAAGATCGAAGGCACGCTGCTGAGCCTGGAAGGCAAGGCCAACCGGCTCGGGGCCATGATCCAGGGCAACCTGGGGCTGGCGATGCAGGGCCTGGCCGTGGTCCCGCTGTTTGCCGGTTATGACACGGACCGGCGCGAAGGCCGCCTCTTCTCCTACGACATCACCGGCGGCCGCTACGAGGAACAGGAGCACCATTCGGTGGGTTCCGGCTCGGTCTTCGCCCGCGGCTCGCTCAAGAAGCTGTGGAAGCCGAACCTGGACGAAGCCGCCGTGGTGCGGGTCGCGGTCGAGGCGCTCTACGACGCCGCGGACGACGATTCAGCCACCGGCGGCCCGGACGCGGTCCGGCAGGTGTGGCCGGTGGTGTACACGGTGAATGCGGCCGGTGCCCGGCGCATTCCCGAAGCCGAGCTGGCCGCCACGTCCGAGGCAGTCATCGCCTCGCGCACCATCGCCGGACGGGAGGCCTGAGCATGACGCAGCAGTTCTATGTCTCGCCCGAACAGCTGATGAAGGACCGGGCAGACTTCGCCCGCAAGGGCATTGCCCGCGGCCGGTCGGTCATGGTGCTCAGCTGCCGCGAGGGAATTGCGCTGGTGGCTGAGAATCCCTCGGTGTCGCTGCACAAGGTCGGGGAGATCTACGACCGGATCGCCTTCGCCGCCGTTGGCAAGTACAACGAATTCGAAAGCCTGCGCCAGGCCGGCGTCCGCTACGCGGACGTGCGCGGCTACTCCTACAACCGCGGGGACGTCACGGCCCGCGGGCTGGCCAGCGTCTACGCCCAAAGCCTGGGCGCGGTGTTCACTGCGGACACGAAGCCGTTCGAGGTCGAACTCGCCGTCGCCGAGGTTGGCACGACCCCGGCGCAGGACCACCTGTACCGGCTGACCTTCGACGGCTCGATCGCGGACGAGAAGGGCTTCGTGGTGATGGGCGGCCAGGCCGACTCGCTCAGTGAGTCCCTGCGCGGCAGCTGGCAGGAATCCATGGACTTCCCGGAGGTCATCCGGACCGCCGTGGCGGCCTTGTCAGGCGGCGGCGCCGGCGAGAACCCGGATCCGGGTGCCCGCCGGCTCTCGCCGGACCTGCTTGAAATCGCGGTGCTGGACAGGGACCCGCTGTCCAGCCGGGGCAACCGCCGTGCGTTCCGCCGGCTGCCGGCTGCCGAGGTCGCCGCGGTACTGGGTACAGGGGAGGACTGACAGTCATGGACCGGCGCATTTTTGGTGTGGAGACCGAGTTCGGCATTTCCTACTCGGCTCCGGAATCCCGTCCGCTCTCGCCGGAAGAGGTGGCCCGCTACCTCTTCCGCAAGGTGGTGACCTGGGGCCGGTCCTCCAACGTATTCCTGACCAATGGTTCCCGCCTGTACCTGGACGTGGGGTCGCATCCGGAGTACGCGACCGCCGAGTGCGACGACGTGGCACAGTTGGTCGCCCAGGACCGCGCCGGGGAGCTGATCCTCGAGGACCTGATGAACGAGGCCCAGGACCGGCTGCACAAGGAGGGTTTCGAAGGCAGCGTCTACTTGTTCAAGAACAACACGGACTCCGCCGGAAACTCCTACGGCAGCCACGAAAACTACCTCATTCCCCGGAAGCTGGAGTTCTCCCGGCTGGCGGATATCCTGATCCCGTTTTTGGTCACCCGCCAGCTGCTGGTCGGGGCAGGCAAGGTGCTCAAGACCCAGAACGGCTCGATCTACGCCTTCTCCCAGCGCGCCGACCACATCTGGGAAGGCGTCTCCTCTGCGACCACCCGGTCCCGTCCCATCATCAACACCCGTGACGAGCCGCACGCGGACGCCGAGTACTACCGCCGGCTGCATGTGATCAACGGGGACTCGAACATGTCCGAGACCACCACGCTGCTGAAGATCGGCACCGTGGACCTGCTGCTGCGGATGATCGAGGCCGGGACGATCATGCGGGACCTGCGGCTGGAGAATCCGATCCGCAGCATCCGGGACATTTCCCACGACCTGACCGGCACCAGGGCGCTGAAACTGGCCAACGGCAAGGAAATGTCGGCCGTACAGATGCAGCAGGAGTACCTGGCCAAGGCCAAGGACTTCATCGACGAGCATGGGGCGCACACTCCGCATGTGCCCAGGATCCTCGACCTGTGGGAGCGGACGCTGGACGCCGTCGCCAGCGGAAACCATGAGGGCATCGCCCGGGAAATCGACTGGGCGATCAAGAAGAAGCTGATCGAGCGGGTCCAGGCCCGCCACGGCCTCACCCTGGAATCGGCACGGCTGGCCCAGCTGGACCTGACCTACCACGACATCTCGCGCACCCGCGGGCTGTTCTACCTGCTGCAGAGCCGCGGCGAGGTGGACCGCGTCGTGGACGATGCCGACGTCAAGTCTGCGGTGGACACCCCGCCGCAGACCACCCGGGCCAAGCTGCGCGGGGACTTCGTGCGCGCGGCACGCGAACACGGCCGGGACTTCACCGTGGACTGGGTGCATCTGAAGCTCAATGACCGGTCCCAGCAGACCATCCTGTGCAAGGACCCCTTCCGCAGCACCGACGAAAGGGTCGATACCCTGCTGGCCTCGCTCTGAACGGCGCCGGGACCGCGCTGCCGTCCGGCCCCTGCCTGCCCCGGCACAGTTTTCTCTGAAAGAATGGGCACGGCAATGACCTCCATTGAAAGTTGAACCGTGCGCAAAATATTAGCAATCCTGCTGCCTTGTGCCCTGCTGCTGTCCGCATGCGCAGGCGCCGAGGATGGTTCCAACGGCGGTTCTTCCGCCGGAGCCACGTCGCTGGACGCAGTGAAAGTGACCCAGGCCGGCGCCGGCAAGGCCCCCAAGGTGGAGTTCGACACTCCGCTGGAACTGCCCAAGACCACCGCCAAGGTGCTCAAGGAAGGGGAGGGTGCGGGAGCACAGGACGGCCAGTGGATCCGATACCGCATGGCCGGCTTCGACGCCACCACCGGAACCCAGAGCAGCGAAACCTACACCGCTGCCGGTGCCCAGACCCTTCCGGTCGACAACTCCCTGAAGTCCGGCGATCCGGACCTGTACAACGCGCTCAAGGGCGTCAAGACCGGCTCCGAGGTGGCCTACTACTACAAGGCTCCCGCCGCCGGCAACGCCTCCGCGCCCGCCCAGCACCCGCAGCTGGTGGTCCTGACGGTCGAAGACGTCAAGAACAAGCCCGTCAAGGCCAGTGCCGCCGAGGTCGCGGAGCTGGACAAGGCGGGCAAGCTGCCGAAGATCACCTTGGACGCCAAGGGCGTACCGTCCGTGAAGCTGCCGGAAGGCAACCAAGCGCCGGACAACCTGGTCGTCCAGGTGCTTGAGGAAGGAACCGGCAAGACGGCAACGGCCCAGAGCACCGTCAAGGCGAAGTACGCCGGCTGGAACTGGGGCAAGGGCAAGGAATTCGACTCCAGCTACTCCCGTGGCGAGGCCGCCGAGTTCCCGCTCAACCAGGTCATCGAAGGCTGGACCAAGGGCCTGACCGGACTGAAGCAAGGCTCCAAGGTCATGCTCTCCATCCCGGCCGAAATGGCCTATGCCAGCGGCCAGGGCGACGCCATCGGCGACCTGGTCTTCTACGTCGATCTCACCGAAGTCAAGTAATCCACCACCTGTTCCCCAACGAAAGGAAACACCTATGTCATTCGGCCAGCGCGAATACGACCGCCAGAAGCCCGAGATCGAATTTCCCGGCACCGAGGCCCCGACCGAACTGCGGATCGAGGACATCATCGTCGGCGATGGCCCCGAGGCCAAGTCCGGGGATACCGTCTCCACGCACTATGTCGGCGTGGCCTGGTCCACCGGCGAGGAGTTTGACGCTTCCTGGAACCGCGGGGCCCCGCTGGACTTCCGGGTAGGCGTCGGCCAGGTCATCCAGGGTTGGGACCAGGGCCTGCTGGGTATGAAGGTCGGCGGCCGCCGCCGGCTGGAGATCCCCTCGGAAATGGCTTACGGCGGCCGCGGCGCCGGCTCGGCAATCGGCCCGAACGAGTCCCTGATCTTCGTGGTGGACCTGCTCGCCGTCCGCTAGGGATTGGGTTCCTCCCAGCGTGTCGACTTCGTCGCCACGCTGGGGCCCTCGGAACCCACTCAAAGGGCATCCGGGCGGGGTGGCGATGAACGTTAGGTCATCGTTACCCCGCCCGTTTCATTAACTTCGCCGCCTGGCACGTCCAGACAGTAACGTTGGAGCCATGTCCGTGTCCAAGACCGAGCGCCTGCTGAACCTGACCATCGCCCTGTTGGAGCGGCGTCGCGGGTACAGCAAGGAAGAACTGCGCTCCCTCATCCCGTCCTACCAGGAGGCTTCCAGCGAGGAAGCCTTCAACCGCCAGTTTGAGCGGGACAAGGAAGAACTGCGGGACATGGGAGTGCCGGTCGAGACTTTCTCCGAGGACACCTTCTTCGACCACGACCAAAGCGCCAGCAGGTACCGGATCGACCGCAGCGCCTACCGGCTGCCGGAGGTTTCCTTCACCGCGGAAGAGACCGCAGTACTCTCGCTGGCGTCCCGGGTCTGGCAGCAGGCGTCGCTGGGCTCGGCCGCGGCCCGGGCAGTGCGCCGGCTGGACGTGCGCGGTGCGTTGGCCGAGTCGGATACGCTGATCGGCGTCGAACCGCGGCTGCGGACCGCAGAACCCGCCTTCGATGACATGCTCGATGCCGTCCTGGACCGCTACCCGGTGTCTTTCGCCTACCGCGCCGGCGGCGCCGGCGAGGTCACCGCCCGCCGGGTTGAACCGTGGGGCCTGGGCAACCGCTTTGGCAACTGGTACCTGGTCGGCCGGGACATCGACAAGGGCGGCGAGCGGACCTTCCGGCTCTCCCGCGTGGTGTCCGAGGTCAAAAAACTGTCCGGCCGCTTCGAACGGCCCGATGGTTTCACTATGCGTGCGGCCCTGGCCGCGCTGGATCCGAGCGGGCGTGACCAGATGGCAGAGCTGCTGCTGCGGCCAGGCCGGGCGAATGTGTTCCGCAGCGGCGCGGCCGTGGCGGACTCCGCGCAGTCGGGCTGGGACCGGGTCGCTTACCGGTTCAGCGACGTCGACGTGCTGGCCGAGGAAATCGCGGCGCACGGGGCGCAGGTGCGTGTGGCCGCGCCGCCGGAACTGGCGGAGGCCGTCCGGCGCCGGTTGGAAGGGGCGCTGGCGGCGGCCCGGGAACCCGCGCCGTCGTACCGGCTGCCGGAACCGGCAGTGCGTGCCGGGGCCCCGCGCCAGAAGACGTCCTCGCTGGACCGGCTGCCGCGGCTGCTGGACCTGGTTTCCTACGTCACCGCCAACCAAGGCGCGGATCTGGCCGAAACCGCCAGGCTGTTCCACATCTCGACCGCCCAGCTGGTCAAGGACCTGAACCTGCTCTTCGTCTGCGGTGCCCCCGGCTACGGCCCGGACCAGCTGATCGAAGCGGATTGGGAGTCCGGCAGCATCTTCATCCGGAATGCGGATGAGATCGCCCAGCCGGTGCGGCTGGGGCTGGATGAGGCGTTGTCCCTGGTGGTCGGGCTGCAGGCCTTGGAAACCGTACCCGGGGTGGGGGACCGCAGGGCCCTGACCACCGCCCTGCGCAAGCTGCTGGAGGCGACCGGCGGCGACGACGGCTTCCGCGCTGTAGCCGCGGATTTCGACGACGCCCAGGCCGCGCCGTACGTGCAGCAGCTCCAGGACGCGGTGCTGGCGCACCAGACGCTGAGCATGGAATATCTTGTGCCCTCACGCGACGAGGTCACTGTCCGGCAGATCGATCCGCTGCAGGTCTTTGCCCAGGACGGGCACTGGTACCTCAGCGCCTGGTGCCACAAGCAGCAGGGCAAGCGGCAGTTCCGGGTGGACCGGATCCGTTCCCTGGCCGCCAGCGGCAGGCACTTTGCCGGGCCTGAAGGCCCCGACGCCGGATTCCCGCAGAGCCTGTTCACCCCGCGCGAGAGCGACGAGCATGTGGTGCTGCGCATTTCGGCACGGCTGGCCACGCTGGCCGAGCAGTACAACGCGGTGCGCCGCGTCAGCCTGGCCGACGGCGGGATCGTGGCCGAACTGCGGCTCGCCTCGACGGCATTGGTACCGGGACTGGTGGCGCGGCACGGCGGCGAAGTCTCCGTGCTCGAGCCGGCCGGCCTGGCCGCCGGCACCCTGGCCTGGCTCCGCGAAGCGGCCGAAGCGGCCGGGCCGTTGGCCGCCACCTGCCGGAAGGGGGCCTGAGCCGTGCCGTTCTGGTTCTGGATCCTGCTCTGGGTGGCACTGTGCGCAGTTGCCCTGCTCTTTGTGATCTTCCTTGGCTGGCGGATCTTCCGGGCCTTCATGGCCACCCTGGCCGAGTTCGAGCAGGCGGCTGCCAAGTTCCAACCGCCGCCGGCAGCCGGGCCGGACGCGCCGGATACCGGCATTGAGGCCTTCGTGCCGGCGGTCTTCCTGGACCCCGGGCAGGCCCGCGCGGACTTCACCGAGGGCAAGGACCGCCGGCGCCAGGCCCGGCGGGACCGGCGGGTGGCGCGCCGGGCGGCGCGGGGCCAGCGGCAGTCATTGAGTGACATCGGACTGACGTAGGATTGATTCGAACGAAAGGAACTGCGTTATGGGACGCCTCTTCGAAAGCCCGACGACAATCATCATCCTGGTCATTGTTGTCATCCTGCTCTTCGGTGCGCCGAAGCTTCCCGGCCTTGCCCGCAGCGTGGGTCAGTCCCTGCGGATCTTCAAGTCCGAGGTCAAGCAGATGAAGGACGATGATCCTTCGGCACCTGCCCCGGACCAGCCCGTGGAAGGCCGTGTGGTGAATCCGCCGCAGAATGTCCGCAACGAAGAACAGGCGCCCAACGCCAACGGCGGCACCAAGCCGCCGAGCCAGCAGTAAAGGCCGATGGCTCGAAAGACCGGACGAAAGGCCAACCCGGAAGGACGGATGCCGCTCAAGGAGCACATCCGGGAACTGCGGAACCGGCTGATCGTCTGCGCTGTTGCGGTGCTGGCCGGCGCCGTCGGAGGATGGTTCCTCTACGATCCGGTGATGGCGGCGGTCCAGCAGCCAATGTTCGAAATCTCGGCCCAACAGGGACGCCAGGCCGAGATCAATTTCGGCAGCGTGGGCTCGCCCTTCGACCTGAAGATCCAGATCTCGATCTTCCTGGGCATCCTGATCAGCTCGCCCATCTGGATCTACCAGGTCTGGGCCTTCATCACGCCGGGTTTGAAGACCAAGGAACGCCGCTACACCCTGGGCTTCATGTTGGCCGCGGTGCCGCTGTTCCTGCTTGGGATCTATTTCGGCTGGCTGGTGCTGCCCGAGATCGTCAAGGTCCTAACGATGTTCACGCCCGCCGGCGGCTCCAACATCATCCTGGCGACGGACTATCTGACCTTCGTGATGCGCATGCTGCTCTCGCTCGGTGTTGCGTTCCTCACCCCGGTGGTCCTGGTCGGGATCAACTTTGCCGGACTGCTCAGTGGTCGCCGGATCGTCAAGAGCTGGCGGATCATTGTGTTCGTCGTGTGCGTGGTGGCGGCCATGGCCGCCCCGGGCCCGGATGCGATGTCCATGTTCCTGCTGGCCGGACCGCTGCTGTTCCTGTTCTTCGTCGCCGTGGGTGTCTGCCTGGTCAATGACAAGCGCCGGGAACGCCGGCAGGCAGCGCGGGAGGCCGACATCGCCAAGACCGCCGGCCGGGCGACCCCGCTGGAGGAACTCGGCGGATCCGCCGAATCCTGAGCGCGGGGTGCCCGCGGCCCGCGCCCTCAGGCTGCCAGCCGGGTGCGCACCGGTTTTAGGGCGCCGCCGGACAGCGCGTAGGCTTCTAATATGAGTTCTCCATCCGAGCGGTACCGGGCCGCGGCCGACAGGGCGGCGTTCCAGAAAACCAGCCTGTATGCCTTTGCGCAGACCCTCGGATTCGAGCTGGACCCGTTTCAGCGCGAGGCCTGCGAAGCGGTCGAAGCCGGCCGCGGTGTCCTGGTGGCCGCACCGACCGGGGCGGGCAAGACGGCGATCGGAGAATTCGCCGTGTACCTGGCCCTGCAGCGCGGGTTGAAGGCCTTCTACACCACGCCGATCAAGGCGTTGAGCAACCAGAAGTACAACGAGCTGGCGCGCACCTACGGCTCCGAACGGGTGGGCCTGCTGACCGGGGACGTCTCGGTGAATCCGGATGCCGATGTGGTGGTCATGACCACCGAGGTGCTGCGCAACATGCTCTACGCCAACTCGGACACGCTGGCGGACCTGGGCTTCGTGGTGATGGACGAGGTGCACTACCTGGCCGACAGGTTCCGCGGCGCCGTGTGGGAGGAAGTGATCATCCACCTGCCCGAGGACGTGCAGCTGGTTTCGCTGTCCGCCACGGTATCCAACGCCGAAGAGTTCGGCGCCTGGCTGGACACGGTCCGGGGTGATACCGACGTCGTCGTCTCCGAGCACCGCCCGGTGCCGCTGTGGCAGCACGTTATGGTCGGCAAGGACATCCTGGACCTGTTCGCCTCGGAAGTTGCCTTCGACGAGGCCGCGCCGGCGCTGGCCTCGGATTCGGCCCGGCCGGACAGCCGGTACACGGTCAATCCCGAGCTGGTGAAGCTGGCCAGTTCAGAGAGCCGGCTCAACCGCAGCGCCAACTGGGGCCGCCCGGGCGGCCGGCGCGGGCGGCGCGTCCCCGGCCGTCCGGTCCAGACGCTGACCCGGATTCCCAAGGCCAGCAGGCCGCAGGTCATCGCCCGGCTGGACAAGGAAGGGCTGCTGCCGGCCATCACCTTCATCTTCTCCCGCAACGGCTGCGAGGCAGCGGTCCGCCAGTGCCTGGAGTCCGGGCTGGTGCTCACCACCGAGCGGGAGCGGCAGATCATCGCCGACCGGGTGGACGAGGCCACCCGGGACATTCCCGACGAGGACCGGGACGTGCTCGGCTACTGGACCTGGCGCGAAGGCCTGGTCCGCGGGATCGCCGCCCACCATGCGGGCATGCTGCCGGCGTTCAAGGAGGTGGTGGAGCAGCTCTTCGCGGACGGGCTGATCCAGGCCGTCTTCGCCACCGAGACCCTGGCCCTGGGTATCAACATGCCCGCCCGCACGGTGGTGCTGGAGAAGCTGGACAAGTTCAACGGCGAGGCGCACGTGAACATCACCGCCGGCGAGTACACGCAGCTGACCGGCCGGGCCGGGCGCCGCGGCATCGACGTCGAGGGCCACGGGGTGGTGCTCTGGCAGCCCGGTACGGACCCGGCTGCGGTGGCCGGCCTGGCCTCGCGGCGGACCTACCCGCTGAACTCCAGCTTCCGGCCCACTTACAACATGAGCATCAACCTGATTGCGCAGTTCGGCCGGTCCCGGGCCCGGGAGATCCTGGAAACCTCCTTCGCCCAGTTCCAGGCCGACCGCTCGGTGGTCGGCCTGGCCAAGCAGGTGCGCAGCCGGGAGGAATCCCTGGCCGGTTACACCAGCGCGATGGCCTGCCATCTCGGGGACTTCACCGAGTACGCCGAGCTGCGCCGGCAGCTCAAGGACGCCGAACACGACTCCGCGACCTCGCGCTCCCGGCAGCGCCGGCATGCGGCCGCGGACTCAATGGAAAGGCTGCGGCGCGGGGACATCGTGGAGGTCCCCGGCGGGCGCAGCGAGGGCTACGCCGTCGTGCTCGCAACGGACTTCTCCGGACACGAACCGCGGCCAAGCGTGCTGACCATGGATAAGCAGGTCCGGCGGCTGTCCGTGCAGGACTTCGACGGCCCGGTGGAGGTGGTCTCCAGCATCCGCGTGCCGAAGACCTTCAACGAGCGCAGCCCGAAGTCGCGCCGGGACCTGGCCTCCTCCATCCGCAATGCCCTGCACGAGCACCGGCCACCGCGGCGTGGTGCCGAGTTCCGTGACTTCGTCCTGCCCGGTTCGGAACGGCACGAGCGGCAGATCACCGAACTGCGGCGCAGGCTCAAGGCCCATCCGTGCCACGGCTGCAGTGAACGCGAGGACCATGCCCGCTGGGCCGAACGCTGGTACAAGATGCGCCGCGAAACCGACCAGCTGATGGGACAGATCCAGGGCCGGACCAATACCATCGCCAAAACGTTTGACCGGGTATGCGAGGTGCTGGCCGCCTACGACTACCTGCAGACGCAGCCGGACGGCAGTGTATCGATCAGTCCTGCGGGCGCCAGGCTGCGGCGGATCTACGGAGACCGGGACCTGCTGGTGGCGCTGTGCCTGGGACGCGGGGCCTTCGACGACCTGGACGCTGCCGAGCTGGCGGCCTTCGTCTCCGTGCTGGTGTACCAGTCCAAACGGGAGGAACCCGGGCTCCGGCCCCGGATGCCCGCCATCGCCCTGGAAACCGCGGTGGAAACCGCCGTGCAGGAATGGGCCGCGCTGACCGAACTCGAGGAGCGGCACCGGCTGCCCTTGAGCAGCGAGCCGGAATTCGGCCTGGTCTGGCCGATCCACAAGTGGGCCCGCGGACGCGGGCTGCAGGCCGCGCTGCAGGGTACCGACCTGGCCGCCGGCGACTTTGTGCGCTGGGCCAAGCAGGTGATCGACCTGCTGGACCAGCTGGCGAAGGTGCCGGGTCTGGAGCCCCGGATCGCCCGGCTCTGCCGCGAGGCGATCGGGCTCGTCCGGCGCGGCGTCGTGGCCTATTCGGGCATTTCGGACTAGGTCCGCCCTGCGGCGCAGGGCGCCCGTGTCGCCAGCCGGCGGAAATCGACTGTTTTACTGCGAAGGAGCCTCATGAGCACATCCCTGCCGTCCGCCACGCCGGAACACACCGGCCCCACCCTCTACCGCAACGGATCGGTCTACAGTCCCGCGGATCCCTACGCCACCGCCATGCTGATCGATAACGGCACGGTTGCCTGGGTCGGGTCCGAGCCTGCCGCGTCCTCCATCGCGGACGGCAGCATGTCGATCGTGGACCTCGACGGCAGGCTGGTGGCACCCGGCTTCGTGGACTCGCATGTGCACCTGACCGAGGCCGGCCTCGCGCTGGAGTCCCTGGACCTGACTGCGGCGGCGTCGGTGGCCCAGGTGCTCGAGCTGGTGGCCGAGCAGGCAGGCCGGGAGGCGGGCCCGGTCCTGGGCCACGGCTGGGACGAGACCCGCTGGCCGGAACACCGGCCGCCGACCGCGGCCGAGCTGGACCGGGCCGCCGGCGGCCGGGAGGTTTACCTCAGCCGCGTGGATGCCCATTCCGCGGTCGTCTCCGGCAGCCTGGCGGCCCGCGCCGGACTGACCGCGGCCGAGGGCTGGTCCGCGTCCGGGCAGGTGCGCATGGCCGCCCACGAGCTGGCACGCGCCGCCGTCCGCGGCCTGGCGCCCGGGCGGCGCCGCGAAGTGCAGGAAAGGGCGCTGCACCATGCTGCCGCACGCGGCTACGTAGCGGTGGCCGAAATGGGCGCCCCGCAGATCGCCCCGGCCGAAGACCTGCTCTCGCTGCTGGAACTGGACGGGACCGGCCCGCGCCAGCTGCCGAAGGTGCTGCCCTACTGGGGCGAACTGGTCCGGACGCCGGAGGAACTGGCCGGGCTGGTGGAGCACTTCGGTGGCCGGCTGCGTGGCCTGGCCGGTGACTTGAACATCGACGGCTCCATTGGATCACATACCGCCTGCGTCCACGGCGGTTATGCTGACGCAGCAGGGGAGCCGGGGATGCTGTTCCTCGGTGCCGAGGAAGCTGCCCGGCATTTGGAGCTGTGCACCGAAGCGGGGATCCAGGGCGGGTTCCATGTTATCGGTGATGCCGGTCTGGACCGCGCACTGGAGGCGCTGGAACTGGCCGCGCAGCGGGTGGGGGAGGCGAAGCTCCGTGCCGCGGGCCACCGGCTCGAACACGTCGAGATGCTCCCGCCGGGCGCCGTCGGAAAACTGCTCGACTACGGCATCAGCGTCAGCATGCAGCCGCTGTTCGATGCCTACTGGGGCGGGAATTCCTCGCTGTATGCGGCACGGCTGGGCACCGACCGCGCCCTGGGCATGAACGCCGTCGGCACGCTGCAGACCGCCGGCGTGCCGGTCTGCCTGGGTTCCGATGCCCCGGTCACGGCCCAGGATCCGTGGGCCACGGTCCGTGCCTGCCTCGAGCACCACAACCCCGCCGAGAGGATCTCCGCGCGGGCCGCCTTCCTGGCCCATACCCGGGCCGGTTGGCGGGCCGCGGGGGAGCCGAACCCGCTCCAGGGGCAGCTGGCGCCGGGGACTCCGGCCACCTTCGCCGTCTGGGACGTGCAGGAACTTTCGGTGCAGACCCCCGACAACCGGGTGTCGGCCTGGAGCACCGATGCGCGTGCCGGCACGCCGTTGCTGCCGTCGCTCGACGTCGACCGGATGCCGCGCTGCGAACGCACGGTGATCGACGGCGCCACGATCTACGACAGCGGCGCACTCGGCCGCTGAGAGGTCCGGGCCGGTCCGCCACGCGGGCTGCCGCGGCAATTTGCGAACGCCCATACGCCAGCCTGACCTGCGGAAACAGGGCATTGCGGCAGGCCAGAGCGCCATTGACAGCAGCCGCAGACCACGTAAGCTAGGTGCTCACCGGGCGGGAAAAACCATCAGGGTCCCGCCCCGCCGGTCCCGGACAGGCCCGCCAGGACGTTTGTTCTTGTGCGCCCGGCAGCCGCAGCGGAACCGGCGCCTAAATGGGTAGGTCTGCGTGCCCGTAGATAACGAGCTGCCGGTTCACGGGGAAGCGGCAGCTCGGCCCGAAGGCGCGCAGGCCTACCTTTTGTCTGGCCTGGCCCGGGCTGCCGGCAAGCCTCGATATACTGAACTGTTTGCGCCGCCAGCCGCGGCGCGGCAGCGAAGACTTCGAAAGGCAGCTGAGTGCGGGTCGTCACCATCATTCCCACCTACAACGAGATCGAGTCCCTCCCACTGACGGTCTCACGCCTGCGGAAGTCGGTCCCCGGCTCGGATGTGCTGGTGGTCGACGACAATTCCCCGGACGGTACCGGAGCCTTGGCGGACAGGATGGCGGCCGAGGACCCTGCCATCCATGTGCTGCACCGGCGGGGCAAGGAAGGCCTCGGGGCGGCCTACATCGCAGGCTTCAAGTGGGGCCTGGACCAGGGCTATGACGTGCTGGTGGAAATGGACGCCGACGGCTCCCACCAGCCCGAAGAACTTCCCCGGCTGCTCGACGAGCTGGCACGGGGCGCGGATATGGTGAAGGGATCGCGCTGGGTGGCCGGCGGCAAGGTGGTCAACTGGCCGCTGCACCGCAAGCTGCTCTCCCGGGGCGGCAGCCTGTACTCGCGGATCCTGCTGGGAGTGCGCGTGCACGACATCACCGGCGGTTTCAACGCTTTCCACGCCCGGACGCTGCGCAGCATCGACCTGGACGCGGTGGAATCGGTCGGTTACTGCTTCCAGGTGGACCTGACCTGGAAGACCTTGCGGCGCGGTCTGACCGTACGCGAAGTCCCCATCACGTTCGTCGAGCGCGAATTCGGCCAGTCCAAGATGAGCGGCAACATCGTGCTCGAATCCATCCTGCTGGTGACCAAGTGGGGTTTGTCCGCCCGCTGGCGGAAGCTGGCCGGACGGGCCACCGGCTGACCGACACGGCCTTAACGCAGCAGGAGGGGCACCCGTTCGGGTGCCCCTCCTGCTGCGTTTGGTCCGGCAGCCTACGCGGAGCGGCGCTCTCCACGGCGGGCGCGGAGGTCGTTCAGCCGGTCCTCGAGGATCTGCTCGAGCTCTTCGATGCTGCGGCGCTCCAGCAGCATGTCCCAGTGGGTGCGTACCGGCTTCTCGTTGCCGTCCACCGGCTTCTCGCCGTTGACCAGGATGGCTTCCTTGCCGGTCTTGGAAACCCAGGTCGGGGGGATCTCAGCCTCGGCGGCGAAGGTGACGAAGACCTGCTCGCCGTCCTCGCAACGGTATTCAACGCGCTGCCGCGGTGCCGGCTCGACGCCGGATTCCGTCTCCATGCTCTGCGCTCCGAGGCGCATACCCCGCAGGCTACGATCGCTCATGATCTCTCCCTCTTGTCTTGGTAGGCCACTGCCGCACGGCCCATGACCCGCACTAGCTTCAACGACGGCACCGGGTCAACTGTTCCCGGCCACCGCGCAGCCAGGCGCGCTTCAGCTTCTCAGGCAAACAACCAATTATAGTGCGGAACCGGCGCTCCGGTAAACCTGGCCCGTCACGGCTTCCCGAGTTCCGGTCCGGCCGGTCCGGACTCCGGCGGGGCCTCCGCTGCCTCGGCGGGGGAGCCGAGCACGTTGCCGATGCCCTTGAGTGCCTCGCCCACTTCGCTGGGAATGATCCAGAGCTTGTTGGCCGTGCCTTCGGCCAGCTTGGGCAGGGTCTGCAGGTACTGGTAGGCCAGCAGCTTCTGCGTCGGATTGCCCTTGTGGATGGCGTCGAAGACCTTCTCGATGGCCTGGGCCTCGCCGTCGGCCCGGAGGATGGCAGCCTGGGCATCGCCTTCGGCCTTCAGGATCGAGGACTGGCGCTGGCCTTCGGCGGTCAGGATCTGGGATTGCTTCGTGCCCTCGGCGGTCAGGATCAACGCCCGGCGGTCCCGCTCGGCCCGCATCTGCTTCTCCATCGACTCCTGGATCGAGTGCGGCGGATCGATCGCCTTCAGCTCCACCCGGGCGACCCGGATGCCCCAGCGGCCGGTGGCCTCGTCCAGCACCCCGCGCAGCTGCCCGTTGATCTGGTCGCGGGAGGTCAGGGTCTGCTCCAGGTCGAGCCCGCCGACGACGTTGCGCAGGGTGGTGGTGGTCAGCTGCTCGACGGCTTGGATGTAGTTGGCGATCTCGTAGGTGGCCGCCCGCGCGTCGGTGACCTGGAAGTAGACCACCGTGTCGATGGAGACCACCAGGTTGTCGGAGGTGATCACCGGCTGCGGGGGAAAGGAAACCACCTGCTCGCGCAGGTCCAGCAGCGGCAGCAGCCGGTCCACGAACGGGATCAGGATGGTCAGCCCGGGATTGAGTGTGCGCTGGTACTTTCCCAGCCGTTCGACGACGCCTGCCCGCGCCTGCGGAACGATCCGCACCGACCTGGACAGCACGATCACCACGAAGATGACCAGGACCAGGAGGACGATTCCCGCGCCGGTAATGCCGTTCATGCTTCCCCCACTTCGTTGTCTTTGAACGCCCCGCCGACCGGGGCCACTACCGCGGTCGCACCGTCGATGCGTGCCACCTGCACCCGCTGTCCGGCCGGAATCTGCGAGCCGTCGCTGGAACGGGCGGTCCAGGTGTCGCCGCCGATCTTCACCGTGCCGGAGTTGTCGGTCACCGCTTCCAGGGTCATCGCCGTCTCGCCGATCAGCCGTTCCACGTTGGTCCGCAGATCCGCCGGTCCCCGGTTCAGGTGGCGCAGGGCCACCGGACGGACAAAGAGGATCATGAGCAGGGAGACCACGCAGAAGATGACCACCTGCGCCCAGAAGGGGCCGCCCAGCAGCCCGCCAAAGAGCGCGGCCAAGGCGCCGGCGGAGAGCATGATGAAGAACAGGTCCAGTGTCACGATTTCGATGATGGCCAGCAGCAGGAACATCGCCAGCCAAAATACCCAGCTGTTGGTTATAATCCAGTCGAGCATGGTTACCCCTTCCACTGCTTCCATCATGCATGATCCGGTGCCGCGGCGGAGCGCCGGTCCCGGCCGGAGCGGGGAAACGGGACAACCGTGGCCAATTTGTGACCATGCGGCCCCCGGCAGTTACCGGACCGGGTCCTGCCGCCGGAACACACTGAGCGTGAAACGGGCCTCCACGGCCAGCGGCAGGGCGGTGCCGGCGAGCGCGGCACGAATGGCTGTGGCGTCGGTGTGGTGGGCGTTCGGTCCCATCAGCACCAACTGCTCCACCCCGTCGGCATCCAATTCCAGCGGAGCGGACACCTCGGTGGCCGCGGTTTCGACGAAGTGGCCGGAGAGCGTCTCCGCCAGCTTGGCCGCCTTGTCCTCGCCGATCGCCAGCAACGGCAGGACATCGCGCAACTGGGCCAGATGGCCCGGCGCCGGTGTGACCACCAGCAGATGCCCGCCCGGAGCTAGCACGCGGGCATATTCGGCCGCGTTGCGCGGAGCGAAGACATTGAGGACCAGGTCCACGCTGGCCGCGGCCAGCGGCAGCGGCCGCCACAGATCCCAGACCAGGCAGAGCGCGCCTGGCACAGCGCGGGTGGCGCGGCGCAGCGCGAATTTGGAGATGTCCAAGGCTACCGCGGCGGCGTCCGGACAACCGGCCAGCACGTGCGCCAGATAGTAGCCGGTGCCGGCACCGGCGTCGAGCACCGCCGGCGAGGTGCGGCCGGCGAGCAGTTGCGCCGCTTCGGCGGCCACACGTCCGGCCAGCGGAGCGTAGCCGCCGGCGGACAGGAAAGCCTCCCGGGCCGCCACCATCGCGGCGGTGTCCGGGGTGAAGGAGGTACCGCGGCCGGTGAGCAAATTGATGTAGCCCTGCCGGGCGCCGTCGAACCGGTGGCCCTCGGCGCAGCGGATGCCGTCGGCCGGCCGTGGCCCGTTGGGGAGCATTTCGGCGGCGCAGACAGGACAGAGCAGGAGCCGGAGGGCGGCGAGCGGATCAGGATTGGAAGGCACGCCTCATCCTACCGGCAGGCTAGAAGCCGAGTCCGTCCCGGGCCGGTCCGATGTCCGGCTGGGCCCAGCGGTCCTGGTATTCGGCGTCCCCGGCCAGGGAGCGGGTCAGGACCTTGTCCAGGTAGAGCATTCCGTTCAGGTGGTCCGTCTCGTGCTGGACGATCCGGGCCGGCCAGCCGGTGAACTCCTCGCTGGCGCTGCTGCCGTCCGGGCGCTGGAAGTCCAGCCGGACCGTCCGGTGCCGCTCCACCACGCCTTGGAACCCGGCGAAGGACAGGCAGCCCTCATAGAACAGCGCGGTTTCCGGGCCTACGCCCGTATAGCGGGGATTAATGACCGCAAAGTAGGGCAGCGGGCTGCGTTCGCGCACGGTGGCAACGGCCGGATCGCCGGCGAAGCGGTCCTCCAGCACCGCGATCCGCAGCGGGATCCCCAACTGCGGCGCGGCCAGGCCGACGCCGGGGGCATCGTGCATGGTACGGCGCATCAGCTCCAGCAGGGCTGCCAGTTCGGTGTCGTCCAACTGGCCGTCGAACTCGACGGCACGCCGGCGCAGCGCCGGATGGCCGAGCTGGACGATCGGGGCCGGGCCGCCGGCCTCCAGCAGCGGCATTACCAGGGCGCGGAGGGCGGATTGTTCGTCAGCGGTCACGGGGCCAGTCTAGGTGCCGGCAGGCCGGAGACGTCCCATTCCTTGTGCGGCCAACCGGCCCGGCGTATAACCGGGAGTATGTTTACCGAAGAGAGTGCTCTGTTGGACTGGATCCAGTTCCTGCTGTGGGGATTGGCGTTGGTTTCCTTCGTCGTCTTTCTCGTATCCAGTGATGCGCTGGCCCTCAGCCATCCGAAGGGCAACCGCGTGGTCGACGACAAGGAGCGGTTCCGGACCATGGTGATCAGCGGCTGGGTGGCCGGCCTCAGTGTCATGATCGCCTATGTGCTCGCGGTGGCCGCAACTTCTTCGACCTACTGACCGGCCGGCCGCTCGGAGGACGCCCCGGAGGGAGCCACAGCGGGTCCGCCGCCAGCGCAGGCCGAGGCGATAAACGCATACAGGGCCCGTTCCAGTTCCGGCGGCGGTTCCAGCCGCAGCGTGCCCCGGTAGGATCCGGCGGCGAGCCGGAACGGCAGCTTCAGGCCCAGTCTGTCCTCGGCTACCGCGTGTGCGTCGCAGCGGGCCGGGACAAAGTGGAGCGCCAGCGTGCGCGGCCCGCCCGTGCCGGCGATCACAACGTTCCGCGGCCAGGGATGGGCCGGATCTTCTTCCAGCAAGGTGGTGGGAGCGGGGGCCTCGAGGGTGAGCGTCTGCGTGCCACCGGCCGGCGCAATGCGTAGACCGACGACGGCGGAACGGGCCTGGCCGGAGCCGGATACTTCCAGCCGCGGCGCCAACGTCAAGGCGGCTACCCGGCCGGCGGCCTCGGCCAGGCAGTCCCGGGTGTGGCTGCGTTCGAGGAACCCGAACGGATCCGGTACAGCCATGCGCAGCCGGGCGGTGCCGGCAGCGGTCTTAACGGTCAGGGCGGCAGCGGCATCCCCGGCGGCGCCGGTCGGCGGCGGCCCGCACCGGGGCGCCGGCAGGGTCACGGTCAGGCTCACCGTGCTGCCGGCGTCGAGCGTGGTGCCCCCGGCACGCACCGGAACCCAGGCCGCGGCGCCGTCGTACAGCGGAGAATGCAGCGCCGCCGCGCTGATCTCCACCGGCCCGCCGGAGACGTTGTCGATCTGCAGGATCAGCCGGTGCTTGGTCTCCTGGCCCCGGCGCTGGGAGATCTGCACCGTGACCGGGCCGGGCGCAGGGGACGAGGCACCGGCCTGCGAAGACGGACCGGGTCGCCCGGCGGGGGAACACGCCGCACCGAGCGCGGCCAGCAGCAGGACCCCGGGCACCATCCACCGGCGCACCCGGGCGGGCGCACGGGACACCATGGGGAAATCCTACGCCGCTCGGCTAGAGTCGGCGGTGCAGACAGCAGCAAAGACCTTCCTCAGGAGCAGCAGCATGGGGCCCAGCCCGTTCCTTGCCCGCCGGCACACGCCCTGGCACGAATCCACCGCAGTGACCGAACCGGCGGAGGGAGTGTTCTTCGTCGAAGGGCCAGCCTCGAACTGGATCATCGCCCGCGAAGGGCAGGACTTCACGCTGATCGACGGCGGCTACCCGGCCGACCTGCCCCGGGTGCTTGATTCCATCCGGCATACCGGGCTGCGGCCCGAGCGTGCGGCCGCGATGCTGATCACGCACGGGCATGTGGACCACACCGGATCCGCCGCGTGGTTCTCGGCCGAGTACGGCACGCCGGTGCTGTGCAGCCCGGGGGAGTACCGGCAGCTGCTCGGCGAAGAGAAGTACCAGGTGTCCCCGGGCCAGGTCATTCTCCGTGCCTGGCGGCCGCGCGTCTTTAACTGGCTGGTCCATGTCCTGCAGGCCGGCGGCCTGCAGGAGAACGACATTCCGGACGCCGGAATCTGGGACATCGCACGGCTGGCCGGCCTGCCCGGCGCTCCGGTGGCTGTGCCCACGCCCGGGCACAGCCCAGGCCACGCCGCCTACCGGCTGCCCGGCGCCGGTGCCGTGGCCACCGGTGATGCCTTGGTGACCGGGCATGCCATCAGCCCCGCGGCCGGACCGCAGATGCTGCACCCGATGTTCCACCACGACATCGAGGCTGCGTATCGCGCGCTGGAGGCCCTGGCTGCGGTGCCCGAACGGTTGGTGCTGCCCGGCCACGGGCCGTCGATGACCCTGGACCTGGCCGCTGCCTCGGCGGCACTGCGCCGCTAAACCATTGACCGTACCGGCCATCGGCAAGCGCCAAGACAAAACGGAGGGAAAGATGGACAACAAACCGAAGATCGACTATGTGATCTACGTCGAAGGCACGCCCGAACGGGTGTGGCAGGCGCTGACCGACCCCGGCCTGACCGCCGCATACTGGGGCCACAGCAACGTGTCCGACTGGCAGGAAGGATCCGCCTGGGAGCACCGGCGCACCAACGGCAGCGGGATCGCCGACGTCGTCGGCACGGTCGTCGCCAGCCAGCCGCCAAGGCGTCTGGTGACCACTTGGGCAGACCCGGGGGAGAGGGGCGGTACGGAACCGTCGCAGGTGTCCTTTGTGATCGAGCCTTACAACGGGATCATCCGGCTCACCGTGACCCACGAGAACCTGGCGGACGAAGCCGAACGGGACGAAGCCGCCAGGGGATGGGCCGCGGTACTGTCCAACCTGAAGTCGCTGATCGAAACCGGGCACGTTCTGTCGGCCAGGCCATGGGAGATGCCGTAACGGAGACCCGGTTTGCGTCGGGATTGCCGGGTCCGTAGTTATGTCAAGTAATTCGGCTGCGGCGCCGGAGAATCCGCGCCGCCGTGCTGGTGGCTGCGTGGGGGCTCTGGGCCGCACGCAGCCACCAGCACGGCATCCAGTGGTCCAGCGGTCCCGGGGACGGATCGTCAGTCCCGGCTCCGCACCCAGGCAGGTGTTCCACGGATGTCGTCCAAGGTTCTGCCGCGATGCGGTGGCCATCGATGCCGCTGCCGATACGCAGATACGGCGGGACCCGCACAGACGGACAGCTGCAATGGAGGACAATGCCGGCGGCGTGCCAATGATGGATGACGATGGTGCCAACATAGCTGTTGGCAGACCGGATATTGAACCGAATTCCACCCCTCCCGGCGCATTGGATAAAACGCCGATAATCTACATTATGTCAAGTTGAAGTGATCCAATCGTAGACACTGCCGAATAGGACCCGGTGATACGGCTGTCCTGTCTCAGTTAAGTTGGCGCAGTCTCACTTAAGTTGTCACATCGGGCTGGTGTGTCTCAGGTTAGTTGTCGCATCGTTCGGCCTTGTCTCACTATTCTTGTCGCATGGCGGCGGCCGCCGTCCGGGTTGACGGCCAGGTTCCCGGATGTATCGGATTATCGTCACGCGAAAGCGCTGGCGGGCCTGTGGCTGTGCGTCCGCTGGCGGAGTCATGGATGCTTCGGTTTGAGGACTACGCGCCGGTCAGGTCCATGAATGCCCGCAGGCGGCAGCGCAACTTCAGCGGCTTGTGGTGGTGCGCTTCGACCGGACGCCTGGTCGGGTACGAGTCCTGGCTGGAACGGGACCACCTGATGTGCCTGGACTTCGCCGCGGACGTTACCGGCATCGCGGCGCAGCCGTTCCGCCTTGATTTCCCGGATCTGCCCGGCGGACCATGCCGGCATGTTCCGGATTATTTTGCCAGGCTCTCCAACGGTGCGGCGGTGGTGATTGACGTCCGCCCGGATGCCAGGATCGGAGGGCGGGACCGAGAGGTATTCTCGGCCACGGAATCCGCCTGCGCGTCCGTGGGATGGGTCTACCGGCGGGTGGGCGAGCTGCCGAAGGTTTATACCGCAAACCTGCGCTGGCTGGCCGGGTACCGGCATCCACGGTGCCTGAACGCGGTCCATGCCGCGGCGCTGCTGGAGGCGCTCGGGTCCGGGTCCACGATCGGGGCCCTGGCTGCGGGGGCAGGTGATCCGGTCGCCGTGCTCCCCACGCTCTACCACCTGCTCTGGACGGGAGCCCTGAGGGCCGGACTGCAGGGCACTGCCCTCTCCCCCGGCACCCGGATCGGTCCGGGAGCTGCCGGTGGCTGAGAACCCGCTGCGGGCCGTCGGCATCGGCGACGTCGTTGAACTCAGGGGCCTGACCTACCGGCTGGAGGGCCTGGACGGTGATGTTGCCATGCTGGCCATCCCGGGAAGGAATCCGGTCGCCATTAAGGTCGGCGCGCTGCTGGCCGATGACAGTTTCAGGGTTCTGTCCTCCGGCACCGGGACACGGCCGCGCGGCGGCCGGACGGGGCTGCCCGGGTTCCTGCCGGCACCGGTGAGGGAGCGGATCGGGCGGCTTGAGGACCACATCAGCGAGGTTCTGGACGGCATACCGCTTTCGGCGGCCGTCGGGACACGCCCGCGCCCCGAATACGATCCCGCCCGCCGGACCCTGCGCCAGCGCGAACTGGCCAAGCACGATGAACTGGCCCGGGCCGGTGAGCAGATGAGCCTGAGGACCCTGCAGCGCCTGCGCCGGGAATATGAGGCCAGGGGCGCCGAGGCCCTGATCGACCGGCGTTTGCTGCGGCGCAGACCGGTCGCCGGTCAGGTCGATGAGCGGTACGTCGAGGCCCTGCGCCGGATTTTGGAGAAGAACACGCTCCGCTCAACGGGATCGCTGGACCGGCTCCGGCACGAGGCGGCCATGGCCGTGGAAGCCGAACACGGTGCCGGCGAGGTCGCCCTGCCGTCCCGTGCCACCTTCCATCGTCTGGTGGCACGCATGGCCGAGGGCCGCCACGCCACCGGATCCGCGCGCACCCGGCAGACTCTGGACCAGCAGCCCGACGGCCCCTTCGGTGCCGTGTATCCGGTGCGCCCCGGCGAGCTGATGCAGATCGATTCGACGCCCCTGGACATCGCCGTCGAGCTCGGGGACGGGATCACCGGCCGGGTCGAGCTGACCGCGCTGGTCGATGTCGCCACCCGCAGCATCTGCGCGGCGGTGCTGCGCCCCACGACCAGGGCCGTCGATGCCGCCCTGCTGCTGGCCCGGTGCATGACGCCGGAACCGATGCGCCCGGGCTGGGCCGAGGCCGTGTCGATGGCCTCCTCGGCGCTGCCCTACCGCTCGATGCTTTCCGTGGACGCGCGGCTGCAAAACGCCGCGGCGAAGCCGGTCATCATCCCCGAAACGATAGTTTGCGACCATGGCAAGGCCTACCTCTCGGACGCCTTCCGGAACGCCTGCCGGACCCTGGGGGTCAGCCTCCAGCCCGCCCACCCGGATACGCCCACGGACAAGCCGGTGATCGAACGCACCCTGGGCTCCGTGGGCACCCTGTTCGCCCAATACGTCACCGGCTATCTTGGCTCGTCGGCGGAACGCCGCGGCAAAAATGCCGACCGGCAGGCAGTTTTTTCCCTCATCGAGCTGCAGGACCTGCTGAAGGAATGGATCGTGACCGCCTGGCAGAACCGGCCCCACGAGGGACTGCGGGATCCGCTGACACCGTCCCGGGTCTTCACCCCGAACGAGAAATACGCCTCGCTGCTGGCCGTGACCGGTTACGTGGCCGTGCCGCTGGGCGGCGACGACTATATCGAACTGCTCCCGGCGCTGACCAGGGCCATCAACTCCTACGGGATCAGGATCAGGCACCGGGTCTACGACGGGCCCGGGCTGAACCCCTACCGGGGCCAGAAGTCCGGCATCACGGCCCTGAAAGACCTCTGGGAAGTGCACTACGATCCCTACGACGTGACCCGCGTCTGGGTGCGCAACCATCACGACGGCGGCTGGATCACCGTGTTCTGGCGGCAGCTGCAGGCAGCCCCGCAGCCGTTCGGGGAGGCCATCTGGGAACGGGGCCGACAGATCGTTGCCGAACGCGGGACGACCGGCCCGTCGGAGCAGGCCATCACCGAAGCCGTGGAGAACCTGCTGGAGAGGGCATCGCCGGTTCCCGGTAAACCCGGGAAGAAGCCCAGGGATAAGAGGGCCGCCGCCCGCCAGGAGGCCATACCGGCCCCGGCATGGCCCCGCCCGCCCGAAGAACCTGCCCCCGGCGACGGCGGGACAGGCCCCGGATCCTGCATCGATGCCGGAGAGGACGACTACGAGGACCCCGCCAAGATCATCCCGCTGAAGGTCTACGACGCTCAGGAAGAGGCCAAGAAATGGTGGTAACCCCGGACCCGCCAGCGATCAGCCGTGCCCCCACCACAACGCTGGAGGGCTGGCGCAACTTCGTGAATACCGAACCGGCAGACGCGCCGATGCTGCCCGCCGCCGAGCTGGACCGGCTCGACCCGTCCGACAGTGAACGCTATGACGAGCGCAGGATCAGCTACCACTCCGAACTGGTCATCGTCCAGACCTCCACCGTGCGCGGCATCGTCCACCAGGGGCGCCTGCTGACCATGCTCAACCAGCGCGAGATTAGTGCCCGCCGCGGCCTGGTCGTCTCGGGGCCCTGGGCCTCGGGGAAAACCACCGCCGTCAAGCAGCTGGGCAAAACCCACGAGCACCGCATCAGGCTGCGTTACCCGGACCAGGACCGCATCCCGGTCGTTTACATCACCACCCCGCCGAAAGGCTCTCCCAGGAAACTGGCCGCCGAGTTCGCCAACTTCCTGGGCCTGCCCCAACGTCCCCGGCAGAACGTCACCGACATCGCCGACGCCGTCTGCCACGTCCTGACCGACGCGCGGACCGACCTGGTCATCGTCGACGAGATCCACAACCTGAACCTGGCCACCAGCGCCGGGGAGGACATGTCCGACCACCTGAAATACTTCGCCGAGCACCTGCCGGCGACCTTCGTCTATGTCGGCATCAACGTCGAGAACTCCGGCCTGTTCACCGGCCTGCGCGGCCGCCAGCTCTCGGCCCGGACAGTGCTCAAGACCACCGGACCGTTCCCCTACGGGGAGGAATTCAAATCCCTCGTCGCCACCCTCGAAGAGGCGCTCCGGCTTCACGACCACGCCCCGGGCACCCTCACCCGGGATGCCAGGTATCTGCACCGCCGCACCGGAGGCGGGATCAGCAGCCTCTCGCACCTGATCCGCCAGGCGGCCATCAGCGCCATCCTGACCCAGACCGAACGCATCGACCGCAACCTCCTGGACCAGACCTGCATCGATCACGCCGCCGAGACAGCCAGTCCCCGGCCGACCGTGCACCCCGGGAAGGCACGGTGACCGGCCGGGACCCTGTCCGTCTCCGGCCCCTGCCCCGGCGGATACGCCCCTATCCCGACGAAACCACCGCATCGTTCATCCGCAGGCTGGCAGCGGCAAACTTCATCGACCCGGCGCAGATACGGGACCTGCTGCGCCGGCCCGGAATCCCGCCCGGCCCGGGTCTGGCAATACTGGCAGGCTGCGGCGAGCAGCCGCTGATTCTGGCCATGCCGCAACTGGGCGCCGAAACCGAGCCCGGCCCGCACCTGGCCGGGCGGCCGGACCGGCGGACCCAAGGAATTGCCTGCCACCGCTGCGCCCTCGCCCGCGGGGCGGGCAGCCACGTCGGGATCTACACCACCCACGAGAAGGTGAGCTGTCCGCGCCACCTGCTCTGGCTCGGCACCGAAGTCCAGGAGCCCGGCGACCAGATACCACTTCAGCCCTGCCCGGACCTGCCGGCCGCCTTCCGCCGCCACCGGAACCTCATCGCCAGACTCGGCCGGCCGGCAGTATGCCGGGGATTCGCGATCGCCACCATCATCACCTGGCGCTGGCACGACCAGGGCCGCCAGCCGGACAGCTTCACCGCCCGGCTCCGTGCGCTCATCCCCGCCGGCCACCGGACCTGGGCCAGGCACCGGACAGCAACGGCCGCCGCACTCTACCCCTGCGTCGTCGGCCTCACCGCGGCAATAGCCTCACCTGCCTGGGCCCAAACCGCCCACTCGTCCCGGCCGAACGACTTCCTCCGCAGGATCAGCCTCCAGGCCACCGACGGCTGGATCCCCCAAGGCCAGCACGACCCGCTCCTGCACTGGATGCAGACCGGCTGGCAACCCGGATTCCCCGGACCCGACACGCTCCAACCACCCGGCCCGCCTCACATACCGCCGCCAACACGCGATCTGTGACAACTAAAGTGAGACAAATCCGCCCAGGCAGTCTCACTTTAGTTGTCGCATCCCACGTCAGAGCCCCACGGCTGCGCCAATTTAACTGAGACAGGACAACGGCTCCCCTGCTTTCGGGTGCCTGGGCACTGGAATCCCCACCGATACAGGGATTCCGGCCTGACCGGCGCCCGGTGGGTCCGATGTACAGGGTTCGGAGGGTGATGGTACCCGAAGAGGGCCGGTTGATCCGGCTTCCGCTGCGTCAGGGAGCATTTGCCGCAGAGGCCGTGTTCGACATGCTCGCCGGCTGGAAACAGCAGCAGCTGGCCCGGAACTTCAGGTTCGGCACGATCCGGGGACGGGAGGGCCTGGTCCGGCGGTTTGTCGATCGCACCCGTTCCCTGGGACTGGACGGTCGAGGATGCCGACGAGTTCTTCGCCCATGAGCGGTCCATCCTGAACCTGGCGTTTGCCACCATCCGCGCCCACCAGGCCCATCTGAAGCTGTTCTGCGACTTCCTGACCGATCCCGGCTATGAGTGGGACCGGATCTGCGTGCAGGGGTTCGGCCGCTCCCCTGTCCAGATCATCACCGAACTCAACCGGGCACGCCACGCCCAGAACAACGAACAGGCACCGGCCAAAAGGCCCTTTAGCCGGGCCGAGTTGCAGAGATTCTTCGATCTGGCCGACCTCGAGGTCGAACGGGTCCTGGCATCGGGGCGCAAGGGCGCGGTGGCCGCCTACCGGGACGCAACGGTGTTCAAGACCGCCTACGCCTGGGGCCTGCGTCCTGGATACCTGGATCCGGACCGGGCTGCCCTGGCTGTCCCCTGCCGTGTGGGAAATCTTCCCCACGGCCACCGCGGTGCAGGTTCCCAAGTCGAACCCGCACCGCCGCTTCCGGGACTATATCGACGAGCTCGGTTATCTGCCGGGCCCCGCGTCTGAGACAGGACAGCCCGGCTGGATGCCGGGCAAAGCGTTGTCTTTTCCCTCGGGGATTAACCCGGTCCTGGTCTGCCGGTCCCGCTCCCCATCAGGCAGGGACAGTAAAACTCCCGTCAACGTGGCTCAGATTTCGCCCCGCGAAACGGCTCACTTTTCGACCGGCGCTGACAGCCGAGATGCTGGTTATCGGCCACGGCGGGTTTGGCGGTCTGCTGGTCCGGTCGGTCAGCTCAGCGTACATCGCCTACTGCCCGCTGTTTGCCGTCCATGCGCCCGGTGACAGAACGGCATGGAATTGGTCCGTCTGCTCAGCCGGCCGCGTTGATCTTCAGCGGGTCTAACGCTCCGTTGATTACTCGAATCCTGATCGCACGCGTTGGGCAGAACCTACGCTGGCCTTCCGCCAGATGAGCTAAACGGACAGCCAGGTCCGGCCCGGTTAGGCAAAGCTGCACAGCGCTGGGGTCTTGTGCGCCGGTACTCCGCTTTGGGCCTCTTCGCTACCGGACACGCACCTGATGTACTCGAACACACTCGGAGGCCTCATGCAGCAACACGAGGAGTCCCCCAGCCCGCTGGTGGAAGACGTACAGTCATTGCCGGGCCATTCACAGATCCGCGACGTAGCCTTAGGATCAGGCGGGACGTTCGCGGAGGTGTGCCGTATGCCGGATCTGGCAGTCGCAACGGACCAGCTTGCGGAAATGGCCGGACGCACGGCAGCACAGGTGCTGCTGGATCTGAAATCAGACGAGTCCGGCCTGAGCAGCGCGGAAGCCGACCGACGGCTGGCGCGCTGGGGTCCCAACACGGTCAGAACGCACAAGGCCGAGGTATGGCCGGTCCTCGGGCGCCAGCTCCGCAGTCCCATCCTGATCCTGTTGATTGTCACCGCAGGCGTTTCCCTAGTCCTGGGCGACGCCGTCAACTCCATCATCATCGGCGTGATCCTGGTTGCGAGCGTGGGCCTGGGTTTCAGCAATGAGTTCAGGGCCGAACGCGCGGCGGAGGCGCTTCACTCCCGGGTGTCACACAGCACCATCGTTGTGCGCGACGGTGTGCCCCGCCAGATCCCCGTCACGGGAATCGTACCCGGTGACATTGTCCATCTCGTGCTAGGTGCCGTCGTGCCGGCCGACATCCGCCTGCTGAGTGGCGAGGATCTACTCTGCGATGAGAGCATCCTCACCGGTGAGTCCCTTCCGGTGCCCAAGAATCCCGCTCCAGTGCGCGGATCCACACGTGAAGCCGGACTTGCCTCGTGCATACTAATGGGAACCGTCGTCCGTTCCGGAAGCGCAAAAGGAGTCGTCGTCGCCACCGGGGCGCGGGCCGAATTCGGCCGCATTGCACTGGGCCTCGGTGAACGGCAACCGCAGACGGAATTCCAGATCGGCCTCCGGAGGTTCTCCTTCCTCCTGCTTCAGGTAGCGGTCGTGCTCACCACCCTGATCTTCGTCGTCAATCTGCTCCTGCGGCGCCCCCTGATTGAATCGCTGCTCTTCTCGCTGGCGATCGCCGTGGGCATCACACCGCAGCTGCTGCCCGCGGTGGTCAGTACCAGCCTCGCCACCGGCACCCGGGAACTTGCCCGTCGCAAGGTCCTGGTAAAACGCCTCGTGTGTATTGAGGACCTCGGCGACATGGACCTGCTCGTCACAGACAAGACCGGCACGTTGACCGAGGGCCGCATTAGCTACACCGGTACGGTACCGGCTGGCCCGGATGCGTCCGGCGACGGCGTCTTTGTCCTGGGCCTGCTGGCTACCGAAGCCGATTACACCCAGGGACGCCCGGACGCAGCGGGCGGGAATCCGCTCGACCTTGCCCTTTGGGAGGCACCGCTGGCAAAGACATTCGAGCCAAACTGCTATGAACGGCTGGATGTGATTCCCTTCGATCACGAACGCCGCATGATCAGCGTCCTCGTCCGCGGTACCGACGGCTCCAGGCGGCTGATCACCAAAGGTGCTCCCGAGGACGTGCTGGCACGCTGTGCCAACATCCCGCCTGGAGCACAGGATCTGCTCGACAGCCAGTTTAGGGTCGGGTCCCGGGTCGTTGCGGTAGCCGTCCGGGACCTGCCCGGAGCCTCCTCCATCGAGCCGGCCGACGAGAAGAGCATGACTCTGGCCGGGTTCCTCATCTTCCTCGACCGGCCCAAGGCCCACGCCGGGACGTCCCTGGAGCGGCTGGCCTCCCTGCGGATCTCCGTCAAGGTTGCCACCGGTGACAACGCCCAGGTCGCCGAGAAAGTCTGTGCCGACCTCGGCCTGACGACGGGAGGCACGCTCACCGGTGCCGACGTCGACCGGCTCTCGGACCAGGAACTCGCCGACGCTGCCGGGAAGGCAGGCATCTTCGCCCGGGTTAACCCCGAACAGAAGGCACGCATCATCCGCCAATTGCGCCGGAATGGGCACGCGGTGGGTTTTCTTGGCGACGGCGTCAATGACGCCCTTGCACTCCACCATGCGGACATCGGCATTTCCGTCGACAGCGCCGTCGACGTCGCCAAGGACGCCGCCGACGTCGTGCTGCTGGACAAGGATCTGGGCGTGCTGGCTGACGGGGTCATGGAGGGGCGCCGGATCTTCGCCAACACCATCAAGTATGCACTGATGGGCACCTCGAGCAACTTCGGCAACATGTTCAGTGCCGCCACCGCGTCGGTCTTCCTGAGTTTCCTGCCGATGCTTCCCGGGCAGATACTGCTGAACAACCTCCTCTACGACGCGGGCCAGCTGGCCATCCCCGGCGACCGCGTGGACAAGGAGCAACTGGTTGCGCCTTCGCACTGGAACATCGGATTCATCCGCCGGTTCATGGTCCTCTTTGGCCCCATCAGTTCCCTTTTCGACTTCGCCACGTTTGCCCTGATGCTCTTCGTTTTCCAAGCGGCTCCCGGTCAATTCCGGGCCGGATGGTTCATCGAGTCCATCGCCACCCAGACCCTGATCATCTTCGCCATCAGAACCCGCCGCGTACCGTTCGTGCGCAGCCGTCCATCGGCCGGCCTTCTCGGCGCATCCCTGGCCGTCGTGGCCGTCGGTATTTACCTGCCCCTCTCGCCGCTGGCCCCGGTGCTGGGCTTCGACCCGCTTCCGGCCCCCTTCTTCCTCGCATTGTTCGGGATGATCGTGGCCTACCTGATCGTCGTCGAAGTCGCGAAGCTTTGGTTCTTCAGCCGTGCCGCGCAGCTGCCGCCGGGCGAACGCCGGCGCACCCGCGAGCATCATGTCCACCGCCGTGCTGCCCGCTTCAGCGCCCCCGTCCCCGTCCGGATCCTCCTTCCGAAGCCCGCATCCAGACCGCGCCACAGGTTGCGTCGTCCAGGCACCCCCATATCCGGACCATCCGGTGACGGGAAAACCGCTAATAGGTCATAAACGAATCGGACGACCGGGCGAAAACACAGAGCCGGTACAGTCGGAACACCTAGGTAGAGGACCGCGACGGCGGCTGCGACTCTGATCGCTTCCCTGAAGCCGCATTCCCCTCCGCACTGGAGCTGATGGAGCGTCTCCGCGCGGCACGGACTCCACTGGTCCTGATCACGGCCAGCCGGAACACCGGAGTGGTTCTGGAAGCGGCCCGGCTGGCGGACGCCTTTGACCTAGCGGTGGACGACACCACGGCCGAGGAACTGAACCTGCCTGGAAGCCGGCTCCCACGATGTTCCTGGAAGCAACACGGAGGCTGGGCCTGCCGCCTGCCAGGATCGCGGTCCTCGAAGACTCCGCGGCGGGCGTGTTAAGTGGTCTTCCGCTGAAGCCCACGCACGGGTATGACGGCTCGACGCATCGTCCTTCAGGACCGGGAGTCACCCCGTCAGGTCATTCCAAGCCCGCCCTCGTGGCGTCATCGAGTGAGATCGACCAGGCCCGTGGCGGTGAAACCTTGAAACGCCGCCCGGTAATGGAATCGGCAGTGATTCGGACGAAGTGGTCCTTACTTCCGGCTTCCCAGGGGAAAAGCAGCTGCGCAGCAGAATCGGGCACGTCCTCGGTATGCCCCGATTCCGCGGCACGGCTCTTCACCATAATGCTCCATGCGACGCCGGTATTGGTATCGACACTGTCCGCTTCCCTACGGGCAAAACGCGCGTTGAGGATGCGCTCGGCATCCTCCCAGGGTTGTCGGTGCCCACCGCCCCAGCCGACACCGCGCGGGCCGCGGAGCAGCAGGATCACCACCGCGACAACGCTGCCCCAGAACAACAGCACCATCAGGGCCATGGCGATCCAACCGCCGATACCCCAGCTTCCATCCCATCCGTACATCATGAAGGGCCTCCTTCTGTAATGTCGCCCTACGGACGACCCCCGGTCCGTTTGGCATATATTTCATTGGCACTGATCTGCCGTTTCCCCGTGGTCGCCGGAAGGCCACATCACGGCCGAAGAGGATCAATCCAAGGACCGCGCCATTTAGAGCAGGAGCGCTGGTGCTTGCCTCAAGTCCATGTGCCGGGCAACAAACTCAGCGGATCCCGGCGCCGCGCGGCTTGGGCGGACCCGACGCCGCGTCGACGACGAATTCGTTGGTGCCGACTTCCACCTGTTTCTTGATCTCATAGCGCAGCAGTACCATGCTGTTTTCACACAAGGTGGCCGCGACCGGTTTCAGGTCCTGCCGATCCTCGAAAATGCGCGTTCCGTTAGCGCTCCGCTCCTTGAACTCCCGGATGATGGCGGCTGCGTCGTGGTCACGGAATATGGCTCCCCAAACACGAACCTGAGCCCGCCGTCCTCCTCGGCGGCGGTGTTGTCGACGGCCACCCACTGCTGGACTATGAGTCTTCGGATGGCGCAAACCGTAGCCCGGTGGTCCGGGTGGGCGCGGGGACCGGCCGCTCCCCCGGCCTCCGGGAGAACCGCCGCACAGAGCCCGGCCGGAGGCGTATGCTCGGTCTTGTCAGCCATAGCCCGAGGGAAACAGGCAGCACGGATGGCAACGGACCGCAACCCATGAACGTGCCACCTGCCTATCCTCTGGCCAGAGGAACGCTCTCGCCGACGGTTGCCGGGACGCTGTCACCCTTCGACGCGGTGATCTTCGATCTTGACGGAGTGGTCACCAACACTGCCGCGGTGCACCAAGCGGCGTGGAAAGAACTGTTCGACAGCGTGCTGGCGGACTCTCGAATGCCCGTGGACAATGGCGTGCCGGAGTTCGCGGATGAAGATTACCGCCGCTACATCGACGGCCGGCCGCGTGAAGACGGCGTCCGGTCATTCCTCCGGTCGAGGGGAATCGCCCTGCCCGAGGGCTCACCCCAGGACACGGAACAGGACTGGACGGTATTTGGTCTGGGCAAGCGGAAGAACAGGATTTTCCAGGAGTTGCTTCGGCGCACCGGCGTTAAGGCGTTCCCCTCGACACTGGAGTTGATGGAGCGTCTCCGGGCGGCACGGGTGCCGCTGGCCTTGGTCACCGCCAGCCGCAACACCACAGCGGTCCTGGCGGCAGCCCGTCTGGCGGATGCCTTCGACCTCGTTGTGGACGGCACCACCGCCAAGGAACTGAACTTGCCGGGCAAGCCGGATCCGGCGATGTTCCTGGAGGCGGCCCGACGGCTTGGCCTCCCGCCCGCCAGGATCGCGGTTCTGGAGGACGCCGTGGCCGGCGTCCAGGCAGCCAGCCGCGGCGGCTTCGGGCTTGTGGTGGGCATCGACCGTGCCGGCGAACGGACCGCCCTTGAAGACGCCGGAGCCGGCATCGTCCTCAACGATGTCGGCGAACTGGACATCGGGCTGGTGCTCACGGACCCCTGGATGCTGGCCTACGAGGGCTTCGATCCGGCCCACGAGGGCCACCGGGAGGCCTTGACCACGCTGGGAAACGGCTACCTGGGTACCCGGGGCGCCGCTCCCGAAAGCAGCCACAGTGCCGTGCACTACCCGGGCACCTACCTCGCCGGGGTCTACAACCGCCTGCACAGTGTGATCCAGGACCACGCCACCGAGGACGAACACATGGTCAACGTCAGCAACTGGCTGCCGCTGGACCTGCGGACTGAGAACAACCGCTGGTGGTCCGAAGGAGGCCTGAAACTGCTGTGGGAACGCCGCGAACTGGACCTGCGCAGGGCGGTCCTGACCCGGCATATCCGGCTCGAAGATGAGCAGGGACGCCACCTCGAGCTGACGCAGCGCCGGATCGTGTCCATGGCCGAACCCCACCTGATGGCCTTGGAGACCCGCGTGACGGCCCGGGGCTGGAACGGGCCGGTCAGCATCCGCAGCGGGGTCGATACCGGCGTCCTGAACGCCAACGTTCCGCAGGATGCGCTGCTGGCCAACCGCCACTTGGTTCCGCTCACCTCGACGGTCACGGCGGATGGGATCCAGTGCGTCGAGGTGGAGACATCCCAGAGCCATATCCGCATTGCCACTGCCGTCCGCACCGAGCTCTCCGAACCGCCCGCCCCGGCGTCCGTCGAACAGGACGCAGAGCGCTCCTACCGGCGCTTCGAGGTCCGCCTCGCGGACGGGGTGCCGCTGGTCATCACCAAGACCGCTGCCATGGCCACCTCCCATGACCGGGCCATCTCCTCGCCCCTGTCCGGCGCCATGGCCGTGCTGGCCCGCTCCCCCGCACGGTTCAGCGACATGCTGGCCCCGCACGAGGCGGCCTGGCGCCGGCTGGAACGCCTGTTCGCCGTTGACCTGGACGCCGATCCGCAGAGCCGGCTGATCCTGAACTTACACGTCTTCCACTTGCTCCAAACCATCACGCCGCATACCGCGGGGCTCGACGTCGGCGTTCCGGCACGCGGCCTACACGGCGAAGGATACCGCGGCCATATCTTTTGGGACGACCTGTTCGTCCTGCCCCTGGTCACCTCACGCCTTCCGTCGGTTGCCCGGGCGTTACTGAACTACCGCCGGCGGCGGCTCGATGCGGCGCGGGATGCCGCCAAAGCAGCGGGACTGACCGGGGCCATGTTCCCGTGGCAGAGCGGCAGCGATGGACGCGAGGAGACGCCCCAATGGCTGTACAACCAGTGGTCGGGGCACTGGGTCCGGGATCACTCGAGCCAACAGCGTCATGGCGGACTTGCCGTGGCTTTCAACGCGTGGCAATACTTCGAGGCCACCTTGGACCGTGTCTGGCTCAGCGAGGCAGGGGCCGAACTGATCGTCGAAGTGGCCCGCCTGTTTGCAGCCATGGCGGAATACGACGAGCAGGCGGACAGGTTCCACCTGCGCGCCGTCCTGGGCCCGGACGAGTACCACGATGGCTATCCGGAGAACCCCGGCGGCGGCCTGGACGACAATGCCTACACCAACGTTATGGCGGCCTGGGTCTCCGAGCGGGCCCTGCATATCCTGGCCACGGCCCCGGACCGGGAAGATATGCAGGAACGGTTTGCGGTCACTGAGCCGGAACGTATCCGCTGGGAGCGCGTCAGCCGCCGGATGTTCGTCCCCTTCCATGACGACGGGATCATCAGCCAGTTCGACGGCTACGCCCGGCTGCAGGAACTGGACTGGGACCGCTACCGGTCGATGTACGGGAACATCGAGCGCCTGGACCTCATCCTTGAGGCCGAAGGCGACAGTCCCAACCGCTACCGGCTGGCCAAGCAGGCGGATGTCCTGATGCTGCTCTACATCCTGGGCGATGAGCAACTCATTGCCTTGCTGGCACGCTTGGGCTACACGGTCACCCAAGCCGATCTGGCCCGGATCGTGGACTACTACCTTGCCCGCACGGTCCACGGGTCCACCCTGAGCCGGGTCGCCCACGCCTCGGTCCTGGCTGCGGCAGACCCGGAGCGGGCCTGGGCCACCTTCCGCGAAGCCCTCGACGCCGATCTGGACGACACCCAGGGAGGGACCACTCGAACCGGCATCCACCTCGGTGCGATGGCCGGTAGTATCGACGTCGTCCAGCGCAGCTTCGCCGGGCTGCGAATGAAGCAAAACGCACTGGTCTTCAGTCCCCGCATGCCCACCGAACTCCGGCAGGTGCGTTTCCAGGTCCGCTACCGCGGCCACCTGCTGGACATCAGCCTCGGGCACGCGGAGTTGACGGTTACGGCGGCCCCCGGCGAGGCCGCACCGGTCACCATCCGCGTCGGCGAGCGGACTGCCCTGGTAGCTGCGGGGCAAAGCGCCGTGTTCGCTTTGCCGGGGGCAGCGTAGCCATTGCCGCAGGAACCGCCATTCTAGGAGACTTGGACCATGACAAACTCTGTGCCGGCTCCTGATGCGGAAGTACTGGGCAGAAAGACATGCTGGCAGCTGCTGCGCGGGGTTTCGGTCGGGCGGCTGGCACTCTGGGTGCTGGACCATCCGGACATCTTTCCGGTCAACTACGCGGTTGATCAGGAATCGTTGGTTTTCCGAACGGGGCCGGGGACCAAGCTCGACGCCGTCCTGGGCGGGTTTCCGGTCGCACTGGAGGCAGACGGCGTAGATCCAGCCACGGGAGTCGCCTGGAGTGTTGTTGTCAAAGGCAAGGCCCTGGCGGTGCGGCCGGGACAGGAACTGCTGGAATCGGTGACTCTGCGGCTTTTCCCATGGCATGGGGGACCCAAGGAGCACTTCATCCGAATCGTCCCCGATTCCGTTACCGGCCGCCGTTTTGTGGTGGTTTCTCCACGCGTATGGTGGCAGCCGCTGAACGAAGGCGCCGGCGCGGAGTAATGGCAGCGTAGCAGCCATGCCTGGCCCCGGTGCGAGTCACGGTAGTTGGAGTTCCAGGAATCTTTCCGGTCAGCGGGGGTGACCGGTATTGGCCCCATGGGCCTTCTGGTTCACTCCAGGCCTGCCCTTGTTGCATCGTCGAGTGAAATGGACCAGGCCCGCGGCGCTGCAACCTTGAAGCGCCGACCCGTGATGGAATCGGCCGTGATCCGGACGAAATGATCTTTGGGACCGGCTTCCCAGGGGAAGAGCAGCCGCGCAGCGGAACTGAGCAGCTCGTCATCGTGCTCCGCTGCTGTGGCCCGGCCTTTCACCATGACGCTCCAGGCGACGCCCGCATCGGCATCGATGCCGTCGGCCTCCAAGGCGACCGGATTTTCGCCCAGGGCAGCTGTCAGTTTCGTTCCGGGGCCGGTGCGGAAGACAAGAGCCCCGTCAACAACCCTGATGTTGACGGGAAAAATCTCAGGATGGTCATCCACCCAGACAGCCAGCCGTCCCAGGGAAACGTCCCGCAGAAGGGACCAGCATTCACGGGACTCCAGGACTTCCGTCTCCGGCTTCGATAGATTGTTCTTCATGGCGGCGAGCCTACTCCGCATAGCTGCGGGGAACCAGCATCTGCGATGCCTCACGAAGCAAACCGGCGTTACGAACCATGGGGCATCCCCCAGACAGACTGTGGTGCGGCGTCATACTGCCGTTCGGCCTCGGCGATCCTGGGGATGGTCTTGAGGACCGTATCCGGATTCAGCGAGATGGAGTCGATGCCCTCACGGACCAAAAAGGCCGCGAAGTCCGGGTGGTTGCTCGGACCTTGCCCGCAAATGCCGATTTTGATGCCCGCGGCATGGGCCTTGCCGATTACTTCGCTGATCATGCGCTTGACGGCCTCGTCCCGCTCGTCGAACAGCGGGGCCAGCAGCTCGGAATCCCTGTCCACGCCCAGGACCAGCTGGGTCAGGTCATTCGAGCCAATCGAGAATCCGTCGAAGCGTGTGGCAAACTCTTCGGCGAGCACCACATTGGAGGGGATCTCGCACATCATGTAGAGCTGCAGCCCGCTCGTCCCCCGGGCCAGTCCGTTGGCCGCCATGACTTCAAGTACCCGGTCCGCTTCGGCCGGCGTGCGGCAGAACGGAATCATGATGACCACATTCGCGAAGCCAAGTTCCTCGCGTACCTTCTTGAGCGCCCGGCATTCGAGGGCGAAACCTTCGCGGTAGCGGTCATCGTAGTACCTGCTGGCGCCGCGGAAGCCGAGCATGGGGTTTTCCTCCGACGGCTCGAAAGCGGCGCCACCGAGCAGGTGGGCGTACTCATTGGTCTTGAAATCGCTGAGCCTGACGATGACCGGATGCGGATGGTAGGGGGCACTGAGCTTGGCCAGGCCAGCGGCCAGCGTGTCGACGAAATAGTCCCCCGGATCCTTGAAGCCGCGGGTCAGCTCCCGGATTTGGGCCGCTTCCCGGACGTCCGCCACCCGCTCCGGATGCACCAGCGCCATCGGATGGACTCTGATGAGGTCGTTGATGATGAACTCCATCCGGGCCAGCCCGATGCCGTCCACCGGCAGCCGCCACCATTGGAAGGCAGCAGCCGGGCTGGCGACGTTGACCAGGATGTGCGTCCGCGTCTGCGGCACCGTCCGCAGGTCGATCTTCTCCGTCGAGTAGTCCAGGGCCCCTGCGTAGACATGCCCCTGCTCGCCTTCAGCACAGGAGATGGTGATCATTTGCCCGTCTTCGATCACCTCCGTAGCGTTCCCGGTGCCGACGACGGCGGGAACGCCGAGTTCCCGGCTGATGATGGCCGCATGGCTGGTGGTGCCGCCATGCTCTGTGACGATGCCCGCGGCCCGCTGCATCACAGGAACCCAGTCCGGATCCGTCATCTCGGTGACCAGCACCGCCCCGTCCCGGAACCGATCAATATCCGCCACACTGCGGATCACGCACGCCGGTCCGACCGCTACGGTCTCACCGATGGCGGCTCCTGCCGCAAGGACCTTCCCGCTCCCGGTGAGGCGGTAAACGGTGAATTCCCGACCCGCACGGCGGGACTGGACCGTCTCGGGCCGGGCCTGTACGACGAACAGCTCACCGGTCAGTCCGTCTTTGGCCCACTCCATGTCCATCGGACAGCCGTAGTGGTCCTCGATGGCAGCCGCCCAGCGGCCCAGCTGCAGAATCTCGCCGTCGTCGAGGACCAGTGCGTGCCGTTCCCGCTCGGTCGTATCCAACAGGCGGGTCCGGGCGCTGCCGCCTCGGCCGTAGACGAGTTTCCGCTCTTTCGCGCCCCTCGATCGTTCGAGAATTGGTACGATTTCCGGATCCCGCAGCAGTGGCTTGAAGAGGACATACTTGTCCGGGTTGACGGTCCCCTGCACCACTGTCTCCCCCAGCCCCCAGGCCGCGCTGATCACCACCACCTGCGGGAACCCCGTCTCGGGGTCGAGGGAGAACATCACGCCGGATCCTCCAAGGTCGGCCCTGACCATCC
Organism: Arthrobacter hankyongi; assembly: GCF_022012395.1. Classification (GTDB taxonomy): domain Bacteria; phylum Actinomycetota; class Actinomycetes; order Actinomycetales; family Micrococcaceae; genus Crystallibacter; species Crystallibacter hankyongi. Next base: position 165,251 of record NZ_JAKLTQ010000005.1, read on the forward strand.
GCTGCACCCCGATGGACAGCGCCACATCCAGGTCGTCGAACCCCTTGAGGGCGCGGTAACTGATCGCCCGGTCCGTGAAGAGTGAGGCAAAGCATCTCCGGCAGGCATCCAGCAACGATTTGTCCCCCGCGACGTTCAGGAAGGTCTCCTGCTGGCCCGCGAAGCTGGCATCGGGCAGGTCCTCGGCGGTGGCACTGCTGCGCACCGCCACCGGAAGGTTCTCCGTGCCCGCTCGGCCGGACAAGGCGTGGTAGGACTCAAGCACGGCAGCGGAAACGTGTGCCGGGAACTTCCCCGCGAGGAACATTTCACGTACTTGCCGGCCGGCTTCCCGCAGGGGCATCCGGCCGTCCCGGTACCGCCCCAGCCGGTCGCGTATGATCTGCTCCAGCGCATTCGCCTGGACATAGTCGCGATACGCCTCGGCAGTAATGGCGAACCCTTCCGGAACACGTACCCCTTGGGTGGCCAAGGTCCGCAGCATTTCCCCGAGCGAGGCGTTCTTGCCGCCCACTGAGGCGATGTCCCCCAGGCCGGTTTCCTCGAACCATACTGTGTATCGCCGTTCCACGCTGCCTCCAGCTTTGTCAACGTTGATGCTGAGGTCCCCGGACTTCCAGTTCGCGACGCAGCGCCGGCGTCAGGTGCCCGTCGGGCGCAGGCGATTCCCACGGCGAGGTTGCTGCTCCACGGGATTGGACCATGTCCCTCACTTGCGCAGCCTGGTCATTCTTCCTCCTCCGGCGCCGTCATGCGCGCGGGCGACCATGACATGCGCACGATGAAGTGCCCGTCCGCGGTGTTCCGGGCGATCATCGCCCCGGCTTCCCCGGCGAGCTTGACCCCGAACTGTATTTCCATGTGCTCGGGGGCCAGTTCGGCCAGAGCCTCGACAGCGGCTGCGGCGGCCGGCCGGAGTCCAGGATTCCCTGCTCGTTGCGCAGCGGGTGTTCCACCCCGTAGCTGTCGTCGTCCACCTCGACCAGCACGGCTCCGGACCCGACTTCATACCGCAGGATTTCAGTCACATTACCCCCTCTCCCACACTGCGGGCGGGCACGCGGGCCGGCCGCCGCTTCGGCGGCGGACCCGCTCGGGCACGTGCTGGCCTAGCCGCGGGTGATCTGGATCTTCTGCGGCTCCTCTTCCGCTGCCGGCTGCGGAACCGGAGCTTTGACCTCGAGTACCCCGTCCTTGTAGGTGGCCGTGATGTCTCCATCCTTGATGCCCTTGGGCAGGGGCACGCTGCGATAGAAGGAACCGTAGCGGAACTCCGAGCGATAGGTGCCTTTCTCCTTCTGTTCGGACTCTTCGCGCCGCTCGCCCCGGATATGCAACTGCCCTTCGGAGACCGAAATCTCCACATCCTTCTCCGGATCGATGCCCGGCAGTTCCGCGCGGATTGTCAGCACGTTGTCCTTGACTTCCTCCTCGACCCGGATCATGGACTTCTCCGATTCGCCTTCGAAGAGGCGCCGTAACGGTTCCATCATTTCAAAGGGCGAGCGGCGCTCGAACGGCGACCACCTCAACAAATCACTCATGGCTCCAACTCCTGTGGCAGAATCTGGCAGTTTGATGGCGCAGGGCCTCGGGGCTCCCCGTGATGGCGCCAAGTACCGGTGCTGAAGCAGCCACGCCAGGGAGCCTGGTCTTGTGCGATACGAGAGCATAGTAAGCCCGCCGCACTGGATCGGGAAGGGGATACCGGCCGGTTAAATGTTGTCCTACCGTCCGGCTCCGGATACGGGGCACACTGGAGGCAACCCGGCGCACCGGACAGGAGACAGGCATGGCCGCAGACAATCAGGCAACGCGGATCGTGGTGGGAGTCGATGGCTCGGAGGCCTCCGTCGAAGCCCTGAGACAGGCCCAGCGCCTCGCCGAACCACTGCATGCCGAGGTGGAGGCGATGGCATGCTGGGAGTATCCGCAGATGTACGACGGCTACGTCATGGTGGGTATCGAGGGCTTCGAGGAACGTGCCCGGCAGATCCTGGAGGAGTCGATCGCGAAGGCGTTCGGGCCGGCGAAGCCGCCACACGTCAAGACCCGGCTGGTGCAGGGTGCGGCACGGTCCACGCTCATTGAGGCGAGCAAGGGAGCGGACCTGCTTGTGGTTGGCCGCCGCGGCCATGGTGGCTTCGGTGGCCTGCTGCTGGGCTCGGTCAGTTCAGCTTGTGTCGCCCATGCCCGCTGCCCTGTGCTGGTGGTCCATACGCCGGTGGACGGCAGCAAGCATTAGCCAATCCCATTCCGGCTGTGGCGGCGCTTGAGCAGTTTGTAGCCAAGATCCACCGCGAGCAGGGCAGGAATCGACAGGACCGCGATGGCAAGGCCGGCCGGTGGCGGCGGGGCCTGCCCGAGCATCCTGGCCACCGGCTCCAGCAGCAGGAAACCGGCAGGCAAATGCGTTGGCCAGCTGCGCCAGGACCACCGTGGCAAAGGCCGCCCCCCGAGGATGCCGCGAGTGTTCCGGCATCCGGGATGCTTCCGCCGGGGGCCCAGCCAGCCAGCCACAGCACCAGGGTGAACGCCGTCATTTCAAAGAGCGCTTCCACCGGTCCCAGCACACCGAAGACCCGGAGCATCAGCGTGCCATCCATCAAGTGCCGGCGCTCGGGCGGGCGGGATAGTACGCGCCTGCCCGGCTTTTCACTGCCGAGCGCCAGCGCGGGCAGCAGGTCCGTGCCGATATCCAGGAACAGGATCTGCAGGACGCCCAGGGCCAGCGGGAACCTGCCGCCGGACAGGGCCCAGATCACGAAGGGGTCAGTTCGGCGACATTGTCTGTCAGGTGGTAGGTGAGGAAGCGGCGGATGTTCGCGTAGGTGGCCCGGCCCTGCTCGACCGCCGTGATGATGGTGGCAAAATCATCGTCCAGCAGGACCAGGTCGGCCGCCTCCCGGGCGACGTCGGTGCCACTGGCCCCCATGGCCACGCCGATGTCCGCCTCCTGCAGCGCGGGGCCGTCGTTAACGCCATCGCCGGTCATGGCCAGGACGTGTCCGCGCAGCTGCAGGGCCCGTGCGACCCGGAGCTTCTGCTCAGGCGAGACACGGCTGACAACCACCCCGTCCCGGTCCAGCATCGCGCCGAGCACATGGTCATCGCCAGGCAGGTTCTGCCCTTCCAGGACCATGCGGTCCGGTCCCAGCAGTCCGATTTCCCGGGCGATTGCGGCAGCGGTGGTTTGGTGGTCACCGGTAACCATGGCGACCTTGATGCCCGCAGTCCGCGCGCTTCGCAGCGCTGCAGCCACTGAAGGACGGGGCGGATGGTGCAGGCCCACGAGTCCAAGCAGCCTCAGATGCGCCTCGAGTTGCTCCGGGCGCGCCGGCCATTCCTGCGGTCCCGTGGCTGTGCCATCGATACGGCGCGCGTCTATCGCGAGCACGCGCAGTCCGCGGGAAGCCATGGATTCCACGGCACCGGATGCCTCGTCCAGGTCCGTATCGGTGTCACACAGCGGCAGGACACTCTCCGGAGCCCCTTTGAGCAGCAGTTCCGATCCGACCACCACCGACTCACGGCGCCGCACCGCGTCGAAGGCCCAACGGGTGTCGACGGCGGCCGGCTCCGGCCCCTGCGGCCCCGCCAGTCGGCGGGCCAGCGCGTCCAGCGCCGCTTCCATCGGATCGCCCTCGGCAATCCATTCGTCGTGGCGCAGCACAGCTTTGCCCCGGGAAGCCGCCCGGGCTGCCCAGCCCACGCGGCGCGCGCTCGATGGCCTGTTCGCTGCCGTCGATCTCAGCGGCAGGCGAGTAACCGGCTCCTGCCACGCTGACGGTGCCGTCGGGAGTCCAGACCTCTACTGCGTTCATGCGGTTCTGGGTCAGGGTTCCCGTCTTGTCGGTGCAGATAAAAGTGGTCGACCCCAAGGTCTCCACCGCCCGCAGGTGCCGCACCAGCGCCTTTTTCCGCACCATCCGCTGGTCTCCCATCGCGAGTGACAGTGTCACCGTGGGCAGCAGGCCCTCAGGAATCAGGGCGACGCACACACCGATGGCAAACAGGAACGCATCGCGCCAGGACGTCCCGGCCAACAGGGAAACGCCGAAGCAGACGCCGCCCAGGCTCAGGGCGATGGCGGCAATCAGCCGCACGATCCGGCGCAATTCGACATTCAACGGGCTCTGCGGAGGCTGGACCGTGGTAGTCAGCGAGGCGATGGCGGCGATCCTCGTTCTGCCGCCGGTGGCCGCCACGGTTGCCTCGGCGGCACCGTGAGCCAGGAAGGTTCCGCCGAAGCCCTTGTCCCCCAAAGCTTTGGTTACCGGTTCGCTCTCGCCGGAAAGCATCGATTCGTCGACAGTGCAGTTATCGGTCTGGGTGAATTCGACGTCCGCGGGGATCCGGTCCCCCCACGGTGAGCATGATGACATCGCCACACACCAGGTCGGCCGCTTCAGCGCGGACCGGGTGCCCGTCCCGGACCACAACGACCTGGGCTGGCAGCAGGGCCCGCAGCTTGGCTGCAGCGTGTTCGGCTCGTTCCTCCTGGATATAGGAGAAAATGCCGTTGACTATCACCACGATCAGGACTGCCACGCCGAACTGCGGCATGCCTGCCACGAAAGCCAGGGCCGCGGCCACCCAGAGCATCAAGGCAAAGAAATGGATGAACTCCGCCGCGATCCGGCGCCAGCGCGGCACCGGGTGCACGTGCAGCAGCACATTAGGCCCGTCCCTGGTCAGCAGCCGCCGGGCCTCGTCGGTACTGAATCCGAGGACCGTGGTCATGGGACTATTCTCCGGCCCGGGAATAGTCCCGGATCCGGCCCGGCTGGGACCGGATGCCCCCCGCCGCGCGTGCCGGCACCAAGGCTCGCAGGGCATTGAGGATTGTGGCCAAGTCCACGAGTTCCTGGGAAAGGGCGCCCGCCACCGCCGGGATATGGCCGAAGGCCGCCGCGACCATCAACCCGACGCTCAGGAGGATGCCGATCCAGATACTCTGCAGGGCCACCTTGATGCTTCGTTGGCCGATTTCGACGGCCTGGGCCACTTTGGACAGATCATCGAGCATGATCACCACATCCGCGGATTCACTCGCCGCGGTGGAGCCTTTGGCGCCCATCGCCACCCCGACGTCGGCCGCTGCCAGCACCGGGGCGTCGTTCACACCGTCGCCGACCATCATGACCGGACGGCGCGGCAACGCTCTGACCGTTTCCACTTTGTCGGCCGGCAGGCATTCGGCCTGGATGCGGTCCAGACCCACTTCGCGGGCAATATGCTCGGCGGTTTCCCGGGCATCGCCGGTGAGCATGATCATCTCGTCCAGCCCCAGCCGGCGCAGCTGCTCCAGCGTGCTGGCCGCATTCGGCCGCACCGCATCACTGAGCACGAGAGCACCGGCATAGGCACCGTCCACACCGATGTAGACCGCCATTTGGCCGCTGGCCAGCGGCGTCTTCACCGTACCGCGGGCCTCTTCGGCGACGAACCTGCGCTTGCCGATGACGACGGCGCGTCCGCCGAAGTCGGCTATGACGCCGTGGGTGGCGTGTTCGGTTGCGTCCCGGGCCGGCACCAGCACGAGTCCCCTTGCTTCCGCGGCTTCCATGACCGAAGCGGCCAGCACATGGGAGGAATATTGTTCTGCTGACGCCGCCAGCCGGAGCAGTTCGTCTGCCGGAAGTTGGCCAGCGGGCCCGTCCATCGCCCGGATCTCCAGCAGCACCGGTCGCCCGCCCGTCAGAGTGCCGGTCTTGTCGAAGGCCACCGTGCGGACGCGGCTGAGCTTCTCCAGCGTGCCACCGTTCTTGATGATGATCCCGGACCGTGCCGCCCGGCCCATGCCGCCGACGAAGGCCACCGGGGCAGCGATCAGCAACGGACATGGGGTGGCCACCACCAGCACTTCGGCGAACCTTCCGGGGTCGCCACTGGCCAGCCAGGCAGCACCGGCCAGCAGGAAGGCAAAAGCCGTGAACGGCACGGCATAGCGGTCCGCGAGCCGGACCACGGGGGCCCTGCTGGCCGACGCCTCCCGGACCAAGGCAACGATCCGGCTGTACTGGGAATCACCCACGGAAGCGGTAGCCTGCATCCGCACGGCGGCTTCGCCGTTGACCGAACCGCTCAAGACGGGGTCGCCGGCGGTCCGTTCGACCGGCAGGCTTTCGCCGGTGAGCGCAGACTCATCGAACGAGCCGAAGTCCGAAACCAGCACGCCGTCCACGGGAACGACCTCCGCGGGCCTGAGCAGCAGCAGGTCCCCCGGCACGACCTGCTCGACGCTGATCTCCTCCGGGGGCCCGCCATCGCGTTCCCGGTGGGCAACCTGCGGGGCACGCTCAAGCAGGGCTGTGAGTTCACGTTTGGCCCGCCCTTGGGCAAAGTCCTCAAGGGCCTGGCCGCCGGAAAGCATCAGCACAATGATCAGCGAAGCAATGTACTCACCCACAAGCACCGTGCTCACCACGGCAGTTACCGCCAGCAGGTCGATACCCCAGCGTCCGCGGGCAAGTGCCCTGACCATGCCGACGGCGAGCCTGGCCGCCACGAACAACGAGAAGCCACTGGCCAGCCACTGTGCCGCGCTGTCCTGCCCGACAAGCAGGAAGCTGGCCACCGCCACGCCGCACAGCAACGTAGCGACCACCAACGGATACCGGTTGATGAAGCCCAACGTCATTCCGGCCTTTCGTGCCGCGGTCACACCGGCGGGCGCTTCATCCGTGCCGCGGGCAGGGAAGCCTCCGTTGCGCCTCCACTTACCAAGACGGATTTTCCCACGACGTCGCCCATAACCCCTCCCGTCCGGCCACAGTCACCAGTATCCGCCGGACAACCGCATTCCGCGATGCCCGTAGGAGTTCCGCGATTCCGCCAGCACCGTTGACCATACGCGTGCTGGTTGGGCCGCACATTGCCCTCAAGACTGACTGCCTACATTGAAGCATGGTCGTGTTCAGCGTGGATTGGCACTCCAGCCCCCAGCAGTCGCTGTCCCGAGGAAACATGTAGCCGACGTCATTCGCAACTGGACGGACAGCTGGCGCTTCGTCGCTGCTTTCGCCAACACGTTGCGCCGCGGAAATACGATCGTGGATCCGGCACCGCAGGCGCCGGGCAGAAGTAGCGTCCCACAGGGTGTTCCGGTACATCGTTCGACCGAATCACCGCTACTTGTTGCCAGGGTGCCGGGGCCTGGTTCAGAGCCGGACGTAGGCCCAGCCCTCCCACTGGCGCCGGGCGAGGTAGGCGACCGCTGCGGGAACGGTGCCAACGCCGGCCGTCAGACCGCCGGCATCCAGTCCTGCCGAGCGCATGCTGTTTTCACAGGCCAGGATCGCGATGCCGTTCCGCAGCAGAACCGCCAGGGATTCACTGAGGTCGGTACCGCGTGCGAGGCTGGTTACTGCCGCTCCTTGGACGACAACTTCCAAGCCGACGCCCGTACCGAGGGCCTCGACGGTATTGGCCGCACTGCGCAGTACGCCTGGCAGGCCCGAGGACGGGCCGGCATGCAGGAGGAGCCCCGGTGCCGGACTGGCAGGCCCGCGGCACGGCCAGGGTGTGCATATGGCTCATGGCATCTCCTTCACTGCAGGGGACCGGTGGTCAGGCCAGGGAGAGGAAAAGCTTCTCCAGCTCCTTTTTGTCCATGCTCCCGTCTTCGCGCGCCATGCACTGCTCCAGTCCGGTGGCAATGATGGCGAAGCCGGCCCGATCCAAGGCCTTGGAGACAGCGGCCAGCTGCGTGACGATGTCCTTGCAGTCCCGGCCCTCCTCCAGCATCCGGGTCACCGCCGCCAACTGGCCCTGGGCGCGCTTGAGCCGGTTGACCACCGGGGTCAGTTCCGTGGGGTCGAGTTGCATGCGGGGTCTCCATCCGTAGGTCGGGGTGCTTCCAGCATATACCCCCAGGGGTGTCTTGCATACCCTAGGGGGTATGTGTCATAGTCGGAACACACCCCCTCCAATCCTTTGAAAGGAATCCCGTGAGCACACCCGCAGCCCCAGCCGTGACCAGCATCGATCCGCAGACCCTGCTGGACTGGATCGACCAGCACCAGGACGTGGCCGTCATCGATGTCCGCTCGGCCGCCGAATTCGAAACCCTGCACATCAGCGGCTCCTACAACGTGCCGCTGCCGCTGCTCTCCGAGCACACCGACGAACTGGCCCGGCGGCTGGGCAACCGGGTGGTCCTGGTCTGCCAGTCCGGCGTGCGCGCCGAGCAGGCCCGCCAGCGCCTCGGCGGCGCCGGCCTCGTCTCTGCCTACGTGCTGGCCGGCGGGGCACCGGGCTTTGCCGCGGCCGGCGGCAACGTCGTCCGCGGGCGTGAACGCTGGGACCTGGAGCGCCAGGTGCGCATGGTGGCCGGTTCCCTCGTGGTAGCAGGCCTGGCCGGGGGCAGGTTCCTCTCCCCCAAGCTGCGCCTGCTCGCCGGCGCCATCGGAACGGGCCTGACCTTCTCGGCGGCCACCAACACCTGTGCGATGGGCAAGGCCCTGGCCGCGATGCCATGGAACAAGACCGGGCAGGAGCCCACCCGCGAATCCGCCATCCTGCAGTTCCCGGCACGCGGCGAAGCGGCACCGGAGTCCCGCGCCTCATGATCACGGCCTTGGCCCTGGGGCTGTTGATCGGCGCGGTACTGGGCCTGGTCGGGGCCGGCGGCTCCATCGTCGCCGTCCCGGCCCTGGTCTACGGGGTCGGCATGGGCGCGGCGGAGGCAATTCCCATCTCCCTGCTGGTGGTCGGCGCCTCATCCGCAGCCGCAGTGCTGCCGCGGCTGCGGGGCCAAGTGAACATCCCCATGGCCCTGGCCGTCGGCGCGGCAGGCATTCCGACCGCCTGGGCCGGCACGGCGGCAGGGCGGCTGATCGATCAGGACATCCTGATGCTCGCCTTCGCCGCGATCATGGTCCTGGCCGGGATCCGCATGCTCGGCAAGACCCGGGAAGCCAGCGGCCCCTGCAATACCGCCGCCGGCCCGGCCTGGCGCTCCTGCCTGCCCCGCGCCGTCGCCGTCGGGCTCCTCGTCGGGTTCCTCACCGGACTGCTCGGCGTCGGCGGAGGGTTTCTGATCACCCCGGCCCTGACCCTGTTCCTGGGTCTGGGCATGGCACAGGCGGTAGGCACCTCGCTGCTGATCATCGTGATGAACTCCGCCGCCGGCTTCAGCGCCCATGCCGCCGGACTCGCCATCGACTGGCCCATGGTCCTGGCGTTTGCCGTCCCGGCCGTCCTTGGCTCACTGGCAGCGGCCGGCCTGGCCCACCGACTCAAGGACCGCCACATCCGCATCACCTTCGCCACGCTCATTTTCACCGTCGCGACAGGCGTTGCGGCCACCACCCTGACCGGCCTCGCCACGGCCTGAGCCCGCCGCAAGACCCCGCCCGACGGAACGAACCAGTTCGGAAACAAGGAAACAGAGAAACCATGTCAGAAATCACCATCGACCAAGCCAACGCGCGCCGCGGCAGCGACCAGATCCTCGACGTCCGCGAGAGCCTCGAGATCGCCGACGGGATGATCCCCGGCGCCATCCATATTCCGATGGGGGAACTGGGCGCCCGACTGGCCGAACTCGACGGATCCCGGCCCGTTATCGCCGTCTGCCGCAGCGGCAACCGCAGCGCCCGCGTGGCCGATGCCCTGAACGAGGCCGGCTTCACCGCCGACACCATGGCCGGCGGGATGACCGCCTGGACCCGTGCCGGGCTCCCCGTCCGCTGAATCCTGGACCGCCCTTCCGACGGGAATACCCCCAGGGGTATATCCGTTGTGATTAGACAGATCACCCTAAGCGTCCGATCCGAACCTTCCCCCACCCCACCAAGGAGAACAGATGCTCATCGAACGGATTTACGACGAAGACCTGGCCCAGGCCGGTTACTTCATCGGCTGCCAGGCCAAGGGCGAGGCGGTGGTCGTCGACGCCCGCCGCGATATCGGTGTGTACCGGAAGCTGGCTGCCGCCAATGGCATGAAGATCGTCGCCGTGACCGAGACCCACATCCACGCCGACTACCTCTCCGGCACCCGCGAGCTGGCCGCAGCGACCGGGGCGGCAATCTATGTTTCGGGCGAAGGCGGCGAGGACTGGCAGTATGGGTTCGACGCCGAACGGCTGCACGACGGCGATGCGATCGCGATCGGCAACATCACCATCCAGGCCCTGCACACTCCGGGCCACACCCCCGAACACCTGTCCTTCCTGATCACCGACGGCGCTTTCAGCGACCAGCCCGGCTACCTGCTCTCCGGTGACTTCGTCTTCTCCGGCGATCTGGGCCGGCCGGACCTGCTGGATGAAGCCGCCGGGGGCATCGACACCCGGTTCGAGGGGGCGAAGGATCTGTTCAGAAGCCTGCAGACCAAGTTCCTGACCCTGCCCGACCACGTCCAGGTCCACCCGGGCCACGGCTCGGGCAGCGCCTGCGGCAAGGCCTTGGGCGCTATCCCCTCCACCACCGTCGGCTACGAGCGGCTCTATGCCTGGTGGGGCCCGTACGTGGCTGCCAACGATGAACAGGGCTTCATCGACGAACTGCTCGAGGGCCAGCCCGATGCCCACGCCTACTTCGGCCGGATGAAGCGGCAGAACCGGCTCGGTCCGGAGATCATTGGCGAACGCGCGCCGCTGCCCGAACTGGAGAACCAGTCCGTCGCCGCGGACCTGGCAGCCGGCAGGGTCACGTTTGTCGACACCCGGCCCAACGCCGAGGTCCACCAGGGTACCGTCGCCGGGGCCTTGAACATCCCGATGGGCAACAAGGCCGCCAGCTTCGGCGCCTGGGCCTACGACCCGGAGACCGACAACCGGCCCCTAGTCCTGCTCGCCCTCAGCCAGGAAGCGGCGCAGGACATGCGGGACCATTTGGTCCGGGTGGGCATCGACAACGTCGCCGGCTACACCACCGGCCTCGGAGGTCTGCCCGCCGCAACACCGCGGCTGATCCAGCCCGAGGAACTTGAGGGCTTCGACGCCGCGCTGCTTCTGGACGTGCGCAACAAGACCGAGTACGCCGCCGGCCACATCCCCGGCTCGAAGCAGCTCAGCGCCGGCCGTGTGCTGTGGAACCTGGACCAACTGCCGGCCGAAGGCACTATCGTGACGTACTGCCAAAGCGGGGTGCGCAACTCCGTAGCCGCCAGCGCCCTGCGCCGTGCCGGCTACGACGTCGTCGAACTCGACGGCAGCTACGCAGCCTGGACCGCCTGGCAGGAATCGATGGCGTCGATACACTGACCCGGAATCAGGATCAGGAACTTCACGTCAGCAGCGGGCGGGCCTGCCGGCCCGCCCGCTGGCATCAGGCTGGTACTCACCGGCCCGGCAGGCCGGTGCTGGCGAGCATCTTCTCGAATTCCGGCTCGGTGATTCTGCTGATCTTCTGCAGTTCGGCTCCGAAGTAGTTGATCCAGTCGCAGGCCCCGGCCGCGTCCTCGCGCCGCCCGCGCCGCCACAGGTCCAGGGCTTCACACCATTTGCGGGCGGCCAGCAGACGCAGGCTGCGGTACTTGGCGCCCTCGGCCTCGACTACCCCGTACCGTTCCAGTTCGAGTTCCAGCTCCGGGCAGAGGCGGCCTCCCTCGGAGTAGGTACCGGGCTGCAGCCTGCCGGAGGCCGTGCCGTGCCGGGGCGATTCCAGGACCGCGGCCACCCGTTCGGCATAGGCCGCCTCGTCCGGGTCATGGAACCGCTCCCAGCGCGCCGCGGCGGCCTCCGGCCACCAGCGCCGGTGACGGTTTCCGTGTGCGCCGAGCCTCAGGTCCGGGCCGTCAGCTGTGCCGACATACAGCAGGGCCCCGTGCCGGTCATAGATCCGGTACAGGTAGGTGTTCCGCACGGTCGGGTTGTTCCGGTGGATCATCGTGCCTCCCTCTCGGGGTCCGTCCCCCGGCCCTGGTTTGGCCGGTGCCAGACAGCCATTCTCGCCCCGGATCACGCAACGGTCATGCAGGAAGCGAGCTCAATCGTTTCCCCGGCGCGCCGCGCAGGCTCGGCGCTGTGCCATTCCGGCTATTGCAGGGTGTAGAACTTCGCCGGCATCCAGGACACCGGATGCGTCTGGGTGCCCTGTGCTTGGCTTAGTGCACTGATCATCTTTCCGTGACCGGTGTAGATGCCCACGTGCGAGCCATGATTCTGGACAACCAGGTCACCGGGCCTCGGCTTGGACGTCCGGGTCATCGCGGTCCATTGCTTGATCCGCGGCAGCGTCACCCCGGCCTTGGAGTAAACCCACCCCACGAAGCCCGAGCAATCCCAGCCGCGCGGACTGGTGCCGCCCCAGGCATAGGGCTTGCCGATCCCCTTCCGCGCCATCGAGACGATCCTGCCGGCTCTGGCTGCCTTGCTTGCCAAACGCTTCCTGGTGGCCGCCTGCTTTTGGGCGGCTTTGGTCTTCTTCGCCCATGGCTTCTTCGTTTTCGACGCCTTCGAGGCGGCGGACACACGTACCAGACTCGCCAAGGCGCCGGTAGGCACGGAAAATGTGCGGGACAGCGGCGTTCCGGACTTCTCTGCCAGCGCCAAAGTCGGACCTGTGTGGGCTGGAATTGTGGCCACGGCGGCAGTGCCGAGGGCGAGCAGCAGGCCGGTGGCAGCCGCCACCAGTGCGTGTATCCGAGGGGCGGTCTTACGAGGTGAGGCGAGCCGCCTTTCACGACCTGCGGGATTCTCGGCGCTGCTTTGGCCGAAGCCTTCGCGTAAAGTCATAAGTACTCCGGGGTTGGGGACAGTTCCTACCTCTAGGTATCCCAACCCCTGACAGACGTCATACGTCTGTGACCTGAGGCTTAGTGGCCGATGGCCGCGCTTGCTTTAGCGCGGCCCACCGGCATTCCCTGGGGCACCAAGAAGGCATACGGCGGACCGCACGCACAGCCTAGCCACCGCTTCCGCCGGTAGACCGCAGCATTGGCGCAGGATTTCCCGGCTATCGTCTCAAGCCTGGTCTCCCGGATTTGCCCGGGACCAGTCCGAAACCGCCTTCGCCACGGCCGTCGTCGTACGCCCGTCCCACGCACACGCTCCCATCAGCACAGGACGTCCAGCCGGCTCACCTGGAATCTAATCCCCTGCTCCCCCGCGCCACTGACCATGGTCCCAGGGTCCGCGACCGGGCAGGCAGGGTGGTGAAGAGCTCCTACGGCCAGTTCTTCCGGGGATCAGCGCCAGGGAAGGGTCCCTATGCCGTCGTTCCACTCGAATCGATGCCGTTTGCCGGTGCGCAGACACGCCCTCGACTCCGCCTTTTGGCCCGCGTGGAGATCCCACAGGGACTTTCCCGGATGGTTCCCCAAGAGCGTACGGCCGCGTGAGAACACCGGGCTGCTGGTCATGGATCGCTAGAGCGGCTCCTGATGGCTCGTCATGACGGTTCCCGGCCCGGTGCCCGGGAACCGTCCTGAACGTCCGCATCGCGAATGACCGCCGCCCGCCCCACTCCCGCGGCCATGCCCACGATCATGCCCACGCCGAGCGGGAAGGCCCAGGTGCCGGGGACCAGCGAGCAAGCGACCGCCGAGGTCAGCAGCGCAAACCCGATCATGAACACCAGGACGTGGAGCCACTGCCGGCGCACCGGACGCAGCAGCAATCCCAGGATCAGTGCTGCCGGCGCACCGATCAACACGGCGGTGAATAAGCTGAACAGCACCACCACGCCCCAGTAACTCCAGGCCTGGGAACCCGGCGAGGAGAGCGAAGCGATGATGGTGACCAGCAGGGAAAAGACAAGCCACACCCCGAAGGACACCAGCCAACCCTTAATTAGTGCATAGGCTCCCAGCGTGACCCGGTGGTGCGCCGGACAAGGCTTCTCCGAGTGCCGGCGGTGAAGGATCTCCTCGTTCCCTGGCCACGCGAACCGCGGATGATCAGCCGGCCTGCCCCTGGCCACAGGCTTACCCCACCGGTCGCCGTCGTCGATCCAACCGGCGCATGGCAATACCGAGGACCACCACGATGACAGCGAGGACCACAAGCGCTAGGGATCCGCCCCGGAACCCGAGCGCGCCGCCGAACACCTGCGCACCGTACGCCGCCATTTCCGCCGGACGGCCGGCGAGAACCCGAGTTCCGGCCGCAGCACTGATAGCGGTGAACGCGGCCGGTCCGATCCATAGCACGAGCAGGCTGCCGACCACTGCGAACAGTTTGCCGCTCGTGCCGAATCCGCACCATACCACCGCGAGCCCCACGATGATGGCGGGAAGCCAACGCAACGCTCCGAGCAGCACCGTGTGCGAATCAGTTGCGACGGTGCCGAAGGGCAGGATGATTCCACCCAGCCACGCACCGGCGAGCACGCCGGCGATGCTCAGGCCAACCGCTGCCCCGGCCTTGGGTGGCCGGGCGATGAGCAGCAGCACGAGGATCCCGATCAGAATCGCCGCAACCGTCCCGGCAACCAACGCGGTGAGATACAACTCCGCAGTGGAGGTCTCACTCAATCCGCGTGAAAGTGTGAGGGTGGTTTGGACGACGGCAATTGCCTGCACCACGACCACACCGACGGTGATCGCGCCCGGTGCGGATCGGCCGAGATTTGCGCGAGTTGCTCTGGCGAAACATCCAGCGAGTCCTGATCCCATGACGATCATCGCGACCAGGAGTGTCAGTGCATACTGGCTGAACGGCAGCAGGGCAATTGGCATCTGCTCCGGGGGTGTTTGAACTGCCCAAAGATTTTGCAGTAGAAGGCGCATGCCCGTGATGAGCCACGGCAGCAGCCCAAGGGTCGCCAACGCTGCCCCGACGAACAGGCTCAGAAGGACACCTATTGCTTTCAGGCGCAGGGACGTGCCGTCAGAAACTGTCGTGGGTCGCATGACGCAAGCCTAGTCCGCGGTGTTCACGCCGTTTGCCCGCTGACTGTCCGTTGGCTGGATTGGCACCTCCCGTCCGCATAGGGCCCCTAAGGGGCTGTGGAAAACCGCAGGTGCTGCATATGCTCTCGGTGATCCGCAACGAGGACATCAGGTATCCGATCTCCGCCGTCGCAGAGGAGACGGACGGGACGGGCCGCCGATCCCGGGCCAAGATCTGGGTCAGCAACAGAGCGCATTCCTGGAAGGTTGGGAAGGGTGACCAGGTCACCTCCGACAATCCGGGCAACGGTTTGGTATTCCAGCCCGGGGATCCTAGTGAGGATTTAGGGCGGAAACATGATGGCTGGATGCCACGGGTCGTCCAACTGTCCTATCCGCTTCGACTGCGCATTTGGAACGGATACGCCGATGACCTGCGGATCACGGGAGCGGACCGCCGGGACGGCGGGGTGCTGTTGGCCCTGGCGTACCGCGAGGACGAAGCGTTCACAGCCACGACGTTGTTCGACGGCGGGTACGGCGTGGTGACCGAGTTCCGGCAGCCGTCGGGTTCGCTGATCCTGACCGGCCTCCGGACAGACATTCCGGCCCGGAGCAGGCAGCCTGGCCGGAATGATGTCCGCACGGACTCCCGGCCAGGCCGGGAATCCGGCCCGGCCAGCCGTCCGCTATTGGCCGGGCGCCCGGTAGGAAGGTGTTTTGCTGGCAGCGGCGTCGAGATCTTCGGGCGTCATCAGCGGGGTCAGCCGCAGACTTACCGCGCCGCTGGAATTGATCATCAGTGAAAGCGCTGCGGCGCTGGACTGATCCGGTATGTCGAAGACGCCCAGGACATCTGTCTCACCGAAGGCGTAGTACATACATTCCAGCGATCCCCCTACGGACTCCAGGGCTTGGACAACTGCTGCCTGCCGTTTAGTCCCGCCCTCTTGCATCAAGCCTTTGATTCCCTGGCCGACGTAGTTTGCCTGGAACAAATACTTGGTCATGATCCATTCCTGTTCTGCCGATGTCCAGAACACGAACCCCATCCGGGCACCCCGGACACCGAGGGGAAGGGCTCTGGAGTTCTCCCCGCCAAGGGGCTGTGGCCGAGTCTAGGCCTCCCCCTCAGTCCTGACAACAGCCGACGCCCCGGTTCCAGGCCTGCCCGATTCCGCTGCGGCGTCCCGCCGAACCTGGCAGACCAGGACGGCGGGACACGGTCCGGCTATGCGAAAGTCCTCTCCAGCCAGGAGCCCCAGGCCTTGGCCGTAGCCTCGGAGTCAGCGCCGCCGCCGAAATCATGGACCGTCATGCCCACCGGCGCCCCGAAAGCGTTCCGGCCGAAGAAGCGGTACAACGCATCCGCCGTCCGCAGCCCCAGGAAGTTTTCGTTGGAGAAGTCGATTTCACCGGAAATCCACCCCACGGCGTCGAGCTCCAGCGTCACGACGTCGCCCCGTGCGGCGCCGTCGACGCCCAGTGCTTTCGTCAGCCGCACGAATCCATCCGGGGTTTGCGACGCGGCCGGCGCCTGGATGTCCGTGAACACCACCGGCTTGCCGTCGAAGTACTCCAGATACTGGCCCAACGTGTGGAGGTAGAACTCGGTGTGCTTGCTGGCGCCGTCGTACTGTTCGTCCCAGTTGTCCGTGAAGATCCCGCTGTGGACATAGTGCAGGCGGGCCCGGCCGCCGCCGAGGGGTTCGAGCACGTGCTCGAGCTGGTTGAACCAGCCGTCCGGACCCTCCATGCGCGAGACCAAGTGGCTGGGGTACTCCTCCACGGTTTTGACATCGGGCCACTGATCCGTAGGAAACATCCAGCCGGCGGTGTTGTTGGTGACCGCTGCCCAGACCCGCTCGGGGGTGCCGGGGAGGTCGGTGTCATAGACGATCTCGAATTCCCGCTTGTCAGTCATTGTTCTGCTCCTGTGGTAGAGGAATGGTGGATGGTGCCTTGAGCGTCGGATGAAGTGCGACGACGAGCCGGTGCTTGCGGCCGGCTCCGCCGGGTGTCCCCGTCGGGCCGGAATCGTACTTGTCCACGAGCCGGGCCACTGCGTCGCCCAGTTCTGCGGCAAAGGCGGCCCGGTCCGCGGCGGAGCGGAAGACGAGCTCGCCATCGATGGCGAAGGTGGCAAGCTTCTGCTTGGCCTGCGCCGCACCGGTAATCAGCTGGCCGAGTTCCTCGACCAGGCGGCCGCCGAGCGCGAGTAGCCAGAAAGCCGAGAACCGGTCGGCGAACCGGTGCGGGTCCGGTGCCACTTGGGCCAGCGCGGCCGGGGAAATCAGGTAGGACGCTGCGGTGGCCCGCAGAATGCGTTCGGTGACATTGCCTTTGCGGCGTTCCTCCATAAGCTCCACGAGCCCGTACCGCTCCAGGGCCTTGAGGTGGTAGTTCACCTTTTGGCGCGGCAGGCCCAGCCTGCCTGCCAGTTGCGTGGCGGATCCGGGCTCGGAGAGTTCATGCAGGATGCGGGTCCGGATGGGGTCCAGCGACGCTTCCGCCGCGGCGGGATCCGCGATCACTTCGATATCCAACACAACTAAAGTGTGACCACCGACGATTTTTTTTGTCAAGACTATTTTTACTTTCGGACCGCGCCCGCGCTGAGCCCGGGTAGGAACATTGACCCGCCGGGCTGTTGTGTCCCGCACGCTTCCGCCCTAGGCTGGGTCCAGCCTGCGAGGGGAAACAGGATGCGGACACTGGTTGGATACGCGACTGTACATGGCTCAACTGCGCAGATCGCCCAGCGCATTGCCGGCGTCCTGCGGCAACGGGACGCGGTGGTGGACGTGCTGCCGCTGGCCCAGGTAGAGGCTCCCGGAACGTACGACGCGCTCATCCTCGGCAGCGCCATCCACAACCAGGCATGGCTGCCGGAGGCGAGCGGGTTCGTGCACCGGCACCGTGCGGAACTGGCTGCCCGTCCGGTATGGCTGTTCAGTGTCGGCATGTCCGACGGCTTGCCCCGCCCGGTCCGCCGCGCTGCCCGTGACGGACAGAACAGGCGGCTTGCAGCGGCCCTCCGGGACGTGGTGCACCCGCGGGGTCATGGCCTGTTCTCCGGGGTATGCCGGGCCGGAAACCTGCCGCGCTGGGCCGGTGTCCTGTTCCGCTGCCTGGGCGGCCGCTTCGGCGACTACCGCGAGTGGGCGCAGATCGAGGGCTGGGCCCGGGACATTGCCCGCGAATTGGACGCCGACAGGATCCGGTCAACCAGGGACACCTGAAGCACTCCCGCCCCCCGGTACACACCGTCCGGGAAGTTATCTGCAGACCGAAGGGATCGTCATGAATGCGTACCCTCTGCCAGCGAACGAACATCCTCAGCGTGCCGCGCCGGCCGGACGCATGAAGCCAGGCCACTGGGTCCTGCTGATCATCGGCGCCTTGCTGGCCCCCCTCGGTCTGGGACTGGCCATCGCCGGCACCTCGTTGCTGGTCGCGGACGCGGCCCAACAGGACGGGCAATACCTGACCGGGTCCGTGGACCGGCACGAGACGAGCGGGTATGCCCTGACCGCGCCCTCGCTGGTCATCGACCCCGGCCAGGCCGGCCTGCCGGGCGCTCCGCAGGTCAGCGACCTGGCCAGTGTGCAAGTGCGCGCAACCTCCGTGGTACCGGGCCAGGAAATCTTCCTGGGCATCGCCGATTCCTCCCGCGTTTCGGCCTATCTCGACGGCGTCGCCCAGGCTCAACTGTCGGATACCGCCCGTCATCTGGGAAGCAGAGCCGCCGAACAGCCAGGAACCCGGGTGCCGGCACCGCCGGCCCAGCAGGACTTCTGGGCCACGTCCGCCTCCGGCACCGGTGTCCAGGAGCTGACCTGGGACCTGCAGCCGGGCCACTGGAGCCTGGTCGTGATGAACGCCAATGCCACCCGTCCGGTGTGGGTGGACCTGCAGGCGGGCGTCCGCTCGAGCCTGCTTGGGCCGCTGGGGACCGGGCTCCTCATCGGCGGGCTGGTCGGACTCGTCGTCGGACTACCGCTGCTGCTGCTCGGTGCCGCGGGGCTCGGCCGCGATATTCGGCCGGCTGCGGCGCACCCGGGCATGGGCCCCGGCGCGGCATTGGCCGGACCAACCGGCGGTGACGGGCTGGGCGCGGCAGCGTTTGGCGTCTATCCTGTCTGGTTCGTGGGTTGGCTGGACAACCGGCTCTCGCGCGGGCTGTGGCTGGTCAAGTGGCTGCTGGCCATTCCGCACTACATCATCCTGGCCCTGCTCTGGTTTGCCTTGGTCGTGACCACCATTGCCGCCGGAGTGGCTATCCTGTTCACCGGCCGCTATCCACGCTCCTGGTTTGCCTTCTGCGTGGGAGTGCTGCGGTGGAGTTGGCGGGTGGGCTTCTACGCCTACGCCGCGCTGGGCACCGACAGGTATCCGCCGTTCACCTTGGCACGCGCGGACTACCCGGCGGACTTGGACGTGGCATATCCCGAGCGGCTGTCCCGTGGACTGGTGCTGGTGAAGTGGTGGCTGCTCGCGATCCCCCACCTGGTCATCATCGCCATCTTCACCGGGAATGCCGGTGCCACCTGGATCCGGGGAGACGACAACTGGGTCCGTGCTTGGGGACCGTCGCTACTGGGCTTGCTGGTGTTCATCGCAGCCGTGATCCTGCTTTTCACGGGCCGCTACCGGCTCGAGCTGTTCAACTTCATCGTCGGCATCGACCGCTGGGTTTACCGGGTGGGCGCCTATGTGCTGCTGCTGCGGGATGAATACCCGCCGTTCCGCCTGGACCAGGGCCCCGCCGATCCTCCGGCCACCGGCCTGCCACCGGCAGGGCCCGGGCCGGCAGCAGGGACGATTCGGCCGCAGGAACCGCTGCCGCCACCCGGGCAGTAGCCTGCCGGCCAGGATCGGAGCAGCAGGCCGACCGGCGGCCACACAGTGATTCCGCGCTCGCCGGCAGCCACTTCCCGTGCGCCAGGCCTGCGCCCCGTCCTGAAGGATATGCGGCTGGGAGTGGGTCGACGCGGCCTTAGCCGGCGAATCCCCCGCCGATCACCACAGCCTCGTCCAAGGTGTGTGGTTCGAAGCGTTCGATCAGATCCTTGATCGGTTCGAGGCTTCCGGTGAAGGCCTCTGAGGCACGCCACTGCTCGATCTGCTCGACCGACTCCCACGGACCGGTGCTGATGAACCGGTTGTGGACATCGCGGTCGTGCATCAGCACTGCCTTCCGGCCGGGGAATTCCTCTTCGGTGCGCCGGGCCAGTTCCTGCCAGGCCCGCTCGAAGTCACCCTCGCGGCCGGGTTTCACCAGCCAGATGCCAAGGCTATACACGGACATTTCATGGTCCTTCCGTGATCCAATGAGGTACCCCGATTATCTGCCTGTGCAGGGTTCGGCGAAAGGCCCCGGCCGGTTCACTCTGGGCGTACTGCCGGCCGGATTAGCCGTGCACCGCCTCCGGTTGTACATAGACAACCACCAGTCCCAGGAGGTGTGTGGTGAACACTCTGCCCGAGGCACAGCCGGCGCCAGACCGGTACGCAGAGAACCCGCTCGATGCCTATTCGCGGACCGTAATCCGGGTAGCCGAGACCGTCACTCCGCATGTGGCGGCCATCGAAGTGACGGCCACCCGCCGGAACGGCCAAGTCCGCATCGGCGGCGGTTCCGCGGTGGTCTTCACCGAAGACGGCTACCTGCTGACCAACGCGCACGTTGTCGCCGGTGCCAGCGCCGGCCGCGCCGCCTTTGCCGACGGCACCCGGATGGACATCGACATTGTCGGTGCCGATCCGCTCTCGGACCTCGCGGTCCTGCGGGGCAGGATACCGACGCCGGCCCCGGCGCTGCTGGGCGACGCCGATCAGCTGAAGGTGGGACAGTTGGTGATCGCCGTGGGCAATCCTCTGGGGCTGGCCGGATCGGTGACTGCCGGCGTCGTCAGCGGCCTCGGACGTTCCATTCCCACGGCGGTGGGACGGACCAGGCGCGTCATCGAGGATGTCATCCAAACCGACGCAGCGCTGAACCCGGGCAGTTCGGGCGGAGCGCTGGCCGATGCCGGCGGCCGGATTGTCGGGATCAACACGGCCGTGGCCGGCGTGGGCCTGGGCCTGGCGGTACCGATCAATGCCACCACGCGGCGCATCATTGCGGCACTGCTGACGGACGGCAGGGTCCGCCGGGCCTACCTGGGGTTGGTCAGCACGCCGGTACCGCTGTCGGAGCCGGACGTGCTGCGCACTGGGCAGCGGCGTGCCCTGCGCGTGGTTGAAGTCATGGCCGGCTCACCTGCCGAAACCGCGGGCCTGCACGCCGGGGACCTGGTGCTCAGCGCCGGCGGCCGGCCCGTTGCCAGCGCCGAAAGCCTGCAGAAACTGCTGTTTGCGGACGCCATCGGCGTACCGTTTCCGCTGGCGGTCCTTCGTTCGGGTACGGTGCTGGAGGTCCTTACGATGCCGCAGGAACTGACTGACGCAGCCTGAAGGTCATGGCCGCCGCGGATGAATCCTCCGTCGCGCAGCCTGTGCGGCCCGTGTCCGCCCGGCAGTGGGATTGGAATCACCACACCGACGTCTCATTGTGCTGTGACGACAGGTGCGGCCGGAGTTCTCTGGCTGGTTGGACTATTGCGGGATGCGGCCGCCGGATCTACCGTGATCGGCGTCAGCAACCGCAGCCTTCGATAGGAAGAGTCATGGCCGGATTCGTGCAGATCATCGAGTTCAAGACCTCCCGGATCAATGAGATTGAAGAGCTGGGCAGGCCGTCGCGGGACGAGGGCAGCACTCCGTCGACGTTCCGCCGCATCACCGCCACGGCAGACCGGGACCGTCCGGGCACCTACTACACCATCGTGGAATTCGACTCCTACGAGTCGGCGATGGAGAACTCCAAGCGGCCGGAAACCTCGGACTTCGCGGCGAAGATGGCCGCCCTGTGCGACGAACCGCCCGTCTTCCGCAATCTGGACGTGCAGTGGGAGGACACCGGCGACAGCGGTAGCGCAGGCTAGAGAGCGCCGGCGGCGGGCAGCCTGCCGACGACGACGGTGGCCTCCCACTGTTCGGATCTGGCCACCCGAGGCACGAACCCGGAGCGGACAAACAGGGCCGCCGTTTCCGGCGTCTGCCGCGCACTCGTTTCAAGCAGCAGGTGCCCGCCTGGCACCAGCCACGCCGGGGCGCCTGCGACAACCCGCCGCTGCAGGTGCAGCCCGTCCGGCCCGCCGTCCAAGGCCGCGCGGGGTTCGTACACGCGTGCCTCCGGCGGCATCAGGCCGATATCGCCGGTGGGCACATACGGCGCATTGGCCACCAGGACGTCGACCTGCCCGCGAAGCCCGGCGGGCAAGGCCGCATAGAGGTCTCCCCCATGCACCTGGCCGGCCGGACCGATGTTCCGCCGGGCACAGCGCACGGCGGCAGGGTCGAGGTCGGCCGCGTGCAGTTCGATCTGATCCACCTTGGCGGCCAGGGCCGCACCAACGGCACCGGAACCGCAGCACAGGTCGACGACGACGGCGCCGGGGCGCGCCAGGGCAGCGGCCTCCCGGACCAGCAGCGCGGTGCGGCTGCGCGGCACGAACACCCCCTGTTCCACCGCAATCTGCAGGCCGCAGAACTCCGCCCAGCCCAGAATGTACTCAAGGGGGTGGCCGGCGGCTCGCAGGCTGAGCATACGTTCCAGCTCGGCCGCCGAGGCCGCCGCAGCCATCAGCAGGCGCGCCTCCTCGTCGGCAAAGACGCACCCGGCGGCACGGAGCCGGCCCGCAACTGCGGAACGGGAAGGGACGGAAGATTTCATGCAGGCGCCTTTGTGTTGCCGGAACCAGCAATGCTAGCCGGGCCCGCGGACGAAGGACAGGCCCGGACTACTGCCCGCCGGCCGGACGCAGCCGCACACAGCACCGGTCCGGGCCGGGATCCGCAACCGCGTTGAAACGAGGCCCGTCCACCTGGACCGCGGCTGCGGCCAGGAAACCCAGGTTGAGCCCGCAGATTGTCTCTTGGTGCGTGCGGGCCAGCCGGTGGAAGGGACAGTTGGCCAGCGTGATGGAGCCATCCGCCTCGCGGCACGGTTCGAAGCCGTACTGCAGCAGAACCTCCTCCAGGGTCGCCGCATTCAAGCCGGCGGCAGTACCGGCAGCGGCGGCGTCCTGCCGCAGGCAGTCCTCCACCGGTGCTCCGGTCCGGACCGAACGCTCCACCGCGGCGGCCAGGATTTCCGCCGCCAGGTCGTAATGGCGCTCCGGCAGGCTCACGGACAGTTCCGTCTCGGCAGGACCGTAGAATTTCGCGGGCCGCCCGGAACCGGGTCCGGAGCGTCCGCCCGGCCGCCGGTAACTGACGGTCAGCAGCCCTTCCCGGGCCAGCCGGTCCAGATGGAAGGCCGCCGTCCCCCGGACCAGCTTCAGGGCTCCGGCCACGTCGTCCCGGCTGACCGGCCCGTCGGCCCGAAGCACATACTCGTAGACCGCCCGGCGGGACGGATCATGCAGCGCCGCAATCGCCGCCAGCGGGTCCGGATTCCTCTGTTCATCCATGACTGCCCAATCTAAAAACAAATTTCGTTGACGTAAGAGTCCATTCTTTCTAAAATCAATATTACCTTCTTTTAGAAAGGAAACGGCCATGGCCACCCAGGAAATGCGGCTGCCGGCTGCCTCATTGCGGGACGATCCCTCCCGCCAGGCATTCCTGCTGCTGCGCAGTGTCTACACCGTCGCGCCGATCCTCTTCGGCCTGGACAAGTTCTTCAACATCCTCACCGACTGGACCCAGTACTTGGCACCTGTTGCCGTGCAGGTGGTGCCGGTTCCCGCCCAGACTTTCATGTATGCAGTGGGGGTGGTGGAAATCGCCGCCGGCCTGCTGGTGGCATGGAAACCCCGGATTGGCGCCCTGGTCGTGGCGCTCTGGCTGGCAGGAATCATCGTCAACCTGCTGCTGGTGCCGGGCTACTACGATGTCGCCCTGCGCGATTTCGGCTTGCTGGCAGGGGCGCTCGCGCTGAACCGACTGGCAGTACTGCATGCCGGACGCCGGGTCCGGGCAGAGGTCCGCTGAGGACCGGCTACGCTCTCACCCCGCCGGCAACTGCCGCTCGGCATGCTCCTTCAGGTCCGACAAGTGGTACGGCCAGGTCTCGCGGTGATCCTCCGCGAGTTCCTGGCCGTGGGCCAGTGAACCGAAACCTGTCTCGGTGAGCAGTACGCGGGTCCCGGTGCCGGCGGCCTCGAATTCCCAGCGGACTGTGGTGGCCCCGTCCCAATCCGGCTCGGACCAGGCGAACACCAGGCGGCGCCCGCTGATGACGTCCTTGACGGCGCCGACCGCGGCATATTGGACCCCGTCCACCTCCCACTCCTCGCGCAGCAGGGAACCGATGACCGGCCAGAAATCAAGCTCCGGCCACCACTGGCCGCGCTCATGGGCAAAGGCGGTCCAGACGCGGTCCAGCGGAGCACTGATGGTTGTCTCCAACTGAATCTGGTCCACCGCTTCCATGCCCCCTTTATGCCACAGCCCGCGGCGGGCGACAATGCCGCACGGGATCCGATGGCAGCATGCTAATGCTGGTGCTGAACGGCGGCCGGCGGCGCAGACCCGGTCTGGCCGGGTTCCACCACCGTGAACTGCCCCATCATGCCTTCGTCCTCGTGCCAGAGCAGATGGCAGTGGTACATGTACGGCATGGCCGCATCCGTATAGTTGCCAAACGGCACGGCCAGTCGGGCCGAAGCCCGCACCGGCAGAAAGACAGTATCCTTCAGCCCGGCCAGCTCCGGCGGCGGCGGTGCGCCGTCGATATCCAGGATCCGGAAGCGCACGTCATGGATGTGGAAGTTGTGCGGCTGGTTATGGGTATTGGACACGTTCCAGATCTCCGTCGTACCGGCACCGACCACCGTGTCGATCCGGTTGTGGTCCAACTGCCGGCCGTTGATGTGCCTGCCGTTGAGAATGAACGTTCGGGTGGCGGCAATCGCGGACAGATCAGGCGCACCCGGTCCGGGGAGGGCCGCTGGCAGTTCCGGAGATGGTGACAGCCGCGCCGCGGCACGGAACTGGAGGATCGAGAGGGTGTCGTTGCCGCCGGCACCGTTGGCCAGCGCCGTTGTCATGCCCAGCTCGTGCGGGAACGACCGCAGCTCCACGCGCTCACCCGGCGCAAACCGTACCACCACCTCCGCCCGCTCCCCCGGCGAAAGCAGAACCCGGTCGACAGCGGCCGGTGCCGCCAGCAGGCCGCCGTCGGAGGCCACCACCGCAAAGCCGCGGCCGTCGTCGAACCCGAAACTGTAGCTGCGGGCGCTGGAGGCATTGAGCAGGCGCAGCCGTACCGCCTCGGTGGACACCGCCAGATGCGGATTCCAGGTGCCATTGACCAGGATGCTGTTCCCGGTGAGGCCGGTCAGGGCGCGCGGGCCGTCATGGAAGGAGCCGTCCTTGGCGAAATTGCGGTCCTGGACGACGACGGGAAAATCATCCCGCCCATAGTCCCGGGGCAACCCATCCGGGGCCGCTTCCGGATCCTCGACCAGGAACAGCCCGGCCAGTCCGCGGTTGACCTGCTGTTCGGTAGCGCCGTGCGGATGCGGGTGGTACCAAAGGGTCGCCGCAGGCTGGTTCACCACCCATTCCGGCGTCCAGGTTCCGCCCGGGGCGACCATTTGGTGGGGTCCGCCGTCCATCCCGGCGGGCAGATGCATGCCGTGCCAGTGCACCGAGGTGGCCTCCGGCAGCCTGTTCACGACGGCGATGCGCACCTTCTCGCCGCGCGTAGCCCGGAGGGTCGGCCCGAGGTAGCTGCCGTTGTAGCCCCAGGTGGGGGTGGGCCGGTCCGGCAGGAACTGCGTCGACCCTTCGGCTGCCGCCAGTTCGAAGACCCTGGCGCCGTCGGAGGAGCGGGTGGCGGGGGCCAGCGGAGGAATCCGCAGCGGATTCGCGAAGTCCAGCGTGCCCACGGTGCTATAGGCGTCCCGCGTGTTGCCGTCTCCGCAGCCGGCCAGCAGCCATGCCGCCGCCGAACCCACCAGCCCTGCCTTGAGCAGGCTGCGGCGGGTCGGAAGGTTCACGCATCCATCCTATGCCTGCCGGCGGAGCCGGACGGCGTTGCTTAACGGACCATGACGGCGATGCCCGTGGCCGCTGCGGCCCAGAGCACACTGGCGAAGGTGCCCAGGATAAAACGTTCGGCGGCACCGGCCTGGCCGAGCTCGCTGTACCGGCCCAGCCCCTTCACCGCCAGTACGACGGCGAGCCCTTCGGGCCACCCCGCGAGCAGCGTGGCGGCAATGGAAGTGCGTTCCAGCACCCCGATCCAGGCGCCGCCGCGCAGCACGGGGGCATCCTCGGGGTCGGCGGTATTCTCCGGATGCGAGGCATTAAAGGAGAGCCGCAGGATGGTCACCGTCGCCGGTCCGCCGCCGATGGCGGCTGCTGCGACGGCAAAAGCGTAGACGCCCCGGCCCAGGCCGCCGCCGCCCAGGCTTCCGGCCAGGGCCGCGGCGCCCAGCAGGACGAGCGAGACGGCACTGGCCGTGTACAGATAGCGGTTGTCCCGGCCTTGGAAGCGGTGGAAGTACATCGGCGCTGCCACCGCCGCGGCAGCGCAGAGCAGGACAATGCCAGCCAGGTTCACGCATCGGCTCCTTCCAGTAAGGCCACGGCGGCCTCGGCGGCACGGCGGCATTCGTGCCAAAGGCCGCTGTGCAGCCGGCCGGAGACCGCCTGCTGGCTGATGCCCAGACGCTCGGCGACCTGCTGCTGGGTCAGCCCCTCATCCACGAGTAAACCAGCCTCCACCGACAGACCACTGCGTTTGCGTGCCACCGAGGCGACGAGTTGCAGTACGGCTTCGGCCTGGCCGGCCAGAGCGCTGGCCCCGGACACGGCGATGTTGCCCGGAGCGGTCTTGGCCGCGGTCACCGCTTCCCGGGCCCGTTCAAACGCTTCGCCGGCACCGGCACGGGTGTTGGAGGGCAGCGGTTCGCGTACCGGCCCCACGCCCACGCCAATACTCCACTGGCCGCCGGCGGCCAACTCGAGAGCTATTCCGGCCGCGGTGGCCGCACTGTCCGTGACCGCCTGCATCTCATCCCCCGCCGTACGGTCAAAGGCAAGGCGCAGCGGCCAGCGCCGGTCCTTGTTCAGCGCGGCCATGGTGCTCTCGACCAGGTCCTCGCGCTGGCGCGACCGGCGCTGGTCGATGGTCAGCACATACATCACAGCCTCCAAACCTTGTAGAGATCAATACAAGCATAGTGTGTTGTGGTTTGCGCCTCCCACCCCCTCGCTGCGCTCGGGGCGGGCTGGGAACGTTAGGCTGGATGGGTGAAAAGTCCTGCAGTTCCTGCCCTCATTGCCGACTTGGCCGCCGTCGTCGTCTTTGCCGCGTTGGGGCGCGAAACCCACGAGCACGGCCTGGATCCGGCCGGTGTCCTCCTCACCGCGGCGCCGTTCCTGGCCGGAACCATGATCGGCTGGCTGCTCTCCCGGGCCTGGCGCCGGCCGCTGGCCGCCTGGCCTTCCGGCGTCGCCATCTGGTTGTGCACGGTCGTGTTCGGGTTGCTGCTGCGTGGCGCAACCGGCGGCGGCCTGGCCTTGGCGTTCCAGATCGTCAGCCTCATCACCTTGGGCGTCTTCCTGGTGGGCTGGCGTTTGGCAACCCTGCTCGTCATCAGACTTCGCCGGGTGCGCACTCTCCCCTAACCTCGTAATAACCAGATCGATAACAACATCAGGGTGTTGAAAGGCAGTGACAGTGGTAACAGCGTTTGTATTCATCAAGACCGATTCGTCCCGCATTCCCGAATGCGCCGAGGAGATCTCGGAACTGCCCGGGATCGCCGAGGTCTACTCCGTCACGGGTGAATGGGACCTGATCGCGGTGGCCCGGGTGGCCCGCCATGACGACCTGGCCGAGGTGATCGCGGACAAGCTCTCCAAGGTCCACGGCGTCCAGCAGACGACGACGCACATGGCCTTCCGCGCCTACTCCCGGCACGATCTGGACGCCGCCTTCGCGCTGGGCTTCGAGCACTGACCTGGCGGCAGCGCAGGTCGGGCCCGGAGGATGTCCTCCGGGCCCGACCTGTTTAAGTTTCGCTGTGTCCCGCCGGCAGACTAACGGGTCGCGGCAACCCAGCGCTCCAGCGCCGCTGCCGCTGCGCCGCTGTCGATGGATTCATTGGCCCGGCGCAGTGCGGCCTCGATCCGATCCTCCAGCGGGCCTTCGGCTGAGCTCTCCAAGGCGACCAGCGCCGCAGCCGCGTTCAGCACGACGGCGTCGCGGACCGGCCCCTTGTCCCCGGCCAGCAACCGGCGGACCACCTCGGCATTGGCCTTGGCATCGCCGCCGCGCAGATCGTCCAGGGTGGCGCGCGGGATGCCCAGGACCAGCGGGTCGAACTCGGATTCGGTCACTTTGCCGTCGCGGACCTCCCAAATCATGGAAGGCCCGGTGGTGCTCAATTCGTCCAGTCCGTCGCCGCCCCGGAACACCAGGGCACGCACCCCGCGTACGGCCAGCACACCGGCCACCAGCGGGGCGAGCCGGGCATCGGCGACACCGATGGCGGCAGCGGTGGGCTGTGCCGGGTTGGTCAGCGGACCCATGAAGTTGAAAACCGTCGCGACGCCGAGGTCGCGCCGCGGCACCGCCGTGAAACGGAAGGAGGGGTGGAAAACCTGGGCAAAGCAGAACGTGATGCCCGCTTCCACCGCTGTACGCGCCACCCTGTCCACCGGCAGGTCGAGCCGGACACCGAGGGCCTCGATGACGTCGGCCGAACCGGAGGACGACGACGCGGCACGGTTCCCATGCTTCACGATCCGCGCACCTGCACCGGCGCATACGAGGGCGGCCATGGATGAAATGTTCACGGTGTTGTGGCGGTCCCCGCCGGTGCCGACAATATCCAGCTTCTCGCCGGGGATGTCGATGGGCCGTGCGTTCGCCACCATCGCCTCGACCAGACCGGTAAGCTCCTCCACCGTTTCGCCCTTGGCCCGCAGGGCGACAAGGAAGCCGGCAATCTGAGAATCCGTGGCGTCACCGGCCATGATGGTGTTCATTGCCCAGCGGGTCTGCTCGGCGGTGAGGTCCTCCCCGGCGATCAGCGCGGAGATCAGGACAGGCCAGGTGGGAGCGTTTCGATAGTCAGTTTCGGAGGTCACCGTCCTAGATTATCTACGTTTTGTAGAAAGCGGCGAATGTTAATTTCCGCGGAATGGCGCGGATTGGCGCGGTTCGGGAACCACGACGGCTCGCCGAGCGTTCGGATGCGTTGGTGAACAAGGCTGAAATACAGACATAATGGCCTTGTGACAACTGCAACCCATGCCCCCAGTACCCCGGCGCATCCAACTCTGAACCGCCCGAACCTGGTTTCCGTAGGAACCGTTGTTTGGCTCTCCAGCGAGCTGATGTTCTTCGCCGGCCTTTTCGCCATGTACTTCACGCTCCGGGCCACCTCGGGCGAGCTCTGGGCGGTCGAGTCCGCCAAGCTTGACGTACCGTTCGCCCTGATCAACACGATCGTGCTGGTCTCGAGCTCCTTCACCTGCCAGTTCGGCGTATTCGCCGCCGAGCGCCTCCAGCCGCACCGCACCGGCGGTGTATTCAACATTGCGCGCTGGGGCATGGTCGAGTGGTTCCTGCTGACCTTCCTGCTCGGCGCCATCTTCGTCTCCGTGCAGGCCTACGAGTACACCCACCTGGTGTCCGAGGGCGTATCGCTGTCCTCGAACGCCTACGGTTCGGCCTTCTACATCACCACAGGCTTCCACGGCCTGCACGTGACCGGCGGCCTGATCGCCTTCCTGTTGATCATCGGCCGGGCCTACGTCGCCAAGAAGTTCGGACACTTCGAGGCAACCTCGGCGATCGTGACGTCCTACTACTGGCACTTCGTCGACGTCGTCTGGATCGCGCTCTTCATCATCATCTACTTCCTGAAGTAAGCCGATTTGACTCTTCTTCTACAAGGGGAAGAATTTCAGGAAGCTGCACTCGACACTCACGCACCACAGATTAAGGAACGACCACAGTGAAGGCACTCTCCCAAAGGCGACGACACCCGCTGGCGGCCATTGCCCTGCTGCTGCTGGGACTGCTGGTTACCGGCGGCCTCTATGCAGTCGCGGGCACCGTCAACGAAGCCAAGGCACAGACCACCACGTACAGCGCGCAGGATGTTGAGCAGGGCGAAAAGCTCTTCGTTGCCAACTGCGCCACGTGCCACGGGATCAATGCCGTCGGTGCCGAGCCAGGAGCCCACGGCTTCCAGGCAGGTCCTTCACTGATCGGCGTCGGCGCCGCCGCCGTCGATTTCCAGGTCGGTACCGGCCGCATGCCGATGCAGATGTCCGGCCCGCAGGCGCAGGTCAAGCCCAAGCAGTTCGACGAGGAGCAGACCCGCCAGCTGGCCGCATACGTTGCCTCCCTCGGCGCCGGCCCCGCCGTGCCCAGCGAGGAAGTGCTGGATACGACCAAGGGCAACGCTGCCAAGGGTGGAGAGCTCTTCCGCACCAACTGCGCCATGTGCCACAACGCCGCCGCTGCCGGCGGTGCGCTGACCCGCGGCAAGTTCGCTCCGGCGCTGGGCGGCGTGACCGGCGAGCATATCTACGAGGCCATGGTCACAGGCCCGCAGAACATGCCCGTATTCAACGACGCGAACATCTCCCCCGAGGGTAAGCGCGACATCATCACCTTCCTGCACACCATCGAGGAGCAGGGCTCCCCCGGCGGTGCCGCACTGGGCTCGCTGGGCCCGGTGTCCGAAGGCCTGCTGCTGTGGACGGGTGGCCTGGCCGTCATCATCGGCTTCACGATCTGGCTGACCCAGCGGTCGTCCTAGGATCTTCGTCCCGGCAGCCCGTCCCGGGCAGCCGGGAAACCACCGAAACAACATTCACGCACTTTTAGAGTCATTAATTATGAGAAGGATGAGAGGGATCATGGGCGACCATAGTCACGGCGACCCGAACACCTCGGGCACCGTTGCTACGGCTGGCCAGGCGGAAGTGGAGAAGTTCCAGGATCCTGGACTACCCCCGCACCGACCGCGCCTTGCCGACAAGGATCCCCGGGCCGAAAAGCGAGCCGAACGGCAGGTTGCGATCCTCTTCGCAATCTCGATGCTCGGAACCTTGCTTTTCTTCGTCGGGTACTTTGCCATCCAGTTGGATGAGACCACTGCGATATCCACGCTGCGGCTGCAGAACCTGCTGCTGGGCATGGGCACCGCCTTTGCCATGTTCGGCATCGGTATCGGCATCGTCCACTGGGCCAAGACCCTGATGCCGGACCATGAAGTCGCTGAGGAACGGCACGAAATCCGTCCTGAAGAAGACCGCCAAGTTGCCGAGAAGATGATTGGCCAGATCCTGGACGAATCCGGGATCAAGCGCCGGCCGCTGATCCGCAACACCCTTATCGGTGCCGGCGTGTTGGCCATCCTGCCGGCTATCGGCATTTTCCGCGACCTGTCGCAGAATCTTAATCCGGATATCCTGCGGCAAACCATGTGGGCCAAGGGCGTCCGTCTCGCCCGGGACCCCGAGGGTACCCCGATCAAGGCCGCCGATGTCACTATGGGCTCCGCCTTCCACGTCATTCCCGAGGGCCTGAACGACCTGCATGAAGGAAAGCTGGAGGCCAAGGCCAAGGCCGTCGTCCTGCTCATGAGGCTGGACCCGGCTGACCTGAACATCTCCCCCGGACGCGAGGACTGGAACTACAACGGCATCGTTGCCTACTCCAAGATCTGCACACACGTCGGTTGCCCGGTGGCACTGTACGAGCAGCAAACCCATCATCTGCTCTGCCCCTGCCACCAGTCCACCTTCGACTTGACACACGAGTGCAAGGTCATCTTCGGTCCGGCCGCGCGCCCGCTGCCGCAGCTGCCTATCACCGTCGACAGCGAGGGCTACCTGGTCGCCCAGAGCGACTTCCATTCACCCGTCGGCCCGAGCTTCTGGGAGCGTGGCTAGCGATGAGCGCGACATCATCAACTGAAAACTACGTCCCGAAGACCAGCGTGGGGCGGATTGCGAACTTCGTCGACTCCCGTACGGGCGGATCGGCGATGGTCAAGGAACTGGGCCGGAAGATCTTCCCGGACCACTGGTCCTTCATGTTCGGCGAAGTGGCACTGTACTCCTTCGTCATCCTGCTGCTCTCGGGCACCTTCCTGACCTTCTTCTTCAATCCGTCGATGGCGGAGACGCACTACACCGGCTCCTACGTGCCGCTCCAGGGCGTGGAAATGTCCGTGGCGTATGCCTCCACCCTGGATATCTCCTTCGATGTCCGCGGCGGCCTGTTCATGCGCCAGGTACATCACTGGGCGGCCCTGCTTTTCGTGGCGTCCGTCTCCGTTCATATGCTGCGTGTCTTCTTTACCGGAGCATTCCGCAGGCCGCGCGAGCTCAACTGGGTTGTCGGCGGCGTGCTGCTGATCCTGGCCCTGGCGGCCGGCTTCACGGGCTACTCGCTGCCGGATGACCTGCTCTCCGGAAACGGCCTGCGGATCATCGACGGCGTGATCAAGGCAATCCCGCTGGTCGGAACCTACATCTCCATGCTGCTGTTCGGCGGAGAGTTCCCCGGAACCGCCATTGTGGGACGTCTTTACGTGCTCCACATCCTGCTGGTGCCGGCCATGATCCTGCTGATGATCGCCATCCACCTGTTCATGCTGATTGTGCACAAGCACACCCAGTACCCCGGTCCGGGACGCACCGAGAACAACGTGGTCGGCTACCCGGTCGGACCGGTCTACGCGGCCAAGGCCGGCGGCTTCTTCTTCATCGTTTTCGGTGTGGTTGCGCTGCTGGCGGCGAATTTTCAGATCCTGCCGATCTGGGACTACGGCCCCTACGATCCCTCCCCGATTTCCGCAGGCACCCAGCCTGACTGGTACATCGGCTTCGTCGACGGCGCCCTGCGCCTGATGCCCGGCGTGATCGGCAACTTCCCGTTCGAATTCGTGATCCTTGGACATACGCTCTCGCTGAACGTCCTGCTGCCCGCCCTGGTGCCGGCCGGCATTCTGTTCACGCTGCTGTTTACCTGGCCCTGGATCGAACGCTGGGTCACCCGCGACGACCGAGAGCACCACCTGCTGGACCGTCCGCGCAACGCTCCGACCCGCACCGGCATCGGCGTCGCCGGTGTGATCTGGTACTGCGTGATGTGGGCTGCCGCCAGCTCCGACCTGATTGCGACCCACTTCCATGTCTCGCTCAACGACGTGACTTACTGGCTGCGGGTCCTGTTCTTCCTCGGCCCGATCGTGGGCTACATCGTGGCCAAGCGGATTGCCTTGGCGCTGCAGCGGAAGGACCGCGAGATCGCACTGCACGGCCGCGAGACCGGACGTATTGTCCGCCTGCCGCACGGTGAATTCATCGAGGTGCACGAGCCGCTCGATGACTACCACCAGTTCCGGCTGGTCAACTTCGAGTCCCCCGAGGTCCTGCCGGCCCAGCCGGATGCCAACGGGCGTATCAGCGGCAAGGAGAAACTGCGCGGACGCTTGTCCCGCCTGTTCTTCGAGGACCGGGTTGCTCCGGTCACTCCGGCGGAACTCGAGGCAGCCCACGAGCACGGACACCATCCGGCCATCGAGGAAACTGCAGCGGAAACTGCGGCAGAGACCCAGGTGACCGGCCGCTAGTCCCCGCGGCGCGGTATGGCCGTACCGAACAAGCGAAGGCCCCGGACTTAGTCCGGGGCCTTCGCCGTTTCCGCAGCCAGACCGCTCTGTCCGCTGCCTGGCACAGTCCGGCTTCCGCGGGCCGCGGTGGCTGTCTCCGGCCTTCAGTAGCGTTTCATGTTGTACGAGCGCGGCGACCGTCCGCCGGGCCGCTGCAGCGGCACCCAGAGCTTGTAGCGGTCCGCCCGGTAGTAGGAGATCGAAAAGTCCACCATCGCGCGGTGTACGAAAGCGTGGCGCTGGATCTTCAGCAGCGGTGCCCCAATATCAACGTTCAGCAGCCGGGCTATGGACGGCTGGGCCGCCGTCGCCTCGATGGTGTCCTCACCCCACTCCATCACCAGGCCGTACCGCTCGCTGAGCACCTGGTAGAGCGAGGCCGGGGGCGGGTCATCCAGCAGGCCGGGTACCTGGCTGGCGGGAATGAAGTTCTCGTCCACGCTCATGGGATCGCCATCGGCCAGCAGCAGGCGCCGGAACCGGACCACCGGCTGCCCTTCCTCGATCTGCAGTTCCCGGGCCACCAGCGGCGCCGCCCCGATCTGTTCGAAGCTCAGGACCTTGGCATCGGGAACCATGCCGCGCCGCTGCATTTCCTCGCTGTAGGACGTCAGCTTGACCTGCAGGTCCAGTTTCGGCTGGGTGACGAAGGTGCCCAGCCCCACGACGCGTTCAAGCACCTGCTCGGCGACAAGGGAATCGATCGCCTGCCGGACCGTCATCCGCGCCACGCCGAAGCGCTCACTCAGTTCGCGTTCCGAAGGGAAAGGTCCGCCGGGTTCGCATGCCTCCTGGGCATGGCGGCGCAGGATGGCACGCAGTTGGGCATGCTTGGACTGGGTGGAATCCGGGTCGATGTCGCCGGCGATGGCTGTTGCCGCCTTGGAGACCATGTTCGTCCGCTCCTTCGCTGATCGTGCGGGAGATGTTCCCCACCCATCTTACGGCAGTGGTCTAGACCGCATCACCTGATACGTTCCTGGTTAAATACAGCGCGGGCCCGGAACCTTCAGGTTCCGGGCCCGCGGCCGGTCAGTACCGGGCTTGCCTAGTGTGCGTGGAGTCCGCGGCTGTACTCGTAGACCCAGCCGATGATCGAGACGGCCGCGAAGCCGACGCCAATGTAGACGATCCACCAGCCCACGGCCAGGCCGAGGAAACCGGTAGCGGCAGCTGCCGACAGTGTGATCGGCCACCAGCTCCAAGGGCTGAAGTGGCCCTGTTCGCCGGCGCCCTCGTGGATTTCCGCGTCGAGGCGGTCCTCCGGGCGGGTTCCGACCCGGCGGGCGGTAAACAGCAGGTAGAACCCGATCATTCCGGACAGGCCCGAGAGCATGAACATGCCGAGGTAACCGACAGGCTCATGCCAGTTGACCATGAAACCGTAGACGGTTGCCGTGAGGGCGAAGAACGGAACCAGTCCGATGAAAAGCCAGGACTCAATCTTCACGGTTACGCGTCCTTCTGGTCGGCCGGGCCGAGCAGCTGGGCTGCCGGGGCCGGGGCGGTCGGGGTATGCCGCGGAGCGAGCTCCGGGTGGTGCAGGTCCAGGGCCGGACGCTCGGAACGGATGCGCGGCAGCGAGGTGAAGTTATGCCGCGGCGGCGGGCAGGAGGTGGCCCACTCCAGCGAGGCGCCGAAGCCCCACGGGTCGTCCACTTCCACCTTCTTGCCGCTGCGCCAGGTGATGTAGACGTTCCACAGGAACGGGATCATCGAGGCGCCCAGGACGAAGGAGGCAACCGTGGAGAACTGGTTCATCGTGGTGAACCCGTCCTCGGGCAGGTAGTCCGCGTAGCGGCGGGGCATGCCCACCACGCCGAGCCAGTGCTGGATCAGGAAGGTGCCGTGGAAGCCCAGGAACAGCATCCAGAAGTGGATCTTGCCCAGGCGCTCGTTGAGCATCTTGCCCGTCCACTTCGGCCACCAGAAGTAGAAGCCGGCGAACATCGCGAACACCACGGTGCCGAAGACCACGTAGTGGAAGTGCGCGACCACGAAGTAGGTGTCCGAGACATGGAAATCCAGCGGCGGGGAAGACAGGATGATGCCGGTCAGACCGCCGAAGAGGAAGGTGGCCAGGAAGCCCAGGCTCCAGAGCATCGGGGTCTCGAAGGTGATCGAGCCGCGCCACAAGGTGCCGATCCAGTTGAAGAACTTCACACCGGTCGGGACCGCGATGAGCATGGTCATGAAGGCGAAGAACGGCAGCAGGACCGAGCCGGTGACGTACATGTGGTGTGCCCACACGGTCACCGACAGGGCGGCGATGCCGATGGTGGCGAAGACCAGGCCCTTGTAGCCGAAGATCGGCTTGCGGCTGAACACCGGGAAGATCTCGGAGACGATGCCGAAGAACGGCAGCGCAATGATGTACACCTCGGGGTGGCCAAAGAACCAGAACAGGTGCTGCCACAGGATCGCCCCGCCGTTGGTCGGGTCGAAGATGTGGGCGCCGAAGCGGCGGTCCGCACCCAGGGCGAACAGCGCGGAGGCCAGCGGCGGGAAGGCCATCATGACCAGGATCGCGGTCACCAGGGTGTTCCAGGTGAAGATCGGCATCCGCCACATGGTCAGGCCGGGGGCCCGCATGGTGATGATCGTGGTGATGAAGTTGACCGAGCCCAGGATGGTGCCGAAGCCGGACAGTGCCAGGCCGAAGACCCAGAGGTCACCGCCCACGCCCGGGGAGAACGTGGTGCTGGACAGCGGCGCGTAGGCGAACCAGCCGAACGAGGCGGCGCCCTGCGGGGTGATGAAGCCGGCCACGGCGATGGTGCTGCCGAAAAGGAAGAACCAGAAGGCCAGAGCGTTCAGGCGCGGGAAGGCCACGTCCGGGGCGCCGATCTGCAGCGGCATGATCACGTTGGCAAAGCCGGCGAACAGCGGTGTGGCGAACATCAGCAGCATCACGGTGCCGTGCATCGTGAACAGCTGGTTGTACTGTTCCTTGGTCTGCAGGATCTGCATGCCCGGCTCGAACAGCTCGGCCCGGATGACCAGGGCCATCACGCCGCCGAGGCAGAAGAAGATGAACGACGTGATCAGGTACATGTACCCGATGGTCTTGTGGTCCGTGGAGGTGATCCAGTTGACGACAATGCGTCCCTTGGACCGGGGAACAACACGCGGCGCCGCTGTAGTCCCGGCTTCGCCGGCGGTGTATTCGTAAGTAGACACTAGTTTTCCCTCGCTTCCTTACTCAGCCGCTGCGTACGGGTTTCGGTCATATTCTGCGCCGAGCTGCCCGGTCTTCAGCTTGGTCATCTGCTGATTGAACTCGGCCTCGGACACAACCTCGACACGGAAGAGCATCTCGGAGTGGTATTCGCCGCAAAGTTCGGCGCACTTTCCGTCATAGACACCCTCGCGCTGGGGGGTCAGGTTGATGTAGTTGGTCTTCCCGGGGATCATGTCGACCTTCTGCAGGAAGGCGGGGACCCAGAAGGAGTGGATGACGTCGCGGGAGTTGATCTGCAGTTCCACAGACTTGTTCACCGGCAGGTAGAGCGTCGGCAGCGTTTCGGGGATCCCCGGCTTGCCCGTCAGGTGGGCCTGCTCGCCGGCGGAGTACTTGTTCTGCTTCACATAGTTGAAGTCCCAGGCCCACTGCTTGCCGCGGACATCGATGACCACATCCGGGTTGTCGGTGCGTGCGGTCAGGACTGTCTGGTCCCGGTCGGTGAAGTAGAAGAAGACGAAGACCATGACCAGCGGGATGGCCGTGTAGAAGATTTCAATCGGCAGGTTGTAGCTGAGCTGCCGCGGGAATCCCTCGTCCTGCTTGCGCCGGCGGTACGCGACGATGCACCAGAGGATCAGCCCCCAGGTGAGAACGCCAACAGCCAATGCGGCAATCCAGGAGTTCACCCACAGATCGACAATCCGATCAACGTGATTGGTGGTGCCCGGCTCCGTGGGCAGCCACCCCATGCGAACTTCTTCTGAACATCCCGTCAACAGCATCGTGCCGAGCACGCCCAGGCCTGTGGCCTTGGCTATTCTGGCACGTCGGCTGCCGGTTCGGTCCTGCGAACTCACAGACGGCCCTTCCTCTTGTTTCGTGCAAGTGATGCGCGCGCCCGTGGCGCAAAACAGCGCCCCGTAGGCGCGCGCATATCCAGTTTTACTACTCAATGTAGAGCTTACCCTCACGCGTGACGATCGTGTGACAGGCTCCCCGCAGTGAGTCGCTGCCCAGCTGCCCCCCGGCGCCGGAACGGATCTCCTTAGTGGAAGGAGTCTCCGCAGGCGCAGGAGCCACCGGCATTGGGGTTGTCGATAGTGAAGCCCTGCTTCGAGATGGTGTCTTCGAAGTCGATCGTGGCACCGGACAGGTACGGAACGCTCATCTTGTCCACGATCACCTCGACGCCGTCGAAGTCCCGTACGGCGTCGCCGTCCAGCATGCGCTCGTCGAAGTAGAGCTGGTAGATCAGCCCGGAGCAGCCACCCGGCTGCACCGCCACCCGCAGGCGCAGGTCGGTGCGGCCTTCCTGCTCGAGCAGGCTGCGGACCTTGCCGGCAGCCACCTCAGTCAGGGCAATTTCGTGCGTGGGCAGCTCGGCCGGTTCGGGGGCCGTGGTGCCGGTGGTTTCGCTCGTTGATGCGCTCATTCTTGTTCCTTATCTGTACGGGCCGCCAGGTGACCTTCTGCTATTACTCAGGGGTGCTGCGGCTTCGAGTTCCATGGTACGTCCCCGGATACCGGCGACGGTAACTGCCGCCGGCCCCGTTCAGGCCCCGCCGCGGGCGTTGAGCCGGGCCAGCAGCAGGGCCTCGGCCAGCACCGCATTGCGGAAATCCGCCAGGTGCAGGGACTCGTTGGCCGAATGGGCCCGCGAGTCCGGATCCTCCACGCCGGTGATGAGGATCTGCGCCTGCGGATACAGTTCGGTCAGATCCGCGATGAACGGAATGGAGCCGCCCATGCCGGCCTGCACCGGCGCGGTTCCCCACGCTTCGCCGAGAGCCCACAGGGCCGCCTCGGCGGCCGGGGCGGCCGTGTCCGCGGCGAACGCACTGCCCTGCTCCCCAGGCGTGAACTCCACCTGCGCGCCGAACGGGGCGTGCCGCCGGATATGGTCGGCCAGCGCGTCCATGGCCGCCCCAGGATCCTGGCCGGGAGCGAGCCGCAGGCTGATTTTCGCCTTGGCGGCCGGAACCAAGGTGTTCGAGGACAGTTCGACCGAGGGAACATCCATGCCGATGATGGACAGCGCCGGCTTGTTCCAGAGCCGGTCCGCGATGCGTCCGCTTCCGGCCAGGCGTACCGAGTCCAGCACGGAGGAATCACGGCGGAAGTCCGCCTCGGGATAGTCGACGGCGTCCGTGTCCCGGGCCACCAGTCCGTGGACGGCCACCGCGCCGTCGTCGTCGTGGAAGGTGGCGATCAGCCGGGCGAGCAGGGTCGGTGCATCCAGCACCGGGCCGCCGAACATGCCCGAGTGCACCGCGTGTCCGAGCACCCGGACCTCGACGGTGGCGTCGACCAGGCCGCGCAGGCTGGTGGTCAGCGCCGGGACGCCGACCTTCCAGTTGCCTGAATCGGCCACCACGATCACGTCCGCCCGCAGCAGTTCCCGGTGTGCCTCCAGGAAGGCGCGGAACGTTGGGGAGCCGGCTTCCTCTTCACCTTCGATGAAGAAGGTCAGGCCGACGCCGAAATCGTCGCCCACCGCGTCCAGCAGTGCGCTCAGGGCTCCGGCGTGGACCATGATCCCGGCCTTGTCGTCCGCGGCCCCCCGGCCGTAGAGCCGGCCCCCGGACTCGGTGGCGGTGAACGGTTCGGTGGTCCACAGCCGGCGGTCCCCCGGCGGCTGCACGTCGTGGTGGGCGTAGAGCAGGACCGTGGGCTTGCCCGGTGCCGCCGGCCGGCGCGCGACGACGGCGGGGCCGCCCCGGGTGTCCCCGGAGGCGGCGCTGAGGATCTGCACATCGGTCAGGCCGAGGCCGCGCAGCACGGCGGCGACCGCCTCCGCACTGCGGGTCAGTTCGGCCGGGTCGAAGGCGGCCCAGGCGATGCCGGGAATGGCCACCAGTTCCTTCAGGGTGGAGATCGTCTCCCCCATCCGGGCATCCACTGCCCGGGCCAGGGCGTCCACGTCTATCCCCGAGCCGGGAAGGACTGCGCTGTCAGGAGTACTTGTCATACCCGACACCCTACCGCCGTGCCGGTCCGGCCGCCGGAAAAGCGCCCGGACCTGCGGCAGCAGCAGCTGCAAAACGCCCGGTCAGCGCGGGCTTTGAATCAACGCCGCGGGGCCCGCCGCGGGGTATTCTTGATAAGTGTTTGGACGAAAAAAAGCGGCATCCGAGCCTCAGGGCGAAACTGACCAGCAGACCACCGCAGGACCCGGCCTGCCCGACGGCACGGCAGGCAAGGGCACCCCGACGCCCCGCCGGAAGGACCAGGAAGCCGCGCGGCGCCGGCCGCTGGTGCCGCAGGACCGCAAGGCCGCCCAGGTGGCGAACCGCGACGCCGTGAGGGCCGAGCGGATCCGCATGCGCGAGGCAATGAATACCGGCGATGAACGCTACCTGCCGCTGCGCGACAAGGGGCCGCAGAAGAAATATGTCCGCGACTTTGTCGACGCCCGCTGGGTGCTGGGCGAGTTCCTGATTGTCTTCGCGCTGGTGTTCGTGGTGCTCAGCTTTATCCGCAACATCCAACTGCAGTCCATCATCCTGGTCGGCTTCTGGGTACTGCTGGCCGTGGTGGCCGTGGATGCCTTCATCCTCGCCCGCCAACTGAAGAAGCGCCTGACGGCAAAGTTCGGGCAGGTGGAACGCGGCGCCGTCTGGTACGGCGTGATGCGCGGCCTGCAGCTGCGCAAGCTGCGCCTGCCCAAGCCCCAGGTCAAGCGCGGCCAGTACCCCGCCTGACCCTGGTTCTCCCCTAAACCCGCTCGACCCTTCATCGACTAGACAGATGATGCCCTTCCCAACGTTGGGAAGGGCATCATCTGTCTAGTCGATGCGCTGGAGGGGCGGAGGGAGAGGGTTGGCGGGCCGGTTAGCGGCGGTTCCTGGCCAGGTCCTTGTTGATCCGGGCTGCCCAGAAGGGACCTTCGTAAAGGAAGGCCGTGTAGCCCTGGACCAGTGTGGCGCCGGCGTCGAGCCGTTCCTGCACGTCCGCTGCCGTCTCCACGCCGCCTACCGCGACCAGGACCAGCGAGTCGCCCACGGTGCCGCGCAGCCGGCGGAGCACCTCCAGCGAACGGCGCTTCAGCGGTGCCCCGGAGAGACCGCCGTCGCCGCAGGCGGCGATCCGGGCCGGATCCGAAACCAGGCCCTCACGACCAATGGTGGTGTTCGTGGCGATGATGCCGTCCAGCTTCAGCTCCAGGGCCAGCCGGGCGACGTCGTCCACATCCTCGTCGCTGAGGTCCGGAGCGATCTTCACCAGCAGCGGCACGTGCCGTCCCGCCGCCGCGTCGGCCGTCTCCCGCACCGCGGACAGCAGCGGCCGCAGGGTCTCGACGTTCTGCAGCAGCCGCAGGCCCGGAGTGTTCGGGGAGCTCACGTTGACCACGAGGTAGTCGGCGTGCGGGGCCAGCAGCCGGGTGCTCTTGAGATAGTCCTCGGTGGCGTGCTCGAGTTCCACCAGCTTGGTCTTACCGATATTGACGCCAATAACCGGCCGGGGCCGGACACCGGAGCGCTCCAAGACCCGGCGGGCTGCCGCGATCCGCGGCGCCACGGCCGCCGCGCCGTCGTTGTTGAAGCCCATCCGGTTGACCACGGCCCGGTCCTGGACCAGCCGGAACAGCCGAGGCTTCGGGTTGCCCGGCTGGGCCGTGCCGGTGATGGTGCCCACTTCCACCGCGCCGAAGCCGAGGTCTGCCAGGGCCTCGATGGCCAGTCCCTCCTTGTCGAAGCCGGCGGCCAGTCCGAACGGCGAGGGGAAGCTGATCCCGAAGGCCTCGGTCCGCAGCACGGGCGCGGGCCGGGTCAGCGGGCGCAGCAGCCTGCCCGCGCCGACCTGGTGCGAGGACCGGATCAGGCGGTAACCGATCCGGTGGGCGCGTTCGGCGTCCATCCAGGAAAAGGCGGCACGAAAGAAGAGAGGGTAGAGACGCATGGTCCTAGTTTTCCGGTAAAAACAGCAGTGGCCAAACCGGCCGGCTCCGGCGCTAGCATGAAGCTGTCGAAGAAAGGAAGAATCGGTGGCGTATGGCTGGCGGCCGGACATTCTCGGTCCCGGATTCGAATCGGCGGCGCTGGACCTGCCCTCCCCCACCGGCGGCCGGGCGACCCTCGTACGCTACCTTCCCAACGGCGCCGCGGCCCTGTCCGGCAACCACGCGGTGCTGTACCTGCATGGCTGGAGCGACTATTTCTTTAATACCGAACTGGCCGGCTTCTGGCACAGCCTGGGGGTGGCCTTCTACGCGCTGGACATGCACAACCACGGGCGCAGCCTCCGCGACGGCGACGTGCCCGGTTTCGTGGCGGACCTGCGCGACTATGAGGCCGAGATCACCCTGGCGCTGCAGCAGGTGGCCGCCGACGTCGCAGAACGTCCCGATGTGCCGGCAGCACCCCGCGGGGAGCCGCGCCTGACCTTGATGGGGCATTCAACCGGAGGCCTGGTCGCGGCGCTGTGGGCTGCCGACCACCCCGGCCAGCTGCATTCGCTGGTGCTGAACAGCCCGTGGCTGGAGATGCACCGCAGCCCGCTGGTGCGCTACGCGGCGGCATCGGTGATCCACCCTCTGTCCCGGCTGCGGCCGGTGGCGCAGATCCGGCTGCCGGTGCGCGGCTTCTACTGGCGCAGCATCAGCAACCAAGCCGACGGCGAGTGGGAGCTCGACCCGGTGCTGCGCCCGCCGTCGTCCTTCCCGGTGCACGCCGGCTGGCTCAGCGCGGTCTGGCGAGGCCAGGCCCGGGTGGCCCGGGGCCTGAGGATCCCCGAACCGGTGCTGGTGCTGGCCTCCGGGCGGAGCCTGAACGGGCCGCGCTGGCGGGAGGACATGAAATACGCCGACGTTGTCCTGGATATCCAGACCATGGCCGCGCGGGTGGTCAAGCTGGGCAGCAGCGTGACCCTGGAGCGGATCGACGGCGCGCTGCACGATGTCTTCCTCTCCCGGCAGGAGGTGCGCCGGGACGCCTACGAGCGGCTGGAGCGCTGGACCCGGGCCTATATCCTGCAGCGCAACTGAGCCGGCGGGATCA
The DNA here is from genome assembly GCF_022012395.1 of Arthrobacter hankyongi. Classification (GTDB taxonomy): domain Bacteria; phylum Actinomycetota; class Actinomycetes; order Actinomycetales; family Micrococcaceae; genus Crystallibacter; species Crystallibacter hankyongi. Next base: position 207,922 of record NZ_JAKLTQ010000005.1, read on the forward strand.
GCGTCCGGCGGCGCGCGTGAGTGCGTTGTCCACCGCTGCGCCGTAGCGCCGGTCACGGCGGGCATAGATTTCCACCGCGTCCCACAGCGTGCGCCGGTCAACATCGGGCCACAGCACGTCCAGGAAGACCATCTCCGCATAGGCGGACTGCCAGAGCATGAAATTGGAGAAGCGCTGCTCCCCCGAAGTGCGCAGAAACAGGTCCACGTCCGGCAGCTGCGGTTCGTCCAGGAAGCGCTGGATGGTCTTTTCCGTCACCGCCGAAGGCCTCAGCCGCCCGGCGGCGACTTCGGCCGCAATGGCCGCGGCGGCGTCGGCAATCTCGGCGCGGCCGCCGTAGTTCACACACATGTTCAGCGTGCAGACCGAGTTCGCCTCGGTCTGCCGTTCGGCCACCTCGAGCTCGCGGATGACCGACTGCCACAGCCGCGGTCGCCGGCCGGACCAGCGGATCCGCACGCCCCACTGGTCCAGCTGGTCCCGCTGCCGGCGCAGCACGTCCTTGCTGAAGCCCATCAGGAAGCGGACTTCCTCGGGTGAACGCTTCCAGTTCTCGGTGGAAAAGGCGTAGACGCTCACATACTTGATGCCGATTTCGATGGCACCGGCCACCACGTCCAGCAGGGCGGCCTCGCCGGCCCGGTGCCCCTCGGTCCGCGGCAGGCCGCGCTGGTTGGCCCAGCGGCCGTTGCCGTCCATAACGATGGCGACATGCCCGGGCACCAGTTCCCGGGGCAGCGCCGGCGGTACGGCACCGGAAGGGTGGGGGGCAGGCCACACGGGCCCGGTCTGGCGGGTACTCATCTGCTCGTGCTCACACTCGCTCAACATGTCGAAGGGATTTCAGGGACCGTTCCAGGTGCCACTGCAGGTAGCTGGCCACCAGCCCGGCGGACTCGCGCCGCGCCGGCGCGGCCGAGGCGTCCGCCCGCGGCCAGTCCGCGCTGAGCAGGGCCGCGAGCAGCTGCATGGTCTCGGGGGCCGGCGAGGCGCTGCCCGGGGGCCGGCACTCGTGGCAGACCGCCCCGCCGAGGGCAGGCGAGAAGGCTGCGTGCGGACCGGGCGCGGCGCAGCGGGCGCAGTCAGTGAAGCTTGGTGCCCAGCCGGCCGTGGCCAGGGCCCGCAGCAGGTAGGAGTCCAGGACCAGTTCCGGGTCGTGCACGCTCCGGCTCAGCGCGGACAACGCCCCGATGACCAGCGCGTACTGCGTGGCGCCGGAGTCGCTGTCGACATCGGTCAGCTTCTCCGCGGTCTCGCAGATGGCGGCGGCCGCGGTGTACTTGCGGTAGTCCGCCGCGATGTCCCGGCCGTAGGGGCCCAGGGTCTGGGCCTGCGCCACGATGTCCAGGTTGCGGCCGGACACCAACTGCAGGTCGGCCACCATGAACGGCTCGAGCATGGCCCCGAACTTGCTGCTGGTGCGGCGCACGCCGCGGGCCACGGCCCGGACCTGGCCGTGCCGCTTGGTCAGCAGCGTGATGATCCGGTCCGCCTCGCCAAGCTTGTGGGTGCGCAGGACGACCCCCTCGTCCCGGTAGGTGCGCGAGGCAAAGGATCGGCTGGTCACTCCCCTATTCTCTCACCCGCAGGGCCCGCCCCGCCGACAATCGGCGGAACGGGCCCTGCCAGGGTTGCCCGGTGCTCTGTGGCCGCTACTGGGCTGACGTGGCTCCGGCTTCGGCGCGGCTGTCGCGGATGGCGCGGTTGACCGCGGAAACCACCGCCTTCAGCGACGACATCGTGGTATTCGTGTCGATGCCCACGCCCCAGAGGACCCGTTCGCCCACGGCGCACTCGACATAGGCCGCGGCCTTGGCGTTGCCACCCTCGGAAAGGGCGTGCTCCGAGTAGTCCAGGACGCGCACGTCCACGCCGTCCTGGGCGAAGACGTCCAGCAGGGCAGCGATCGGGCCGTTGCCCTCGGCAGTCCGCTTGCTCGGCACGCCGTCGACCCGCATGGACGCGGAGAGCCGGAAGGAGCCGTCTTCGGCCGTGTCCGCATTCACCGACCCCAGGGCGTAGTGGCCCCACGGGTGCTCGGTGGAGGGCAGGTACTCGTCGTTGAAGATGCGCCACAGCTCGGCGGCGCTGACCTCACCGCCCACGGTGTCCGTGCGGCGCTGGATGACCCCGGAGAACTCGATCTGCGCCCGGCGGGGCAGGTCCAGATTGTACTCGTTCTTGAGCAGGTAGGCGACTCCGCCCTTGCCGGACTGGGAGTTCACCCGGATGACTGCCTCGTAGCTGCGGCCCAGGTCCTTCGGGTCGATCGGCAGGTACGGCACGGCCCAGACCATCTCGTCCACGCTCTTGCCGGCGGCGGCGGCGTCCGCCTCCATCGCCTCGAAGCCCTTCTTGATGGCGTCCTGGTGGGAGCCGGAGAAGGCGGTGAAGACCAGGTCTCCGCCGTAGGGGGAGCGCTCGGGCACGGGCAGCTGGTTGCAGTACTCGACGGTGCGGCGGATCTCGTCGATGTTGGAGAAGTCGATCATCGGATCGATGCCCTGGACGAACATGTTCAAGCCCAGGGTCACCAGGTCCACATTGCCGGTCCGCTCGCCGTTGCCGAACAGGCAGCCCTCGATCCGGTCCGCACCGGCCAGGTAGCCCAGTTCGGCCGCGGCCACGCCGGTGCCGCGGTCATTGTGCGGGTGCAGGGACAGGATGACGTTCTCGCGGTTGTTCAGGTTCCGGGACATCCACTCGATGGAGTCCGCGTAAACGTTCGGCGTGGCCATCTCCACCGTGGCCGGCAGGTTCAGGATCACCTGCCGGTCCTCGGACATCTCCAGCACGTCGGTCACTGCGTTGCAGACCCGGGCGGCGAATTCCAGCTCGGTGCCGGTGAACGATTCGGGCGAGTACTCGTAGGTGACGTGGGTGCCCTTCAGCGACTCCTCGTACTTGCGGCACAGCCGGGCACCCTGCAGGGCGATGTCCACGATACCGTCCTGGTCTTCGCGGAAGACCACCCGGCGCTGCAGCACCGACGTGGAGTTGTACAGGTGCACGATCGCCCGGTCGGCACCTTCGAGGGCCTCGTAGGTGCGCTCGATCAGGTGCTCGCGGGACTGGGTCAGAACCTGGATGGTCACATCGTCGGGGATCCGGTCCCCTTCGATCAGCTGCCGGAGGAAGTCAAAATCCGTCTGCGAGGCCGAGGGGAAGCCCACTTCGATCTCCTTGAAGCCCATCCGGACCAGGAGGTCGAACATCTTGTGCTTGCGATCGGGGCTCATCGGATCGATCAGGGCCTGGTTGCCGTCGCGCAGGTCCACGGCGCACCAGCGCGGGGCCTTGGTGATGACCTTGTCCGGCCAGGTGCGGTCCGGCAGCTCGACCTTGATCTGGTCCTGGAACGGAATGTACTTGTGGATCGGCATTCCGGAGGGCTTCTGTGCGTAACGCATTTTGTGAATGGCCTTTTCTACGGGGAAATTTCGAAATTCGGCCGGGCAACACAAACTCCGCAGCGAGGGGTAGGCCTGTCAAACAGCAGTTTGCGAAGCCTCGCCGCGGCAGCTAAGAAGGAGAGTTCCTGCGCGCACCTTTTCACAGTAGCACGGCCATCAGGCTGGCTGTGAACTGTGCCGCAGCCGCCCGAAACTGCCTAAAGTGGACACGAAGCACCACAACTTTCCGCACTGTCCCCAGTGAATCCTCCAGCGAAAGGCACCCCGTGGCCCGTTCCGGCATTGTCCTCACCAACATCGATCCGGCCGTCCGGCCGCAGGACGACCTCTTCCGGCATGTCAATGGCAAATGGCTGTCCGAGACCGTCATTCCCGAGGACCGGCCGCTGGAAGGCTCCTTCACCGCGCTGCGGGACGCGTCCGAGGAAGCAGTGCGGGCGATCATCGAAGACGCCGCGGCCGAACCCGGCGCCTCCCCGTCCGCGGGCAAGATGGGCCGGCTGTACGCGGGGTTCATGGACACCGCCGGCGTCGAAGCCAAGGGCTTCACGCCGCTGGCTGCGCAGCTGGCGGCCATTGACGCCGTCGTCGACGCCGAATCCCTGATTGCGCTGCTGCCGGGCTTCGCCCGCAGCGGCGCCGCCTTCCCGCTGGCCTTCTATGTCAACAACGACGCCGGCGATCCCACCCGCTATCTCCTGCACCTGTACCAGGCCGGCCTCGGCCTGCCGGACGAGGCGTACTACCGCGAGGAAACCTTCGCCGAGATCCGCACCGCCTATCTGGACTATGCACGGCGGATGCTCACGCTCGCGGGCCTGGATCCGGCCGACGCCGACCGGGCCTTCGAGCTGGAACACAAGCTCGCCGCCGGCCATCTGGACAAGGTTTCCTGCCGGGACCCGCAGCAGACCTACAACCTGCGCACGGTGGACCAGCTTGCCGGCACCGTGCCGTGGATCCGCAGCTGGCTGGACGGGCTTGGGGACGCCGGCGCCGCCGTCGAGGAACTCGTGGTCAGCCAGCCGGACTTCGTCACCGCGCTGGCCGGACTCGTCCAGAGCGAACCGGCGGCCAGCTGGCGGGCCTGGCTGCGCCTGCACCTGCTGACCAACGCGGCCCCCTACCTGCATGACGAGGCGGTCAAGACGCAGTTCAGCTTCTACGGCCAGGCGCTCAGCGGCATTCCGGAGCTGAAGGAGCGCTGGAAGCGCGGCGTCGCGCTGGTGGAGGGGGCGCTTGGTGAAGCGGTGGGCCAGGAGTACGTGGCCCGGCATTTCCCGCCGACGCACAAGCAGCACATGGAAGGGCTCGTGCAGAACCTGCTGCAGGCCTACGAACGCAGTATCTCCTCCCGGCCGTGGCTCAGCCAGGAGACGATCGGGCGGGCCCTGGAGAAGCTGGCCGGCTTCCGGACCAAGATCGGCTACCCGGCCAAGTGGATCGACTACGCCAGCCTGCAGATCGGCGACGACGTGTGGTCCAACGTGCAGGCGGCCAACGACTTCGAGACCCAGCGCAACCTGGCCAAGCTCGGCGGGCCGATCGACATCGAGGAATGGCACATGACCCCGCAGACGGTCAATGCCTACTACATGCCGACCATGAACGAGATTGTCTTCCCGGCAGCCATCCTGCAGCCGCCGTTCTTCGACGCCGACGCTGACGATGCGGCCAACTACGGGGCCATCGGGGCGGTGATCGGCCATGAGATCGGCCACGGCTTCGATGACAAGGGCTCGCAGTTCGACGGCACCGGAGCGCTGCGCAACTGGTGGACGGAGGAGGACCTGGCCGCCTTCCGGGCCTTGACCTCCAAACTGGTCCAGCAGTATGCGCAGCTGAACCCCGAGGAGGCCCCGGGCCATACGGTGAACGGGGAGCTGACCCTCGGCGAGAATATCGGTGACCTGGGCGGGCTGGCCATCGCCTACCGGGCCTACCAGCTCAGCTTGGGCGGCCAGGAGGCGCCGGTGATCGACGGCCTGACCGGCGCCCAGCGGTTCTTCTACTCCTGGGCCGAATGCTGGCGGCAGAAGATCCGGCCCGAGGAGTCCGTGCGGCGCCTGACCGTGGACCCGCATTCGCCCAACGAATTCCGCTGCAACCAGGTGGTGCGGAACCTGGACGAGTTCCATGAAGCGTTCGACGTCGCGGCGGCGGACCGGCTCTGGTTGGATCCGGCCGAACGCGTGCGGATCTGGTAGCCCCGGCATCTCCCCGCGGCCTTGGCCGACCGCACAGCGGTCGGCCAAGGCCGCGGGTCTGGCTGCCGGAATCCCGGGGCCGGACCCGCGCCGGAACGACCTAGAATCCTCCGGACTGCTGGCAGGTCACCTGGTCCGCGGTCTGGCCGGACAGGTTGCCGCCGAGTTTCCCGGTGGCGGCGAGCTTGTTCCCGCTGGTGAAGTCCTTGCCCACCACGACCGACACCCCATAGGCCGAGCCGCCGGCGAGCACGCTTGCCTTGGGCACCCCGAGTTGGTTGGCCAGTTCGTGGGCCACATCCTCGAAGCCGTCCGAGTACAGGATCTGGGTGGCCGGACTGGTGCCGTCCTCCGCTGCCGCCGCCGTCGCCTGCGCATAACCCAGGCCTTGGAGGTGCTTGGCCACGGCCTCGGCGCGTTGTCCGGCACCCGATTCGTTGCGGACCTGGATCGGCTGGGTGGCCGGGTCGAAGGACAAGGCGGTTTCGGTCGCTGCCGGCTCGGGACTGCCGGATCCCGCCGTGCCGTCGGTCTGGCTGACGACCTCGCCGGTGGTGGTTTCGGTGGCGTCCGCGGAAGGCGTCTCGGTGGCCTTCGCGCTGACCTGCTTGTCGATGGCGGTCACGTCCCCGTCTTCGCGCAGGATCCGGAACAGCTCCTGCCCTTCGGCCTCCTTCATCACCAGACGGTTGGGATCCGGCTCATAGAGCTCGGTGGGCAGGGATACGAAGGCGACCTTGCTCAGGTTCACGTTCTTGACCCGGTCTGCCAGCGCGAGCAGCGACGGGATCTGGGCCAGGCCGTCGTCGACCGTCAGGTTCCGGGCCACCGCTTCGGCGATGGAGTACAGCCTCGGGACGTCGGTGAGCGTACCCTCGCTGGTCAGCTTGCGCACCATGGAGGCCAGGAAGCTCTGCTGGGCGCGCACGCGGCCGCGGTCGCCGCCGTCGCCGAAGGAGTGGCGGGTGCGCAGGAACGCCAGCGCCTGCTCGCCCTGGACGCTACTCACACCGGCGGGCAGGACCAGCTTTGAGTAGGTGTCGTGGATCGGCTCGTTGACGCAGACGTCCACACCGCCGATCACGGTGGTCAGTTCCTTGACGGCGTTGAAGTCAGCCATCATGAAGTGGTCGATCTGCAGACCGGTGAGCTCATTGACCGCGGCCACCGTGCAGCCCGGACCGCCGTACCCCAGGGCCATGTTCAACTGCGCGAACTGCTGTTCCGGGTAGGTCTGCCCGGTCTGTGGATCCGTGCAGGCAGGGATCGTGGTCAGCAGGTCGCGGGGCAGGCTGACCACGGTGACCCGCTGCCGGTCCGCCGACAGCTGCATCAGCATCATCACGTCGGAGTTGCCCGAGCCGTTGGACGAGGGGTCCCCGCCGTATTTGCCCCCGGTGTTCTTGCGCGAGTCCGTGCCGAGCAGCAGGATCTGCATCGGATCCTTGCTTTGGTCCACCGGCAGGGCGTTGTGGTCCGTGCCCAGGTTCAGCGGCGCGCTGGTAATGCTTGAGCGCAGGGCCACGAGCTTGACGGCCACGAAACCGACGCCGGCTACCAGCCCCAGGGCCAGCATGGCGGTTGTCAGCTTCAGCCACAGCGGGATACGGACCGCGCGCATATGCCTGGCGTTCCCCGGTCCGCCGGCCAGGACGGCGGCCGCCGGAACACGCCTGATCCGCGTGCCGCTTGAAGGATTCACCGGGTCAGCGCCGGAACTGCCGCGACGACCCACGCCTGCCCCACTTTCTCTGTACTGGAAAATTACCTGTGCAAAGTATCTTATGCGGGCAACCTGCCAAGATACGCCCAAACATGGCGCAACGGGCTGAAGATTGACTGTGAATTAGCTTGAAACCGGATAGGACCCCGGTACGAGCCGACACCGGGCGACGGGGGTCAGAAGCCCAGCCGCACCAGTTGCTTGGGATCGCGCTGCCAGTCCTTGGCAATCTTCACATGCAGGTCGAGATAGATCCGCGTGCCGAGCAGGGCCTCGATGCCATGCCGGGCCCGGGTACCCACCTCCCGCAGCCGCGCACCGCCCTTGCCGATAATGATGGCCTTCTGGGAGGAGCGTTCGACGAACAGGTTCACCCGTACATCCAGCAGCGGATTCTCCGGACTGCGCCCCTCGCGGGGGACGATCTCCTCCACCACCACAGCCAGCGAATGCGGCAGCTCGTCGCGGACGCCTTCCAGCGCCGCCTCGCGGACCAGTTCGGCGACCATCACCGCCTCCGGCTCGTCCGTCAGCTCCCCGTCCGGGTACAGCGGCGGCGAAACCGGCATGTGCGTGATCAGCACGTCCGTCACGGTGTCCACCTGGAAACCGTCGGCCGCCGAGACCGGGACGATGTCGCGGAAACCCTCGGCACCGAAGATTTCGGTGCCCAGCCGGGTAACCGCCAGCAGCTGCTCTGCCAGCGCGGCACGGTCCACCAGGTCCGTCTTGGTGACCAGCGCGACGACGGGCTTACGGTTCAGGGCCGCCAGCTGCTTGGCGATGAACTTGTCCCCCGGACCGATTTTTTCGTTGGCCGGCAGGCAGAAGCCGATGGCGTCCACCTCGGCAAGCGTGTCTGCCACGAGGTCGTTGAGCCGCTGGCCCAGCAGGGTCCGGGGCCGGTGCAGCCCGGGGGTATCGACCAGCACGAGTTGGGCATCGGAGCGGTGTACGATTCCGCGGATGGTATGCCGGGTGGTCTGGGGCTTGGCCGAGGTGATCGCCACCTTCTGCCCCACCAGCGCATTGGTCAGGGTGGACTTGCCGGCGTTTGGCCGGCCAACCAGGGAAACAAAGCCTGCGCGGTAGCCCTCAGGCCAGCCGCTGGTGGGCATGGCCACTGTCTTCGCCGGGTGCTTGTCGTGATGGCTGTTCACGGTTCTATCTCCGATGTTCCGTCTCCGATGATCTATCTGCGATGTTCCGTCTCGGAATCTTCGCGCAGGGCCGCGCGGGCCGTTTCCGTCCGGCCCGCCCCGCCTTGGTTCGTGCCGTTGCCGGAATGGGTGCCTTCATCTTGGGCCGCCGGCTCCAGCCAGGCAAGCACATGGCTGATCCGGTTCCGGCGCCCCTCCATCCGTTCGGCGCGCAGGTGCAGGCCGTCCAGATCCACTTCGCTGCCGACAATGGGCACCCGGCCCAGGTTCTTGGCGAGCAGGCCGCCGACGGTGTCCACTTCCTCGTCGTCAAGGTCCAGATCAAACAGTTCGCCGACATCGGCGATGCTGGTACGGGCGCTCACGCGATACTGTCCGCCGTCGAGCTTTTCGATTTCGGGCCGCTCCGAGTCGTACTCGTCCACGATCTCGCCGACAATCTCCTCGATCAGGTCCTCGAGGGTGACCAGTCCGGCGGTGCCTCCGTATTCGTCGATGACGATGGCCACGTGGGTGGATTCGCGCTGCAGTTCCTTGAGCAGGTCCGCGACCGGTTTCGACTCAGGCACATAGCGGACGTCGCGGCAGACCTCGTCCACCAGCACCGTGCGCTCGGCCCCGCCGCTGTAGAGCCGCGCGGTGACATCCTTCAGGTACAGGATGCCCCGGACCTGGTCCGCGCTGTCCACGATCACCGGAATCCGCGAATATCCCGACCGCAGGAACAGGGACATGGCCTGGGCCAGCGTGGAGCCGGACTGGATGCTCACCATGTCGGTGCGCGGCACCATCACGGCCCGGACCAGCGTGTCCCCGAGGTCGAACACGGACTGGATCAGTTCCGCTTCCGCGTCCTCGATCATGTCCGATTCGGTGGCCCGCTCGACCAGTTCGCGGAATTCCTCCTCGGAGAAGAACGCCGCGTCGGCGCGCGGCGCATTGGGGGCCACGAGGCTGCCAAGCCGGATCAGCCAGCCCGGGATCGGCCCCAGCACGGCACACAGGATGCGCACCGCGGGCGCGGTGAACAGCACGACGCCGCTGCCGTGCATACGGCCGAACTGCCGCGGCGAGACACTCACGAGTACGAACCCGATGGCCGCCATCACGGCCGTGGCCACCAGCCCGGCGATCCAGATGTTGTCCAGGAGGTAGTAGAAGAGCAGGGCGATGGCCACCGCCCCGGCCATTTCGAACCAGACCCGCCACAGGCGCAGGGCGTGCATATGGGCGGCCGGCGCCTTCAGGACGGCTGCCAGGGCGCCGCTGCGGCCGTCCTTGAGCAGCTGCTCGGCCTCTTGGCGGGGCAGATAGGCGAAGGCGGACTCGGCGGCGGTGAACAGTGCGGCGACCGCGATGCACGCCAGCGCCAGGCCGGCAAGCAGGGCAACACTCAAAGCATGGTCTCCGTGGGGGCATCCTTGCCGAGGAAGCTGGCCAGCAGCTGTCGCTGCAGGGAGAACATCTCTTCCTTTTCCTCCGGCTCGGCGTGGTCATAGCCGAGCAGGTGCAGGATGCCGTGGGTGGCCAGCAGCAGCATTTCCTCCGCCGCCGGGTGCCCGGCCTTTTTGGCCTGCTCCTGCGCGACCTGGGGGCAGATCACGATATCGCCCAGTACGCCGGCGGGCGAGGGCTTGGCGGCGGTACCCGGGCGCAGCTCGTCCATCGGGAAGGAGAGCACGTCCGTGGGACCTGGCTCGTCCATCCACTCGATGTGCAGCCGTTCCATCGCGTCGGTATCGACCAGGATGATCGACAGCTCGGCCTCCGGGTGGACATACAGGCTGTCCAGCACAAACCGGCCCAGCCGGCTAAGTTCTTCCTCGTCTGCCGGCAGGGCCGATTCGTTGTTGACTTCGATGCTCATGGGCGCTGCTCCTGTCGTCTGCGCGGATGCTGCCCACGCTCCGGCACGGTCCGGACCCGGCGCTGTTCGTCCCATCTTCCGTAGGCGTCCACGATGTCGCTGACCAGGCGGTGCCGGACGACGTCGGAGGCCTCGAGCAGGGCAAAGTGCACGTCCTCGACACCTTGGAGGATCTCGCTGACGATCTTCAGTCCTGAGCTGGTCCCGCCCGGCAGGTCGATCTGCGTGATGTCGCCGGTCACCACCATCTTGGACCCGAAGCCCAGGCGGGTCAGGAACATCTTCATCTGTTCCGGCGTCGTATTCTGCGCCTCGTCCAGGATGATGAACGCGTCGTTGAGGGTCCGGCCGCGCATGTAGGCCAGCGGGGCCACCTCGATGGTGCCGGCGGCCATCAGGCGCGGAATGGAATCCGGGTCCATCATGTCGTGCAGGGCGTCATAGAGCGGACGCAGGTACGGATCGATCTTGTCGCTGAGCGTACCGGGCAGGAACCCCAGCCGCTCCCCCGCCTCGACGGCGGGACGGGTGAGGATGATCCGGTTGACTTCCTTCTGCTGCAGCGCCTGGACAGCCTTGGCCATCGCCAGGTAGGTCTTGCCGGTGCCGGCCGGGCCGATGCCGAAGACCACCGTGTTGGCGTCAATGGCATCCACGTACTTCTTCTGGTTCAGCGTCTTGGGCCGGATGGTGCGCCCGCGCGAGGACAGAATGTTCTGGGTAAGCACGTCCGCCGGCCGGGCCACGGACTGCTCCTTGAGCATCCGCAGCAGCTGTTCGACGACCTGCGGCGTCACCCGCGTGTCCGCGGCGGCCAGGGTGCGGATCTCGGTGATCAGGCGTTCGGTCCGTTCGACGGCGGCGGCGGGCCCGCTGATCAACAGCTCATCGCCGCGTACGAGGAGGTCGATGTCCCGGAATTCCGCTTCGATCAGCCGGAGCACCTCATCGTGTGCACCGAGCGTCCTGACCATGTGTTCCGGGGACTCAAAGTGGACGGAACGGCTGCTGGATCCGAGCGGATCGACGTCCAATCGTGTTTCCGACATAATGCGGCCCGCAGGCCTGTCCTCGCTCCTTAGATTGTCCGTGCAGTACCCTTCCATGCTACGTCACCGGCGGCCTGCGGCCGGGCCCGGACAGTGCACCGACTACAGCTAAATCGTAAAACCAGGGCTAGGTCTCGATCCTGTTTCAATCGTGCATCAGTCCGGTTGAGAGGTGCCCAAACACGGTTTCCGCCCGCTCCGGCTGTGCCAAGCTTGTCTGGCAGGCCCCAAGTGGGACCGGCACAGGACTACCCGGCACCGGCACCCCCCAATTTCCGGCCCGGACCCCAAAGAGGACCATGAGCACTACGCCCCCGTCGCCCGGACGCCCCACACGTCCCGAAGTACCGCCCCGGCAGCGGCTGCGCGCCTTCAGCGCGTGGCTGGCCTTGCTGACGGCCGGTTCCCTGGGTCTGATCGGCTGCACGGCACTGGATCATCGGGGAACCACCGGGCCGACCTCCATGCCCTCGGCAGGCGCTTCGCATGCGCCGGTACAGTCCGCCCCCTTGGTGACCAGCAGTCCGCTGGAGACGGTGCAGAGTTCGGAGCTTTCGCCCGTGTACTTCCTTGGCGAGAACGGCAGGAACATCTTCCTCTACCGCGAGTTCCGCCAGGCCGAGGACATGGGAGACCCCATCACCACCGCGGTGAGCGCGATGACGCGGCTCAAGCCGCGCGACCCAGACTATTTCAATCCGTGGAGCCCGGCGGCCAAGGTGGGCGCGTCCATCATGAATGGCTCCGTGATCACCTTGGACATTTCCTCGGACGCCTTCAAGGCGAATGTGGACGAGGGAATTGCCGAGCGTGCCGTCCAGCAGCTGGTTTACACCGCTACCGCCGCCGCGGCCAACGCCGGCCTGACCACCGCGGACAATCCGCTGGAGGTGGTGGTCCTGGTCGACGGGCACACGGGGTACATGGCCTTCAGACATGTACGGCTGGGCGCGCCGATGTCCCGCGACTACACCCTGGCCGCGCCGGTTTGGATCATCGACCCGCAGGAGGGGGACACTGCTGCGGACCAGGTGCGGGTGCTCGGCCGCGGCGTCGCCTTCGAGTCCCAGCTGTCCTGGCAGATCTACCGGCTCAAGAGCCCGAAGGACACCGGTGCGGGGGAACTGGCCGAGAGCGGCACCGTACCGATCAGCGCCCCGATGGGCCAGGCCGGGGAGTTCGAGTTCACCCAGCAGCTGGACCCTGGTTCATACCGGTTGTATGTCTACCACGAAGACATGAGCGGGCGGACCCAGGAGCGGCAGAATCCGGACAGCAAGGTTTTCACTATCCGCTGACCCTTCCCCCATCCCGTCGACTGGCCGGACAACGCCCTTTTCAGCCGTCAAACGGGCGTTATCCGGCCAGTCGACAGCTTAGGTCCAGCGGCCGAGCTGCACACTGAGCAGCGCGACGGCGGCCGGACCGGCCGTGGATGAACGCAGCACGTGCGGCCCGAGCCTGACGGCCTGCGCCCCGGCCTCCAGCATGGCCTCGACCTCGCGCGGGCTCATGCCGCCCTCCGGCCCAACGATCATCACGACCGTGCCCTCCGCGGCTTCCTGCCCCGGCGCGTCCGCGCCCAGTGCAGCGGCAGCGGATACGAGCGGCTGCTCGGCTTCCTCGTGCAGGATCAGCGCCAGGGCGCTGCGGCCGATCAGCGCGCACAGTCCCTTCAGGTCCACTGGCGCGCCCACTGCGGGGATCCGCGCGCGGCGGGACTGCTTGGCGGCAGAGCGGACGGTGGACTCCCACTTGGCCACACCCTTGGCCTGCTTCTCGGCCCGCCAGCGGACAATGCTGCGTTCGGCCTGCCACGGCACCACCTCGTCGACCCCGAGCTCGGTGGCGGCTTCGACCGCCAGTTCGTCCCGGTCCCCCTTGGCCAGGGCCTGGACGAGCACCAGCCGGTACGGCGGCGCAGCCTCGTCCAGCACCGCTTCGACATCCAGCACCAGTTCGGTGCCGGCCGCCGAGCGCACCGTGCCGGTCACCCGGCGGCCGGCACCGTCAACGATGTCCGCTGCTTCCCCGGCAGCCAGGCGCCGGACGCTGACGGCATGCCGCGCCTCGGCACCGGCGAGGCGGAAGGCCGAGCCGGCCGCGACGTCGTCGAGCTCGCCCGGGTCGGCGAAGAAGACCGGATTCGTCACCGCTTAGAGGTTGCCGAGTTTGTCCCGCAGCCGGGCGAAGACACCGCTGCCGCTGGGAGCCAGTTTGCCTTCGGCCAGATGCTCGCCGCGCAGCTGCGCCAGCCGGCGGAGCAGTTCCTCCTGCTCGGCGTCGAGCTTGGCCGGGGTCTCGACATGCAGATGGACCTTCAGGTCCCCGCGGCCGAAACCGCGCAGGTGGGTGACGCCCAGACCGCGCAGGGTGATCACTTCGCCGGACTGGATACCGGGCTTCAGGTTCAGTTCCTGCTCGCCGTCGAACGTTTCCAGGTTCACGGAGGTGCCCAGCGCCGCGGCCGTCATCGGCACGGCCAGCGTGACGTTGAGGTCGTCCCCCTCGCGGATGAAGTTCTTGTCCGCGGCGACCCGGATCTCCACGTAGAGGTCCCCCTGCGGACCGCCGGCCGGGCCCGCCTCGCCCTGGCCGGCGAGCTGGATCCGGGTGCCGGTGGCCACGCCGGCCGGGATCTTGATGGTCAGCGAACGGCGGCTGCGGATCCGGCCCTCGCCGTTACATTCGTTGCACGGGTCCGGGATGATCGTGCCGAAGCCCTGGCAGCTTCCGCACGGGGAGGCCGTCATGACCTGGCCGAGGATGGAGCGCACGGCGCGCTGGACCTGGCCGGAGCCGCCGCAGATGTCGCAGGTACGCGGATGCGTGCCCGCGCGGCAGCAGCTGCCGTTGCAGGTGGGGCAGACGACGGCGGTGTCCACCTCGATCTTCTTGTTCACGCCGAAGACGGCGTCCTTCAGGTCGATCCGGACGTTGATCAGGGCGTCCTGGCCGCGGCGGGTGCGGGTGGCCGGGCCGGCCGAGCCGGCGCCGCCGAAGAAGGTCTCGAAGATGTCCTGGAAGGCGAAGCCGGAACCCGAGTAGGCGCCGCCGAAGCCCGTGTCCGTGCCGTTCTCATTGCCGGTGGTGTCGTAGATGCGGCGTTTCTGCGGGTCCGACAGCACCTCGTAGGCGTGGCTGACCTGCTTGAACTTGTCCGCGGCCTCCTCGCCAGGATTAACATCCGGATGCAGCTTGCGGGCCAGCTTGCGGTAGGCCTTCTTGATTTCCTCGGTGCTGGCGTCGCGGCTGACACCGAGTACGTCGTAGTGGTTGCTCACCTTTGAATACTTCTCTTCCTGCGAATCGTGTTCCGGCGGCCCGGCCGCCCTGTCGGTGCTTGCCCTGTACTCAGCCTGCCAGAATCCTGGACAGATAGCGTGCCACGGCCCGGACCGCGGCCATGGTGGTTGGATAGTCCATCCGGGTGGGACCAAGCACGCCCACCTTGGCCGAGGCATCCGGACCGTAGCCGGTGGCCACCACCGAGGTCTCGACCAGCGAGTTGTACGGGTTCTCGCTGCCGATCCGGACCGAAATGCCGCGGGCATCCTGCTGCATCTCCGAGAGGAGCCGCAGCATCACCACCTGCTCCTCCAGCGCCTCCAGGATCGGGGAGATGCTCAGCGGGAAATCCACGGTGGAACGAGCCAGGTTGGCCGTGCCGGCCAGCAGGATGCGCTCCTCGCGGGTGAGTGCCGACAGGTGGACCAGCTCGGCGCACAGCGTGCGGAGGGCCTCGGCCAGCTCGGCGGCCACCCCGGGCACGCCGGAGGAAAGTTTGGCCTCCACCTCAACCAGCGGCGTGCCGGCCAGGGTGCCCAGCAGCGCGGTACGCAGGTCGGCCAGATCGGTTTCGGCAATGTCCTCGGACAGCCTGATCACGCGCTGTTCCACCTTGCCGTTGTCCGCGATCAGCACGACCAGCACCTGGCGGGGAGCCAGCAGCACGAATTCGAGGTGCCGCACCCGGGCCCGGCCCAGCTGCGGATACTGGATGACCGCCACCTGGCTGGTCAGCTGGGACAATAGCCGCACGGTGCGGTCCATCACGTCATCCAGGTCCTCGGCGCCGTCGAGCAGCGTCTGGATGGCGCGCCGCTCCGCGGCGGACAAGGGCTTGACGTCCGAAATCCGGTCCACGAACAGCCGGTAGCCCTTATCCGTGGGAATGCGGCCCGAGCTGGTGTGCGGGGCCACGATCAGCCCGTCCTCCTCCAGCGCCGCCATGTCGTTGCGGATGGTCGCGGAGGAGACACCCAGGTGGTGGCGGTCGACCAGTGCCTTGGACCCGACAGGCTCGCGCGAGTGGACATAGTCCTCGACTATGGCGCGCAGCACCTCCAGGCGGCGGACCTCGCTCAACGGAACCTCCTGACGAACCTCTCCCGCCCGCGCACCATGCGCGGGAACCGTTAGCACTCACCGTGCCTAAGTGCTAAGTCTAATACGTCGGCACGCCCCATGGCATTGCGCCCAGCCGCCTGCCGGTTCGATGCTGGCCGCAAACGCTCCGCACCGGAGCCCCGCGGGCCGACCCGCGAGGCTCCGTCCGGCTGTGCCCAGGCTGGGCTAGCATTGGGAGGCTGGCGGCGCGGAAGCGCCCCGGCGAGCCTGACGAGCAGCACCGAGCCGAAGGACTTACCACCATGACCAACTACGGTTGGGGACCCCAGGACATCACCGCGAAGGCGGCCCGCCGCGAACTGGCCGAAGTGCCGGCCGAGCCGGGGCTGGTGCTCGAGGACGTCCAGAGCGGCTGGGTGGGCGCCGTGGTCCGGGTGGAGAAGTCCGGCGGCATGCATGTGGTGGCCTTGGAGGACCGCCGGGGCAAGACCCGCTCCTTCCCGCTGGGCTTCGGCTTCCTGCTCGAGGGCAGGCCGGTCAAGGTGGTGCCTGCCACCGCGGCCGCCCCGAAGAAGCCCCAGCGCACGGCCTCCGGCTCGGTCCGGGTCGAGGGACTGCGCGCCCAGGTCGCCAAAGCCAGCAGGATCTGGGTGGAAGGCAAGCACGACGCCGAACTGGTGGAAAAGGTCTGGGGCCACGACCTGCGCGTGGAGGGAATCGTCGTCGAACCATTGCACGGCGTCGACGACCTCGCCGCGGCCGTGGCGGAGTTTGCGCCCGGGCCCGGGCGCAAACTGGGAATCCTGGTGGACCATCTGGTCAAGGATTCCAAGGAGTGGCGGATCGCGCAGGCGGCCATGGCCGTCCCGGCGGCACGCGGCAACGTGCTGATCGTGGGACATCCCTACGTGGACGTCTGGCAGGCGGTCAAACCCTCGGTCATCGGGCTTCAGGACTGGCCGGTGGTACCGCGCGGAATGGACTGGAAGACCGGCATCCTGGCCGGCCTGGGCTGGCCGAACCGGACTCCGGCCGACATCGCCGAGGGCTGGCGGCGGCTGCTCGGCAGCGTCAGCACCTACGCAGACCTGGAGCCGTCCCTGCTGGGCCGCGTGGAGGAAGTCATCGACTTCCTCACAACGTGAGCCGGGCAGTTGCCGCTAACCTAGTTCATAGCAGTACCCGGGCCCGGCCCGGTCAAGACATATCCCGCTACCGAGCAACTCTGAGGTAGGTCCTGTGCAAGAGAACGCCGCGCGTAAAGCTGACCGCAGCGCAAACAGCGATAACTCCCCGCGGAGCCCGGCTCCCCGTCCGCAGTACCAGAGCGCCTCGTCCACGGCCCTGCCGCTGACCCCGTCCGAGGACCGGCAATGGGCCACGCTGGCGCACTTCGGCGGGATCCTGGGCTGCATCCCCTCGCTGGTGATCTACCTGATCTTCAAGGACCGCGGCCCGTTCACGGCCCAGGAATCCAAAGAAGCCCTGAACTTCACCCTGCCGCTGACCGTCGCCGCAGTGATCGTCAACCTGCTGATCAACATCCCGGCCGTCAATGCCCTCTTCGCGGTGCTGGCCGCGGCGATCTGGGTCTTCCTGACCGTCTACTCGGTCATTGCCGGGATCGAAGTCAACCGCGGCCGGCCCTACCGGTACCCCCTGAACCTGCGCCTGATCCGCTAACCCCCCGTTTCCCGCCCGCCCACACTCCATTAGGGCCCGAGGCGTTTAGGGCTCGAGCAGGCGGCGAACGACGGCGTCGGCCAGCAACCGGCCCTGAAGCGTCAGCCGCACCCGCCCGCGCACGGCCTGGGCGCCGTCGATCAGGCCCTCGGCAATCAACCCGGCCACTTCCCGCCGTCCCTGCGGGCCCAGCTCCGCGGTCGCCAGCCCGTCGATGATCCGGGTCTGCAGCATGACATGCTCCAACTGCCGGGTTGCCTCGTCCAGGGTTTCGCGGCCGGCGGCCGGCGACTCCCCCGCGGCCAGACGGCCGGCATAGGCAACCGGATGCTTCACATTCCACCAGCGCACGCCGCCGACATGGGAATGGGCCCCCGGCCCGGCGCCCCACCAGTCGTCGCCGTGCCAGTAGGCGAGGTTGTGCCGGCAGCGGTCCGCCTCGGTCCGGGCCCAGTTGCTGACCTCGTACCAGCCGTAGCCGGCCGCCGCCAGCCGCTCGTCGGCCAGCTGGTACTTGGCTGCATGGTCGTCGTCGTCGATATCCGGCACCTGGCCGCGGCGGATCTGGGCAGCCAGCCGGGTGCCATCCTCGACGATGAGCGCGTAGGCCGAGACGTGGTCCGGTCCGCAGGCGATCGCGGCCTCGAGGCTGGCTTCCCAGTCCTGCAGGGACTCCCCCGGGGTGCCGTAGATCAAATCCAGGCTGACCTTCAGGCCAGCGTCGCGGGCCCAACGCACTGCCTCGGGCACCCGGGCCGGATTATGCGTGCGGTCCAGCACCTTCAGCACGTGCGGGACGGCGGACTGCATGCCGAAGGAGATCCGGGTAAAGCCGGCGTCTGCCAACAGCTGCAGGGACTCGGGCGTGACCGAGTCCGGATTGGCCTCGGTGGTTACCTCCGCGCCAGGTTCCAGCTGCCAGAGCCGTCGGGCCCGGTCCAGGATCCGCGCCAGGTCCACCGCGGGCAGCAGCGTGGGCGTGCCGCCGCCGAAGAACACCGTGGACAATGGGCGCGACGGCACCCCCGACTGCTCCAGGACCCGGGCGGCCAGGTCCAGTTCGCCGCCGACGGTACCTGCGTACTCATCCTGGGCCGCGCCCGGACCAAGCTCGGTGGCTGTGTACGTATTGAAGTCGCAATAACCGCAGCGCACGGCACAGAACGGGATGTGGACATACAGGCAGAAGCGCCGGCCGCCCGCGCCGCTGCCCGCCTGGGCCGGCAGCACGCCGTCGGCCGGGGCCGGATCCCCCACCGGAAGAATGCTAGGCACGGGCACCGCCGGTCCTGCGCGGGCCCCCGGTGGAGACAGGGTGGAACGTCACTTCTTGCTTTTGTCCTTGGGCTCGTCGGAAGACAGCGCGGCGATGAAGGCCTCCTGCGGGACCTCCACCCGGCCGACCATCTTCATGCGCTTCTTGCCTTCCTTCTGCTTCTCCAGCAGCTTGCGCTTGCGCGTGATGTCGCCGCCGTAGCACTTGGCGAGCACGTCCTTACGGATGGCGCGGATGTTCTCGCGGGCAATGATGCGCGAACCGATGGCCGCCTGGATGGGTACCTCGAACTGCTGGCGCGGGATCAGTTCGCGCAGCTTGGAGGTCATCATGACCCCGTAGCTGTAGGCCTTGTCCCGGTGGGTGATGGCGCTGAAGGCATCCACCTGTTCGCCCTGCAGCAGGATGTCCACCTTGACCAGGTCCGCGACCTGCTCCCCGTCGGCCTTCCAGTCCAGCGAGGCGTAGCCGCGGGTCTTGGACTTGAGCAGGTCGAAGAAGTCGAAGACGATCTCGGCCAGCGGCAGGCGGTAGCGCAGCTCCACCCGGTCCTCGGAGAGGTAGTCCATCCCCTTCATGTCCCCGCGGCGCGACTGGCAAAGCTCCATAATGGCGCCGACGAATTCGTTCGGCGCAAGGATGGTCGCCGAGACCATCGGTTCGCGGACTTCGGACACCTTGCCGTCCGGGTATTCGCTGGGATTGGTGACGGTCAGGACCTTCTTGTCCTCCAGCGTCACCTCGTAGACCACGTTCGGGGCGGTGGAGATCAGGTCAAGGTTGAATTCACGTTCCAGCCGTTCGCGGACGATCTCCAGATGCAGCAGGCCGAGGAAGCCCACCCGGAACCCGAACCCGAGAGCCGCGGAGGTTTCCGGTTCGTAGATCAGCGCCGCATCGTTGAGCTTGAGTTTGTCCAGTGCGTCGCGCAGGACCGGGTAGTCCGTGCCGTCGATCGGGTAGAGGCCCGAAAAGACCATGGGCTTGGGGTCAGCGTAGCCGCCGAGGGACTCTGCGGCAGGCCGGGCCAGATTGGTGACGGTGTCGCCGACCTTGGACTGGCGCACGTCCTTCACACCGGTGATCAGGTAGCCGACCTCGCCCACGCCCAGGCCGTTGGTTGGTGTCGGTTCCGGGGAACTGACACCAATTTCCAGCAGCTCGTGGCTGGCCTTGGTGGACATCATCTGGATGCGTTCGCGTGGCGAGAGCTTGCCGTCCACCACGCGCACATAGGTGACGACGCCGCGGTAAGTGTCGTACACCGAGTCGAAGATCATCGCCCGGGCCGGGGCGTCGGCATCGCCGACCGGCGCCGGCAAGTCCCTGACGATCTTGTCCAGCAGCGCCTCGACGCCTACGCCGGTCTTGCCCGAGACCTTCAGCACGTCCGCGGGGTCCCCGCCAATGAGGTTGGCCAGTTCAGCCGCGTACTTCTCCGGCTGCGCGGCCGGCAGGTCGATCTTGTTAAGCACCGGAATGATGGTCAGTTCGTTTTCCATCGCCAGGTACAGGTTGGCCAGCGTCTGGGCCTCGATGCCCTGCGCCGCGTCCACCAGCAGGATGGCGCCTTCGCACGCGGCCAGTGAGCGGGACACCTCGTAGGTGAAGTCCACGTGCCCCGGAGTGTCGATCATGTTCAGGGCGTAGGCGGTGCCGTCCACTTCCCACGGCATGCGCACGGCCTGGGACTTGATGGTGATGCCGCGTTCGCGCTCGATATCCATGCGGTCCAGGTACTGGGCGCGCATGTCCCGCTGCTCAACGACGCCGGTGAGCTGCAGCATGCGGTCCGCCAGTGTCGACTTCCCATGGTCGATGTGGGCGATGATGCAGAAATTCCTGATGATCGCCGGATCAGTGGCGGCGGGCACCGGTGCGGTGCGTGCCATGGGTGACAAAGGAGCTCCCTAAATCTTGTGATGGCGGCCGGCCGGCCGCGCCCGGCGCGTGAAGTGGCCACTGCCGAAATTACGGTGGATTCAACTCGATTTAACAGTGTCCCACGCGCCGGGACCAATCCTCCAACAACCGAGCGGAAACTTCGCCGGCAGGTAGCGTTGATCCATGGCATTCGATTCAAAGAAACTGGGCCGCCTCCTGAAGGGAGCCGCGGACATGCTCAAGGCTGCCGGCGCACCCAAGGCCGGCACGCCGAAGACCCGCACCGCCGGGACCGGTACCGCCAAAACGCCGACGGCGACGGCCGCGGGCAGGCGGACGACGACGCCGCGGCCGGCAGCCAGGCCAGAGGCGAAGCCGGCACCGCAGCCGGCCGAAAGGCCGGCGGCTCGCGGGGCGGCGGGCCAGCTGAGCTCCCCCTACCCCGGGGATTTCCGCGGCCGGGCCAAGGCCAGCTACGCACCCAAACCCGACGGCGACCCGGATCCCGGCGAGGTGGTGTGGACCTGGGTACCGTTCGAGGAGGACTACAGCCAGGGCAAGGACCGCCCGGTGCTGCTGATCGGCCGCAGCGGCCAACGGCTGCTCGCACTGATGCTGACCAGCAAGGACCGCAACAACGGCAGCCGCCGGGACGAAGACTATTTGGACGTCGGCACGGGACCATGGGATTCCAAGGGCCGGCCCAGCGAAGTCAAGCTGGACCGGATCCTGCAGATCGACCCGCGGGACATCCGCCGTGAGGGATCGGTGATGAACCGGACGGCCTTCGCCCAGGTGGCCAAGGCGCTGCAACAACTTCACGGCTGGTCCTGACCTGCGAAACCGCTGCGGGTCCGGACGGGATGCACTGCATCCCGAGCCGGAAGCGCTACAGCGCAAATCGGGCGGCGACACGGCATGGATTCCGCCGCTGGTCTGCTAATATTTATAGCTGTGTGTCCGCGCAGGTCGACGGGCACCCCGGATCGGCTGCCATTACGGTGCCCCACGCCGCTCAGTCAATAGTTGGTCCGGCATGCCCTCACCAGACCAGTCCGCATTACAAAGAGAGTTTAATAAGTGGCCAATATTAAGTCCCAGAAGAAGCGCATTCTCACCAATGAGAAGGCCCGCCAGCGTAACAACTCGATCAAGTCCGAGTTGAAGACGGCTATCCGCGCGGTAAACACCGCCGTCGGTGCTTCCGACAAGGATGTCGCTGTCCAGGCTCTGGCCAAGGCCGGCCGCAAGCTGGACAAGGCTGTTAGCAAGGGGGTTATCCACAAGAACAACGCCGCTAACCGCAAGTCCGCCATCGCCAAGAAGGTCAACGCCCTCTAAACCGATGCCCAGCCATCGTGCTGGACCCCTGCTTTACGGCTGAAGGCCGCCGCCCGGACCGGGCGGCGGCCTTCAGCCTTTCATCAGCACCGGTGCCGGCAGCTGCAGCCGAACCCCGCAGACGCCGTCTACCGGGTGGTCAGATTGCAGGCCGCGCCCGCCCTGCCCGCCCGGCCCGCCGTTGCGCAAGGCCCGTGTGGGTCAGCTTGTCCTTGTCTTCAAGCTCGAGCCTGCTGACCTCCGGCAGCAGCGCCGCGACGAACCAGAACGACAGGGCAGCGAAGAACGCGAAGCCGGCATAGACGAAACCCAGCCCCACAGCCTGGCTCAGGACCGGGAACAGCAGGGTCACCAGGAAGTTGAAGATCCAGTTGAAGGCCGCAGCCAGGCCGAGCGCCAGACCGCGCATCTTGTTTGGGAATACCTCGCCAAGGACAACCCACATGACCGGACCCCAGGTCGCGGCGAAGAAGATGACGAACACGTTGGCACCGACCAGGGCGACGGCGCCCCAGGGTGCCGGCAGGCTGATCGAGCCCCCGGAGCCGGTGGCCTGCGAGAAGGAGATGGCCGCCGCCACAAGCCCGGCGAACATACCCACCGAACCGACCAGCAGCAGCTTCTTCCGTCCGACGCTGTCGACGAAAAAGATCGCCACGAAGGTCAGCAGCACGTTGATCACGGAGGTGATGACCGAGGTGACGAAGGAGTCACTTTGGCTGAAGCCCACGGACTGCCAGAGCGTGGTGGAGTAGTAGAAGATGGCGTTGATGCCCACCAACTGCTGGAAGGCCGCCATGCCGATCCCGATCCACACGATGGGATGCAGTCCCAGAGCGTGTCCGCGCAGGTCACGGTAGGTAGCGCGGCGTTCGTGTTCGAGGCTCTCCTCGATCTCGGCCCGGCGCCGTTCCGGGTCGGGCGAACCGGTAGTCTCCCGGATGACCTTGAGGGCCTCCTCGTTCCGGCCCTTGCGGATCAGGAACTGTGGCGACTCCGGAATCTCCAGGGACAGGATCCCGTACACCGCGGCCGGGACGATCCCAACCATCAGCATCCAGCGCCAGGCCGGGAGGCCGAACCACAGGGTCGCGTCGGCACCGCCGGCGGTCCCGGCCAGAGCCGCGTCCGAAAGCAGCGCCAGGAAAATGCCCACGGTGATAGCCAGCTGCTGCAGCGAGCTAAGCCCCCCGCGTTTGTGTGCCGGCGCTATTTCGCCGATGTAGGCCGGGGCAATGACCGAGGCGATGCCGATGGCCAGGCCGCCGACAACCCGCCAGGCCATCAACTGCCATTCCGCGAACGCCAGCCCCGCACCGAGGGAACTGACGACGAAGAGGACCGCAGCCACCACCATGACCACCTTGCGGCCCCAGACATCGGCCAGTTGGCCGGCGAACCATGCCCCGACGGCACAGCCGAGCAGAGTGATGGCCACAGTGAAGCCCAGCGTTGCCGCGCCCAGGTTAAACGTGGATTGGATGGAGTTGACCGCCCCGTTGATGACGGCGGTGTCGAACCCGAACAGCAGCCCCCCGAGGGCCGCGGAAATCGCGACTGCCAGGACTTTCCCCTGATGGGATGGCGCTCCGGAGTCCGGTTGGGCAAGATTCCCGTGTGCATGCGTGGCCATGGCTCGACAGGCTTTCCGGCCCCTCTGGCGGGCGGGCCTGCAGCGAAGCCGGGACCATTGGCTCCTGTGAGGCCTGGGCTGCCCGGCTGGAGAGCGGGCGTTCATCGGAGCGGGGCGTCGGCAGTCGGGACAGTTACAACCATTGTCCTCGCCCCGGCCGCAGCGGGCAATGGACGGAGCGGGGTTCAGCGGCCGGCGCTGGCGGCGATGACGGTCACGGCGTGTTCGACGGCGTACTCCGGGTCCTTGGCCGCCCCTTTGACCTGGGCATCGGTTTCCGCCAGCAGCCGGATACACCGGGCCAGCGATTCCGAATCCCAGTGGCGGGCATCCTTGCGCGCCTGCTCGAACTGCCAAGGCGCCATGCCCAGATCCTTGGCCGTGACCGAGGCACCCTTGACCTTCGCAATCTGCCGCAGCTTCAGGGCGAGCACGGCGACAATCGGCACCGGGTCCAGCCCGGTGGCCAGGGCATGGCGCAGCGTGGCCAGTGCCTGGCTCCCCCGCCCCGAGACGGCCGCGTCGGCCACCTTGAAACCGGTGGCCTCGACCCGGCCGCCATAGTATTTGTCCACGGTTTCCTCGGTGATGCTGCCCGTGGTGTCGGAAATCAACTGGGCGCAGGCCGCGGCCAGGTCCGGCAGCGACGATCCGACGGCGGCTACGAGGGCCTGCGCGCCACCCGCATCGAGGCTGCGCCGGGCGTCCTTGAACTCGCGGCGGACGAAATCCAGCTTGTCGCTGTCCTTTTTCAGGGCCTGGCAGTCCACCACGGGGGCGCCCGCGGCCTTGACTGCGTCGAGCAGTTTCTTTCCGCGCACCCCGCCGGCGTGGTGGAGCACCAGGACGGTGTCATCGGCGGGCGAGCGGAGATAGGCCAGTGCATCCGTGAGGAAGTCATCGCTCATCTGGGCCAGCGCGGACACCTCGATCAGCTTCGCCTCACCGAACAGGCTGGGGCTTGCTGTCATGGCCAGCTCCCCCGCCGTGTAGGCGGAGGCGTCCATCATGGTCAGCTCCACGTCAGGCTGCTGGCCGCGGACCAGGGTGCGCAACCGCTGCCGGGCCCGCTGCGCCAAGTACTCCTCCGGCCCGCTGACCAGCACAACCGGGGCAGGCACCACCTCGCGCCACGAGACGGTACCCGGGGCCGTGCCGCCGGCCGTTTTGCCACCCGCGACCTTGGACGCCTTGGATGTCCGGGATGCCGGGGTCGGGTTCAAGCCTGGTTCCTCCTCTGTCCGGCATGCCGATGCATGCCCCGCCATCTACAGTGTCACGGCGCCGCGCCAAATCCCAAGCCGGTTCAGCGCAACGCGGCGATTTCCAGCCTTCCACCGTCCGCGGACAGCAGGATGGTCCCGAGCAGGTCGGTCCGGAACACCGGGACCTGCTCCCGCTCCAGGGCGGCGAGGATCTCCGGGGCCGGGTGTCCGTAGTCGTTGCCGCGGCCTGCCGAGATGACCGCAGCCTTGGGCCGCAGCGCCTGGATCAACCGAGAACCGCCATTGCGCGCGCCGTGGTGGCTGATCTTCAACACGTCGACCGCCGGCAGGGCCGGACCCAGCCGGGCCAGGAGCGCGGCGGCCGCCTCACTCTCCAAGTCTCCGGTCAGCAGCATCGTCAGCGCTGCTCCGGGACCGGAAGCCGTGTCCACACGCAGCACCAGGCTGGCGTCGTTTTCCTCCGGCGGTGGCCTGCCCGCACCCGGCCAGAGGACCTCCCAACGGAGGCTGCCGTAGCTTCCGGCCATCCCTGCGCTGCCCCGCTGTGCGGTGGCTCCTGCGTCCGCCAATGTTTCCACTACCGGGTCTGGAAGTTCCGCCCGGGAACTGCCGACGAGGACGGTACCCACCTTCCGGTGGTCCAAAGCCCCGGCGAGGCCGCCGTAGTGGTCCAGATGCATATGGGTCAGTACCAGAAGCTCGATCCGGTCCACCCCGAGCCGGCGCAGGCAGCGGTCCATCGGGGCTGGCTCCGGCCCGGTGTCCACCACCACCGCACTGCCCTCGCCGGCGTTGAGCACGAGGCCGTCGCCTTGGCCAACGTCGCAGACGGCCAGCACCCACTTCGGGGTTTCGCCGCCGCGTGCGAGGACGGCAACTGCAATACCTGAAGCTGCGGCGGCAAGGCCCAGCAGTCCCAGGAGCAGGGCGGTGCGGTGCCGCGCAGATCCGTGGCGGATACCCGCAGGGATGGCCGCGCCGCGGTGCGGCAAAAGCCGGCCTGCATGAGCCCGGCGGCGGTGCTGCAGCCAGGCTGCGGTTCCACCCGCGGCGCTCCGGTGCCACGCCGCCGGCAGACGCGAGCCGAGGAACAGCAGCGACAGCACCAGCAACCCGGCCAGCAGGGCCAGCACAGCGCCGGGGACCCCTTCCGGCCACGGAAAGGAGGCCGCCGGCCAGACGGCCACCATGCGCGCCACGAGGCCCACCCAGAGGCAGAGTCCTCCCGCCAACTGGACCGCGATGGAGGCCATCCAGGGCCACACCGGTGCCAGCATGACTGCGGCCATGCCGGAAATGGTCACCACGGGCACCACCGGCGCCGCCAGGACGTTGGCCGCGACGGCGTACAGCGGCAGGCCCGGCTGCAGCATGACCACTACCGGGGTACAGAACACCTGTGCCGCCAAGGGCAGGCTCAGCGCATCTGCCAGCAACTTCGGCAGGAAGCGCTGCAGCCAGCGGGAACAGCGTTCGCCGAAGAGGACCAGGCCCAAGGTGGCCAGCACCGAAAGCAGGAAGCCATAGCTTGCCGCCAGCCACGGATCGGCCAGCAGCAGGACGATCACCGACAGGCACAGGAAGGCCAGCGACGCCCGCCGCCGGCCGGCCAGGAGCGCGAATACCCCGATGGATCCCATCGCCGCCGCCCGCAGGACGCTCGGTTCCGGCCGGACGAGGATGACAAAACCACCCAGCGCCACCAGCCCGAGCAGGCCGCGCAGCGGCCGCGGCAGCCGGCAGAGCGCGGCCAACAGGTAGACGGCGCCAAGAACGTATGAGCAATTGGCCCCGCTGACCGCCATCAGGTGCGTCAGGCCGGCGATCCTCATGGCCTCGGCCAGGTCTTCGGGCTGTTGCGAACGGTCCCCGAGCACCATGCCCGGCAGCAGTGCCCGTGCATCGGGCGGCAGCGTGCCGGTACTGCCGATAAAGGCCTCACGGAGGGCATTGACCGCGGCGGCGACGGGCGGGACACCCACGCGGCGGAACCCGGTGGAGGCGATCAGGAGGGCTTCCACCGGCCCCGCTCCGGCGCGGACCAGCTTTCCGGCAGCGGCGAGCTCGTCCCCGTAGCGGGCCTGCGCCCAGGAGGAATCACCGATGAGCAGGACCGGAGTCGCCGCCGCGAACCGCCGCCCGCCGAAGGTCGCCTGGTGTATCTCCGCCCGGAACTGGTACCTGGCCGCCGCCCCGGGGAACTTTCCTGCACGGCCGGTGCGGGCCGCATCAGCGTGAGCCGTCAGCCGCACGGTGACGGTGGCGCCGGCGTCCACGGCCTGGCGGATTGGGCCGCTGAGCCGCTCCGCCTGCCTGATGCCCAGGACCAGGGCCGCCAGTGCCGCGGCACTGCACAGGACCAGCCCAGTGGCCCGCAGCCAGCCGCCCGACGGCCGGAACACCATGCGCAGGAGCATGGCCAGTACCGCGGCGAAGAGCAGGGCAGCCAGGACGAAGGCCGTGCCGCGCGGTGCATGCGGCAGGCCGAGGGCTGTGGCCCAGCAGACGCCGGCGGCCGCCGCCAACCGGAAATCCAGCGTCACCGCGCCGCTACCGGTGGCCGGCCGGAACCCCGCACGGGCACGGACGGCGGCCGCCAGCAGGGCCGGGCCGTGCAGGTGTGTCCGGGCCGGTGAGGTGCCGGCCGGCAACGCACCGCCAGCCGTGTTTCCTGCCGCAGGTGCCCGGGCTTCCGCTACCGGCCCGGCGCTGGCCGCGTCGGCAAAGCGCCGCCACGGCGCGGACCGGCTCATACCGTCACCAGGTCCAACAGCCCGTCGAGCAGCCCTGGGCCGATTCCGGGTACCGCGTCCAGATCCGCCGGGCTGGCAAACGCGCCGTGCTGCTGCCGGAAGTCGACGATGCGGCCGGCCAGCACCGGGCCGATTCCCGGCAGGGAGGTCAGTTCCTCGGCGCCGGCTGTGTTGATATTGATTTTGGCCGCGGCCGGGGTGCCTGCTCCCGGCGGCGGGACCTGTCCATCAGCCGGTGGCCCCGATCCGCCCGGCACCGCCTGCTGCGGGCCGGGCGGCGGCTGGCCCGGGGCGGGGACGAAGATCTGCTGGCCGTCCGCCACCGGCGCGGCCAGGTTCAGGGCCGAATCGTCCGCGTTCTTCGTGGCTCCGCCAGCGGCCGCCAGGGCCTCGAAGACCCGCGCCCCGGCCGGCAGTCGGACAATGCCCGGCCTGGCCACGGCCCCGGCGACGTGGACCACGAGCATCGCCGCAGCGGAAGCCCCCGGCGGCGCGGTTCCGGGCGGTTGCGGTCCGGACCCACCGGCCGCAGGCGTGGATACCTGCCGCGAAGCCTGCTCCGGCGGCGTGGCCGGAAATGAACGGTCCGCTTGGTTCGGTGCTGCGCCGTCGGAGGCCAGCGGAACGCTGGCGACCACCTGGGCGACGTCGCGGTCCAGGTCCGCCCCCGCCACCCGCGCAATACCGGTGCCCAGCGCCGCGCCGGCGACCACCACGGCGGCGCCGGCGGCAATCCGGAACCGGATCCGGGCCGGTCGCGGCACGGGCAGGCCGGAACCGTCCCCGTGGTTAGCTGACGGATCGGAACTGCTGGCATCGGGCCCGGCTGCCCAGCGATGGCGCGCCATGGCACCACGCTACGAGTCGGCCGGCCTGTGGTGCGGCACAGGATGCGCCGTTGTGCACCGCCGCGGCCGGATGCCCGCTTGTGTAGATCAGGAGGCCTCCGGCAGCTGCGGGCCGACCACCACGGCCAGCACGCCCAGCCCGGTATGCGCGGCCAGCACCGAGGGCACCGGCGTGACCAGGACCGGGTCGCCCACATGGGCGGCCATTTGCCTGGCCAGCTCATTCGCCTCAGCGTCGTTGCCGAAGTAGTGCACCGCCAGCTGCGGCGGATAATCCAGCTGTTCGATCCGCCGGACGGCCAGCTGCTGGAGCCGGGCCTGGGCCTTGGCTGCGGTGCGGATCCGCTCCAGCGGCACGATGGCCCCGTCACGCACGCCGAGCAGGGGCTTGATCGCCAGCAGCGAGCCCAGCAGCCCCGCTGCCGCTCCGACCCGGCCGCCGCGGCGCAGCTGCTCGAGGCTGGGCACATAGAAGAACACGTCGCAGGCTGCCGCCGCGTCCCGCGCCCGCGCCGCGACCTCTTTGGCGCCGGCCCCGTTCTGCGCGGCGAGCACGGCGGCAATCACGGCGAACCCCTCGCCCATGGCCACGGTCCGGGAATCGACCACCTCCACCGGGATGCCCACGCCTGCGGCGGCCAGGCCGGCGGCCTCCACGGTGCCGGACAGTTCCGCCGAGAGGTGCACGGAGACGATCGCGTCGAAGCCCAGTGCCTCCAGCTCCTCGTAGGTGCGCCGGAACAGCCCGGGCGAGGGGCGGGAAGTCTTGATGTCCTTGCCCTCGGCCAGGCCCACCGACAGCACCATACGGATGTCATCGACGCCCTCGCCGTAGATCTGCCCGGAGATCATCACCGGCATCGGCACGATCCGCAGCCAGTCCGCCGTGTCCGGCTGCGCCACCCATTCCGGCGGCAGCGCCGCCGCCGAATCCGTGACGACGGCGACCCGGGGCCGGGCCGGCAGGTGGCGCTGGGCAGGCGCGTGGAGCAGCCTGCGGGACCGCTGCAGCAGATCCTCGAGCCAAGACACGGGCCGGGCCTCAGGCCGGAACGACGTTGACCAGCTTGGGCGCCCGGACGATCACCGTGCGGATGCCGCGGCCGTCCAGCGTCCGGACTACCTGCTCGGAGGCCAGGGCCAGCGCCTTGAGGTCTTCCTCGCTGATGTCCGCGGGCACCTGGAGCCGGTCCCGGACCTTGCCCTGGACCTGTACGACGGCGGTGACCGTGGCCTGCACCAGCAGGTCCTGCTCCACCTTCGGCCATTCGGCCGCGGCCACCGACGGCTCATGGCCCAGCGCGGCCCAGAGGTCCTCGGCCGTGTACGGCGCGAAAAGGCTCAGCAGGATGGCCACGGCTTCGGCGGCCTCGCGCACCGCCGGGTCCGCTCCGCCAGCCCCGGAATCAATCACCTTGCGGGTGGCGTTGACCAGCTCCATCAGGCGGGCGATGACCACGTTGAACTTATGGCTCTCCAGCAGTTCCTGGGCGTCGGCCAGGGTGCGGTGCGTGACCGAGCGCAGGTCCCGGTCCCCCGCCGCGGGATCGGTGCCGGCCGGGGAGGTGACGTCCTGGCCGAGCCGCCAGGCGCGGGCCAGGAACTTGGCCGAGCCCGACGGCGAGACATCGGCCCAGTCGACGTCGTCCTCCGGCGGGGAGGCGAACACCATGGTCAGGCGCACCGCGTCGACGCCGAACTTGTCCAGTTGCTCGCCCAGGTCCACGCCGTTGCCCAGCGACTTGCTCATCGCCTTGCCGCCGTTGAGCACCTGGCCCTGGTTCAGCAATGCGGAGAACGGTTCGTCGAAGTCCAACAGGCCCATGTCCTTGAGCACCTTGGTGAAGAAGCGGCTGTAGAGCAGGTGCAGGATGGCGTGCTCCACGCCTCCGACGTACTGGCCCACCGGCAGCCAACGCTTGACCGCGTCGACGTCGAACGGGCCTTCGGTGTACTCCGGGGAGGCGAAGCGCAGGTAGTACCAGGACGAATCCACGAAGGTGTCCATGGTGTCGGTATCCCGCATGGCTGCCCGGCCGCAGCTGGGGCAGGCGACATTGACCCAGTCCGCCGCGGCGGCCAGCGGCGAGGTGCCCTTTGGCGCCAGTGCCTCCCCGCGCAGATCCTCGGGCAGCTTCACCGGCAACTGGTCGTCCGGGACCGGCACCTCGCCGCATTCGGCGCAGTGGATGATCGGGATCGGCGCGCCCCAGAACCGCTGGCGGGACAGCAGCCAGTCGCGCAGCCGGTAGTTGACCGCGCCCTCGCCGGTGCCGGCGGCCTCGACCAGCTCGATCGCCCGGGCGATGCCCTCGGCCTTGGACAGGCCGTTGAGCTCGCCGGAATTGATCAGCGTGCCTTCGCCGGCGGTGGCGACGCCGGTCTCGGCCGGATCCTCCTCGCCGGTATCCAGCACGCTGCGCACCGGCAGGCCGAAGGCCTTGGCGAAGTCCAGATCCCGCTGGTCATGCGCGGGCACGGCCATGATGGCGCCGGTGCCGTAGTCCGCCAACACATAGTCCGCGGCCCAGACCGGCAACTTTTCGCCGTTGAGCGGATTGACCGCGTAGCGGCCCAGGAAGACACCGGTCTTCTCCCGCTCGGTGGACTGGCGTTCGATGTCCGAGAGCGCCTTGACCTTCTCCCGGTAGTCCATCAGCGCGTCGTGCTGCTCGGGGGTGACCAGGTCCAGCGCCAGATGCGCGTCCGCGGCGACCACGAAGAAGGTCGCCCCGTGCAGGGTATCCGGGCGGGTGGTGAAGACCGTGACATCGCGGGCCGGCCGGCTGTCGGCGGCCTCGATGACGAAGTTGACGTGCGCGCCCTCGGACCGGCCGATCCAGTTGCGCTGCATGGCCAGCACGCGCTCGGGCCAGTGCCCCTTGAGCTCCTCCATGTCCTCGAGCAGGCGGTCCGCATACTCGGTGATCCGGAAGTACCACTGGTTCAGGCTCTTCTTCGTCACCGGCGTGCCGCAACGCTCGCACATGCCGTTGACCACCTGCTCGTTGGCCAGCACGGTCAGGTCCTTGGGGCACCAGTTGACCGGGGAGTTCTTGCGGTAGGCCAGGCCGCGCTCATAGAAGCGCAGGAACAGCCACTGCGTCCAGCGGTAGTAGCCGGGGTCCGAGGTGTGCAGCCGGCGCGACCAGTCGGCGCTGATCGCGTAACGCTTGAAGGAGGCGGCCTGTGTCTCGATGTTGGCGTAGGTCCACTCGCTGGGGTGGGCGTTGCGCTTGATCGCGGCGTTTTCCGCCGGCAGGCCGAAGGAGTCCCAGCCGATCGGGTGCAGGACGTCGTAGCCCTTCAGCCGCCAGTAGCGGGCCACGACGTCGCCCATCGCGAACGCTTCGGCATGGCCCATGTGAAGGTCGCCGGACGGGTACGGGAACATGTCCAGGACGTAACGGCGCTCCCGGGAACCGTCGTCGGCCGGCGTGAAGACTCCAAGTTCCTCCCACACGGCGGGCCATTTGGCCTCTATCGCGGAGAAACTGTACTCGCTCTGCCCGGTCCCAGACTGCGTACTCACGTTGACTTGCCTCGTCCTCTTGGATCTCACTTGCTACGTTGCTGCTTTGCCTCAGACACACAAAAGCCCCTCTCCAGCGAGGGGCGGCCGCAGCACGTCGTGCGGGTTGGACGCGCCGGCGGCGGCCGGCACCTGCCTCGTCTGGCGGCTAGCTCAGCGAATGGGCAAACACGGCAATACTCTACCGCAGTCCGCCCCGCCCTATCCGACGTCGCCATCCACCCAGTCGAAGGTCCGGGTCACCGCCTTCTTCCACAGCCGCATCCGGCGGTCCCGCTCCGTCTCCTCCATCTGCGGCATCCAGCGCCGGTCCTCGGCCCAGTTGGCCGCCAGCTCCGCCAGCGTGGACCAGTAGCCGACGGCGAGTCCGGCTGCGTACGCCGCGCCCAGCGCGGTGGTTTCGGCCACCCGCGGGCGCACCACCGGGACCCCGAGGATGTCCGCCTGGAACTGCATCAGCGCGTCGTTGCCCACCATGCCGCCGTCGACCCTGAGCTCGCGCAGCGGCGCGGACGCATCGGCGTTCACCGCATCAAGCACCTCGCGGGTCTGGAACGCGGTGGCCTCCAGAGCCGCGCGGGCGATGTGGGCCTTGGTCACGAAGCGGGTCAGCCCCACCAGTGCCCCGCGGGCTTCGGCCCGCCAATAGGGGGCGAACAGGCCGGAGAATGCCGGAACGAAGTACGCGCCGCCGCTGTCCGGGACGGTGCCCGCGAGCGTTTCGGCCTCGGCCGCCGATCCGATAATGCCCAGGTTGTCCCGCAGCCACTGGATGAGCGAACCGGCGACGGCGATGGAGCCTTCCAGCGCGTACTGCGGCGGCTGCCCGTCCAGCCGGTAGGCCACCGTGCTCAGCAGGCCGTTGCCCGAGCTGACGATGTCCGGACCGGTATTGACCACGACGAAGCAGCCGGTCCCGTAGGTGTTCTTCGCGTCCCCCGGGCCGAAGGCGGCCTGGCCGAAGGTGGCGGCCTGCTGGTCGCCGAGAATGCCCGCCACCGGCACCATGCGCAGCAGTTGGGAACCATGGACCGTGCCGTAGACCTCGGCCGAGGAGCGGATGGCCGGCATCATGGCCGCCGGAATGCCGAATTCGGCCAGGATGGCCTCGTCCCACTGCAGGGTGCGCAGGTCCATGAACAGCGTCCGGGACGCATTGGTCACATCCGTGGCATGCACGCCGCCATCAGGCCCGCCGGTGAGGTTCCACAGCAGCCAGCTGTCCACCGTGCCGAAGAGCAGGTTCCCGTCCTCCGCCGCGGCGCGGGCGCCGGGAATGTTATCCAGAATCCATTTCAGCTTGGTACCGGAAAAATACGGCGTAAGCGGCAGCCCGGTCACCGCCCTGAACCGGTCCGGTCCGCCGTCAGCGGCCAGCTCGTCACACAGCTGCTGGGTGCGCACGTCCTGCCAGACGATCGCATTACACACCGGTGACCCGGTACGACGGTCCCAGACCACCGTGGTCTCGCGCTGGTTCGTCAGTCCGACGGCGGCGATGTCATGGCGGGTCAGCCCGGCCCGGGACAGCGCCACTGCCACCACTTCGCGGACGTTCTCCCAGATTTCCACCGGGTCGTGTTCCACCCACCCGGGCCGCGGCAGGAACTGCCGGTGCTCCTTCTGTCCGCTGGCCACCGGCCGGCCGGCGTGGTCGAACACCATGGCCCGGCTGGAGGTGGTGCCCTGGTCGATGGACATGACGAATTCCGGCATGCGCAAGAGCCTACCCGCCGAGGGGCCCGCCGCGAGCTTGCGAGCGGGGGGAGGCGGGGAGGCGCTACCGTTCGTTGCCGGCCCCGTGCGCTTCGCGCACGGGGCCGGCAACTCTCTGGCCGAGGGGCCCGCCGCGGGCTTGCGAGCGGGGGCGGGGAGGCGCTACCGCGGATGCACGTGCATTCTCCGGCGCACAGCAAAGATCGCAGCAAAGGTCGGTAGAGTCTTCCCTATGCGATCAGAGAAGGTGCAGCTCAATAACGGCGTGCTGATGGACCGGATCGGCTACGGACTGTACAAGGTGCCGCCGTCGGACGCCGAGGCGCTGTGCATCCAGGCCCTCGACGCCGGATACCGGATGCTGGACACTGCCGCGCTGTATGCCAACGAAGCCGGCGTTGGGCAGGCGGTCCACCGCTTCACCTCGGAACAAGCCGAGGCCAGCCGCGAGGACATCTTCATCACCACCAAGGTGTGGAACGACCAGCATGGCTTCGACGCCGCCCTGCGTGCCTACGACCATTCGCTCAAGACCCTGGCGCTGGACTACGTTGACCTCTACCTGATCCACTGGCCGCTGCCCAGGCTCGGCAAGTTTATTGACACCTACCGCGCACTGGAGCGGCTTTACCACGAGGGCCGGGTCCGGGCCATCGGCGTCTCCAACTTCAAGATCCACCATCTGGAGCAGTTGCTCGAGGCCACCGACGTCGTCCCGGCGGTGAACCAGGTCGAACTGCATCCCTGGCTGCAGCAGGCTGACCTGCGCGACTTCCACGACCGGCACGGCATCCGCACCGAGGCCTGGAGCCCGCTGGGCCGGGGAGCCGTGCTGGCCGACCCCGTGGTGCGGGAACTGGCCGGCCAGCTCGGCCGCACCCCGGCGCAGGTTGTGCTGCGCTGGCACCTGCAGCTGGGCAACATCGTCATCCCGAAGGCCAGTTCGAACGCCCGGATCCGCGAAAACCTCGATCTGGCCGGTTTCAGCCTGGACGAAGGCGCCATGCAGCGGCTGGCCGGACTCGAACGCAACGGCCGGATCGGCTCGGACCCGGACGAGGTGAACTAACCGGTGCCTTCGGTGCAGGAGCGCGCGCTCCGCCAGGTCCTGGACTTCCCGCACGGCCAGGCCAGCTACTGGGAATACCCGGCCGAAACCGGGCCCGATGCCCCTACCCTGCTGATGGTGCATGGCTTCCGCGGGGACCACCACGGCCTGGAACTGATGGCCCGGGCGCTGCCGGGGTTCAGGGTGCTGATCCCCGACCTGCCGGGGTTCGGCGAGTCCGCCCCGTTGACGCAGGGCCGGCACGACGTCGCCGGCTACGTGCGGTTCCTCCAGGATTTCGCCGCGGCGGCGGACCTGGGCCCGCAGACCTTGCTGCTGGGCCACTCCTTCGGTTCCATCATCGCCGCCCGGCTGGTGGCCGCGGCGCCGTCGGCCTTCCGCGCCCTGGTGCTGGTGAACCCGATCAGCGAGCCCGCCCTGAAGGGCCCCCGGGCAGTGGCCTCGCGGCTGGCGGAGTCCTACTACCTGCTGGCGGCGAAGCTGCCGGCGCGGGCGGGACTGTGGCTGCTGCGGCAACCGGTGATCGTGCGGGCGATGTCCCTGATGATGGCCAAGACCAAGGACCCGGCCCTGCGCCGGTTCATCCACGACCAGCACGACCGCTACTTCAGCGCCTTCGCCCACCGGGAGGTGGTTCTGGAGGCCTTCCAGGCCTCCATTTCCGACGACGTGGGTCAGGTCGCCGGCCGGCTTGCCGTACCGGTGCTGCTGGTTGCCGGTGTCAAGGACGACCTCGGGTCGGTAGCCAGCCAGCGCCGTCTGGCGGCCCTGATCCCGCACGCCCGGCTGGAGTTCATCCCGGATGTGGGACACCTGATCCACTATGAGGCACCTGCCGCCGCCGCGGCGCTGGTGGCCGGCTTCGCCGCGGGGCTGGACGCATGAAACTGGTCATGGACGCCCGCTTTACCCGGATCGACCAGGTCGACGGGATCAGCCGCTTCGGCGCGAACCTGATCGAGGCCGCCGCCCGGCTCGCCGACGTCACCATGCTGATTTCGGACGAACGCCAGCTCGCCTGGCTGCCGGACGTTCCGTGGGTGAAGATCAACAGCCCGCTCTCCCCCGCCGAACTCTTCGTGTCCCACCAGGTGAACCGGCTCGGTGCGGACGTGGTGTTCTGCCCGATGCAGACCATGGGCAGCCTCGGCCGGCGCTACGGGCTGATCCTGACCCTGCACGACCTGATCTACTACCGCCACCCCAAACCGCCCGGTTTCCTGCCCAAGCCGGTGCAACTGCTTTGGCGCCTGTACCACAAGGCCTACTGGCCGCAGCGGCTGCTGCTGAACCGGGCCGACGTCGTCGCCACGGTCAGCGCCACCACCCGCGCACTGATGGAGCAGGCCAGGCTGACCCGGCGCCCGGTGCGGATCGTCTCCAACGCCTCGGTCCCCCAGGGTGCGCCGCGTGATCCGGACGGACCGCGGGAGAAGACCCTGCTGTACATGGGTTCCTTCATGCCGTACAAGAACGTCGAGACCTTGGTCGCAGCCATGCCGCAGCTGCCCGGCTACCAACTGCACCTGCTCAGTCCGATCTCCGAGGCGCGGCGGCACGAGCTCGCCGCACTGGCGGTCGATCCGCAGCAGCTGGTCTTCCACAACGGCGTGTCCGAGGAAAAGTACCGCGAGCTGCTGCACAGCACCACGGCACTGGTCACGCTGTCCCGGGACGAGGGCTACGGTCTGCCGCTGATCGAGGCGATGGCCGCTGGCACACCGGTGGTGGCCAGTGACATCCCGATCTTCCGCGAAGTCTCCGGCGGGGCAGCGCTGCAGGTGGACCCGATGGATCCGGCCGCCTTTGCCGCGGCCGTCCGTCAGCTCGAGGCGGATGCGCGCTGGCGCCGGGCCTCGGTAGACGGGGTGCTGCGCGCCGCCGGCTACGACTGGGACACCTCCGCGGCTCAGCTGCTGGAGGCCGCCGAAGCGGTGCTGCACCTGCGCTCAGCCCCGGCCGACCCCGCCCCGCCCCGCCGGCTCGCCCGATAGCCCCACCCCACCCCCGCACCACCCCATCGGCTTGCCACTTAATCCCCTTCTCAG
>NZ_JAKLTQ010000050.1 GCF_022012395.1 Arthrobacter hankyongi
GAAAGGGTCATGATGACCACCGAAGCCCCCCTGTCCCCCGCCCCGGTCGCGATCGGCGATGTGCAGGTCGGTCCCGGCCGGCCGGTCTATGTGATCGGCGAGATCGGGATCAACCACAACGGCGACATCGAGATCGCCAAGCAGCTGATCGAGGTGGCCGCCGCGGCCGGCGCGGACGCGGTGAAGTTCCAGAAGCGCACCCCGGAGATCTCCACCCCGGCCGACATGCGCGACAAGCCGCGCTCGACCCCGTGGGGCGAGATGAGCTACCTGGACTACCGCTACCGGGTGGAGTTCGGGATGCCCGAGTACCAGAAGCTGATCGAGCACGCCGCGGGCCTGGGCCTGCACTGCTTCGCCTCGCCCTGGGACGTGCCCTCGGTGGAGTTCATGGAGGAAGCCGGCGCGCTGACCCACAAGGTCGCCTCGGCCTCGGTGACCGACCTGGAGCTGCTGCGGGCGCTGGCGGCCACCGGCAAGCCGGTGATCCTGTCCACCGGGATGTCCACGATCGAGCAGATCGATACCGCGGTGGAGACCCTGGGCACCGGCAACCTTATCCTGATGCACGCCACCAGCACCTACCCGCTGCCGCCGGAGGAGGCGAACCTGCGGATGATCACCACCCTGCAGGAGCGCTACGGGGTGCCGGTGGGCTACTCCGGGCACGAGCGCGGGCTGCAGATCTCGCTGGCCGCGGTGGCCCTGGGCGCGGTCTCGGTGGAGCGGCACATCACCCTGGATCGGACCATGTGGGGCTCGGACCAGGCCTCCTCGCTGGAGCCCAAGGGCTTCGAGGCGCTGATCCGGGACATCCGGATCCTGCAGGAGGCGATGGGCGACGGGGTCAAGCGCGTGTTCCCCGGCGAACTGGCCCCGCTCTCCCGGCTGCGCCGGGTCGACGCCTAGGCCGTGTCCGCCCCGCTGCTCTCGGTCATCGTCCCGGCCAAGGACCAGGCGCCCTTCATCCGCGACTCGATGACGTCCCTGACCCGCCAGTTCGCCGACCCCTCGGTGCTGGAAATCGTGCTGGTCGACGACGGCTCGACCGACGGCACCGGACAGCTGGCCGCCGCCTTCGGCGGCCGGCTGCCCGGCCTGAAGATCCTG
>NZ_JAKLTQ010000051.1 GCF_022012395.1 Arthrobacter hankyongi
CCGGTTCTTCGAAGCCAGCCGGCGCAGCTCTGCCAGCACTTCTGCCTCGCTCAAAGCGTCCTGGAGTTTGAGGGGGTTTTCCTGCCGGATGGAATCGGGGACGGCAGTGTCCACCAGGCCGTCGAGGCTGTCGTAGCCGACGGCCTTGAGCATGGTGTCGATATCGGCCTGGCGGCGTGCACCGATGTGCCGGTCGGCGAAGTTTGATGAAAGTGACTGAATCGTCATGAGGAACTCCAAGGTGTGGCCGGCCCGGGGGCCCGGCTTGGGTTTGGGTTCCTCCCCGCTCTGTATCGGACCTGAGAGATTCCGCGGCTTCTAGCCCGCTTGCACCGTCGGTGAGCCGGCGTCCTGCCGGCTGCTTTCCAGAGTTGCCTCGCCGCGGCGGTACATGGGCCTGAGAGATT
Organism: Arthrobacter hankyongi; assembly: GCF_022012395.1. GTDB lineage: Bacteria > Actinomycetota > Actinomycetes > Actinomycetales > Micrococcaceae > Crystallibacter > Crystallibacter hankyongi. The sequence continues at coordinate 408 of NZ_JAKLTQ010000051.1, forward strand.
CCTGGGGAGGATTTGCTCCTACGGCGCCTGCCCGGATGGTGGGTGGGAGGACTCTCCCGCCACGGTTCGAAAGGCATATTCAGCTGTGGGTGATTCGGCTCACACCGTACACGCTGTTTCGGCGCCGGTCAAAATCCGGTGCTGAAGGCAATCGGTTGGCCATCAGTGAAGACACTACCCGGAAACCTGCGCTCCCATCGGCACCTGGCCCCCAAGCCTCCCGGCGTGCCGTCTGTTCCGGCCCGCGGTTGACATCGAAAATGACGCAATGCGCCGGTTGGCTTGCGGGGGCGGCGTCCGTCACGCTAACGTGTGACTCCAGTCACTCAGGACTGAAAAATGCTTATGATCCGCGGCGGGAGAGCCCTGCCGGTACATCGGCAGGCGCCGAAGGAGCAAATCCTCCCCGGGAATCTCTCAGGCACCTGTACCGCCGCGGCGAGGCAACTCTGGAAAGCAGCCGGCAGGACGCCGGCTCACCGACGGTGCAAGCGGCACCTGCGAGAGCAGGGGGCGCGGAATCTCTCAGGTCCCATACAGAGTGGGGAGGAACCCGAATCATCGTGTCACCTTGGTGCCACCTGAACGATGGAGTTCCTCATGTCCGCTGATCCTCCTACTGATACGCCTGCGGAAGC
>NZ_JAKLTQ010000052.1 GCF_022012395.1 Arthrobacter hankyongi
AGGCTAAAGATGTACGCGGCGGCCCAAAGATGGGCGTGAAGCCGCAGAGGATATCCACAATCCAGCGGCTGCACCGTCAAAGTGGCAGTTTTCGGCCACCCTCGAAGGCATGGATACTCTCGCCCGCATGATTGAACGCGTCCGGCGGCTCGGCGGTACCGCCCGCGTCAGCGACCTGCTCGCCGCCGGGACGACCGACCGGGTGCTTGCCAAGGCAGTGGACAGCGGGCTGCTGGTTCGGATCAAACGCGGACTGGTGGCCCTGCCGGACGCGGATCCGGTGGTCCGCCACGCACTCGTGGCCGGCGGCCTGATCACCTGCGTCTCCGCGGTCAAGGAACATGGCCTGTGGGGCATGAAAGACCCGGAGTCGCTTCATCTGTGGGTTCCCCATGGCCATCCGGTGGCTGCTCAGCGCCATCGGGGATACCTGGCGGGCCGGCGGCTGCCCGGCGCCTATGTTCCGGTCTTGGACACGGTGCTGCATGCGCTCCGGTGCCGGCCGCCGCTGGAAGCCCTCGTCATTGCGGAATCGGCTGTCAGGTTGGGGCGGGTCATCGTCCCCGACCTGCTTGGCAACCTCAAAGGCCCGCGGAACGGGCCGGTGCGCGACGTCGTCGGCCGGATCGGGTTCGACGCCGAATCCCCGCTGGAGGTCATCGCGCGGGAACTGTTTCGGAGTGTGGGCCTGCAGGTGGAAACCCAGGTGCGCATCGAGGGGGTGGGCCGGGTGGACCTGTTGGTGGAGGGGCACCTGATTGTCGAACTGGACGGGTTCGACTTCCACTGGACGCGGACGGAGTTCCGCAAGGACCGCAGGCGCAACAACGCCGGCGTGCTGAGCGGGCTGCCCACCCTGCGCTACATCTACGAGGACCTAATGTTCGATGCGGACCGGGTCGTCGCCGAGGTCGCGAGGATGGCGAGGAGGAGCGCCTGAGCCGGGCCTCCGCCCCCACCATTGAACCTCCGTCCCCTGCTTTAGGCTTCAAGCAACGCGCTGACTA
>NZ_JAKLTQ010000053.1 GCF_022012395.1 Arthrobacter hankyongi
TGCCGGAGTCCCCGATGCCCTCGGCGATGTGGGCCAGGGCCGCGGGCAGTTCCCGGCCCTTTTTGCGCATCGCGGTGGCCCAGAGCCGGCCGGCCCGGTAGGAGGAGCGGACCAGGGGCCCGCTCATCACGCCCAGGAAGCCGAGCTGTTCGGCCTCGTCGCGCAGCTCGACGAACTCGGCCGGCTTGACCCAGCGCTCGACCGGGTGGTGGCGTTCGGTCGGGCGCAGGTACTGGGTGATGGTGATCAGGTCGCAGCCGGCCGCGTGCAGGTCGGCCAGCGCCGCGGAGATCTCCGCCCGGGTCTCGCCCATGCCCAGGATCAGGTTGGACTTGGTGACCATGCCCGCCGCCCGGCCCTGGCTGATCACGTCCAGGGACCGTTCGTAGCGGAAGGCCGGGCGGATGCTCTTGAAGATCCGCGGCACGGTCTCCACGTTGTGCGCGAACACCTCCGGGGCCGCCTCGCAGATCGCGGCGATGTGCTCGGGCCGGCCGGAGAAGTCCGGGATCAGGATCTCCACCCCGGTGCCCGGGTTCAGGTCCTTGACCCGGCGGACCGTCTCGGCGTACAGCCAGGCGCCCTCGTCGGGCAGGTCGTCCCGGGCCACGCCGGTGATGGTGGCGTAGCGCAGGTTCATCTGCTGCACGGAGCGGGCGACCTTCTGCGGTTCGGTGGGATCCAGCGGGGCGGGCCTGCCGGTGTCGATCTGGCAGAAGTCGCAGCGCCGGGTGCATTCGGAGCCGCCGATCAGGAACGTGGCCTCGCGGTCCTCCCAGCACTCGAAGATGTTCGGGCAGCCGGCCTCCTCGCAGACCGTGTGCAGGCCCTCGGACCGGACCAGGTTCTTCATCCCCACGTACTCCGGGCCGATGTTCACCTTGGCCTTGATCCACTCCGGCTTGCGTTCGACCGGGGTGGCCGCGTTGCGGGCCTCGATGCGCAGCATCCGCCGGCCTTCGGGCGCGAGCGTCACAGCAGTACTCCTTCATGGGCGG
>NZ_JAKLTQ010000054.1 GCF_022012395.1 Arthrobacter hankyongi
GCCTCACCGCGGTAGGTGCCCGATTCGTCCTGGGCCCGGGTGTAGGAGAAGCCGTCGGCGCCGATGGTCACTTCCATTTCGGAGGTGTCCTCGCGCTTGATGACATCCTGCGGGTTGCCGTCCAGGTCCAGCACCAGGGACGCCTCGGTGTACCAGGAGGGGACCACCGGGTTGCCCCACCAGTCGCGGCGCTGGTTGTCGTGCACGTCCCAGGTGATGACCGGGTTGTCCGGGTCCCCGGTGTAGTAGTCCTGGGTGTAGATCTCCACCCGGTGCCCGTCCGGGTCCAGGATGTAGAGGTAGAAGGCGTTGGAGACCCCGTGCCGGCCCGGGCCGCGCTCGATCCGGTCGGACATGCGCAGCGCGCCCATCTTGTCGCAGATCTGGATGATGTTGTGCTTCTCGTGGGTGGAGAAGGCCACGTGGTGCATGCGCGGGCCGTTGCCGCCGGTCAGGGCGGTGTCGTGCACGGTGCCCTTGCGGTGCATCCAGGCCGCGTAGGTGGTGCCCTCGGAGTCCTTGATGTCCTCGGTGACCCGGAAGCCGAGGTCCTCCAGGTACTTGCGTCCGCGCGGGACGTCCGGGGTGACCTGGTTGAAGTGGTCCAGGCGCACCAGTTCGCCGGCGGAGTAGAGGTCGTAGCGCATGTGCAGGCGCTCGACGTGCTCGGTCTCGAAGAAGAACTCGTACGGGAAGCCCAGCGGGTCCTCCACGCGCACGGAGTCCCCGATGCCCTTGACGAAGCCCTCCCGGCGGCGCTCGGTGCGGCAGCCCAGCTCCTGGTAGTAGGCCTCGGCCCGGTCCACGTCCTGCGGGGTGCGCACCCGGTAGGCGAAGGCGGCGACGGCGGGGATCGGGCCCTTGCGCAGCACCAGGTTGTGGTGGATGAACTCCTCGAAGGAGCGCAGGTAGATCGCGTTCTCGTCCTCCTCGGTCACGTGCAGGCCCAGCAGGTCCACATAGAACGCGCGGGAGGCGGCCAGGTCGGTGACCACGAT
>NZ_JAKLTQ010000055.1 GCF_022012395.1 Arthrobacter hankyongi
GCAGCACGTCAACGGTTCGGCCCGCACGCTGGCTGCGGTGCTGTCCGGGGCCGGACTGGAGCTGGTGTCGGACACCTTCTTCGACACCCTGACCGTGAAGGTCCCGGGCCGGGCCGAGGGCATCATCAAGGCCGCCGAGGCCAAGGGCGTGAACCTGCGTGTGATCGACGCCGACTACGTGGGCATCTCCACCGGCGAGGGCACCACCGCCGAGCACCTGGCCCTGGTTGCCGAGGCTTTCGGTGTTGACGACGCCGCCGCGAAGGTGTCCGACGCCGCGTCCGCCAACGGCTTCGAGCTGGGTTCCGACCTGCTGCGCAGCTCCGCGTACCTGACCCACCCGGTCTTCCACAGCCACCGCTCCGAGACCCAGATGATGCGCTACCTGCGCCGGCTCTCCGACCGCGACCTGGCCCTGGACCGGACCATGATTCCGCTCGGCTCGTGCACCATGAAGCTGAACGCCACCGCGGAGATGGAATCCATCACCTGGCCCGAGTTCGCCTCCATCCACCCGTTCGCCCCGGCGCACCAGACCACCGGCTGGCGGGAGCTGATCGCGGACCTGGAGGCCCGGCTGTCGGCGATCACCGGCTATGCCGGCGTGTCCATCCAGCCGAACGCCGGCTCGCAGGGCGAATACGCCGGCCTGCTGGCGATCCGCAACTACCACGTCTCCCGCGGCGACGAGCAGCGCACCATCTGCCTGATCCCGGCCTCGGCCCACGGCACCAACGCAGCCTCGGCGGTGCTCGCCGGCCTGAAGGTCGTCGTCGTCGCCACCGCCTCGGACGGCACCATCGACCACGAGGACCTGGCCGCCAAGATCGAGCAGCACAAGGACAACCTGGCCGGCATCATGATCACCTACCCGTCCACGCACGGTGTGTACGACGCCGACGTGAGGATGGTCTGCGACTCGGTGCACGCCGCCGGCGGGCAGGTCTACA
>NZ_JAKLTQ010000056.1 GCF_022012395.1 Arthrobacter hankyongi
GGTAGACCTGACCGCCGGCGGCATGGACGGCGTCGCAGACCTGGCGCACGTCGGCGTCGTAGACGCCGTGCGTGGACGGGTAGGTGATCATGATTGCTGCGAGGACGTCCCGATGGGCCTCGATCTTGGCGGCCAGGTCCTCGTGGTCGATGGTGCCGTCCGAGGCGGTGGCGACGACGACGACCTTCATGCCGGCGAGCACCGCCGAGGCGGCGTTGGTGCCGTGGGCCGAGGCCGGGATCAGGCAGATGGTGCGCTGTGCTTCGCCGCGGGAGTGATGGTAGCCGCGGATCGCCAGCAGGCCGGCCAATTCGCCCTGCGACCCGGCATTGGGCTGGATGGAGACCTGGTCGTAGCCGGTGATTTCAGCCAGGTCCGCTTCCAGCCCGCTGATCAGCTCACGCCAGCCCTCGGTCTGCGAGTCCGGCGCGAACGGATGGATGGAGGCGAACTCGGGCCAGGTGATGGCTTCCATCTCCGCGGTGGCGTTCAGCTTCATGGTGCACGAGCCGAGCGGGATCATGGTCCGGTCCAGGGCCAGGTCGCGGTCGGAGAGCCGGCGGATGTAGCGCATCATCTGGGTCTCGGAGCGGTGGCTGTGGAAGACCGGGTGGGTCAGGAAATCAGAAGTGCGCAGCACCGACTCGGGGAGGTCGAAACCCTTGGCGGAGCCAACCGGGCCGGCACCAAAAGCGTCGGCCACCGCGGACAGAATCTCCGGCGTCGTGGTTTCGTCGATCGAAACGCCCACCGTGTCGGCGTCGATCACGCGCAGGTTGATGCCCCGGGCGTCGGCGGCAGCGATGACCGTGGCGGCTTGGCCCGGAACGCGGACAGTGATGGTGTCGAAGAAGCTGCCGTGCAGGACCTCGAGGCCGGCCGCCTTCAGGGTGGAAGCGAGGGTGCGCGCGCTGTCGTGCACCGTCGCG
>NZ_JAKLTQ010000057.1 GCF_022012395.1 Arthrobacter hankyongi
AGTAAGTGTTGGGAAAGAGGTTAGGCCGCTGCGCCGGTCTGCCAGGGGCGCCGCCCGGGTGCCGGCGCGAGCCGGCGGACCATCAGTCCGATCATGGCCCATCTGACCATGGCCTCGGCGTGGGCGGGCAGGCGCTCGTAGTCCCGTCCCAGGCGCCGACAGCGCACCAGCCAGGACAAGGTGCGTTCGATGACCCAGCGGCGGGGCAGCACCTCGAATGTGTGAAGGCCTTCGGGCTTCCTGACAATCTCGAGGCTGATCCCGAGCAGGGCCCGGACGGACTCCACCAGCTTGCCGGCGTAGCCGCCGTCGGCCCACACCTGCACAATCGAAGGCATCTTCGCCCGGGCTTTTTCCAGCACCGGCCGTGCGCCGTCGCGGTCCTGCAGGCTGGCGGCGGTCACCAGCACGACCACCAGCAGTCCGATGGTATCGGTGACGATGTGGCGCTTGCGTCCGTTGGTCCGTTTCCCCGCGTCATACCCGCGCGAGTCCGCCCCGACAGTGTCCGCTGCCCGGACGGTTTGCGCGTCGATGATCCCGGCCGAGGCCGCCGCCTCCCGGCCGGCAGCCTGCCGGAGCGCCCCGCGCAGCGTATCGTGGATCGCTTCGGTCGTGCCGTCGGCGTTCCAGCGCTGGAAGTACCAGTAGACGGTGTCCCAGGGCGGGAAGTCGTGGGGCATCATCCGCCAGGCACATCCGGTGCGGTCCACGTACAGGATTGCGTCCACGATCCGCCGGCGGGAATGGACCGCGGGGCGGCCGCCGGTTTTCACCGGCACCAGCGGTTCGATCAGCGCCCACTGGGCGTCGGTCAGGTCCGAGGGATAGGGACGAGGCGACGAATCTGCCATACCTTCACGCTCACCCCACCGGCCACCGGAGTCAACCACCTGCAGCCCACTTTCCCAACACTTACT
>NZ_JAKLTQ010000058.1 GCF_022012395.1 Arthrobacter hankyongi
AGCAGCCGGGTCAAGCGCGGTATGGCTGAAATGTTGAAGGGCGGCGTCATCATGGACGTCGTCACGCCCGAACAGGCCCGCATCGCCGAGGACGCCGGTGCGGTGGCCGTGATGGCGCTGGAGCGGGTGCCGGCGGACATCCGCGCCCAGGGCGGGGTCTCCCGCATGTCGGACCCGGACATGATCGACGGCATCATCGAGGCCGTGTCCATCCCGGTGATGGCCAAGGCCCGGATCGGGCACTTCGTCGAGGCGCAGGTGCTGCAGTCCCTGGGCGTGGACTACATCGACGAGTCCGAGGTGCTCACCCCGGCCGACTACGCCAACCACATCGACAAGTTCAAGTTCACCGTGCCCTTCGTCTGCGGGGCGACGAACCTGGGCGAGGCGCTGCGCCGGATCAACGAGGGCGCGGCGATGATCCGCTCCAAGGGCGAGGCCGGCACCGGGGATGTCTCCAACGCCACCGGGCACATGCGCCAGATCCGGGCCGAGATCAAGCGCCTGACCACGATGGCCGAGGACGAGCTGTACGTGGCGGCCAAGGAACTGGCCGCCCCGTACGAGCTGGTCCGGGAGATCGCCGCCACCGGCAAGCTGCCGGTGGTGCTCTTCACCGCCGGCGGCATCGCCACCCCGGCCGACGCGGCGATGATGATGCAGCTGGGCGCCGACGGCGTGTTCGTCGGGTCCGGGATCTTCAAGTCCGGCAACCCGGCCGAGCGGGCCGCGGCGATCGTGAAGGCCACCACCTTCTTCGATGACCCGGACGTGATCGCCAAGGTCTCCCGCGGCCTGGGCGAGGCCATGGTCGGCATCAACGTCGACGAGATCGCCCAGCCGCACCGCCTGGCCGAACGCGGCTGGTAGC
>NZ_JAKLTQ010000059.1 GCF_022012395.1 Arthrobacter hankyongi
TCCAGCGCGTCGCCCTTGGTGTGCCCGATCAGGCCCACCGGGCCGCGCTTGATCCAGCCGGTGGCGTAGATGCCGGGCACCGGCCTGCCCGCGGTGTCCAGCACGCGGCCGGCCTCGTTCGGGATCACGCCGCGCTGGCCATCATATTCGAGGTCGGAGAGGGCGGAGCCGAAGTAGCCGATGGCGCGGTAGACCGCCTGCACCGGGTACTCGACGATTTCGCCGGTGCCGCGCACGTTGCCGGTGCCGTCCAGTTCGTTGCGCTCGAACCGGATGGCGGCCACCTTGCCGGCCCCGTCACCGGTGCCCTCGACGATCTCCACCGGGGAGTGCAGGAAGTGCAGGTGCAGCCGGCGCGAGGCGCCGGTGTCCTGCTCCTCGACCAGCCAGTTGGTCAGCGTGTTGACCATGGTCTTGGTCTGGTTGTTGGTGCGGATGGCCTCGTCCGAGCCCGCGTCGAAATCGAAGTCCTCCGGATACAGCACGATGTCCACGTCCCGCGAATGGGACAGCTCGCGCAGTTCCAGCGGGGTGAACTTCACCTGGGCCGGGCCGCGCCGGCCGAACACGTGCACGTCCGTGACCGGGGAGTCCTTCAGCCCGCGGTAGACGTTCTCCGGGATCTCGGTGGAGAGCAGGTCCTCGGCGTGCTTGGACAGGATCCGGGCCACGTCCAGGGCCACGTTGCCGTTGCCGACGACGGCGATTTCCTTGGCATCCAGCGGCCATTCGCGCGGCACGTCCGGGTGGCCGTCATACCAGGAGACGAAGTCCGCGGCCCCGAAGGAGCCCTCCAGCCCGACCCCGGGAATGTTCAGGTCCGCGTCCCGGATGGCGCCGGTGGCGAAAATT
>NZ_JAKLTQ010000006.1 GCF_022012395.1 Arthrobacter hankyongi
CGCAACAAGAGCGCCCACGGGGTCGCTGCTGCCCGGAACCAGGGCCTGGACGCGGCCACCGGCCGCTACATCACCTTCCTCGACCCGGACGACTGGTACGTCCCCGGGCACCTGGAGGTGCTGGCCCGGGAAATCCAGCGGCTGGGCGTGGACTTCCTCCGCGTCGACCACATCCGCCACACGCGCGGAGTGCGCACGATGCACCGGGCGCCTCAAGGCCGGCGCGACGTGGCCCTGGACCCGCGCGAAGGGATCATGCCCATCGCTGCCGCGACAATGGTGGACTACCCCTTTGTATGGGCCGGAATCTTCGACCGGAATTTGTTGGACAGTGGCCTTCTCAAGTTCATGGACGGCGCCCGCACGGCAGAGGACAGGCTCTGGACTTGGAACCTCCACCTCAATGCGGACTCCTATGCCGTTGTTGACGCACCTGGCATAATCTACCGCCGCGGCGTCAGTACATCCCTGACGCAGGTCTTCGACGAACGCCAGCTGGACTTCCTGCTCTGCTACCTCGAGATCTTTTCCCTCGTGAATGCCGACACCGAGGCGGAACGGTTTTGGCACAAGGCTGCGCGGCAGTTCTATGCAATGGCCTGCCACCACCTCAAGCGTGCCAACGGAATGACAGCTGACGTGCGCAGCGAACTCCAGACTGGTATCGCCATGACTATGAGCCGCATTCCTGCCAATGTTAATCAGCAGGGCCTCAGATCCCTCGATCCGGCACGGCGGAGAATGCTCATGACCCTGCCTGAAGGAGTCCTTCAGTGACCCAGCTTGTCGCCGCCTCGACGCTGTTCCAGTGCGCTTGTCTGGCCACGATGATCGATGATGGCCGCTTCCCCGAGGCTAATGGCGAGCGGATTCTGGTCCTAGCCGCCAGCGTCCATCAGCCCGAACTAGGCGAGCGGATCCAGGATTCCCTTGGATTCAAGTCGCTGGCTTCCCGGTTCGACCGGGTGGTGGATCTGGCGGAACTCATCTGGCCTCGCCGGCCCGGCCAGTTCAAGCCCCGCGACGAAGAGCTGTCCATGTGGGAAAGGCTGCTGAGGCGTTACTGGGACATTGACGATTCGCCACTCCAGCTCGTGGTGGAGTCAATCCAGGTCGACCCGGCGCTGGCTCTGTGCCGGATATTCCATGCAGCCACGGTCTGGGTCCACTCGGACGGATTGATGAGCTATGGCCCCACCCGCAATCCCCTGCCCTCCCTGATAGCAGACCGACTCGACGGCATTCTGTATTTGGATCTCGTTCCAGGCTTGCAGCCGCAGCTGTTGCGCGAGCACGAGCCGCAGGCGATCGCCTTCGACGCCGCCCGCGTAAAGGCAAGTATCGTGGAGCTCTCAGATAACACTGAGCTTCCCCCGATCCATCGCAACCGGAACGGGTCTATGGCACTGGTCCTCGGCCAGTACCTGTCTGATCTGGGCATCCTCACCCCTGACGAAGAAGACCAACTGCACCGCAAAATGGTGGCAAAGGCAGCAGCCCGCGGCGCCCGGACGTGCATCTTCAAGCCCCACCCCAGTGCCGGCCCCAGCGCCACTCGGGCACTGCAGCAGGCCGCCTCGCGGCACCGTGTGTCTCTGGTGGTTCTGGACACCCCTGTGTTGGCGGAAGTGCTGATGGAACAGCTGCAGCCTGACATGGTGATCAGCTGTTTCTCGACGGCGCTGGCCACGGCCCGGTTTGTCTACGGCATCGAAGCACTCGCCGTGGGAACCGAGCTGCTGCTGGAGCGGCTCTCACCCTACCAGAACAGCAACCGTATCCCGGTCACCATCGCCGACGCGGTATTTGCCCGCGGAACCCCTGCGCCGGCAGCCGAGCTCCCCGACACACCGCTACTGCACCAGCTCCAGCCGCTGGTAGAAGCCGTCTCCTATTGCATGCAGCCTGAGACACTAAGGGCACTGCGTCCGGCAGCAGCTGAGTACGTAGCAGCCGCAGAGAGTTCCAAACAGATGCGCTACTTCAAGCGGCTGCGCCTGGCCAAATTGGATCTTCTGGACAGTGCCCCTGTGTCCGGACTCAAACGGCGGGTTCCCCGCAAGCCGAAGTCAGGTCCTAGTGCTGTCCGCAGGCTGCTCACCACGATGATCAGGTAACCGTCGGGCAATCGGGGCCGATAGTCCCTAATGGACGGCCCTCGGTCAGTTAATCCACTATGTGGGCAAATAACATTGGTCACTCTAGTCACACGTTTAACTCTGGTGTTAGGGTGAACCGTCCGTTTGTGAACGTCTTGTTCCCGCGTTGTTCGGAGATGCCCCATGAGCGAGCCCCGCCCGTTATTCCATCACCTCGCCCCTTTCCAGCGGCACGGGACCAAGCTCGCCTGCGGGCTGGCAGCACTGACTTTGGCAGCGACGTCGGTGCTCCTTGCGCCGCCAGCCGGTGCCGCCGATACTGCCACAGGTACGGCCGACGCCAGTTCGAAGACCGCAGAAACAGCACCGCAGGATCCGGTTATCAGCAGCGAGCTGCCGGCGGACCCGGAGCCGACCGCATCGGCGCCTGCCGCCCCGAATGACAAACCTGCCGCGGAGCCGTCCACCAAAGCGCCCGCGGCCGGGAAGGGCAAGACGTCGGATCCCGCGGTTACCGACCCGGGCGACCCGGCGCTGTGGCGCGATGCCCTCGACAACATGCTCGATTCCGATTCCGACTTCCCGGTCGACGAACTGACCAAGGAAGAACACGAAACCGTCATCGAGGTGCTCCAGGGCGAAAACGGGGCGGAAATGGGCCACGGCCGGGACCTGCGCAAGGAACTGGACCAGCCCGAGCGCAAAGACGAGCTGGCCCAACAGCTTGCCGAGAAACTGGGCGACGAGCCGGAAGTCCTCTCGGATCCCCAGGTACTCTCGATAGAACGCAGCAGCGCAGTGCAGCCGTTAGCTGCCCTGCCGCTGGTCAACCGCAACGGCTGGCGCCCCGATGGCATCCAAGGCTTGGACGTCAGCGGCTGGCAGGAAAACGATAAAACCGGCCTGACTGTGAACTGGAAGACCGAATGGAACTACGGTGCGCGATTTGCCTATGTGAAGGCCACCGAAGGTACCGGCTACACGAATTCCTACTTTGCCAGGCAGTACAACGGGTCCTACAGCGTGGGCATGATCCGCGGCGCGTACCACTTCGCGCTGCCGAACCTTTCCTCGGGCAGGACGCAGGCCAACTTTTTCGTGAACAACGGCGGCGGTTGGTCCGCCGACGGCAAGACGCTGCCGCCGCTGTTAGACATCGAGTACAACCCCTACGGCCAGACTTGCTACAACATGAGCCCGAGCCAGATGGTGGCCTGGATCAAGGATTTCTCAAGCACCATCAAGGCTCGCACCGGGCGCCTGCCGGCGATCTACACCACGGCGGACTGGTGGGACACCTGCACCGGCAGCAGCAAGGCATTCACTGACTATCCACTCCATCTGGCCTCGTACGGCGTCACCAGCCCGAAGCGGCTGCCCGCCAGCTGGTCCATATACAGCATCTGGCAGTACAGCGATAACGGGCCATTCGTTGGAGACTCGAATATCTGGAACGGATCGATGACCGGATTGCAGTCCTTCGCCAAGGGCTCGCCGGTAACCACCACGTCCACCCCGACTACCGCTCCGAAACCACCCGCGACCGCTACCGGGGACAGCACCCAACGGTACGCAGCCGCCGGAGACCTCAACGGCGACGGCCGCGGGGACCTGCTCTCACGCCGCAGCGACGGGACACTCTGGCTTTACCCCGGAAACGGCAAGGGCGGCTTCGGAACGCCGTCGAAGTTGGGCTCCGGCTGGCAGGTCTACAACCTGCTGGTCGGCACCGGCGACCTGAACCGCGACAACAAGGCGGACCTACTGGCCCGGCACACTGACGGGTCGCTCTGGTTCTATGCCGGCACCGGTACGGGCAAGTTCACGACGCGGGTGAAAGTGGGCTCCAGCGGCTGGAACAAGTTCGACAGCATCATCGGCCCCGGAGATATCAACAGCGACGGCAAGGCGGACCTGATCGTCAAGCAACCCGACGGCGCCGTTCATCTCTACCCCGGCCTCGGCACCGGCAAGTTCGCCGCACGCAGCCAGGTTGCCAGCGGCTGGACCGGATACAGCGAGCTCGTGGCGCCGCGGGACTACAACGGCGACGCCAAGGCAGACGTGCTGGGACGCAAGACCGACGGAACGCTGTGGCTGATGCCGGGCACCGGCAAGGCCACTGGCCTCGGATCCGCGTTCTCCGGCGCCCAGAGGGTTGATACGTCCGGGTGGCAGACGTACAGCACTGTCCTGGGCATCTGGGACAACAATGGGGACCGCAAGAACGACCTGCTGGCCATCAACGCCGACAAATCCCTGCGGTTCTACGCCGGCACGCAGATGAAGGATGCCACCGGCATGCAGGCCCGGGAATACATCTCCGGCGCCTCGTGGAAGTCCTACGATCTGGTCATCACTCCCGGCGACTTCAACGGCGACGCCAAGGCGGACATGATCGGCCGTAAGTCCAACGGCCAGCTCTGGTTCATGCCGGGCAACGGCAAGGGCGGCTATGGTACGGCAGTACGGATCGGCACCGGCTGGCAGGTCTTCAACCAGGTCATCGGCGTCCGGGACTTCAACGGCGACGGCAAAAACGACCTGATCGCACGCCATCGCGACGGTTCACTCTGGTTCTACGCCGGCACCGGGAAGATCAATAGCAAGGACGAAGGCTATAAGCCGGGAATCTGGGTCAGCGCGGAGAACTGGAACCGCTACACCCACATCATCAGCGCCGGAGACACGAATCGGGACGGACGCAACGACCTGCTTGCCGTCCAGCCGGACGGCTCCCTGTATCTATACCCGGGCAAAGGCAACGGCAGGCCGGCCGCGCGGACCAAGATCGGCAGCGGCTGGCAGAAGTTCAATTTGCTGGTGGCCCCCGGTGACTTCAGCGGTGACGGTATCCCGGACGTGCTCGCCCGCAAAGCGGACGGCAGCCTGTGGATGTTGGCCGGGCGCAGCACCTATGCCAAGCGGTGGTTCAATGGCTCGAAACAGATTGCCGCCAGTGGCTGGAATGACTACTCGCGGATCCTTGGACCGGGCGATGTCACTGCCGACAAGAAATCGGACCTGCAGGGTATCAAGCCCACCGGCAGCCTCTGGCTTTACCGGGGAACCACCTTCCGCAACAGCGGCCTGACTTCAAGCCTGTCCGCAGGCTCCGTGTAGCGGCGATGGAAATGCTGACTAGCCCTTCTTCCTTGGGAAAATTCTGCAGTCAGCCGTTGCCAAAGATTCCTTGACAGCACCCGCCCCCGGGTCCAGACTTGCTCCAATCTGCACGGCCTGCCGTGGAAACGGACCGCGGTTCCAGCCAGCAGCTATTGGGGATAAGCGGGTGTGGTCATGCGCGCACGCACGTTGGTTTTGCCGTCGATGGCGACGGCGGCTTTGTCCGTGTTGCTGCTTGTCGCTGGCCTCCTGTTTCCATCCATGCCAGCCACGGGCGGTCTCCCCCGGGACACGGACCCACCCAGCCGCCATAGCTCGACCCAAGGCGGCAGCGGCGGAACCGGGGCCACTGCCGGGACTAAGGTTCGGGTGATGACCTTCAATATCCGGCACGGGACGGACGAGGAAGACGACCTCGATCTGGAAAGCGTCGCCGACGATATCGAATCCGCCAAGGCACAGATCGTCGGGCTCCAAGAGGTGGACCGCCACCGTTCGGCCCGGAGCGACTTCGTTGACCAAGCCAAATGGCTCGCCAAACGACTCGATATGCATTTTGCCTTCGGGCTCAACCGCAAGACACCGCCGCAGAAGGGTCACAGGCAGCCTGGCCTGCACGGAGTTGCGGTACTGAGCAAGTTCCCGATCCTCACCGCCCGGAACCACATGCTGACCAACCTCAAGTACAAGCACCGCCCCACCAAGCAGCGAAGCGTGCTGGAAACGGTGATTGACATCAAAGGCGCCAAAATCAGCTTCTACAGCACCCATTTGGACAATCAGCGCAAGGAACAGCGCCTGTCTCAGATGAAGGAGATTCTGGCCATCACCGCGCAGTCCGGCAGGCCGTCCATCCTCGTCGGCGACCTAAACGCCCAGCCATCCTCACGCGTCGTGGGGCTGGCCAAAACCCAGTTCCGCGACATCATGGCCGATCTGGGCGAAGGTGAGGAACTGACCTTCCCCTACGATGACCCGGACCGGCGGATTGATTACATCCTGACCCGCGGGCCGATCGTGGCACGCTGGGCGACGGTGATTGACACCGGCTCGTCCGACCATATGCCCGTGGTGGCGGGCCTGACCGTCGCCAAGCCCGCCAGCAAACAGGACGCGCCGCCGATGCGGGTGGAGGGCAGGTCCGGGACGGTGCCGGATTCGCCGGGGCCGCCGCGCATCGTCTCACGCATGCCGGTCCTGTTCTGACCCGGAGGCGTGCTCCGGCTACCGTGGCCCGTGCCTCAGGACAGCGGCGACGACGGCGGCAAAGTGCCGCCGTCGTCCGCGCCCGGCCGGTGCCGCGGCGGAAGGGGCGGCAGCAGCAGGTCCACGATGCGGCGGGCGGCACCGCCGTCGTCCTTCGGGGCGAACCGCGCCGCAAACTCCTCCAGCCGTCGTCCGCGCCCGGGATCCGGGGCGGCGGCATCGGCCAGGGCTTCGAACAGTTCGTCCTGGGTCTGGACCACCGGTCCGGGCAACTGCGAACCGTAGTCGAGATAGAAGCCGCGCAGGGTGTTCCGGTAGTGCGCCAGGTCGTAGGCATAGAAAACGATCGGCCGGCGCAGGATCGCGAAGTCGAACAGGACCGAGGAATAGTCGGTGACCAGCACGTCGCTGGCCAGCAGCAGTTCCTGCACCTCCGGATAGGCCGAGACGTCGCGTACGCAGCCGGCGGCACCCTCGGGAATGTCCAGCTGCCCGGCGACCAGCACATGCATGCGCAGCAGGAGCACGGTGTCTGCTCCGAAGCGCCGCTGGAAGTCCTCCAGGTCCAGCGGCAGCTTAAAGCCAAAGCGGCCCGTGCCCACGGACTGATCGTCCCGGAAGGTCGGCGCATAGAGCACCACCCGCTTGCCGTGCGGAATACCCAGCCGCTCCCGAATCATGTTTCCGGCCTCGGCCTGCCGGCCCCGCGCCAGCACGTCATTGCGCGGATACCCCTCTTCCAGCACCGGGCCGGAGTAGCCGAACGCACTGCGGAAGGCGCCGGTGGCATATGAGCTGGGCGAGAGCAGCACGCTCCATTGCCGGACGGCCTGGTTCACCCGGCCCAAATAGTCCTCGTCCCGGCCGTGGAACTGCTCCAAGTCATGCAGCATGCGCTTAAGCGGTGTCCCGTGCCAGGTCTGGATGAACACCCCATTGCGGCGGCGGCGCAGATAATACGGGAAGTTCTGGTTGTTCACCCAGTACTTGGCCCGGGCCAGGTACCAGAAGTAGCCAGGTGACAGCCGCCGCACCACCTTGGTCCGCGGATCGTGGCGGGGCAGCTTCCGATGGTAGATCCAGACCTTCCGGCGCTGGTCCCCGCTCTGCACCAGTTGCTCGTAGAGATAGCGCGGGCTGTCCGCGTACTGGGTGCCCAGCCCGCTTTCAAAGACCACCAGGTTCTCGTCCACCGGTGTGCGGGACACTACGCCGAAAAGTCGGCGCATGGCCGGGAAGTAGAAACGCGAGCGACGCAGGCGCCGTCCGGCCATCTCCACGACCTCCGGCACTGTGCCGGCGCGCAGCCCCGATGCTGCCGGCCTGGCGCCAAGAACCGCGTCGAAAATGCGGCGGCAATTATCCCGGTCCCTGTATTTGAGGAAACGGCGGGCCCGGCGCTGGTATTCAGGCGGCATCGTGCAGCCGGCCGCAAGCGCTTCCCGCAGCAGATCCAGCAGCCGGTTTCGATCGAAGGCGATCCGGCCCGGCAACTCCGTATCCAGGTCCAGGTGCGAACCTTCCGGGCCCAGGAAGCGCTCCCGGTCGAACTGATAGTAGAGCACCGGTTTGTCCAGGAAGCTGAAATCGAACCCTACGCTGGAATAGTCTGTGACCAGCAACGCGCTCTGCTTGAGCAGGTGCTGCACGTCCACCTCGCCTTGGGAGATAACGCGGGCCGGAACGCCGTCGAAGTAGGCGCGGAACTGCTGCATGTTCGGGTGCAGGCAGAAGACCAGTTCGGCCCCGTGCTCCTTGGCCAGGGCCGCGAGCCGGGGATCCTGCAGGAGGCCGGTCCAGGCGCGCAGGTATTCGGATTCGGCGAAGCGGTCCGGATCCTGCAGCCAGTCCCGCCAGGTGGGGATGACCAGGATCTGGTTCGGTTTGACCGGCACGTCACCGGCGAAGAGAGTATCGAAGCGGGACAGCCCGGTGACCGCGACCTGTTCCGGCGGGTAGCCAAAGTCGCTGACGATGTACTCTTTCTCCCGGTCCGAACTGACGAGGAATAGGTCGGTTTCGAAGTCCGGGGAATTCCGGCCGTAGTTGGGCACCATCCACTTGGTCCCCATCACCCCGTGCTGCAGGAAGACCTTCACACCCCGCGCCGCCCGGCGGAACTGCGGCAGCCGCGTCGGGTACAGGAAATCCGGGTGGTGGGAGCCGATGAACCGCTCGGCTCTGAGGGCGGCCTCGACATGCTCCTTGGACCGGTACGCGAGCACATTGCCCAGACCCTCCAGGTTCCGGGCCTCGGGCGAGTGCGGATCGATGACGTAGTAGGCCTCGATCTCCGGATGGTGGCTGCGCAGGTACCGGAAGAAGGCCAGACCGGTGTCCTGGGCCTTGTAGGGCTGCTCCCCTACCAGCCAGACCGGCCGGCCGGCCCGTTGACGGCCATGATGGCGCCGGGCCAGGCGGCCGCGGGTGTGCTCCTGCAGATAGCTGAATGCTGCGGTGTCCAACAGTTCGATGTGAAAGGACGTCCTCTTCGCCTTGAAGGTGTAGTACGGGATGATGCACAGGGTCCGCTCGCCGCGGTTCTGCCAGCCGGGCCGGGTCAGCTTGCGGACCAGATACCGGGTACGGCCAATGCGCACCCGGTGCGGCTGGTCTGTCCCGCGGTCGTGGACCTCCAGCCAGGCGTCCAGGATTCCGTCCCTGGCCAGGGCGTCATCCGGCATCGCGGCCAGCTCCAGCCGGGCCGAAAGCCGGTATTCGCGCAGGCCGAAATGGCGCTGTGTCAGGGTGTCGTCCAGGACCACGCGCGCCGGCACCGTATACCGGGTGCCGCTCTGCCGGCCGACCAGGACCAGCTCGGCCCGGGCTGCCTCGCCGTGGCGGGTGCGCAGCCGCCCGGCGAGCCGGACGACGCCGCCGGCCACGGAAAGGCGCTTCACGTAAATGGCGTTGTAGGGCTTCAGCGGACGGTCTACCGCCAGCCGGAAGAAGCCTCGTCGGTTCACATACGGTGCCAGGACCGCACCGGTGCCCGCAGTGACCGGGCGCAGCGGCCCGACGGTGGTGCGCCGGAACCTGCCCAAGAGTACGAAGCCTCGGGATACCCCGTCCTCCGCCGTGATGTCCGTGGCATAGCGCGGCAACCGGTCCGCCGCAGCCCTGACTTCCAGCAACATGGGCAGGACGGCACCCACGCCGCCGTCGTCGGGCTGAACGGCAACCGCCGGAAAATCCTCTAGCCGGATCACGGCGGAATACTCCTCGCCGGTATGCCCGTCACCCGGTTCCGGGGCGCGGGCCTGTACCAGGGGCGGAATCGTGCCCTGAGCCGCCGGGTGCAGCCCGGCCAGGCGGACGAGGTCCTCCCCCGACCTGATCCAAACCGCCACCGGAGTCAGCGCCGCCGACAACCGCAGGTGCACCGAGACCTGTGTGCCCTGCTGGCTGACGGCCAACCGGTGCAATTCCCGCCGGGCACCATTCGCATCGGGGTCCAGGATCCGCTCAGCGCGCCGGCGGGCCGCAAGCAGCAGGCTACGCGGGGAAGGAGCCGCTGTCATGCCTGTACCTCGAAAGAGCTTGGCACCGGGAAATACTCGGTGAGGAAGTCCTGCACCATCCGGTCCAGGTCCTCAGGATCAAGCCCCGAACTGTCCACCTCGTTGAGGCAGAAAACGTCTGCGTTGCGGTCCCGGAGCAGCCGCAGAAGCTTACCCTGCGCGGAGGGCTGGGAAATGTCGCAATAGCGGTAGCTCAGTCGTCCCGGCACCGTGGTGCCGGACAGGTAGCCGTAATAGTGTGCCAGCGCCGAGGCCACCGAGATGTCCTCGGGAGTGCGGAACTTCGCCGACGTCGTCGCGCGGATCTGCTCCGGGAACTGCCGTTCGATCCCGGCCAGGGTGCTCACCCGTTCCGGGTGCGCCACATGCTGGAATTTGTAGGCGATCGTCCGGCCGAAAGCCTGCTCGAGCAACGCGCGGTTCCGGCGGACCGCGCTGTCCACCGGGAGGTCCGCCGGATTGTCCGGCCCGAAGTCCACCGTTTTACTGGACAGATACATCCTGGTCAGGCCGTTTCCCAGGAAGAACAGCTCCGGGTCCACATGGCGACCGAAGAAGACATCATCATTCAAATAGAGAAAATGCTCGCTCAGGCCACGAATGCGATGCAGTTGGGCTTCGATAGCGTGTGAGTTGAAGGTGGGAAGCACCCCGGGGTCCGCGAAGATCTCCCGATGGTGCACCAGTGTGATCCGCGGGTTGTCCCGGTCCAGCCAGTCCGGGATTTGCCCGGCCGTGACCAGGTAGACGTGGTTGATCCACGGGGCGAAATAGTCCAGCGAGCGCAGCGAGAAGCGCAGCTCGTCATGGGACCGGAAGCGGGCGTCGTTTGCGGAGTATTCGCTGTACCGGCTGCCGCCGGCTCCTGCGGCGACCGCCTGCCGCCACGCTTCGGCCTTCCGTGCGGCCCAGGCCGGATCCGTGCCATCCACCCAGGTGTAGACGGCATCGATGGGAAAGGTGACGTCCGAATACCAGGGCAGGCTCCGGCCGGGGCCTGCGGCCGGGCTCACGACGCAACCGTGGCGTTGGTCGGCCAGGACCAGCCCGCCGGCCTCCAAGGCCTCGAAGAAGGTTAGCGGCGCGTCCGGCACCGGTTTGGCATCCGCGACAGGGTGCGGGCCGTCCCCGGCGCTGGACAGCAGGTAGACGGCCCTGCCTTCGGCGGCCTGCGCCACCGCCTCCACCGCCTGCTGCAGCCGCTCCGGGGCGATGCCCAAGGTGGGCGCTCCGCCAGGCAGCGTCTCGTCCCGGAAGGCAATGCCTGCGGCCTCGAGGGCTCCCGCTACCAATGCCCGATTGTCCACGATGGCCTGCGCCGCGCTGAACCGTGGCACGGAACGTGCCGGCAGCAATCCCCCCGCCACCGATACGGCGGCCTCGCCCTCAGTGAGACCGGTGTGCTGAACCCGCAGCCGCGTGTGGTCCACGGCCTTCTTCAGGCCGCGCTGCATTCCCGTCCTTCCGTACGCCAGGTTGAACAGGGTCCGGACCATGGGCCTCGGAAGCGTGCGCGCGGCCCACCCCCGCACCTCAGCGATCATGCGCCTCCATCCCCTGCTCAGTCCGGTACTCCCTCTGCAGGAATACTAGGCTGGTAATTAGTCCCACGGAAAGCAGGAAAACCCCTTGACCTTTGCCGCCACCACCCGCCGCTCCTTGGAGCTGGTCCGCGATCGTGCCGCCGGCACGCTGCTGGAGCGCCGGGTTCGGGCCCGGCTCGCCGCCGCCAACGCCGGTGCCCCGGACCGGTTCGACTGCGTGGTCTACTTCGCCGACGGCGCCGCCAGCGCCTATCAGGTCCGCCAGTGGCTGCAGCCATTGGCGGAGCTCGCCCAAACGCATCCGGTCGCTGTGCTGGTGCACCGGCCGACGACGGCGGCCGCGCTGCTACCGGATTCCCCGCTGCCGGTGTTCCTGACCACCGGCATTGGGCAGGTGGAGAACTTCATGAACTCCCACGGCGTCAGGCTGGTGTTCTATGTGAACAACAACCGGGACAATTTCACCGTCCTGCGCCTGGCCAGCCCAGTCCACGTGCACCTGAGCCACGGTGAAAGCGACAAGATCTCGATGGCGTCCAACCAACTCAAGGCCTACGACTACGCCTTCATCGCGGGAACCGCCTCCCGCGAACGCATCCTTGGAAACTTGCACCGGATGGACCCAGCAAAGCTGGTAGAGGTCGGCCGGCCTCAACTGGACATTCCGGTGCGGGACGCCCGTCCCTACGACGGCAGCCGGGCGACCGTACTGTATGCACCCACTTGGGAAGGGGACCGGCCGGCAATGTCCTACGGTTCGGCGGCTAGCCACGGCATCGCCCTGACCAAGGCCCTGCTGGCCGACCCGCGGTACCGGCTTATCTTCCGGCCTCATCCGCGCACCGGCGTGCGCCTAGGCGCACACAGGGCCGCGGTGCATGAAATCAACGCCCTGATGAGGAAAGCGCAGCAGCAGGATCCCGGAGCCGGGCATCTTCTGGACAAGCGCCCCGACGTCGCCACCGCCATGGCTGAAGCGGACGTGTGCATTTGTGATATTTCGGCGGTGGCTATGGATTGGCTGCCGTACGCCAAACCTTTGCTGGTTACCCGGCCGGTGGATCCGGAAGCCGAAATCCAAAATAGCGGCGTCACCGCCGTCGTCCCACTGCTGGATGCGGAGGATGCCGGGGACGTCCCCGGCATCCTCGCAGGGATGTTGGCCCGGCCCGTACCGGAGGCGCAGCGGGCCCTTGTGGAACACCATTTCGGCGACACCGCGCCCGGGGCCGCAAGCCGGCGCTTCGCCTCGGCGGTGGAGCAGGTGCTGCAAGCCGGCTGAGGCTCTCCCTGTTGCCTCATGGAAGGGACTCTGGGGGATCAGGCGTTCCAGACCCGGTTGACGGCGGGCCTGATGCGCTCTTATAGGCCAGTGCCTCCTTATTCGTCACTGCTTGTCTCTACGCAATTGTCAGCTCCATGAAAATGGGCATAACCGCAGCGGGGACCCCGGTCCGGACACCACCCCATACGCGGAGGTTGTCTATGAGTCAACGCGAGGTGTTGTCCCATCGCAGCCCGAAGGGTAGGGTACGGGCAATATCGCATCTGGGGCTGCAGACTGATTCGGGGGAATCATGAAAAGGCTGTTTTCGGCTGCTGCAATAGTTTCTTTGTCGCTCGGTTTGGTGGTTTTGCCGCCCTCGCTGCCGCAGGCCAGCGCGGCTACCGCAACGTTGGTCATTGCCGACGGCGGACCGGGGACCGAAGCCCAGGCGACCACTCAGTTCACTCCGGCAGTTTCGGGCCAGGCTGTCAAACTGCAAGTGAAAACGATCGTCACCTCCATGACCACTGAAGTGACGTCCTCGACTTGGAAGACGGTTGCCACTGGCACCCAGGATGCCAGTGGCAAGGCGACCCTTAGCATCTCCAATCCGCTGGAGGTCAAGCACGAGTACCGTGCGGTGAGCGGCACCGGCAGCACCGAAGCGGTCTCCGGCACTGTTAATTACGCGGTCAAGACCGCCACCAAGAAGACCGGGCTTCCCGTGGTGTACCTCAACACCAACGAGGGCACATCGATCAGCACCCGCAGCCGCTACTTCGAAGGCCGGTTTGCCATTAAGACCGGGGCCGGCTGCGCTGCTGTCCCGTCGCAGTTGGCGGCGGCCAAGGGGCGGGGCAACTCGTCATGGACCTTCGATAAGAAGTCATACACGGTCAAACTCGACAAGAAGGTTGATCTGTGCGGGATGGGCGCCAGCAAGAAATGGGCTCTGGTGGCGAACCACTACGACAAGTCGCTGCTGCGCAACTCGCTCGCCGGCTTCATCGGCTCGAAGATGACGAAGCTGGCCTGGACCCCCAAATCCCAGCCGGTGGATCTCTACATCAACGGTTCCTACCGCGGTTCGTACCTGCTGATAGAGCGGATTGCAGTCACCGATCCGGCCAAGAAGAAGCCGGGGGATGCGGTCCGGGTCAGCGTGCCGGAACTGGATTCGAGCTCCGGCAACAAGACCGGCGGCTACGTCCTCGAGTGGGATTTCCGCAAGGGTGCCGACCACAACGTGACGGTCGGCAAACACGGCTATGTGGGCATTAAGGAACCCGAAAACGATTATGACGAAGCCGGCAAGGATACCGGAAAGGGCATCACAGCGGCGCAGATCAAATACATCGACGGATATCTTGATGCCGCGGACAAGGCGCTGTTCGGCAAAAACTTCAAGTCCTCCACCGAAGGCTGGCGAAAATACATCAGCCTGCCCTCCGCCGTCGACTATTACATCGCCATGGAACTCATGAAGCCCCTCGACGGCAACATGTATGCCAGCGTCTACATGTACAAGAAAGCCGATGGGAAGCTGTATTTCGGGCCGTTGTGGGACTTTGATATTTCCGCTGGGAACGCCGACCGGGGTGGAAAGCTGGAAACCACGAACACCTGGTACCTCCGCGATCCGCTAAAGATCGCCGCACGGCAGTCTGCGGACACCTGGTTCAACCGACTGAATGACGATCCCGGTTTCCGGAAGGCGGTCAGCAAGCGCTGGACGCAGGTTCACGCCGAGCTGAAGAAGAGTGATTCCTACCTGACCAGCCAAAGCAAGCTGATTTCGAAATCCGCCGCGGCAAACTTCAAGCTGTGGAACGTCAAGGAGAAGCTCCGCGACTACCACATCGTCAAGGGCTCCTGGTCGAAGGAAGTCAGCTACCTGCGCAGTTGGCAAAAGAGCCGGATCAGCTGGATGAACAGCCAGTACAGGTAGCCGGCACGGCTCCCTGTTTCCGGTGGGGAGCGGCGAGTAGACTGACCGGCACACCGAACCTGGGCAGTGACCTTCGTCAGGAGCCACCACGACAGATCAGCCAACACTCCGGACCGGAGCCGAACAGGATTCCGGCAACACGCCCCGCGCGGCCGGCTTCCGGCAGGACATCCAAGGCGTGCGCGCGCTCGCCGTGTCCATGGTGGTGGCCTACCATCTCTGGCCGGGCGCGCTGACCGGTGGGTTCGTGGGTGTGGATGTCTTCTTTGTCATCTCCGGCTACCTGATGACGGCGCATCTGCTCGGCAGGCAGCCGCGGACGGGACGGGACCTGCTCCAGTTCTGGGCCCGGCGCATCCGCCGGCTGTTGCCGGCAGCTTTCGTTGTCCTCGCCGCGACGGCGGTGGGCTCGAGGGTGCTGACCCCGTCCACCCAGTGGGAGGACAACGCCCGGCAGATCGTCGGCTCGGCGCTGTACGTGCAGAACTGGCTGCTGGCCGGTAGTTCGGTGGACTATCTGGCCAGCGACAATGCCCCCACGCCCGTCCAGCACTTCTGGTCCCTGTCCGTGGAAGAGCAGTTCTACCTGGGCTGGCCGGTGTTGCTGCTGGCGCTCTTCGCGGTGGCCCGCAAACGGCGGCACCGTCCGGCGGTGGCGCTGCGCTGGACGGTGGCGGGGGTGATTGCTGTTTCCCTTGCCTTCTCCGTCTTGGCTACCGCGGTCGAGCCGGCGAGCGCCTATTTCATTACTCCAACGCGGATCTGGGAACTGGCCGCAGGAGGCTTCGTGGCCACCCTTGCGCCGTTGGCCGCCACCCGCCTGCCGCAGCCGGCGACGGCGGTGCTTGCCTGGACGGGCATGGCGGCCATCCTGCTGGCGGGGAGCGGCTACTCCGCCCGGACGCCCTTCCCCGGCTATGCGGCCCTGTTGCCGGTACTGGGTACCGCGCTGGTGGTCCTGGCCGGCACCAGCCGGACGTACTCTCCCACCGGCATCCTGCGGCTGCGGCCGGTACAGTGGCTCGGGGATGCGTCCTATTCGATCTACCTGTGGCATTGGCCGCTCCTAGTGCTGCTGCCCGGGCTGTTCGGCCCGGGGCTGCCGAGCCAGCTGGCCGTCCTGGCCCTGACGCTGGTGCTTTCGGCCTTGACGAAAACCTATGTGGAAGACAGGTTCCGGCTGTCCCTGCCGTCGGCCCGGCTGCTGCCCAGCTACCGTTTCGCCGCCGCCGGCATGGCCGTGGTGGTCCTGCTGGGCGGCGCCCAATTGGTGGAGGTCGGCTATCGCCAGCAGCTGGCGGCCAGCCAGCTGGCGGCCGTGACGCAGAGCCGCAAGCCCTGCATCGGTGCAGCGGCGGCAGCACAGGGATTCAAACAGTGCCCGCCGGATCCGAAGGCCGAGCTCGTCCCGGAACCGGCACTGGCCAAAAAGGACCTGCCGGACGCCTACCGGGACGGCTGCTGGGCGGAGGACGACTTCCTGGACCGGCCGGTCTGCACCTACGGCAACGGGCCCGTCCGGATCGCCCTGGTGGGGAATTCCCACGCCGGACACTGGCTGCCTGCCCTGCAGGCCCTGGCTCGGCGCCACGGATGGACCATCAGCACCTTCCTGGTCTCCCGGTGCAACGTCACCAATGCCCCGCTGGAGCTGGGTACCGAAGCTAGGACGCAGAACTGCCTGGACTACGGGGACTGGGTCATGGAACAGACCAACGGCGGCAAGTTCGACCTGGTCATCACCTCCGAACGGCAGTCCGTCCCGGTGCAGGGCGAAAGCTGGGGCACCACCCGGATACCCGCCGTCGCCGGTTACGCCTCCTATTTGAAGCAGTGGGCCAAGGCGGGCACCCGCGTGCTGGTGATCAAGGACCCACCCTATCCAGGCAGCAGGATCAGCAACATTCCAGACTGCCTGGCCGCGCATTCCGGCAACCCCGCCGCCTGCGCCGGGACGCCGTCCAGCTGGCATTGGATGGACCCGCTGGACGAGGCGGCCCGTAAGGTGTCCCTGCCGGGCATCAGCCGGGTGGATCTGGACAAGTATTTCTGCACCGGTGGCGTCTGCCCGGCGGCAATCGGCTCGGTGGTCGCCTACCGCGATGGTTCCCACATCACCGCCACCTACGCCTCGTCGCTGGCCCCGTACCTAGCCAAGCCGATCGACAAGGCCCTCTCGGCTGCCCGCCCCGGAACAAGGTAGCGCGGACCCGGTGATGAGACAGGACATCAACCGCCTGCGCGGGGCTCCGCCCGCGGGACGCGTCCGCCAGACCTGGATCGACCAGGCCCGCTGGGCTGCCATTGTCCTGGTAGTGGCCGGCCACGCAGTTGGCCTGCTGCGCGGCAGCAGCCTCTTGGCCGTCATGGTGTCCAACTACGTCTACATGTTCCACATCCCCGTCCTGATCCTGCTGGCTGGCTGGGGTGCCAGGCGCATCGAGGCCAGCGGCCGGAACCTGGCGAAAATCTGGTGGCAGCTGCTGCTCCCCTGCCTCTTGTTCCAACTGGTGGCCTTCGCGGTGAACTACACGTTCGAAGGCACCCTCCCCAGCTGGAAGTTTGCCGAGCAGACCTTCGGCCTCTGGTTCCTGGTGGCGCTGGCGGCGTGGCGGCTGGCCGGGCCGTGGTTCCGGGGGCTGCCCGGCGCAGTGCCGATCGCCGTGGTCCTGGCCCTGGCGGCGGGACTGAGCCCGGACATTGGCGGATTCCTCTCGCTGTCCCGGATCCTGGTCTTCCTGCCCTTGTTCCTAGCCGGGCCGTGGATCGTGGAACGTGTGGCTGCCTGGCGCGGCCTGTGGCCGACGCGGTTGGCCGGGGCGGCGGTGCTGGCCTCCGGAGCGGTGGTCGTAGCGGTCCAGGGCAGGGACTTCTGGCGCCAGCCATTCCTGGGTGACGCAGGCTATGAGGAACTCGGCCTGGGCAGTCTCGAGGGCATGCTGGTCCGCCTGGTGGTCTTGGTGGTGGGCACGGCGATGGCTGCCGGGTTCATGCTCGTGCTGCCCGGCAGCCCGGGAGCCCCATCGCGCCTGGGCAGCCGGACAGCCGAGGCAGGCCGGCACACCATGTATCCGTACCTGCTCCACCTGCCGCTGCTGACCATCGTCGGAGCGTCCTCGCTGGTACAGCTGGGCCAGCCCACGGCCCGCACGCTGGTGTTCCTCGCCGCATCCGTGCTGTTCTGTGTCGCGGCGGTCAGCCGGCCGGTCCGGTTCATAGCGCAGGTACTGGTGGAACCGCACAACCTAATCCGGGCCGCGGTGCGTCCCCGGGGCGCTTGAGGCTCAGGCGTGTTTCAGGCTCAGCGAGCCGTGGATCGTCGCATAGGGCCGCCAAGACGGCGCCGGACCCGGGAAGCCGATCCGGAAAGTGCGCAGCACGTTGCGGCCGTGCACCTGCAGGAAGATGTCCAGCTCATGGTTGTCCATAGACACCGCGTATCCCAGCTGCCCGCCGTCGGCTCCGGCGCTGATCCGCAGGCCGCCGGGCTGCCGCTGCACCACCTGGGCAGAAAGAAATTCCGGTGGCCCGGAAGTCCGCCGCCCGATCACCAGGTTCGCCTCGAGGTACTGCTCGGCCGGCGGCCCTGAGCCCGGCTGCCAGGTGAGGTCGCCAAGGATGCGGAATCCGCCGTCGGCTTCGAAGCTCAGTTCGGCGAGCGTGAAGTCCAGACCAGGCACCGCCAGCCGCTCCGGAGCCTGCAGCCACGCCTGCTCCACTACCCGCGCCCATTGCGCGGTCACGGCGGCGTCGGAAAACCTGCCACTGCTTACCCAGGCGGCCTGGCCCAGGCTGCGGGCCAGCTGGTCATCGGTGCAGAGCCGCACCACGCGGTCCGCCGCTGCTTCCTGGTCCCCGGCAGCCACGAGGAAGCCGTTGCGGCCGTTTTCGACCACATCGTCCGGGCCGTAGCGAATGTTGTAGGCGACCGGGGGGCAGCCCCGGCCCAGGCTTTCCATCAGCGCCAGCGGCTGGCCCTCGAAGCGGCTGGTGAGCAGGGAGAACCTGGCGGTTTCGAACTCGGCCGCGGCATTCGGCGCGTGTCCGCGCAGTCTGACGACGCCGGCCAAGCCCGCGTCGTCAATCATCTCCTGCAGCGCCTCACGCTGCGATCCGGTGCCGTAGATGTCCAGCACCGCATCGGGCAACCGGCGGCTGACCAGCGCCATGATGGCGACCGCCTCGGCCAGGTTCTTCTGCGGCTCGAGCCGGGCCGCCATCACGCCGCGGTTGGGATGGCGGGCTTCGAACGGCGGCAGCGCCGCGGTGCGGGCCTTGGGGTTGGAGACCGTGAAGAGGTTGTTGGCCGCACCGAAACGCTGCTCGTAGTCCGCCTGCTGCCGCCGGGTCAGGAAAACCAGGCCATCCCAGGCCCAGCTGCCCTCGAAGATGCCCTTCCGGGTGCCGGCCAGCTTGCCTTGGAACGGATCTCCGCCTGCGGCAATATGGCTGTTATGGACCACCACCAGCTTGAGGAGGTGCTCCGCCTGCAGCGGCCCCACCACCCCGGCGGCCACGGCGCTGTCCACTACGAGGACGGTCTGCTCGGCAGCCGTAAGTTCCAGCAGCCAGTGGCGGTAGAAGTCCCCGGCCTTCCGCCACCGGCGGACCGGCCGGCCGGCCCGGTCCAGCAGCGTCAGGTACCGGCCAAGCGTGCGGCCCGCAGCGTCCACCGGGGACTCGTCGCGGAAGTATTCCGTGCCGTCCTGGCGGTAATACACCCGCAGCGCCATGGTCTCGCCGTCCGGACGCATCAGGGTGCGCATAAAGACCCGGCCCTCGGGATCGAACACCACTTCGGGCACGCCGGTGGTCCCGGCGTCCGCCGGAACGGGCGCGGGCACCGATCCGCCGTCGGGCGCTCCGCCATCGGACGCGGCACTGCGGTAGTACTGGAAAATATTGAGTACCTCGACGGCCGGATCGATCTTGCCCTGGCTGCGAAGCCGTTCGAGGAGCGTTTCGTAGCTGGGCTTGGATTCGAAGGTCAGGACGGCGGCAGTCCGGCCGCCGTGCTGGCGGAAGGCTCCGGCACGATGCAGGCTCATGGTGGTCATGCCACCGAAACTCTCGCTGATACCCCAGAGCACCATGAAATACCTGCCCGCCGGCAGCATGGGCCCCTGATCCGCAGCCATGCTCAGGCCCCCTTCCGCTTGAAGCTGAGATTGCCGAACTTGGTGGGATACGGCAGCCACTGCAGCACCTGCTGCCAGCCGACGCGGAGCCGGTCCGGCCCGGACACGAAGTACAGGTCCACCAGGTCCTCGGCCGGGTATGGGAGGTCTGCCAGCGGAATCACGCAGCTAATTTCGACCGGACCCGCAGGGCCGGTGACGACGGCGGCCGGATACCGGCGCTCCTGGCCGGATTGCCGCCCCACCAGCAGGAAGCCCGCCGGGCGGCTGTCCGGCACCGCGGCGGCCGTTCCGGACACATCGAGGGAGCCATCGGCCCGCAGACTGACGCGGCTGAGCTTGAAACCTGCAGCCATTGATTTCCCCCTTCTCCCCGCCTGTATGCTTGCACGTTCCTGCCGCTTCAGGGAATCCCTGTCCTCCGCCGATCTGGCGCCGCCGCAACCGGTGCCGCAGGAGTCGGTTCCGGCCGGGTTTGTAAAACCTTTATACAAATCCGGCACAACACCGCGCCGGGGACTCACATGGCGGGAATCCTTTGTTAAGGTGAAGCCATCATTCGCCCCTGATCAGCCATTTTCCTGCCGAAGTGCCATGCCGCACGGCAGGGAAACCTGGGAGAAGCTTTATGAGTAAACGCAATCCGCTGTCCGCCGGCCCCCCTTCATCCCGCAGGATTCCAGCCAGGACCGTCTCGGCCCTGACCACGCTGGTGCTGGCCTCTTCCGTGTTGCTGATGGCTCCGCCGGCGGCCGGAGCCGCCGAGCCTAAGCCGGGCAACGCTGTGGAAAGCCCGTTGGGCGAACCCGCTGACGGCACCATCCCCACCGGAGCGACCGAAGCACCTCCAGCCCAGCCCGCCGCCGAACCGACGCTCGAACCAACCGGTACAAACATTGCGGAACCCACCGCCGTTCCGACCGAGGCCGGGACACCGGAGCCGTCCGCCGATCCGCCCGCTACGGAACCGGAACCCGCCGCGGAAGAGCCAGCCGGCGAAACCATGGAAGCCCTGCTGGATCCGGCCGCCGAGGTTGACGTTGACAAACTCACTCAGGATCAGCTCGACGGCCTGATGAAGGCCCTGCAGGGTGAGGACGGCGCCCAGATGGGGCACGGTCTTGAACTGCGCAAGGAAATGGCACAGCCGGACGAACAGGAGAAACTCGGACAGGACCTGCAGCAGGAACTGGCACCGGAAGCGGATGCGCTGTCCATCGACCGGACCGCCGCCGTGCAGCCGGTGGCCGGGGTTCCGGCGGCGAACCGCACAAAATGGCGGCCAAACGGCATCCAGGGCATCGACGTCAGCAGCCATCAGGAAACGGTGGATTGGCAAAGTGAATGGAACTACGGGGCCCGGTTCGCGTATGTGAAAGCCACCGAGGCCACCACGTACCTGAATCCGTACTTTGACCAGCAGTACACCGGCTCCTACAAGCAGGGGATGATCCGCGGCGCCTACCACTTCGCCATCCCCAGCGTCTCCTCGGGGAAGGAACAGGCGGACTACCTGCTCAAAAACGGCGGCGCCTGGTCTGCCGACGGCAAGACCCTGCCCCCGCTGCTGGACATTGAGTACAACCCGTACAAGAAGCTGGGCAACACCTGCTACAACATGAGCGCCACAAAGATGGTGTCCTGGATCCGGGACTTCTCCAACACCATCAAGTCCCGCATCGGCCGCTACCCCGCCATCTACACCACCGCCGGCTGGTGGAACCAGTGCACCGGCAACAGCACGGCGTTCCGGGACCATCCGCTCCACATTGCCGAGTACGGGGTCGCTTCCCCGGCCCCGCTGCCGGCCGGCTGGACCAGCTGGGACATCTGGCAGTACAGCTCCTCCGGCCCGTTCGTGGGCGACTCCAACGTCTGGCGCGGCAGCTGGACCGATCTGAAGAATTTCGCCGGCATGTACGACCGCAAGCTGCGCAATGCTACGCCCGGGGACCTGACCGGGGACGGCAACGGGGACCTGCTGTCCCGCCGCAAGGACGGATCGATGTGGCTCTACCCCGGCAACGGCAAGGGCGGCTTCGGCAAGGAACGCAAGATCGGCAGCGGCTGGCAGAAGTACAACGCCATCATCGGTGCCGGGGACCTGAACGGGGACAAGCGCCCCGACGTCCTGGCCCGGAACACCGATGGTTCGCTGTGGTTCATGGCCGGCACCTCCACCGCCACGCTGAAAAAGGGCGTCGAGATCTCCGCCACGGGCTGGGCCAAGTACCGTTCGCTGCTGGTTCCGGGCGACCTGACCGGGGACGGCAAGCGCGATTTGCTGGGCACGCTCTCGGATGGGACGGTCTGGGTCTTCCCCGGCCTCGGCACCGGCAGTTTCGGGGCGAAGACCAAGGTCGCCTCCGGCTGGAGCGGCTACAACCAGCTGGCCGCTCCCGGCGATTTCAGCGGGGACGGTAAGGCGGACGTCCTGGGCCGGGGGTCCGACGGTTCCCTGTGGGTGCTGCGGAACACCCGGACGGCCAAGCTGAACGGCACCTTCAGCACCGCCAAGCGGGTGGCCTCCGGTGGCTGGGACAAGTTCACCCAGATCCTCGGCCTTGGCGACAACAACCGGGACCGCAAGCCTGACCTCGTGACCACCCTTCCCAACGGCGATCTCGGGTTCTTCCGTGGCTCCCAGATGAAGGACTCCACGGGGATGAAACCCCGGGTGCGCGCCGGCCAGTCCGTCTGGGACTCCTACGACCTGGTCATCGCCGCCGGCGATTTGAACCGCGACGGGGATCCGGACCTGCTCGCCCGCAAGTCCAGCGGCTCCTTGTGGTTTGCCCCCGGCAACGGCAATGGCGGTTACGGCGCCCGGGTCAAGATCGGCAAGAGCGGCTGGAACAAATTCAACCTCCTGGTCGGCGTCGGCGATTACAACGGCGACGGCCGGAACGACATGTTGGCACGCGGCAAGAGCGGCTCGCTCTGGCTCTTCCGCGGCACCGGCCGGGCTTCCTCCGGCCAGCCGGTGTTCCGGTCGAAGATCCGGATCGGCTCGGCCGGGTGGAACAAGTTCACCCACCTGGCCGGGGCCGGCGACGTCAACCGGGACGGCAAAATGGACCTGGTCGCCGTGCAGAGCAATGGCGCCGTCTACCTCTTTGCCGGTACCGGAACCGGCCGAACCGGCAAGAAGTCCCGGATCGAGTCCGGCTGGCGAAGCTATAACAAGGTGGCCGCCACCGGTGACTACAACGGCGATGGCACCATGGACCTGGTCGCGCGGAAGCGGGACGGTTCGCTCTGGCTGCTGGCTGGCTACAAGTCCTACTCGACAGCCAACGGCTGGTTCGCCGCCGAGCGGAGGCTGATCGCCAGCGGGTGGGACAAGTACAACCGGCTTCTCGGGGTGGGCAGGTTCAACGGAGACAGCAAGGTGGACCTGCTGGCAACCAAACCGGACGGCTCTGCCTGGTTCTTTGCCGGCACGCGCTTTGTCCACAGCGGCCTGTGGCCATACAAGGCTGCCGGCGAGCTTTGACGGTGGGCTGCATGGCGACCTGTGCCAGCGCAGCGAGTATATGATGGGTACTTGCCTCCGGCCCTTCGCACCGCCGGAGGCAAGTACAGGCGGCCTCCGCGGAGGCCGCTGGACCAAGGACCGGCTCACCCCTGCCCGGCGTGATTGTCACCGCGGCCTGCAGCCGGCACCGCAACGCGCGAAAGGCAGCACGATACCGCCATGCAATTTACCGGCACGCCAACCGCTGTTACGGCCCTGCGCAGCCAGGCCCGACGGCTGGTCCGCGCCTACGGACGGATCACGGACCCGGACCCGCTGCGGACGCTGCAGAGCCGGCTGGGGCAGCGCGCTGCCCAGATGCCGGGCCTGGTCAGTGTCAAAAGGCACTCGGAAACCTGCGTGTGCCTGGATTTTACGGATGGGGCCTTGGCCTATGCCTTCGACCTGCGTGTCAAGGCCGACCAGCTGGAATTGTCGGCCCTGGGACGCGGCGCCTTGTCCAAACGCGTACTGCGCAGCTCGCTGGTAGGTCTGGCACCGATGGTCCGTGACAAGGGCGAACGCCATGTACTGGCACGGTGGCCAGGCGCCCGCAGCGCGCGCCCGCGCATAGTGCAGGAAACGCTGACCAAAATGCAGTGGTTGGCGAACCTCCTGGGTACCCTGCCGAACGAAGCCAATCCGCACCAGCCGGTCCCGGCCGGCCACGTGCTGACCTATTGGTGGGACCTGAAGCCGAACTTCGGCGACACCATCGGCCCCTGGCTGGTCGGCGCCATGACCGGTAGCCCGGTGGTCAACAGCAAATGGACCGAGCCCCAGCAGCCTTCGCTCTTCACCGTAGGGTCCGTCGTCGGCCACCTGAACGTGCCCGGGCACCAGCTGTGGGGCTCCGGCATCATCAACCAACTGGGCACGGAGAAGGCCGAGCGGATCGGGCCGAACAAGCCGGCGGCCATCCATGCCGTCCGCGGGCGGCTGACCCGCCACGAACTCACCACCAAGCTGGGCTGGGACGTCCCCGAAGTGTACGGGGACCCGGCCCTGCTGCTGCCGCGCTTCCTGGAACCGGCGCCGTCGAAAAAGGCGGGCAAGATCGCCATCGTGCCGCACTATTCGCACAAGGCCTACTTCGCCGGGGTCAAGGGCCCCCAGCTGAACCTGGTCAACGTCGGCAACGGGCTGGAGCGTGTGGTGGCCCAGATCGCCGGCGCCAGCCACTGCATTTCGACGTCGCTGCACGGGATCATCATCGCCCACGCCTACGGCGTCCCGTGGACCTGGCTGCGGATCGGGGACCATGCGCTGCTCGGCGACACCTTCAAGTTCGAGGACTTCTTCAGCGTGCTCGAGCGCGAAGAGGTTTCCGAGGCCGTCGTCGCCGCGGAGCAGCTCCCGACCACCGACTTCGTCAAGCTGGCCCAGACGGCCAGGCGGCCGGCCGACACCGTGAGCCTGGACCCGCTGCAGGATTCGTTTCCCGGCGCTGTTACCGATTTGAATTAGAGGCACCACGTGAGCACGCCCACCGTTTCCCTTGTCACCCCCACCTACAACTGCCAGCCGCTGCTGCAGGAATGCCTGGAAAGCGTCTTCAACCAGACGCTGCCGCAGTCCGAGATCCAAATTATCGTGGTCGACGACGGCTCCACGGATGGCACGTGGGACTACCTGCAGTCCCTGCGTGCCGAGCATCCGAACCTGGTGGCACTGCGGCAGGAAAACTCCGGCCGGCCCAGCGTGGGCCGCAACCGCGGTCTGGCCGCTGCCACCGGCGAGTTCATCTTCTTCCTGGATTCGGACGACTGGTTCTCCCCGGAAGCGCTGGAACGGATGGTATCCGCCGCCCGCGAGCATAGCTCCGACGTGGTGGTGGCGCTGGCCGTCGGTGACAACAGGACGGTGCGGCAGGCCTCCTACCTGCAGACTGTCTACGACGCCGATGTGCTCAACGACGGGGCCTGGCGGACGCTTTCGCCCTGGAAGCTGTTCCGTACCTCGCTGATCAGCCGCCTCGGCGCCACCTTTCCCGAAGACATGGTCCAGGGCGAAGACCAGGTCTTCGTCGGCCAGTGCTACCTGGCCGCCGGGAAGGTGACTACCCTCGCGGACTACGACTACTACCATCTGCGCGGCCGTGAGGACGGCGGCAACGTCTCCAAGCAGCCCCAGTCACTGCGGAACAAGCTGCTGACCACCACCCGGATGGCAGAGATCATCACTGCCCACACGAAGCCGGGCCGGCGCCGGCAGCAGTTCTTCCACCGCGTGATCTTCAGGACTTTGGCACCGGGTCTGGGTAGGCCGTTCATGACTGCCCCGTCCGGGGAGCAGGAGGAATTCCTCCGGCGGATCCAGCAGGAAGTCCTGCCCCATATGGGCGCCGAGGACCTGGCGGCGGTCGCGGACAAGCCGCGGCTGCGGCTGGCGGTGGCCCGCAAGGGCACCGTTGCGCAGCTGGCCGAGCTCAACCGCCAACTGGCGGACGACCTCGCCTACACCGTTGACGACGGCCAGGTGCACTTTGATCTCGGCCCGGACCTCAACGCCCTCGTCCCGGCCGAGCTGCGCCTGGTCCGGACCGGCGGCAAGCTTCAGCATAGTTTCGAGTCCCTCGCCGGCACCGCCGCCGGGCTGGCCGTGACCTACCGGCTGGAGAGCCCGCTGGCCGAGGTGCCTGGCCTGGCGCTGCATCCGCTGACGCTGGAGCTGACCACCCGGGGCCCCTCCCCCGCCGCCGTCAGCGTGGCCGGCAGTCCGCTGGGTGGCAACCGCTGGCAGTTCTGCTTCGGGCCCGAGCTGCTGCCGCAGGCCCCAGCCGTACCCACAGTCTGGGATGCGCGCCTGGTGCTGGCGGACGGCGCCCGCGAGCTGGCCTCCGCCCGTGCGTCGTATCCGCGCACTGGCGACCCGGTCGAAGCCCGTGCCGTGGTGCTGCTCTCGCCGGAAGATGGGGCAGCCATGTACTTGGAGGGCTACACCACGGCCCATGGCAGCTTCAGCGTGCGGCAGGGTCCGAAACCGCGGTTCACTGCGGCCAAAGTCGCAGGCCACGGCGAGGGCGTGATAAATCTGACGCTGCCCAAGAACAGCGGCGCGGTACGCGGTGCTGCGCTGCTGACCCCGGAGGGCCGACTGCCGCTCGAGCATACGCTGCGGCCGGACGGGCAGCTAGAGGTCCGGCTGCCGGCCGCGGTACCGGCAGTACCCGCCGGCACCGCGGCCGGGACAGTCCCGCTCTTCGTGCTGGAACTAGACTGTGAACGGACCGGCTGCCAGCTGCCGTTGCGCCTCAAGGCCGGCACGTTGGTGCCGTTGAAGCCAGCGGCCAAGAAGCCGGCGGCCGCCGCCACAGAGGCACCAGCGCCCCAGCCGGAGCGGCACGGCCGTCCGTCGCCGAAGCGCATTGGGCTGGCCGGATTGCTGGTCCGCCTCCGCCGCCTGAAGCGACACGCGCTGCGGAGGTAAACGCCGTCCGGCGTCCCTCCGGCCTAGACTCCCCCCCCAACTGCCCCCAGTGAAAGCTTCCAATGGCTCTGATATCTGCTGACGAATCCCAAACGCTTCCCAGCGCCCGCCGGGTGCTGGGCGGCCTGGCCGGTGACGCAAGCTACGGGCTGGCCCTGACCCTGCTCGCCGCGGCTGCGGCCGTGGTCGCGGCCTCCGGCGGCCCCGTCTGGCTGGCCGCAGCCATGATCCTGGTGACCGGCGTCGCCGGCGCTGTCCAGACGGTGGCGTTCCGAAGGGAGACAGGCCAGGCGCTGGGGCATTTGGCCGTGCCGCGGGCAGGAGCCTTTGCCGCCGCGTCCCTGCTGCTGGTCCAGACCTTCCCGGATACAGCAGGCCGCTGGACGGTGGTACTAACTACCGCTGTGGCGCTGGGCATGGTGCTGGTGGAGCCGCTGCTGCGCCGGGCGTTGGGCGCACAACAAGCCTTTGCCAGCCAGCTACCCGGTGTAGCCGCGGTGGCGAAGCAAACGGGGCACGCTCGCAGTTACGTCACCGGGTCATTCATCGTGCTGTGCTGGGCCGCCGTGACGGCAGTGTTGGGCTGGCCGGTCTGGCTTTTGAGCGCGGCAACTGTGGCCATACTCGGGCTCTACGGTGCCGCCGCGCTGAACGCATTCCGGCGGATTTCCGCCAGCCGGGCAATTGAGCAGAACCTCGGTGCCGCGGTGCGGCGCTATGCCCCGGACTTCATCATCTACACCGCTCGGCCGGACGACGCCTCCTACCAGGTGGCCATGTGGCTGCCGTACCTGCAGCGCACCGGCAAGAAGTTCATAATCGTGACCCGCTCGCTGGTGCCCTCCGAAGCCCTGGCCGCGATGACCGACGCCCCCGTGGTGATGCGCCGGCGGGTGGCCGATCTGGACGACGTCGTGGTGCCCAGCGTCAATGCCGTGTTCTACGTGAACGCTTCCTCGGGTAACGGCGCAATGGTCCGGTTCCACGAACTCACGCATGTGTACCTCGGCCACGGAGATTCGGACAAGCCGCCGTCGTATAATCCGACCCACGCCATGTACGACAGGATCTTCGCCGCCGGCGAGGCTGCCACCCGGCGGTACGCCGAGCATGGCGTCTCGATCCCGCGGAACAAGTTCCAGGTTGTCGGCCGGCCACAGCTCGAGGACGTCAAGCACGCGCGGCCCGAGGGTGCCAGCGACGCCCCGTCGGTCCTCTATGCCCCCACTTGGCGGGGCCATGTGGAGGAGACCTTCTTCCACTCCCTGCCCGTGGGCGAGAAGATCGTCCGTTCGCTGCTGGACCGCGGTGCCACCGTAATCTTCCGCCCGCACCCGTTCAGTTACGATTTCCCCGAAGACGCCGCACTGATTCGGAATATCCAGGAAGTGCTGCGCGAAGACGCCCAGCGGACCGGACGGAAACACCTGTGGGGCGCGGAAGCCGAATCCATCCGCGGGATCATCGAGTGCATGAACGCCTCGGACGCGATGGTTTCGGACGTCTCGAGCGTGGTTTCCGACTACCTCTACTCCGGCAAGCCGTTCGCGATGGTGGCGGTCAATGCCGAGCCGGAGGACTTCGTCCAGCAGTACCCGATCGCCCGGGCCTCCTATGTGCTCGACGGCGGCCTGGCCAATATCGACCAGGTCCTAAATTCCCTCTTGGGCGCGGACGAAATGGCCGGCATCCGTTCCGAGCTGCGCTCGGACTACCTCGGCGACTTCCCGGTGGAGGGCTACGCGGAGGCGTTCATCGGCACCGCCCGCACCGTGGCGTCGGCACGCCCGCGCCACGCCGTTCCGACTGCCGCTGCGGCGGATGAGGCCCAGGCACCGGCCGAAACCAGCGCGACGGACGAGGACGCTGCCGCTGCCATCGAAGACAACGCGGCCGCCAGCGAGGATAATGCCGCAGACGAGGACGAGCGCACATCCCCAGCGCGCCGCCGCCTGATGGCACTGCTGCGCTTTGTCCTGCCCTCCGCCGGAGCCGTGGCGGTCTGGTGCACGCATCTGCTCGGAGCACCAGCGGGACTGGTCTGTACTGCAGGGCTGGCCACTGTGGCGGTTTCCCTGTTCTTCCACCGGCGCGCTCTTCGGCGCCGCCGCGCGCTGAACGCCATGCTCGGCAGCAACCTTGCCGCACGAACCCTGCTCATCCTGACTCTCATCCTTCAGCTCGGTACCCCGGGTTGGACAGGGGCGGGCGCCTGGCTGACCGCGGGCCTGGGCTGCTGGCTGGCGGCCACGGTCCTGGAACGCTACGCGGTAGTTGCTTGGCGTCCGCGCGGCCTGGACGCCCGCAATATCCGGGACGTCAGCACCCAGGGCCACGAGATCCTGCCCCGGGGCAGTGTCGCGGCCGTGAGCCTAGTTGGCCTGGCCGCGGGCTTCGTGGCCGCGTTCTTCACCTCCGCCGGTGCACCGGCCGCCGCTGCACTGCTGGCAGTACTGGTGCTGGTCTTCAGCGCCAAGGTGCTGGCCGCCGGGTGGCAGCGCAGCTACCGGAACCTGCGCCACGAGGCGCGCTTGGCCCGAACCGTGGAGGGGCTGGCCCCCGAGTTCGCCCTTTACTTCGGGTCCAATGTGGGTGCCGGGTACCAGGCCGGCATGTGGCTGCCCTATCTGGACCGGATCGGCCGGCCCTACATCGTCATCACGCGGACGCTGCGGATGATGCGTGCCATCGCCGCGCTGACCGATGCCCCGGTTATCCACCGGCCGACCCTGCGGAGCCTGGAAGAAGTGGCCCCGCCGAGCCTGAAGGTCGCGTTCTATGTCAACAACGCGGTCAAGAACACCCACTTCATCGAGCGCCGCGAAATGCGCCACGTCTGGCTCAACCATGGAGACTCGGAGAAACCTGCCTGCTACAACCCGGTGCATGCCATCTACGACCACATTTTCAGTGCTGGCCAGGCAGGTGTGGACCGCTACGCCCGCCACGGCGTGGACATTCCGCGGGAGAAGTTCCGGATCGTCGGTCGCCCGCAGGTGGAGGACATCCAGCACCGCCGGGGTGCGCCCGGGCTGAACCCGACGGTTCTCTACGCCCCCACCTGGCGTGGACCCTACGCCGACACCGCGGTGTACTCGCTCCCGCACGGCCGGGGCATTGTCGAAGGCCTGCTGGCCCGGGGCTGCACAGTAATCTTCCGCGCCCACCCGTTCAACTACCGCTTTCCGGAAGCCACTGCGTGGATCACCGAGATCGGCGAACTGCTGGCGGCAGATGCCGTAGCCACGGGCCGGCAGCACATCTACGGCAAGGCGGCCGAACAGGAGATGAGCGTGGTGGACTGCTTTAACGCGTCGGATGCGATGGTCTCGGATGTCTCCGCCATGGTGTCCGACTACCTGCAGTCTGGCAAGCCGTTCTCCATTGTCTCCGTGGGGCGCACCGTCGAGGAACTGGCGGCTGAGGCCCCCGCGTCCCGGGCGGCCTATGTGATCCAGGAGGACCTAGCGAACCTCGACCAGGCGCTAGACAACCTGCTCGTCCATGATCCGCTGGCAAAGCAGCGGGAAGAGTCCAGGGTCTACTATTTGGGTGACTTCCCAGCCGGCAGTTACGCCGACGGCTTCCTGGAGGCCGCGCGGGAACTGATCGACGCGCCGAGGCGGCCGTTGTGAAGGCGGCCCTGCGCACCGTCTTGCCACGCACCGCGGGCGCCGTCGTGCTTGGTGCCGGGGCGGGCTTCCTGGCTGCCTCGTTTGCCCTCCAAGGCTCCGCCGGAGTGGAATGGGTGCTGCTGGGCGGGATTGGAACGGCCCTCAGCATCATGCTGGTCCCGGTCACCCAGCGGGTGCTGGCGGTCCACCATGTCACCGCCTATGGGCTTCCCGGAATCAAGCTGCCGGCCGCACCGCAAGCCTGGGTGCCCAGCGTCCTGGCCGGGGCCAGCCTGCTCGGCACCGCGGCCATCCTTAATGCCGGCTGGAGCGTGCTCTGGTGGATTCTGTGGCTGGCCGCCATCGGGGCGGCCATGGCCGGCGTCGGCGGCTATGCGTTCTGGCTGGCCCGCCAGCGCGGCCGCCGGTGGCCGGCGGTCCAGCGGGCACTGGGCAGCTTCGGCCCGGAGTTCCTGATCTACACAGGGCGCAAAGACGGCGGCGCGTACCAGATCGAACAGTGGCTGGGACCGCTGAAGGAGCTGGGGGTGCCTTTCGCCGTCGTGACCCGGCATAACGAAGCCGCGGACGCCCTGCGCAGGCGGCCCGCGCTGGCGGGGATACCGCTGGTCGCCTGCCTGAATACTGCCGAACTGGACAAGGTCATCGCCCCTACGGTCCGCGCTACCTTCTACGTCAATTCTGTGGCGTCGAACATCAACATGGTCAGCTACCGGCACCTGACGCATGTCTACCTCGGGCACGGGGATTCGGACAAAGAGATTTCCGCCCATCCGGTCCACGCCATGTACGACAGGATCTTCGTGGCCGGGCAGGCCGCGATTGAGCGCTACCACGCCAACAACGTGCTCATCCCGGAAGAAAAATTCGCCGTCGTCGGCCGGCCGCAGCTGCGCGGCGCTCACAAGGGACCGCGCCAACGCACCCCGGACGAAGCACCGACGGTGCTCTACGCTCCCACCTGGCTGGGCTACAACAATGCTTCCACGCTCAGTTCG
This sequence comes from Arthrobacter hankyongi, assembly GCF_022012395.1. Classification (GTDB taxonomy): domain Bacteria; phylum Actinomycetota; class Actinomycetes; order Actinomycetales; family Micrococcaceae; genus Crystallibacter; species Crystallibacter hankyongi. Next base: position 31,429 of record NZ_JAKLTQ010000006.1, read on the forward strand.
CTCGAGCATGCCGGACCGTACATCCAGCGCCTGCTGTCCCGCGGAGCCCGAATCATTTTCCGGCCGCATCCGTTCAGCGTCAAGTCCGCCGAAGAGCGTCGGCTGGTGGCCGCCGTGGATGAAGAACTGCGCCGGCACGGAGGTCCGCACATGGCTTCCGGGGCGGCACGCTCCGCGGACCTAGTGGAACTGTTCAATGCTTCGGATGCGCTCGTCACCGACGTCTCCAGCGTGCTGGTGGACTACACGGTCACCGGAAAACCTATTGGCGTCATTGCGTGGACTAACGAGGACCTGGCGGAGCGCTACCCCTCGCTGCGGGCTGCACAGCTGATGCGTTCCCCCGAGGATGCGGAGGTGCTGCTGGACGCTGCCGAACGAAGCCTCAACCCGCTCAGCCGGATCGCAGCCGGCTACCAGAGCCGGAGCGAATGCTTCGAGACCACCGTGCGCGAGATCCTGGCCACCGATGCCAGCGAAGCCCTGGTGACAGTGCCGGCGGCTGCCGCGGTCGACACCGAAGCCATTACTTCGGCAGGGTGAGCGTCGCCCGGAGTGCGTGGTGGTCCGACGGTATGGCACCCACGAACTTCCCGGTTGTCAAGTCAATGTTCGCCAGCAACTCCCACTTCTTCGCGGACACATCCGGCGACAGGAAAACGAAGTCGATGTGGTTCCCCCAGGTGTGCGGCGGCGGGTTTCTGAAGCCATGGAAGCTGTTATAGGTGGCCTTGGTCTGCGGTACGTCCACCCCCGCGGCGTCGGAATATCCTGCCATTTCGATGGCGGTAATGGGATCGTGGTACGGCTTCGAGTTGAAATCTCCCAGAAGGATAACGGGCAGCCCGTCCCGGTTCACCGTATTCAGGGCAGCCACCAGGGACTGTGCCTGCTTCGTGCGCGCGGCTTCGAAGCTTCCCCGGACGTTGATTCCCTGCCAGTAGAGATGGGTGTCCACGGCCAGGAAGCGGACGCCGCTGCCGTCCCGCTTTTCGAAAACCTGCCACACGGCGGTGTAGCCGCTGGTCCGGTTGTCCGGATTGGTGAGCTGGATTCTGCCGCCGCTTCCAATCGGCCGCACCGTGGACGTGCGGTAGAAGATGTGATTACCGTCCTGCAGGTACTCGTCCTGCGCGCAGCCGGTCCCTCCGCACTGGGTGCCGTAGAGTCCGTCCGTCCCGGACAGGGCGCGTTCATAGCCGCGGGTTACCAGCCCCTGCCTCAGGTCCTCCCACTGGGGTTTCGCGTCCACCACACCGGGATAGCTGACGGTGGCGTAGGCTTCCTGGACGCCCACGACATCCGCGCCGCTGCCACCGATGACGTTAACGACGGCGGGTTTGCGGGTGGTCCAGTTGTGGCTGGCGATGCCATCGTTCAGGTTCGCAGTGAGCACGTTGAACGACATGACCGTGAGCGGAGTGCCCGACGCCAACGTAGTCGCGGAGACGGACGCACCGTAACGGCTGCTGGCGATGTGCTGTTTGTTCCCGTTTACCGCCTTGACTTGGAAGAAGTACTTCCTGCCGGCGGTGAGGGTATTCACCGCGAGCCTGTTGCGGCCGTCAGTCGTGGTGAAAGTCTTCACATTCTGGGTGAAGCCCTGGTCCGTGGCGGTCCGGACCACATATTGGCGGGCGTTCGTCGAGGCATTCCAGGCCAGGGTCGCCCCGCTGGCGGAGGTGCCCAGGACGCGCGCTCCCCCGGGTACGCCCGGCGCGAGGTTGGCCTCGAACTTCGTGGAGTAACGCACCGTGCTGCTGCCTGATTTGAAAGCCAGGATCCGGTAGTAGTAGCTCTTCCCGGGCGTGCTCGCTTTGAGGTTCTGGTCGATGTACCAGGTCTTGCTGGTCTTTACTTTGGCCAGGTCAGTGCTGAAATTCGTGGAGGTGGAACGCCACAGTTCGTACCTCGTGGCGGATTTGGGTCGGGACCAGCTGATCCCGATGCTGGTGCCGGATTTCGGCTTGACCGTGATCGTCGAGAACTTTCCGATACTGGAGGTTTTCTCCGGCCCGTAGCAATTCAACGTGACCTTGGACGTGGCCGAGTAGGCACCGCCGGCGGCCGATCCCTTGTGCGCGTTCACCTTGAAGTAGTAGGTAGTGCAGTTCCTGAGCTTGGTTACCTTCTGCGACGCCTTGCCGGGTTTGAACGTCTTGCGCCCGGAGGTGAATTTCGGGTTGGTGGCGATCCTGACCGTGTAGCCGGTGGCGCCGGACACGGCCTTCCAGCTGAGGCTGAAGTTCTCATAGTTGATTCCGTTGGCTGCTACGCCCGTGGGCGCTGCGGGTTTGGCCGCTGCCTGTGCCGCAGGGCCCTGGAGACAGGTACTTGCGGCCAGGAGCGAACCGGCGATCAGGCACGTCCAGTGACGGCAGGTTCTGCTTCGCACCCCCATCGCATCTTCCTCCTACAACCGTGTAGATGGAAAAGCTGCGTTGCTTGGCGGTGATTATAGACTCGGAGGATCAAGACAAGGGGCGGATAATCCGCAATATTCAAAAAGAGCACTTATCCGGACTTATGTACGATTTCCCTCAGGGCAGCCACGAATGCCATTTACTCACCGGTGGGCTGATGGCAGCCTTGAACTGGCCCGGGTTTTGTAGGGACGCGCCTTCGTGGTAAGTAGTGCCCATTAGCGTGGTGTAACGTGCCGCGGAGCGGGGTGTGTTGATCCCGAACGTGAGGCGGTCACCGCGTGATTCTTGGAAAGCTCGCCCAAAGTCTTTTCTCAAGGAGTTCTCACGCGATGACCGCACCCCATTCTATTGACCCTGCCGGCTTTCTGTCGGAACAGCTTGAACAGGCCTCCCCGGATCGGCTGCGGCAGATGCTGACCACATTCATTAACGCGTTAATGAGTGCCGAGGCGGATGCGGTCTGCGGCGCCGAATATAGGGCCCGCTCCGAGGAACGCACCAACTCGCGCAATGGGTACCGGCACCGGGACTCTGACACCCGCGCCGGAACCCTGGACGTAGCCGTCCCCAAGCTGCGCTCGGGGTCCTATTTTCCGGACTGGCTGCTAGAGAGCCGGCGCCGGGCCGAGGTCGCCCTGACGACCGTGGTGGCCACCAGCTATCTGCTCGGGGTCTCCACCCGCCGGATGGAGAAGCTGGTGGAAGCCCTCGGGATCAACCGGCTCTCGAAGTCCCAGGTCTCGCTCATGGCCCGGGACCTGGACGAGCAGGTCGAGGCGTTCCGCACCCGCCCGCTGGACGCCGGCCCGTACACGTTCGTGGCCGCCGACGCCTTGGTCCTGAAGGTCCGCGAGGGCGGGCATGTGGTGAACGTCCATGCGATAGTCGCCACCGGCGTCAACACCGACGGGTACCGCGAGGTCCTGGGCATCCAGGCCTCCTCCGCCGAGGACGGGGCCGGGTGGCTGGGGTTCTTCCGGAACTGACCGCCCGCAGCCTGGCCGGGGTGAAGCTGGTGACCTCCGACGCCCACGCCGGTCTGGTCTCGGCAATCGGGGCGACCCTGCCCGACGCGGCCGGAGTGCACGCCCAGTTCGACCGGGTCCTGGACGTACTGGAAGAGAACTGCCCAGGACCGCGGAGCACCTCCCAAGCCGCCGGAACCACCGGCCCCGAAACGAAACAGAAGGGAACCGACACTGACCTGGCGCTCTGCGCCTAACCGATCCATGAATCATACGGCGACCGTATTACACCACCCCAAGAGACGTGACCAAGCACACTTGGCAGTGCCCCCTCGGTGCCGTCCTGCAGGAAGCGAACTGTGCTTACAGCACGGATGCCAGGCTACCGGCATGTTCGACGATCTGACGGAAGATGGCTTGCTGCGACTCCCTGGGTGGCTCCCAGCAATCGGCCTACGGGCCGCTCCGCTGGGGCTCCGCGACCTGACTACCGCGCTTTCCAAGTAGACCGCATACCCTGCCTGCATGCCCTGCTGCCACCTCGAAACAGTTACAGCTTCTACGGCGCTGACAGTTCACGCAGCTGCGGGCGAGCCAAAGATCTGATCCACAACCCGCCGGCTCGCCGTCCCATCATCTAGATAGGTGTAGCCCGCCACAAATTCCATATATTGCGGCGGCAGGCTGAATCCTGTCTCGGCTGCGTTCATCAGCGTTGCCGCCACTTCCTCCGTGGAGGATACCTGGGGGCCGGGCGCTGTGGCCGAAAAATCAACGACTGGTTTCCGATACCTAAAATATGAATCGATATCCGGAACCATAAAGATCATGGGTTTTCTTAAGGCAGCATAATCGAACCGGATGGACGAGTAGTCGAATATACCGATGTCGGAAGCAATCATCAGCTCGTTGATCGACGCATGGGTGCTGACGTTCCGAATGCGATCGGTATTGGTCAGTTTCACTCCTTGCCGGGCATGGTAGGCATGCCCCCGCACAAGAACCGTCCACTGCGGCCCAAGTTCTTCGCTGAGTCGGCGTACGTCGAGAAAGCTGACCATCCGGGACCGGTAATCGTTGATAGCGTCAGCGTCCCGAAAGGTTGGAGCATACAGGGCGACATTCTGGTCTGCAGCGATGCCTAGACCGCGTCTGATGCTGATCCGGCGCGCAGCCGAGGCATCATTGACGAGTTCGTCGTTCCGCGGATAGCCATATTCCAGCACCTTGCCTTGGTAGCCAAAATGTTCGCGAAGCAGCGGTGTAGCGTAGGCCGCCGGTGAAACCAAGTAGTCCCAATCCTTGGCGCGAGCCAGCAACGAATCGACGCGATGACCGTCAAGGTGAAGACTCTCCCAATGCGGAAGTCCCATTGATTTGAATGGATAGCCGTGGAAGGTTTGAATGATCACCTGCCCGTCCCTTTTCACCATATATTCTGGTTGGTGCATGTTGTCCACGTAGTATTTCGTCGTCGCCAGCGACCGGTACCAATCCTCGCTGTCGCGGATGACAGGAATCGCCCCCTCCGGTATAGCAACAGAACGATCCTTGACAGCCCACAGCAGTTCAAGCTTTGATCCGCGTTCCCTAAGTTCTTTGTGGATCGCCAACTGATTACAAGACGCGGACTCCCCAAAGTAACTCCGAAAAAGGACCGATTGCCTCAGGTTCTCGCTGACCTCCACATATTTTGCCTTTAGCTTGCGCTGGCTTGCCGCCCCAATTTCCGAGTCCTTGTAGGACGGAGACACTCGGACGATAAGACTTCGTCTTCGCAGACCGACGGTCGCTCTGTGCGACGGCGATACGGCAGATATGGGCAGTGGCGTGGCTAGATGAGGATCAGCCCTAAACGTAATGCGCCTGCCATCCTCCGACCATGCTGCGACCTGATAGATGCCGCTGGCCAACGCCTCGCCGGGCGCGCGGTAAAGCTCTACCTCAACCACTTGGCTACCCGGCGAAAAGGTGCCCAACATAATCGCCTCAGGTCCGCCGACTAGTCCAAATGATGCCGTTCCTGCAGTAAACGCATCGATACTTAGGCGCAGCCTGCCCAAATTATCGAATCCTACGTCTCGGACCTCGACGACATTGCGGTCCTCGTATAGTTCGAGGTTTCCATGAACTGACAGGGCGAGTTTGCGCTGCTGGATCTGCGGAGCATTCTCATGCGAAGCGCTCCAGGTAATAGGGCGGAGTTTCCCCTTTGTGTCGAATGCTCGAATACGAGCGGCGCCTCTAGGAAGGTGGCCAAGGTCGGATAGATCGAACACAGTTTCAACATCGTCGGTGTCCAGTTGCCTTGTCCGCACCGGCGCGAAGTACCGTCGCCCTCCCGTAATTGCAGCTACGGCCTGCAGCTCAATGCCTGGTTTGGTACGTAAAACTATAGAGCCAGCATTACCGTCTGCAGCGGGTGCAGCCGTGACAGTCGGCTCGCTGATGCGGATGGAGATGACGCGGCTGGCTGACATCGTTGGATTTACGCTACGGTTCTGGATCAGCTTCGCCCCAACGATGGCCAGTGACGACGAAGCCATCACCGGAACGGACTTGATTCTCCGTGCGATCCCGGAAGTCATGAGCTGCAGCTCAAGGTTCCAGCTCTCCGGTTTACCGAAAGCTTTGGAGGCAAGTATGTCGCGAAAATCAATATCGACTTCAAAGCCACCCTCCGAGTAATCATTTACCGGATGGTTGCCGACATGTTCGTCCAGTGAAACGGTCCGTCTTTTCGTCGGTATCATCAGCTCTTTGCCGTCAGGAGAAACCAACACCAACTCGACTGCATAGTCCGCATATTTCGTATCGACATGGTCGATGTAGGCGTACCCTTCCACATGAAGCTTGTCATCCAGCCACAGGCCTCTGGTAAAACGGCATATCGAGGGAAATTGATGTTCCTGGAGACGACGCATAGATTCTTCCACTTTAAACCGGTCAAAGTCAATTGCTTCGGAGTCCAGAAAGACTTCCCCTGATTTAACGTAGGTGGAATAGTTCTTGAGATCCCACAGTCCTTGACGGAAGTAGTCAAGGGCGTCATCTCGGGAACCGTTCAGGACAATCTGATAGAGCAGTCGGTGCTGGGCATTCACCTGGTCCCACGCGTCCAGCGGGACCTCGCCTGCCAGTTCAGCAATACCCTCCGCCACCGCTTCCCAGAAGGCGGGGGAAGACTGCGATATCTGACGCAGCCACATCGGGAAATCGTTGGCCAGGATCTGCTGGGCCCGCACGATTGACACTTGGTTGCTCAACTCACTGAGCTCCGACAGTGAATACTTGGCAGCGCTCAGGCGGGCTTGGAAATCGGCTACATCACCGACTTTCTGGGTAATCGAGGACTTATCCTCCCTAGCACGCCACTGATAGTAGGGTTCCGTCAGGACATCGAAGCTCGCAGATTTTGCGTAAAGCCGAGCAGAGAAGATTTGATCTTCATACAGAATTCCTGGCTGGAATTCCAGCGCGTGCTGGTCCCAAAACGACCTCCGTATCACCTTCGAACAGGCCATAGCGTTAACCATGATTCCGGGGAATTCACTGACCGTGGCCTTCAAGCGTTCGACTCCATGCGCGGCCTGGATCCACCTCGCGGCTTTCCACTCACGGGTGGAATTGAAGCGAGAATAGGAAGAGACCAAGAAGTCAGACTGCGTCTCATTCAGAACGCTAACAGCGCGCTGAATGTAGCCGGCCCCGATTGTATCATCGGAATCAATAAAGGCTAAGTACTCCCCTGACGCAGCAAGCACGCCAGCATTACGGGCGCGGCTCAGCCCGCCGTTCGCTTGTTCTATCAGACGAAAACGGTGATCCTTTTCGACGTATGAACGAGCAATGTCGGGAGACGTGTCTGTAGATCCGTCATTGACCAGAATTACTTCAATGTTGGTATATGTCTGGCGAATGATGCTATCAAGGCACTGGCGCAGATACGATTCGACATTGTACACGGGAACGATCAGGCTGACAAGCGGACGACGGATTTTGGCGTGCACCTCATGTGCGCCTTGACTTCTCAGCAGTATTCCGCGGACACATTTCTTGAAGCCCCGCTGCACGGGCTGGGGAAGAAAACGGGTGACCTTTTTATATACCGGCGCCAATCCGCTTGCCCTAATCGAACCTATCTGGCTTTCCAACATGCTCTACTCTCCCCCAACACGACTATCAACACAGGCTGCTGGTTGTTCGCCCCATTAGCCGCAATTCGCCCGTTCAGGCGTTGTCTTGCAGAGCCACCATGCTCTCTGCAGACAGGGGATCGACCTTGCGCACGTCGATCACGTGTCCAGTCCTACCCGAAATGAGGACATCAAGGGACGCCTGTGCAACCGTCTCCGACTCGAGCAGGCCGGACGGGTCCTCTTGGCCGAATGCCTTCGTACGCATCGGAGTTCCGGTCCGTTCGGGATTGACGCAGTTAACACGCACCCCGTCCTCGGACCACTCATCTGCCAGCGCCTGGGTCAGGTTTACTGTGGCGGCCTTAGCGGAGCTGTAGAGGCTGTAGCTGGCGCGGCCACGGGTGTACGAGCTCGAGGTGAACAGCAGCAGGGACCCGCCGGTCTTCTTGAGCTCCGGGTAGAAGGTCTGTGCCACCAGTACCGGGCCGATGTAGTTGATTTCGGTCGACTCGTAAATGGTCTCGTCCGAGGTCTCGCTAAGGAGTCCGCGAGGCAGCACCCCTGCAGTGTTGACCACGTAATCAATGCGGCCGGTTTCGGCCAGCACCTCGTCGCGTGCTGCAACCACATCCTCGCGGCGATTCACATGGGTCTTGGTGCTGGAACGGGAGAAGATCTTGACAGTTGCACCGTAGCGGGCGGCCATGGCCGCGATGTCCGCACCAATACCGTAGGATCCGCCGAAGACTACGACGGTCTTTCCCTCCAGCGCGGCCCGGTAGCCTTCCTCGCTCGACGGCGCCGGGACGTCGTTGCTGGTGAGCTGGAAGAGCTTGTCCGCAATGTAGATGTCGATGGGCTCGGTGACCTTCATGTTGCGGTCATCGCCCTGAACGACTGCTACCGGCACCTCTGGCTTGTATTTGAGGACTACGGTGCAGTCGTCGGTTGCGGCAAATTCCGGGTCCTTCGCAGCCTCGGTGTAGGCCGACCGGATGACGCTGAGCTTGAAGGCCTGGGGAGTCTGGCCACGGCGCAGCATGGCCCGCGGCGGGACGGAGCTGATCACCGGGTAGCCGTCAATCTCTTTGCCAGCCAGAGAGATGATGGTGTCTGCAGAAGGAATGGCAACGTCGACTGCACCGTGAGTGTTCAGCGCCTTGACTACATCGGTCACGATGCGCGGAGAGAGCAGAGGCCGGACAGCGTCGTGGAGGATGACATTGCATTCCTCGTCGTCCAAGGCGGCCAAGGCCCGCTGCGTGGTGTCGTTGCGGTTGTCGGCGCCCTCGAGGATCTGCGACACCTTTTCGAAGTCGTTGCGCTTGACGATCTCGCGAACCTTGTCCAGATAACCCGGAGTCATCATGATCACGACTTCGTCGATGGCAGGATGGCTGTTGAGAATGTCCAGAGTGTGCTCCATGATCGGCCGGCCGGCGATCTTGATCAGCTGCTTGGGAATATTCAGTCCGACGCGCGACCCGACGCCTCCGGCAAGCACTACTGCAACGTTCCGTAGTTCAGACAAAGACTTACTCCCTAATTAATCAATTCGTTGGCCGGTCGCCCGGAACAGTTTACCGGCTATACACAGACGTCCGTGCTAAGGGCGGGCCGAAGGCCCCTGGCCGGCGCCCACCACATGCGTGCGAACAGGGGCCAGCATTTCATTGGGGTAGTGTCACGACGGCCTTGATCGCGTGGTGGTCGGATGGAATGGTCCCGGTGAACCTGCCCGTCGCAGGGTCGATGTTCGCCACGAGCTCCCACTTCTTTGCGGCAATGTCATTCGACACCATGACGTAGTCGATCTGCGTGCCGAAGGTGCTCGGCGGCGGGTTCTGGAAGCCATGGCTGCTGTTGAAGTTGGCCTTCGTCTGCGGGACGTCCAATCCGGCGGTGTTTGCGAAGCCTCCGGTTAGGAGGGTCGAGATCGGCTTGTGGCTTTCGTGCGAGTTCAGGTCCCCTAGGAGCACCACCGGGAGGCTCGCTGTATTCACCTGCTTCAGTGTGTCCAAGATCCCAGTCACTTGCGCCACGCGGTTGCTTTCATTGGTGCCCCTGGTCGTAATCCCGGCGGCGTAAAGATGCGTGTCGACGGCGATGAACCGCGCCTTGCTGTCGAGCTTCTCAAAGACCTGCCAGGATGCGGTGTAGCCACTACCCCGGTCGTCGGGGTTCGGCAGGCTGATCTTGCCGCCATTCCCGACCGGCTTTACGGTGGCCGACTTGTAAAAAATGTGGTTTCCGTCCAACTGGTACTCGTCCCTCCAGCAGCCGTCCTTGCCGCACTGACTGTAGGCGTAGAGACCGTCCGTTCCGGTCAGCGCCCGCCGGTAGCCCTTGGTAGCCAGGATTTTTCGCAAGTCCTCCCACTGAGGTGTCACGCCATCGCCCCCGGGGTAGTCATCGGACGCATAGGCCTCCTGAACGCCGACAACATCGGCCCCGCTGCTGCCGATGGTCGCCGCGATGGCCGGTTTGCGATTGTTCCAGCTACGGCTGCTGACACCGCCGTCATATTTAGCGGACAGGACGTTGAACGACATAACGGTCAGCGGCACACCTGTGCCCGACGTCGTTCCGGAGACGGTGCTGCTGTATGCACTGCGGGCGATGTTCTGCTTCAGTCCGTTAACGGCTCGGACCTGGAAATAGTACTTTTTGCCGGAGGCGAGGGTATTGAAAGTCAGCCGATTGCGGCCGTCAGAAGTCGTCAGGGTTTTCACGTTGCTGGTAAAAGCGGCATCCGTGGCGGCCCGTACCTCATACTGCCTGGCGTTCCACGTCGTGCTCCAAGTCAACGTGGCACCGTTCGGCGAGGTCCGTGCCACCTTCACGCCCGAGGGCACCGCCGGCTTGAGATTGGCCTCGAACTTGGGCGAGTAGCGGACGTTTGTGGTGTTGGACTTGTTGAACGCGAGAATCCGATAGTAGTAGCTCTTGCCCGGTTTGGACGCCGAGAGGTTCTCATCCACGTACCAGTCCTTGGACGTCTGCACCTTCACCAAATTCTTCGTGAAGTCACTGGCGGTGGAGCGCCAGATCTCGAATCGCGTGGCGTACTCCGGCCGGGTCCAGCTCAGTCCGATGGATGAGCCGGACTTCGGAACAGCCTTGATCCTCGTGAACTCTCGCGGCCAGAAGCATTTGAGGGTCACCTTCTTGGTGTCCGAGTAACTGCTCGAGGTCGAGGACCCCTTGTTCGCCTTCACCTTGAAGTAGTACGTCGTGCAGTTCTTCAAGTTGATGGGCTTGCGGGTGGTTTTCGAGGTCTGGAAGTACTGGACGCCGGAGGTGAACGTCGAGTTGGTTGCCAGCTTGCCCGTGTAGCTGGTGGCGCCGGCTACCGCTCTCCAACTGAAGACAAAACTCTCATAGTTGACCTCAGTCACGCTCAAGCCGGTCGGTCTGGCCAGCGAGGCGGCACTGGCGGCGGGCGCCGTAAGGTGGAGCGTTCCCCCCGCCAGGAGGACCGCTGCCAGAAAAGCGAGAATTCGTCGTGCCACAATTCTTCCTTGCCAAAACGGGAGGGGTCATGGAGCACACCCCCGGGAGTGAAGGTACAGCCAGGACAGAAATAACCTTTAACCTTGGAGTGCGACGATAGTAGGCAACCCATCAAACGGGAACCCTCGGCCGCGCCGGGACCGCTTAGCTGACTGAAATGGCAGCCTTGGCAACCGGTGCGCGGTCGAGGATAGCCAGCGAAACTTCCACGAACGGCTGGGCCGCCTCCGGTCCAATCACGTCGCCCAGGCAGTACCGGCGGCGCTCTGCGCGCTTGGCGGACAGCGGATCGCTGCCCAGCAAATCATTGAGAGCCGGCGCCAGGGTGGAAAGGTCCTTCTCGATCACGTAGGCCACCTGGGCCGTCGGGAACTCCCTCAGGAACGCTTCGCCACCGGAGGTGATGGCTGCCATCGCGAACGGCTTGCCCGACGCCAGGTACTCGGAGGCAATGCTGGAGACATCCGTGACCAGGGCATCGGAGAGATTGAAGCAGCCCGCGACGTCGAGCTCCTTCTCGGCGGCAGGACCGAAGACATGCTGGCGGCCTGTCGCGTCGGCGTCCTTGCGCAGCAGGTCATGGATCTTCAGCACCTGCTTCTTGTCGGCCGGAATCCCGTAGCTCAACGGGTGCGGCCGGAAGACCACCGTCGCGCCTCGTTCGAGCAGCGCCTTCACGATGTCCGGACCGATCGGCAGTGAGGAATAGCTGGTGCTGGGGCGGCCGCCCTGCCAGGTCGGTGCATAGAGGATCGTCGGCGCAGCCGGGACCGTCGCATTTTCGCGGAACTCGATCTTCTCCACCTGCGGCCGGCCAACCAGCTCGAACTTAGCGCGTGGGATTTCGATACCGTGGGCCGCATAGCGTGCGACCCCCTGCTCGCCGCAGACAAAGAGCTTGTCGTAGGTGGCATGCCTCGGGTGGAAATTGGCTTCCTTGTCCGAGTCTCCGTGGTTCAGCCAGATGTGGGTGAGCTTGCGGTAACGCTGGAATGCGGCGTTCCCCGGGCTGCCCTGGACGTAGTAGGCCGCCTTGAGGCTCGGGACGACCATGCGGTCGAGCGCGCCGGCCACGCCTTCCATCACGCTGACAACCGGCGCGCTGGTCAGACCCGCGATCACCGGCACCGTGGCAGGGTTCTTGGTGATCACGACGAAGGGCCGGTCCAGCCGTTCAAGATACGGGAGCCACATGCCCAGCTGGTACTCCGCGCCCTTGAGCGCAGCGTAGTAAACGGCAAATTCCGGCTTGTGCTTCTTGAGCAGCTCCGGAAGGCGGTCGTAATTCTGCTTGCTGATGGCCTGGGTCAGGACGGCGTAGCGAGCCACGCGGTACACGGGCAGCAGCTGACCCACGGCGAGAATGAGCGGGATCCAGCCCGGCACCCGGAACGCAGCCAGCAACACGGACAGCCCGATAACGGCCAGACTGTTGCGGGTGATCGTCCCGGCCGGGTACGGACGTGCCGGCAACGCCGGGGCGCCGGGCAGATGCGCAGTTTGCTGCCGCTTCCCTCCGAGGATTTTCTTGAGAACGGGCTCCTGGAGAACGACTACAGCTGTCAACCCCAGGGCCGCCCAGCTCCATCCAGCGTGCGCCGGAACCAACCGGGCATAAAAAGCACCGGCGGTCACTGCCAGCACCACCCGCACGGAAACATAGGTGGCCAGCAATCCCCCGTAGTCGAGGTGGCGCAGTGGACGCCGTTTTAGCCAACCGATGGCAAGGTACGCCGCCGCTGCGATCGCCGTGCCAATGACGGCCGTGAAGGTGTCCTCTGCCGACAACACCAGGATGCAGCCGACAACCGCAAGCGCACTGAGTGCCAAAATCTGCGCCAGGTTTCTGGACTCCTCCGGCAGAGTCCTCAGGGCACCGACGAAGCCCATTTCCCCCATTGAGCGAGCCATGGTCAGCTGAGTTCCTTCACGATCTGGCTGATGCTGTCCAGCGTGCGCTTCAACTCATCCACGTGGCGTTCGTCAAAGGCGCTGAGCACCCGCTTCATTTCCGTAGTCGAGATGCCGCTGGTCCTGGGCAGGTAGACGACCTCGACCTTGTCCTCGAGATCGTCGAACTTGCCCTTCCAGTCCTCGCCGATGCCGAAGACGTCGACGTTGTACTTTTCGATGTCTTCGCGCTTCTGTGCCCAGTTATCCTCGGGGATCGCCAGGTCGACGTAGCGGATGGCGCGCACAATCTCGATCCGCTGCTCGAACGGGACGACGGGTTTCTTACCTTTGATAGCGTTGAAGTCATCGGTGGATACGCCGACAATCAACTGATCTCCCAGTCCGCGCAAACGCTTGAGAATGTTCAGATGGCCGATATGGAACAGGTCGAACGTTCCGTAGGTCAGCACTGTCTTGCCCACTTGTTTACCTCAAATTCTTCCTGACGAAGGTCCCTGTCAATGTAACCATGCCTTCCTCCGGATCCGGGGATGGCATGGGCAGCCTCACTTCGGCGCGGTCGGATACCTTTCGTCAGCATGCGTGACCCACAGCCGGTCAAGGCCTCGTTGTACCGCTGACCGGAGAAGCGGGTTGATGGGCTTCTCCACAAACCGCCAGACAGCCCATGCCATGCTGAGGCACAGCGCGATGACGGCGGGCAGGACGGCGAGCTGGGGAAAATGAGGGCTCCCGAGTGAGATAAACCACCAGCCCCAGTACTCGTGTATGAGGTAGAGGGGGAAAGTCAGGCTCCCAGCCATGCTCAGGAACTTCCAAGGGACCCGATTGAGTCGTGTTAGTGTGGCTGCCGCGACGATAACAAATAGGCCGATAACCGTGATCCAAACGGTAGGCGGAGCGAGAGTCACGTGAGCCGCGTGCTCAATGGCTTGGGCATGACCGCCCAGCGTCTGGTAGCCGGCCAATATCGCGTTGAAACCCAGCGCGAGCAAAAGAAGCACGCTCGCCCCTTCCCGGTACACCATGTAAATGAGCATGCCGCCTGCGAACAAGGGCGCAAATTCCGGCACCAACAGGTTTGCCAGCAGCGGGTTGCCCGTTTCTTCCGCCATCGCACCGATCAAAGGCCAAAGCAGGCAAAGAACCAATACCCGCACACGTGTCATGCCTACGGCCATGAGAATGCCGATTATCAGGTAAAACTTCAGTTCCACCCAAAGCGTCCAATACACGCCATCGACATGACCTACACCAAGGCCTTCTTGAACCATGGTCAGGTTCACTAGCGCCTGTGTGAGGGAGATGTCTTTTCCAGCCGGCCAAAGGACGAGCAGCAAGAAGCTCGTCAACAGAACGCCTGCCCAATAGCCCGGGAAGAGCCTGCCAACTCGTGACGCAGTAAATGACGACACGTCACGGCCCCAAGCTGAGAGTAGGATGACGAATCCGCTGATGATAAAGAACAGCTGTACGCCGAAAGCACCGAAGGCGGAGATCTTAGAGAACTCCGGGAAGACCTGACCGACAGGCACACCCCATGCCGAGTTGTCGCGCGCTGTGAAGTGGTAAATCACGACCGCCAAGGCAGCCAGAAACCTAAGACCGTCCAGGAGGCGGAAGCGCGGTACTGCGGCTGATGGCCTTGTTCCTGTCATCTGTTGCCCCCGGATAGCCGCGCGTGTAAGCGCCGGTTCGGGAGTGTAGACATTCGTGCCCACACTGCTCCTATTCGTCATGTCCTTATAAAGGTATTGCCAAAGGTACTGCGTTGTAGGCCTCAGGCACGCGTTTGGACCGGGCGAGTGAAACCGGTCCAAACCTGCCAGGGCGAGATGGATTCGACCCGTGGTGGCTAGATCACAGGCCAGCGGCCCGACACGCCCATCCGGATCACCGTGGACCACTTCAGCTTGCGCCGGCTCTCCCCAGGTCCCCATGGATCCTGCTGCCAGCCGGCGCGCCAGCCGGCGAACCAGGGCTTGAGCTGCCCGAGGTCGCGGCGGGCGCGGAGCACCTGGACCAGCGTCCAGGAGCCGACGTAGGCCCAGCTGAACGGCCAGCGCAGGTTGCGCCGGGCCAGCCAGACCCGGTTGCGGGCATTGAGCCGGAAGAATTCCTCATGCCGGCGTGGGTCGATCACCGGATGACCGGCACGCAGGTCCCCGGCGTACCAGGTGCGGAAGCCGGTGTCCCAGACCCGCCAGGCGAATTCGATGCCCTCGTGGGCGTACCAGAAGGTGGCCGGCCAGCCGTCGGTGCGCTCGAACACGTCACGGCGCATGGCGATGGCCATCTCCACCACCGAGAACACGTTGCTGGAGGCGTGGGCGCTGCCCTTGCGCAGCCGCGGGATCCAGCGCTGCGGGGCGCAGGGGTCCGCCGGATCCTCGATCCGGGGCTGGATCATGCCGATGTCCGGCCGGGTCCGGAACAGCCGCGCGCAGGAGAGGAGGAAGTCCTCGTCCGGCAGCCAGGCGTCGTCGTCGAGGAAGAAGAGGTACTCCCCCGTGACCTGCGGCACGCCGGCGTTGCGCCCGGCGGGGATGCCGAGGTTCTCCTCCAGGTGCAGGGACTTGAAGCCGGCGGGCAGTCCTTCGGGCTTCCAGCCGTTGCCGACCACGACGACGTCCAGGCTGACCCCGCGCTGGGCGCGCAGCGAGGCGAAGCCGCGCTGCAGGTCATCCGGCCGGGTGCCCTGGGTGAGGATGACGACGCCGAAGGTGGGCACCGCCGTCGAGCCGTCCGCCGCCGTCGTCAGTCCCCTGCTTTCGGGGCCGGCGGCGCTCACTTGCGCAGCCTCGGCGATGCCATGATGGCCACGAAGTGGCCGATGTTCACGAGCAGCACCGCCGGGACCAGCACGTAGAGCAGCCAGCGCTCCCCCAGCGTGGGCTGGCCAGCGATGAGCGAAACGACCGAGGCGGCCAGGATGAGCAGGCTCATTTCCACGGAGTGCAGCATGCGGTGGAAGGGCAGGAAGCGGGCCAGCCGGCGCAGCCGCCCCACCAGGGTTGCAGCAGGAACGGCCTTGGCCGCGGCGGTGTCCGGCAGCTTGTCCAGGCCGGCCAGCGCGCGCGAGGCGTGGACCATGTCGTTCTGGGCCTTGTTGAGCACGATCAGCAGGGCCAGCAGGGCGCCGAGGAACATGTGGAACCAGGCCAGGTGCAGCAGCGCCCGGTCCGGATCCGGCCCGAGCAGGCCGAAGCCGCCGAGGCAGCGCAGGGCCAGGGCCAGCGGGATCAGGCCTTCGGTGGTGTAGTGGCCGATCTTGTCCAGGAAGATACCCTTGGGGCTCTGGGTTCCGCGCCAGCGGGCCACCTCGCCGTCGCTGCAGTCGAAGTACAGCTGCAGCTGGGAGCAGAACACGGCCAGCAGCGGGCCCCAGATGCCCGGAATGAGCAGGCAGGCGGAGATGGCCCAGCCGGAGAGGATCATCAGGCCGGTCACGCCGTTGGCGCTGATCGGGGTGCGCACCAGCACGCTGGTCAGGTAGATGGAGATGTGCCGAAGGTAGAGCTCGGCGGTCCAGTGTTCGGCGTTCTTCCGGCTGCGCACCTCCGGCGGCTGGGCGACGGCGCGCAGCTGCTCGAGGGTGGGGTGGGCCGGACGGGTAGTGTCCATCATGACTTCCTCCGGCTGGTGTCCACGGTGCCGGCGGCGCCGAACAGCCGGCCGCGCAGGTAGCCCAGCCCCCAGCTGACGTGGATGCCCGGCAGCACGGCAAGCAGGCGAAGCCGCTCGGGCCGGCCCAGATCCTGCTTCATGGTGGCCGAGGCATAGGCGAGGCCCGCACCGTAGAGGGCGGGGACCAGGCCCGCGGCGGCGACCGGGAGCTTCAGCCAGGCCGGCCAGCGGCGGGTGGCCCCGGACGCGGACAGTACGCCGCCGGCGGCGCCGGCGGCCAGGCCGGCTACCAGCAGGGGCGGCAGGTAGTGCCGCGTCGACTTGCCTTCCTGGTGCCGGCGGGCCAGTTCGGCCCGCCAGATACCGGCAGCGTAGAACTGCCGCACGAGCTTGCCCCAGCTGGAGCGTGGCCAGTAGGTGACCTTCAGTTCCGGATCGAACCAGACGTCGTAGCCGGACTGGCGCAGCCGCAGGCACATATCCCAGTCCTGGCCGCGCCACAGGGTCTCTTCGAAATGGCCGACGGCGTCCAGCGCCTCGCGCCGGAAGACACCCAGGTAGGCGGATTCGGCCGGGCCTTCCGGCGCGCCGCTGTGGTACGCGGCGCCGCCCAGCCCCAGCGGGGAGACATAGGCTGCGGCCACGGCCCGCTGGAACGCGGTCTTGCCCTGGGCATCCATCAGCCCGCCGACGTCGGCGGCCCCGGTGCGCCGCAGGGTCGCCACTGCGCGGGCCGTGTAGTGCGGTTCCAATTCGGTATGCGCGTCCACCCGGACGATGACCGGATAGCGGGAAGCGTCCAGGGCCAGGTTCAGGCCGGCCGGAGTCCGGCCGGTGGGGCTGGCCACACTATGCAGCCGCGGCTCCTGCGCCTGCAGCCGGGCCACGATCTCGTTGGTCCCGTCCGTGGACGGACCCAACGCCAGCACAATCTCCTTGGGCCCGGGATAGTCCTGGGCCAAGATGCTGCGCACCGCATCCTCGATGTGGGCGGCCTCGTTCAGGATGGGCATGATGTAGGAAACCCCGGGATGTTCGGCCAGCGGGGAAAGGCGGTTCACGGCTGGCACTATTTCCTGGAATCCCGGTAGGCGGCCACGACTTCCTTCGGCTCTCCGTCCATCTGCAACACACCCTTGTTGATCCAGATCACCCGGCTGCAGGTGTCCAGGATGGACTTCATCGAGTGCGAGACCAGGAACACGGTCCCGGCGTTCTCGCGGATTTCGCGGATACGGGCCTCGCTGCGCTGGCGGAACCGCTGGTCCCCCACGGCCAGCGCCTCGTCCACGATCAGGATCTCGTGCTGCTTGGAGGCGGCGATGGCGAATTTCAGCCGTGCCTGCATGCCAGAGGAATAGGTGCGCATCGGCAGGTCGATGAACTCTTCCAGCTCCGCGAAGGCGACGATGTCATCGCGCAGTTCGTCAATTTCGGCCTTGCCAAAGCCCAGGGCCAGGCCGCCGAGCATGATGTTCTTCTCGCCCGAGAGCTCCGGGATCAGCGCCGCGCCGACGCCGAGCATGTTGGGCCGGGACGCGGCGTAGACGGCGCCCTGGCTGGGCGGGGTCAGGCCCACCAGGGCACGCATCAGGGTGGACTTGCCGGAACCGTTCGAGCCAATCACGCCGATCGACTCGTTCTCGTAGGCCATGAAGGACACCCCCTTGAGGGCATGCACAGTGCGCAGTCCGCGGGTGCGGTTCAGCAGCGAACGGCCGGTGCCGGGGGCCTTCCGGCCGGCGGCGTGCACCCGGTACTCCACGTGCACGTTGTCCACGACGACGACGGGTTTCCTGCCGTCCTCGGACGGCATGAACTCGTTCAATTTGTCTCCGGTTTCAGTCAATCCGGCCATAACGCTCCTCAGCAGACCAGAAGAACAGGATTCCGGCCACGAATACCGCCACCGACCAGATGGTGAAGTACAGCCAGTAGACCGGCGGATACGTCATACCGGGCATCAGCAGACCACGTGCAATGGTGAGCATCTCGTGGATGGGGTGGAAATTAAACAGCTCGACGGCCCAGGGGTGGTTCTTCAGGATCCTGTCAATCGCGAAGAGCACACCCGAGGTGTAGAAGAGGATCCGGGTAATCAGCGGCAGCAGCTGGGTCAGGTCGCGGACGTGGACCGTCAGGCGCGCCGCAATCAGGGCCACCCCCAGGTTGAACACGGTGAAGATGGCCACCAGCGGGATGATCAGCAACCACTCCGTGGTGATCGGCGCACCGAGCACCACGATGTACACGGCCATCACAACCAGCATCGGAACCAGGGTCATCAGCTGCTGGATTACAGTGGACAGCGGCAGGGTGATCCGGGGGAAGGCCAGGGACTGCACCAGCGCACCGTTACCCGTGATCGACCTGGCGCCTGCGGTCATCGACGTGGCGAAGAACTCGAAGAGAAAAACGCCGATGACCACGAACATCGGAAAGTTCGGCGGCCGGTTGGCGCCCTGCAGGACGCCGAAGATCAGCCCGTACATCAGGGCGTTGAGCGTGGGCTTGATGAAGATCCACAGCATGCCCAGCCGGTTGCGGTGGTTGGCCGCTTCGATCTTGTACTGGGCCATGGCGATGGCGAAGTCCCGCCGGCGCCAGGCCTGCGCCAGGTAACTCGGGAGGGACGGACGGGCACCGACTCTGCGGAGTCCGCTCCGTTCCGAATATTCGGCAAGGCTCATGCCAGCATTTTTCCTAACACACGATCAATAGGGCGGTACAGCCGCGGGAACCCCA
This sequence comes from Arthrobacter hankyongi, assembly GCF_022012395.1. Classification (GTDB taxonomy): domain Bacteria; phylum Actinomycetota; class Actinomycetes; order Actinomycetales; family Micrococcaceae; genus Crystallibacter; species Crystallibacter hankyongi. The sequence goes on from NZ_JAKLTQ010000006.1 coordinate 50,758, forward strand.
TGCACGCGGCGGCGCACATATCAGTGTAGTAGATCCGGCACCACCGGCCGTTTCCCGCGTGACGTTTAGAACAGCCGGCGGTCCGCCGGGTCCATGTACTTCTTGCGGAACAGCCGCCGCGTCCAAGGGTCCAGGAACACCAGGTAGAGGGCGAAGCCGACGGCGACGGCGGCAGCCAGCAGGCGTGCCGCGTTCAGGTCGATGCCGATGTACGGGAAGATGTCCAACTGGTCCGCAGTGGCGTAGACCATCAGGAAGGACGTGACCGCATAGACGGTGCGCACCTGCCAGTCATTGCGGATCCCGGTGGCAGCGAACAGCGGCAGCAGCCAGACGACGTACCAGGGCTGGATCATCGGGGCCAAACAGACGACGGCAGCCAGTGCCACGGCCAGCCTGCGGACGATCCGGTCATAGCTGCCCCGGAACATCATCACCAGCACCACGACGACGGCAGCCGCCTTCCCGGCGCTGTACACCAAGTTCTGGACCGTCCCGCCGTCGAAGCCCAGGCCGCTGGCTATCAGGTACATCAGCATGCCGATCAGGCCCACCGGGGCGTACCAGATGTAGAGCCCCGCCCCTTGGGCATTCAGCGCCCCGATCCAGCCAAAGCCCAGGCCGTTGATCGCCCCCAGCACGGCCAGGAGTCCTAAGGACAGGCCGGCCGTCAGCGCCCAGAAGCCGAACTTGCGCAGCCAGCCGGCTTCCTTGCCCGCCCAGAGCAGGCCGACGAAGGGCAGGAAGATCAAGGTGATGGGCTTGATGCCCACCGAGAGGGTGACCAGAAGGATGCCCAGCAGCGGCCGCTTGGTCGCCGCGTAATACAACCCGCCCAGGGCCAGGCCGAGCATCAGCGCGTCATTGTGGATGCTGGCGACGAAAGTGGTCAGGAACAGTGGATTGGCGCAGGCCAGCCAGAGGGCCCGGTTCGGGTTGATGCCGTGAAGTTCGGCGAGCTTGGGCCCGTAGTACACGCACAGCGCCGCGCCGATCAGGGCCAGCACACGGAACAGGATGATCGAGTACTCGGGATGACCGCCGGTAAACCAGACGATGAACTGCTCCAGCCAGAGGAAGATCGGCCCGTACGGCGTTGGGCTGCGCGCCCACAGGTCGTCCGCGCCGGTCTGCAGGTAGTTCTGCAGCTGGTCATACCCGTCCACATACGGGTTGAGGTTGTTGACCATCACCTTGCCCTGGGCGATGTAGGCATACACATCGCGGCTGAACAGCGGAATGCACAGCGCCAGCGGCGCGGCCCAGGCAGCGATCGCCGTCAGGGTGGCCCGCCGGGCCTGCGGTCCCCAGACGGTGAACTGCTGGCCCAGGCGCAGCCAGGACCGCACCAGCAGCATGCTGCCCACAGCCAGCAACAGGACGCTGACAATGACCCCAGCCGGCTCCAGCCGGAGCCAGATCAGCAGCGGCCAGCGGCGCAGTTCGGACACGGAAGCCAGCCAGCCCACGCCGAGCGAGCCGAAGAACATCAAGAAGGAGCCGAGCGCCCCCTGGGCGATGGTCAGCGTATGACGGCCCTCACCGGCTGCGGCGTCGGATAACGGCAGCGGAACGGCGGCAGGGCGGGGGGCAGTCACCCGAAGGATTTTAGCAGTCCGCCCCGGACAGAACACGATACATTTGAGCGGTGCCTATCTCTAACGAAAACATTGTCTGGATCGACTGTGAAATGACCGGTCTGGACCTCGAAGCGGACGCATTGATCGAGGTCGCGGTGCTGGTGACCGACTCGGAGCTGAACGTCCTTGGCGACGGTGTGGACGTGGTCATCAAGCCTTCGGACGAGGCGCTGGAACAGATGACCGACTTTGTGCGGGAGATGCATGTCACTTCCGGCCTGCTGGAGGAACTGTCCGGCGGGATCACCATGCAGGAGGCCGAGGACAAGGTGATGGAGTACATCACCACCTGGGTGCCCGAGCCGCGGAAGGCCCAGCTGGCCGGCAACTCGGTGGGCACGGACCGCACCTTCCTGGTCCGGGACATGCCCCGGGTGGTGGACCACCTGCACTACCGGATCATCGACGTCTCCACCATCAAGGAGCTGGCCCGCCGCTGGTTCACCCGAGCCTACTTCCAGTCCCCGGCCAAGCACGGCGGCCACCGGGCATTGGGCGACATCAAGGATTCGATCAATGAACTGCGCTACTACCGGCAGTCCGTCTTCGTTCCCTCCCCCGGCCCGGACTCGGCGACCGCCAAGCAGATTGCCGCCGACCTTGCGGCCCAGCAGCAGGACTAAGGCTGTTAGCTGCGCCACACTTTCCGGTAAATCCCGCAAAAGCGGCGAAATGGTCAAAACCACCCCGGAAAGCATGTAGACTAGTCTGCGTTGCTTTTCTTGTTGAAGACCGGCCGGAACCGCCAAGCGCGGCGCTACCCGGGAGGAACGAAGAAGCACACGGTGGGTATAGCTCAGCTGGCAGAGCGCCTGGTTGTGGTCCAGGAGGTCGCGGGTTCAATCCCCGTTACTCACCCCGAAGGGGTCCGGCATCTGGCGCCGGACCGGCAGAAGCCGCCTTGGAATTGTTCCGGGCGGCTTCTTGCATGTCCGGGCCGGCGCCGGCCCGCACGAGACGCGCAGCCAGTGGAGGACTACCTTTTGGACCGGAATCTCTACGAAGAGGACCACGAGCAATTCCGCGCACTTGCCGCGGAATTCAATGCCCGCGAGATCGCCGGGCACTACCAGCAGTGGGACGAAAAGCACATGATGCCCGGCGAGCTATGGTCCGCCGCCGGCGGGCAGGGCCTGCTGGGCCTGGCGGTGCCCGAGGAGTTCGGTGGAATGGGGCTGGCCGACTACCGCTTCCGTGCCGTCCTGGACGAGGAGTTCGCCAGGGCTAACCACCTCGCCGTTGCCCTGGCCTTCCATCTGCATGACGATCTGGTCCTCCCCCACCTGCTCGCCTACGGTTCGGACGAGTTGAAGGAATACTGGCTGCCGGGCATGGTCAGCGGCGACAAGATCACCTCGGTCGCCATGACCGAGCCTGGCGCCGGCTCGGACCTGCGCGGGATCCGGACCAAGGCGGTGCGCGACGGGGACGATTGGCTGGTCAGCGGCCAGAAGACCTTCATCGGCAATGGCGTCAGCGGCGACGCGGCCCTGGTGCTGGCCCGTACCGACGGCTCGGGCGGACGGGGTGCGGCGGATTCCTTCTCCCTGTTCATGGTGGAGAAGGCCGAGGGCTACAGCACCGGCAACCAGTTGGACAAGATGGGCCTGAAGGCCTCCGACACCGCCGAACTGTTCTTCGACAACGTCCGGGTTCCCGGCCGGAACCTCGTCGGCGAGGTCGGCCGCGGACTCGAGTACGCCGCCGGCCAGCTGCCCCAGGGGCGGCTGGCGATCGCGGTTGCCGCCGCCGCCGTCGCGCGCGCCGTGTACGAGGCGACGGTGCAGTACACCCGCGACCGCAGTGCGTTCGGCGAGCGGGTCCTTGATTTCCAGAACAGCCGCTTCACGCTGGCGGACGTCCGCACCGAGGTGGAGGCCACCGCGGCGTACGTGGACAAGGCGATGCTCGCCTTCAATGCCGGCCGGCTGGATGCGGTTTCAGCCGCCCAGGTCAAGCTCTTCGCCAGCGAGCGGGCCAAGTCCATCACGGACCGCTGCCTGCAGCTGCATGGAGGCTATGGGTACATCATGGAGTATCCGGTGGCCCAGGCGTTCCTGGCCTCCCGGCTGCTGACCATCTTCGGCGGCACGAGCGAGATCATGCGCGAAGTTATCGGCCGGGAGATCGCCCGCTGACGCGGGAAGCCTGGCAAGCAGAAGGAGAACAATGAGCATCCGACCCGTCACCATCACCGGGGAGCCCGTCCTGCACCACCGCGCCGTCGAGGTGGAAGCGTTCGACGACGAGCTGCGGACCCTGGTCGAGGATATGTACGAGACCATGGACGCCGCCCACGGCGTCGGGCTGGCCGCAACGCAGGTCGGCGTCGGCCTGCGGCTGTACACCTACCACTTCCCCAACGAGGATGACGTGCCCGAGCGCGGCGTGGTGATCAACCCGCAGCTGACCCTGTCCAAGGTGTCCGGGGCCGAGCCGGACCCGGACGAGGAGACCGAGGGCTGCCTGTCCGTGCCGGGACTAAGCTACCCGCTCAAGCGCGCCGAATGGGCCCGGGTCAAAGGCTACGACGTGGACGGGAACCCGCTGGAGTTCGAAGCCACCGGCTGGTTCGCCCGGGTGATGCAGCACGAGTACGACCATCTGGACGGCAAGCTGTACGTGGACCGGCTCAACGACAGGTGGGGCAAGCGCGCCCGCAAGCAGGTCAAGAAGGAAGGCTGGGGCGTTCCCGGGCTCACATGGCTGCCCGGCACCGACCCCGATCCCTTCGGGCACTGACTTTCCCTTGTACCGGGGCCCGTATGACGGGAGAACTCCCAACTGAACCGCAATAGGTTTAGTTAGCCCTGCGCAACACCCCAAACTTTTCCTAGGGTGCCCGTAGCACACTGCCGGTAGCCGTACGGTTCGCCCCCGCTCTCAACCACAGTTCCTGCCGTGCGGCATAGACACGGAAGGGCGGTAGCGCGATGCGTGTGCGCCGTATTCTGACTGTACTGGCCACCATCACACTGGTGGCTGTCGGCCTTGCCACAAGCACACAGGTGGCATTCGGCGCTTCCTACAACGAGTCCCGGGGGCCTAATTACACGAGCCGTGTCATTCTCACCTTTGACGATTGCCCGCGGACGCTGACTTCCTTCAAGAAGGTGCTGCAGTACGCCAAGAAGAAGAATGACGGCCTGGTCCTCGCCCCCACCGGCGATTGCCTGCAGAAGTTCCGCAATAAGCACGGCGTCGACCTTGCGAAGCTGGCCCGCTCCTACGGCCAGTACGTCATCAACCACAGCATCAACCACCGCAAGGATATGCGGTCGCTCAGTTGCAATGCCGTGGCGCGCGAACTTCGCTCCCCCGGAGTCGTGACGAATTTCGGCCGACCTCCATATGGGCGCATCAATTCGTCGGTCCGCTGCGGCTATGCCAAAGCGGGAATGAAACCCTGGCTCTGGACCGGCGCCACCGGGGACACCACGGGCAAATCCAAAGCAAAGGTGGTCTCGGCCGCGGTCAAGGTCGCGAAACCAGGCGCCACTATCCTGATGCACATGCAGTGGAACGGGTTTGGCCCGGACGCCATCCGCAAGATCAAATTAAAGCTGGAGGACAAGGGACTGAAGGTGTGCCGCGCATACCGGGGCAAGGACAACAAGGGCGCCATCGTTACCAGCCCGGCAAAGTTGCCTGCAAAGCTTCCCTGCTGAGACCGCCGGCACGTCTACGCTTGGGGCATGAGGTTCATCAGGCTGCGTGGAACACGCTAACCATTCTGCTTCCTGCCCACGGTCCTGGGCTGCGCCACCCTCATTGCGGCACCGCGGCAATGCCTGGAAGAAGTCGCCCCGGGGCTGGCCCTGGCCGGCCACCCGGCCGGATCCGCACCGGAAGCTGGCGGACAGTGAACTGAGAGTCATCCTGCGGCCGCCCACGGTGCACGAATTCATTGCCTGGCTCTACGGGCTGGTCGGCACCTACACTTAGGACCATCCGCTGGTTGTGGCCGCCGCTGTACGCCTGGCCGAACGGCTGGCGCGGGGCGGGTTAGCCGGGTCCCGGCCGGGCTAAGAATCGGTGAAGCCGGATCGGTGCTCCACTTCGCAGCGCTGCAGATCCTCGGTGGCAACGTCCAGCAGCCGGGTCAGCTCGGCCACCCGCTTTTCGGGCACGTCCCCCCGGGCGTAGGCAGCCTTGGCGTGGTCAAGGAGACGGACTGCTTCCTTGTAGTTGGCTTGCGCCCTTTGCCACTTCGTCATCTCTGTCATGCGGCTCATTCTAGGAACGGTTCCGGCCGAAAGCCATAGCCCAATCCGGGACGCCGAAGGGCCGGCAGCGGAAACCCGCCACCGGCCCTTAGGACCTCTTGGATTATGCAGCCTAGACGGTTGCCGTCAGCTCCCGGTCCTGGCCCACGGCCGGGAAGGACTGCGGGTTGACCCCGGCCATCTCCTCCAGCACGCGGATCACCTGGCAGCTGTAGCCGAACTCATTGTCGTACCAGACGTACACGACGGCGTTCTTGCCGGTGGCGATGGTGGCCAGGCCGTCCACGATGCCGGCACGGCGGGAGCCCACGAAGTCCGTGGAGACGACCTCCGGGGAGTCGATGTAGTCGATCTGCTTGCGCAGGTCCGAGTTGAGCGAGACACCGCGCAGGTACTCGTTGATGCCGTCCTTGGTGGCTTCCTGGTCCAAGTTCAGGTTCAGGATGGCCATGGACACGTCCGGGGTGGGGACACGGATGGCATTGCCGGTCAGCTTGCCCTCCAGTTCGGGCAGGGCCTTGGCCACGGCCTTGGCGGCACCGGTCTCGGTCAGCACCATGTTCAGTGCCGCCGAGCGGCCGCGGCGCTCGCCCTTGTGGAAGTTGTCGATCAGGTTCTGGTCATTGGTGTAGGAGTGGACCGTCTCCACGTGGCCGTGCACGATGCCGTACTTGTCGTTCAGGGCCTTGAGCACCGGGGTGATGGCGTTGGTGGTGCAAGAGGCGGCGGAGACGATCTTGTCCTCGGCCGTGATGTCGCCATGGTTGACGCCGTGCACGATGTTCTTCAGCCCGCCCTTGCCTGGTGCGGTCAGCACCACACGGGAGACACCGGGGCACTGCAGGTGCTGGGACAGGCCGGCCTCGTCGCGCCACTTGCCGGTGTTGTCCACCACGATGGCGTTCTGGATGCCGTACTGGGTGTAGTCCACCGAGGCCGGGTCGTTCGAGTAGATGACCTGGATCAGGGTGCCGTTGGCGAGGATGGTGTTGTTCTTCTTGTCAATGGTGATGGTTCCCTCGAAGGGACCGTGGACCGAGTCGCGGCGCAGCAGGCTGGCACGCTTGACCAGGTCGTTCTCGCTGCCCTTGCGGACGACGACGGCGCGCAGGCGCAGGCCGTGGCCGCCGCCGGAGTGCCCGATCAGGATGCGGGCCAGCAGGCGTCCGATGCGGCCGAAGCCGTAGAGGACGACGTCGGTGCTGGTGCGCTCGTCCGCGCCCTTGCGGCCGACGACCTCGGCCAGTTCCTCGCGCAGGAAGTCTTCGAGGCTGCGTCCCCCACCCTCGGCCTTGTACTTGGCCAGCAGCCGGGCCACGTCAACCGCCGCAGCACCGAGCTCGAGGCCGGCCAGCACCTGCAGGACCGGGAAGGTCTCCTCCAGGGAGAGCTCGACCTCATCGATCTGGCGGGCAAAACGGTGGGCCTTGAGGATGCTCACGACCGACTGGTTCACCAGGCTGCGACCGTGGATGGAGGTCACCACATTGTTTTCCCGGTACAGGCGCCCGATCAGCGGAATCATCGCCTCAGCGAGTTCCTCACGGTTGGCCCATGCGGCCAGCGACTCTTCTGACTTCTGGTTCACAGAATTACCTTCCTACCTCAGCCGGACTCGTCCTCGAGTCCGGTTGGAACCGCCCGGCACCTCTGCCCAAAGCGATGCCCTGGCGCAAAACCCGGTTGATTTGCTCAGGGACGGAGTCCGCCATACGTCAGGCGAAACCCCGGGCCCGCATTCACGGGCTAATTACCATTTTAGAGGGTGACGGCTGGCACTGCGTCACGATGTGCGTGAAGTCACTCATAGCTGGGCACGCCCACCGTCGCCGGCCGCCGTTTCCAAGGCCTGCCGGCGCGCAAACGGACGGCAGAGCAGCTCGACGGTCCCCTGGCTGAACCGCCGGATTGCCGCGTCGAACAAAGGGATGCTGAACACGGCCACGATGGCCAGCGTCAACAGAAGGCAGACGGCCAGGGTGGGCAGGCTGCCGATCTCTTCCGGGAGCGTACGCAGGTACGGCTGCAGGCCGAGCACCACGAACCCGTGCAGCAGGAAGACCGCCAGGCTGCGCCGTCCCAGCGCCGCCAGCACTCCCGGCCGGTCCGGCACCAGGGACAGGAAGCCCAGGGCCGCAACGGCCGCGATGCACAGCAGGCCGGCCCGGACGACGATACCCTCCGGATCATCGATATCCAGCCGGTAGAAGGGCTTGCTGCCGTAGAGCCAGGCCTGCTTGATCTGCAGCTCGTAGAGCAGCAGCCACGCGGCCACACCGAGGGCGACGGCGCCCAGTTTCGCCGACGTCGGCAACCGCGGCACCGCCGCGAGGATCCTCTTGCCGTACGCCGCGCCGACCACGAAGAAGGGCAGGAAAACCAGCGTCCTGGACAGCGACAGTGTGTAGTCGACCCATTCCACTGTGCCGGCCACGGCCGCCAGCAGCACCGACACGGCCACCGAGGCCTTCGGGAAGCGCTGCACCAGCGGCAGCAGCAGGAGCCACCAGATCATGGCCAGCAGGAACCAGAGGATCCAGAACGGCACCAGGAGCGAGAAGGAACGGTTGGCGCCGAGCAGTTGAACCGCGATCAAATACAGCGCCTGGGCGGCAAGCAGGATGACCGCGAAGGTTCCCAGCCGCCGCAGCAGGTGCGTCGCCTTGGCCGTGACACCAGCCAGGAAGACAAAGGCCGGCATGTGGAACAGGTAGATCGCGGTCAACGGCAGTCTGGTGGTCGGGATAGCCCAGGATGCCACGGCTTCCAGTACGTGCCCCAGGACAACCAGGACAATAAGGACGCCCTTGGCTGCATCAAGGCGGTGACTGCGGGCCCGAGGCGCAGTGGACATCGAGGCGGTTCCTATAGGACGGGGACGTGGTGGGGATGGGTTGGCCTATGAGCCGGGTTCTGTCACCTGCGGCAGTTACCCGCCGCAGGGTAGCGATCATCCATCTAGGAACACCGTTGCCGGTGCCCTCAAGCGGCCTACCCGGACACTTGGGCGAGCAGCCCTCGATCGTGCCCTGTCTGGCCTTGCTCCGAGTGGGGTTTACCTAGCCGTCCCGGTCACCCGGAACGCTGGTGGTCTCTTACACCACCGTTTCACCCTTACCGGCCCTGCCCAAAGGCAGGCCCGGCGGTCTGTTTTCTGTGGCACTGGCCTGCGGGTTACCCCGAGTGGGCGTTACCCACCACTCCGCTCTGTGGAGCCCGGACTTTCCTCGGCGGGCGGCTTCCCGGCCACTGGCCGGATGCCGCACCGACGCGATCGCCCGGCCAACCCATCCAACATCAGGATACGGTGCACCCGGCCGTTTGCTTCAATTCACGTCGGGTTAACTCGCCGCAGGTTTACCAGGCGCTGGCACACCGGAGGACAGGGGGCAGCGCCGGTAAGCTCTTCTGGTGCTTATTCTGCTACCACCCTCCGAAGGAAAGACCGCCGCTGCCGCCGGCGAACCGTTCAAGCCTGACGAACTGCACTTTCCCGAACTCACAGCCGCGCGCCGGGAGGTCCTCTCCGCCCTGGCCCAGGTCAGCTCCTCCCCCGAGGCGCTTGCGCACCTCGGCGTCGGCGCGTCGCTGGCTGCCGAGGTCCAGCGCAACACCCGGCTGCAGGACGAGCCCTCGGCCCCGGCCCACACCGTCTACTCGGGTGTGCTCTACGACGCGCTGGGGTACCGGGGCATGACGCCGGCGCAGAAGCGCAAGGCGGACGACGCCGTCGTCGTCATTTCCGCGCTCTGGGGCGCGATCGGCTTTGCGGACCGGATCCCGGCCTACCGGCTCTCGATGTCGGTGGGGCTGCCGGAGACCGGCAAGCTGGCCTCCTACTGGAAGCGGCACCTGCCCGCGGCGCTGGATGCCCACGCCGAGGGGCACCTGCTGGTGGACTGCCGCTCCAGCAGCTACGCGGCCGCGTGGGCTCCGGCACCGGAACGCACGGTAGTCGTCAACGTCTTCCAGGAGCGCGACGGCAAGCGCACCGTGGTTTCACACTTCGCCAAGCACACCCGCGGCGAGCTGGCCCGGCACCTGCTCACCCGCCGGGGGAAGGCGCCCGGAACACCGGCGGCGCTGCTGAAGGCCGCCCAGGAGCAGTGGACCGCCGAGCTAGTGCCCGGCACCGGACGGAAACCGCACGCGCTGAACATCATCCTCGCAGGTTAGGCAGGCAGCGCCCACTTCGGCGTTCCATACCGTTTCCCCATCGTTCACCATCGCTCAGTAGGTTCGGGCCGTCCGTACAGTCGAAGAGTGATGGGGGCGTTGGGCGCGCATGTCCGAAGAGGAACTCGATTTTGTCCGCGGTGATGTCGTGGTGCAGTACAAGCGGCGTGCGGCCCGGCTGGACCGGCGGCACCTGATTGTCTCGTTCGCCGGAGTCGGCCCGCTGGACAAGTTCGAATTCGATGGTCCGTCCACCAAGGAGAGCCAGGCTGCCTGGCTGTGGCTCAAGGACAATTTCGACGGCCAGCACGCCTACTATCTGTGCCACCGGATGGACCATGCCATCGAAGACGCCGTGATCGAACTGATCGATGCCGAGCTGGCCCGACTGGAACTGACCCGGGACGAATGCACCCTGCTCGGCGTATCCAAGGGCGGGTTCGCAGCCCTGTACTTCGGCATCAAGTACGGTTTCCGCAACATTGTCGCGAGCGCCCCGCAAATCTACGTCGGCACCCATACCCGACGCCACCGGCGCAAGATCTTCGCCCGCCTGAGCGGCAACGGCGGGGATCAGGAGCAGCAACTGCTGGACGCGCTGCTGCCTGACGCGGTGGAGGCCGACGACGCCACCGACAAGAACATCTACCTCTTCAGTTCCCCGAACGACCAGTTCCACGAGGCGCAGATAGTGCCCGCGCTGCCGATGTTCGACAAGTACAAGAACTTCAATTACATCGAGACCGATTCGGACCTGGTCAACGAACACACCGAGGTCACGCGCTACAACCTGCCGCTGATCATCTCCACGCTCTTCGCCCTGTCCGACAACGCCGCCCCGCAGTTCGGCCGGATCCGCAACGGGTCCCGGATGGCACCGGAGCGGATCCAGGCGGTGCTGGAACGGCAGCGGGCGGAAGGATCCGCCGTCGTCAATTTCTCCTTTGCCCGGCTGGCCGAGGGGCTGTTCTTCCCGGAAGGAACCGCCTTCCTGAAGGGCCGCCCGATGACCGGGGAAACCGCCCCGGCCACCGTGCTGGTGCTGAACGGGCCGGGCAGGCGGCACGAATTTCCGCTCGGTGCGGTGGTGGACTCATCGCCGTCCTTCAAGTATTTCGACGAGGCCTACTGCAATTACCGGCTGGGCAGGTTCTCCTCCCCGAAGAAGCAGGGCATCGACCTGTCCTCGCTGTCCGACGGCACCTACGAGATGTGGCTGCGGCTGGCCGGCGGGGACGGGGAACTTGAGTTCCCGGCCAGATCCGACCAGCCGCTGCAGACCGAGTCCCCCCACGGCGGCCGTCTCTTCCGTTTCCGTTCCTCCGGCCGCCGGGCCGTGCTGGACATCAGGTCGGTGCTCGGCGAACGCCCCGGGAAATCCTATTTCGGACTCCACAAGAGCTGGGCCCGGGACCAACTGGTCCATGTCGAGGGCGATTTCGCCGTCCGCGGTGCCGAAATGCCCGACGATGCGGCCGGAAACTACTACCTCGTGCTGCAGGGCGGAGACCGCGAGGGCCAGCGCGTGCATGCGCTGCCCCTGGTCGCCGCGACCTACAGAGGTCCCGAAGACCCCTTCGGCGATGGCTTCAGTGATTACTCCTTCGCGCGCTTCCGGTCGCGCCGGCGGGAGGGAGCGGACACCTCGCAGGTGCCGCCGGGCGAATACCTGGCTTACATTTCCTTCAGCCACTCCGGCGTCGTCTATACGGTGGCCGCGGGTAAGAAGGTGGAGATCCGGATTGTCGACGGCGCGGTGTCCACCTCGATCCGCAGGGCCGCCGGTGGCCGCGGTGCCCGCCGCAGGGCCCTGATGCGGCGGGTGGTCCGGGCCGACCTCCCCCAGCAGCTCAGGCACCGGCTGCGGACGCTGGGCAAATGACCGCCTTCGGCACTGGCAACGAGGCAAATGATGTCCCACAGTGATCATGAATTCATCCGCCACGGTGTCACCGTTGAGTACCGCAGGCGCCCGGCCCAGCAGGACCGGCAGCACCTGATCGTGGTGTTCACCGGCCTGAAGCCGATCGACTTCTATGACTTCAGCGGCGGTTCCACCGCGGACAACCAGGCTCATTGGCTGTGGCTGAAGGACAAGTTCGACGACTACTACGCGTACTATGCCTGCCGGAACATGGACTTCGCGATTGAACGTGCCGTCATCGACCTGATCGACGAGGAACTGGACCGGCTGGGGCTGACCCGGAACGAGTGCACGCTGCTCGGGGTTTCCAAGGGCGGGTTCGCTGCGCTGTACTTCGGCATCAAGTACGACTTCGGCAACATCGTGGCCAACGCGCCGCAGATCTACGTCGGCACGCACACCCGGACGGTCCGGCCCAAGATCTTTGCGCACATGGCCGGCGGCGGCGGGGACCGGGAGCAGCAGCAGTTGGACGCGCTGATCCCGGACGCCGTTGCGGCAGATGCGGGCACCGGAAAGAACATCTACCTGTTCAGCTCCCCGGACGACCAGTTCCACGAAGTACAGATCGCCCCGGCCCTGCCGATGTTCGGCAAGTACCCGAACTTCAACTACTTCGAGACCGACTCGGACCTGGTCTGGGAACACGCCGGGGTGATCCGCTACAACCTGCCGCTGGTGCTGGGCATCCTGCACGCCACCGCGGAAAACGCCCCGCCACGGTTCGGCATGGTCCGCAACGGGAACCGCCCGAAGCCCGAGGCCGCTGCGAGCATCCTCGAACAGCAGCAGGCGGCGGCCGAGCCGGTAGCCAATCTCGCCTCGGGGCGCCTGGCGGGTGCGACGTTCTTTCCGGAAGGCGTGGGCTTCTTGCGCGGCCACGGGATCGAAACACTGTCCGCCCAGTCCACCACGCTGGTGTTGGCCGGAAAGGGCACGCGGCACGAGTTCCCCCTGGTCGCTGCCCCGGACCCCGCCATCTACTTCCGCTACTACCAGGGCGCTTTCTGCAACTACAAACGGGCCAAGTTCATCACCCCCAAGAACCTGGGCCTTGACCTGTCGGCCCTGCCGGCGGGTACCTACCGGCTGCGGTTGCGCCTGGCCATCCACGGCCGCGAAGCCGAGACGCCGTTGCGCTCCGCCGGCCCCGTCCGGACCGAGTCCCACCAGGATGGCCGGCTGTACCGGCTCCGCTCCTCCGGGGAACAGGCCCTGCTGGACGTGCGGCCGGCGGTGGGCCTGGAGCCGGAGCGGGCGGTGTTCCGGGTGCGCAAGAGCTGGGCACGCGGGCCGCTGGTGCACCTGGACGGGGACTTCGCCGTGCGTGGCGTCGAAATGCCGGACCGCCGGGCGGGCCGTTACTATTTGGTGCTGCGCGGAACCGGCGGCACCGTCCACTCCAGGGCGCTGGTGGTCAGCGGACTCGACGGCATGGCGAATGCGTTCGGCGACGGGGTCGGCGACTATTCGGCGGCGCGCTTCGGTACGCCCAAGCGTGCCGGCGTCGACGTGTCCGGACTTCCCGCTGGAGAGTACGACGTCGCAGTGTCGCTCAGCGGCGCGGGCGGGCTCTACACAATGCCGGCGTCCAAGCGCCTGCGGATCACCACCAAGGCAGGCGTGCCGTCGGCGTCGATTCGGAACGCGGGAGCCGGGCCACTTCCCGCGCTGCGGAGCCTGCGGAGCCTCCCGGCCGGGGAACTGCGGCGCCGGATCAAACGCCGTGTCCAGCGGCGGCTGTCCCGGCTGCTGCCGCGCTGACGGGGCCGCGCCGCTCTCAGCCATTTCCCAAGATCAGGCAGGTATATTGAGCGTGCGCAGCACCCTGCCCAGTATCTGCGCCACCAGTATCCTGGGCAACGGCATCGGCAGGTGCTCCATTGAAGGAGGCACGGGTTGTCCCAGCAAGCTCCGATCCTGCGCCGCACGGCAATGGGCCTGCTCCTGGCCGCATTGCCGTTCACTGCGGCGGCGGACATTTTCGAGGATACGCGGAGCCTGCTTCCGGGAGCCGGCCACCGTTTGAAGATGGCCTGGTGGGGATCGTCGACGATGGAACGGATCGGTCCCGAACTGGAACTTCTCGCCCGGACCTACGGTATGCAGTACTTCAATGGCGGGGCCGGCGGCCAGACCGCCGAACAGACCCTGGCCCGGCTCGGATCCCGGCCGGCACTGATGGACCGTGGCACGATCCCGGCCTCCGGCCCTGCGCTCCTGACGACGCCGTCGATGAGCGCAGCAGGTCACGCGTCATTCACCGCCGCCGGCAGCCTCGCCGGCATCCCGGGGACACTGTCCAAGGCGCACGGAGCGCAGCGCGGCTACACGTTCCGCCGAAGCCGGCCAGGGCGGCCGGCCCGGATTCCGGAGGGGACGCCGTTCGTGCCGGCGAAGGGCAGGGAATTCCGCACCGGCATCAACCACCTGAACATCGGCAAGAACAACCTGACCGGCGAGCATCGGGGAACCAGTGATCCCGGCACCATCCTGCGCTGGACCTACGACGCTTACGACTGGCTGTCCGCCACGAGCCCGCGGGTCCTGGTCTGGGGACACTTTGTGAATACCGGTACGCCGGAAGCCTCCCCGGTGCGGGGGAAAATCCGGCACATCAACGAGGCGCTCAAGGACCGCTACGGACCCCGCTTCGTGGACCTCGACGGCCTGCTGACACATCTGGGCGTCTGGGAGATCACGGGTGTCCGGCCGGCCGCGTCGGACCTGCGGGAGCAAGCACTGGGCAACAAACCACCCAGCTTGTCGCTGAATTCGGCCCACATGAACGCCACCGGGTACAAGGCGGTACGGCACGTCATCGAACAGCGCCTCGGCGAACTGGCCTGGCTTCCGCCCGCGCAGGAACGGACCGGCTTCTAGCTCCTTCCCCTCCGCGTTCCCGGAACGCGGGAAAAGGCCTGATGGGGCGATGCTGCTAAGGCGGCGTTAGGCTAGCTGCCCCATTCGGCGGAGCGGACCAGGATGCAGCCGGAGTCGGGGCAGAAAACGATGTCGTCCGCGGCGGCCTGCTTCAGCTCGGCCAGGTCCCCCGGGCTCAGCTGCATGCCCGATCCTTCCGACTTGCCGTGGAACAGCCGGGCCGCGCCGATGCCGCGCTGGGCCAAGGTCTTCTCGTAGACGGCCAGCAGTCCGGCGTCGAAGGTTCCGGCCAGTTCCTTGCGCCGGCCGGCTGTCTCGGCCTTGTCCGCCTCGATCGCCGCCAGCTCCTGGTCCCGGATCTGTTCCAGCCCGTCCAGCTCCGTCCGCAGCCCGTCGCGGACCTGCTGGACCTGCGCCTGCCGTTCCTTGGCCGACTCGAGGCGCTCCATGACTTCCAGCTCCACGTCCTCCAGGTCCGAGCGGCGCTTGTTCAGCGACACCAGCTCATGCTGCAGCGCGGTCAGGTCCTTGGACGTGCCCGCCCCGCTGTCCAGCCGTGCCTGGTCCCGGTCGATCCTGCCCTGCACCATTTCGACGTCCGTTTCCGAACGCTTGAGCTCACGTTCGGCGTCAGCCGCCGCGGTACTGGCAGCAACCAGGTCATTGTCCACGGCGCCCAGCTTTCCCTGCATCGCCTCGATGTCCGGGTTCTTCGCGACAGCGGCGGCGCGGCGCGTGAGCTGGACCAGCTTGCTGTCCAGCGCCTGCAGATCAAGCAGTCGCAGCTGTTCGGATGCCGGTGCCTTGGCCATATGTCCCCTTAGGTGTCCATCGGTAGTGCTGCCGAACCGTGCGGTTCCGCATCGTCCTAGCCTACCGCCCGGCGGGCGGATCAGGCTGGGGTCAGAATGAAGTCCCAGGGGTCCGTATTGATGCCGCTGACGCGGATTTCGACGTCGTAACCCTGGTCCGCGAGCACGTTCTCCAGAGCGGTGGCCGCGGGGGTGAGCCACAGCCATTCGCTGCCGAAGTGGGAGACATCGATCAGGTAGGGCCGGCCGTCTGCGGCCGCCTCGCGGGCCTCGGACGCGGGGTGGTGCCGCAGGTCGGCGGTGACGTAGACATCGGCCTGCGCCTCGCGGACGGCGTCGAACAGCGAGTCCCCGGCTCCGCCGCAGACAGCGACTGTACGTACCAGGGCATCCCGGTGGCCGGCGACCTTCACGCCACCGGCAACCGCCGGCATCAGGCTGAACACCGTCTCGGCGAAGGTACCCAGCGTCGTCGACTCGCCCAGCTCGCCGACCCGCCCGATCCCTTCTTCCGGCAGCCCGTTCGCCGATGGCGCCAGCGGCCTGACGTGCTGGAGCCCGAAGGCATCGGCCAGCACATCCGAGACGCCGCCGACCGCGCTGTCGCCGTTGGTGTGGACCGTGAGCAGGGCACAGCCGGCTTCGATCAGCTGATGGACAATGTTGCCCTTGAAGCTGGAGGCGGCCACCGAGTTCACCGGCTTGAGCAGCAGCGGATGATGGGTCACCAGCAGGTCCGCGCCCCAGGTCAGGGCCTCTTCGACCACCTCGGCCACGGGGTCCACGGCGAACAGGATGCGCCGCACCGGGGCGTTGCTGCGGCCGACTACCGGCCCGACGGCGTCCCACTGCTCGGCGAGCGAGCGGGGCCAGAGTTCCTCGACGGCGAGCAGGACCTCGCCGAGCACGGGCGTGCCGTTCCCGGCCCCGGGTTCCCCGCCGGCCTCGGGTGCCGCTTCGCTGGCACCCGCCGGTGCTTCGGCTCCGGCAGCTGCGCCGCCGGCCTCCGGACCGGTCTTGCTGGCGGCCTCCGGCCCGGAATTGATGGCAGCCTCCGGCTCAGTGCTGCTGGCGCCGCTGCCGGTTTCCGTCACAGGGGTGTCATTATGCTGCGCATCCTGCTGCGCGTTCCGCTCCATAGCTCCTTTTCTACCCCATGGACGGCCCGAAGCCCCGAAGTTTACGTGACCCAAGACACCCAGCCTGCACGGTCCGCGGGAATCATCCGCACGTTTCCGGCATTGTTATAGCCATGAAGACTTTTGTACTGGGCGGCGGGTGCTTCTGGTGCCTGGACGCGGTTTACCAGAAGACCCGCGGCGTCAGCGAGGTGGTCTCCGGATACACCGGCGGCCAGCTGGCCAATCCGGGCTATGAAGCGGTCTGCTCCGGGATGACCGGCCATGCCGAAGTGGTGGCGGTGACCTTCGACGAGTCCGTAGTGCCCGAGGAAATCATCCTCGGCATGTTCTTCGCCTCGCACAATCCCACCACGCTGAACCGGCAGGGCTACGACGTCGGTACCCAGTACCGCTCGTCGATGTTCTACGCCGATGATGAACAGAAACAGACCTTCGAGGCAGCCATCGCGCGGGCGCAGGAAGACTGGGCCGACCCGATCGTCACCGAGGTGGTACCGCTGCCAACGTTCTACCGGGCCGAAGAATACCACCAGAACTACTACGCCAAGCACCCGGACGCCGGGTACTGCCAGGTGATCATCAACCCCAAGCTGGCCAAGGCCAGGAAATATTACGCTGAATGGCTCTCGGTCTGAGGCCGTTCATGACCACTGGATAGGCTGGCAGGAGGGCGCAGCCGCGGCGCACGTGCTCCTGCGCCCTCGTCCAATCCCATCCGCGATGGCCTGCAGGGCCAAGTAAGGCAGGAAACATGGCACGCATTTACGACGACGTCACCCAGATCGTGGGCCGCACCCCCCTCGTGAGGCTGAACCGCCTGGCCGAGGGCCTGCCCGCGCAGGTCGCCGTGAAGCTGGAGTTCTACAACCCTGCCAACAGCGTCAAGGACCGCATCGGCGTGGCCATCGTCGACGCCGCGGAAAAGGCCGGCGCGCTCAAGCCCGGCGGCACCATCGTCGAGGGCACCTCGGGCAACACCGGCATCGCCCTGGCCATGGTCGGCGCCGCCCGCGGCTACAAGGTCATCCTGACCATGCCCGAGACCATGTCCACCGAACGCCGCGTCATGCTGCGCGCCTACGGTGCCGAGATTGTGCTGACCCCCGGGTCCGAGGGCATGCGCGGCTCGGTGGAGAAGGCCAAGGAAATCGTCGCCACCACCGACAACGCCATCTGGGCCCAGCAGTTCGCCAACGAGGCCAACCCGGCCATCCACTACGCCACCACCGGCGCCGAAATCTGGGAAGACACCGACGGCGCCGTCGACATCCTGGTCGCGGGCGTCGGCACCGGCGGCACGATCACCGGCGCCGGCCGCTTCCTCAAGGAGAAGAAGCCCGAGCTGCAGATCGTGGCCGTGGAACCGGCCGACTCCCCCATCCTCACCGGCGGCAACCCGGGCCCGCACAAGATCCAGGGCCTGGGCGCGAACTTCGTGCCCGAAGTCCTGGACACCCGCATCTACGACGAAGTGCTGGACGCGCCCACGGACGCGGCCGTCGCCGTCGCCCGCGATCTGGGGATCAAGGAAGGCATCCTCGGCGGCATCTCCTCCGGTGCTTCGGTCTGGGCCGCCCTACAGGTGGCCAAGCGGCCGGAAAACGCAGGTAAGCTGATTGTGGCCGTGGTCCCTGACTTCGGGGAACGCTACATCTCCACGATTCTCTACGACGACATCCGCGGCTAAACCGCCAGGACCGCTGCAGTCCCCTGACTGCCACGGTTTGTTGCTCAATCAGGAAGATCAGCAGGTAGATCACCGTGGGATTCATTGCGCGACTGCGTGAAGACCTCGAGGCCGCCAGGTCCCATGACCCGGCGGCCCGCGGTCAAGTCGAAAACATGCTTGCCTATTCCGGGCTGCACGCGATCTGGGTGCACCGGCTGACGCATAAAATGTGGGCGGATCCCCGGCTCCGGCTGCCGGCCCGCCTGCTCTCGCAGGCGGCCCGCTTCCTGACCGGCATCGAAATCCATCCGGGCGCCACCATCGGCCGCCGGTTCTTCATCGACCACGGCATGGGTGTGGTCATTGGCGAGACCGCCGAGATCGGCGAGGACGTGATGATCTACCACGGGGTCACCCTCGGCGGCCGCTCGCTGGCCAAGGTCAAGCGCCACCCAACCATCGGCGACCGCGTGGTCATCGGGGCAGGCGCCAAGGTGCTCGGCCCCGTGGTGATCGGCGCGGACAGCGCCATCGGCGCCAACGCCGTCGTGGTCAAGGACGCACCGCCGGAGTCCATCATCACCGGTATCCCGGCCACCTTCCGGCACCGGGATCCGCAGCGGGAGACGAAGCCGGCAGTGGATCCGGCCGAGTACATCGACCCGGCGATGTGGATCTGATCCGGACCCGGACCGGCGATTGACCGGTTTTTTGCGGCGGAGGACAATTCACAATGGGGGTGCCTCTTTGAAGGGAGCCTCGAATGTCCTGGCATATCGAAGGTACATACTTCGAAAACTGCAATTGCGACATGGTCTGTCCGTGTACCACTTCGGGCCAGACCGCGCCGGCGGATAACGAACGCTGCCATGTGGCGCTGGCCTTCCATGTAGACACCGGCGACGTCGATGGTGTCGACGTCGCCGGCCTGACGGTCTGCGTGGTGTCCGATGCCCCGGCCGTGATGAGCGAAGGCGGCTGGAAGGTCGGTGTCCTGATGGACGCGTCCGCCACCGCCGAGCAGGCCGACGCGCTCGGCGCGGTTTTTGGCGGCCAGCGCGGTGGTCCGATGGCGGCCCTGGGCCCCCTGATCGGCGAAATGGTCGGCATGGAGTCTGTCCCGATCAACTATTCCGACGACGGACACCGTCACGAGGTCCGGATCGGCGACGCGGTGAACATGGTGGTCGAGGACTTTGTCTCGCCGCTGGACCATACCGGGCAAGGCGTGAAGGTCAGCGGCGTCGGCTTCCCAGCCGACACGCTGGCAGCCGGCACGGCCACCTCATCGCGTATCGACGTGTTCGGGATGACCTGGGACAATGCCGGCAAGAACTCCTTCTCGGCCCCCTTCGCCTGGTCCGCCTAGGGTGGCCCGCGCCTGGCTGGCCACACGTCCGCATCCGGGCTGGCTGGCCCTGATTGCCGCCGCGCTGCTGGCTTGGTTCCTCACGGTGCAGCTGGCCGCCGGGATGCCGCCCGGGCCGGGCGCCATGGGGCTGGGGTTGGCCGGCTTCCTCGCCGGATGGGCGCTGATGATGACCGCGATGATGCTGCCGTCGCTGGCGCCGCTGCTGTCCGCCTACCTGCGGTCCATTCGCGCCGAACACAGCAGCTGGGTCCGGGCGGGCCGGACCGCCGCGCTGGTAGCCGGGTACCTGCTTACCTGGACCGGCTTCGGCGTCCTGGCTTACGCCGCGGCCCTGTTCGCAGGCCGGCTGGCCACCGAGGCCCCGGTGGCAGCGGCGTGGGTTGGCGCCGGGCTGCTGGTGGCCGCCGGGATCTACCAGCTGACGCCGCTGAAGAACTTCTGCCTCCGGCACTGCCGTTCGCCGGTGGCGTTCCTGTTGCATGTGTCCGGCTACCAGGGGCGGTTCCGGGACGTGCGGGTGGGCGTGTACCACGGGCTGTACTGCGTGGGATGCTGCTGGGGGCTGATGCTGGTGCTGATCACCGTCGGCGTGATGAACCTGGCGTGGATGGCCGTCATCGCGGCCGCCGTCCTGCTGGAAAAGACCTGGCAGCACGGGATCGTCTTCAGCCGGGTCGCCGGTGCGGCGCTGATTGTCTTCGCCTGCTTCGTGCCGGCCAACCCCTGGCTGCTGCCCGGGCTGTATATAGCCCCGGAGATGATGATGTAGTGGTCCGCGGCTACGCTTCCGGCGCCGTGCGGCGGCGGCCCTGGCGCATCCGGAGGATCCGCCAGACGGCCAGTGCGGCCAGGGTAATGACGACGACGGCGGCAGTGACACCGGTTCCGACCACCCGGGCAACGGCTTCATAGGAGTTCCCGGCCAGGTAGCCCAGGAGCACGAAGCAGACACCCCAGACCAGTCCCCCGGCCGCATTGAAGACCAGGAACCGCGGGTAGTGCATCCGGGACGTGCCGGCCAAGGTGGGCATGAGCGCGCGGAAGAACGCGAGGAACCGGCCGAAGAAAACGGCGTAGCCTCCGTGCCGGTGCAGGAAATCCTGCGCGTTCCGCAGCTTGGCCCGGCGTCTGTCCAGGACCTTGCTGTTGACGATTCTGGGCCCGAAACGCTTGCCGAGCCCATACCCCACCGCATCCCCGACAATCGCGGCCAGGACAACCAGGGCCATCATCGCCCACAGGTCCACATGCCCCCGGCTGGCCAGCACGCCGCCGAGCACCGCCGCGGTCTCACCGGGAATCACGAAGCCGACGAACAAGGCGTCCTCGGCGAAAACCAGCAGGCCCACGATGGCCAGGGCCAGGAAGGGGTTGAGACCCAGGATGCCGCTGAGGAAGCCGCTCACGGGACATTGCCTCCTCGCGGTCTGCCGGACCCCCTGGAGTCAATGATGCCCCTGCCCGGACGGCAGGTGAACGGCCATCTTGCGGCATGCCTGCTGCGGGCCCCGGGATACCGGGACCCGCAGCAGCGCGGATCAGTGGGTGTCGACGGCCTCGACCTCGGACTTATCCCCGCTCCAGAGCGTGTGGAAGGTCCCCTCGCCGTCGACCCGCTGGTAGGTATGGGCGCCGAACAGGTCCCGCAGGCCCTGGGTCAGCGCGGCCGGCAGGCGCTTGCGGCGCAGCCCGTCATAGTAGGCCAGCGAGCTGGAGAAGACCGGCACCGGGATGCCCAGCTGTACGGCGGTGGCCACCACACGCCGCCAGGCCGGGACCGCCGCTGCAATGGCCTCGGCGAAGGCCGGGGCGAACAGCAGGTTGGCCGGCTGCTGGCCGCCGGCGTAAGCCTTCATGATGTCGTCCAGCAGCTCGGCGCGGATGATGCAGCCGGCGCGCCAGAGCGAGGCGATCTCGTCCAGCTTCAGGTCCCAGCCGTATTCCTTGGCGGCGGAGCCGAGCATGTCCAGGCCCTGGGCATAGGACACCAGCTTGGAGGCGAACAGCGCCTGCCGGACATCCTCGATGAAGCCCTCGGGTACCTCGGGCTGCTGCTCGTGACCGGTCAGCACGTCCTGGGCGATGGCGCGCTGGTCCCGCTGCGAGGACAGGCCGCGGGCGAAGACGGACTCGGCGATGCCCGACACCGGGGAACCCAGCTCCAGCGCGGAAACGACCGTCCAGCGGCCGGTGCCCTTCTGCCCGGCGGAATCCACCACGACGTCGACAAACGGCTTGCCGGTCTTCGCGTCCGTGTGGGCCAGGACTTCGGCGGTGATCTCGATCAGGAACGAGGACAGCTGGCCCTTGTTCCATTCGGCGAAGATCTCCGCCTGCTCGGCCGGCTCGATGCCCGCCCCGGCGCGCAGCAGGTCATAGGCCTCGCCGATGACCTGCATGTCGGCATATTCGATGCCGTTGTGCACCATCTTCACAAAGTGCCCCGCGCCGTCGGTGCCCACCCAGC
The DNA here is from genome assembly GCF_022012395.1 of Arthrobacter hankyongi. Lineage (GTDB taxonomy): Bacteria > Actinomycetota > Actinomycetes > Actinomycetales > Micrococcaceae > Crystallibacter > Crystallibacter hankyongi. The sequence continues at coordinate 73,069 of NZ_JAKLTQ010000006.1, forward strand.
GGCAGCAGGGTTCGCCGTCGTACTTCGCGGCGATCTTCTCCAGCATCGGACCGAGCGAGTCATAGGACTGGCGGGAGCCGCCGGGCATGATGGACGGGCCCAGCAGGGCGCCCTCCTCGCCGCCGGAGACGCCGATGCCCACGAAGTGCAGGCCCTTCCCGGCCAGCGCGGCCTCGCGGCGGCGGGTGTCCTCGTAGTGGGAGTTGCCGGCGTCGATGACGATGTCGCCCTCCTCCAGCAGCGGCACCAGTTGGTCGATGACGGAATCCACCGGTTTGCCGGCCTTGACCATGATCAGCACCCGGCGCGGCTTCTCCAGCGCGTCGACGAGCTCAGTCAGGGTCTCGGTCCGGACGAAGCTGCCCTCGTCGCCGTGGGCAGCGAGCAGGGCGTCCGTCTTGGCGACCGAACGGTTGTGCAGGGCCACCGTGTAGCCGTTGCGGGCGAAATTGCGGGCCAGGTTGGCACCCATCACGGCCAGTCCGGTCACACCGATTTGTGCGCTCATTGATTCTCCATTGCTCGTACTCGGCCCCGGCAGGATCCGGGGCACGGCCCGCGGAAGGCCGACGTCGTCTGTCCCAGCCTAGCCGCGCGGGCGGCAGGCCGCGAAGGCGTTGCCGAACGTTGCATCGAAGCGCGGCAGGCCGGTGCCGGTTAAACGCCAAGAGCCCCGTTGCCGGGGCTCTTGTGCGGTGGGTCCTACCGGGATCGAACCGATGACATCCACGGTGTAAACGTGGCGCTCTACCAGCTGAGCTAAAGACCCATCGCAATGTTTTCGGCGGGACCGCGGAGCGTTATCCGCCGCAACATCACGAGGTTCCACTCTACCGGATGGCAGTTGCGAAATCCTAACTGGCAGGTGCCGGCAGGGCGCCCGCAAGGAAGGTGAGGGATCCGGACACCCCGGTGTCGATCTTGACCGTGGCCAGTTCGTCGCCGCGGGTGGTGCCACGGTTGATGATCACCACCGGCGTGCCGTGTTTGGCCGCGTGCCGGACGAAGCGCAGCCCGCTCATCACGGTCAGCGAGGTGCCCGCCACCAGCAGGGCGCCGGCCCGGTCCACCAGGGCGTAGGCGGCCTCGACCCGGTCTTTGGGCACGCTCTCGCCGAAGTAGACGAAGTGCGGCTTGAGCATCCCGCCGCAGGCCTGGCAGTCCGCCACGACGAAACTGTCGGTGGCTCCGACATCGGCGTCGGCATCCGGGGCGACGTCGGCGGCGTCGGCCGGCCCGGTCTCGAAGCCGGGGTTGAGCGCCTCCAGCCGCTCGGCCAGGGCAAAGCGGCTGATGATCCTGCGGCAGTCCAGGCAGATGACCTCGTCGAAGCGGCCGTGCAGGTCGATGACCTGCCTGCTGCCGGCCGCCGAGTGCAGCCGGTCCACGTTCTGGGTAATCAGCCCGGTCAGCAGGCCGCGGCGTTCCATCGCGGCGATGGCGAAGTGCCCGGCATTGGGCGCCGCCCGGTGCATGTGGCGCCAGCCCACATGGTTGCGGGCCCAGTAGCGTCGGCGCAGCACCGGGTCCGACACGAACTGCTGGTACGTCATGGGGCTGCGGGGCACCGAGGTGGGCCCCCGATAGTCCGGGATGCCCGAGTCCGTGCTGAGCCCGGCGCCGGTCAGCACGGCCAGCCGGCTGCCGGCCAGGAGCCCGAGCGCCTGCGCCAGCAGGTCCGAGGTCCTGCTGGCCGCCGTCTCGTGCCCCGGCAGGCTGTGCGGCATCGGCGCTCCGGTCCTAGAGTTCCTTCAGGACGCGGTGGTACTCCTGGATGTCCCGGGCCTGGGCGCGCGGACTCTGGATCACGTGGCGGAGGATGCCTTCGGCGTCGATGATAAAGGTTCCGCGCCCGGCCATGCCGGAGGCGTCGTCGAACACGCCATAGGTCTGCGCCACGGCGCCGTGCGGCCAGAAATCGGCCAGGAGATCGAACTCGTAGCCTTCCTGCTCGGCGAAGGCACGCAACGCGAACTTGTGGTCCACCGAGACGGCCAGGACGCGGGCGTCTTCGCTGCGGAAAGTGCCGAGGTCGTCGCTCAGGGCACACAGTTCACCGGTACAGACACCGGAGAAGGCGAAGGGATAGAACACCACGACGACGTTCCCGCCGCGCAGGTCGGACAGCCGGACTGGCTCGCCGAACTGGTTAGAGAGTTCGAAATCGGGCGCGGGACGGCCTACTTCGGGAAGTGTCATGGGCTACTTGTTCCTTTTGCTGACCAGGCGGGTAGCGGCCCAGTCGTTGGAGACGCCGGCGGACGAGGTGGCATGCAGCCCCGCCGTCGGGGCCGCAACCTGGATCTCGTTCGGCGGGACATAGCCGTCCCGCCCGGACTTGGGCGTCAGTGCCCAGACCACCCCGCCGTCGGCAAGGGTGGTCAAGGCATCGACCAGCGCATCGACCAGGTCGCCGTCGCCGTCGCGCCACCACAAAATCACGCCGTCGACCACGTCATGATCGTCCTCGGTGAGCAGCTCAGCGCCAACGAAGTCCTCGATGTCGGCCCGCAGATCGAAGTCCACGTCCTCGTCGTAGCCCAACTCCTGGATCAGGTCTCCCTCTTTGAAACCCAACTTGCCTGCCACGTTATCCACTGCGGCGGCCTCGGCCTCGCCCACTGTGCTCCTCCTGTATGGAACGGTCTTTAGTGCAATTTATCTGCTGTCGTCCATCGCGGACAACATTGATAGGTACCAGCCAACACCCTGAGAGCCGTCTGCATCAAGGTGCAGGCCCGCAGCGGACGCAGTCAGCAGCGTCCGCTTCATCTAGATACGCTCCGGCTTGCGCAGCGGATAGAGTGGCAGAAGGAATGTCCGCGCACCTGGACCCGGTTGCGGCGGCATTGTCCACGCGACGGCCCGGCACACGGGTGCGGACGCACCCGGCGGTACATCCCGCCGGGACGGTTGACCATATTAAGCGCAGACACAATCTGCACGTAGGAGAGGTTGGACGTGAGCGCAGGAGAAGACACCTCGCACATCCGAAGCGGGCTGACAAGCCAGCTGCCGGACCGCGATCCAGAAGAAACCGCCGAATGGATCGAGTCCTTCGACGATTTGGTGGAAACCCGCGGAACCGAGCGGGCCCAGTACATCGTGCGCTCGCTCCTGCAGCGCGCCGGTGCCAAGAGCGTGGGTGTGCCAATGGTGACCACCACGGACTATGTCAACACCATTCCGGCCGACCAGGAGCCGGAATTCCCCGGCGACGAGGAGACCGAGCGCCGGTACCGGGCGTGGATGCGCTGGAATGCCGCCATGCTGGTGCACCGGGCACAGCGGCCCGACATCGGCGTCGGCGGGCACATTTCCACCTATGCCGGGGCGGCGACCCTCTATGAGGTCGGCTTCAACCATTTCTTCCGCGGCAAGGACCACCCCGGCGGCGGAGACCAGGTCTTCTTCCAGGGCCATGCCTCGCCCGGCATGTACGCCCGGGCATTCATGGAGGGCCGGCTGTCCGAGGAAGACCTGGACGGGTTCCGGCAGGAGAAGTCCCGCGAGGGCCATGCCCTGCCGTCCTACCCGCACCCGCGGAACATGCCCGATTTCTGGGAGTTCCCCACCGTGTCGATGGGCATCGGTCCGGCCAACGCGATCTACCAGGCCCAGCTGAACCGCTACCTGCACAACCGCGGGATCAAGGACACCTCCCAGCAGCACGTCTGGGCGTTCCTAGGCGACGGCGAGATGGACGAGCCGGATTCGCGCGGCTTCCTGCAGCTGGCGACGAACGAGAAGCTGGACAACCTGACCTTCGTGATCAACTGCAACCTGCAGCGCCTGGACGGCCCGGTGCGCGGCAACGGCAAGATCATGCAGGAGCTGGAGGCCTTCTTCCGCGGCGCCGGCTGGAACGTGATCAAGGTAGTCTGGGGCCGCGAGTGGGATGCCCTGCTGGCCCGGGACGACGACAGCGAACTGGTCCGGATCATGAACGAGACCCCGGACGGGGACTACCAGACCTACAAGGCGGAGTCCGGCGGCTTCGTGCGCGAGCACTTCTTCGGCAAGAGCCCGAAGACCAAGGACATGGTCGCCAACATGAGCGACCAGGAGATCTGGAACCTCAAGCGCGGCGGCCACGACTACAACAAGGTCTATGCCGCCTACAAGGCCGCCATGGAGTTCGAGGGCAAGCCGACGGTGATCCTGGCCCAGACGGTCAAGGGCTACGGCCTGGGCACGCACTTCGAGGGCCGCAACGCGACCCACCAGATGAAGAAGCTGACCCTGCAGGACCTGAAGGACTTCCGCGACCACCTGCGCATCCCGATCAGCGACGAGCAGCTGGAGGCCGACCCGTACCGGCCGCCGTACTACCACCCGGGCCCGGACGCGCCGGAGATCAAGTACATGATGGAGCGCCGCGCCGCCCTGGGCGGATCCGTGCCGGAACGGCGCACCAAGCACACCGCGCTGCACCTGCCCGAGGAGAAGGCCTACGAGGTGGCCAAGCGCGGTTCCGGCAAGCAGCAGGCGGCCACCACGATGGCGTTCGTGCGCCTGCTCAAGGACCTGATGCGGGACAAGGAATTCGGTGCCCGCGTGGTCCCGATCATCCCGGATGAGGCCCGGACCTTCGGCATGGACTCGTTCTTCCCGACGGCGAAGATCTACAACCCCAAGGGCCAGAACTACCTGTCCGTGGACCGCGACCTGGTGCTGGCCTACAAGGAGTCGCCGCAGGGCCAGATCCTGCACACCGGCATCAACGAGGCCGGCTCCACGGCAGCGTTCACTGCCGCCGGCACCTCGTATGCCACCCAGGGCGAGCCGCTGGTACCGATCTACATCTTCTACTCGATGTTCGGCTTCCAGCGCACCGGCGACTTCTTCTGGGCGGCAGCGGACCAGATGGCCCGCGGCTTCGTCATCGGCGCCACGGCCGGCCGGACCACGCTGACCGGCGAGGGCCTGCAGCACGCGGACGGACATTCCCCGCTGCTGGCCTCCACCAACCCGGCCGTGGTCACCTACGACCCGGCCTACGGCTACGAGATCGGGCACATCATGCGTGCCGGCCTGGAGCGCATGTACGGCGGAGCCCATCCGGATCCCAATGTCATGTACTACCTGACCGTGTACAACGAGCCGATCGTGCAGCCGGCCGAACCGGAGGAACTGGACGTCGAGGGCGTAGTCAAGGGCATCTACCTGCTCGCCCCGGCCAAGGTGGACGGACCGCGGACCCAGCTGCTGGCCTCCGGCGTCGCCGTGCCGTGGGCTTTGGAGGCCCAGCAGATCCTCGCCGAGGAGTGGGGCGTCTCGGCCGATGTCTGGTCCGTGACCAGCTGGACCGAGCTGCGCCGCGACGGCCTGGCCGCCGAGGAAGAGTCCTTCCTGCACCCCGGTGCCGAGGCCCGCAAGCCGTTCGTCACCCGGCAGCTCGAGGGTGCCGCCGGCCCGATCGTCGCGGTCAGCGACTACATGAAGGCCGTGCCGGACCAGATCCGCCAGTTCGTGCCCAACGAATTCGCCACCCTGGGCGCCGACGGCTTCGGCTTCTCGGACACCCGGGCCGCGGCCCGCCGGTACTTCAAGATCGACAGCCACTCGATCGTGGTCCGGGCGCTGCAGCTGCTGGCCCGCCGCGGCGAGGTGGACCAGAACGCACCGAAGGAGGCGTTCGAGCGCTACAAGCTCAACGACGTCAATGCCGGTACCTCCGGCAACGCCGGCGGCGAGTCCTGAGCCACCGGTAGAAGGCCGCCCGAGGCGGCAGGCTGACGACGGCGGGTTCCCGGCAACGGGGGCCCGCCGTCGTCGTCCCTTCCCCCCGGCCAGGAACATCGAGGGGGACTTTAATGCGGGGAGGCGGCCGGCCGCTGCTTCTCCCTTTGCGGGTCGCTTTAGTAGGATCCGCACAAATCCCGGACGCTGCGCGCGTATGCTCAATGCATGCCCCAGCCCCGCACCGCCGACTCCACCACCTCTCCGCGTTCCCCGCGTGTCCGTCCCCGGGGCGCCGGCGGCGGACAGCAGCGCGACCCCGAACAGCTCGAGCGGCTGCGCTCCAAGATTGGCGCGTTGTCCACGGCCACGCTGAAGCGGCTGGAGTCGGATCTGCCCTGGTACCGCAGCCTGCGCCCGGACGAGCGGGCCGCACTGGGCCTGGTCGCCCAAAAGGGCATCGCTTCCTTCGTGACCTGGTACGAACGCCCCACGTCCCCGGCCTGGGTGATGAATGACGTGTTCGGCACCGCCCCGACCGAGCTGACCCGATCGATCAGCCTCCAGCGCGCGCTGCAGCTGATCCGCGTCGTCGTCGAAGCGGTCGAGGACCAGGTCCCGGACCTGGCCGGCGGGGCCGGCGAGGTCCCGCTGCGCGAGGCCGTGCTGCGCTACTCGCGCGAAGTCGCCTTCGCCGCCGCCGACGTCTACGCGCGGGCCGCGGAGACCCGCGGAGCCTGGGACACCCGGCTGGAGGCCTTGGTGGTGGACGCCATCCTGCGCGGCGAAAGCTCCGATGCCCTGCGCTCGCGCATCGCCGCGGTGGGCTGGAAGTCCGATGGCCGGATCACCGTGATGGTGGGCAGCTCGCCTGCCGAACCCAGCCCGTCGTTCGTCAACGAGCTGCGCCGGGCCAGCGCCCGCTTTGCCGATGACACGCTCGTGGGCATCCAGGGCGACCGCCTGATCCTGGTGCTTGGCGGCATGGCCAACAACGGAAGCGACCTGGATTCGGCCTTCACCCGGCTGAGCGAGCTTTTCGGCCCCGGCCCCGTGGTCTACGGGCCGGAGGCGGCCTCGCTGATCGACGCCAGCGCCTCGGCCCAGGCTGCCTTTGCCGGGTTGAATGCCGCTCCGGCCTGGCCGGGGGCTCCGCGCCCGGCAGCGGCCAACGACCTCTGGCCCGAACGGGTGATTTCCGGTGACGACGCCGCCCGGCGCGACCTGTACAAGTACATCTACGTACCGCTGGTCAATGCCGGAAACGGACTGGTGGAAACCCTCTCCAGCTACCTGTCGCTGGGACATTCACTCGAAGCCACCGCCCGCGAACTGTTCGTCCACGCCAACACCGTGCGCTACCGGCTGCGCCGGGTCTGCGACGTCACCGGCTGGGATCCGCTGCTGCCGCGCGAAGCGTTTGTCCTGCAAACAGCCCTTGCGGTGGGGCGCCTGACGGTCGCCGCACGGCCCGCCCAGGACCGCGGGCTTACTCGGTAGTAGGGCACCGGCGTTGTAGACTTCCTACAAAGCGTCCGGGCGAGCTTCGTTCGCCCAACCACCCTAAGAACCGCAACCTCTTTGGAAAGCTGGATACGTGCTTGCAATCGTCTGCCCCGGCCAGGGCTCCCAAACGCCAGGATTCCTCAGCCCGTGGCTGGAAGTACCGGGCGTCGCCGAACATCTCGCCGAACTAAGCAGCATTGCCGGCCTGGACCTGGCCGCCCACGGCACGGTCTCGGATGAGGCGACCATCAAGGACACCGCCGTGGCCCAGCCACTGATTGTGGCCGCCGGCCTGGTGGCGGCCCGGGCGCTGACCGGAGCTCAGCCGCTGGACCTGTCTGCCGTCGTCGCCGGCCATTCGGTAGGCGAGATCACGGCGTCGGCCATCGCCGGCGCACTCAGCGAAGCGGACGCGATCACCTTCGTGCGCGAACGCGCCAATGCCATGGCCCGGGCCGCGGCCCGGACCGAAACCGGCATGAGCGCCGTCCTCGGCGGCGATCCGGAGGAGGTCCTGGCCGCCATTGCCCAGGCCGGGCTGACAACGGCCAATGCCAACGGCGGCGGCCAAATGGTGGCGGCGGGAACCCTGCCGCAGCTGCAGGCCCTGGCCGAAAACCCGCCGGCCAAGGCCCGCGTCATCCCGCTCAAGGTGGCCGGCGCCTTCCACACCCTGCATATGGAACCCGCCATCGAAGCGCTGGAGGCACTGCGTCCGCAGCTGTCCCCGGTGTCCCCGGTGCTGACCCTGCTGTCGAACTACGACGGCCAACCGGTGCCCGGCGGCGAGGAAAACCTGGACAGCCTCATCGCCCAGGTTTCCCGGCCGGTACGCTGGGACCTGTGCATGGAACAAATGCTCTCCGTGGGCGTTACCGGAATGCTGGAGCTGCCGCCGGCGGGAACGCTGACCGGACTGGCCAAGCGAGGCATGAAGGGCGTCGCCACGATGGCCCTGAAGACCCCGGATGACCTGGACGCCGCCCGGGCGTTCGTCGCCGAACACATCGGCAACATCCCGGCCGCTGCAAGCTCTGCAATCGAAACTGGAGAAACGAACTAGTGACTACCCCTGCCATGCTGCAGTCGCCGCTGCGCGAGCATTCCCGCATCCTGGGCCTGGGCGCCTACCGCCCGGACGTCATTGTGACCAACGACGACGTCTGCCAGTGGATCGAGTCCTCCGACGAGTGGATCCGCCAGCGCACCGGCATCGTCACGCGCCACCGCGCGAAGGCCGACGTCTCGGTGATCGACATGGCCGAAGGCGCCGCCCGCGAGGCGCTGAAGCAGGCCGGCATCGAAGCTTCCCAGCTCGGCGCCGTCATCGTCTCCACCGTCACGCATCCGTACGCCACGCCGTCGGCCGCCGCCGCGCTGGCGGACCGCCTCGGAGCGACACCGGCACCCGCCTTCGACATTTCGGCGGCCTGCGCCGGGTACTGCTACGGGATTGCCCAGGGCGACGCCCTGGTCCGCTCCGGTACCGCCGAGTACGTGCTGGTGGTCGGCGCCGAAAAGCTCTCGGACTTCATTGACAATACCGAGCGGAGCATGTCCTTTCTGCTCGGCGACGGCGCCGGCGCCGTGGTCATCGGCCCGTCGGACATCCCCGGAATCAGCCCGTCCGTCTGGGGCTCGGACGGCTCCAAGTGGGACGTCATCGGGATGAGCCGTTCGCTGCTCGATGTCCGCAGCCTGTCGCTCGACGCCGAGGCAGCCGGCTCGCTGGCCGCCGTAGCCGGGGAGTTCGGGGACAGCGAGCAGAAGCTCTGGCCCACGATGCGCCAGGATGGCCCGTCCGTGTTCCGCTGGGCCGTCTGGGAAATGGCCAAGACCGCCAAGCGTGCGCTCGAAGCCGCCGGCCTGCAGCCGGAGGACCTCGCGGCCTTCGTCCCGCACCAGGCCAACATGCGCATCATCGACGAGATGGTCAAGCAGCTGAAGCTGCCCGAGAGCGTCGTGGTGGCCCGGGACATTGCCGAGGCCGGCAACACCTCGGCCGCGTCCATCCCGCTGGCCACGCACCGGCTGCTGCAGGAGAACCCGCAGCTGTCCGGCGGCCTGGCCCTGCAGATCGGCTTCGGCGCCGGGCTGGTGTTCGGCGCGCAGGTCATCGTGCTGCCGTAGTATCTTCAGAGTTTCCCCCAACCAAGCCGTCAACAGCGGTTTGACCACCATCTGCCGGCCACTGCGCCGGCGGTACGAGAAAAGGAGCCATTCATGGCGAGCAACGAAGAAATCCTGGCAGGCCTTGCCGAAATCGTGAACGAAGAGACCGGCCTTGCCCCCGAGGCCGTGGAGCTGGACAAGTCCTTCACCGACGACCTGGACATCGACTCCATCTCCATGATGACCATCGTCGTCAACGCCGAGGAGAAGTTCGGCGTCCGCATCCCGGACGAGGAAGTCAAGAACCTCAAGACCGTCGGCGACGCCGTCGACTACATCGCCAAGGCCCAGGCATAGCTTTAGCGCAGGGACGGCGGCCGGCCGCGCCGCAGGCACGGGCGGCCGCCCCTTTGCGACCCACTGCTGAGATTTCCCCCAAACTTTTTGAGAGATTGAGTCAATGCCACGCAAAGTAGTCATCACCGGCCTTGGTGCCACCACCCCTATCGGCGGCGACGTGCCCACCATGTGGAAGAACTCGCTGAAGGGCGTCTCCGGTGCCCATACGCTCGAGGATGACTGGGTAGCCGAATTCGACCTTCCGGTGACCTTCGCCTGCCGTGCCACGAACCGGCCGGACGAGATCCTCACCCGCGTCGAGGCCAAACGCATGGATCCCTCCACCCAGTTCGCCGTCGTCGCCGCACGCGAGGCCTGGAAGGACTCCGGCATTGAAGAAATCGACCACGACCGTCTGGCCGTGGCCTTCGCTACCGGCATCGGCGGCGTCTGGACGCTGCTGGATGCCTGGGACACCCTGCGTGCCAAGGGCCCGCGCCGCGTCCTGCCGATGACGGTGCCGATGCTGATGCCCAACGGACCGGCGGCCGCCGTGAGCATGGACCTCGGGGCCCGTGCCGGCGCCCATACCCCGGTTTCGGCCTGCGCCTCGGGCACCGAAGCCCTCGCCCTGGGCATCGAGCTGATCCGCTCCGGCAAGGCCGACGTGGTTATGACCGGTGGCGCCGAAGCCGCGATCCACCCGATGCCGATCGCCTCGTTCGCCGCGATGCAGGCGCTCTCCCGGCGCAATGACGACCCGGAGCATGCCTCGCGCCCCTACGACCTCGACCGCGACGGATTCGTCATGGGCGAAGGCGCCGGCGCCCTGGTGCTGGAGGCCGAGGAGCACGCGCTGGCCCGCGGTGCCCGCATCTACGCAGAGCTGGCCGGCTCGGGCGTCACCGCCGATGCATACCACATCACCGCACCGGATCCGGAGGGTCTGGGTGCCACCCGCGCCCTGAAGGCCGCCATGTTCGATGCCCGCGTCCAGCCCGAGGACGTGGTCCACGTCAACGCGCACGCCACCTCCACACCGGTGGGTGACAAGCCGGAGTACACCGCCATGCGGGCCGCCTTCGGCGCCCATGTGGACAACGTGGCGGTCTCGGCGACCAAGTCCCAGACCGGCCATCTGCTCGGCGCCTCCGGCGCGGTGGAATCGGTGATGACCGTCCTGGCCATCTACGAACGCCAGCTCCCGGTGACCATCAACCTGGACAACCAGGATCCGGAAATTCCGCTGGACGTCGTCACCTCCGCCCGAACCCTGCCCGCCGGCGACATCGTGGCACTGAACAACTCGTTTGGCTTCGGCGGCCACAACGCCGTCGTCGTGTTCCGCAACGTCTGAACGTTCAGCGGCTGCCCCGTCCTTCGCAAGCTCAGGACGGGGACCCCTGCCGCTTCTCTTCGGGATCCGCGCTCCTGGGGCGCGGGTCCGGACCAGCACGAAGGGCGGCCAAGCAGATGCTTGGCCGCCCTTCGGCGTATCCAGCGGGAAGGTAGGAGGTAGGTTCCGGCGGTCCTAGCCGACCTGGTGCAGCCAGCGCACCGGTGCGCCCTCGGCAGCATGCCGGAAGGGTTCCAGCTCTTCGTCCCAGGCCTCCCCCAAGGCCAGCGAGAGCTCGTGGTAGACCGCCGCAGGATCCCCGGCGCCGGCTTCATAGGCATAGCGGATGCGGTCCTCGGACACCATGATGTTGCCGTGGACGTCGGTGATGGCATGGAAAATACCGAGCTCGGGCGTATGCGACCAGCGGCCGCCATCGACACCGCTGCTGGGCTCCTCGGTCACCTCGTAGCGCAGGTGGGCCCAGCCCCTCAGGGCAGACGCCAGCATCGCACCGGTGCCCTGTGGACCAACCCAGGACAGCTCGGCCCGATACATTCCGGGCGCAGCCGGTTGCGGCGTCCACTCCAAATCCGTTCGCTTGTCCACCACCGATCCGATGGCCCACTCAATATGCGGGCACAGCGCAGTCGGCGCCGAATGCACGAAAAGCACACCTCGAGTCATCACAACAGACATCCCATCCTCCTATTTGCTGTAGATACGTCTTCCCCTACGATCTGCAGCAAGTGGACGGTCATCCGGCACGGCGCCTCGGAAATTACAGTCTTGCTATTTGAGCCCCTCCCCTAGGTACGGCACTCATTCTGCCGTAAGAGCCGCGATTCTGCCAGTGTAACTACTTTTGTGCCATGCCAGCCCTAGGTTTAAGCCACACTTACGCTCTCGGATGCGCCTGCTCATAACTCCGGCGCAGCCTGTCCACGGATACGTGCGTGTAGATCTGGGTGGTGGCCAGACTGCTGTGGCCCAGGATCTCCTGGACCGAGCGCAGGTCCGCGCCGCCATCAAGCAGATGCGTGGCGGTGCTGTGCCGCAGGGCGTGCGGGCTGGTCGCGGCGGTGTCCCCCAGCTGAGCGAACAACTCTGCCGCTACGGCCCGCACCTGGCGGGGATCCACCCGGTGGCCGCGCCTGCCGAGGAACAACGCCGCACCGCTGGATTCGACGGCCAGCCGGCCCCGGCCCCGCCGCAGCCAGTCGTCCACAGCGGTGGCCGCGGGCAGCCCGAAGGGAACGGTGCGTTCCTTGTTGCCCTTGCCCAGTACCCGGACCGTGCGGCGTTCGTGGTCCACGTCCTCAAGGTCCAGGCCGGCCAGTTCGCTGACGCGGATGCCGGTAGCGTAGAGCAGTTCGACCATGGCCCGGTCCCGCACTGCGACCGGTTCGCCCTCGGCTGCGGCGGCGGCCAGGTTTTCGAACAGGGTGGCCATCTGGGGTTGCTGCAGGACCGCAGGCAGCGTCTTCCCGCGCTTCGGGGAGCGCAGCCGCAAGGCCGGGTCCTCCGGGATGAGTTCCTCGCGCAGGGCCCAGGCCGTAAAGGTCCGTGCGGCGGCAGCACGCCGTGCCATGGTCGAGCGGGCCTGTCCCGCAGAGCTCATCGCGCCCAGCCAGGCCCGCAGGGTGGCCAGGCTGAGCCCGTCCAGGCTGCGGATGCCCAAGTTCACCGCAAAGGAGAGCAGGTCCGCCACGTCGGCGGTGTACGCCCGGACCGTATGGACGCTGCGCGCCCGTTCCGCTGTCAGGTAGCGCGTGAAGCTGTCGACGGACGTGGCAAACTCCCGCGGCCACTGCTGCCGGTCGGTCGGGGCAGGTCCGTCATTCGAGCTCACCTTCCAACTGTGCGTCCTCGCCCTTCCCAGCTCAAGGAGGCGCACCGTGCAACCCCGGACCTCGGGCACTGCTGGTGGAACCCCGATGTCCTCTTCGGCGGGCCCGAGGTGTGGACAGTGGCGGCGGGCTCACTGCCTCCGGTTGCGGCGCCAGCCGCTGCCGTCCCGGACGGCGAGACCTGCCAGTTCCAGCCGGCCAAGGCCGGCGAGTACGCGCTGTTCCGGCAGCCCGGCCACCACCGCCAGTTTCCCGGCGGCAGCGCCTTGGCGGACCGGCAGCGCGTCCAGCAGCAGCAACTCCTCGACGCCCAGGCCGTCATGGTCCGCCAGCGGCGCCTGCCATCCCCCGCTCTCCGCTGTAGCGGCCTCGAACGGTCCGGCCAGTTCCGCTGCCTCCGCCGCATCCGTGACGCAGACCGCGCTCCCGTCCCGAAGCAGGCGGTGCGTGCCGGCCGAATTCGCCGAGTAGACCGAGCCGGGCACCGCGCCGACCGGACGGCCCAGGCCGGCAGCGTGGTGGGCGGTGTTGAGGGCTCCGGAACGCCACCGGGCCTCCACAACAATGGTGGTGCCGGCGAGCGCGGCAATCAGCCGGTTCCGCTGCAGGAACCGCCAGCGGGTGGGCGCGGACCCGGGCGGCACCTCCGAAATCAACAGGCCGCGCTCGGCCACCGCCCGCAGCAGCTCTTCATTGCCCGCCGGGTAGTAGCGGTCCAGCCCGCAGGCCATCACCGCCATCGTGGCCGGGACAGGAGCGTCCCCGGCGGCCGCCATCGCGGAGCGGTGGGCCTGGGCATCGATGCCGTAGGCTCCACCTGAGACGATGCAGCAGCCGCGCTGGACCAAACCGGCGGCGAGGTCGCCGGTGACGGCGTTGCCGTACCCGGTACTGTCCCGGGAGCCCACCACTGCGACGACGCGTTGCGCCGGCGGTATGCCGGCATCGAGGCGGCCGCGCACCCACAGGCAGAGCGGGGAACCCAGTTGCAGGTCCGCCAGGGCCTCCGGCCACAGCTCGTCCCCCGGCACCAGCAGGGTCCCGCCGAAGCGGGCGATGGTGGCCAGGTCCCGGCCGGGTGCCAGCTCCCTGGCCCGCGGCACCCAGCGCTCGAGCGCCTCCGCCAGCGTCCTGGCTCCGCCGTCTTCCGCAGCGCGTCCGAGCAGATCCTGCACGTCCGTCTGAAGACTGGGGCCCGGTGCCAGCGAACCCGTAGCGATCCGCAGGGCATCCACCGGCCCCACAGCGGCGACCAAGGCCAGGCCCACCCAGTCAGAGGGTTCCATCAGCCTTGACAGTGCCGCCCGTGCCTGCCGCTCGCCGCTCCCGGCCGCCGTGCTCATGCCGCCTTCACCTGCTGCCGGAAGGCCAACGCGGTCCCCACGCAGTCCCGGTCCGGGCTGGGCAAGCCCCTTAGGTCCGCCACGGTCCAGGCCACGCGAAGCACCCTGCTGTAGCCGCGGCCGGTCAGGACCTGCAGATCCATGGCGCGGTCCAGGTCCGCCGTAGCCTGGCGCGGCGGTTTCAGCTCCTTCTTCAGCAGCGCGGCTCCTGCTTCGGCATTCACATCGAGGCCCCAGCGGGCGAGCCGTTCCCGCTGGGCAGCGCGGGCGGCATGCACGCGCGCAGCGACCTTGCTGCTGGACTCCGCAGCGTCCCCGGCGGCAATGTCTGCCAGCGAGATACGCTGCATCGTCAACTGCAGGTCGATCCGGTCCACGAGCGGCCGGGAGAGCCGGCCGAGGTACCGGCGGCGCTGGTTGGGACTGCAAACGCACTCGAGCCCTTTGCCGCCCGACATGCCGCACGGGCACGGGTTGGCGGCCATCACCAGTTGGAACCGCGCCGGGTAGCTAGCGGAACCGGATGCGCGGTGGATGACCAGACTGCCGCTCTCCAGCGGCTGCCGGAGGGCATCGAGCACGGACCGGTCGAATTCCGGTGCCTCATCCAGGAACAGCACGCCGCGGTGGGCCCGGGAAACGGCGCCCGGGCGCGGGACGCCCGAACCGCCACCGACAATGGCAGCGCCGGTGGCCGAGTGGTGCGGGCTCTCGAACGGCGGCCGGCGGATCAGCTGGGTCAGCTGTCCGACGGTCCTGCTCAGGGAATGGATAGCGGTTACCTCCATCGCCTGATGGTCCGGCAGGTCCGGCAGGATGCCCGGCAACCGCTCGGCCAGCATCGTCTTGCCGGCCCCGGGCGGTCCGACCATGACCATGTGATGACCGCCCGCCGCGGCGATCTCCAACGCCGTCCGCGCTTCGACTTGGCCCGCGACATCCGCCATGTCCGGCTCCGGCAGTGCCGGCGGCGGCACACTTTCCTGTAGCTCCGCCGTGGCCTGCCCACCGGAGGGCAGCAGCAGTTGTCCAGGATCCGCGCCGAAGTCCAGCAGGACCTCAGCCAAGGTGGCGAAGCTCCTGATCCGGGCCCCGGGTACCAGCCGCGCCTCCGCAGCGTTGGCACCGGCCACCACGACGTCCGCGCAACCGTGGCGCACTGCCGCCATGACCGCCGGCAGCACACCCCGCACCGGGCGGAGCCTGCCGTCCAGTCCGAGTTCGGCGAGGAAGACGGTCCGTCCGCTGGGCCGGACGTCGCCGGAGGCTTGGAGCGCGGCGATCAGGATGGACAAGTCGAAGCCGGAACCCTTCTTGGGCAGCGAGGCGGGGACAAGGTTGACGGTGATCTTCCGGCGGCTCAGGGGAATGCCGGCATTCTTCGCGGCGGACTTGATCCGGTCCTTGGCCTCATTCAGCGAAGCATCCGGCAGGCCCAACAGGACGAAGGCGGGCAGGGACTGGGAGATGTCCGCTTCGACCTCCACAAGGTAGCCGTCCAGCCCGACCAAGGCCACGGCGAAGGTCCTGCCCAGCCCCATCAGCCAATCGCCTTCAACCGCTCGATGACCGGCTGGCCGGTACCGTCGTCCAGGACCGCGATCGCATCGATCCTCAGTTCTGCCGTGGCCAGGCCGTGGGCGCGCAGCCACTGCCGGGCGATGATCTGCAACCGGGTGACCTTGGCCGGGGTGATCGCCTCGAAGGGATGCCCGTAGTCCGGATTCCGCCGGGTCTTCACTTCCGAGACCACGACGGTGGCGCCCTCCAAGGCCACGATGTCCAGTTCGCCGGCCGGGCCGCGCCAGTTGCGGTCCACCACCTGCTGGCCGGTCTCCTCGACGAATCCGGCAGCAAGTTCCTCGCCCTGCCGGCCGAGCATATCCTTGGGTCTCATGCCCTCCAGCGTGCCCGCCGGTTGGCCGCCGAACCAGGCACTACCGGCCGGATGTGGACCGCCCGGTCCCGCACCGTGCTGTGGAGGACAAGCCGACGGTCACCGCCGCGGCGAAGGACCAGGCGCGGAATACAACCCCGCGGATGTCTAGGACCCTAAGGCGTCCTTGGGCAGGGCCAGATCGTCGTTCTTGGTCAGTTCCTCGATGTTCACATCCTTGAAGGTGATCACCCGGACGCTCTTGACGAAGCGGGCGGAACGATAGACATCCCAGACCCAGGCATCCTGCAAGGTCAGGTCGAAATAGATCTCGCCGTCGGCCGAGCGGGCCTGCAGGTCAACGTGGTTGGCCAGGTAGAAGCGCCGTTCCGTCTCCACCACGTAACTGAAGAGCCCCGCCACGTCCCGGTACTCCCGGTACAGCTGCAGCTCCATGTCCGTTTCATAGTTCTCAAGATCTTCGGCGCTCATACCTCTATCTTCCCCTACGCCGGCGGCAGTTCAGAGCCCGTCCGGCAGTACCGGGGCCAGCCGCCAGCTCCGCCGGTGGAATTCGCAGGCCCCTTGGGCCAGGATCGCTGTCCGGTGCGCCTCGGTGGCATAGCCCTTGTTCACTTCCCACCCGTAGCCAGGGTGCTCCAGCGCGAGCCCGGCCATCAGCGCGTCGCGCTCAACCTTGGCCAGCACGCTCGCCGCGGCCACGCTCAGGCACTGCAGGTCCGCCTTGATCCGGGTCCGCACCGGCGCGTCGCAGCCGGCGCTGTCGGCGTCGGCCCCCACGGCGTCGAACAGCGACGCCTGGGCAGGCGAGAGCCAGTTGTAGTTGCCATCCAGGATCACGATGTCCGGACGCGCCACGGCGGTGATCTGCAGCCAGGCCCGCGTACCGGCCAGGCGCAGCGCCGAGGTCAGGCCGAGTTCGTCGATTTCGGCGGCGCTGGCATGCCCCACCGCCCAGGCCGCCGCCCAGGAGCGGATCCGCGGCACCAGCAGCTCACGCTCGACCGGCGCCAGCAGCTTACTGTCGCGCACGCCTTTGAGGTGCTTGGCTCCGAGGGTGTCCACGACCACCATGCCGACGCTGACCGGGCCGGCCAGCGCGCCGCGGCCGACCTCGTCCGCCCCGGCCACGAACCGGTGTCCGTCCGCAGCGAAGGACCGTTCGAAACGGAGCGTGGCATCCTTATTCATTCCGGTCCTGCCTCCGGCTTACTGCCCGCTGCGGACCGGCAGGGCAGCCGGCTCGTCGGGAACGTTGGCGAACACCTCGGGATAGCTTCCGATGAAGCCAATCCTGGCCAGCGGCCAGGCAATGACCGCCGCCTTGCCTTCCACCGACCCGGCACCGACGAAGCCCTTCGAGGACTCGTCCCGGTGTTCGCGCGAGTCCGCCGAATGGTTGCGGTTATCCCCCATGACCCAGAGCTTGCCCTCGGGCACGGTGACATCGAAGGGAATCCGCTTGTTGTCCGAGCCCGGGGCCAGGTACGGTTCCGTGAGTGGCTGGCCGTTGACGCTGATCCGCCCGTCCGCATCGCAGCAGACCACATGGTCCCCGCCCATCCCGATGACACGTTTGACCAAATGCTGCTGCGAGCTGTCCGGCAGCAGGCCGACGAAGGTGAGCGCCTGCTGGACCAGGTTCGGCTGCGGATGGGTGCCGTTCGGCGGCAGCCAGCCCAGGTCGTCGCGGAAGACGACGACGTCGCCGCGGCTGAGCGCGAACGGCTGGGGCACCAGCAGGTTGACGAAGATCCGGTCGTCCACCTCCAGGGTCTGCTCCATCGAGGTGGACGGAATGAAGAACGCACGGAACAGGAAGGTCTTGATCAGGAAGGACAGCACCAGGGCCACGCCGACGATCAGGGCGATCTCGCGCAACCAAGTCAGCATCGGCGATTTGGCGGTACCGGTTCCACCATGCCGGCCCTCCCGGCGGCTGCGCCGCGTCGGTTCGCCGGCGCCGGTCTCCGGGTTGTCAGCGGGTTCCTGCTCCATTTTCACAGTCCTTGGTTCACTGTCCTTCGTCCGTGGCTGCAGCCCCGCCCAGCGGTGCCCGTTCCAGTTGCCTGCCGCGTTCCAACGGCCAAATAATCTCCAGCGGGCGGCCGATCACCCTGTCTACAGGAACCATACCGCCACCGGGCGCTCCCAGCAGAGACCGGGAATCGGCCGAAACCGAGCGGTGGTCCCCCATCAGCCACAGCCGGTCCGCCGGCACCTCGACGTCGAACTTCATGGTGCTGGGGGCGTCGCCGGGATACACATAACCCTCGGAAACGGGCATGCCGTTGATGGTCAGGCGTCCGTCCGGCGCACAGCAGGCGACCCTGTCCCCGGGCAGCCCGACCACCCGTTTGACGTACACCGTGCTGCTGCCGGCGACGCCGAGCCATTGGCCCAGCTTCAGGACGCCGTCCACCAGCGGCGAATTCCCGCTGCGGAACGGCGCGAAGGATCCCCTGCCATCGAAGACCACCAGGTCCCCGCGGCGGATCGGGCCGCCCCGGAAATCGGTGCGGGAAACCAGTACCCGGTCCCCGTCCTGCAGCAGCGGCTCCATCGAATCGGACGGAATGTAGTACACATCCACCAGCGTGGCGCGGACAACGGCGCTGGCCAGCACCGCCGCCACCAGGGCCAGACACACAAAACGCCAGCCCGGGAATCCGGGCCGGCGTTTTGGGTGCCGACCGGACGTGCTGTGGTCGGCTGGAGGCTGCTGCACCGCGTGGTTCAGTTAATCCAGGAAATCCGAAGACTGCCGAATTACTTGGCGGCGGTGTAGTCGCGCTTCTCCTTGATCTTGGCAGCCTTGCCATGGCGGTCGCGCATGTAGTACAGCTTGGCGCGGCGAACATCGCCCTTGGTGACAACCTCGATCTTCTCGATGATCGGGGAATGTACCGGGAAGGTACGCTCCACGCCGACGCCGAAGGAGACCTTGCGGACGGTGAACGTCTCGCGGACGCCGTCGCCCTGGCGGCCCATCACGAAGCCCTGGAACACCTGGACACGGGTGTTCTTGCCTTCGATGATGTTGACGTGGACCTTCACGGTGTCGCCCGGACGGAAGTCGGGGACGTCGTTGCGCAGGGATGCGGCGTCGACTGCGTCGAGGATATGCATTCTCATCACTCCTGGTGAACGCCACAGGTCATTCACTTTAATCACGGCCCCGGCGCCCGCCGAATGGGCGGACCGCGAGTGCCGAAAGTTCAGTTACCGCCGGGTCCGGGAATCGGCCGACGGCGTATTTGGCTGTTGGCTCTACGGCCCCCTGTGGCAGGCGCGAACCCAGCAAACACAATCATTCATTCTGCCACACCCCCGGGGCGGGCAACAATTCAAGCCTGGGGCAGGGCTTCTTCCACCAGCGAGACGCGGTCCGGCGTGACCGCATAGCCGAGCTCCGCCAGCGTGGCCCGGTCCGCCTTGTCCAGAGTGGCCGGGTCCAGGGCCTCGATCAGGTCCGGACGGCGGGCTGCAGTGCGGCGCAACTGCTCGTCGCGGCGGTGCCTGGTGATCCTGGCATGGTTGCCGCTTAGCAGCACGTCCGGGACGGCCCGGCCGCGCCATTGGGAGGGCTTGGTGTACACCGGATACTCCAGCAGTCCGTCCGAGTGCGATTCCTCGACGAGCGATTCGGGGTTGCCAACGACGCCGGGCAGCAGCCGCCCCACGGCTTCGACCATGGCCAGCACGGCCACTTCCCCACCATTGAGCACGTAGTCGCCGAGGCTGACCGGCCGGACGGTGAAGGCGTCCGCGGCCCATTCCAGCACCCGCTCGTCAATTCCCTCGTAGCGGCCGCAGGCAAAGACCAGCTGCTCCTCCTCGGCCAGCTCATAGGCGAGGGCTTGGTTGAAGACTTCGCCGGCCGGCGAGGGGACGATCAGGACCGGACGGGATCCGGAAGCCGGTTCAGGAACCGGGGACTCCGCGCGATCGCCGGGGCCCGCAGCGGATCCCCCGTCAGCTTCCTGTAGCACCGGGCGGCCCGGCAGGATGGATTCGAGCGCCAGGGCCCACGGCTCGGGCTTCATGACCATGCCGGCGCCGCCGCCGTACGGGGTGTCATCGACGGTGCGGTGCCGGTCAGAGGTAAAGTCCCGCAGGTCATGGACCTGCAGCTGCAGCAGTCCGTCCCGCCGGGCCTTGCCGATCAGCGACAGCTCCAGTGCGGCCAGGTACTCCGGGAAGATGCTGAAGACGTCGATGCGCACTAGCGCACCTCGTCGCCGTCGTCGGGTGTCCCGGCGGCGCCCGGGGTGTTGAGCTCAAACAGCCCCGCAGGCGGCGTCAGGCGGACGAAGCCGCCCGCGACGTCGACCTCCGGCACGATCGCGGTGACGAACGGGACCAGCACCTCCTCCCCCTCGGGGGTCCGGACCACCAGCAGGTCCTGGGCGGGCATCGTGTTCAGGCCGGCCACTTTGCCGACCTCCTTGCCATCCACCAGCACGGCCAGTCCCACCAGCTCATGCTCGTACCAGGCGTCGCCCTCGTCCTCGGTTTCCTCGGTGTTGATGAACAATTTGGCACCGCGCAGTTCCTCGGCCCGGTTGCGGTCCGGCACCTCGTGGAAAGCCAGCAGCAGGATCTCCTTGTTCCAGCGGGCGCTGCGCAGCGTCAGCGGCCCGAGCGCCGCTGGTTCCACCACGAACTCGGTGTCCGGAACGAAGCGGTCTTCCGGGGCGTCGGTGAGCACCTGTACGGTGACTTCCCCGCGAATGCCATGGGGCCTGCCAATCCGGGCAACCTGTAGCTGCATGATTCTCCTCATCAGTAAAAAACCTCCGGCTCCTGGACCAATATCTGGTGCAGGAGCCGGAGGTTAGAAAAAATTTGCCTGCCCGGACGCCTGGGCGCAGGGCGGGCAATGCTGTCAGCGGCGGCGGTCCGTGTCCACCACGTCCACGCGCACCTGCTCGCCGCCCGGAAGGGCATTGATCACGGTGCGCAGTGCGCGGGCGGTCCGGCCCTGCCGGCCGATGACACGACCCAAGTCATCCTGGTGAACACGCACTTCGATAATGTCTCCGCGGCGGTTGTTCTTCATCGCGACCTTGACATCATCGGGACTGTCAACGATGCCGCGAACCAGATGCTCGAGCGCCTCTGCCAACATTTACTCGGCCTTGGCCGTCTCGTCGGCGGACTCGGCTGCCTCTGCCGGAGCTTCATCTTCGGTCTTGGCCTTCTTGGTGATGGCCTCGGGGATGATCACGGAAGCCTTCTCGGGCGCCGTGAAGGCTTCCTTGGCAACCTTGGTCTTCAGGGTGCCTTCCTGGCCCGGCAGGCCCTTGAACTTCTGCCAGTCACCGGTGATCTTGAGCAGGACTGCAACCTGCTCGGTCGGCTGGGCACCGACGCCGAGCCAGTACTGCGCGCGGTCGGAGTTGATGTCGATGTACGACGGCTCCTCGGTCGGGCGGTACAGACCGATCTCCTCGATGGCACGGCCGTCGCGCTTGGCACGCGAATCCATGACAACGACACGGTAGTGGGCAGAGAACTTCTTACCGAAGCGCTTAAGGCGAATCTTTACGGCCACTTTTGTGGTCACTCCTGGTTCTGAAAGTGGGCGAGCCCGTATGTCTGCACCCGTGGGGCGGGCCGTGGTTGGGGCTCTGAGGACAAGATGCACGCGCGGAGAGAGGGTCCGCGCAGATCGAGTACCCGTCTATTGTGCCAGAGACTGCCCAATCTTCGCGACTCGGGCCGGATCCGGCTCGCCGGGAGGAAGATCCCCGGGCGCCGGGACGCCGCCGATCAGGACGACATGCTCCAGATGTACAGCTGCTGGCGGTCATCCTCGGGCACGGCGGCGGCCAGTTCGGCGATCCGGCGGACCATCTCCTCGGCCTCACGGCCGGTGAACGGCATATCCTCCTCGGCCGCCCAGCGCTCGGCGACGTCCGGAATCAGGGAGGCGCCTTCGTCGTCGGTCCTGGTCAGCAGATCCGCCAGCGAGCGCACCATCGAGTCCGGCGCAACCATCAGCGAATCGCTGCTGACATCGGCCAGGTCCAAGGTGGCGTCCTCCTCCGCATGGACCGCCTTGCCCGCGATCCCGCCGAGGATCTCGAACTCCAGGTCCGTGATCCCGTTGATCCGGGCATTGGGAGCATCGGGCAGCTGTGCCGCCGGGCTGCCCGCGGCGGAGGCATCCAGTGCCGCGGCACGGCGGACCGCGAGGTCATGGGTGGCTACGAAGACTTCGGTGATGCTGGACATTGCTGCTCCCCCGCTAGGTTGCTGACGTACCTTCAGCCTAGCCATCCGCTCCGGAGCGTGGAAATCAGGCGACGGCGACGCGCAGCTGGTTGCGCCACGGGTCCTCGAAGCGCAGCTCGGCTCCCGTGTGGTGGTGGGAAACTCCGGCCGCGGTAAGGCGTTCGGTCAGGGCGCCCACCTCGTCCTCAGCGGGCACCTGGATCAGCACCTCACCCAGACCCAGGGTGTCCTTTCGCGGACCGGCTCCGCGGCTGTTCCAGACGTTCATCGCCATGTGGTGGTGGTAGCCGCCGGCCGAGACGAAGATGGCCTGGCCGTGCCAGCCGGCGGTTCGCTCGAAGCCGAGGGTCCTGACGTAGAACTCTTCGGCGGTTTCCGTATCCCCGACCTGCAGGTGGACATGGCCGATGGCGGCGCCGGCCTGATGCTGCTTCGCCAGCGATTCCTCGGTGAGGTTCTGCTGCAGGTAGGCCTGCGGGGACAGGGCAAGGGTGTCCATGCGCACTTCCTTGCCGCCATCCGCACTCCGGGTCCATTCCCAGGATTCGCGGGGCTTGTCGAAGTACAGCTCGATGCCGTTACCTTCCGGATCCGTGAAGTAGAAGGCCTCGCTGACAAGGTGGTCCGCACTTCCGGCGAAACGGCGCGGATCGCACTGGGCTGCGGTGGCCACAGTGGCCGCCAGCGCGGGGCGGTCCTCGAAAAGGAATGCGGTATGGAACAGGCCCGCCTCGCCGCGGGAGGGCAGCTGCAGCCCGGCGGCCGGCGCCAGATGCACCAGCGGCGTGGAGCCGCGGCCCAGGTAGACACCGCCGAGCCCCTCGGCGACGGGCTCGAGGCCGAGCGCCTGCTGGTAGTAGGTGGTCATATTCTTCATGTCCCCGACCTTGAGCATGACCGTGCCCATGGAAAGGTCGGCGGAGAGGAGGTCCTGGCTGGATGTAGTCATGTCACCATAATACTTGAAGCTTCATGTTTATTCCTGCCGGGCCTAACTTCCCAGGTCCGTCTGAACGGATGACTGGGCGCGGGATGTGCCGGCCCGCGCGGCCAAGGCGTCAGCGGCGGTGGCGGTGGCGGTACTTCAGGTAGCCGAAGAAGGCCAGGTCGCCGGCGGCCTGGATGGTCAGCGTCACGGCCCCGGCACGCAGCAATCCTGCGGTGCCGGCCGGGCGCCGGATGGCCGAACGGTACAGCGCTGCGGCGGCGGCACCGGCCACGGCAGCGCTGCCGGCCAGCAGGCTCGGCCGGGCCAGCACGGCGCGGTGCCAAGCGGCAACCGGCGAACCGCCGCTGGCCGGCGTGGACATCAGTTCCAGGATGGCCCTGCCCAGCGGCACCTGGGGCAGGCAGGTCATGTTCGCCACCGCCTGCGGCTCCACGCTGCCCTCGGCCAGCTGGCCGGCCAGTTCGGGAAGTCCAAGCAGACGTGCGGCCTCAACCAGGACGGAAGGCCCGTCCTGCTCGCTGAACAGTTCCTGGAGCCTGGCCACGGCAGCCGGCGCCAGGCCCAGCGAGGCGGCCAGCCGCCCGGTGTCCGGGCTGCCCGGCCGGACCAGCCGTCCGAGCAGGCGCAGCGATGAGGCGGAGGCACGCGAGGTGGAAGGGAACGGCTTGGCCGGCGGCTCCCAGGCGTGCCAAAAACTGATCGCCGGGTCCTTCCGGCTGCCGGGTAGCCATGCCTCCAGGGCGCGGAACCCATCCAGGTTCATCAGCGCGACCATCGGTTTGGCTTCGACCGGCCAGTTGTACAGCCCCGGTGCCGCCTCGCCCCGGATCAGCGCCAGCGACCGGCCGTCCGGGGTCGCGCCGTCGAGCACATGCAGGTCCACGTGGTTCAGGGCGCCGAACAGCGCCAGGTCCGCCTCACGGAACCTGCCGACCAGGACCGTGCGCAGGGACGAATCGTCGACTTCATCTTCCGGCGGTTCGGGCAATTCCGGTTCGTTTTCTAGCTCCAGTGCTGCATCGGCTGCGGGAGCCTCGAAGTCGAAATCGTCCAGTTCGACCGCGGCCCCCAAAGCCAGGGCCAGCCCTTGGGCCGCCATGCGGTAGTCCGGACCCGGAACGGCCTCCCCCGCGGCGTCCAGCACAGCCACCCGGCCCGCGGGATCCCGGGCGAGGATCACCCCCACCACCGTCTGTCCGGCCCGCGGACTGCCGCCGGCGAAGGCTCCGACCAGCGACCGGTCCGCCAGTTCCCGCACCAACGCGGTGACACCGGCCTCGTCCAGCGGCCACGGCCACCACAATTGACCGTCGATCGACTCCCAGGCGGATTCACTCATGGCTCAACGCTATCGTTCCCCGCCGTTCCCCGCACGACCTTCGCAGCTTCCCCACAAGCTCCGCGCGCGGGAACCCTGCCGCCCGCTTAGCGCGGGGCTCCCGGGAGGCCCGATTGTCCGGAACCCGAACGGAGGAACGCAGTCAACAGCGCCCTGCCCTCGGCCGTATCCTGCGGCCGGTGATTGCCGCCGGCCTGGCGATGGACGGCCCCGGTGCTGACCAGGTAGTCAGCGACTTCCTCGTACAGCGGCTCCCAGCCGCCGGTGACCACCAGCGTGGGCAGGCCGGGCACGATATGCAGCGGCGCCTCCCAGGGCGGGGCTTGCAGCCTGAGCCGCCGGGCCGCGGTCCGGTCCGAGTCCGTCAGCGGCGGCGCGGCGTCCACCCCGGCAAGGCGGAAGAACTCGCGGGCGAATTGTTCGTCGTCGAGCCCTTCCCGGGCCGCGAACAGCGGCCCGCGGCGTTCCAGGTACGCGCTGGTCACCGGCAGGTCGACGGTCAGGGACAGGCAGGCCGGCTCGAACAGGGTCAGGGTCCTGACCAGGTCGGGCCGCTCGACCGCGGCCATCATCGCCGCCACGGCGCCTTCAGCGTGCGCCACCACGTGTCCGCCGCTGCCCAGGTTCTCCAGCACGATGCGCATATCCACGGCGAAATCCGTGGGTTCCGGCTCGGCATTCGGCGCGAATCCGTGACGGCGGACGAAGAGGCAGTCGTATTCCAGCGCCAGTCCGTGCAGGTTCGTCCACGCCGCGGCACCGGGCACGCCGGCACCGTGAACGAAGACCATCCGTTCCGGCGAGCTGTGCAGGCGCATAAGTGAATTCCCCGGGCGGCGGCCGCCCCTCAGTCCGTCCTCGTGCAGCCTTACTTGCCGAGGAACTTATCGAAGCCCTTGGGCAGGTTCAGCGCCGACGGATCGAATTCCTGCTCGCCGGCGCCGAACGCGGCCCCGGTGGGCAGGGCCTTGGCGGCGTTGGCCTGCCGGGCCTCCGCGGCGGCAAGTTCCTGGGCGGCCTTGGCCGGGTTGCCGGAGCGGGCCTTCTTCTTGCCCTTGGCCGCCTGCTGCTTCTTGCGGGCGCCGCCGAAGCCGCCGGGACCGGCCATGCCCGGCATACCGGGGATCCCGCCGCCCTGGGCCATCTTCTTCATCATCTTCTGGGCCTGGCCGAACCGCTCGAGCAGGGCATTGACTTCGGAGACATGCACACCCGAACCGCGGGCAATGCGGGCACGCCGGGAGCCGTTGATGATCTTCGGCGCAAGCCGCTCGTGCGGGGTCATCGAGCGGACAATCGCCTCTACCCGGTCGATCTCACGCTCGTCGAAATTCTCCAGCTGCTCACGCATGCCGGCGGCGCCCGGCATCATCATCAGCAGCTTCTTCATCGAGCCCATGTTGCGGATCTGCTGCATCTGGGCGAGGAAGTCCTCGAGGGTGAAGTCCTCCTGGTCGACGAATTTCTTCGCCATCCGGGCGGCTTCGTCTTTGTCCCAGGTCTTTTCCGCCTGCTCGATCAGAGTCAGGATGTCGCCCATGTCCAGGATGCGGTTGGCCATCCGGTCCGGGTGGAAGATCTCGAAATCGTCCAGGCTCTCGCCAGTGGAGGCGAACATCACCGGCTTGCCGGTCACCGACGCGACCGACAGCGCGGCACCGCCGCGCGCATCGCCGTCGAGCTTGGACAGCACGACGCCGGTGAAATCCACGCCTTCATGGAACGCCTGCGCGGTATTCACCGCGTCCTGGCCGATCATCGCGTCGATGACGAACAGGACTTCATCCGGATTGACCGCAGCGCGGATGTCCGCAGCCTGCTGCATCATCTCGGCGTCGATGCCCAGCCGGCCGGCGGTGTCCACGATAACGACGTCGTGGAGCTTGGCGCGTGCCTCCGCCACGCCGTCGCGGGCGACGGCGACCGGGTCACCCGTGGCGGCCTCGAACTCGGACTGCACGCCCGGATGCGGGGCGAAGACAGGCACACCGGCGCGCTGGCCGTTGACCTGCAGCTGGGTGACGGCGTTGGGGCGCTGAAGGTCGGCAGCCACCAGCAGCGGGCTGTGGCCCTGGCCCTTGAGCCATTTGGCCAGCTTGCCACCCAGGGTGGTCTTGCCGGCGCCCTGCAGGCCCGCGAGCATGATGACCGTCGGCGGATTCTTGGCCAGGCGGATGCGCCGTGTCTCCCCGCCGAGGATCCGGACCAGCTCGTCGTTGACGATCTTGACGACCTGCTGGGCCGGGTTCAGCGCCGCGGAAACTTCCTCGCTGAGCGCGCGCTCCTTGACATGGGCGGTAAACTCCCGCACCACCGGCACGGCCACGTCCGCATCCAGGAGGGCACGGCGGATCTCGCGGACGGTAGCGTCGACGTCGGCCTCGGAAAGGCGTCCCTTGCCGCGCAGATTCTTGAAGGTTGAGGTCAACCGGTCGGAGAGTGAATTGAACACGCGCCGTGCTTCTTTCGTCGATCGAGGACTACTTACCCGGGCTGAGCCGGAGTTCAACTACCTAGGGTATCAACTGCCGGTAGCCAGTTTGTCTACTACCACTAGTCATTCCCTGCCGGCGCCGCCCGTGGCATGGTGGGAGCTGTGGCAACAGAATCGACAACTGCGCCGGCTCCGGCCCCATCGGCTTCGGACAGCCCGCCGGAACGCATCCGCACCCTGCTCATCCTGGGCGCCTCCGGGGACTTGACCGGCCGGCTGCTGCTGCCGGGCCTTGGCAAGCTGCTGGCCCAGGGGCACATCGCCGGGCTGCGGCTGGTAGGCGCCGGATCGGACGATTGGAACGACCAGCAGTGGCGCGACCGGGTGGCCGGCGCTTTCAAGGATTGTCCGCTGCCCGGCAAGGACGAGGGGGCACGGCAGCTGCAGTTGGTCCAGGAGCAGACGGACTACCGAACGCTCGATGTCACCGCCGCAGGGGCCCTGGCCGGCCTGATCGCCTCGTTGGAAGGTCCCGTTGCGGTGTTCTTCGCACTGCCGCCGGCGGTGAGCCAGAAGGCCTGCGAGGTGCTCCAGCCTGCCGACGTCCCGCAGGGCACCCGCCTGGTCCTGGAGAAGCCGTTCGGCACCAGCCTGGAGTCCGCGAAATCGCTGAACAAGACCCTGCTGCGCCTGGTGCCGGAGGAAAACATCCACCGGGTGGACCATTTCCTGGGCAAGGCCACGGTCTTCAACATCCTCGGCCTGCGCTTCGCCAACCGGCTGCTCGAGCCGCTCTTCAACCACCAGCATGTGGCCAAGGTGGAAGTCTTCTACGACGAGTCGCTGGCCTTGGAAGGCCGCGCCCACTACTACGACCATGCCGGGGCGCTGCGGGACATGATCCAGAGCCACCTGATGCAGGTCATGGCGCTGCTTGCCCTCGATGCCCCGGCGACGCTGGGCGAACGGGACCTGCGGGACCGCATCGGCAGCACCCTGCGGGCGGCCTCGGTGGATCCGGACTATGTCCGCAGCACCCGGCGGGCCCGGTACACCGCTGGTGAGATCGCTGGCCGGAAGATTCCCGACTACACGGCGGAGCCCGGCGTCGACCCGGCCCGCGGCACCGAAACACTGGCCGAAATCGAGGTCTCCATTAACAACGAGCGCTGGGCCGGGGTGCCGTTCATCCTGCGCTCGGGCAAGGCGCTGGAAAGGCCGCAGAAGGAGGCGATCGTCACTTTCAAGCCGGTCAACCATCTGCCCACCGGGTTTACCGGTGAGGAGGAGCCGACCCGGCTGCGGATCGGTTTCGGGCCGGAAACCCTGCGCCTGGAGGTCGAGGTCAACGGGCCCGGGGACATCTTCACCCTGGAACGGACGGTCCTGGAGGCCGACCTGTACTCGGCGGACCTGCTCCCCTACGGCGAAGTCCTGGAGGGCGTGCTGTCCGGGGACCCGCTGCTGTCGGTCCGCGGCGACATCGCGGAGGACTGCTGGCAGATCGTGGAGCCGGTGCTCAGGGCCTGGGCCGCCAACCAGGTACCGCTGGAGGAATACCCCGCAGGGTCGCAGGGGCCGGTCGGCTGGGAAACCTCCCGGGGGGATGCCCCGCTGGGCCGGGATTAATGCCCCCGGAAAAGGGGAAGGGCGGGCCCCGGTCTGTCTGACCGGAACCCGCCCTGTCCTACCAACTGTGCATCTGACGGCAGTCGGCGGAGGTGTGGGGCTAGATGGCAGCTTCCCCACGTTCGCCGGTGCGCACCCGCAGCGCCTCCTCGACGGCGATCACCCAGACCTTGCCGTCCCCGGCGCGGCCGGTGTTAGCGGTGGAAACCATGACATCGACGATGTCGCTGGCCCACTCGTCCGCCACCAGCACCTCGATCCGCACCTTCGGCAGCAGATCCACGGTGTACTCCGCGCCGCGGTAGACCTCGGTGTGCCCGCGCTGGCGGCCGTAGCCGCTGGCCTGGCTGACGGTCAGGCCCTGGACACCGTAGCTTTCCAGGCTGGCGCGGACTTCATCGAGCTTCTCCGGGCGGATAATCGCGGTTACCAGTTTCATGCCTTGACACCTTCCTGGACAATGCTGGACCCTTCGGCCGCAGGCACCGGCTGGAAAGCCCCGCCCATGCCCAGGCCGCCGAACTCGTAGGCCGTTTCGGCGTGCTGGGTCAGGTCCACGCCCGCGGTCTCTTCCTCGACGCTGACCCGGAAGCCGATGGTCTTGTGGATCACCAGGCCGATGATGGAGGTCAGGATCGCGCAGTAGACGATCGAGAACACCGCCGCTACGGTCTGCGCGCCGAGCTGGGCGAAGCCGCCGCCGTAGAAGAGGCCGCCGCCGGCGCCGTCGACCGGCAGGGCGATGAAGCCCAGGGCCAGGGTGCCGATCAGGCCTGCCACCAGGTGGACGCCGACGACGTCGAGCGAGTCATCGTAGCCGAGCTTGTACTTCAGTCCGACGGCCAGAGCGGCCAGGACACCAGCGACGATGCCGAGGCCGATGGCCCCCAGCGGGGAGACATTGGCACAGGCCGGGGTGATGGCCACCAGGCCGGCCACGACGCCGGAGGCGGCACCCAGCGAGGTGGGGCGGCCGTCGCGGATCCGTTCGGTCACCAGCCAGCCGAGCATTGCGGCGGCCGGGGCGGCCATGGTGTTGATCCAGATCAGGCCGGCTTCCTGCGCCGACCCGGCGGCACCGCCGTTGAAGCCGAACCAGCCGAACCACAGCAGCGCGGCACCGATCATGACCAGCGGAATGTTGTGCGGGCGCTGCGAGGGGTCCTTGCCGAATCCCTTGCGCTTGCCGATGATCAGGGCCAGGATCAGGCCGGCCACACCGGCGTTGATATGGACCACGGTGCCGCCGGCGAAGTCGATCGCTTCGCCGGCCCAGGAGCCGAGGACGCCCTCAGCGCTGAGCAGGCCGCCGCCCCAGACCATGTAGGCGATCGGGCAGTAGACGAGGGTGGCCCAGATCGGCACGAAGATGGCCCAGGCGCCGAACTTGGAGCGGTCGGCGATCGCACCGGAAATCAGTGCCACGGTGATGATCGCGAAGGTGGCGCCGTAGCCGGCAGTAATCAGGTCCTCGGTGTTGAGCAGGCCCGTCATGCCGAAGGAAGCGAACGGGTTGCCAAAAAGCTGGCCGATCCCGGCACCGCCGGTCATCGAGTAACCCCAGAGCACCCAGACCACTGCTACCAGCCCCATGGAAATGAAGCTCATCATCATCATGTTCAGAGCTGCTTTGGCCCGGGTCATGCCGCCGTAGAAGAATGCAACGCCCGGTGTCATCAACAACACCAGGGCAGCGGAAACCATAACCCAGACGTGACCTGCCGTCAGATCCATCTTCACGTCCTCTCGTCGAAGGCGGGTCATTCCCGCCACAAACAACAGTGCTGCCGCCGTGTTACCACCGGGCCGGTGGCAGGTTTCCGCTCTGTTACAAGCCAGCCGGGTTTGTAAAAAGGACATGAAGGCGGTAGGTCGGCCAGGTTTCGTCCCGAACCAGCGCCTCCCCGTTCGCCGCTTGCCCCGCAGCTCAGCATGGGGCAGGTGGCGAACGCTAGGCTGGGACTCATGCCCCTTTCCCGTCTTGCGCGCAGCGCCTCGGGCCGTCCCGCGTCCGGACCGCGCATCCCGCTCCCCCACGACATCAAGGTGCTGCTGGCCGCCGCATTCGTGATTGCCCTGGGGTACGGACTGGTGGCCCCCGCGCTGCCCCAGTTCGCGGCAAGTTTCGACGTCGGCGTGGCGGCGGCGTCCGTCATCGTCAGCGCCTTCGCGCTGGCCCGGCTGGTGTTCGCCCCGGCCAGCGGAAGCCTGGTGGCGCGGCTCGGGGAGCGCCGCGTGTACATTACCGGGCTCCTGGTGGTGGCACTGTCCACCGGCGCCTGCGCCTTCGCCCAGAGCTACTGGCAATTGCTGCTCTTCCGGGGGCTGGGCGGCATTGGTTCTACCATGTTCACCGTCTCCGCCACGACGCTGCTGGTCCGGCTGGCTCCGCCGGAGGGGCGCGGACGCGTGTCCAGTGCCTACGCGGGCACCTTCCTGATGGGCGGCATCCTGGGTCCGGTGGTCGGCGGCCTGCTGGCCGGCTGGGGGCTGCGTGTCCCGTTCCTGGTCTACGCCGCGGCGCTGGTGGTCGCCGCCGCCGTCGTCGCCGTGATGCTGCGCCAGCCGCGGCGTGCCGCGGACGACGGCGCGGCCCCGCCGCCGGCGCCGATGACCCTGCGCGAGGCGCTCGGGGACGGCACCTTCCGGGTGTCGATGGTCTCGGCCTTCACCAACGGCTGGGCGACCTTTGGGGTCCGGATGTCGCTGATCCCGCTCTTCGCCGGCGCCGTGCTGCTGGCCGGACCCTCCACGGCAGGCCTGGCGCTGGCAGTGTTCGCCGTCGGCAATGCGGTGGCGCTGACCTTTTCCGGACGGCTCGCCGACACGCTGGGACGCAAACCAATGGTCATCACCGGGCTGCTGGTCACCGGACTGGCGCTGGGCGCCGTAGGGTTCACGGACAACGTGCCGCTGTTCGTCGCCTTCTCCGTGGTGGCCGGATTCGGCTCCGGCCTGCTCAACCCGTCCCAGCAGGCAGCGGTGGCGGACGTGATCGGCAACCAGCGCAACGGCGGCAAGGTGCTGGCCGGGTTCCAGATGGCCACCGATGCCGGCACCATCCTGGGTCCGATCCTGGCCGGCGCCCTCGCGGACCGATTCTCCTACGGCCTGGCCTTCGCGGTCACGGGCGCGATCTCGCTGGCCGCGGCGCTGGTCTGGCTGCTCTTCGGCCGCGAAACGCTGGTCCGCGGGTCCGTGCCGCAGCCGGAGGGCCCGTCCCGGCGATAGCAGCGGCGGCGGGAACGGAAAATCCCTCCCGCGCCACCGACGCGGGAGGGATTTTGAGTCATCTGAACGCAGACGCTAGTTCAGCAGCGCGTCCACGAAACCCTCGGCATCAAACGGGGCCAGGTCATCGGCGCCCTCGCCCAGGCCCACCAGCTTCACCGGCACACCCAGGCTGCGCTGGATGGCGACCACGATGCCGCCCTTGGCGGTACCGTCCAGCTTGGTCAGCACGATGCCGGTGATGTCCACCACCTCCGAGAAGACCTTGGCCTGGTTCAGCCCGTTCTGCCCGGTGGTCGCATCCAGCACCAGCAGCACCTCGTCCACCGTGGCCTGCTTCTCGATCACGCGCTTGACCTTGCCGAGCTCGTCCATCAGGCCGACCTTGTTCTGGAGCCGGCCGGCGGTATCCACCATGACCACGTCGACTTCCTGATCGATGCCCGCCTTCACCGCTTCGAAGGCGACGGAGGCAGGATCGGCGCCGTCGACGTCGGACTTCACGGTGGGCACGCCCACGCGCTGGCCCCAGGTGGCCAGCTGCTCGGCCGCGGCTGCGCGGAAGGTGTCCGCCGCGCCCAGGAGCACGTCCTTGTCCTCGGCCACCAGGACGCGGGCCAACTTGCCCACCGTGGTGGTCTTGCCGACGCCGTTGACGCCGACCACCAGGACGATGGCTGGCCGGTCCGCGTGGCGGTCGACGGCCAGGCTGCGGTCCATCTGCGGATCCACGAGCTTGATCAGCTCCTCGCGCAGCATGGCCTTGACCTCGGCGGGATCCTGGCTGCCGGCAATCTTGACCCGGTCACGCAGCGCGTCCACCAGCTCGGTGGTCGGCTCCGGCCCCAGGTCGGCCAGCAGCAGGGTTTCCTCGATCTCGTCCCAGACATCCTCGTCGATCTTGTCCCGCGAGAGCAGCGCCAGCAGGCCTTTGCCCAAGGCGTTGTTGGACTTGACCAGCCGGGCGCGCAACCGGGCGAGCCTGCCCTCGACCGGGGCCGGGGTCTCCACCGGGACGGTCTCGATGCCGGTGAGGTCCTCGGCCACCTCGGTGTCGGTCGGGGGCAGCTCCGTGCCGGGCACCGGCGGTGCGGGTGCCTCCTGCGGTGGAGCCTCGAGCGTGTCCGTGCCGCCGCCGGCCAGCGGCTGGTCGTTGGCGTCGCGGGAGGTGGTGTAGGTGCCGGGCGGGGTCCTGCGGCCCCTCAGCAGCAGGACGGCGACCGAACCGATCACTGCGATGGCTATGACAGCATAGAGAATGATCAGGGTTACGTCGTTCACAGACCCTAGCTTCTCACAGCCCCGCCGCTGACGGTCAGGCGCCGCCGCCGGTGCGTTCTCGCCGGCGCGCCTCCGCCATCTCCTTGAGGAAATCACGGTCTTCCGCGGACACCTCCAGCTGCCCGGGTCCGTTGCTGTTGCCACGCACCTCGTTGAGGGCGTTGACCACCGACCGCGGCAGGATCACGGTACCGGGATTGTTGATTAACCACTCCCTGATGTCCGGATCCAGCTTGTCCCACGACTGTCCGATGGGTGCAGACTCCATGATTGTCCCTCCTGGTTTGGACTTCCCCGCGCCCAATGTACGGCTCCGGCGTGAACGCCGAAATAATTTGTCCGGCAAGCGCCTTAGCCCGCGCTCCCTGTCACATCTTCGGCCCCGGACATAAGATTTGGCTATGGTCCCGCCGGGTTTCGTGGCCATCGAGCGCAAGCACGACGTCGATGAAGGCACCTTTCCCACCGGTGCCGTACGACTTGGCCCTTCAAATGCCGGTGCCGGACCGGCAATGCTAACCAAGCAGGAGTTGCCGGCCGCAGCCGGCGCAGCATCATGAAACCCTTCCTGTTCCTGGGCACCAGGCCCGAGGACACGGCAGCGGACGAGGAGTACTCGGCACTGCTGCGTTTTGGCGGCCTGCAGCCGGACCAGCTGCTGCGGGTCAGGCTCGAAGCCGCCCCCATGCCGGCGGTGGATCTGGCGCGGTTCAGCGGAATCATCCTCGGCGGCAGTCCGTTCACCTACAGCGACGCGCCGGCACAGAAGTCCGCCACACAGCGACGCGTCGAGGCGGAGCTAACCGGGCTGCTGGACACAGTAGTGGATGCGGACTTCCCCTTTTTAGGTGCCTGCTACGGAGTGTCCACGCTCGGTGTCCACCAGGGCGGGGCCATGGACCGGCAGTTCGGCGAGCCCGTGGGCGACGTGGAGATTTTCCTCGCGGATGGCGCCGACGATCCCCTGCTGGCGGGAATGCCCCCGCGCTTCCGGGCCTTCGTGGGCCACAAGGAAGGCTGCTCACGGCTGCCGTCCGGGGCCGAACTGCTGGCCTGCTCTGCGGAGTGTCCGGTCCAAATGTTCCGGATCAAGCAGAACCTCTACGCCACCCAGTTCCACCCTGAGCTCGACGCCACCGGGCTGGTGGCCCGGATCATTATCTACCGCCACGCCGGGTATTTCCCGCCCCAGCAGGCCGACCAAGTCATTGCCGCAGTACGCGCAGCCAACGTCACGGTGCCGCACCTGATCCTGCGCAACTTCGTCACCCGGTATGGAACCGGTTGACAGGTCCTGGTGAGGCGTTGCAGATTCTGTCGCTACCGGTTGCTAGCCTTTGAAATTCCGGCTGCCCCAGAGAAATGGCGCTGTCCGGACATCAATTCGCACCGACGCCCGGAGCGCGTCCATTTAGCCAGGACGCCCGGGCACTGAGGAAAGGCAAAATGTTGGGGGATCATTTAAAACCGTGCGTAATCGGCACTGTTTGGAAACGGCTCGTGGCAGTGCTGGCAACAATTGGTTTGGCAAGCGGACTCATGCTGGGTCTGGCCGGCCCGGCACAGGCGTCGGCAACCAAGACATCGCTGGCAATCGCTGTCTCCGCTGCCGTGGTTGGGCCGGGTGGCAGCGTCAAGGTGACGGCGACGCTGACCAAGAAGGGTAAGGCCCTGTCCAAGAACACCGTACGACTGCAGAAGCGGACGGTCGGCTCGAAAGACTGGAAGACGATGGCCACGGCTAAGACCGACGGCAGGGGCAAGGTCAGCTTCACTGCCAAGGGGCTTCAGAAAGACCACGAGTTCAGGGCAGCGTTCGCCGGATCGAGCAAGGCCAGGAAGTCCACCAGCAGTATCAAGACTGTCGGTGTCAGGCAGAGCATCAAGATTACGTCTGCCTCCACCGCCAGCCCGACCGCTGGCCAGACCATCACGGTCAAAGGCAGAACGAGTTCCGGCCTTGCCGGCAGGACCGTGCAACTGCAGCAATACAGCCACAAGAAGTGGACCAAGGTCGCCACTGCCAAAGTGAGCAAGAACGCCAGCTTCAGTCTGTCGGTGAAAGCAACGGCAGCAGGTCCGCTCTCGCTCCGGGTGCGCGCCGACGCCGCGACAGGCATTCGGTCGGCAAACAGCGAGACGAAGAAATTCACCGTGTTCAAGTGGTATGACCTAGTGGACTCCACACCCGTGTCGGCTTCCGCCACCGGCAGCGGCATCCGGTTCGAGGGCGGACCCGCCACGATCAACGGCGTTGAGTACGTCAATAGCCTGCTGGGGGTGCTGAGCTCCCTTGACACCGAGGATGATGTCTACATCGACATGTGGGTCTTGGGTGGCAAGTGCCGACAGTTCGAAGCCACGGTCGGATTCGACGACGACCACGTGTACGATGCGCCTGGCGGGATTTTCGCGGCATTCGTCGATGACGAGATGCACGAGATCGGCAACATCGCGTCCGACGAATACGTGAACAGCAGAATCGATATTCGGGGTGCCGATAGATTTTCGCTCGGCATGACGTGGGATGGCATCAGCACCGGGGTCGGAATCGCCGGCTTCGCGAATGCCAAGGTCCTCTGCTCCAGCCGGCCGTAAGCCGCTGAAATCATGACCACGGGTTCCGGCTGCCGATCGCAGGCTGCCATAAGCAGCCGGAACCACGCGCTGGAGTTCTGCCCCGCTCACGGTGGTCCTAGGAAATAGGTCCAGGGCTCAGGCGCTGGCGGCGGTGATCCGCTGGGAGATGACGGTGGAGACGCCGTCGCCGCGCATGGTGACCCCATACAGGGCGTCGGCCACTTCCATGGTCCGCTTCTGGTGCGTGATCACGATCAGCTGGCTGGACTCGCGCAGCTCTTCGAAGATGGTGATCAGGCGCCCGAGGTTCGTATCATCCAGCGCCGCCTCAACCTCGTCCATGACATAGAACGGGGACGGGCGGGCCTTGAAGATCGCCACCAGCAGCGCAACCGCCGTCAGCGAGCGCTCGCCGCCGGAGAGCAGCGAGAGCCGCTTGATCTTCTTTCCCGCAGGACGGGCTTCGACCTCGATGCCGGTGGTGAGCATGTCCTCCGGATCGGTCAGCACGAGCCGTCCCTCGCCGCCGGGGAACAGCCGGCCGAAGACGCGGACGAACTGTTCGGCGGTGTCCCTGAACGCCTCGGAAAAAACCTGCTCAACGCGTTCGTCCACCTCGCGGATGATGTCCAGCAGGTCCTTGCGGCTGGCCTTGAGGTCCTCCAGTTGCGTGCTCAGGAACTGGTGGCGCTCCTCCAGCGCGGCAAACTCCTCCAGCGCCAGCGGATTGACCTTACCCAGGGCGGCGAGATCCCGTTCCGCCTTCTTCAGCCGCTTCTCCTGCTCCGCCCGGATGAACGCCACGGTGTCCACGACCGGGTTGCCGTCCTCGTCCACCTCGGCCCGCAGGGCGGCCCATTTGTCCGCCTTGCCTCTGGGTCCCGCGGCGGGGGCCGGCGCCACCGGCACCGGCTGGTCCGGCCCGTACTGGGCCACCAGATGCTCCGCCGTCATGCCCAGTTCCTCGATGGCCCGGGTCTGGAGCGCGTCGATCCGCAGCCGCTGCTGGGCCCGGGCCAGCTCGTCGCGGTGCACCGCGTCCGTGAGCTCCCGCAGTTCTTCGGTCAACGCCGTGGCGGCGGCCCGGACCGTGGCCAGTTCGGCGTCCCACGCCGCACGGACCTCTTCGGCACGGTCCCGTTCGCGGGCAGCTGTGTCCACCGATACCGCGAGCCAGACCAGCACCTGGCCGGCCGCCTGGGCCACTGCCGCCGCCTTGGCTGCCTGCAGCTGCCTGCGCCGTGCCCGTTCGGCAGCCTCGACGCGGGCACGGCGCTCGGTGGCCGCCGCCCGTTCCAGCGAAGCGGCCCGGTTGCTGATGGCTGTCAGCTGTTCTTCACCCGAGCGCAGCGCGAGCCGCGCCTCCATTTCGGTCTGCCTGGCGCGGACAGCGGCGGCGGCCAGCTCGTCCCGCCGTTCCGTGGCGGGTTCCTCCCCCGCCGGTGCCTCTCCGGCATCCTGGGCGGCGGCCAGCCGGGCGGTGATCTCGGCCAGCTTCTGCTGCTCGGCCAGCACGTTGGCCTCCGCCGCGGCGACCAACTTGGCCAGCCGTTCCCGCTCCCCCTCTGCGGAACGCAGCAGGGATCCGAGGCTGCCCAGCCGCTCGGCGACGGCAGCAATCCGCGCATCCGATTCGTTCAGCCGCTCCAGGGCCGCGTCGGCGCGCTGCTTGGCCTCGTCCAGTCGGGCCGAGGCTCCGGCGATGGCGAACTTGGCGCGTTCCATCCGCGCCACGGATTCCTCCAACTGCGCAGCGGTGTCTTCCACCGCAGCCTGGAGTTCGATCAGGCTGGGGCCTCCAGCCGTGCCGCCGCGGGCGGTGCAGGAGGTCAGCACGTCCCCCTCGCGGGTGACAGCCATCAGCTTGGGGTGCTCGGCCACCAACTGTCCGGCAGCGCGCAGATCCTCCACGACGACGACGGCGCCCAGCAGTCCGGCCACCGCGGTGTCCAGCCCGCCCGCGACCTGGACCAGCGAGACGGCGGCGGTCGCGCCGGCCGGCAGGGTGTCGATGGTTTCGGTCAGGGGCATCGCGGCGGCTGCCGGACCGGCCCCGATGACGAGTTGCACGCGCCCGGTATCCGCGTGCTTGACCAGCTCCAAGGCCCGGACCGCCGTGTCCGTGTCCCGTACCGCCACGGCTTCGGCGACCGCCCCCAGCGCCGCGGCGACAGCTGCTTCGTAGCCGGGCTTCACGGTGACCAGATCCGCCAGCGGCGCCAGCACCCCGTCAATTCCCGACGCCAGCAGGTCCGCGCTGCCGTCCCGACGGTCCAGGCCGACCTCCAGCGCTTCCTTCCGGGCCGCGAGCGCGGCCCGTTCGCGTTCGGCCTCGCGCCGCACCGCCGAGGCGTCCTGCAGTTCGGCCTCGATAGCGCCGACGGCTGCCATCGCCTCCTCGTACGCCGCATCAAGGCTTTCCTCGCCCTCCTCGGCGCCCTCTGCCTGGGACTCGAGTTCGGCGAACTCCGACTCCGCCTGCCGGCGGCGCTCCTCGCCACCGGTAATCAGTCCGCGTAGCCGCCCGAGTTCGGCCTCGGCCGCCTCCACCCGGGAGCGGGCCGTCCCCACCTGCCCGGCCAGTTTGGCCAGGCCCTCGCGGCGGTCCGCCGCCGCCCGCAGGATGGCGGTGAGCCGGCGGTCCTCCTCGGCCGAGGCCTGCTCGGCGTCGGCACGGCGGCTGATGGCTTCGTCCAGGACGGCCTGCCGTTCCTCCAGTTCGAATTCCAGGTCCACCTGTTCCTCGCGCACCTGGGCGGCCTGCTGTTCCAGCTGGTCCGGATCCCGGCCGGGGTCCGGGGCGGGCTCCGTGCTGCCGAGCAGCCGGTGCCGTTCCCCGGCCAGGTTGGCCAGGGCGCGGAAGCGTTCCCGGGCGGAGGACAGGCGGTACCAGGTGTCCCGGGCGGCGTTCAGTTTCGGCGTGGCCTGAGCGGCCAGCAGTTCCAGCTCGGCGAGCCGGCGGCGCCCGGCGTCCAAGGACTTCTCCACCTCGGCCTGCCGGGCCTTCACCGCGGCCTCGTCGGCCGCTTCCTGCTCCAGTGCCGACGTCAACTGCACCAGGTCATCCGCCAGCAGGCGGGCCCGGGCATCCCGGACCTCGAACTGGACCTGCTGTGCCCGGCGCGCCACCTCGGCCTGCTTGCCCAGCGGGGTCAACTGCCGGCGCAGCTCCGCGGTCAGGTCCGTCAGCCGGGTGAGGTTGGCCTGCATGGCATCGAGCTTGCGGACCGTCTTTTCCCTGCGCCGGCGGTGCTTCAGGATGCCGGAGGCCTCTTCGATGAAGCCTCGCCGGTCCTCGGGCGTCGCGTGCAGCACGCGGTCCAGCTGGCCCTGGCCCACAATTACGTGCATCTCGCGGCCGAGACCGGAATCGCTGAGCAGTTCCTGGATATCCAGCAACCGGCAACTGCTGCCGTTGATGGCGTACTCGGATCCGCCGGCGCGGAAGAGGGTCCGGGAAATCGTGACCTCGGAGTATTCGATCGGCAGTGCGCCGTCGGCATTGTCGATGGTCAGGGACACGTGCGCGCGGCCCAAGGCCGGCCGGCCGGCCGTGCCGGCAAAGATGACATCCTCCATCTTGCCGCCGCGAAGCGTCTTGGCACCCTGCTCGCCCATGACCCAGGCAAGCGCATCCACTACGTTCGACTTGCCGGAGCCGTTGGGCCCCACCACGGCGGTGACGCCTGGCTCAAAGTCGAACGTTGTGGCTGAGGCGAATGACTTAAAGCCCCGCACCGTCAGACTCTTCAAATGCAAAGTATGTCTCCCGCAGTGCTGTATACCTTGTAACAATTTATCCTGCCCGAAGGCCCAACCCCGGTAATTGCGGGCTTTCGGGGGCGTTTCGCGCGCCTGACGCATTGCTGTGGAGGAGCAGTGGGCATTGCGGAACCGGCAAAATCTATGCACACTCAGGCATGTGCGTGAAACGGCCCCGGCGGTGCATAGTTAAGTTTTCGACGCACGGTGAGGGACTTCGGCCCTGGACGTGCGGACAGAACTGAAGATAAAGGCTGGATATTGAGCGGAAACGCGACGTTTCGACATGACAATGCCGCACTGCTGGCCGTGACCAGCGTGGAGGCTCCCGTGGTTGTGAGCTCCCGGGAGTTTGACGAGCGGCTGGCGCCCAGTCTGAAGCGGCTGCGTCTGTCCGGCCGGTTGTTGGAACGCGTGGCCGGCATTACCGAACGGCGCTGGTGGTCGCCGGGCACCGGCTTCGACGACGCGGCCATCGAGGCAGGGGCCAAGGCACTGGCCGCGTCCGGCATCGAGCCGTCCCAGATCGGCCTGCTGATCAACACCTCGGTGACCCGGCGCAATTTGGAACCTTCGGTTGCCGTCAAGATCCATCACAAACTCGGGCTGCCGTCCTCGGCGGTCAATTTCGACCTGGCCAATGCCTGCCTGGGCTTCGTCAACGGCATGACCCTGGCCGCGAACATGATCGACGCCGGCCAAATCAAGTACGCCCTCATCGTGGCCGGCGAGGATGCCCAGCCCACGCAGGAGACGACCTTCCGGCGGCTGAACGATCCGGACTCCACGCGCGAGGACTACCTGCGCGAATTCGCCACCTTGACCCTCGGCTGCGGGGCCGCGGCCGCCGTCGTCGGCCCGGCAGACGCGCACCCGGGATCGCACCGGATCCTCGGCGGCGTCTCGCGGGCCGGCACCGAGCACCACGAACTCTGCGTGGGCGGACCTGACGGCATGTTCACCGATACCAAAGGCCTGCTCGACGGCGGCTTGGAGCTGGTGGTGACGGCCTGGCACGAGGCGCACGCGGACGGCTGGAACTGGGCCTCCATGGACCGCTACGTCACCCACCAGGTTTCCAACTCCTATACCAATGCCATCATCAAGGCCGTGCAGCTGGCCCGCGAACGGGTGCCGATCACCTTCCCCAAGTGGGGCAACGTCGGCCCGGCCTCGCTGCCGATGACGTTGGCCCAGGAATCGCTCTCGCTCGGCACCGGGGACCGTGTGCTCTGCATGGGCGTGGGCTCGGGCTTGAACACGACGATGATGGAGCTTGCGTGGTAGCAGAGCTTTGGCCCGGCGTGCCGGCGTCCTGGTCCCGGCGCGTGCGTGTCCCGTCCACCGCCGCCGTCGATCCGGCCGGCAGCTGGCACAACTGGCACCTGCTGGACAACGCCGATGACCTGGCCGAACGCGGACTCACGCCGGCGGGCACGCTGCTCTGCGTGCACGGCAACCCGACCTGGTCCTACCTGTGGCGCAGCCTGCTGGCAGCGGCCGTCCCGGCTGCCGGCGCTGCGCCCTGGCGGGTCGTGGCGGTGGACCAGCTGGACATGGGCTTCTCCGAGCGGACCGGCGTGTTCCGGCGGCTCGAGGACCGGATTACCGACCTGGGCGACCTGACCGAGGCACTGGACCTGACCGGACCTGTGGTGACTGTCGGCCACGACTGGGGCGGCATCATCTCCCTGGGTTGGGCCACCCGGCACCGCAGCCAGCTCGCCGGCGTGGTGCTGGGCAACACCGCCGTGCACCCGGCCGGCTTCGCGCTGCCGGCGCCGCTGCAGCTAGCGCTGCATCCGGCGGTGCACCGGTGGGGCACGACGACGTCGGACGCCTTCCTGCGCGTGACCCACGCCCTGGCCCATCCACCGCTGGCCAAGGACGTCCGTGCGGCCTTCATGGCCCCCTACCGCAACGCCGCGCGCCGGCAGGGCGTGGGCAACTTCGTCGCGGACATCCCGGCCGACGAATCACATCCGAGCTGGCCGGCGCTGGAGCGCGTTGCCGACGAGGTGCGCTTGCTCGAGGTGCCCGCGCTGCTGCTCTGGGGACCGAGGGACCCGGTGTTCTCGGACCGGTACCTGCGCGACCTGATGGACCGGCTGCCGCAGGCCGAGGTGCACCGCTTCGAAGGCGCCGGGCACCTGTTGCCCGAAGACGTGGACATCGCCGGCCCGGTATTCCAATGGCTGGCGTCCGGACGCAGTGGATCTGCGGGCGGCGCTGAAGCGGCGCGGGAGGCTGCCGGCGACGTGTTCCGGCCGATGCTGGCGGAGTTGGACGCGCGCCGGCAGGACGGCTCGCCCGCCGTCGTCGATATGGTGCCGCTCGGTGCGGAAGGACCGGACGGGCCGAAAATGCTGTCCTGGGCCGACCTGGCCGAACGCGTAGACCGGATGGCCGCCGGCCTGGCCTCGATCGGAGTCAGGACCGGTGACCGGATCAGCCTGCTGGTGCCGCCCGGCATCGAACTGACTACCCTGGTCTACGCCTGCCTGCGGATCGGCGCCGTGATTGTGGTAGCCGACGCGGGATTGGGCGCCAAGGGGTTGAGCCGGGCCATCCAGGGTGCCGGTCCTGCCTATCTGGTCGGCATCGAGCGTGCCCTTGCCGGGGCCCGGCTGTTCGGCTGGCCGGGTGTCCGGATCAGCGTGGAGGAGCTAGGCGGCGCCAAGCGCCGGCTGTACAAAGTGGCGCACAGCCTGCGGGAACTCGAGGCCGGGCCCGCCGCCGAAGCGCCCGGGCCGGTCTCCGGGCAGATCGATCCGGATGCGGATGCGGCGGTGCTCTTCACCTCCGGCTCCACCGGCCCGGCGAAGGGCGTCGTCTATACGCACCGGCAGCTGGCTGCAATGCGGGACACGTTGAAGCAGACCTACGAGCTGCAGGCCGGAACCGCGCTGGTCGCCGGCTTCGCCCCGTTCGCGCTGCTCGGACCGGCTCTGGGCGCCACCTCGGTCACTCCGGACATGGATGTTACCGCACCACGTACGCTCACCGCCGCGGCGCTGGCGGACGCGGCCGCCGTCGTCGGCGCCACCGCCGTCTTCGCCTCCCCGGCGGCCCTGGCCAACGTGCTTGCCACCGCCGAGGCCCTGGACCGGCCGCAGCGGGACGCCCTCGCGCAGGTGGAGCTGCTGCTGTCCGCCGGTGCGCCGATACCGGAGCCGCTGCTGGCCCGGGTACAGGAACTGGTGCCTGCGGCGTCCCTGCATACCCCGTACGGCATGACCGAGGCGCTGCCGGTCACCGACATCAGTCTTGAACAGATCCGCGACGCCGGCACTGGTAATGGCGTGTGCGTCGGCACGCCCGTGGCCGGAGCGCGCGTGGCCATCGCGGCGCTGCGCCCGGACGGCAGCGTGTCCGACGAGCCGGGTACCGAG
This sequence comes from Arthrobacter hankyongi, assembly GCF_022012395.1. Classification (GTDB taxonomy): domain Bacteria; phylum Actinomycetota; class Actinomycetes; order Actinomycetales; family Micrococcaceae; genus Crystallibacter; species Crystallibacter hankyongi. Next base: position 115,971 of record NZ_JAKLTQ010000006.1, read on the forward strand.
CCGGACACGACGGGTGAAATCCTGGTCAGCGCCCCGCACGTCAAGGACCGCTACGACCGCCTTTGGATCACGCAGCAGCACAGCGCCTCGGTGCCGGGCTGGCACCGGACCGGCGACGTCGGACACCTCGACGGCGCGGGCCGGTTGTGGGTCGAAGGCCGGCTCGGGCACATCCTGACCACTGCGGCGGGCGTCCGGACGCCGGTGGCAGCCGAACAGCTTGCGGAAACGGCCGACGGCGCCGGGCGGGCCGCCGTCGTCGGCGTCGGGCCCGCCGGGGCCCAGGTTGCGGTGGCGGTGCTGGAGACAGTGCCTTCGGCCAGGACCGCGGGTCCGGCACCGCAGCAGCTGGCCCAGTCGGTGCGGACAGCCGTGCTGAACGGGACGGATTTGGAGCTGGCGGCGGTGCTGGCCGTCCGGGACCTGCCCACGGACATCAGGCACAATTCCAAGATCGACCGCACGGCGCTGGCGGCCTGGGCCGCCAAGGTCCTGGCGGGTGGCAAGGCGGGCCGGCCGTGAGCAGGGCCGGGCGCGGCCGGTCTCCACGCGGCGCCGGCATGCCGTCGGCTGCCGAAGCGCCCTCGGCCCCCGGAGCGTCCGAAGCGGGCGTGCGGCGGGTACTGGTGACGGGGGCCAGCGGGATGCTGGGCGGAGCCGTGGCCCGGTTGCTGGCGGACAAGGGCCACCGGGTGCGCACCTTCCAGCGCCGCGCCACCGAGGGCGGACCGGGGCTGGAGCCGGTGGCCGGTTCGGTCACGGATCCGGCCGCGCTGGCCCGCGCCGTCGACGGCATGGAAGCCGTAATCCATCTGGCCGCCAAGGTCTCCTTCACCGGCGACTGGGCCGAATTCGCGGCCACCAATATCGAGGGCACCGCCAACCTGCTGGCCGCCGCACAGTCGGCCGGGGTCCAGGACTTCGTCTTCGTCTCCTCCCCCTCCGTGGCCCACATCGGCCACGCCATTGCCGGAGAAGGCGCCGGGCCGGCGGATCCGGAGCGGGCGCGTGGCAACTACGCCCGGTCCAAGGCCGCGGCCGAGCTGCTCGCCCTGGCTGCGGATTCGCCGGGCTTCCGGGTGGCCGCCATCCGCCCGCACATCGTCTGGGGCCCGGGTGACACACAGCTGGTCGGACGTGTCGTCCAGCGGGCCGCAGCCGGACGCCTGCCGCTGCTGGACCACGGTGCCGCCCTGATCGACACCACCTACATCGACAACGCCGCAGACGCGATTGTGCGCGGCCTGGAACGGATGGACCACGCGCACGGCCAGGCCCTCGTGGTCACCAACGGCCAGCCGCGTCCGGTCGGCGAACTGCTGGCGGGCATCTGCACCGCTGCGGGGGTACGACCGCCGGCCTGGAGTGTACCCGGCAGGCTGGCCCGCGGTGCCGGGTCACTGATCGAAAAGGCCTGGCTGGCCGCCGGCGCCCGCGGCTGGGTACACGACGAGCCGCCGATGACCAGGTTCCTGGCCGAACAGCTGTCCACCGCCCACTGGTTCGACCAGCGGCACACCCGCGAAGTCCTGGCCTGGACTCCCGCCGTGGGCCTGGACGAGGGATTGAAGCGGCTGGCCGCCTACTACGGCAACGGGCCGGCCCGGACCACAACGGCAGACTAAAGGGAGCATCCGAACCGCATGCAGAGCCTGAAGGCAATCGAGGACTGGCCCGTACAGAACGCGGCGGCCGCCGTCGTCGGACAGGACGGACAGATGCTGGGCAGCCACGGGGACCAGCAGCGCCGCTATCCGCTGGCCTCGGTGACCAAGCTGCTGACCGCCTATGCCGCCCTGGTGGCACTCGAAGAAGGTGCCTTGGACCTGGACCAGCCGGCAGGCCCGGAGGGCTCTACTGTACGGCATCTGCTGGCCCACAGCGCCGGCTACGACTTTGCCGACCGGACCGTGCGCTACCGCCCGGGCGAACGCCGGCTGTATTCCAACGCCGGTTTCGAGGTGCTGGCCGAAACGCTGGAGCAGGCCGCCGGCATGGCCTTCGCGGACTACCTGCGCGAAGGGCTGCTCGAACCGCTGGGCATGGAGCAAACCACGCTGGAGGGCTCCCCCGCTGCCGGCGCCGTCTCCACCGCGGCGGACCTGGTACTGCTGGCCACCGAACTGCAGCGGCCGAAGCTGCTGGATCCGTCCACGCTCGCCGACGCGACCTCCGTGGTGTTTCCGGGCCTGGCCGGGGTCCTGCCGGGGTTCGGCCGGCAGAAGAACAATGACTGGGGCCTGGGCTTCGAGATCCGGGACGCCAAATCCCCGCATTGGACCGGCGCGGACAGTTCGCCGCGCACCTTCGGACACTTTGGCCAGTCCGGCACCTTCCTCTGGGTGGATCCCGATGCCGCGGCGGCGTGCGTGGTGCTGACCGACCGGGCATTCGGCCCGTGGGCCGCCGAGGCGTGGCCGGTCTTCACCGACGGCGTATTGGCGGAACTGGCGCGCCGCAGCTGACGGCGCCGGCCGGCCTCGGTCGAGCCGACCGAGGCTGCCAAACCACGACCAAGACCTACCAGCAGAAGATCTGGTCCGGCACCAAGACCAAGGCCCTCAAGCAGAGCCTCCTGGTCAGGAAGGGCTAAGCGCGGCCCGCGGCAGGGGCCCGGTGCTGGCGGTCGACCGTCCGCGCCGGGCCTCTGGCGTTTCGGCTACCAGCGGCCATTGCGCGGCCTCGGCTGGCACACCGGGCAGGAATACGAGGAGCGGTTCATGAACGTGTCCCGCCGGATTTTCGTCTCCAGTCCCAGGCCTGCGCAGCGGTAGCAGCCCTCCCGTTCGCGCCCGTACGCATTCAGGGAGCGGGCGAAGTAGCCGGAGGCGCCGTTCACGTTGACGTAGAGCGAGTCGAAACTGGTGCCGCCGGCATCCAGGGCACGGGTCATGACATCCCGGCAGGCGTCGATGAGCCGTTCCGCTTCCTTGCGGCGCAGGGTGTCGGTGGCACGGGCATAGTGGAGCCGGGCGGCCCAGAGGGACTCGTCCGCGTAGATATTTCCGACGCCGGAGACCAGCGACTGGTCCAGGATGGCCCGCTTGATCCCGGTCCGGCGGGCACGCAGCCGGCGATAGAACTCATCGAAGGAAAAGTGCGGGTCCAGCGGGTCCCGGGCAATATGCGAGGCCTCCAGCGGGATCAGGGACAGTCCGGTCTCGGACCAGCCGCCCGGATGCCCGTCACCGGTGGGGGCCAGGTCCGCGAGGAAGACACCGCCGAAAATCCGCTGGTCCACAAAACGCAGTTCCGCGGGCATCGCGGTGCCTTCGTCGCCGGCAGCGGGACTGAGCCTGAACCGGACCTTCAGGTGCTTTTCGTCCGGCTGGGAGCCATCCTCGATGAGCAGCTGCCCGCTCATGCCCAGATGGGCCATCAGGGCCAGCTTCGGTTCGGTGCTGCGCCCGGCAGAGGCTTCCTCGAGCGGCATCCACAGGAACTTTCCACGGCGGGCCACATCCACCACACGGGCCCCCACCAGGTTGCCGCGCAGGTCCTCCGCACCGAGGGCGTGGCGCCGCACCGAACGCTCATCAAGGATGTCGACGCCGGTGATCGTGCGGCCACGGACCCAGCGGGCCAGGCCGCGGCGGACTACCTCCACCTCGGGCAGTTCAGGCATCGCTAATCGCTGACCGGGCTTTCGGAGCGCAACTGGCGCCACGTCATGGACGCGGCTTCCTGCTCGGCTTCCTTCTTCGAATGGCCCGATCCGCGGCCGTACGCAACTCCGCCGATCAACAGGACTGCCTCGAAGGTCCGCGCGTGGTCAGGTCCGGAGCCCTGCACTGAATACTCCACGGCCCCCAGCTTCCGGGCGGCTGCGAGTTCCTGGATGCTGGTCTTCCAGTCGGTCCCGGCGCCGAGCGCCTCGGCGTCCTCCAGCAGCGGGCCAACCAGGCGCATCACCAGGCGGCGAGCGGCCTCGATACCGTGGACCAGGTAGGTGGCTCCGAACAGCGCTTCCATGGTGTCCGCCAGGATGGAGGACTTGTCCGCGCCGTTGGTCTGCTTTTCACCTTGGCCAAGCAGGATGTGGTTCCCCACGCCCAGTTCCCGGGCAATGCCGGCCAGGGCGCGCGTGCTCACCACCGCCGAACGCCGCTTGGCCAGTTCCCCTTCGGACAGGTCCGGATTGTCCCGGTACAGCGCATCCGTCACGGAGAAGCCCAGGATGGAGTCGCCGAGGAATTCCAGCCGCTCGTTGGTGGGCAGTCCGCCGTGCTCGTAGGCATAGGACCGGTGGGTCAGGGCAAGACGAAGCGTCCCGGCGTCGATATCGACACCGAGACGCTTCAGAAGGTCTTCAGTTGAAGGCATGCCGGACGGTGTTACGCGTCGGCTACCTTGCGGCCCTTGTACTCAAGGAACAGCGCAGTGCCAGCTGAGTCGGTGACAACCTTGGCCTGGTGCGGCAGGCTGTAGGTAACCCGGCCGTTCTCAACGGTCTTTACCAGGTTGGGGGCAGTAGCCTTCCACTGGGACCGGCGTGCGCGCGTATTCGAGCGGGACATTTTCCGCTTGGGAACAGCCACGACTAACTCTCTTCTCTCTCGTCTGACTCTGTACTTGTTGCCGCGTAGTCCGCGGCAGTGCTGGCCAGGCCCGCGAGGGCTGCCCAGCGAGGATCCACGACCTCATGATGGTGACCCGGATCCTCTTCAAGGCGCATCCCGCATTCAGGGCACAAGCCTTTACAGTCTTCCCGGCACACCGGCTGGAACGGCAGCGAAGTTACCACTGCGTCCCTGAGTACCGGTTCGAGATCGATGCGATCGTGCTCGATCCGGTATTGCTCTTGCTCTTCCTCATCGGACACCTGACCAAGGTCAATGTCTCCATAGTAGAAGAGTTCCTGCACGTCGACGTCGAGGTCATACGCGATGGCGTCCAGGCAACGCCCGCACTCGCCCGTTACTTCAACGGAAGCGGTGCCGGTGACCAGGATACCTTCGTGCACGGCCTCGAGCCTCAGGTCCAACTCCATGTCGGAGCCTTCCCGAACGCCGATGAGTGCCACACCAAAATCCTTTGGTGCAGGCACATGCTCATCAAGAGTCCGCATCGTCCCCGGACTGCGTCCGAGTTCCTTTACCCCCAGAACCAGGGGCGAACTTTGTTCATGGCTCAAGACCACGGCGATGAAGACTCCTCATAAACATATGACCGACGTATCATCATAGCCCTAAGCCCGCCGTTCCCTCAAACCGCGCCGCACTACCGGGATTCTGCCGCCGGCAGTCAGACCGGAGCGCTTCCCGCGCCCTGTCCCCCTCGAAACGGGAATCTGCTGCGCGGTGCAGGGGATTCCCGTTTCGAGGGCGGAAGCAAACCGAACTGCATTGGGCCTAAACCGTTGCTGCCGGCAGCAGTCCGGCCTCCGACTGGATCCGTTCGGCCAATTCCAGAATCCACGGGCGCAGTTCTGGACCGAGGTCGGCACGCTCGACGGCCAGCGAAACCACCGCCTTGATGTAGCTGAGCTTGTCTCCGGTGTCATACCGGCGGCCCCGGAAAACCACGGCATACACTCCCCCGCCGGGCCCCTTGGACCGGGCCAGCACCTGCAAGGCATCGGTCAACTGGATTTCGCCGCCGCGGCCGGGTTCAGTCTGCTCCAGCACGTCAAAGACAGACGGATGCAGCACATACCGGCCGATAACCGCCAGGTTGGACGGGGCTTCGCTTACAGCCGGCTTTTCCACCAGCCCATTGACCTGGACGAATCCACGGCCCGGGATGATGGTTACGTCCGCGCAGCCGTAGGCACCGATCTTCTCCGGCTCGACTTCCATTAAGGCGATCACGGAACCGCCTGTCTGCTGCTGCACCTCCATCATCTGCGTCAGCAAGGTGTCGCGCGCGTCGATCAGGTCATCGCCGAGCAGGACCGCGAAGGGCTCCTCGCCCACGTGCTGCCTGGCCCGCAGGACGGCGTGGCCCAGCCCCTTCGGGTCGCCCTGGCGCAGGTAGTGGATATCAGCCAGTTCGGACGATTGGCGGACGGCCGCCAGCTTTTCAACGTCGCCCTTGTTTTCAAGCGTTTGTTCGATGAACGGAACGCGGTCGAAGTGGTCTTCCAGCGCCCGTTTGTTCCGTCCGGTAATCATCAGTACATCCGATAAACCGGACCGAGTCGCTTCCTCGACGACGTACTGGATCGCCGGTTGATCGACCACGGGCAGCATTTCCTTCGGCATTGCCTTGGTCGCCGGAAGGAAGCGGGTTCCCAACCCTGCTACCGGAATTACTGCTTTGCGAATGAATTCCCCATGAGACATGGGGGTAGAGTATCCGCCACGGGTAGTTTCCCTGAGCAATTTTTGCTCAAGATTTTTGGTCAGTCCGCCGTGGCCCTGCCATCCGTTTCGGCCACAAACCGCTTGAGCACCGCCTTGGGCACAAACTCGGAGATGTCTCCGCCGAGGCCGCCCACCTCCTTGATCAGCGTGGAAGACAGGTAGGTGTACCGGCTGTCCCCCGGCAGGAACACGGTTTCGACGCCGGTGAGGTTGCGGTTCATGTGCGCCATCGGCAACTCGTAGTGGTAGTCCTGCGTGGTCCGCAGCCCCTTGACGATTGCCCCGGCGCCCCGGCTGCGGCAGAACTCGGCCAGCAGCCCGTCCCCCATCGGCTCCACCGAGGTGCCGGCCAGATAGGAGAGGGTCTCCCGGGCCATGGCCAGGCGCTCCTCGAGGCTGAAACGGTACTTCTTGGCATAGTTGGTGGACACCGCCACGATGACTTCGTCGAACATGCTCGCGGCACGGGCAATGATCTCCACATGTCCGTTGTGGAGCGGGTCAAAGGATCCTGGGCAGACGGCTCGGCGCATAGCTATGAATCTAGCCGATCGGCATCGCCGTCCACCACCGGGATGATCTTCCGCCGGGGTGGTATTACTTGAGGTCATGAGCACATCAGCACGCAGTCTTGCCCTCTCCGAAGCCGGGGCCGGCCCCGCCCCGTGGCAGCGTGCTGCGGCCGGCGCAAACCTGCTGGCTGCGGACGGCAGCCTGGCGGTGACAATCTTCGAGGAGATGACCACCATGGCGGCGGCCTGCGGCGCCATCAACTTGGGCCAGGGCTTCCCGGATGAGGACGGGCCTGGCAGCATTGCCGCGGCCGCCCGGCAGGCGATTGCCGACGGCGCCAACCAGTACGCCCCTGGCAAGGGCATCCTGGCGCTGCGCCAGGCAGTGGCAGGGCACCAGCAGCGCTTCTACGGGCTGGCTCCGGATCCGGACACCGAGGTCGTCATCACCACCGGTGCCACGGAGGCGCTGGCCGCCACGTTGCTGGCGCTGACTGGTCCCGGCGACGAGGTGCTCACCTTCGAGCCCTTCTATGATTCCTACGGCGCCATGATCGGCCTCAGCGGCGCCACCCACACCACCTCCCCGCTGCGCGCCCCGGACTTCCAGCCGGACCTGGAACATTTGGAGGAGGCATTCAGCGACCGTACCCGGGTGGTGCTGGTCAACAACCCGCACAATCCCATGGGCGCCGTCTTCACCCGCCAGGCCCTGGCCAGGATCGTGGAACTCGCCGAACGCCATAACGCCATCATCGTCACGGACGAGGTGTACGAACACCTGACCTTCGGCGTCGAGCATGTCCCGGTGGCCACGCTGCCGGGTGCCGCGGAACGGACCATCACCATCTCCTCGGCCGGCAAGACTTTCTCCTTCACCGGCTGGAAGGTCGGCTGGCTGCACGGACCAGCCGACCTCGTGGCAGCCGTCCGCACGGTCAAGCAGTTCCTCAGCTATTCCTCCGGCAGCCCGTTCCAGCCGGCCGTCGCCGCCGCCCTGGCGCTCGACGACGGCTTCTACGACGGGATCGCCGCGGGCCTGCGGCAGAAGCGCGATGTGCTCGCCGACGGCCTGCGCCGCGCCGGGCTGGAGGTGTTCGTCCCGGACGGGACCTACTTCATCAACGTCGACACCGCGCCGCTGGGCGTGACCGATGCCGTGGCGCTGGCCCGGCGGCTGCCCGGACTGGCGGGGGTGGCGGCCATTCCGGTGTCCGTTTTCTGCCACGGCGAAGGTGCCGAGCGGACCCGGTCCCTGCTGCGCTTTGCCTTCTGCAAGAAGACCGAGGTGCTCGAGGAGGCCGCGGCCCGGCTTGCCAAGCTGCCGGAGCTGCTGGCATGACCGGCCGCTTCCTGCGCACCAGCGGCCTGCACGCGGAGATCGAGCCGGACGAGCGGGTCCGCGGCGCGTATGTGCTCAGCATCGGCGGGGCCGAACAGTCCCATGTGGACCTGCAGGATCCCTCCCACGTCTTCTACGAGTACCTGCGCCGGATCGCCAACGTGGTGGATCTGGCAGGACCGGCCGGACAGCCGCTGCGCTGCCTGCATCTGGGTGCCGGGGCGCTGACGCTGGCCCGGTACGTCCAGGCCTCCCGTCCTGGTTCCGAGCAGCACGCCGTCGAACTCGAACGCGAGCTGCTGGACTTCGTGATCGACAAGCTCCCGCTGCCGGCCGGCACCAACCTGACGGTGCACATCGGCGATGCCCGGCAGGAGGTGGCCTTCGGCGCCCTGGACGGGGAGTTCGATGTCATCGTGCTCGATGTCTTCGCCGGCGAGGACGCCCCCGAGCACCTGACCACCCCCGGCTTCTACGCCGAGCTGCTGGAGATCCTTGCCCCCGAAGGCGTGCTGCTGGTCAATGTCGGGGACGATCCGCCGCTGCGCTTCGTCCGGCGCCAGGCCAGAGCATTGGCCGAAGCACTGGCTGCGGAGGATGCCGGGACGGCCGCGGGGCTGGCGGCGCTGGCCGATGCAGGCATGTTCGGCGGCCGATATCCGGGCAACATCGTGCTGGCCGCCCGGCACCAACCCTGGCCGCAGGACTGGACCGCGGCGCTGCTGGCCGCCGGCCCCCATCCGGCAGCCGTGCTGACCGGGCCGGAGCTGGAGGCATTCGCGGCGCACTAGCGCGTCGCACTTCCCCACCGTTCGCGAGCTCGCGGCGGGTCCCTCGGCACTAGCTGCGAACGCTAACTGGCCGGCGGGGCCGGTTCGGCGTACCAGAGCATGGTCTCGCCGTACTTCTTCTCCGCGAAACGTTCCAGGCCCGCCGGCCAGCGCGGCTCCGGCGAGCGCGAGGAGCGTTCGATGACGACGACCGCGCCTTCAGCCAGCCGCGGCGCCAGCGTGTCCAGGACCTGCGCCAGCTCCGCTTCCGGCAGCGGGTAGGGGGGATCCATCAGCACCAGGTCCCACCGGTCGTGGGGGTGCAGGCGGTCCAAAAAGGGCTGCACGCCCGAGCGGTGTACCCGCACCACGGTCCGGCGGAGCGCCTTGTTGACCAGCTCTGCGTTCTTCCGGCACACCCCGGCCGCCTTATCCGACTGCTCCACCAGGTCCACTTCGGCCGCTCCCCGGCTGGCACTTTCCACGCCCAGCGCGCCCGAACCGGCAAACAGGTCCAGCACCCGGGCGCCGGCCAGCACGCCGTAGGAATCGAGCCGGGAGAACAGCGCCTCCTTGACCCGGTCCGTGGTGGGCCGGGTCTTGTCCCCGGGTACGTTAGCCAGGCCGGCGCCGCCGGCCACGCCGGCAATGATGCGGCTCACCGCTCAGCCCCGCTCAAGGAAGGCCTCCCGCTCCGGATTCAGGTACAGTTCGATGGCCTGGGCCAGCTCGGGATATTCGTCCAGCTGCGCGTCGTGCGCCACGATGCCGGCGGCGTCGGCCCGGGCCTTGGCGATCACCGCCTCGTCCGTGATCACGCGCAGCAGCCTGAGCGTGGATTTGCCGCCGGACTGGGACGAGCCCAGGATGTCCCCTTCCCGGCGCAGCAGCAGGTCCGCCTGGGACAGCTCGAAGCCATCGGTGGTGCGGGCGACGGCGTCCAGCCGCGCCCGGCTGGGGTGGCCGGGTTCCAGCCGGGTCACCAGCAGGCAGGTGCCGGGCAGGCCGCCGCGGCCCACGCGTCCGCGCAGCTGGTGCAGTTGGGAGATGCCGAAGCGGTCCGCATCCAGGATCACCATCAGCGTGGCGTTCGGCACGTCCACGCCCACCTCGATCACCGTGGTGGAGATCAGCAGGTCCAGCCGGCCCTCGTTGAAGGCGGCCATGGTGGCTGCCTTGGCCTCGGCGTCGAGCCTGCCGTGCAGCACGCCGATCCGTGTTCCGGCCAGGGCCTGGACTGTCGCCAGGTATTCGGCAGTGGCAACCACCGAGGCCAGCTGCCGGGTGTCCTCATCGGGCGGCGGGGCATCGAACGGATCGGTGTCCTCGCGGTCCTCGTCGCCGATCTTGGGACACACCACGTAGACCTGCCGGCCGGCGTCGATCTCCTCGCGGGCGCGCTGCCAGATCCGGTGCTCCCAGGCCTGGTGTTCCACCAGCCCGACCAGGTGGGTACCAATCGGGGCGCGGCCAGCCGGCAGTTCGGACAGCACGGACGTCTCCAGGTCCCCGAAAACCGTCATCGCCACCGTGCGCGGAATCGGCGTCGCGGTCATCACCAGCAGGTGCGGCGGGCGCAGCGCACGCGAGCGCAGTTTGTCCCGCTGCTCCACGCCGAAGCGGTGCTGTTCGTCCACCACGATCAGGCCCAGGTCCGCGAACATGACCTCGTCGGAGAGCAGCGCATGGGTGCCGATCACGATCCCGGCCTGCCCGCTGGCCACCTCCAGCAGCGCGTTGCGGCGGGCGGCCCCGGTAACCGAACCGGTGAGCAGCACCACCCGGGTGCCCGCGTCGTCGCCGCCGAGCATGCCGGCCTCGGCCAGCGGCCCCAGGGTGCGGCGGATCGACTCATAGTGCTGGGCGGCGAGCACTTCGGTGGGTGCCAGCAGGGCGGCCTGCCCGCCGGCGTCGATCACCTGCAGCATGGCCCGCAGGGCCACCAGCGTCTTGCCCGAACCTACCTCGCCCTGCAGCAACCGGTTCATCGGATGGCTGGCCGCCAGTTCGGCGGCCACCTCGGCGCCGACCACGCGCTGGCCGTTGGTCAGCGTGAACGGCAGGGCGCCGTCGAACCGGTCCAGCAGGCCGCCGGCCACCGGCGGACGGGCGATCGCTTCCTCGCCCACGGCCTGTGCACGGCGGCGGGCCAGCGCCGCCTGCAGGACCAGGGCTTCCTGATAGCGGAACCGCTCCCGCGCGCCGCGGGCCTGTTCGATCGTGGCCGGCCGGTGGATCTGCTGATAGGCGTCGGACAGGGACAGCAGCCCGTCCCGGATTGCGATGTCCGGTGGCACCGGATCCCCGATCTGGGAAAAATCCACGCTGTCCAGCAGGATCTCGACGGCGGACTTGATCCGCCAGCTGCCCAGTTTGGCCGTGGCCGGATAGAGCGGCACCGGGCGCAGAGCCTCGTCGGCGTTGAAGTCCGCCGCGTCCTCCAGCAGGGAATAGTCCGGGTTGGTCAGGGTCAGGCGCCCCTGGTACCGGGTGACCTTGCCGGAGAACATGGCCAGCGTGCCCGGTCGCAGGTCCCGCTCGGCCTGGTAGCCGTTGAAGAACGTCAGGCTGAGGTTGCCGTAGGTGGAGTTGTCGGTGATGACCACTTCGGTCAGCGAGCCGCGGCGGGCGCGCATCCGGCGGGTGCTGCAGCTGAGCACCCGGGCCACCAGGGTCGCGTCCTCGTCTTCGGGCAGGTCCGCGATCAGGGTCAGCTCGCCGCGCTTTAGGTAGCGGCGGGGAAAATAGTTCAGCAGTTCGCCGGTCCGGGTGAGGCCGAGGTGCTTTTCCAGCGCCGCCGCGGTGCGCTTGCCCAGCCGGCGTTCCAGCGGCAGGTCCAGCTCGGCCGGCTGATGCTCATTCATCGGCATTGCCTGCCCCGCAGGTGCTGGCAGGATCCGCTGCCCGGTCCGGCCCGTCGTCGGGGGCGGACAAGGTGGTCACCGACAGGTGGGCCGGCTCGCCGAAGCGCCGGATCGCGGCCAGGGCGGCCTCCGGATCCGGCACATGCACGTGGACGCGCCACCGGTAGCCTTCGGGCACCTCCGTGACGGCGCTGAGGATCACCGAATCGCCCAGCTCGTCCAGCTGCAAGCGCAGGGTGGCGGCATCGAGCGGGCTGAGGTTGATCGTGCACATCACCTCCATGCCCTCGGACTGGTGATCCAGGTGGATGTGCGGGGCCTGCACGCCGTAGCCGTGCAGGCCTTCGAGCAGCTCCGGCTGCAGTTCCTCCCCCAGCGCGCTGGCGCGCAGGGCGTCCAGGATCAGCAGGAAACCCACCGCCCCGGCGTCGACGATGTGGGCGTCCGAGAGCGGGTCCAGCTGGCCTTCGGTCTCCACCACCGCTTCCAAGGCCGCGGCCACCACCGCGTTCAGGGTCCGGGCCAGGCCGTGGTTGCTGTGGTCCTGGTTCCGTGCCGCATCCGCACTGTTGGCCGCGCGGGTGGCGGCAGCAATCACCGAGAGCATGGTGCCCGGAACCGGCTCGCTGAGCGCTGACCAGCAGCGGATTTCGGCCCGTTCCAGGGCCGCCGCCAGCAGCGGTCCGGTCAGTCGCGTGGTGCCATGCAGGGGATCGGCCAGCGCAGCCAGGAAGACGGAGAAGAGCGTGCCGGAATTGCCGCGGGCCTCCTCCATCGCGGCCCGTCCGGCCTCGGCGAGCAGCTCGCCGACGTCGGTGGTGGGCAGCTGCGCGACGGCGCGGGACGCCGAACGCACGGTGAGGTACAGGTTGGTGCCGGTATCGCCGTCGGCCACCGGGAAAATATTGATGGCGTTCAGACGGTCGCTGTGGTTGCCCAACACCTCTTCCGACTTGCCCAGCCAGCGCTTGAGCGCCTGGGCATTCGCGGCAATCTTGGTTTGCAATCCGTTCCCATCCACAGGTGCCGGCGGCTTTTGCGCCAACGTAGCTTTCAGTTCTCCGGCGTTAACCGAGCCTACCCCAGCCGGCGGCGTGTCGGCTGGGGTAGGCGGAAACACACTCGGTTCGGCCGGCTACTTGCCAGCCGTGCCGGTGCTGGCCCAGTATTCGTCGAACTGGTCCGCCTTCATGGCTGCGGCAATATCGGCAATGGCCTGGTCGTCCTTGACGATGATGGACTGACCGTCCGCAGAGGTGCCGATGCCCTGGTTCGGCAGCGTGAAGAAATGGATATTCGCGCTGCGGATGTCCCGCAGGCTGAAACCGAGGGAGCCGATGGCCGCCGCGTCCAAGCCCGAGTCCACGGTCATGTAGGGGGCGAACTCGGAAACCACCTCGCTGATGCGCGCCGGATTGGTCAGGGTATCCGCATTCAGGAAGCGTGCCAACACAGCCTTGACGAACAGCTGCTGGTTCTTCACGCGCTGGTAGTCGCCGTCGCTGAAGGCCTTGCGCTCGCGCACGAACTTCAGTGCCTGCGCGCCGTCGAGGGTCTGTGCGCCCTGCGGGAAGTAGGTGCCGTCCTGCCCCACCGCGCTGAACGCCGCGGGGTTGTTGATTTCGACGCCGCCCAAGGCGTCGGTCAGGTTCTTGAAGCCGGCGAAGTCGATGATGGCCACGTGGTCGACGCGGGTCTCGAACATCCCCTCCAGCGTCTGTACCAGCAGCGGCACGCCGCCGAAGGCCATCGCGGCATTGATCTTGTGCTCGCCGTAGCCGGGGATGTCCGTCCAGGTATCGCGCATCACGGACATCACGTAGACGTTCTTATGGTTGCTCGGGATGTGCATCAGCATCATGGTGTCGGAGCGGCCGCCGTTGGGGACGCCATTAAGGTTCTCCGACCCTCCGCTGCCGCCCCGGATATCCGAGCCCAACAGCAGGATGTTCTGCCCGCCGGACTCCGCCGGCCGGCCAGCCTCCTCCGGAAACGCCGAGGCGATGGTGTCCGACTTGTTGTTGAACGTGCTGGCCAGGCTCCACAAATAGCCGCCGGCCAGACCGGTCCCGGCCAGCACCAGGCACAGCAGGACGAGGATGGTGGTACGCACCGGGTGGCGCTTCTTGCGCCGGCGGGGCCGGTACTCACCCACCTCGGGTTCCTCGATATAGAGCTGATTGGACAATTTCCGACCCCCAAAGGACCTAGGCAACTTTTCGATTTTAGCGTGGTTGCCTATGCAAACCCTTAAACTTGAGGCATGCCACTGCCTTCGCGTCCCTTCCGCCTGTCCGCCGCCACCCTGCTTGCCGCCGTGGTGCTGGCGGGCGCCACCGCCTGTGCTCCGGCGGTCAACGTCAAGGCCGCCCCCGACGCCGCCAATCCCGCCTGCGCACCGATGATGGTCATGCTGCCGCAGTTCGTGGCGGACCAGCCGAAGCGCGAAACCACCAGCCAGGGCTCGGCAGCCTGGGGCAACCCGTCCCAGGTGATCCTGCGCTGCGGGGTGCCCGTCCCCGGCCCCACCACGGATCAGTGCGTGACCGTCAACCGAGTGGACTGGGTGCTGCGCCAGCAGGACAAGTCCTGGACGGCCACCACCTATGGGCGCAATCCGGCCACCGAACTGATCTTCGATTCGGAGCAGGTGGCCGAAAGCACCATCCTGGTGGACCTGGCCGGAGCCGTGGCAAAGGTCCCGCAGACCAAAAAGTGCCTCAGCATCTCGGACACCCTGGACACCAAGCAGTAACCCCACGAACAGTGGAGTAGCAGGGCCTGCCCGTAAGAGAGGCGGCAGGGGTCCCCGTCCTGAGCTTGCGAAGGAACGGGGCAGCCGCCGAACGTTAGCGCAGGCCGGTCTTGCGGTTAAGGGCGAGGTAGATCAGCTCGTCAATCAGCTCGCTGTACGGGATACCCGACTTCGCCCACATCTGCGGATACATGCTGATCGGGGTAAACCCGGGCATCGTGTTGATCTCGTTGATCACCAGTTCCCCGTCCGGGGTATAGAAGAAGTCCACCCGGGACAGACCTTCTCCGCCCACGGCGTCGAAGGCCTCAGCTGCCAGCTCCCGTACCCGCTCGGTGATCTCCGCCGGCAGGTCCGCCGGACAGCTGAGGGCAGCTGCGCCACCGTCCACGTATTTCGCCTCGAAATCGTAGAAGTCGTGGTCTCCCGGCTGCACCGCGATCTCTCCCGGCAGGCTGGCGCGCGACTCTTCGCTCCCGCGTCCCTGGAGCACGGCCACCTCGATCTCGCGGCCGAGGATGCCGGCCTCCACGATCACCTTCGGGTCATGCTCCCGCGCGGCCTCGACGGCTGCGCGCAGCCCCGTCCGGTCCGCCACCTTGGTGATCCCCATCGACGAGCCGGCGCGCGCCGGCTTGACAAACACCGGGAAGCCCAGCCCGGCCACCCGGTCCAGGGCGGCCTCGGCATCCTGGTGCCACTGGCGGTCGGTAATGACCTGGTAGGGGCCGACATTCAGCCCGGCGTCCTCGAACACGACCTTCATATAGTGCTTGTCCATGCCCACCGCGGAGGCCAGCACGCCGGCGCCAACGTAGCGCACGTCGGCCAGCTCCAGCAGCCCCTGCAGCGTGCCGTCCTCACCGAACGGGCCGTGCAACAGCGGCAGGACGACGTCGATCCGGCCCAGGCTGCGCGGGGCTTGCCCTTCCGCGGCGACCAGCAGCTCGGTGCCGCCGTTGCGGCCGGCCAGCATGACCGGTTCCGTTCCGGCGGTGACCTCCGGCAGCTTGCCGGCAGTCATGGACCACTGCGCAGGATCGTCGTCAACCAGTGTCCAGCTGCCGTCGCGCGCAATGCCCACGGGCACGACGTCGTACTTGTCCTTGTCAATGGCGCCGAGCACACCGGCGGCGGTGACGCAGCTGACCGAATGCTCGCTGGAGCGGCCGCCGAACAGCACCGCCACCCGCGGACGGGCGGCCGGCGTGCCGGAGGGATTCTGGGGGGAGGTCGGCTGGTCGGTCACAGTTGTTGTCCGCCTTCGGATTTGAGTTCACGGGTCAGCAGGCGCGGGGCGAGCTCCTCCACGGAGAGGCTGCCCTCAAGCACCGCAACCACTGCTTCGGTAATGGGCATTTCCACGCCCATCTGGGTGGCCAGGTCTAGAACTGCCCGCCCGGACTTGATGCCCTCGGCGGTCTGCGTCATGCGCTGGTTGACTTCGTCGAGCGTCAGCCCCTCGCCGAGCAGCCGCCCGGCGGTGTGGTTGCGCGAAAGCGGGGAGGCGCAGGTGGCCACGAGGTCGCCGAGGCCGGCCAGGCCCGCCATCGTTTCCGCTTCCGCACCGAGCGAGACAGCCAGCCGGGTGGTCTCGGCCAGGCCGCGGGTGATCACCGAAGCTTTGGTGTTGTCCCCCATGTGCTTGCCGTCGCAGATGCCCACGCTCAGGGCGATCACGTTCTTGACGATGCCGCCGATTTCGACGCCGACCACGTCGGTGTTGGTGTACGGGCGGAAATACGATGCCGTACATACGGCGGCAATCCACTGGGCCACCTCCGGGTCGGTGCAGGCCACTACGGAGGCGGTGGGTTCCTTGCGCGCGATCTCCATCGCAAGGTTCGGGCCGGAGATGACCGCGATCCGCTCCTGCGGCAGCTGCAGTTCCTCGCTGATGACCTGGCTCATGCGGGCGTCGGTGCCCCGTTCGAGTCCCTTCATCAGGGACACCACGACGGCGCCGGGTGCCAACAGCGGACGGAAGGCCTGCAGCTGCGCCCGCAGCGACTGTGCCGGGACTGCCAGCACCACCAGCGGCGCATCGGCCAGCACGGCAGCGACATCGGCCGATGCGGCCAGATTCTCCGGCAGCCTGAGGTCCCTGAGGTACTGGGAGTTGAGGTGGAACTCGTTGATCTCCTTGGCCACCTCGGCACGGCGCGCCCACAGGCTGACCTGGATCTGCGGATGCGCGTCCGCGACCACTTTGGCAAAGGTGGTGCCCCAGCTGCCCGCACCCAAAACCGCAACCTTGGCTGGCAGTCCGGGCTGGTGTGTCACTGGTTCTCCTTGGTAGCTGTTGCCTCGCCGGGGTCGGTGAAATCCCGGCCCGTCGCCTTCTGCGCATGGGCGGCCGGATCCCAGCGCTCTGCCGGCGGCTCCTCGCCCCGCAGATCGGCCAGCAACGCCGTCACGGCTTCCATGATCTTCTCGGTGGCGGCATCAAGCACGGTCTTGGTAATCGGCTGGCCGGCGAACTCGCTCAGGTCCACCGGCGGTCCCGCTACCACCTTGGCCGTCTTGCGCGGAAAAAGGTGGATCCGCTTGGCGTACCGCGGGAACAGCTCGTTGGCGCCCCACTGGGCTACCGGCACTACCGGGGCGCCGGTCTGCAGCGCCAGCCGGGCGGCGCCGGTCCGGCCGCGCATCGGCCACAGGGCGGGATCCCGGGTTAGCGAGCCCTCGGGGTAGACGATGACGGCACCGCCCTCAGCCATGACTTCGCGGGCAGCCGTCAGCGAGCGGTTGGCTCCCGCGTTGGACCGCTCCACCGGAATCTGCCGGCTGGCCTGCAGCAGGCGGCCGACCACCGGGATGCGGAACAGGGACGCCTTGGCCAGGAAGTGCGGCAGGTGGCCGCTGTTGTACACATAGTGCCCGACGATCAGCGGGTCGATCTCGGTGTTGTGGTTGGGGGCGACGATAAAGCCCCGGTCCTTGGGCAGGTACTCCTGCCCGGACCACTGCCGGGCCAGGACGGCATTGAGGACAGGACGCGCCAAGGCGGCGACACAGCCTAGGGACAGGCGCTCTTTGGTTGCTGTTTTCATAGTCGTGGACGGCTCAGGCCGCGTCGAAATCCGCGCCCAGGCCTTCGAGCTTGGCCAGGAAATGCTCATAGCCGCGGTTGATGATGTCGATGCCGGTCACCCGTGAGGTGCCGGTGGCCGCCAAGGCGGCAATCAGGTGGCTGAAGCCGCCGCGCAGGTCGGGAATGTCGATCTCTGCGCCCTTGAGCTGGGTGGCCCCGGAGATGACGGCCGAATGCAGGAAGTTGCGCTGGCCGAAGCGGCACGGAACGCTGCCGAGGCATTCGCGGTGCAGTTGGATGTTGGCGCCCATCCGGACCAGCGCCTCGGTGAACCCGAACCTGTTTTCGTAGACCGTCTCGTGGACGATCGAAACGCCCTGGGCCTGCGTCAGTCCGACCACGAGCGGCTGCTGCCAGTCCGTCATGAAGCCGGGGTGGACGTCGGTTTCCAGCACCAGCGGCGAGAGCTTGCAGCCGGTGTGGTAGAAGCGGATGCCGTCGTCGTCGATGTCAAAGGATCCGCCCACCTTGCGGTAGGTGTTCAGGAACGCGGTCAGGTCCCCCTGCCGCGCCCCCTCGACGTAGATGTCGCCCTGCGTCACCAGCGCGGCGGAGGCCCAGGAAGCGGCCTCGTTGCGGTCCGGCAGCGCGCGGTGGTTGAACCCGCTGAGGTCGTGGACGCCTTCGATCCGGATCACCCGGTCCGTCTGCACAGTGATAATGGCGCCCATCTTCTGCAGCACCGCGATCAGGTCCATGATTTCGGGCTCGATCGCGGCCCCGCTCAGCTCGGTGATGCCTTCGGCCTTGGTCGCCGTCAGCAGCACCTGCTCGGTGGCGCCGACGCTGGGGTAGGGCAGCGAAAGCTTGGCACCCTTGAGGCCCTTGGGCGCCGAGATGGAAATGCCGCCCTGGCGTTTCTCCACCACGGCCCCAAACTGGCGCAGCACATCCAGATGGTAGTCGATCGGCCGGTCCCCGATCTTGCAACCACCCAGATCCGGAATGAAGGCCTCGCCAATCGCGTGGATGAGCGGGCCGCAGAACAGGATCGGAATCCGGGAATCACCGGCGTGGGCGTCGATGTCCTTCATGTGCGCGGTCTTGACTTTGGTCGGGTCCAGCCGCAGGTCCCCGGTGAGCGGATCCTTGACCACCTCGACGCCGTGCAGCCGCAGCAGGCTCGTCACGACGTCGACGTCCTTGATCTCCGGCACGTTCCGCAGCACCGAGGCATCGCTGCCCAGCAGGGCGGCAACCATGGCCTTGGGAACCAGGTTCTTGGCCCCGCGGACGGTCACCTGTCCGGTGAGCGGGACGCCGCCGCGAATGGTCAGCACACTAGCCATGGATACCCGTTTCCCTCGATGTAAATGCCATCTTCGCACCAACTGGCTGCGCGAAGAGTCCCCCTACCAAGCATAGGAGCTGAGCGTGACCAGATTGAAACAAACAGGTCCGGAACGCGCCCCGAGGCGCCGGATCAGGCCTTGGCCGGCAGCGTTTTAGGCTTCCAGGACGGGCGTGCCGCCTCGAATTTTGTGATTTCCGCCTCATGCTGCAGGGTCAGCCCGATATCGTCCAGCCCTTCGAGCAGGCGCCAGCGGGTATAGTCGTCGATTTCGAACGGGGCGACAATGGTCCCGCAGCTGACCGTCTTGGCGGACAGGTCCACCGTGACCTCGGTGCCCGGATGGTTCTCGAGCTCCTTCCAGATCAGCTCGATATCGTCCTGGGCGACCTCGGCCGCCAGCAGGCCCTGCTTGCCGGAATTGCCACGGAAAATGTCCGCGAACCGGGCGGACAGCACCGCCTTGAAGCCGTAGTCCTTCAGCGCCCAGACCGCGTGCTCGCGGGAGGAGCCGGTGCCGAAATCCGGACCTGCGACCAGCACCGAACCGCGGGTGAACGGCTCCTGGTTCAGGATGAAATCCTCATTCTTCCGCCAGCCGGCGAAGAGCGCGTCCTCGAAACCGGTGCGGGTGATCCGCTTCAGGTACACGGCCGGGATGATCTGGTCCGTGTCCACATTAGACTGGCGCAGCGGGACACCGATGCCGGTGTGGGTGGTGAACTTTTCCATAGCGAGAGGCTCCTTAGGCTGCCCGGCCGGCAGCGGCGTCTGTGTTTTCAGGAGTAACAGGCCCCAGGTCCGAGGGTGAGCTGAGCGTGCCGCGCACGGCCGTGGCCGCCGCAACCACCGGGGAGACCAGGTGCGTGCGGCCGCCCTTGCCCTGGCGTCCTTCGAAGTTGCGGTTGGAGGTCGAGGCGCAGCGCTCCCCCGGGGCCAGCTGGTCCGGGTTCATGCCCAGGCACATGGAACAGCCGGCAAAGCGCCACTCCGCACCAAAGTCTTTGAACACCTTGTCCAGCCCCTCGGCCTCGGCCTCGAGGCGCACCCGGGCCGAACCGGGGACCACCATCATGCGCACGCCGGGGTCCTTCTGCCGGCCGCGGATGACCTCCGCCGCGGCACGCAGGTCCTCGATGCGGCTGTTGGTGCAGGACCCGAGGAAGACGGTGTCCACCCGGATGTCCTTCATCGGGGTGCCGGCTTCCAGCCCCATGTACTGCAGAGCGCGTTCGGCTGCGGCCTTGGCGCTCTCGTCCCCGAAGTCCTCCGGGTGCGGGACCGAATGAGACAGCGAAACACCCTGGCCGGGATTGGTGCCCCAGGTGACGAACGGCTCCAGTTCGTCCGCGTCCAGGAACACCTCGGCGTCGAAGACCGCGTCCTCGTCCGTGTGCAGGGTCTGCCAGTACTCCACAGCGGCGTCCCAGTCGGCACCCTCGGGGGCATGCGGGCGGCCCTTCAGGTATTCGAACGTGGTCGGGTCCGGGGCCACCATGCCGGCCCGGGCACCGGCCTCGATCGACATGTTGCAGATGGTCATCCGGCCCTCCATGCTCAGGGCGCGGATGGCGGAACCGCGGTATTCGAGCACGTAGCCCTGGCCGCCGCCGGTGCCGATCTTGGCGATCACGGCCAGGATGATGTCCTTGGCGCTGACGCCCGGACGCAGCGTGCCCTCGACGTTGATGGCCATGGTCTTGAACGGCTTCAGCGACAGCGTCTGGGTGGCCATCACGTGCTCCACCTCGGAGGTGCCGATGCCGAAGGCGAGCGCGCCGAACGCGCCGTGGGTGGAGGTGTGCGAGTCGCCGCAGACCACGGTCAGGCCGGGCTGGGTCAGGCCCAGCTGCGGGCCCACGACGTGGACGATGCCCTGCTCGGCGTCGCCGAGCGGGTGCAGCCGGACACCGAATTCCTTGCAGTTATTGCGCAGCGTCTCGATCTGGGTGCGGCTGGTCAGGTCCGCGATCGGCTTGTCGATGTCGATCGTGGGCGTGTTATGGTCCTCGGTGGCAATGGTCAGGTCCGGACGGCGCAGCTTGCGGCCGGCCAGCCGCAGTCCCTCGAAGGCCTGCGGCGAGGTCACCTCGTGCACCAGGTGGAGGTCGATGAAGATCAGGTCCGGCTGGCGGGCCGCCCCCTCGCCTTCGCCCTGGCGCACAACATGCGCCGCCCATACCTTCTCGGCGAGCGTCTTGCCCGCAGTGCTACCGGCCATGGCCAGCTCCCTCCATCATTGAAAGCGCGGCGTACGCCCCGGGGTTCCGGGGCCGCAGAAGCTTGTCCTTCCACTGTTCCAGCACCGGAGCGCGGGGCGCCACCTCGCGGACTTGCATCTCAAATAATGAGACGGCAATATCAATCTATGGACAATGTTAGTGGCGTAGGCGTCATCGATAAAGCGGTCATGGTGCTGGACACCCTCGAGGCCGGTCCCACCACGCTGGCCCAGCTGGTGGCTGCCACCGGGCTGGCCCGTCCCACGGTGCACCGGCTCGCGCTGGCCCTGGTCCACCACCGGCTGGTGGCCCGCGACGTCCAGGGCCGCTTCATTCTGGGCAGCCGCCTGGTGGAACTGGCCTCGGCCGCCGGCGAGGACCGGCTGATCGCGGCCGCCGGACCGGTGCTGCTGCAGCTGCGCGACGCCACCGGGGAAAGCGCCCAGGTCTTCCGCCGCCAAGGCGACTTCCGGGTCTGCGTGGCCTCGGCCGAACGTCCCGTGGGCCTGCGCGACACCATCCCGGTGGGCACGCAGCTGTCCATGAAGGCAGGTTCGGCGGCCCAGGTGCTGCTGGCTTGGGAAGACCACGAGCGGCTGCTCGAAGGCCTCAGGGCCGCCCGCTTCACTCCCACCGTGCTGGCCGGAGTCAGGCGGCGCGGCTGGGGCCAGAGCCTGGGCGAACGCGAGCCGGGCGTGGCCTCGGTCTCCGCGCCGGTGCGCGGACCGTCGGGCCGGGTGATCGCGGCCGTCTCCATCTCCGGGCCGATCGAGCGGCTGACCCGGCAGCCCGGCCGGCTGCATGCGGACGTGGTTTGCCAGGCCGCCCAGCAGCTCACCGACGCCCTGCGCAAGGCCGGCGACTGACCGGCCCGGCTGTCCACCCGGGCCCAAGGCCGGTCACGCTACCCGGCGAAGTGGTCCCAGCCAACCGCCCCCGGTTCGGCGCCGCCCACGGTGACCTGGCCCGCGCCGTCGGACACCCGGCCCACCACGGTAAAGCCGGCCGGCGGCACCGTCCGGGGCCCGAAAGCGGCCAGCAGCCCGTGGTCCTCTCCCCCGGCCAGCACCCAGGCGAGCGGATCGGCCCCGGTCAGCGTGGCGGCGCCGGCCAGCGGCCGGGCAAACGGCAGCAGCGCCTGCGGATCCAGCTCGATGGCCACCTGGCTGGCCCGGGCCAGCCGGCCGGCATCGCGCACCAGCCCGTCCGAGACATCCATCATCGCGTGGGCTCCGGCCTGCGCGGCCAGCGGTCCCAGCGCCAGCGGCGGTGTCGGGCGGGACTGGGCCGCGACCAGCTCCTGCAACGCCGCCGGCAGCTCCTCGTAGGGATGCCGGCTCTCCAGCAGCGCCAGCCCTGCGGCCGCCCGTCCCGGGGAACCGGTCACTGCCAGCAGGTCCCCGGCACGGGCCCCGGACCGCAGCACCGGCGCCCGGCCGCCGAGATCCCCGGTGACCGCAGCGGTCACCACCAGTGCCGGACCACCGCCCAGATCCCCGCCGACAACGGCGCAGCGCGGTGCGCCCAGGCCGGCCAGTGCCGCGCGCAGTCCGTCGGCGAGATCTTCGACCCACGCCACCGCGGTTGACCCCGGCAGGGTCAGGCTGACCACCAGGGAGGTTGCCTCGGCCCCCATCGCGTTGATATCCGATAGGTTCTGGGCCGCGCACTTCCAGCCGACGTCGAAACCCGTGGTCCGGTATCCGGCGGGCCAGAGCAGCCGGAAGTCCTGGTCCTGCACCAGCGTGTCGATGCTCAGCGCGGTCCGGCCGTCCGGGGCCGCCACCACGGCGGCGTCATCGCCCGGCCCGACCGGCACCGCGGCGGCCGGGGCACCGCCCAGCCGCGGGAAGATGCGCTGCAGCAGCCCCCGCTCGTCCAGTTCCGCCACGGTCAGTCCGTCCGCCACCTGTTCCAACACGCTCCCGGTATCCGCACCCATCGATGAGCTGGCCATGCCTTGAAGCGATGGCCCCTACCTTGGCATCATTCACCACTGCTGCCGTCAGGCGGTAATCTGCCCTCCATGACCGACTCTTCCGCTACCGCGTATGCGGTGTTCCTGCGCGGCATCAATGGGAACGGGATCAACATCAAAATGGCCGACCTGAAGCGCGAGCTCGGCCAGCTGCCGCTGGCCGGGGTCCGGACCTTGCTGGCCAGCGGGAATGTGGTGTGTTCCGCCGAGGCGCCGGCCGGCGAGGTCAAGGCCATGGTGGAGCAGCGGCTGCGCGAGGCCTTCGGGTACGACGCCTGGGTGATCGTGCTGCCCGCCCAGCGGGTGCGCGAACTGGTGGCAGCATGCCCCTACCCGCCGGACGCCGACGGGATGCATACCTACATCACGCTGGGCTCCGACGAGGCGCTGCTGCGGGAATTGTTCGACGCCGGCGCTGCCGCCGGGGCCGAACAGGTGCTGCTTGGTCCCGAAGCGGCCGCCTGGCCCTGCCCCAAGGGCGGTACCCTGGACAGTCCGCTGAGCAAGCTCGGCGCCAAGGCCCGTTACAAGAGCACGACGACGACCCGCAACCTGCGCACCATGCTCAAGGTCCTGGAGGCCGCCGGGGCGTGAGCCGAGGCGCCGACCCACCGATGATTGGGCGGGGCCGGGCCGCCGCTCCCAGGTATGGACCTTCGTGTACAGCTTTAGGCTTCAAGCAAGGCGCTGACCAGCGGGTTTGCAGACCTTGAAGCTTAAACATGGGCGCAGGGACACCCCGGTCCGCGGAGGGTCTGGGGCAGCGGAGGGTCCGGGCCGCGGCGGGTCCGGGCCGCGGCGGGTCCGGGCCGCGGCGGCGGGGACAGCCCGGGCCGCGGCGGGTCCGGGCCGCGGCGGCGGGGACAGCCCGGGCCGTGGCTACGTACCTTCGGCGGTCTCGAGCGCCTGCCGGAATTCGTTGTAGTGCGCGATCTCCGCTTCCACCGGGGCCACCACCTTGGCCTCGGCCACCTCGGCAATGGCAGCCTGCAGCCGGCGGCGCGCCCTGGCTGCACTGCGCCCGGCCGCCAGCCTGGAGGCCAGCCCCGAGGCCATCCCGAGCAGGATCCCCAACAGCACCCCTGCCGTCAGCAGCAGCGTGGGCACCGGGAAGCCGCCGGCCTGCGGGGCCGGCGGAACCTGGAACTGCAGGTAGCCGAGCACGAACAGACCCAGCAGCCACAGTGCCCCGGCCAATGCCGCCGCCAGCGAAATCCACTGCAGCACTGAGACTATCGGCCACCACCAGGCCTTCCGGTTGGAGCCCAGCTCGGTCCGGGCGAGGGCCTGGTCCAGGGCATCAGGCAGCGTATCGGCGGTGGACCGTGCGGCGCGCCGGATCGCACCGCGCCACAGATCCGGGGCACCGGCGCTGGCCGCGTCCGCGAAGGTCCTGATGGCCGTGTCCGCCTGGGCGCGCTGGGCCGGCCCGGGCGCCAGCATCGAGGACCGGTTGACTGCCGGTTCGACATCCCGGCGGTCCAGGTTCAGCCGCTTGAGCGGATCCCGCCGCAGCCGTCCCAGCCATCGGGTGACCGGCCAGCCGGTGCTGGCGTGCGAACGGCGCCGGAACGACTTCTCCACCGCCTCCGCCACCACGTCCACGCCGGCGGAGCGGGCCAGCCGCCCGGCAAGCTCGCGCTTGGCCGTCTTGGCCACGGCGGGCAGCGGGCCGCCGGCGCCGCTGTCCTGCAATGCTGCCGCGGCCTTTTGTACGTCCGCTGCCATCCGCTCGTTGGCCGCCTGGCGCGCCTCCACCACACCCTGGATGGCCTGCCGGAGACCGGCGATGCCGGCGCCGGTGCGTGCGGAGACGGGAAAGACCCTGACCTGCTCCAGCCCGTCCCGGGCCAGGATGTCCTTGAGCGAGGCCGTCACCGGCTCCAGTTCGCCCGCACGCAGCCTGTCCACCTGGTTCAGCACCACCAGGGTCACGGCCCCGTGGGACGCCAGCGGCCGCAGGAAGGCATGGTGGACGACGGCGTCGGCGTACTTCTGCGGATCCAGCACCCAGACCAGCACGTCCACCTGCCCGGCCAGCCGCTCCACAATCCGGCGATGCTCCACGGCGGTGGAATCGAAGTCCGGCAGGTCCAGCAGGATCAGGCCACCGGCCGGAGCATCGGGCGAACTGCCCTCGTCCATGCTGTGCCGCCGGTGCACCTGCAGCCAGTCCAGCAGCGGCTCGCTCCCGCCGGTGCCCCAGATGCCGGCCAGCGGTTCCGCGGTCGTCGGCCGGCGCGCCGCCGCCGTCGCAATCTCCTCGCCGGCGAGCGCATTGAAGAGGGAGGACTTGCCGCTCCCGGTAGCACCGAACAGGCCCACGACTGTGTGCTCCGAGGACAGCGAGCGGCGGATGCTGGCGTGTTCGAGCACCTCGAAGGCGGGGACGAGCATGGACTCCGGCAGCCGGCCGACGGCCAGCTGCCGTGCCGTGTTCAGGGCCTCCAGCCGCTGCTGCAGGGGCGAGGACTCGCCGGCGCCGCGGTGCCGGCTCATGCGTCCGCCTCCGGCCCGCCGGCCCGGGCAGTCTGTGCCGCGAGCTTGGCCAGGGCCCGGGACTGCGTATGCAGCCTGGCAGCAGTTTCCGGCGGATCGAGCACGTCCAGACGGGACAGGAAGCGTCCGGCCTCGGCCTGCATCAGCGCCTTGGTGCGGCGGTCGAGGTCCTGCCGGGCGGTCTTGGTCAGCCGCCGGACGGCATCCTCCCCGAACACCGATTCGAGCACCTTCTGGCCGACGACGGCGGTGCCGCCGGCCACGCCGATCTCCACGCCGGTCAGGCCGCCGGTGGCGGCGAATACCGCGACCATCAGCGCCACCCCGAGAGTGTTGACGCCGAACGAGACCAGGCGTGCAACGAAGCGCTTGTTCTGGCCCTCGGTGCGGATCAGGTCCAGCAGGTCCGACTGCCAGGCCCGGATTGCGGCAGCCGCGGTGTCCGCGAAACCGTCACTCGGGGCGGACAGGTCCTCCTTGCCGAGCAGTTGGCGGCCGGCGGGGTCATCGCGCCAGCGCGCGTCGGCGTCCTCCGCTGCCTTGGCTGCCTCGTCCACGATCACGGCCTGCAGCCCGGTTTCGATCGCTTCTTCCACCGTCACCGCCGGCGCCGGGCGGCCGCTGAAGAACGCACCGATGCGGTCCCGGAGCGCTCCGATGCCGGATTCGAGGGACCGGAAGAATTCCCCCGTGCCCACGAAATCCTGCCAGCGGGCGAGCACTTCGCCGCGCAGCAGCGTGCCGTCCTGCGTAGCCGCTAAAGTGCGTTCGGCAGCATCGGCATAGGCACCCTCGGCGTCGGCGCGGAGCCGGTCCCCCGCCGCCCGCTGCGCCTCGACTTCCCGGGCCGCTGCCTCGGCCTTCTCGGCCAAGGCACTGATGACGCCGCTGAGGGTGCGCCGGGCGATGGCCGCCCGCCTGGCACTGTCCGCGGCGATGCCGCCAAGCCAGTCCCGGATGGGAGCCACCGTGGGCGGCGGCAGCATCCCCCGGCCGTCCAGGGCCGACTCTGGCACTACGAACAGCGGGGCGCTGCCCAGCCCCTGGCGGGCCAGCATGCCGGCGAGGTCGGACCGGACCTCCTCCTCGACCCCGTCCGGCACCCGGTCCAGGACGACGGCGACGGTAATGTTCCGCCCGGCAGCCTCGAGCAGCAGCGCCCACGGCGCCGCGTCGGCGTAACGGTTGGCACTGGTGACAAAAAGCCACAAATCCGCCGCCGCCAGCAGCTGGCCGGCCAGCCGGCGGTTGGCATCCGAGATGGAGTCGATGTCCGGTGCGTCCAGCACGGCCACGCCCTGCGGCACCGTGTCGTCCGCCAACAGGACCAAGGACGATACCGGCGGCTCGCTGCCCACCGGGGCCGCCCCCGGAAGATCCTCCATCCTGCCGTCTGCCGGCACCCGCTCCCGGAGCGTCCCGGCAATCCGGGCCAGCCCCGGCAGGATGCGCTGGCCTTCGAACCAGGCCCTGTCTGCCGGGTGATGGAGCAGGACCGGCTGCCGGGTGGTGGGCCGGATCGCGCCGGCCCGGGTCACCGGATGGCCGACGATGGCGTTGACCAGCGTGGACTTGCCCGCACCGGTGGATCCACCGACCACCGCCAACAGCGGGGCTTCCAGGCTGCGGTATCGCGGCAGCACGTAGTCCTGCAGCTGCGCCTGCGCCGCCGCGGCATCATGGCGCACCGGCTCCGTGCCGGGCAGCTGAATGGGCAGGGTGAGCGTCCGCAGCGATGCCACGACGTCCTCGAGCAGGACGACGGCGCCGGCGGCTCCCCCGGCTGGCTGCCCTTCGACTGTGGTGTCCACGCTGACCATCATGCCAGCCGGGCCGGGCCGGCGGGTTAAACAAAGCCGGTCCCGGACGTAGTGTCCGGGACCGGTTGACCGTGACCCCAGCGGGATTCGAACCCGCGTTACCGCCGTGAGAGGGCGGCGTACTAGGCCGCTATACGATGGGGCCCTGCACTTTTTGCCAGCTTGCGCCGGCTGGTGGAATATTCACATTCCACCGAATTCAACCGGAAACAAATCCCGATTAAACGGAACCGCCCGGACAAATTGTCCGGGACCGGTTGACCGTGACCCCAGCGGGATTCGAACCCGCGTTACCGCCGTGAGAGGGCGGCGTACTAGGCCGCTATACGATGGGGCCGTGTACTTTCAGTACTGTCACTCACTGTCATACGAAATACGTATTTTCAGCGGCATAAACAGCGCTGGGATACCAGGACTCGAACCTAGAATGACGGTACCAGAAACCGTTGTGTTGCCAATTACACCATATCCCAATGGCTTTGAGCTGCCGTTCGAGGGGGCCTGCCCCGCTCTCTCAGCGCCTCAGCACGAGTAATTACTTTACCCGACGACCGGCAGAACTACAAAATCGGATCCGGGCTCCGCCGGTGTGGCGTCCGCCACAAGCGCCCCTCCGGCCGGATGGCCTGCCCAGGCAGGCTGCCCGGCCGGAGGAACCGGCGTCAGCTGGCGGCGCGGAAAGCCTTGAGCCGGACCAGCGACGAATGCCTGCCCAGGATCTCCATCGATTCGAACAGCGGCGGGGAAATACGGCGGCCGGACACCGCGGTGCGCACCGGACCGAAGGCCAGCCGCGGCTTGATGCCCATCTCCTCCACGATCGCCTGGCGCAGCGCCGCCTGGATGTTCTCCGCGGTCCACTTCTCCACCGGTTCGAGCGCGGCAATAGCTGCGTCCAGTACCTCGGCCAGGTTGGCCGGCAGGCCCTTGCGCGCGTCATCGGCGATGTCGATCCCGTCATCGGCCTTGAACAGGAAGGCCAGCATTTCCGGCGCCTCGCCCAGCAGGCCGATGCGTTCCTGCACCAGCGGCGCTGCCGCTTGGAGGATTTCCTGCTCGCGCGGGGCCAGGGTTTCGCCCACCAGACCGGCATGCTGCAGGTACGGAACGAGACGTTCCCGGAAATCCACCGGATCCAGCTGGCGGACGTGGGTGCCGTTGATCGCCTCGGCCTTCTTCAGGTCGAACCGGGCCGGGTTGGAGAGTACATCGTGGATGTCAAATTTCTCCACCAGCTGCTCCACGGTGAAGATGTCTTCGTCCGCGGACAGGCTCCAGCCCAGCAGGGACAGGTAGTTGAGCAGGCCCTCCCGGATGAAGCCGCGTTCACGGTGCAGGAAGAGGTTGGACTCCGGATCCCGCTTGGACAGCTTCTTGTTGCCCTCGCCCATGACATAGGGCAGGTGCCCGAATAGCGGCATGTACTGTGCCACGCCAATGTCGAACAGGGCGCGGTAGAGGGCGATCTGCCGCGGCGTGGAGGAGAGCAGGTCCTCGCCGCGCAGGATGTGGGTGATGCCCATCAGGGCGTCGTCCACCGGATTGACCAGGGTGTACAGCGGCTTCCCGTTGGCGCGGACGACGACGAAGTCCGGCACGCTTCCTGCCTTGAAGGTGATCTCGCCGCGGACCAGGTCCTCGAAGGTGATGTCCTCGTCCGGCATCCGCACCCGCAGCACCGGTTCCCGGCCCTCGGCCTTGAACGCGGCGATCTGCTCGGCGGTCAGGCTGCGGTCGTAATTATCGTAGCCCAACTTGATGTCGCGGCCGGCGGCCTGGTGGCGGGCCTCGACTTCCTCGGGCGTGGAGTAGGACTCGTACAGGTGTCCTGCTTCCTTCAGCCGGTTAATGACGTCCACGTAGATGTCGTGGCGCTGCGACTGCCGGTACGGTTCGTGCGGTCCGCCCACCTCGACGCCTTCGTCCCAGGTGATGCCGAGCCATTTCAGCGCCTCGAGCAGCTGGTGGTAGCTCTCCTCGCTGTCCCGCGCCGCGTCCGTGTCCTCGATGCGGAAAACCATGGTGCCGCCGGTGTGCCGGGCGTAGGCCCAGTTGAACAGTGCGGTGCGGATCAGCCCGACGTGCGGGGTGCCCGTGGGGGAAGGGCAGAAACGGACCCGGACGGGGGTCTCGGCGGTGACGGTGGGAATGTCAGCTGCAGTAGTCATAGTGGCTTCAAGTTTACGGGAGTGGCGCTCCGGTCGTGTCGGCGTCGTCAGCGGACCGCCTGCAGCAGCACGGCGCAAATGCCGCCGCAGACCACCGCGCCGGCCAGCGCCGATCCGGACAGCCGGGCCGCGGTGCCGCGTTTGAGCGCCGCTGCCGCCCAGAGCCCGGCCAGCAGCAACGGCAGGGCCAGCAGGCCCGGCAGCCCCAGCAGCAACGGCATGATGACGGCGGCCGCGCCCAGGGTGGCCGCCGGCCAGTACAGCGGCCACTTCCTGCGGGCCAACAGGACGGCAGCGTAGCCGGCGAAAATGCCCAGGATCACGGCCGCCAAGGCCAACGGTCCGTGCCACCAGCGGATGACGCGCAAAGTGCCGTACATCAGCACGCCGGTACAGACCATCGTTGGTCCGGCACGGAGCCGGCCAAGGCCCCGGCGCAGGTCTGCGCGCCGGTCCAGCCCGGTCACAATGGCCCATGGCACCGCGCAGACCAGCAGCGCCGCGCCGGCACCCCAGGCCAGCGGATACTGTGTGCCGGGTCCGGCGAACGGCGCCGCCAACAGGAGCGCGGCCCACACGACGGCTGGCGAAAGCACCGCCGCGATGGTGCGGGCCGCATGGCGGCGGAACGGCGCCGTCGTCATGGTTTCACTGGCGGAACCGGTCAGCGGGCGGTGTTGGCCAGCCGGCCGATGCCCTCGATCTCCACCTCGTAGCGCTGACCCGGCTGGATGGTGCCCACACCGGCCGGGGTGCCGGTCATGATGACATCCCCGGGCAGCAGCGTGAAAGCCTGCGAGGCGTAGGACACCAGGTCCCGCACGCCCCAGATCATCTGGGCGGTATTGCCGTCCTGCTTCAGTTCGCCGTCCAGCCAGCCGCGGATGGCAAGGTTGTCCGGGTCCAGTTCGGTCTCGATCCATGGTCCCAGCGGGGCCGAGCCGTCGAAGCCCTTGGCCCTGGCCCACTGGCCATCGGTGCGCTGGGCGTCCCGGGCGGTCAGGTCGTTGCCGCAGGTGTAGCCGAAGATGACCTCGTCCACCCGCTCCACCGGCACGTCCTTGCAGATGCGGCCGATCACCACGCAGAGTTCGGCCTCGTAGGAGACCTCATCGGAGAAGGACGGCAGCACCATCGGTTCGTTCGGGCCGATCACCGCGGTGTTCGGCTTGAAGAACATCAACGGGGCGGGCGGGGTTTCGTTGCCCATCTCCTGGATGTGCCCGGCGTAGTTGCGGCCGATGCAGACGAGCTTGCTGCGCGGGATGATCGGGGCCACCAGGCGTACGTCTTCAAGCCTGTGCCGGGCGCCGGTGAGCTGGAGCCCTGTGAAGAACGGATCGCCGCTGATCACGGCGACCTCTTCGCTCCCCTGCTCCCCCTCGACCACGCCGTACATCGGATCGGAATCGACAACAAATCGGGCTATACGCATGCGGTTAGCCTATCGTCCGCTGCCGGCTTCAGCTGCGCAGGAAATCCAACTGCGCCGCCACCGAAGATTCTGCGGCGCCGCGTACCGCCGGATCCACGTCCGTGTAGACGTAGTCCGTCACGGCCTGGATGGTGGCGTCCTCGCCGAGCCGCTCCAGCGCGGCCCGGACCTGCTCCAGGCGCTCGTGACGGTGCTCCAGGTATTTCGCGCAGATGGCGGCCAGATCCGGCAGCACCGGGCCGTGCGCCGGCAGCACCGTGGCCGGGCCGAGCGCGGCCAGCAGTTTCAGCGATTTCAGGTACGGGCCCAGCCGTCCGTCCGGGTAGGCGATGATGGTGGTGCCGCGGCCCAGGATGGTGTCACCGGTGAGCACGGAGCCGGACGGGCCGTCGTCGGGCAGGTGCAGGCAGACCGAGTCCGCGGTATGGCCCGGAGTGGCCAGGACCCGGATCCGGACGCCCGCGGCGTCCAGCACCTCGCCGTCGGACAGCGGGCGGCCGCCATGGCAGAAGGCGGGGTCCAGCGCGCGGACCGGCGCACCGGTCAGTTCGTGGAAGCGGGCACTGGCCTGGGTGTGGTCGATGTGGTGGTGCGTGATCAGCACCAGTTCGACGTCGCCGGCGGCCGCCAGCGCCTGCAGGTGCGGCTCGTCCAGCGGTCCTGGATCCACCACGACGACGCCGGAGCCGGGTGCGCCGATCAGGTACGAGTTGGTGCCGTCCAGGCTCATCGGTCCGGGATTCGGGGCCAGCCGGAAGCGGGTCAGCCGGCTGCTGCGGACGAATCCCTGGCTGTCTTGGTTCGGGTGCGCGCTCACATCCCTATCCTGCCATGCCGCCGGCTACGGTTTCCGGCCGGCCAGCAACAGGCGGGCCGCCTTGCCGCGGTAACCGGAGCAGCTGGTGGTGTAGGTCCCGCCGGCGGCCTTGTCCGCCCCCATCGCATACGACATGCAGTCCGCCGCGCGCTCCAGGCCGGTGCCGCCCTTGCCGCCGTAGACCGCGTTCATCCGCTTGGCCAGGGCGTCGTAGTTGTCCTTGTACAGCGCGTACTGGCGGATGTGGGCGCATTCGTGCAGGGCCACGTACTGGAAGCCGGCACCGGCGGGGTAGCTGCCCCCTATTTCGATCCGGCGGGAGCCCGTCCACGCGTAGCTGGTCCAGCCCGGCACCACGGTAATGATCTGGTTCGGGCAGTAGGCACGCATATAGCGGTAGGCACGCTTGTGCTGGCCCGTGTAGTCGCGCGGATTCTCGTGCGAGATGGTGACAGTGTCCGCCCAGGCCTTCTCATACCTGGTGCCGTCAATGACCAGCCGGTACTTCCTTTTGACGGTGGCGGAAGCCTTTGGACTCTTCACGGTCTGCGGACCGGTCACCGAGCGGCCGGGCTGCAGCGTCCAGCGCAGCGTCTGCAGGGTGTTCCACTTGCCGCCGCGCCAGACCTGGTACCTGCCGGTGCGGCTGCTGCGGGCGTTGTAGACCCGGATCGTGTAGGAGCGCTGGGTGTAGGACGGGATCCTGCCCTCGGCGGTGCCGAACAGGCTGGTGCCGTCCGGGGCCCAGGCCTCGGTGGGCTTGCGGGAGGCCGTGGCCGACGCCGCCACCGACCCGTCCAGGGCAGCGGCCGGGCCGGCGGACCACACGGCTGTGCCCGGCCCGCCGGCCAGGAGAAGCAGGGCCAGCAGCGTGGCCAGGACGGCCCGCAGCGGGGCTTGCCTTCGTGCCTGCATCGTGCCCGGCATATTCCGCGTCACCTCATGTCCCCCGGTTCCCCCGCGCCCGGAACGCCGGACAGTAGCTGGAGCCCAGCCTAGCGCGTCCCGCCTTGCGCTGGCCGGGCGGGTACGCCGTGCGGCAATTTTGCCTCCGCCGGGCGCATTTTCGCCTATGGCTCTTGCCTAATCAGCCGAAGGCATGGAAGTTGAAGGCGGGGAACCATCACTGTGCAGGGGGCAAGGATGGCGCATTGGCAATTAGGGCTCTTGGGAAACTGGAACCTGCGGCGCGACGGCAGGCACACCGGTGTCAGCCACCGCGAACAACGCGTTATTGCGGCCCTGGCGCTGCGTGGCCGGACCCCGCGGGCCGCGCTGGCGGAACTGCTCTGGCCGGACAGCACCCGTCCGCTGGCGCTGGAAAGCCTGCGCGTCAGCGTCTGGGCGATCACCCACAAGCTGCCGGGCCTGTTGGCCGGCACACGGGACCCGCTGGAGCTGGCTGCCGGGGTCCATGTGGACGTGCACGATGTGGAGTCCTGCGCGGCCGACCACGGCGGGTCTGCGGCGCAGCAGGCTCTGGTGCTGGAAGCCCCCATCGAACTGCTGCAGGGCTGGTACGACGACTGGGTGCTGCCCGAACGGGACCGGGTGGACCAGCTCCGGATCCGCGCCATGGAACAGGTTGCCGAACTGTTCCTCCGGGAACAGGCCTATGACCGGGCCATCGAGGCCGCCAGCCGCGCTGCGGCCCTGGATCCGTTCCGGGAAAACGCCCACCGCCTGATCATCCAGGCGCACCTGCTGGCGGGCAACCGCGCCTCCGCGGCGCAAAGCTACCGTCGCTTCTCCGCCAAGGTCTCGCGCGAACTGGGCGTGGGCCCTTCACCCGAGCTGACGGATCTAATCCGGCGGCTCGGTTCCTGATCCGGCCGCCGCGGGGACCGGACCTACTGGACTTCCTCCTGGGGAGGCGGCAGCTGGAACTGGAGCTGTTCGTCCACGGTCTGGACCCCGGAGACGGCGGCCAGCGCCTGCCGGCAGTCCTCGCTCACGGATCCGGTGATGAATCCGGACTGGAGCACCTGCGTCACCTGCATGCCCCGGGCCCGCAGCGCCTCGGCGACGTCGCCGATCATGGACAGATGGTCCTGTTCGACCGTCACGCTGATATTGACCATGGACCTAGCGTACGCCCGGTCAGCGGGCCGGTCAGCGCCGAC
Organism: Arthrobacter hankyongi; assembly: GCF_022012395.1. GTDB lineage: Bacteria > Actinomycetota > Actinomycetes > Actinomycetales > Micrococcaceae > Crystallibacter > Crystallibacter hankyongi. Next base: position 149,966 of record NZ_JAKLTQ010000006.1, read on the forward strand.
CCTTCCTGCTTTCTGTGCGGGTTTCAGTGCGGATTCATTGCGGGGCAATGACCAGTCCGGACCCGACGTCGGCGGACGCCGCCAGCAGCCTGTCGCTTTCCTGGGCGAGCACCGACCACAGTTCGCGGCCGCGGAAACCGGTGGCCTCGGCCCACAAGGCGGCCACGCCGGCGGCATGGGGCGCGGCCATGCTGGTCCCGCTGATGCTCCGGTAGCGGCCAGGCATCGGCCAGGACGAGTAGACCTGCCAGCCGGGGCCTGCGACGTCCACCTGCCCGCCGCGGCCGGGCAGGCTGCGGGCGGAGAAATACGGCACGGCCAGCTGCTGGTCCAGGGCGCCCACGGCCATGATGTAAGGGCTGTTGGCCGGCACGCCGACGAAACCGAAATTGCCCTGTGGACGCTGGGCGTTGTTGCCCGCCGCAGCGATCAGCAGGACTCCCCGGTCCAGCGCCCGCTGCCCGGCGGCGGTATAGGGCGGATGGGCCTGCGCGAGGTTGGCGCCGAACGACATGGAGACGACGGCGCAGCCGTTGGCCACCGCCCAGTCGATTCCGGCCAGGATAGCCGCATCGGTGCCGGAGCCGGCGTTGGACAGCACCTTGCCCGCGAAGATATCCGCCCCATAGGCGATCCCGTAGCGCGGCCCGGTGGACGGAAGCCGGGGGCCGCAGGCGGTACCGGTGCAGTGCGTGCCGTGCCCATGCCCGTCCTGCGCTGATTCACCCTGCACGAAGGACTGCGTGGTGATGCTGCGGCCGGCAAAATCAGGGTGCGCGGCGTCGAACCCGGTATCGAGGATGGCCACCTTGACGCCGTGGCCGGATACCGCCGACTGCACGGCCCGCGTGGCCTGCAATCCCCAGGTGGACTGGTTGCTGTCCTCGAAGGCCGGTGCCGCGGCCGCGGCAGCGGCTCCGCCGTCGAGCCGGGCGCTCAGGTCCGCCACGCCGTCGCGATAGCCGCGCACATACTCGGCCGGCCCCAGGACGTGGTGGACCAGTTCGGGCGAGACGGACAGCACCACCGGATGCGGACCGCCGGTGCCCTGCAGGGCGGAGAGCTGCTCCTGGCTGGCCGACACGACGGCGATGCCGAGTGTCTCGAAGACCGTGGCGTCGGCGCCGCTGGCATCCGTGATATCGACGGCGCGGTCCTGGAAGTCCCGGGAACTGGCCACGTTGGACAGCCCCGCCGAGCCGAGCACCGAGGCCGGCTCGTAGCCGTCTTCGGCGAAGACGACGATGTACCGGCCGGTGGTGACCGCCGCCCCCCGCCCGGCCGGGGAACCGGCCTCCGGCGGGATACCGGCCGATGCTGGCAGATCCGGTTCAATCACAGCGCCCTCCCGGGGATTGCGTGCAGGCCGGGGGCACCGGGCACCGCCAGGGAAACCGGACCCGGCCTTGCTTCGAAGTGTGGCCCGTCCGCGTTACTGCAGCGTTATGGACCGGACCGCTGCGGTGCAGTCTATTCTTTTTCCTTCCCGTCGAGGACCTTTTGGGTCTGCTCGTTATTGAACATGGCCCAGGGCGAGCTGTCCGAGCCCTGCATGGCCGCTTCCGGGGTGTCCGCCCGGGTCCACCATTTCGCCTCGAAAATCCGCCCCTCGAAGAGCACCCGGTCCCCCTTCTCATAGGTGCTGGTGGGCGACCACCGCGGATACAGCCCGGCGGGCGCCGTCACCACGGGCACGGGCTTTTCCCCCGGCAGGACCGGGCCAATGAGGGTCCACGGCGTCTCGGAGGCCTGCAGCACCGGATCGTTGGGCGCTTCCCCGCGGGTCCACCATTTGGCTTCGTAGACATTGCCCTTCCAAACCACGCGCGATTCGGCCACATAGGACGCCTGGTCCGACCAGATCGGGTAGGGGCTGGTTTCCGGGTTGTCCACCACCACGGCCGCCGGGGACGACGGCGCCGACGGTTCCGGAGGGCTGTCGAGCCGTCCGGCCACGCCGGTGACGCCGTCGGCAAGCACCGGGGCGAAGCGGGAGCCGCCTTGGTCCACGCCGCTGCAGCTGTCCGAAACCCGGGTGGTATCCCCATAGTTCTCGCTGCACGTCTGGTCCCGGTTCAACGACCACATGGACAGCCGGCCCACGCCGTTCTGCCGGGCAAACGCGTTCAACCCGGCTGCGGCGTGGAGGTCGAACACCTCGCCGGGGATGTCGTTCTGGCCGATCATCGGGGTCAGCCCGATCCGCCGCCACAGCGTCTGGGTGCCCACGTCCTGCCCTGCCTGCCGGTACAGCGCCGAGAGCTGGGCATGGGTGGCTTCGGCGGCAGCAATGGAGGCATCGAGCATGGTTTGCGATGACGCCTTACCCGCGCCGTAGTCCATGGTCATGATGTTGACGCCCTTCAGCGGCGCACCGGCAGCCAGCATTTGCGCCACCGCGGCAGTACCTTCCCCGGTGAGGCCCGCGGGCGCCACCGGCAGGGTCAGCCAGACCTTCAGGTCCTTCCCGCTTCCGGCCCGCTCGCGCTGCAAGGCGGCGAAGGCCTCGGCACGGCGCTTGCCCGCGGCCTGGTCGGAGAGGTCGTTGCCCTCGATATCCAGGTCGATGGCGGCTGGCTGGTAGCGGTCGAGGACGGCCCGGTAGGCGGCCAGGAGCTTGTCCTGGTCGGTGCAGGCGGTGGCCAGTTCGTCATTGTTCAGCCCGCCGAAGGACAGCACGATTTTGCCGCCTGCGCCGGTCAGACGGGCCATCCGCCGGTCCAGGTCCATGGTCTGCTCAGCCTCGTCCAGGCTGTAGGCGCCGCCCCAGGACGGGCTGCACGGCTCGTCGGGGTCCGCCACGATAAAGGCGAGCACCACGTTCCGGCCCTCCGCCCCGGCGGGATTCTCGAAGGCGTGGAAGGGGGTGGCGGTGGCGTCGACGTAAGCGCCGAACCACGGCTTCCCCGTGGCGGCCGCGCGGGCATCCGTGAACCGGTGCCAGCCATCGAAGGCGGTGACGCCCAAAGCGGCGGCCACCACCAGCAGCAACGCCAGCCGCACTATGGACAGCCTGCGGCCCGGAAATCGCTTTGACACAGAACCCCCACAAGAACATGCCCCCGCGGGCGGGGACGGCCGGATGGTTGCCGGTTCCGCACCACATATACGGCGGCGGGGCGCCGTCGCCGGACCGGCCCCCGAACGTTTAGTATAGGGGCAGCTTAAAGGTTTCATCTAGCCGCGGTCCGCGCACCGGATCCGCGGCCGGAATTCGAACGCCGGCACCGGCTGCCGGCCCCGGCATGGGGGGCGTATGTCCGAGCAAGCAACTGTATCCACCCCGGAGGCACCCCAGCAGCCGGGCACACCGGCCGTCTCCACGGAACCGCCGCGGCGGCGGCAGTGGGGCTCCGAAAAGCGATCCGAACCGCTGTCGATCGTACATCCGGTCCCCTCGCGCGGGAAGCTCGCCTGGGGCAGGGTCGGCATCGTAACCACAGTGCTGTCCTGGGTTGTCTACGTCATCACCACCGTGCTGCGGGAGCTGGCCAACAATCCCAACGCCGGTTTCCGCTTCCAGTTCGAAGCGGTGTCCTACCTGGTGGTGGTCAGCTTCCTCACCTTCTCCGCCCTGATGTACCTGATGGCCCGGCAGGGGGCCCTGCACCGCTTCCGCGACCACCGGCGCGTCCCGCGCGGGGAACTGGACCGGCACTTCGCCGACTACCAGGAAGGCATTACCGTCCTGGTCCCGTCCTACGCCGAGGAACCCGGCGTCGTGCGCGCCACCTTGTGGTCGGCCGCGCTGCAGGAGTTCCCCGGCCTGCGGGTGGTGCTGCTGCTGGACGATCCACCCTTCCCCACCGATCCGGCGGTCCAGGACCGGCTGGCGGCGACACGGGCGCTGGCCGGTGGGATCGAACAGCAGCTTAAGGGACCGGCGGACCGGTTCCGCTCCGCACTTGACGCCTTCCGACGGCGCACCGGCCCAGGCGGCACCGGAAGCGCCGCTGCCGAGCTGTCCATCCTCACCGCCGAATACGAGGCGGCGGCGGTCTGGCTGGAGGAATTCGCCGAGGCCGAACCGGTCGAGGACCATGTGGACGAGTTCTTCGTGGACCTGGTCCTGATGGGGCTGGCCCGCGAGCTGCGGCTGACCGTCTATGCCCTGCGGGCCGCCGAGGTCCAGGGCACGGCCCCCGATGCCGACCGGATGGTGGAGCTCTACCTTCGCCTGGTGCGGATCTTCTCGGTGCGGATGGGCACCTTCGAGCGCAAGCTTTACGCCAACCTCTCGCATGAGGCGAACAAGGCGATGAACCTGAACTCCTACATCTCGCTCATGGGCCAGCGCTGGCGGCGCGAGGATGCCGCCGGGGACGTGGTGCTGCGGCAGGCGGAGGAACCGCAGGCTGACGATCTGGACTGCCCGGACACGGCCTACATCCTGACCCTGGACGCGGATTCGCTGCTGCTGCGGGACTACTGCCTGCGCCTGGTGTACTTTCTGGAATCTCCGGGCAACGAGCGTGTGGCGGTCACCCAGACCCCGTATTCCTCGTTCCGCGGTGCCCCGACCCGGATCGAGCGGATTGCCGGCGCCACGACGGATGTCCAGCACATCCTGCACCAGGGCATGAGCTACTACGGGGCCACCTTCTGGGTGGGGGCCAACGCCGTGATCCGCAAGCAGGCGCTGGACGACATCGTGGAAGTGGAAACGGTAGGTGGGTTCGAGGTCCGCCGCTATGTCCAGGACCGCACGGTCATCGAGGATACCGAGTCCAGCATCGACCTGGGTACGCACGGCTGGACGCTGGCCAACTATCCGGAGCGGCTCAGCTACAGCGCAACGCCGCCGGACTTCGGCTCGCTCGTGGTCCAGCGCCGGCGCTGGGCCAACGGCGGCCTGCTGATCCTGCCCAAGCTGGTCAAGCAGCTGTCCATGCGGCGTTACCGGCACGAGCGCATCGGCGTCCGGGAAGTCCTGCTGCGGGTCAACTACATGGCCTCGATCACCTGGGCCAGCTTCGGCCTGCTGTTCCTGCTCGCCTACCCCTACGACAGCCGGCTGCTCAGCCCGGTGGTCTTCTGCGCGGCGCTGCCGTACTTCCTGGCCATGGGCAGCGACCTGCGCGAGTGCGGCCACCGGTTCAGCGACATCTTCAGGATCTACGGCTTCAACCTGGTCCTGCTGCCGGTGAACCTCGCAGGCGTGCTGAAGTCCCTGCAGCAGGCCATCACCGGGGAGAAGATCCCCTTCGTCCGCACCCCCAAGGTCAAGGACCGCACCGCCGCGCCGGCCATCTACGTGCTGGTCCCCTACCTGATTGTCGGTTTCTCACTGCTCACCTTGTGGCGGGACGTGGCGCAGCAGAACTGGGGCAACGCGGCCTTCGCCTGCCTGAATGCTGTGCTGGCCGGCATCGCCATCTGGTCCTACATCGGTGTGAAGAACTCGGTGGTCGACATCGTCCTGGGCACGCTGAACTGGCTGTATGTGGCTCCGAAGCAGCCGAAGTCCGATCCTGTGGTGATCGTGCCCAAGGCGCCGGAAGACGTCGACTGGGAGTCCATCCTGTACCACGGGGACCGCCGGCTCAACCGGGACCTGCGCGGCGGAGCCGACGACCGGCGCCGGCGGGCCGCCGCGCTGGCCGCCGCGGGCGGGAAGAAGCGGCGCAGGTAGCAGCTGCTCCCCCGCCGGCCGGCACGTCGGGGACGGAAAACGGCAGGGAGCCCCCGGAACTTCCGAGGGCTCCCTGCCGTCAGCCTGCTGGAATCCGGCGCCGGTTCAGGCCAGCCGGGTCAGCCAGCCATGGGTGTCTTCCACCGTGCCGGTCTGGATGCCCAGCAGCTGCGCGCGGATGGACATCGACACCGAGTCCCCGGCCAGGGCCGGGGAGGGGATGTCCCCGGCGGCCGTCTTGAGCTCGCCGATCGGGGTGATCACGGCGGCCGTGCCACAGGCGAAGATTTCGGTGATCTCGCCGGCGGCGACGCCGTTACGCCACTCGTCGATGGTGATCTTCCGTTCCTGGATCCTCAGTCCGCGGTCCTTGGCCAGCTGGATCACGGAGGAACGGGTGACACCGTGCAGGATGTTCCCGTTCAGTTCCGGCGTCACCAGGGTGCCGTCCTTGAAGACGAAGAAGATATTCATGCCGCCGAGCTCTTCGACAGCATTGTCGTTGGTGGGGTCCAGGAAGAGCACCTGCTTGCAGCCGTGGGCCTCGGCCTCCAGCTGGGCAGCCAGCGAGGCGGCATAATTGCCCCCGCACTTGGCCTCGCCGGTACCGCCGTGCCCGGCACGGGCGTAGGTGGTGGAGAGCCAGATGGACACCGGCTGCAGCGGACCGCCGAAGTAGTTGCCGGCAGGCGAGGCGATGACGCGGTAGGACACTTCGCGGGCAGGGCGCACACCCAGGAACGCCTCGGTAGCGATCATGAACGGACGCAGGTAAAGGGCCGCACCGTCGCCGCTGGGGATCCAGCCCTGGTCCACGGCGACGAGCTCGCGCAGCGACTCCACGAACACGCCGTCGGGCAGCTCCGGCAGGGCCAGGCGAACGGCGGACTTGTTGAACCGTTCCGCGTTGGCCTCCGGGCGGAACGTCCAGACCGAGCCGTCGGCATGACGGTAGGCCTTCAGGCCCTCGAAGATCTCCTGCCCGTAGTGCAGCACCGCGGCCGCCGGGTCCATCAGGATGGGTCCGTACGGCTCCACGCGGGCGTTGTTCCAGCCGCCGATGCCGGCCTGGTCCTCCTTGTAGTCGACCACGACGGTGTGGTCGCTGAAGTAGTTGCCGAATCCCGGATCGGCCAGGATCTGGCCGCGGCGTTCGGCACTGGCCGGATGGTCGGAGAGATGCCGGGAAAATTGCAGTGTTTCAGTCATGGTTCCTCCACGGTGAGTGCACACCGTTGTGCCCGCCGTCTGCTCAGGTTGATTCTCGCGTTGTTTCAGGTTAACAACCGCTAACTAGCCTACTGCCAAAAGCGAAGCAATCGCATCGCCGACCTCCGACGTCGTCCGGGCTGCGGTGCCGCGGCCGGCGATGTCCTTCTCCACCGCCTCCTGGACCCGGGTGGCAGCCTCGGGCAGGCCGAGGTGCTCCAGCATCAGGGCCACGGACAGGATTGCCGCCGTCGGATCGGCTTTCTGCTGCCCGGCAATGTCCGGCGCGGACCCATGGACGGGTTCGAACATCGACGGCACGGTGCGGTCCATGTTGATGTTGCCCGAGGCAGCCAGGCCAATGCCGCCGGTGACCGCGGCAGCCAGGTCCGTGAGGATGTCGCCGAACAGATTGTCGGTGACGATGACGTCGAAGCGCGACGGGTCCGTGACCATAAAGATGGTGGCCGCGTCGATGTGCAGATAGTCCACGGCAACATCCGGAAACTCCTGGCCGACAGCCTCGACGGTACGCCGCCACAGGTGCCCGGCGTGGACCAGCACATTGTGCTTGTGGACCAGGGTCAGCTTCCGGCGGCGGGCCTGGGCGCGGCGGAACGCGTCACGGACCACGCGCTCGACGCCGTGGGCGGTGTTGACCGAGACCTCGGTGGCGATTTCGTACGGAGTGTCCACGCGCAGCGCGCCGCCGTTGCCTACGTAGGGCCCCTCGGTCCCTTCACGGACGACGACGAAGTCAATCTCCCCCGGGTCCGCCAGCGGGCTGGGCACGCCCGGGAACAGCTTGGCCGGGCGCAGGTTGATGTAATGGTCCAGGCTGAAACGCAGCTTCAGCAGCATTTCGCGCTCGATCAGGCCGGAGGGGATGCGGGTGTCCCCCGGCGCGGCCCCCACGGCACCGAACAGGATGGCATCGTGGGTGCGCAGCTTCGCAAGGGTCTCGTCGGAGAGGGTCTCCCCGCTGGCCAGCCAGTGCTCGGCGCCGAGCTTATACTCGGTGAGTTCGAACTTGGCTGCCTCCGTGGCGGTGGCGGCCTGGAGCACCTTCACGGCCTCGGCAATGACCTCCGGACCGATCCCGTCGCCGGGAATGACTGCAAGGGAAATAGCCTGGGATTCTGCTGCGCTCATGTTCCCAGTTTATGGAAGGGTTCCATATCCTGAACAAGTCATCTCATATTTCGGACACTCCCGGCTGGTCCGGACCCCATCGTCCAGGCCGGCCGGGAGCCCCGGTCCTCAGGCCGCCTGCGGCTCCAGCACGCGAAGCCGGCAGGCCGCGTGTTCGCGTACGGCAGCTTCCGGCAGCGTGGCCCGGCGCGCAACCCCGATCAGTTCCTGCAGTGCTTCGTCCACCGCCCGGGCTCCGCTGAGGTCGATGGTGATTTCCAGGCCCGGCAGCAGGGCATTGGTCCTGGCCGTGATGGAGTACAGCGCGTGGAGGTTCGCCTGCGTCAGGGTCCCCTCAACCCGGATCACGGCTGAAGCCTGCTCGGTATCGAGCTTGACCAGCACGCGCAGCTTCCTGGCACCGCCGGCCGGATGCTCCTGCATGGCCCTCCGCCGTGCAGCATCCAACTGCCGGCGCTCCGCCATCCCCCGCAGGTCGCGGACCACACTGTCCCTACCCTTGACTGCGGGATGCATCGTGCTCATTGCCATGTCGTTCCTTTCCGGCCGTCGGAATCGTCATTCCGTCGGCTGGCCGTTGACTGTCTGCGCCCGGCACAGGTGCCCCCACCTGTGCCGGCACCTCCGATTCCCCCAAGCAACCGCAGGCATTAACCAGTGTGGCCCGGAACCAACGCCGGGGTTAGAGCCGAAAGTCCCGAGTTCCCGGATTTTCTGGCGCGTTACTTCCCCTACTGGAACACTTAAGGGAGAAGGCACTGCCGGTCCGGGACGGCAGTGCCGCGGCTGCGAGCAGGAGACAAAGTGCCACAAGGAAAGCCGACGAAACCGAGTACGGGGCCGGCGCCGCTGCGCGTCTTCATTCTGGATGACCACGAGCTGGTCCGCCGCGGCCTGCACGAACTGCTGGAAGACGAAGGCTTCGAGGTGGTCGGCGAAACCGGTTCGGCGGAGGAAGCGACGAGGCTGATTCCGGCCCTGCACCCTGACGTGTCGGTACTGGACGGACGGCTGCCGGACGGAACGGGTATCGAGGTCTGCAGGGATGTCCGCTCGATCGATCCGGCCCTGCGCTGCCTGATCCTGACCAGCTATGACGACGAGCAGGCCCTGCGCGGCGCAGTGCTGGCCGGGGCTGCGGGATACGTGCTGAAGCAGATCGGCGGGACGGATCTGGTGGCTGCCCTGCGCCGGACCGCCAGGGGCGAGTCCCTGTTCGATCCGGAGCTCGAGGCAAGAATTGTCGGCGGGATGGCAGCCGCCCCGGCCGCCGACTCCCGGATGGCCTCACTGAGCCCCCAGGAACAGCGGGTCCTGACGCTGATCGGGCAGGGGCTGAGCAACCGCCAGATTGCGCAGGAACTGTTCCTGGCAGAGAAGACGGTGAAGAACTACGTCTCGTCCTTGCTCGCCAAGCTCGGATTCAAGTCCCGGACCCAGGCAGCGGTCTTTGTGACCGCCGACAGTGCCGGAGGCGCCTTCGCCAGCTAGTGCGGTGACCGCATAGGTTAGCGGTGTTTCAAGCCGCTGACCGTGCGGCGTCATGGCGTCGGCAGTGGTGGTGCTTGTCGCCGCGGACCCGGACACGTTCCCGACACCGGGAGTCCAGCACCTCGGGATGGCCGGAGCTGGTCCGGGTGACCCGACGCGGCACCGGATCACCACCGGCCCGGAGCCCTACCCGGATGATACCGGCTGGCCTATGGTGGTCCTGACGCACGTCGAAGGAAAGGAACGAGGATGTTCACCCTACAGATAGGCTATCCAGTCCGGGACTACGCGGAATGGAAGAAAGTCTTCGACAGCGATCCCGCGGGCCGCGCCGCGTCTGGCGCCCGGTCTGTCCGGGTATTCCGGGATGCAGGCGACCAGAACAACGTAGCCGTGCTCCTTGACTTCGACACCAGGGACGCCGCGACCGTCTTTTTGGAACGGCTGCGCAGCCAGGTGTGGGACAACCCCGATGTGATAGGGCAGCTGCTGTCGGCATCGCCGACGGCCAGGATCCTGGAGGAGGTGGCCCGCGAGGGTCAGGCCGCGGGCTGACCACTAATCGACCAGCGGGTGAAGAGCAGCCCCAAGGACGCAGGGAGCGCCGGCTGAATCCCTGCGGCGAACTCCCCGCCGGCATTCAGCAGGCGGGGACGGCCACCCGCCCACTGAAGCGTCCGGGCAAGCCAGCCCGATCCCCACCCCGGTCAACCGTTCCGGCCAAAGCACTGGCGCCGGCTGCTACGGCAGCGGCACCGTCCAGATCAGCCGGGTCCCCTGACCCGGCGCCGACTCGACCCGGAAGGTCCCGTCCAGCAACCGGGCCCGCCGTTCGATATTGACCAGGCCGCTGCGCCGGGCGGGTACAGGCAGTCCCCGGCCATTGTCGGCGATGGTCAGTTCAAGCCGGTGGTGGTCGTCCGCGACGAGGGAAATCCAGATGCTGTCCGCACCCGAATGCCTGACCGCATTGCTCAGTCCTTCCAGGACAACGGCCACCACGTGCTCGGCAACGGTGGCCGGGACGTCATCGACCGGCCCGGAAAATTTCAACTGCGGCGTGTAGTCAAGGGAGGCGGTACCCCCGCGCACCGTTGCCGTCACGCGGCTGCTGAGCAATCCAGGGCCCTCCGCTGGCTCCCGCAGCGAGTAGATCGTATCGCGCAGATCCTTGATGACCTGGTCCAGCTCCGCAGTGATGTCCCTAATGCGTTCAAGCTGGCTGGGTTCGGTGCTGAAGCGGCGCATGCCCTGCAGGTTCAGCCCGGCCGCGAAAAGGCGCTGGATCACAAGGTCATGCAGGTCCCGGGCGATGCGTTCACGGTCGACGAAAAGCAAGTGCTGCTCGCGCATCCGGTACACGTTGCCCAGTTCCAGGGCCATCGAGACATGCTGGCAGAATACCCCGATCACATCCACGTCCCACTGCCGATACTCAACCGCACCAAGTCCGCGGGCCAGCAGCAGGACGCGGCGGTCATCGCCCCGCGGCCCCAGCGCCAGCAACAATCCCGGGCCCAGCACGCCGCGGGCTGCCGGACCGAGCAGCTGGGCAGCATCGGCAAGGGGCCGGGGGTTTTCGAGCTCGAGCAGCGACAGGACAGGGGCGGCCGCCGCCACGGTGCTCCCGATCGCGGCCGGCGCCTCGGTGCCGGTACCCAGCAGCCAGCGGACCGCCCCGGATTCCGGGTCCGGGGCCCCTACGGCAGCCACGACCGAATCGGACTCCTGCATGGCCCGCTCGGCGATCATGTGCAGGGCCTCGGATTCCTGCTGCCCCACCATGCCCAGAATGGTCCCCGCGAGTTCCATGGCTGCCTCCAACCAGTGCCGGCTGGCTGCCGTCTCCCTGGACAGCATGGCGTTCTCGATTGCGGCGCCGGCCAACGCCGCCAGCGCCGCCGACCGTTCCTCGTCCTCGGCTGTGAAGCCTCCGTCCCCCGCCTTGTCCGCCAGGTAGAGGCTGCCCAGCACGGCGCCCCGGATCCGGATCGGAACCGCCAGGAAGGTCGCGGTATCCGGGTCCGGCACCCCGTCCGGGCCGGACAGCCGCTGTGCGGACCGCCGGGCCCTGCCCTGCCTGATTTCGAGAGTGACGACATCGCAGGCTTGCTGCTCCGCGCCCGAAAGGGCAATCTCGCCGCGGTGCGCATGGGCCGAACGGCAGGCGGCCTCCGCCAGCCGCTCGAGCACCTCTTCCAGGCTCAGGTCCTCGGCCAGCGAGGCCAGGGCCCGCCGCATTTGTCTGGCATTCGCCACCGGGTCGGTGTCAACCACCCTCAGCCCGCCATCTGGCTAGACCGGCAAAAGGTACAGACTGCAGCGCTCACGAGTTCTCCCCTCGCACCACCACCGTGCGGGCCCCGGCCGACGCCGGGGGCAACCACCCGCGCTCTCTCATCGTAGCCTTACCTCGCCGGTCCACAAGGGCAGCCTCAGAACCTCGCCGGTCCGCCGGCGGCGAATCAGCCGAGGGAATGATGCCCGGCCGCCCCGGCACCGCCTAGAGTCGATGATCATGCGGCTGCACCACAAACTCTACGGCTGGCTCCAGGCCAACGCCGCCAAAGTCGATCTCATCACCATGCTGCTGGCCTTCGCCGTCCTGGCGCTGCCCTATCTGGCGGCGAGTCCGGCGGCATTCGTCGTGGCCACCCTGCTGGTGCTTCCCCTGGCTTGGCGGCGCACCCGGACCTGGCAGGCCGGTGCCGCCACGGCAGCAGTCTGCCTGGCCCAGGTGCTCCTAGGAATCGATCCGGCGCCGGCGGCGGACGTGCTGGTCTTAGTGGCCGTCTACTCGCTGGCGGCCTACGCCCCACGCTGGGCCAGCCTGGGCGGCCTGGCCCTGGCGCTGCTGGGCGGAGTGCTGTTCATCGTGCGCTACTGGTTCATGCCCGGTGCCGTCCTGACCTTCGGACTGGTACCGATGTACGTCGTCGGAATGATAGCCACCGAAGCCGTCGTGCTGGTCGCATGGGCCTTCGGCGACCTGGCCCGCACCCGGCGCCTGGCGGTCCAGGCCCTGCGGGAGCGGGCCCGCCGGCTCGAGATCGAACGCCAGCAGGAACGCGACCTGGCCGCGGCCGACGAGCGCAACCACATTGCACGGGAGATGCACGACATCGTGGCTCATTCGCTCTCCGTGATCATCACCCAGGCCGACGGCGCGCGCTACGCCAGCGCGCAGGATCCCGCCGTCGCCGGCACTACGCTGGCCACGATTGCCGAAACCGGCCGCGGTTCGCTCCGCGACATGCGGCGCCTGCTGGGCGTGCTGCGCGGGGATGAAACGGCCTCCACCCGGCCGCTGCCGTCGCTGGCCGACGTCGGTACGCTCGTGGACACGGTGCGCCGCTCCGGCCTTGCCGTGGACTACCGGGTCCAGGGCGCTGCCCGCAGGCCGATGCCCGCCGGCGCCGAACTGACCGCCTACCGGGTGGTCCAGGAGGCACTGACCAACGTGCTCAAGCACGCCGGGCCGGCAGCCTCCGCCTCGGTGCTGCTAACCTGGTCCGCCCGGGGATTGCAGCTGCAGGTCGACGACGACGGCCGCGGCGCCGGCGCCGATCCGTCCGGCGGCGGCCAGGGCATCACCGGCATGGCCGAGCGGCTCGCCCTCTACGATGGAACGGTTGAGACCGGACCGCGCACTGGCGGCGGATTCCGGGTTACGGCGTTCATTCCGTACACGGAGGCCTGAGTATTGACCGAGACAGCAGCTGCCGGAGGACCCATCAATACCGCCGAAGGACCCATCAAGGTGGCGCTGGTCGATGACCAGCAACTGGTCCGCGGCGGGCTCAAGATGCTGATCAATTCCCAGCCGGACCTGGAGGTAGTGGCCGAGGCCGGCAACGGCCGGGAGGCGCTCGCCTCGCTGGCCGCGGCGAGCGCCGACGTCGTGCTGATGGACGTGCGCATGCCGGACATGGACGGCATCGAGGCCACCGGGAAGCTGCTCGGGCGGGCCGGTGCGACCGACACGGCCCAGGGTCCGAAGGTGGTGGTGCTGACGACCTTCGATCTGGACGAATACGCACTGGCGGCCATCCAGGCCGGGGCCAGCGGCTTCCTGCTCAAGGACGCGCCCCCGGAGGAACTGCTGGCGGCCATCCGCACGGTCCACCGCGGCGATGCCGTCATAGCTCCCTCCACCACACGGCGGCTGCTGGACCATGTGGCGCCGCTGCTGCGCGCCCCCGGCCCGGAGACCGGCCGGCACACGGCAGCGGTGGACTCCCTGACGCCCCGCGAGCGCGAGGTCTTTCTGCTGATTGCCCAGGGGCTCTCCAACCCGGAAATTGCCGCACAGCTGTACCTGTCCGAGGCGACGGTCAAGACCCATGTCGGACACATCCTGGCCAAGCTCGGTGCCCGGGACCGGGTGCAGGCAGTGGTCATCGCCTATGAGACGGGCATCGTCACGCCGGTCCCGTGACACTGCCGAAGGCCGGATCTCCACCCGTGGTATGAGTCCCTGCGTCCGGATACCAGCCTGGCGGCTGATGCCCGGCTGACCTGCGGTTTCATAGGCTCGGAGTATGACTACAACATCCGAGCAATCACCGGCCGCCGCGAGGCCGGCCACCGCCGCCGCTGCGACCTTGTCGCTGAACAAGACCTACGGTTCCGGCGACACCCGCGTCCACGCCCTGCGGGACGTCGATGTCAGCTTCGAGCAGGGCCGGTTCACCGCCATCATGGGCCCGTCCGGCTCCGGCAAATCCACCCTGATGCACTGCCTGGCCGGGCTGGACACCGCCGATTCGGGCCAGGTCTGGATCGGCGGCACCGACATCACCGGGCTGAAGGACAAGCAGCTCACCCGGCTGCGCCGCGAGCGCGTGGGCTTTGTCTTCCAGGCTTTCAATCTGGTGCCCACGCTGACCGCCGAGCAGAACATCCTGTTGCCGGTGGCGCTGGCCGGCGGGACCGCGGACCGGGACTGGTTCCGCCAGGTGACCTCCGCGCTCGGCCTCGCGGACAGGCTCCGGCACCGCCCACACGAGCTCTCCGGCGGCCAGCAGCAGCGCGTCGCCGTCGCACGTGCCCTGCTCACCCGGCCGGACGTAGTGTTCGGGGACGAGCCCACCGGCAACCTGGATTCCAAGGCGGGGGCGGAGGTACTCTCGCTGCTGCGGCGCTCCGCCGTCGAAATGGGCCAGAGCATCATCATGGTCACGCACGATCCGGTGGCCGCATCCTATGCGGACCGCGTGGTGCTGATGAATGATGGCGAACTGGTTGGCGAACTGGACCATCCGGACGCGGACAGCGTGCTGGGTGCCCTGGCGAAGCTGGGGGCCTGAACATGCTGCAGGTAGCACTTGCACAGGTGAGGATGCATGCCCGGCGCTTTGTCGCCGTCGGCCTGGCCGTGGTGATGGCGGTGGGCTTCCTGACCGCCACGCTGATGGTCAATGCCTCGACCGAGGCCTCGCTGGCCAACAGCATCGGGGCCGGCTTCCGCAATGCGGACCTGGTGGTAACCGCCGGGGAGGACGGAGAACTCGACGGCGCCATGGCCGCCGCCGTGGCGAAGGCGGACGGGGTGGCCGAGGTCTATGCCCAGCGTCATTCCCGGGTGGCCTTCGGGTCCGGGACCCAGGCCGGCTTCGGCCTGATGCAGGACCTGGCCCCGCGGTCCCTGGACTCGCTGACAGTGGTGTCCGGCAGGCTGCCTGCCGGTAACGGCGAGGTGGCCGTGGACGACACGACGGCCGCCAAGTACGGCCTGGCCGCCGGCACCAGCCTGAAGCTCGCCGCGGGCTCGGGGACGGTGGCCGCACGGGATCTCAAGGATGCCGCCGGCGCTACGGTGACCGGAGTGGTGAAGGCCTCCAAGGACCCGCTGCTGATGGGCCAGCCGCAGCTGCACGCGCTGCCGGTCCTCGCCGCCCGCCTGGCCGGCGACTCCGGCTACTATCCCAGCATCCAGGCCAGGGTCGCGGACGGAACCTCAGTCACCGAGGCGAAGGCCGCCGTCGAATCCGCGCTGGACGGCGCCGGGTCCGTGGTGGTGCGCACGGCCGATGAGCAGACCAAGGCCGTGGTCGCCATGTTCACCGGCGGCCAGGACCAGCTGACCATCATCCTGCTGGCCTTCGCGCTGATCGCCCTGCTGGTGTGCGCGCTGGTGGTTTCCAATACCTTCTCCGTGCTGGTCGCCCAGCGCACCCGCGAACTGGCGCTGCTGCGCTGCATTGGCGCCGGCCGCAACCAAATCCGCCGCTCGGTGATCGTCGAGGCCCTGCTGGTGGGCACCGCCGCCTCCATCCTCGGCGTGCTCGGTGCCATCGGACTGATGGCCGGGATCATCGCTGTGCTGCAGCGGCAGCCGGACACCGAATTCGCCGTACTGGCCGTGCCCGGCCACGCGGTGGCCGCCGGGCTGCTGGCCGGTGTCGTGATGACGGTGCTGGCGGCCCTTTCCCCGGCCCGGGCCGCCACCGCCGTCGCACCGCTGGCCGCGCTGCGCCCGGTGGATGACGCCCGGCTGGGCAACCGCCGCGGCAAGGTCCGGCTTGCCGCGGGCCTCGTCCTGACGGTGGCCGGCGGCGCTATCCTCGCGCTGGGCGCGACGACCGCCAACCTCCTGATTGCGCTGCCCGGCGGCGCACTGTCCTTCGTCGGGCTGCTCATGTGTGCCTCGCTGTTCGTGCCGCCGCTGGTCCGCGGGGTGGGCCAGCTGGCCCGGCCGCTGGGCGTGCCGGGCCGGCTGGCTGCCGTCAATGCGGTGCGCAATCCCGGCCGCACCTCGGCCACCGCTGCCGCGCTGCTGATTGGCGTCACGCTGGTCACCATGATGATGACCGGTGCCCAGACCGCCCGGCAGGTCTTCGATACGCAGCTGGGTGCCGAGTATCCGGTGGACATCACCGTCACGGACCGTGCCCTGGACGGGCGTCCGCTGGACCAAGCCGCGGCCCGGACTGCCGCCCGGCACGAGGGCGTCACTGCCGCCGGGCTGGTAACGGTGGCCGGCAGCACCGAAATCGACGGCTCGCAGACGCCCGTCTACCGGCTCGGTCCGGGCCAGGCACAGCTGCTCCAGGACAAGTCGCTGGTGCTCGATGCGGGCACCGTGCTGGTCCCCCAGGGATCCGGCGTCAAGACCCTGGCCGTGGCCGGGGCGGAAGGCTCGAAGACCCTGACCGCCGTAGAGACCGGCAGCAGATTCTTCCCGCCGCTGGTTTCGGCCGCGGTGGCCGAGGAGCTCGGCGGACCCGCACCGGAGCAGGCAGACGCCGGCGCGGGACCGCAGCTGTGGCTGGCCGTGGACAGGGAGCTGGGCGCGGCCGAACTGATGCAGCTGCGCACCGACCTGGCCGCGGAGCTGAACGTCAATGACTACCAGCTTTCCGGGGCGGCGATCGAGCGCGCGGCGTTCAACCAGATTATCGACGTGATGCTGCTGGTGGTCACCGGGCTGCTGGCGGTGGCGGTGCTGATCGCCTTGGTGGGGGTGGCCAATACGCTGTCGCTGTCCGTGCTGGAGCGCACCCGCGAGTCCTCGCTGCTGCGGGCGCTGGGGCTGACTACCGGCCAGCTGCGCGGGATGCTCGCGCTGGAGGCGGTACTGGTCGCCGGGGTGGCAGCACTGATCGGGACTGTGCTCGGGGTACTGTACGGCTGGCTGGGGGCACGCTCGGCGCTGGGGGTTTTTGGCGACGTCGCCCCGTCCCTGCCTTGGCTGCAGCTGGCGGCCGTGCTCGCCGTGGCGGTAGTGGCCGGCTTGCTGGCATCGGTACTGCCGGCCCGCCGGGCCGCCCGGCTGTCCCCGGTGGAAGGGCTGGCGACAACCTAGGCCGGATCTGCAAAGATGGCAGGCACCAACTCATGCTCCGGCGACGACGAGGGGACGCCATGTTCCGCAATAGAAGAATGCCTGCGCTCCAGCTGGACGACAAGGCGCTGGCTGCCTACCTGGACAGCCACCTGGTGGGGTCCGCAGCGGGGCTGCGCATGTTCAACGCGGCCAAACGGACCTGGAAGGGCACCGACGCCGCGACGGTGCTAGCCGGGATCGAGCGCGAGGTAGCGGGCGAGCGGCGGGAGCTCAAGCAGCTCATGCACAGTCTGGGCTACCACCGCAGCCTGTTCAAGGCCGCGGCCGCACGGGCCGGAGCCGTGGTGGGCAAGCTGAATCCGGTCAACCCGCTGCGCTCCGGCGGGGGTGCAACCGGACAGTTGGAGCTGGAACTGCTGCAGTCTGCGCTCAAGGGCAAGGAATGCCTGTGGCGCACCCTGCTGGAGCTCGCCCCTGCCCAGCCGCAGCTGGACAGCAGCCGGCTGACCGACCTGCTGGAGCTGGTCCGCCGGCAGCAGGAGACCGTCGCCGACATCATGCGGCGCACGGCTCCGGCACGGTTCACCAAGTAGCCGGTGCGCCTGGACCAGCCCAGTATTCGGGCGGGTACGGTGGGCAAAAACGCGGACCTGCCCGGTATTGCGCGGGCAATACCGGGCAGGTTGGTGCGGGTCAGTCGGCCGCTGGTTCCTCGTACTTGGGGAAGATCGGCTGCGGGGCCGGCAGGACGGTGCCGGGCACCAGGGCCGTGCCGATCGCGGCAAAGTCCCGGGCCTCGCCCTCCGGTTGGCCAAGCACCTCCAACAGGCGCGACGCGGACGTGGGCATGACCGGCTGGACCAGGATCGAGACGATCCGCAGCACCTCCAGGGTCACGTAGAGCACCGTGTTCATGCGTTCGACGTCGGTCTTGCGCAGCACCCACGGCGCCTGGTCCGCGAAGTAGGCGTTGGTATCCCCCAGCACACTCCAGATCGCCTCGAGCGAACCGTGGAAGTCCTGCACCTCGTAGGCCGCGCGGGACTTCTCCAGCAGCCGCTCGGTCCTGGCCAGCAGTTCGTGGTCCTCGGGGGCCAGTGTCGCCGGCTGCGGGACCTGGCCGGCGCAGTTCTTGGCCACCATGGACAATGAACGCTGGGCCAGATTGCCTAGGTTGTTGGCCAGGTCCGCATTCATCCGGCCCACAATGGCCTCATGGCTGTACGAGCCGTCCGCGCCGAACGGTACCTCGCGCAGCAGGAAGAAGCGCATCTGGTCCAGCCCGTACTGCTGCACCCAGTCCGCCGGGGCGATCACGTTGCCCAGGGACTTGGACATCTTGACGCCCTGGTTGTACAGGTGGCCGTGGATCATCACCCGCTTGGGCAGCGGCAGTCCCGCGCTCATCAGGAACGCCGGCCAGTAGACGGCATGGAACCGCGAGATGTCCTTGCCGATCACGTGCACATCGGCGGGCCACCATTTGCGGTACGAATCGGTGCCGGTGTCCGGGAATCCCACCCCGGTCAGGTAGTTGGTCAGGGCGTCCACCCAGACGTACATCACATGCTTGGGGCTGCCCGGCACCGGCACGCCCCAGTCGAAGGTCGTGCGGCTGATGGACAGGTCCGCCAGGCCGCCCTTGACGAAGCTGATCACCTCGTTGAACCGGGTCCGCGGGGCGGCGAAGTCGGGCTGGTCCTCGTAGAGCTTCAGCAGCTTGTCCTGGTAGGCCGACAGCCGGAAGAAGTAGGACTCCTCCTCGGTCCAGGTGACCTCGGTATCGGTCTCGATCGAGTAGCGCTTGCCGTCCTCCCGGACCACCGTCTCGTCTTCGCCGTAGTAGGCCTCGTCGCGGACCGAGTACCAGCCCTCGTACTTGTCCAGGTAGATGTCCCCGGCTTCTTCCATCCGCTTCCAGATCGCCTGCGCGGCCGCATAGTGGTCGGCTTCAGTGGTGCGGATGAAGCGGTCGTAGCTGATGCCCAGCTTGTCCTGCGTGGCCTGGAAGAAATCCGAGTTGCGCTTGGCCAGCGCCAGCGGTGTAATGCCTTCCTTCTGTGCGGTGTGCAGCATCTTCTGGCCGTGTTCGTCGGTTCCGGTCAGGAAGAACACGTCATGCCCGTCCAGCCGCTTGAACCGGGCCATGGCATCGGTGGCGATGAACTCATAGGCATGGCCGATGTGCGGGACACCGTTGGGGTAGGAAATAGCCGTGGTGATGTAGAACGGGGGCTTCGGAGCTGTTGGGGTCACCCTATAGAAATTACCGCTTCGGCTCCGGCCTTGTCGAAACTGCCGCGGCCCGCCGGCGGCGGCACGATTGGGACTTTATTGACCGGCCGCTCCAGCCGCCGGCCGCGCACCTACCGGAAAACCCCGCCGTGGATGACCGGAACCGGGCCGAAAAAGTCCGATTCCTGCACGGACTGGCCTGGATCCGATGTTAAAAGCCCGGCGACGGCGGCAGGTGCCGCCGTCGCCGGCGTTCGCAGCCTGCCCCGCACGCTTCGCGCACGGGGAACCCTGGCTGCTCTCTTAGGCTCCGCGGATACCGCGGGGTTAGTTCATGTAGGTGCGGCTGTCCGCGACGTCGATCAGTTCCTGGTCGTGGGTGGCCACCAACACGGTGATCCCGTCCCGGGTGGTGTCCTTGAGGATCCCGATGATCTGGTTTGCGTGCTCGCGGTCCAGGCTGGCCGTCGGCTCGTCCACCACGAGTACCTTGGTGCCCAGGATCAGCGCCCGGGCGATAGCCACGCGCTGGCGTTCACCGCCGGAGAGCTGGGCAGGGCGGTGGTGCATGCGCCGTCCCAGACCCACCAGGCCGAGCAGGTTCTTGGCCATTTCGGTCCGCTCCGCCACCTGGCCATCGGGCACCGCCGGCAGCAGCACGTTCTCGAGGGCACTCATACCGTCGATCAGCGCCCCGCCCTGGTCCACGTAGCCGATCAGGGCGCGGCGGCGGTCCGAGATCTCGTCGTCGTCCATCGCGTCCAGCGACTGGCCTTCCCAGAGCACCTCGCCGGCTGTGGGCATGGTCAGCCCGGCGGCTACGGTCAGGATGCTGGTCTTGCCCGAACCGCTGCGGCCGGCCAGGCAGTGCATGGTGCCTGCCTCGAGCCCGAGGTTGAAGTCCTCCACGATGGTCAGCGGGTCCGCTCCCCCGCCCTCGTAGCGGATGGTGACACCACGCAGTTCCAGCGGCATCTGGTGGTCCGTGGGACGGACGATCGTGTTCGACCGGGTCTGGACTTCCTCTTCGGCGGTTGCCGCCGGGCCGGAGGTCACATTGTTTGTCGGGTCCTCATTCATTTCCGCGTCCTTGTCGTCACGATAAACCAGATAAGTAGGGCCAGGATGGCGGCCAGCGCCGCGCGCAGGACGGCGTGCGGGGCAATGACCAGGGTGATCGCCACCGAGCCGAGGATCGCCAGCGGCAGGGCGAGCACCGCAAGGATTCCTGCCTCCCAGCGGCGCAGCTGCAGCAGCAGCGCCGGGCCCCAGCCCATGGCCGAGAGCGTCGCCCACTGGGCTCGTTTGCGCGGCAGGTCGAAGCGGCCGGTAATCAGCGTCAGCATCAGCGAGGCCAGCACGCCCAGCAGCGCCAAGGCCAGGTTGAGCCCGCTGAGCTGGTTGACGGCGAGCACGCTCAGGGCCGAGCTGCCGACGGCGCGGGGCAGGTCCACGAGCACCGCCACCAAGGCACCGGCGGCGGCACCGAGGACACCCACCGAGACGGCGACGGCGGCCGCGTTGAACCGGTTGGTCAGCAGCTGGCGGGCCGCATACTGCTTGGCGTTGTCCACCATCGGCGATTTGTCGCCGGCCACCGGGGCCGGCTCCTGCCGCGGATGCGGCTTCAGCAGCGCGGCCGAAGTGAACGACGCCGCCAGGTAGATCACCAAGGCCGCGGCAGCCACCACGGCAGTCACCCAGCTGCGGCTCAGCGCCACCACCACGGCCGCCACGGCCAGGATGGCCGCACCGCCGACCAGCAGCTCGTTCAGGAACCAGGATCTGATCTTGCGCCGGGTCCAGCCCATGGCCCGCAGGGTCACGGCTTCCGTCCGGCGGTTCCGGGTAAATGTGATCGTGCTGGCCGCGGTGACCAGCGCCGCGCCGCCCACGGTCAGCGCCAGCAGCGCCACGCTGGAGGAGCTCAGCGCATTCTGCACCCCGGTAGCGGAGCCCTGGCGCACCCAGGACTGAGCGACCGTGCCCAGGTCCGAAACGGTGCCCAGGTTGTCCTTGCGGTATTCGGGCACATTGATGGTCACGTCTTCGCGGGCCGAACCGGCCACGATTTCGGTATGCAGGCCCAGCGCCGCGATGTCCGCAGCCACGGCCGCGATTTCTTCCCGGGTGCTCTGCCAGCTGCCTGCGGCGTTCACCCGCACGCGGACGGCGTCGATGACGGCATCGTCGGTGGAGGTGCCGCGCACGGCGGCCAGTCCGGTGTAGTCCGTGATGGCACCGGCGGACTGGGTGGCCAGCCCGGCACCGCTCAGGCCCGGGCTCAAGGTGGTCGGGTCCACGTCCTTGCCCTGGGCGTCCTTGGTCAGCGTCAGCGGGGTCGGATCATAGCCGCCCAGCGGCAGGTAGTTGATGTCGCCGGCCGCAGCGCGGACGCTGTCGGCGTCGAAGGTACCGAATACGAACGGCAGCGGGGTCGAGGCGTCGGTGCCGGCCTTGAGGCTCTGGCGGTAGGACTGCTCCTCCACCGGTTCGCGCTGCGTCTTATCCGCCTCGGTCTGCCAGGACAGGGTCTTCTCCGGCAGCTGGTTCACCTGGACCCAGCCCTGCGGAATGACCGTCTGGTCCGTGGCACCATTGGCCTCGGCCTTGCCCGCGGTGTATTCGGGGCTGGACACGAAGTTGGTGGACCACTTGGCCGGCTGGTACAGGCCGGAAGCGACCTGGATGCCGCCGGAGCCCAGCAGGTAGTTGTAGTCCTTACCGCCGGGCCAGCGCAGCTCGAACGGCTTGCTGCTGGCGAACGGCAGGTACTCGTCGCCCAGGTTCTTGCTCACCGAGCCGACCTTGGCGATGGTGTTGCCCGCGTCGTCGATCTCCTCGATGGTGACCGTGTACTTCAGGTTCACTTCGGTCCCCGCGCGGACGACCATCGGAATGACCTGCGAATCCTTCGTGAGGCTGCCGGCTTCCTTGGCGGACTGGTACTGGAACAGGAACGGGCTCCAGTACTTGAACGGCAGGCCTTCGTACTCGATACCGGACTTCACGTCCTCGGCGGAGAAACCCTGGCTCATCCGGTTCATGAACCGCCCCCCGACCTCCTCGGCGTTGCGTCCGGACGCGTCCGGTGCCTTGGCCAGCGGTGCCAGGAAGGAGCCGGCATCACCAAGCAGAGCCTGCTCGGCGATCGGATCGACGGCGACGACGGTCTCGGAGATTTGCGGAAGCACGGGCAGGGCGATGGTGGCGTCGAAGTTCCCGTGGAAGGTGCCGCCGGCGGGGTCCGGGAACTTGATCCCGGTTTCGCCTTCGGGAGCCACGGTCCGCACGCTGGTGCCGCCGGCGACCTTCTCGGTCACCACCTTGGCCTGGCCCAGGGTGCCCTGGGCGCTGTTCTCGAACAGCACGGTGTTGTTCTTGCCATCGGAGGACTCGGCCTTGGCAGTGATCCGGTAGCGCTTCGGCTCGGCGCTGAGTACGGAGTCCGGCGCCGGCCACTGGGCCTTGGGCGCGGCGTCGGAGATCCCCTGCTGGGAGATGAACGCTTCAGTGTTCGGGTTGTAGCCGACGTAGTCCGTGGCCTTCAGCTGCGGAACCTGGGCGTCCTGGATGACCTTGGAGACCAGCGAAATTGGGGCCGCGACGGCCACCCCCGAGACCCCGCGGACCTTGTTCAGCTCCGCGGCGGTAATGCCGCCGGTGCCGGTCAGGACGTCCGGCTGCCGCAGGGTGCCCCCGGCGTCCTCGGTGTCCTTGGGCAGGACCAGGATGTCGTAGATGCCGCGGGCGTTCTTGTCCACCACATCGTTAATGGCCACCTGGGCCCGCTCCTGGATAAACACTGACAGGACCATCGAGGCGATCAGCACCACCACTGTCACTACCAGCGAACGGCTCCGTAGGAATCGTGCCGCGGGGTTCATCGCCTGTCCTCACAAATCTCGTTACTCGTCGTCAAATCGTCTCTGCGCATCAAATAGAACAAATCCTTGGCACCGGCCCGGAACAAACGAAGGCCCGATGCCCCAACAGCGTTGAGTCAACGGGCTTTCGTCCAATTATGGCAGGTTTAACCCGAGGCTTAGTCCGCCAAGTCCACGACCCGGGCCACGGTGGCCCCGACGGTCTCGCGGACCTGCTCCATGACCTCCTGCGGGACGGAGCTGTCCACGGTCAGCAGGGCCAGGGCCTGCTTGCTGTCCTCGTTGCGGGAGACCTGCATGCCGGCGATGTTGATCCCGGCCTCGCCGAGCAGCCGGCCGAGGTCGCCGATCACGCCGGGACGGTCGTCGTAGGTGAAGACCACCAGGTGCTCGCTGATCGGGATTTCCACCTCGTAGCCGTTCACGCCCACGATCTTGTGGATCTGCTTCGGACCGGTCAAGGTGCCCGCGACCGAAATCTGCGCGCCGTCGGACAGCGCGCCGCGGATGGTGAGCACGTTACGGTACTCTTCCGACTCCGGAGTGGTGATCAGGCGGGTGTTGATGCCCCGCTGCTCGGCCAGGACCGGCGCGTTGACATAGGACACCTGCTCGGAGACGACGTCCTTGAACACGCCCTTGAGCGCGGCAAGCTCGAGTGCCTTCACGTCCAGCGCGGCAATCTCGCCGGCCACCTCGATGTCGATCTGGGTCACCGAGGTGTGGGTCAGCGCGGTGAAGATCCGGCCCAGCTTCTCGATCAGCGGGATGCCCGGGCGGACCTCCGGGTCGATGACGCCGCCGGCCACATTGACGGCATCCGGGACCAGCTCGCCGGCCAGCGCCAGGCGAACCGACTTGGCCACCGAGATGCCGGCCTTCTCCTGGGCCTCGTCGGTGGACGCACCCAGGTGCGGGGTCACCACGACGTTGTCGAAGCCGAAGATCGGCAGGTCGGTGCTCGGCTCCTTAACGAAGACGTCGATGGCGGCGCCGGCGATCTTGCCTTCCTTCAGCGCGCTGTAGAGGGCGTCTTCGTCGATCAGGCCGCCGCGGGCGACGTTGACGACGTAGGCGGTGTCCTTCATCTTGTCGAACGCCTCGTTGCCGATCATGCCCACGGTTTCCGGAGTCTTGGGCATGTGGATGGTGATGAAGTCCGACTGCTCCAGCAGCTCGTCCAGGCTCACCAGCTTGACGTTCAACTGGGCGGCGCGGGCGCTGGTGACGTACGGGTCGTAGGCCAGGATCTGGGTCTCGAAGGCCTGCAGGCGGGCGGCGATCAGGGCGCCGATGCGGCCGAGGCCGATGATGCCGACCTTCTTCTCGTACAGTTCGGTCCCGGTGTACTTCGAGCGCTTCCATTCGCCGTTCTTCAGCGCGGAGTTGGCGGCGGGGATGTTGCGGGCCAGGCTCAGGATGTGGCCCACGGTCAGTTCCGCGGCCGAGACGATGTTCGAGGTCGGCGCGTTGACAACCATGACGCCGGCCTGGGTGGCTGCCTTGATGTCGACGTTGTCCAGGCCGACGCCGGCGCGGGCGATGACCTTGAGCCTCTTGGCGGCGGCGATGGCCTCCGCGTCGACCTTGGTGGCGGAACGCACCAGGATGGCGTCCACGTCCGCGATCGCAGAAAGCAGCTGGGACCGGTCCGCTCCATCCGTCTGGCGGATCTCAAAGTCGGGACCGAGGGCGTCGATGGTGGCAGGTGACAGTTCCTCGGCAAGAAGAACTACTGGTTTTTCCACAGGGATGTTCCTTCTGCGATGCAATCGGGGATGCACTTAGTCTAGAACGGCAAACGGCCGGACTCACACTGTTACCTTACGGTCACATTGTGAATCCGGCCATATTGCCTGACCTCCACGCCGGCCCGGCGGCCTTTTGGCCGGCCACCGGGCGGGCTGTGGCGGGCTAGCGGGCGACGGAACCTTCGGTGTAGTCGTCGTCGGACTTGGCCCAGGAGAACAGCTTGCGCAGTTCGCGGCCGGTGGCCTCGATCGGATGTGCCTCGCCCTTGGCGCGCAGCGACTTGAACTCCGGAGCTCCGGCATCCTGGTCGTCGATGAAGCGCTTGGCGAAGGAGCCGTTCTGGATGTCGGCGAGAACGGCCTTCATGTTCTCCTTGACCTCCGGGGTGATCACGCGCGGGCCGGAGACGTAGTCGCCGTACTCTGCGGTGTCGGAAACGGACCAGCGCTGCTTGGCGATGCCGCCCTCCCACATCAGGTCGACGATGAGCTTGAGCTCGTGCAACACCTCGAAGTAGGCGATCTCCGGCTTGTAACCGGCCTCGGTCAGCACCTCGAAGCCGTACTGCACCAGCTGGGAGGTGCCGCCGCAGAGCACGGCCTGCTCACCGAAGAGGTCGGTCTCGGTCTCTTCGGTGAAGGTGGTTTCGATGACGCCGGCGCGGGTGCCGCCGATGGCCTTGGCGTAGGACAGCGCCAGTTCCTTGGCCTTGCCGGTGAAGTTCTGCTCGACGGCGATCAGGTCCGGAATACCGCGGCCGGCCTCGAATTCGCGGCGCACGGTGTGCCCCGGGGCCTTCGGCGCGACCAGGGCGACGTCGACGTCGGCCGGCGGCTGGATGTAGCCGAAGCGGATGTTGAAGCCGTGGCCGAAGAACAGCGCGTCACCGCTCTGGAGGTTCGGTGCGATTTCCTCGGCGTAGACGAAGCGCTGGACCTGGTCCGGGGTGAGGATCATGATCAGGTCGGCTTCGGCAGTGGCCTCGGCAACGGAGAGGACACGCAGGCCCTCGGCCTCGGCCTTGGCCTTCGACTTGGAGCCTTCGGCCAGTCCGACGCGGACGTCGACGCCGGAGTCGCGCAGGCTCAGGGCGTGGGCGTGGCCCTGGCTGCCGTAACCGATAACGGCGACCTTGCGGCCCTGGATGATCGACAGGTCGGCGTCGTCGTCGTAGTAGAGCTTAGTCACTTTGGGTTTCTCCTGTTGGGTTGTTCTCTGGGGATCGGGGCGGGCATCAGGCCGAGCGCAGGGCCCGGTCGCTCATGGACCGGGAACCGCGGCCGACGGCCAGCGTGCCGGACTGGACAATCTCGCGGATGCCAAACGGCTCCAACACTGACAGCAGCGCAGTGAGCTTTTCGGCGGTGCCGGTGGCCTCGATGACCAGCGAGTCGGTAGACACGTCGACCACTGAGGCGCGGAACAGATCTGCTGCCTGGGTTACCTGCAGCCGTGTTGCGGCATCCGCACGAACCTTGACCAGGATGTGGTCGCGTTGCACGGAGGATTCGGGAACCAGCTCGACAATCTTGATGACGTTGATGAGCTTGTTCAGCTGTTTGGTGACCTGCTCGAGCAGGTCACCTTCGGCGTCGACCACCACGGTGATCCGGGAATATCCCGGAGCCTCCGTGGGGCCTACAGCCAAAGAATTGATGTTGAATGCCCGGCGGGCAAACAAGCTGGCCACGCGGGTGAGCACGCCGGGGACGTCCTCCACCAATACGGACAGTGTATGTCTGGACATTCCTAGTCCTCCTCTTCCCAGGCCGGGGTCATGCCCCGGGCGATCTGGATGTCGTCGTTGCTCACGCCGGAGGGCACCATCGGCCACACCATCGAATTGGGGCTGACCACGAAGTCGATGACTACGGGGCGGTCATTGATCTCCAGGGCCTTCTGGATCGTCGCATCGATATCCTCAGCGCGTTCGCAGCGCAGGCCGACACAGCCGTAGGCATCGGCCAGCTTGACGAAGTCGGGGATGCGGACGGTTTCGTGGCCGGTGTGCAGGTCGGTGTTGGAGTAGCGGCCGTCGTAAAACAGCGTCTGCCACTGGCGCACCATGCCCAGCGAGGAATTGTTGATCACCGCCACCTTGATCGGGATCTTGTTCAGCGCGCAGGTGGCCAGTTCCTGGTTGGTCATCTGGAAGCAGCCGTCGCCGTCGATGGACCAGACCACGCGGTCCGGGTTGCCGACCTTGGCACCCATCGCCGCAGGCACGGAGTAGCCCATGGTGCCCAGCCCGCCCGAATTCAGCCAGGCATGCGGCCGCTCGTACTTGATGAACTGGGCGCTCCACATCTGGTGCTGGCCGACGCCGGCGACGTAGACGCCCTCGGGTCCGGTCAGCTCGCCGATCCGCTGGATGACCCGCTGCGGGGCCATCAGCCCGTCCTCGGGCTCGGTGAAGCCCAGCGGGTAGGTCTGGCGCAGCTTGTCCAGCATGGTCCACCATTCGGCCTGCGCCGGCGCACCTTCCGCGGCGAACAGCTCGCGGCAGGCCTCGGTCAGTTCCGGGATGATCTCCTTGACCGAGCCGACGATCGGCACATCGGCTGTGCGGTTCTTGGAAATCTCCGCCGGGTCGATGTCGGCGTGGATAACCTTGGCCTCCGGGGCAAAGGTGCTGAGCACGCCCGTGACGCGGTCGTCGAAGCGCGCCCCCAGGGTGATCAGCAGGTCCGCCTGCTGCAGCGCCGTCACGGCCGAGACCGAGCCGTGCATGCCCGGCATACCCACGTGCTGCGGGTGCGAGTCGGGGAAGACGCCGCGGGCCATCAGCGTGGTGGCCACCGGCGCGCCAACCAGTTCGACCAGCTCGCACAGCTCAGCGGCGGCATGCCCCTTGACCACGCCGCCACCCACATAGAACACCGGGCGCTTGGCCGCAGCGATCAGCTTGGCGGCTTCGCGGACCTGCTTGGCGTGGCCGCGGACCACCGTGCGGTAGCCGGCAATGTCGATCTTCGGCGGCCAGGAGAACGTGGTGGTGGCCTGCTGGGCGTCCTTGGTGATGTCCACCAGCACCGGGCCGGGGCGGCCCGTGGTGGCGATGTAGAAGGCCTCGGCCAGCACGCGCGGAATATCCGCGGCCTTGGTGACCAGGTATGAATGCTTGGTAATCGGCATGGTGATGCCGACGATGTCCGCCTCCTGGAAGGCGTCGGAACCGATGACGGCGCTGCTCACCTGTCCGGTGATGGCAACCATGGGCACGGAGTCCATGTGGGCATCGGCGATGGGGGTCACGAGGTTGGTGGCGCCGGGGCCGGAGGTGGCGATGCAGACGCCTGCCTTGCCGGTGACCATGGCGTAACCCTGGGCTGCGTGGCCTGCTCCCTGTTCATGGCGTACCAGGATGTGGTTGATCCGGGTCGAATCCATGAGCGGGTCGTAGGTGGGGAGGATGGCCCCGCCCGGCAACCCGAAGACGTCGGTGACGCCCAGTTCTTCCAGTGAACGGACAACGGCTTGTGAGCCGGTCATTTCTGTGGGCGGCACGATGTTGTTGGGTCCCTGTACGGGATTGACCGCGTCCACGATGGAAGAGACAGAGGCAGCTACATCTTTGGTCCTGACAGCGTCGCCGGACTTGGCCGGCGCCTTGTTGGCCATCAGCGAGGGGCTGATTGGCGATCCCTTAGTCATCGGGCTCTTCCTTTACGGATCTTCTGTTGTTGGTTGATGTGCTGGCCGCTTCCCGGTCCGGGTAGACGGCTCTGGCTCTTCTGCAAATAAAAAAACCCCGCCGAGCCGGCTGGCTCCGATGGGGTTCCGCGCGTGACGTAGATGGTCCAGCCGGGCCTAGGCCACGCGCTCGATAACGACTACGACGGTTTCGATCTGCATGTCATTCAGTCTAGGCGCTCCGCCGACGCCACTGTCAAACGCACCCCAGCCAATCTCATTATATGGACACCATGTCCGCTTTTTGGACTCCCGGCAGGGCATGGAGCGGTGCCTGCCGGAGGCGGCAGGGCTCAAGAGGCTGATGCCGGGAACCCGGACGGCGCGGCGCCCTACCCCGCGCCGTCCGGGCAGGCATCATCAAGGATAGGAGCGAGGGGCCCCGACGGCGGACGCGCAGCGTCCGCCGTCGGGCAAGCCCCTATCCGCAGTAGGCGCCGGTGGAGGCGGAGTTGACCAGCTTGGCGTATTTGGCCAGCACCCCGGAGGTGAACTTGGCCGGCAGCGGCTTCCAGTCGACCTTGCGGGCCTCGAGCTCCGCCGGGTCGACCAGCAGGTCGAAGCTGCGGGCGGCGATGTCCACGCGGATCCTGTCGCCGTCGTTGACGAAGGCAATCGGCCCGCCGTCGACAGCCTCGGGGGCCACGTGGCCGATGCACAGCCCGGTGGTGCCGCCGGAGAAGCGGCCGTCGGTCAGCAGCAGCACGTCCTTGCCCAGGCCGGCGCCCTTGATGGCGCCGGTAATGGCCAGCATCTCGCGCATGCCCGGACCGCCCTTGGGGCCCTCGTAGCGGATGACGACGACGTCACCGGGCTTGATCTCGCCATTGTCCAGGGCGTCCAGGGCACCCTGCTCGCGCTCGAAGACACGGGCGGTGCCCTCGAACACATCGGCGTCAAAGCCCGCGCTCTTGACTACGGCGCCTTCGGGCGCGAGAGAGCCGTGCAGGATCGTGATGCCGCCGGTCTTGTGGATCGGATTGTCCAGGGCGCGCAGCACCTTGCCGTCCGGGTCCGGCGGGTTGATGGCGGCCAGGTTCTCGGCCACGGTCTTGCCGGTCACGGTCAGGCAGTCCCCGTGCAGCAGGCCGGCGTCGAGCAGGGCCTTCATGATGACCGGCACGCCGCCGATCTTGTCGACGTCGAACATCACGTAGCGGCCGAATGGCTTCAAGTCGCCCAGATGCGGGATCTTGTCACCGATGCGGTTGAAGTCGTCCAGGGTCAGCTCCACCCCGGCCTCGCGGGCGATGGCCAGCAGGTGGAGGACGGCATTGGTGGAACCGCCGAACGCCATGGTGACGGCGATGGCGTTCTCGAAGGCCGGCTTGGTCATGATGTCGCGGGCACGGATGCCCTTCCGCAGCAGGTTCACCACGGCCTCGCCGGACTTGTGGGCGAACATGTCGCGGCGGCGGTCGGCCGAGGGCGGTGCGGCGGAGCCGGGCAGCGACATGCCCAGGGCCTCGCCGATGCAAGCCATGGTGTTGGCGGTGTACATACCGCCACACGCGCCTTCGCCCGGACAGATGGCCCGTTCGATCGAATCGAGGTCCTTGAGGCTCATCTTCCCGGCGGCGCAGGCACCCACGGCCTCGAACGCATCGATGAGCGTGACTTCCTTCTCCGAGCCGTCCTCGAGCTTGGCGAAGCCGGGCATGATCGAGCCGGCGTAGAGGAAGACCGAAGAGAGGTTGAGGCGGGCGGCCGCCATCAGCATGCCGGGCAGGGACTTGTCACAGCCGGCCAGCAGCACGGAACCGTCCAGGCGCTCGGCCTGCATAACGGTTTCCACGGAGTCGGCGATGACCTCGCGGGACACCAGCGAGAAGTGCATGCCCTCGTGGCCCATGGAAATGCCGTCGGATACGGAAATGGTGCCGAACTGCATCGGGAAGCCGCCGCCGGCGAAGACGCCTTCCTTGGCGCCCTGGGCCAGCCGGTTCAGGGACAGGTTGCAGGGGGTGATTTCGTTCCAGGAACTGGCGACACCGATCTGCGGCTTGGCGAAATCGTCGTCGCCCATTCCCACTGCTCGAAACATTCCGCGGGCAGGCGCGGCGTGGATGCCATCGGTGACAACACGGCTGCGCGGCTTGATATCAGGAGTTGCGTCGGGGCTCATAGCTCCTGATTCTATGACCACCCCGCGGCATGCCGGGCCATGTTACAGTTTTCCGGCTCTGACGGCACCGGTCCGGCGCGGCAAATGCGCCGGGATTGAAGTTCGTATTTGTAGCCGAAATAATTGCGCAGTGAATACTGCAGTCCCGCCCACCGCTTCCGCGGCCGCCCTGTGACATGGCAGGCAGCGAACAGCTCAAGGAAGCCCTCAGCGGCATCTTCGATGCCCAGATCCCCAACCACGGGGATTACAACCTGGTCTTCGCCAGCGCCCGCCTGGGCCTGGGCACCGCCCTCGGCCGCTGGCCGCGCGGCTATGTGCTCGGCTACCGGTGGAAGCCCCACGAACTGATACTTGCTCCGGTCAACGTGGCCGAACTGTCCGCCGGCAGCACACCGGTCACCATCAACATGACCAATCTGTCCCATGCCGTCCGGCTGGCGGAGAAACACCCCGCGGACTACGACTACGAAGTAGGCAACAGCACCGGACGGATCTTCCGCTTCGGCGTGGCGCCTGCAGGAATCCTGCCCGCCGGCACCATCGAACAGGCCGACGACGCCGAAGACTTCCACAATTTCATGGCCTCGCTGATCAGCCTGGCCTGAGGCGGATAATCCGTGCCTCAGCCGAACGATCCGGTCTGGACAAGATTAGCCGGCCGCTCCCCCTGCGCCAAAAGACCCAACTGGCTGCGCAGCAGCTTCACGACCCGCGGATAGAACGCCGTCGTATTGCCTCCCACATGCGGGGAAATGATGACGTCCTCGCTCTGCCACAGCGGGTGGCCGTCCGGCAGCGGCTCGGGGTCGAAGACGTCGAGCGCCGCCTTCAGCCGGCCGGCAAGCACCTCGGCGGTCAGCGCCGCAGAGTCCACCACCCCGCCCCGCGCCACGTTCACCAGCAGCGCGCCGTCGGGCATGGCCTCAAGCACCCGGTTGTTGACCAGATGGTGGGTGGAATCGTTGAGCGGGGTGACCACGATCATCACATCGCACCGGGCGGCCAGCGCCTCCAGCTCCTGGCTGCCGTGGACATGACCGTCTGCGTCATCCCGCGCGGTGTGCCCCACCCGGACGAGTTCGATCTCGAACGGCGCCAGCCGGCGGGCGATTTCCCGGCCGATGCCGCCGACACCGACCAGCAGCACGCGGCTGTCCGCCAGCGACCGGCGGCGCACGGAGTTCCAGACGCCGTTGGCCTGGTCCCGGACCATCTGGTCGATGCCGCGCAGCGAGGCCAGGACCAGGCCGACGGCGAGTTCGGCAGTGGCCGCGGCGTGGACGCCGGCGGCGCTGGCGATGGCTACCTCCGGACCCACCAGCTCGGCGATCCCGTCGTAACCGGTGGTCTGGGTCTGCACCAGCTTGAGCCGGGGCAGGGTACCGAGCACCTGCCAGCCGCTGCCCGGCAGGTAGGGCAGGATGACGGCGTCGATATCCTGGGCGCGCACGCCCTCCGGGTCCCCGCGGAGGTCCCACAATCCGGCGGTAATTCCTTGGGGTAGCGGCGCCACGGCTTCGAGCAGCGCAGGGTCCGGGAAGGTAATGGTGGTGATCGCCTGAGCCATGTGGTGAAGACTAGCGGATGTGCCGGACCCACGCGCGCCGGCTGCGCCGCCGTGCGGGGACCCGAACCGGCCCATCCTTGATCTGCCGGACCCACGCGCGCCGGCTGCGCCGCCGTGCGGGTCCCGAACCGGCTGCCTGTAGACAGTCCACCTCCATCGCCGTAACCTACGCTTCAGACGGCGGGGGTAGTTTCTCCGGGAAGGCAGCGCCATGGGCTCATTCATCTGGACATTGATCATTGCCGCCGGGGCAGCGCTGATCTGGAGACTGTCTCACCGCCCCGGCCACATGGCCGGCACCGGTTACACCGGAACGGCCGCGGGCCCGGCCCAGCCTTCGGTCTCGAGCGGCGGAAGACCGGCAGGCGCCACCATGATGGAAGCCGCGGCACGGACAGACGGCGCCGAGGCCGCGGAGCCGGAACCAATCGATGGCTGGACCCAGAGCGCAGCGGACACCGCGGCGTCGGAACCACCGGTGGAAGACCAGTACATCGAGGACGTCGCGGTGGCCCCGCACGCAACCCCGATCGACCCGGGCTCCGAACCGTCACCGTGGCGGATCCAGCCAACTGCCGCCATTCGCCCAACTGCCGCCGGGCCGGACGTAGCACCCACGCAGACGCACGCCAGGCCGGCAGAAGGAAGCCCGCCCACAGCAGAACCGGACGACGCAGGCGCCCCGGCCGCACCCGGCGCGCTGCCGCAGGACATCCTGTTCGATGCCTCCGAGTGGGCCGGTGACGACGGCGAGCGCTTGGCCGAACCTGGTTCCGGCGAAGGCAGACCGGCAGGCCCATGAGCAGCGGGGGGCCGAAGCGCCGCTCTGCCGCGGGACCTGTTCCGGCGGCCGTGCTGGCGTTGGTCCTGGCTGCTTGCACCGCACCGGCGGGTACCCAGACCGGGACCACCACCGCAAGCACCGGGACCACCACCGCAAGCACCGGGGCTACCAGCGCAGGCACGACCGCCCAGTCCATCACCACGGTGGCGTCGGGGTTGGAATCGCCGTGGTCGATCGCCGTCCTGCCCGATGGCGGCGCGCTGGTCTCGGAGAACGACTCGGGCCTGGTCAAGCACATCGCCGACGGCAAGACGGTGGCTGCGGTGCCGGTCGAGCCGAAACCCGACCCGACCGGCGAGGGCGGGCTGCTGGGGCTGGCGCTGAGCCCGGACTTCGCCAAGGACCGGCGGGTCTACGTCTATCTGACTGCCGCCCAGGACAACCGGGTGCTCAGCTACCGCTGGCAGGACGAAAAGCTCTCCGAGGCGCGCGTTGTCCTCGCCGGCATTCCGAAGGCACGCGTGCACAACGGCGGACGGCTGAAGTTCGGCCCGGATGGCTACCTGTACATCGGCACCGGGGACGCGATGCAGCCGAACTCCGCGCAGGACCGCAGCTCGCTGGCCGGGAAGATCCTCCGCGTAACCAGGGACGGGACTCCGGCCCCGGGCAATCCCTTCGGCAACAGCCCTGTCTACAGCTACGGGCATCGCAATGTCCAAGGCCTGGCGTGGGATTCGAGCGGCCAACTATGGGCCAGCGAGTTCGGACCGGACCGCGACGACGAACTCAACCGGATCAGGGCCGGAGGCAACTACGGGTGGCCGGTAGTCACCGGCGCTCCCGGCGACCGGAGGTTCATCGACGCCGTCTATGTCTGGCCGTCGACGGCGGAGGCCTCCCCCAGCGGATTGGCCATCGTTGACGACACCGCTTGGTTGGCGGCACTGCGCGGGCAGCGGCTCTGGAGGGTGAAGCTGGGCCGGGCCATCGAGAGCCGGGACGTGCGTGACTATCTGGTCTACGAGTATGGCCGGCTTCGCGATGTCACAGAGGCACCCGACGGATCACTGTGGATCCTGACGAACGGCACCAGCGGGGACCGGATGCTGTCCCTGCGGGCGGGGTAGCATCCGGGGCCAGCGCCCGCGGCCGGTGCGCCGCCGCGTGCCGGTTCCCGGCCGACATCGTCTCCGGACGGCCCACGCCCTGGCCGATTTCACTTTCATTCCGGATTCGTGTAATGTTTCATGTCGTTGCGAGGGAAAACGCAAGGAAAATTCCATGCGGAAAACCCCGTCGGCAATGCTGCACCTCTAGCTCAACTGGCAGAGCAATTGACTCTTAATCAATGGGTTCCGGGTTCGAGTCCCGGGGGGTGCACCACCGGTAACCGACGTCGGGCAGACACTATGACTGGCCAACGGCGGTTACCTTTTTGCCCGCAAGGGCAGGTGTCCGGGGACGGCCGCCGCAGGCGGATTGTCCACGGGTTGGCGCAACACTGCACCTCTAGCTCAACTGGCAGAGCAATTGACTCTTAATCAATGGGTTCCGGGTTCGAGTCCCGGGGGGTGCACTTCATGAAAGCCGTCGGATCAGGCCTAGCGCCCGGTCCGGCGGCTTTCTTTTTTATGCCTGTGGGCGGTCGCTTGACCGGGAGCCGGGTGGATAACAAAGTGGTAGCTACGGCGGAGTGTCCGGACCATCCTCGTGAATAGGCGGGGGCACCAAGTGCACGACAATCAGGACCAGCGCACCGAAGGCCCGCCCGGTCCGGCCACGCTGGAGAACTACCGGTTCATGGAAAAGATCAGCCAATTGGACCGCACGCGGATCCCGGAGCGGGTGGAAGCCACGCGCTGAAGCCCAAGCACCCAAAGGACCCGAAGGCCCTTTGGGTGCAGCGTCCGCGGCGGTGCCGGGTTAGTCCCAATGCCGTTCGGTTAGGGTGTCGGGCTTGATGTCAAACCGGCGCGGTTCCTGAAAATGAGAGCGCAGCCCCTGTAGAAGTAGTTCAGTCCGCCAAGACAGATCTGCTTCACGACAGGGGCTGCGATGTCTCATTCTGCCACCACTCACGTTCCAGGCGTATTCGCTCCGGGCCATCTGGGCGAGCTGACCCGGGTTGTACCGTTCGAGATGGTCGATGCGGCACTCGCGGCCGGGAGAGGAACGCAGCAGCGGGTACGACTCCTTCCATCGCGGGTGGTCGTGTACCTCCTCCTGGCCGGCGCCTTGTTCACCGGCCAGGGATGGCGGCAGGTCTGGTCGCGTCTGACCGCGGGACTGACCGGGCCGCTGACGCGACCCTCACCGGCAGCGATCACCGAAGCGATGCGCCGGGTCGGCCCGGCCCCGCTGCGCGAGCTGTTCGCTCTCCTCAAAGGCCCGGCCGTCACCGGCGCCGGCCAGGCGACACGCTGTGCCGGCCGCCTCGTGGTCGCCATCGACGGCACCCAGATCCCCGCGGCCGACACCTCGGCGAACCGGGCGAGGTTCCCCAAGCCGCGTGGTGGCCCGAACGGGGAAGCCGGCTACCCGTTCATCCGGCTGGTCGCGATCGTCACGTGCGGCACCCGGTCGATCATCGAGGCCGTGTTCGGCGCCGATACCATCGGCGAGCTCACCTACGCCCGCCAACTCGTTTCCTCTCTGCGCGCGGGAATGCTGCTGTTGGGGGACCGGAACTTCGCCACCTACCGGTTCTTCCGCGACGTGACCAATTCAGAAGCGGATTTCCTGATCCGCGGCAAGCACGGCACGGGAGCGATGAAACTCCCCGCCCTCAAACGGCTTCCTGACGGCTCGTATCTCTCGGCCGCTGCAGGCACCACGGTGCGGGTGATCGACGCGGCCATCACCGTCACCACCGAGGCCGGAACCCGCACCGGTGACTACCGGCTGATCACCACCATCCTGGATCCCGGGGAGGCTCCCGCGCAGGAACTCGTGAGGCTGTACCACGAGCGCTGGGAGATCGAGACCTCCTACTGCGAGTTGAAATCCACGATCCTGGGCGGCCGGGTCCTCCGCGGCAGGCATCCGGCCGCCGTCACCCAGGAAGTATGGGCGCTGCTGGCCTGCTATCAGGTACTGCGTACCGCAATGAGCGATGCGGTCCTGGCCAGGCCCGGGACCGATCCTGACCGGCTCTCGTTCACCGTCGCGCTCCACACCGCCCGCGACCAGATCGTCCAGGCCGCAGGAATCATCACCGGCACCACAGTAGACCTGGTCGGACGGATCGGGGCGGCGCTTCTGCACGACCTGATGCCCGCCCGGCGCACACGAACCAGGCCCCGCGTGATCAAGCGGGCGATCTCGAAGTACCGGGCCAAAAGCCCCGACGCTGACCGGCGCACCTACCCCGCGACACTCACCACGAAAATCTTGACAACAATCCCCGACGGCTAACCGAACGGCATTGGGGTTAGTCCTGGCCGGGCCAGACGGGCGACGGGCCGGCCAAGCTCCAGCGGCTGCTCCCCTGCCGCCGGATGATCCCGCGCAGCAGTTCTTTGAGTTCTTCGGTGGTCTGCTCGGTATCCCCGGCCAGCGTGCGCTCAATCTCGCGCGCACGGGCGAGTGCCGTGCGGCCCAGATCCGAAATCGACACCCGGTGCGCCCGGCGGTCCGTCTGGCTCCGGGCACGGAGAATGTGCCCGTGGGCCTCTAGTCTCGACAGCGTTTTGCCCATGGTTTGGGCCTGGACCCGGGCACGGGCAGCCAACACCGTCTGTGCCATCGGACCGTCCGCCTCGAGCACCTCCAGTGCGATAACACCGGCATGGGTGAGCCCCAGATCAGCAAGTTTCTCATTCCACGCATGTTCCACCAGGCGCGCGGCTGTGGAAAGCAGACGCGGCGTTGGCCAATTGTTCAAATCGGGCACGCTGCAATTATAGTCTGCCCGGCGCGGAAAGGTCCCCGCTGCCTGGCTTGGCTAAGCTGGGGGGACTTCCGATACGACGACCTTCCAACACGACTCAGGAGCAAACCCATGGCCGAACGACTGTCCGGGGGCGACGCCGCACCGGATTTCACCCTGCCCGATTCCGAGGGCCGGGAAGTCTCGCTGGGAGACTTCCGCGGCCGCAAGGTGGTGGTGTACTTCTACCCGGCGGCCTCCACGCCGGGCTGCACCAAGGAAGCCTGCGATTTCCGGGACAACATTGCCTCGCTGCAAGGCGCCGGCTACGACGTCGTCGGAATCTCCCCCGACCCGCTGCCGAAGCTGGTGAAGTTCGCAGAGAAGGAGTCCTTGAACTTTCCGCTGCTCTCGGACGCCGACCATGCCGTGGCGGAAGCCTACGGCGCCTGGGGCGAGAAGAAGAACTACGGCAAGACCTACGAGGGCCTGATCCGCTCGACATTTGTGGTCGATCCGGACGGCAAGCTCGCCTTGGCCCAGTACAACGTCCGCGCCACCGGCCATGTGGCCAAGCTGCGGCGGGACCTTGGCCTGGACACATAACCGGAGCGTCAGACCACTTGGCGGGCCTCGTGGAGGTAGGCGACCAGGGCCCGCAATTCGTCCGCGGGCCACGGCATCGTCCGGCTGATCGTCTCGCTCTGGTCCTGCCACACCTGCTGCGCCGTGGCCTTGACGGCATCGTCGCCGCCGTTGAACCGGGTGGCCAGTGCGTCCCAACGGGCCACCAGTTCCTGTACCCCGGGATCCGCGGCCGGCGTCTGCTGCCGCACATGCTGCAACAGTTCCTGGACCAGGCCGGCCCAGCTCGCCTTGGCGGCCTCGACGGCGTCGGGGCCCAGGCCCGCGGCGCGGGCGGCGAGCTGGCTGCGCTGTTCGGGAGTGAAGTAGCCGTCAAACATTGAAATCATCTCCAGGGTTGAGAGGAACTGTCCGGCATCGGGCACGGTCCGGCTGCGGATCCGGCCGAGCAACTGCTCGATCCGGTCCTGCAGCTGGCGGAGGCGTTCGGCATGTGCCGCCAGGCGCTCCAGCTGGGTGGCGAGCAGGTCTTCGAGGCTGTCCAGGCCCTCCACCGGCGCAGTCAGCACGGCGGCAGTCTCTGCCAGCGACAGCCCGAGGGCCTGCAGGCTCCGGATCCGGTACAGCCGCCGCACATCTGCTTCGGTGTAGCGGCGGTGGCCGG
The DNA here is from genome assembly GCF_022012395.1 of Arthrobacter hankyongi. GTDB lineage: Bacteria > Actinomycetota > Actinomycetes > Actinomycetales > Micrococcaceae > Crystallibacter > Crystallibacter hankyongi. Next base: position 188,405 of record NZ_JAKLTQ010000006.1, read on the forward strand.
CGGCGGTACGCTCGCCAGCCACCAGCAGGCCGATCGCGTCATAGTGGTGCAGAGTACGCACCGTGATGCCTGTGGCCCGCGCCAGTTCACCGATGCTCCAGCGCCGCGTCCCGTTCCGATTTCCATCCACGCCGCCATGCTAGAACCTGACGCCACGGCAGGATCAAGCGCCCGCCGCTGCCACTATGGGTACAATTGTCAGGTGCCGGCCCGCGGGCCCTGCACGCTACTGCGCGAGTGGCGAAATTGGCAGACGCGCTGGATTTAGGTTCCAGTGTCTTCGGACGTGCGGGTTCAAGTCCCGCCTTGCGCACCACGACCTCCCGGGCGCCGCCCGGCGCGGGGCACTGGGTCCACGGACCCGGTACCGCCCTGCCGGCGTCAGCGGGAACGGTGCCGCTGGCGGGCCATATGCAACATGGCGGCAAAAGCGCCAATAAAGGCCAGTTCGAACACAGCCAGGGCAACCATCCAGCCCCACAGCCCGTCACCCACGGCAAGGACCATGCCGAGCGCCACGAAGAGGGTGCCCAGCACGAAGACGAACACGGCAAATCCGACCGCTACAGCCTCGCTGCGCACGCCGGTACGGAACCCGAAGCCTTCCGGGACGTGGTTTCCATGGGACGCTGTCATCACACCTCCATTCTCCCGCATTTTCCCGTATCCGGACCAGTTGTGGGCAGCAGTGGTGCCGGTCCGTTCATGGCTCCATGGTGCAGCGTCGGGCTGCACCGCCCGCGGGCCGCCCGATACCGTGCACCCGCCTCCCCGTTCACAGCCTCCCCACACGCTCCGCGCGCGGGGACCCCTGCTGCTCACTTAGCTCGCTGCGCTCGCGGCGGGTCCCTCGGCGGATACCGTGCATCCGCCTCCCGCCCACTCGCTGCGCTCGCGGCGGGTCCCTCGGCGGATACACTTGTTTGAATCCAAGTTGCCGGCCCGAGGAGACCACACTTGAGCACCAACCCCGCGCGCCGCACGGTCCTTAAGGCCGGTGCCGCGGCCGCGGCGGTCCTGCTGACCGGTTGTACCTCTGCCCCGTCATCGTCTGCCTCCTCCGGAACGCCGGCCACCCCGTCGTCGTCGGCACCGGCCAAGCTGAGCTTCACGATGGGGACGGCGGCCAACCCTGCCGGCCTGGATCCGGCTTTGGTGGCGGACACCGAATCCTTCCGGATAACCCGCCAGATCCTGGAGACGCTCATCGGCGTGGACCCGAACACGGGCGTGCCGGCTCCAGCCCTGGCCACCAAATGGGAGGAGCTAAACAACGGACGCTCATACCGGTTCACGCTCCGCCCTGGCATCACCTTCCACGACGGCACCGCGTTCGACGCCGAGGCCGTGCGGGCGAATTTCCAACGCTGGTACAAGCTGCCCCGGAAAATCCGGCCGGCCGAGGGCCGACTGCCGTTCGAGGCGGTCTTTGGAGCCTACGCGGACAGTCCGGCGGAATCGATGTACGTGGGCTGCAAAGTCCTCGGGCCGCTGGAGGTCCAGCTGGACCTGAGCCGTCCCTTCACCGGGCTGGTCGCCGCCTTGTCCTCCCCTGCCTTCGCGATCTCCTCGCCCACGGCCTTGGACAAGGGCAAAGCGGATGAACCAAGCCAGGAACGCGGCGGCGTCAAGCTCTCGGACTATGCACAGCATCCGGTGGGTACCGGCCCGTTCAAGCTGGCCAGCTGGAAGGACGGCACGGTGGTGCTCTCGGCCTTCGGCGGATACTGGGGTGCGGCCAGCCAGGTTTCCAGAGTGACCTTCAGCGCACTGCCGCATCCGGCGACCAGGACCAGGGAACTGCTGGCCGGCGAGCTCGACGGCTACGACCTGGTCACCCCCGGAACCTACGCCGACCTGGCGCGCAACGGCATGCAGGTGTTGCAACGGGATCCCTTCTCCGTGCTCTATCTGGGCATGAACCAGGCCTCCGGGCCGCTGGCCGACATCCGGATGCGCCAGGCCATTGCCCACGCCGTCGACCGGCGGGCCCTGATCGACGGGTTCTTCCTCAAGGGCACCAACGAGGCCCGGCAGTTCATTCCGCCCAGCCTCGGGGTCAACAACGAGGAAATCACCTATTACGAGTACGATCCGGAACAATCCCGGGCCTTGCTGAAGGCGGCCGGCTACGACGGCGAGCCGCTGACCTTCCACTATCCGCTCAACGTCACCCGCGCCTACCTGCCTACGCCGGAAAAAGTGTACGCCGTGCTCAGCCGGCAACTGACCGCCGTCGGACTGAACATCAAGCCGATGCCGCTGGCCTGGGACGAGGGCTACCTGGAACGGGTGCAGAGCACTGCCAAGCATGCGCTGCACCTGTCCGGCCTGAGCGGCAGCTACCGGGATCCGGACAACTTCGTGGGCACGCTATTCGGCGCCCCCAGCGCCGAGTTCGGCTTCAACAGCGCCGTGGTCTTCAACCGGATTGCCCAAGCCAGGGCCTTGCCAAACGGCCCCGAGCGCACCCAGGCCTACCTGGACATCAACGATCTGCTGGCCAGGCGGCTGCCCGCGCTGCCGCTGGCCTTCCCGATCTCCGCGCTGGCAATGGGGCCGCAGGTGGCGTCCTACCCCGCCAACTCGATGCTGGACGAGGTCTTCAACCTTGTCCGGCTGCAGACCGGCTGACGGACAGGAGCCGAACGCTACCACGGCCCGTCCCGGGCGGGCTGTGTACCGGGTCACAATGAGGGCGGCAAATTTCGGTCCTGCCGCGTCGAGGAGTAACCTCGAAACGCTGGCGAAGCTGCTACGGGAGATTGAAGTTGACTGCAAATACCCCCTCGGGAACATCTACCTCGAACATCGACGTTGCCCTGATCGGTGGAGGAATCATGAGCACCACGCTCGGATCCTTCATCAAGCAGCTGCAGCCCGAGTGGAGCATCAGCCTCTTCGAGAACCTGGACCAGGCCGGCCTGGAAAGCTCGGATCCGTGGAACAATGCCGGCACCGGCCACGCGGCGCTGTGCGAGCTGAACTACTCGCCCGCCGGCCCGGACGGGTCCGTCGCCACGGGCAAGGCCGTGGGCATCAACGAACAGTTCCACGTTTCCCGCCAGTTCTGGTCCCACATGGTCACCAACGGACACATCGGGTCCCCCAAGGAATTCATCAACCCGATCCCGCACATGAGCTTCGTCTGGGGCGACGCCCACGCCGATTACCTGAAGCGCCGCTTCGAAGCCTTCAAGGCCCAGCCGGTCTTCGAGCAGATCCAGTTCACCGAGGACCCGGCCCAGCTGGCCGAATGGGCCCCGCTGGTGATGGCCGGACGCGACTCCACCCAGCGGGTCGCCGCTTCCCGCGTGGCCGGCGGCACCGACGTGGACTTCGGTGCACTCAGCCGCAAGCTGGCCGCGTACCTGGCCGGCAACGGAGCCTCGATCAACTACGGGCACCGGGTCACCGACGTCGCCCGCGGTGCTGACGGCCGCTGGGAGCTGAAGGTCAAAGACCAGGCCACCGGAACGCAGAAATCGGTCCGCGCGCGTTTCGTCTTCGTCGGAGCCGGCGGCGGGGCGCTGCACCTGCTGCAGCGCTCCGGCATCCCCGAAGCCAAGGGCTTTGGCGGCTTCCCGGTCTCCGGCCAATTCCTGCGCTGCACCGATGAGTCCGTGATCGCCCGGCACTCGGCGAAGGTCTATGGCCAGGCAGCGGTCGGCGCCCCGCCGATGTCCGTGCCGCACTTGGACACCCGCTTCGTCAATGGCAAGCGCTCGCTGCTGTTCGGCCCCTACGGCGGCTTCTCCCCCAAGTTCCTCAAGACCGGCTCTTTCCTGGACCTGCCGCTGTCGGTCCGTCCGTCCAACCTGGTGCCGATGCTCGCCGTCGGCAAGGACAACCTGGGCCTGGTCAAGTACCTGGTCAGCGAGGTCCTGAAGACCCGCGAGGGCAAGAACGAGGCCCTGCGCGAGTTCTTCCCGGAGGCCGTGGGCGAGCAGTGGGAGCTGATCACCGCGGGTCAACGCGTCCAGGTCATCAAGAAGGACGCCAAGAAGGGCGGCGTGCTGCAGTTCGGCACCGAGGTCATCACCTCCGCCGACGGCAGCATCTCCGGCCTGCTGGGGGCCTCCCCGGGCGCCTCCACCGCCGCACCGATCATGATCCAGGTGCTTGAGCGCTGCTTCCCGACCGAGTTCAAGAACTGGGAGCCGAAGCTGAAGGAAATGATCCCGGGCTATGGTGCGAAGTTGAACGACAACCCGTCCCTGCTGGCCGAGATCACCGCGGACACCAACCGCGTCCTGCAGTTGGGCTGACACCCGGCGCCGTCCCCTCGAAGGCCTTGTCGAAGGCCCCGACGCTGGCTCTGTCCGCGGCGGGGCCTTCGGCGTCCAGCAGTCAGCGCCTAACCGCCTCCCCGAACGCGGCCGCCTCCACGCGCTCCGCGCGCGGGGACCCTTGGCCGCGCTCTTACTCGCTGCGCTCGGAGCGGGTCCCTCGGCGGTTAGGCTTAGACCCATGCATAAGCTGGCCACCCTGTCCCTCGCCAACCGGGCGCTGATCGCCCTGATCACGGTCTTTGTGGCGGTGTTCGGGGTGATCACGATGGGCTCGCTGAAACAGGAACTCATCCCCTCGCTCGAATTCCCGCGGGTCACGGTGGTGACCTCGATGCCCGGGGCCTCCCCGGAGGTCGTGGACAAGCAGGTCAGCGAACCGCTCGAACGCGCACTGAATGCGGTGGAGGGCCTGGACTCCTCCACCGCGACGTCGCGCACCGGCATGTCCACGGTGAACCTGACCTTCGCCTACGGCACCAACCTGGACCGCGCCCGCAGCCAGGTGGACCGGGCTATCTCCAATGCCCGCCAGTTGCTGCCCGACGACGTGTCGCCGCAGTCCCTGGCCGGCAGCATCAGCGACTTCCCCGTGGTCTTCATGGCCGTGTCCTCGGACCTGCCACTGAGCGAGCTGAACACCGAGCTGCAGCGGCTAACCGTACCCCGGCTGCAGAAGGTCGACGGCGTGCGCGGGGCCGAGGTGAGCGGCGGCTCCGCCCGGCACATTGCGATCCTGCCGGACGCGGCGAAGCTGCGCGAGCGCGGCCTCACCGCGGGGTCCATCGCCGACAGCCTCAAGAACAGCGGCGGCCTGGTCCCCGCCGGCGCCGTCGAGCAGGACGGCAAGTCCCTCTCGGTGCAGATCGGCAGTCCACTGGACAGCCTCAAGGCGATCCGCAGCCTGCCGCTGGCCGCGGCCGGCACGGGCACGGCGGCGGCGCCGCAGTCCCCTGCCGCCGCTGTGGCGTCGGACCCGCCGACCATCGGCGAGGTGGCCAGCGTCAAGGTCGCCGACGACGAACGCACCTCGATCACCCGGACCAACGGCGCCGAAACCCTGGCACTGGCCGTCACCAAGACCCCGGACGGGGACACCGTCGGCATTTCCCAGGCGATCACCACCCTGGTGCCCGAGCTCGAGGCCGAACTGGGCCATGGAGCCAGGATCACCACGGTGTTCGACCAGGCCCCGTTCATTGAAAAATCGATCAAGGACCTGACCACCGAGGGCCTGCTGGGGCTGGGCTTCGCGGTGCTGGTCATCCTGGTCTTCCTGCTTTCGGTCAGGTCCACGCTGATCACGGCCATCTCGATCCCGCTGTCGCTGCTGGTGACGTTCATCGCCCTGTCCGCGCTGGACTATTCGCTGAACATCCTGACGTTGAGCGCACTGACCATCGCGATCGGCCGCGTGGTGGATGACTCGATCGTGGTCGTGGAGAACATCAAGCGCCATCTGGGCTATGGCGAGGCCAAGCGCACCGCCATTCTTACCGCGGTGCGCGAAGTGGCCGGAGCGATTACCGCCTCCACGTTGACCACGGTGGCCGTGTTCGCGCCGATCGCGTTCGTCGGGAACCTGGCCGGTGAACTCTTCCGGCCCTTCGCCGTCACGACCGGGCTGGCCCTGCTGGCCTCGCTTGCGGTGTCCCTGACCATCGTGCCGGTGCTGGCCTACTGGTTCGTCAAGTCCCCGGACCAGCAACTGGACCCGGAGCAGGTCCGTGCCGCGGCGACCGCCAAGGAGCACCGTTCCGCGTTGCAGCGCGGCTACCTGCCGGTGCTGGCCGGCACCCAGCGCCACCCGGTGCTGACCCTGGTGGCGGCGGTACTGGTGCTGGCCGGCACGGCGGCGATGGTGCCGCTGATGCAGACGAACCTGCTGGGCGACTCCGGCCAGAACAGCTTCAGCCTCCGCCAGGAAATGCCTCCGGGCAGCAGCCTCGACGTTACCGACGCGGCGGCGCAGAAGGTGGAGAACCTGCTTGATGCCACCGATTGGATCGAAGATGTCCAGGTGACGCTGGGCAATTCCACCGCCGGGCTGGGCGGGTTCCTCTCCGCCGGCTCCAACGTTGCCCAGTTCACGGTCATCACCGAGGAAGGTACGGACCAGGAGGCGCTGCGCGAATCCGTCCGCACCGCCGTGCAGAAGCTGCCCGGCGCCGGGACCATCACCCTGGGTACCCAAGGCGGCGGCTTCGGCACCTCCAGCACGGTGGACGTCACCCTCTCGGCGGCGGACCCGCAGGATCTGAAGGGCGCCTCAGACGCCCTGGTCAAGGAATTGGCCCAGGTCCAGGGCGCAGCAGAGGTCTCCAGCAACCTCTCCGCCGAGGAACCGGTGGTCCAGGTCAGGATCGACCGGGCCAAGGCGGTGGCCGCAGGTCTGAGCGAACAGGAAGTGTCCGGGCTGCTGGCCTCGACGATCAGCCCGTTGCCGGGCGGGACCGTACGGATCGGCACCACCGACTATCCGGTGCAGATCGGTCAAGGGCGACGGTTCACCAGCATCGCCGAGCTGCGGGATGTCCGGCTGACGACGTCGGCCGGGCGCCTCCCGCTGACGGATCTGGCCACCGTCACCCAGGAACGTATCCCCACCTCGATCACCACCACCGGCGGCGAGCGGACCGCCGTCGTCTCCGTCACCCCGGACGGGGACAACCTCGGTGCGCTCAGCGCCGCGGTGCAGGCCCGGCTGGACGCTGTGACGCTGCCGGCAGGAGTCACCGCTGCGCTCGGCGGAGCGGCGACGCAGCAGGCCGAGTCCTTCCAGCAGCTGGGCCTGGCGCTGCTGGCGGCGATTGCGATCGTGTACGTGATCATGGTGGCCACCTTCAAGAGCCTGGTCCAGCCGCTGATCCTGTTGGTCTCGGTGCCGTTCGCGGCCACCGGCGCCATTGCCCTGCTGGTCCTCACCCAGATCCCGCTCGGACTGCCCTCGCTCATCGGCATGCTGATGCTGGTGGGCATTGTGGTGACTAATGCCATCGTGCTCATCGACTTGATCAATCAGTATCGGCGCGGCACCGCCGGCCAGCCCGGAATGAGCGTGGCGGACGCGATCCGGCACGGTGCCCGCCAGCGCCTGCGGCCGATCCTGATGACCGCGCTGGCCACCGTCTTCGCGCTCACGCCGATGGCGCTGGGGCTCACCGGCGAAGGCGGGTTCATTTCCCAGCCGCTGGCCGTCGTCGTCATCGGCGGGCTGGTCTCCTCGACCGCGCTGACGCTGGTTCTGGTGCCTGTGCTCTACCGGCTCGTAGAGGGCCGGCACGAGCGCCGCGCGGCGAAGGCTGCGGCGCCGAAGGTGCTGCCCGAAGAGGTCGGTGCCCAGGTCTAACACCTCCGGAGGCTGCGCCGGCGGGCGTTGACGTCCCGGGGCGCCGGTCTGAAGAATCGCAGCATGGGTACCATCAGGACCGGCCGCCGTTCCGATTCCAGCCGCGAGGGACCGGTGCGCCCGCGGCCGGGCCTGCAGCGCCTGCGTGCCGTACTGCGCTGGCCCCGCCTCCATCTGGCGGTCAAGGCGGCGCTGGCTGCAGGGCTGGCCTGGAGCGCTGCCCACGCCATTCCGGGCGCTGCCCACGAATACCCCTACTACGCCCCGGTGGGGGCCTTGCTCAGCCTCTACCCCACCGTGGCCGGATCCGTGCAGACGACGCTCCAGACGCTCGCCGGCCTGCTGCTCGGCGTCGGATTGGCCTGGCTGATGATGCTCTGGTCCGCACCCAGCGCCTTGTCGATAGCGATCATGGTCTGTCTGGGCGTCCTGCTGGCGGGCATTCCGCGCCTGGGCAGCGGCAAGGACTGGGTTCCCACCGCTGCTTTGTTCGTCCTGCTGGTCGGCGGCCCGGACGCCGAAGACTACTCTGCCGGCTATCTGGTGCAGACCGCGCTGGGAGCGGCCGTGGGCATCCTGGTGAACTTCGTGGTCTTCCCGCCGCTGCACTTCAACGCCGCGGTCAACCAACTGGAGCGGCTGCGCCATGACCTGGCCGATCAACTTGACCAGATGACCGAAGCACTGGTCGAACCATGGCCGCCCGAACACCGGGATTGGTCCGAACGCAGCGATGACCTCGCCCTGCTGGCCTCGCAGGTACGGCAGGCGGTCCAGCAGGCGGCCCTAAGCCGCAAGGCAAATCCACGCCGGCGCCTGCATCCACGGGACCTGGACGAGGACTTCCGGCGGCTGCGGCTGCTTGAGCACGCGGTCTTCCACGTCCGGGACATGACCGATGTGCTCTCCGTCGTCATCTGGGAGGAGCACCTGCAGATTCCTCCGAACCTGGTTGATCCGCTCGCGGCGGCCATGGGCGCCGTCGCCTCGGCCGTCCGGAACCTGGACGAGGACGACGCTGAACGGCTGCGGCAGGAAGCTGCGGACAGGCACCGGGACCTGCTGCAGGAACTGGGCCGGCTGGCCTCCGAGGAGAATCCGCCCGCCGCCGTCGGCTCCCTCGCGGTGAGCCTGGGCCGGATCCTGGCAGGGCTCGCGGACGGCCCCCGGGCCGGCAATACAGCCAGGGAATGAATGGCAGGTCCGCGCCGTTAGGTCAGTAGATGCAATTGCATGTAAACTGGCTGCGGCCCACCGGCCGAACTTGAGAGGACCCGCTATGGAAATCGGCGTATTCAGCGTCAGCGACATCACCCAGGACCCCACTACCGGCCGCATGCCGACCGAGCGCGAACGGATCAAGGCGATGGTCGCCATCGCGCACAAGGTCGAAGAGATCGGCATGGACGTCTTCGCCATCGGCGAGCACCACAATCCGCCGTTCTTCTCCAGCTCCCCCACCACACTGCTGGGCTACATTGCCGCCCAGACCGAGCGCATTACGCTCTCCACCGCGACCACCCTGATCACCACCAACGATCCGGTAAAGATCGCCGAGGACTTCGCCATGCTGCAGCAACTGGCTGACGGCCGGGTGGACCTGGTGCTGGGCCGGGGCAATACCGGGCCGGTCTACCCCTGGTTCGGCAAGAACATCCAGGATTCGCTGGAGCTGACGGTGGAGAACTACGCCCTGCTGCGCAAGCTCTGGGACGAGGACGTAGTCAACTGGCAGGGCAAGTTCCGCACCCCGCTGCAGAACTTCACCGCCACGCCGCGCCCGCTCGACGGCGTCGCCCCGTTCGTCTGGCACGGCTCGATCCGCACGCCCCAGATCGCCGAGCTGGCCGCGTACTACGGCGACGGCTTCTTTGCCAACAACATCTTCTGGCCCAAGGAGCACTACATGCGCCTGATCGGGCTGTACCGCGAGCGCTACGCCCACTACGGCCACGGCACCGCCGAGCAGGCGATCGTGGGCCTGGGCGGCCAGTTCTTCATGCGCCGCAACTCCCAGGACGCCGTGAACGAATTCCGTCCGTACTTCGACAACGCCCCCGTCTACGGCCACGGCCCCTCGCTGGAGGATTTCACCGCACAGACGCCGCTGACGGTGGGCAGCCCGCAGCAGGTGATCGAAAGGACGCTCAGTTTCGCGGACTCCTTCGGCGACTACCAGCGCCAGCTGTTCCTGATCGACCATGCGGGCCTGCCGCTGAAGACGGTGCTGGAGCAGCTGGACCTGTTCGGCGAGGAAGTCCTGCCCGTGCTGAAGAGGGAGTTTGCCGCCCGCAGGCCCGCCGGGGTGCCCGACACGCCCACCCACACCAGCCGCAAAGCCGCCTTGGAGGCCAAGGACGCCACCGAGCAGGCGGGCGCCAATGCCTGACCAGGAACACTTGCCTGATGTGCGCACTACCGCGCAGGCCTGGGAGTCGCTGTTCCGCACCCAGGTGGCGGTCATGCGCCGCATGCAGGGACTGCCGGAATTCAAGAAGCTGTCCATGCGCGAATACGACGTGCTCTTCAACATCAGCCGCTGCCCCACCGGCTGGACCCGGCTCAATGAGCTGAACGAGGCCCTGCTGATCAGCCAGCCAAGCCTGAGCCGGATGGTCGAGCGGCTGGTGGCCAAGGGCCTGCTCCAACGGCGCACCGCCGAACAGGACCAGCGCGGCATCGAGATCTCGCTGACCGAGGAAGGGCGCGAGCTGCAGCGGATCATTGGCCGGGAGCATGTGCGCCATCTGCACGAGATGATTGCGCCGGCGCTCTCCGCCGAGGAGTTCGGCCAGCTTCAACTGCTGACGGAAAAACTGCGGAACGGCCTCAAGCGCGCAGACTGAGGCCCCGGCACCCAGCCCCATAGCAACTTGGGCGGGATAGATGCTGTTATCGAGCCTGATAACAGCATCTATCCCGCCCAAGTTGTCTTGGAAGGGCCCAGGTTCTCGGGGAAGGGGTGGTGGGTTGTCAGCCGAGCTGGATGAGGGCTGTGGGATCCGCGTCGGGGACGGGCTCGTCGATCTCCGCGGTGACCTTGAGTTCCGTCAGGGTCAGGCTGCCGCCGACGGTGGAGAGAAAGGCGGTGTCGGAAGCGTCGCGGCCGGTGGCAATCCGCAACAACCCGTGGCGGGACGCCAGCCCGGTGGCGTCTACCACGTGCCAGGCGCCATCCACGTAGGCCTCGGCGACGGCGTGGAAGTCCATCGGGACCAGTTCCGGTGCGTAGACCGCGGCCACCCGGGCCGGAACGTCCTTGGCCCGCAGCAGTGACACCACCAGGTGCGCGTAGTCGCGGCAGACGCCGCGGCGGGCCAACAGGGTCTGCACCGCGCCGTCCGTGGGGCGCGAGGAACCGCTGACGTAGCGGAGCTCCTGGGCCACCCAGGCACGGACTGCGGTCAGGAGTCCGGCCCCCTGCAAGCTGCCGAATTCGGCGTAGGACGTGGGCAGCAGCCGGTCCGATTCGCAGTACCTGCTGGGCCGGACGTACCGGATGAGGTCCACCTCGTCGGCCGCGGCCGGGGTTGCCCGGCCGGTCACGGTGGCCGAATACTCCAGTTCCACGGTGGCGGGTTGGGCAACCCGGAGCAGATGCAGACGTCCTCCGTGCGCGTCCTCGGCCTCCCGCACCTGGACCGGTTCCGAGTCCACCAGTACCGTCAACTTTTCCTCGAAACCGTCGAAGCCGGGGTTCCGGGCCGCGGCGACGGCGAAGACCATCGAGGTGTTGGCGGTGGTCCTGGCGGAAATACGGGCCGACACGGCTCGTCGCATGCACGCTCCTGTTCAAGGTTGCTCCGGATGGCACCGGGAAGGGCCGCCCCAATTATGCGCACACACCGGACCGGTTTGGCCAAGCGCGCGGCACCGCCGGCCCGAGGCCGCAGGCTGGCCGGGTTCAGCGGGCGAGCGCCTGCACCTGCCGGACGGCGGCGACGACAGCGCGGGCGGCCATGGCCACCTCGGACTCCTTGACTGCGGCGGAGAGGGTCAGGCGGACCGCCGTCTGCGCGACGGCGCGGTCGATGCCCATCGCCAGCAGCACCGCCGAGGGTTCGTCCGATCCGGCATGGCAGGCCGAACCCGAGGAACAGACAATTCCGCGGCGCTCCAGCTCCAGCAGCACCGCCTCGCCGGAGGTGCCCGGGAAGCAGAACGAAGCGCTGCCGGGCAGCCGCTCGTGCGGGTGCCCGGTGAGCACGGCCTCCGGCAGCGCGCCCAGCACCTGGTCCACCAGGAAGTCACGGTAGCGTCCCACCCGGGCCGCGGCTTCGGCCCGCTCGGCCTCGGCCAGCGCCAGCGCGGTGGCGGTGCCGACGGCGCCGGCCACGTTTTCGGTGCCCGAGCGCCGGCCGCGTTCCTGCCCGCCGCCGTGCACCAGCGGCTCCAGCGGAAGCCGGCCGGCGGCATAGAGCAGCCCGCTGCCCTTCGGGGCGCCGAGCTTGTGGCCCGAGATGCTCAGGGAATCCGCGCCGAGTCCGGCGATGTCCAGCGGCAGCCAGCCGGCGGCCTGCACGGCGTCGACGTGGAACGGCACGCCGGCGGCCCGGCAGAGCCGGCCGATCTGTGCCACCGGCTGGACGGTGCCCACCTCGTTGTTGGCGTACATCACCGAGCACAGTGTGGTCTCCGGGGTCAGCGCCGCCGCCAGCGCGTCCAGGTCCACGGTGCCTTCGTCGTCCACCGGGATGCGGGTGGTGCGGAAGCCGTGGAAGCGCTCCAGGTAGTCGGCGGCCTCCAGGACCGAGGGGTGTTCGACGGCGCTGACCACCAGGTGCCTGCCCCGCGGGCGGGCCAGGGCGATACCCTTGATGGCCAGGTTGTTGGCTTCGGTGCCGCCGGAGGTGAAGATGATTTCCCCGGGCCGGCAGCCGAGCACTGCGGCCGCCTTGCCGCGGGCATACTCCAGTGCCCGGGCCGCGGCCTCCCCCACGGTGTGGTGGCTCGAGGGATTGCCGAAGTCCTGGGTGAGGGCCGGCCACATCGCCTCGAGCACTTCACGGCGCACCGGGGCGGTGGCGGCGGAATCCAGGTAGATCATCTGCTGCCTTCCGCTCAGGCGTCCGCGCCGAGGTGGATGTCCAGGCCCAGGTCCAGGGACCGCACGCTGTGCGTCAGTGCCCCGGAGGAGATCACGTCCACTCCGGTGCCGGCGATCCGGGCCACCGTATCCAGCCGCACGTTGCCGCTGGCTTCGACGATAGCCCGGCCGGCCACCTGCCCGACGCCGTCCCGCAGCTGCTCGAGCGTGAAGTTGTCCAGCATGATGGTGTCCACGCCGGCAGCCAGCACCGGCTCGATCTGCTCCGGCGAGTCCACCTCGACCTCGAAGTGCATGGTATGCGGCAGCGCCGCCCTGGCCTCGGCCAGCGCCTCGGTCAGGTCCCGCGTGCCGCCGCGGGTGAGGACCGCCAGGTGGTTGTCCTTGGCCATGACGGCGTCGGAGAGCGAGTACCGGTGGTTGTGGCCGCCGCCGCAGCGCACGGCGAAGCGCTCCAGCGCCCGCAGCCCCGGCGTCGTCTTGCGGGTGTCCGCGATCCGCGCCTTGGTGCCGGCCGTTTCCCGGACGAAGGCCGCGGTCTGCGTGGCGATGCCGCACATCCGCTGCAGCAGGTTCAGCGCCACGCGCTCGCCCAGCAGGATGGCCCGCGCGCCGCCGCTGATCACGGCCAGCACCTGACCGGCCTCGAAGCGTTCCCCCTCCGCGGCCTTGACCGAGACGTCCACGGCGGCATCGACCTGGCGGAACACCGTGCGCAGCACCTCGGCCCCGGCAAAGACCCCCGGCTCGCGGGCGGTGAGCTCCGCCGTCGCCGTGGCGCCGGCCGGAATCAGCACGGTCGAGGTGATATCGCCCCATGGCGCGTCTTCGGCGAGCGCGGCGGCGACGATCCGTTCCACGGTCGGCTGGTCTGCGGGCAGGATAAAGGTCATGGCTGTTCCTGTTCGTTGATGAAGCTGAGGCGTTGCCGGCCCGCGGGGGCCTGTTCGAAGTCCGTGCGGTAGTGCGCGCCCACCGAGTTCCGCCGGGCCGCCGCGGCGGCCACCACCAGCCGCGCCACGGTCAGCAGGCCGGCGCAGCCGTCCTCCGCTACGGTCCATTCGGCCAGCTGCTTGGCCGCCAGCTCGAGCCCGGCGCCGTCCCGGGCCACCCCGGCGGAGGCGCTCATCAGGGCCCGGATCTCGGCCTGGCTGCAGACGGTACCGCCGGCGTCGAAAGCCAGCGGGAGCGCGTCGAAGGACGGAGCGGTGCGGTACTGGTCCAGGGCTTCGACGGCCCGGCGGGCGAAGACCAGGCCTTCGAGCAGGGAGTTGGAGGCCAGCCGGTTCGCCCCGTGCACGCCGGTGCAGGCCACCTCGCCGACGGCAAACAGCCCGGGCACCGAGGTCCTGGCCTGCAGGTCCGTGCGCACCCCGCCCATCCAGTAGTGCGCCGCGGGCACCACCGGCAGCGGTTCGCGGGTCCAGTCGAAGCCCAGTGCCCGGACGGTGGCGTCGATCATCGGGAACCGGCGGGCGAGGAAGTCCTGCCCGCGGGCGGCTGCGACCGCGGTGGCATCGAGGTAGACGGCCGGTTCCAGGCCCTGCTGCGCGAGTTCGCGCTGACGGCTGTAGATGGCCCGGGACACCACGTCCCGCGGGGCCAGCTCGGCATCCGGATGGCAGCCGGGCATGAAGCGCCGGCCGGCGGCATCCACCAGCACGGCGCCCTCGCCGCGGACGGCCTCCGAGACCATGAAGGACCGCCCGCCGGTGGCCGCAGGATCCAGCAGCGTGGGGTGGAACTGGATGAATTCCAGGTCGGTCAGCACCGCACCGGCGGCCCAGGCCAGCGCCGCGCCGTCGCCGGTGGCACCGGCCGGGTTGGTGGTGGCCTCGAAGAGCTGGCCGGCGCCCCCGGTGGCCAGCATGACGACGTCGGCACGGATTTCTTCCGCCCCTGTGGTTCCGCCGCCGGCTGCCTGCAGGACCGCTCCGCGCACCCGGCCGCCGCTGCGCAGCAGGCTGCGGACCGCGGTGTGCTGGCGCAGTTCGAGGTGCCCGGCGTCGGCCAGGTCCCTGACCTGCCGGATCAGCGACAGGGCGAGGCCCGTGCCGGTCCGGTCCCCGCCGATATGCAGGATCCGGGCCGCCGAGTGCGCCCCTTCCAGTCCCAGCGCGTAGCCGTCCGCGGTGCGGTCGAAGGGAACGCCCCAGGCGTCCAGGGTGGCGATCTCCTCCCCGGCGGCGGCGCACAGCAGCCGCACCGCCGCGTCGTCGTTCATCCCCGCACCGGCGCGCAGGGTGTCGGCCACGTGGGCGTCGACCGAGTCCCCGGCCGCGCGGCCCTGCGCCGTAACGGCGGTGATCCCGCCCTGGGCGTGCCAGGTGTTGCTCTCCTCCAGCGCCCCCTTGGTCACCAGGGTGACCGCGGTGTCCGGGCGCCGGGCCGCCAGCGCCGCGGTGTAGAGCCCGGCAATGCCGGAGCCGACGACGACGACGCGCAGCGGCCTGGGTGCGGTGCTCACGGCCGGGCTGCCAGCATCCGCTCGAGGGCCACCCGTGCGGGGACGGCCACGGATTCGGGCACGGTGATCCGGTTCAGGATCTCCCCGCCCGGCAGGGCGTCCGTCCCGGCGTAGGCCTCCAGTACCCAGGCCAGGTAGCCCGGGTGGATCCGGTACATGGTCGAGCACGGGCAGACCACCGGGTCCAGGCAGAAGATGGTGTGCTGCGGGAACTCGGCCGCCAGGCGGTTGACCATGTTGATCTCGGTGCCGACGGCGAAGACGGCCGGTTCCTGGGCGGCGGCGATGGCCTTGCGGATGTAGTCGGTGGAGCCGGCCTCGTCCGCGGCGTCGACCACGGGCATCGGGCACTCGGGGTGCACGATCACCCGCACGCCCGGGTAGTCGGCACGGGCCTTGTCGATCTGCTCCACGGTGAAGCGCTTATGCACCGAGCAGAAGCCGTGCCAGAGGATCACGCGGGAATCCAGCAGGGTCTGCTCGTCGTTGCCGCCGAGGGCCTGGCGCGGGTTCCACATCGGCATCTGCTCCAGCGGCACGCCCATGGCCTTAGCGGTGTTGCGGCCCAGGTGCTGGTCCGGGAAGAACAGCACGCGCTGGGCACGCTCGAACGCCCACTCCAGCACGGTGGCGGCGTTGGAGGAGGTGCAGACGATGCCGCCGTTCTCCCCGACGAAGGCCTTCAGCGCGGCCGAGCAGTTCATGTAGGTGACCGGCATGACCGGGATCCTGCCGTCGGCGTCGGGCTCGGTGCCGAAGACCTCGGCAAGCTGGTCCCAGCAGGCCTGGACCGAATCCGCGTCGGCCATGTCCGCCATGGAGCAGCCGGCTGCCAGGTTCGGCAGGATCACCGCCTGGTCCGGACCGGAGAGCATGTCCGCGGTCTCGGCCATGAAGTGCACGCCGCAGAAGACGATGATCTCCGCCTCCGGCTTCTCCTTGGCGGCGCGGGCAAGCTGGAAGGAATCGCCCACGAAGTCCGCATACTTGACCACCTCGTCGCGCTGGTAGAAGTGGCCCAGGATCACCAGCTTCGAGCCCAGCTTTTCCTTGGCCGCGCGGATGCGCGCATCCAGTTCCTCGTCCGAGGCCAGCCGGTATTCCTCCGGGATCTGCCCCTGCTGCGGGGTGGTGGCCGGGGCAATGTCCGCCATCGAGGCGCCGGGACCGTAGGACGGCGTCCAGGCAGCGGCGCCGGCGGGGGCATCGAACGCCCACGGGCCCTTGGCCAGGTCCTGGCTGCAGGTGCCGCCGGCCGCCGGGCGGGCCAGAGCCTCCTCGCGGGTGATGAGGTCGATGGTGGTGCTGACTGATGCCATGGTGTTCTCCGTTGTTGTGCCTTACCTGCTGGTTGCTGCCTGCCGCCCTGGTAGCCGTTTGTCCGGTTACTCGACGGTCTGGCTGAGCGGTCCGTTGTTCCGCTGCGCGGCGGCGCCGGTATAGCGGTAGAGCCGCGGCGGCCGGTGCCGGCCGCCTTGGACGTATTCGTCCGTTTCCTCGATGTCCGGCGTGGAGCGCAGCTGGCGGCGGAAATTCGCCGGATCCAGCTTCCTGCCCAGCACGGCCTCGTAGACCTCGCGGACCTGGGCCAGGGTGAACTTGGGTCCCAGGAAGTCGTAGGCGATGGAGCCGTATTCGACCTTGTTCCGCAGCCGCCACAGGGCGTAGTCCACGATCAGGTTGTGGTCGAAGGCCAGCCGGTCCAGGCAGTCGGCCCGGAACCAGCCCACGTTTTCGGTCTCCCGGGCCAGGGCGGCCTCATCGGGCCGGACCAGCGCCCAGTAGACAATCGACACCATCCGCTGGACCGGCGAACGGTCCAGGCCGCCGAAGGCGTAGAGCTGCTCCAGGTAGCTCGGCTGCAGGCCGGTGGTTTCCTGCAGGCTGCGCGCGGCGGCATCCTGCAGAGATTCGGCGGCGCTCAACGGTCCGCCCGGCAGCGCCCAGAGGTCCCGGAAGGGCTGGCGGGTCCGGCGTACCAACGGCAGCCAGAGGGTGGGGCGGCCGTGGCCGGCGTCGGTCCGCAGTGCGAAGATGACCGTGGAAATGGCCAGTTCCGGCGGCTGCTGCGCACGCTCCGAGACGTTGGCGGATCCGATTCCCATGGCCACCTCCCTGCGGTACTAGTTATGGTCAAATAGACCAAAACACATTCTACAGGGTTATGGTCACACTGACACAATCTCTTTTTTGGCGCGGGGTCATAATCTGCCGCCGGCTCCCTGTGCGCACGCGCCAATCCGCCCAGTATCAGGCCGGCCGCAATGGGCAGATCCGGAACGTGCGCACTTTGTCCGGCCCTAAAGCGGGCACGTTGGTCCGGCTACGGGAGGGCAGCCGCGCCGCGCGGCCGGTCCTCCCCCGCGGCGGCCTGGACCAGCGGCAGGGTGCGGCCCTCGAAGTGGCTGTTCAGCACGATCACCGAGGAGGAACGAAGCACGGTGTTCGTGGCCGTGATCTCGTCCAGCACCCGCTGCAGGTCGGCATTGGAGCGGGCCACCACGCAGGCCAGCAGATCGTTCTCGCCCGAGACGGTATGCAGTTCCAGCACTTCGGGAATATCGGCGAGCGCGGTGGCCACCGCATCGTGGCCGGCCTCCTGGCGGATCGTCAACGCGCAATAGGCCTTGACCACGTAGCCCAGTTCCCGGGGCGCGATGCGCGGGCCCCAGCCGGCGATCACGCCCGCCCGCTGCATCTTGTCCAGCCGTGCCTGCACCGTCGCCCGGGCAACCTTCAGCACGCGCGAGGCCTCCAGCACGGACATCCGGGGGTCCTCGGCAAACAGCGTCACAATCTGCGAGTCCAGCGTATCGATTTGCACAGTATCCTCTCCGGCCTGCGGCCGCACGCCATCCTGCCACCTCTTGCCGAAAAAGGATATGCAATTTGTCCAGCCGGCGGGAACCGCCGGTGCCGCCCGCTCTTCCGCTGGCCACCGAGGGTGCCCATACTGGAGGAGCCGGCCCAAGCCGCAACCTGGGCGGCGGGCCCCGGCCGCAGGACGGGCCGGGCCCCGCCGCCGGGGAACATCACGGATACTTCCCGCGCGGGCGCGCCCGGAAGCCGCCTGCGCGGGCGCATGGAGGGTGCCTGATGAGTGACGAAACAGTTCTGGATCAACAGACCATTGCCAGCCTGCGGGACGAGGTAGCCGGCACCGTGCTGCTGCCCGGCGACGACGGCTACGACGAGGCGCGCCGGGTCTGGAACGGGATGATCGAACGCTGGCCGGCCGCCGTCGTGCGCGCCGGCACCGAGGCTGACATCGCTCCGGTGGTGCGCTGCGCGCGCGAGAACCGCCTTCCGCTTGCCGTCCGCGGCGGCGGCCACAATGTCGCCGGCAACGGAACCGTCGATGCCGGCCTGGTGCTGGACCTGGGCGGCCTGCGGAAGGTCGAGGTGGATCCGGACCGGCGCACCGTGCGGGTGCAGCCGGGCGCCACGCTGGCCGACCTGGACGCCGCCACCGCACCGCACGGGCTGGCCGTGCCCACCGGCGTCGTATCTTCCACCGGCGTCGCCGGGCTGACCCTGGGCGGCGGCTTCGGCTGGCTGACCCGCCCCAACGGACTCGCGGCCGACAATCTGCTCTCGGTGGACCTGGTGACGGCCGATGGCAGCACCGTCACCGCCAGCGACGCCGAGAATCCGGAACTGTTCTGGGGCCTGCGCGGCGGCGGCGGGAACTTCGGCGTGGCCAGTGCCTTCACCTTCCGCGCCCGGCCCCTGCCGGAAGCAGTATTCTCCGGCAACCTCATCTACTTCGGCCCCGAACACTGGACCATCGCGCTGCACGCCTGGGAGGAGTGGACGCGGGAGCTGCCGGAGGAGATGACCTCCATCATCACGGTGCTGGTGCCGCCGCCCAACTGGGAGCTGGGCAGCGAACCCATCTTGGTCATCGGTTTCTGCTGGACCGCCCGGGACCAGGCCGCAGGCCGGCCGGTCCTGGACAGGCTCCGGCAGGCAGCTCCTCCCGATACCGAAGTGGTGGAGCCGAGCAGCTGGGTGCAGTGGCAGTCGGCGATGGATGAGCTGTTCCCCAAAGGCGTGCGGGCCTACTGGAAGAACACGTCCTTCGACCGGCTGGACGACGAGGTGATTGCGCTCATTGTCGCCCGGGCGGCGGAACAGAGCTGGCACGGAACGGCGTTCGACATCCATCATCTGGGCGGGACGTACGGCACGGTTCCGGAAGACGCAACCCCGTTCCCAAACCGGTCCGCACGCTTCTGGCTCAATATCTACGGCTTCTGGAACGACGCCGCGGACGACGCCGCGCGGATCAATTTCGTGCGCGGCTTCGCCACCGATATGAGGCCGTTCGCCACCGGCGGCCAGTACATCAACTTCATGGGCGCCGAGCCCGGGCAGGATCCGCGGTCGCTGGCCGTCTCGGTCTATGGGCCGGAGAAGCTGGAGCGGCTGATTGCACTCAAGCGCCACTGGGACCCGGACAACGTCTTCCGGATGAACCACAACATCCAGCCCGTCGAGTAGGCCGGTGCCGGTCCGCGTTGCCGGCCTCGACGGACCGGCACCGCCGCCGGGCTAGGCGGGTACCACGACATGGAAGTCCCGCCGCGGCTGCGCAAGCACGCGTCCGACTTCCGGAACGAGCTGTTGCCCCGGCAGCCTGATCACATTGCCGGATTCCAGCGGTGCAATCCCGACCGCCGCATGCAGTTCGAGGACCTCCAGCTCGACCAAGTCCGCCAGCTCCGGGTCCAACGTGTCCGTATTGGTGAGCAGGACCGCGGCCCGGGCCACGACCCGGCCATCCAGCGCCCGGAGCGATTCACGCAGCGCGGGCATGGGACCGTCACGGCAGTCCACGACGGAGAGCAGCAGGCCGGTGCTGTCGGACAGACCTTCGGGGCCGATCGACACGGTCATGCTGCCTTCACCGCGGAGCTGGCCGGCGATCCCGGCCAGGCCGTGGTCCGGGTGGCCGACCAGCACCACCTCCGGCGCCAGGACGCGGAAGGTCACGGCGTCGTCGCTCTTCCCGGCAGCCGTGCGAACGGCCACCGGTACATCCGCGCCCGGCTGCCCCGTGGCCACCAGCCCCTCAGGAACCGCCACGGCCAGAGCCTGTGCCAACGGCAGCTTCCTCAGCAACACCGCTTCCCGATCCCCGAAGAACACCTGCGGTGTGCCGAGAAGCAAGGTCCGCCCGGTCAGCGCCACCTCCGTACCCGGCGCCCCCTGCCTCGGGTTCATCTGCTCGATCTCCGGCACCCACGCGGGCGGCCACGCCCACGGATCCACCACCTCCGCATCATTATCGGCCACCACCCAGGTGAACCACCGCTCCGTGCCTGGATCAGTGTTCCGGATGCCCAGACCCCACTCCTCCGTGGTATCCCGGTCAAACCCCACCACGAACTGCACCACGCCCTCCGGTGCCGGCACGAGGAACACATCCCCGACAAACCCGGTCCCGGCACCGGAGGCAGCGGTGGCCCGGAACACCGGCCGGCTCTGCGCCCCCGCCACCACCGCCGGCCCCTGCCCGGCCCGCACCGACACCTCCGGCACCACCGCACCGCCCAGCACCGCCACCCGGATAAACATCATCCGCGCATAGATCCCGGCAAACTCCGGCAACGGTTCCCCCGCGAACTGATCGAAACCGGCCTCGGCCCTCCCGCCGGCGTCCAACCGCAACGGACCCTCCGCCGGATCCGGAAACAATCCAAACCCCACAGCGCACCTCCCAACGGTTCTGTGGCCTACGGGATAAAGTTCCTGGCCGCCTCCGCGTCATAGACAACCACCTTGCCGGTCCAGTCGCTGCGGCCCAGATACTTCGTGTCATTGGCCAGCCTGACGTACTCGTCAACCTGGATGAGCCCGGCATCGATGGAAGCCGGCGTATTGGGTTTGACCTCGTAGATAACCGCCCCGACACGGTCCGCCCTGGCGGTCGCCCCCAGCTTGACCTCCGCCTGCAGCCCGTTGGGCATTTCGTCCAACGGAATGATCTTCCCCTCCTGCTGCAGGGCCTCGTAGCCCGGCGGAGCATCCACGGTGAGTTCGTTGCGCAACTCCTCCAGCCATTCGTGCGCAAAATTGCCCGCCTCCATCTGCCGCGGCTGCGGCCTGCCCGGAGTCTTCCGCGTGGACGCACCGGGTTCGGTTCCGGCGCCTGCCTTGGGTGCCTCCTCGGCCAGCGAAACCTCCCGTTCCAGGTCCTTGAGTCCCGGGGCCAGGTCACCCGAGTTGGGATTGGTCTCGTGGAGCGTTTTCAGTTCCTGCAGGCGGTCATACAGTTTTTCGTTGTTCAGGGCCTCGATCCGCGGTTCGAGCTTGCCGAGCCGTTCCGCGACACTGGGAACGGTTCCCTTCGTCTTGGCTGCCACCACCGTGCCGGCCTTCGCCGCGGCCCCGCCTTGTTTGACGATATTGCTCGCCAGCGCCGCCGCCTTCGGCGTAACCTCCGCGGCCGCCGGCAGCACCACGCCGGCAGTAGTCACCGCCGACGCCGGTTCCAGCACCGCCTGCGCTACCCGGGCCAGCCGTGCCTCAAGCTTGACGGCCTGTGCCGCGCTGCCGGCCTTCCCGGCAGAGATGCCCAGGGTGGCCAGGAACGCCAGGATCTGCCCGGTGAGCTCCCCGATCATCAGTGCGGCTTCCTCGGGTGAGGCCTTCTCGAACTTCGCCCGCCAGTCGGTGACGAAGGCACCAAGTGCAGCAGGAATGGCAGCGATGGTCCTGACCACCCGGGTGGCCCATTCGTCGAAGGCCTTACCGCCGTCGACAAAGCCCCACAGGAACTTAAGAATCCCCTCCGCCGCCCCGAGGACGATCTGTACCAGGCCCACCACCATCTGCAGGATGCCGGTAATGAATCCGGCCGTAATCCCCACGACCGCGTAGACCAGGCCTTCCAGGATGGTGAAGATGACATCCACGGCGGTCACGAGGACCTCGAACTGTGAACGCTGGGTAACGGTCAGAGTATCTCCGTACTTTCGCAGCCTGCCGATGCCCGAGCGGTGCAGGTCCCGGATGGCGGCGATCATCCACTTGTAGCCGGCCTCCTTGGCGGACACGGCCTTCTGCCCGAGCCAGTCCATACCGGATTCGGCCCAGTCGACCGGACGGAAGGTACCGTCCCGCGCCAACAGCGGCCCGGCACTGGCTGCGGGGACGCCCACCAGCCGGCCGGAGGCCGCCTGCACTGCCGCCCATTGCGCCGACAGTTCAAGCAGATCGCCGCGGTTCGTGCGCTCCGGGCTGCCCGCCACGTTCCGTTGCTGGAGCACATGGCCGACCTCATGGGCCAGCAACCGGTAGCCTTCGGCGGTGTACGGCGAGACCGCCGCCGGATAGCCGATGTGCCGCCCGATCGCGAAGGCCCGGGCATCGATCAGCCCGGCCAGCCTGGCTGCCTCCGGCCCGTGATGGATCCGGACCTGGCCCAACCCGGTGCCGAATGCCTGTTCCAGCCGGTCCCGCAGGTCCTCCGGCAGCACGTGGCCCGGGCCCAGTGCGGGTTCGTGCTCCGCCTGGTCCTGATGAGGGTCATGCGCGGGCGCGGCCCCCGCCTCCGGCTCGTGGAAGCCGGCAAGCCGCATCACCGTCTGGTTACCGAGCCGCCGCTGCAGCGGAACCGGACGGTGCGGCACGCTCCCGGGTTGCGCCGGCACCGGGCTGCGCCGGACAGGCCCCATCCGTTCAGGACCCACCCGCTCAATCGCCATGCGCGTCTCCTTCGCTTGATGCCTCCGCCTACCTGATCTTCATCCCCGGAACACCACGATCACCGGCCCGGGACACTGGGCTGTGCCGCCGGCGGTGGATATCGAAACCCTCACAACCAGGGGAAAGATTTGCTCGGGATTGCTGATGTCCTCCCCCGGCATCTGCAGTGTGAACTCGGTCGGGGAAGCCGGGTCGATGATCCCGCCGCTGCCCCCGGAGGAACCTCCCGGCCCGGGGCCCATGCTGACGAAGCCGTAGCCAGCCTGGACGGGTCCGTAGTGAAAGTTCTTCCCGTGCAGGGTCAGGATCTGGCCCGGTTTGGCGACGGCAGGAGTAAATGGCTCGGCCGCGAAGACCGGGGGCGGTGGCAGCGCGTGGAAGCCCGTCCCGGAGACGGCGGTACCGGCGCTGGTGCTGACGCTGACCTGCACGTCCGCGCCCGGCTGCCCCGGAGTCACGAGATCCTCCGGCACCGCCACGGTCAGCGCCGTCGGGGCCGGCGGGGCGAGCAGCGCCGCGGGCTTGTTGCCGAAGGTCACCGTGGGGGTGCCGACATGGAAGTTCGTACCGTGGAGCACCACGGAAGTGCCCGGCGCGCCGCTGTCCGGGGTGAACGGCACCGCGGCGAATCCCGGGGCGTACGACGCCGGATCCGCCCAGGGCTGGGCGGCGTCGGCCGGGTTGTCGGCCACCACCCAGGTGAACTGCCGGTCGGACACCGGATCATTGTTCCTGATCCCCAGCGTCCAGGCCTCCACCGTGTCCCGGTCGAATCCCATCAGGATCCGGAGGACGTTGCCCGATCCCGGGGCCAGGAATACATCGCCGACGAAGCCGGTGCCGGCACCGCCGGGGCCGGTGGACCGGAACACCGGCTGGGTCGCCGTCGAGACCGCCACCGCGGGGCCCTGCCCCGCCCGCAGGAACACTGTGGGCGGCACGGATCCGCCGATCATCGCCACCCGGATGAACATCATCCGCGCGTAGATCCCGGTGAATTCCGGCAACGGGGCACCGGCGAGCTGGCTGAACGGGGAATCCAGCCGGCCGCCGCCGGACCCGAGGGTCAGCGGTGTCACCTGCGGATCCGGAAACTGCTTGAAACCCATGGCGACTCCTCCTAGTCAGCGGGGCGGGTGACAGTGATAACTTCTGCGCTTGTACTGGATCCAAACTGGCCCCGCACGGTGATCCGGGCCTGGTTCTCCGCTTCCGGGCCAAGGTCGGGCGCCGTCACCCTGATCCGGGTCGCTGACGGCGGCTCGAGGAGCACAGCCGGAACCTCGCCACGACCCTCCACCGTGAATGTCACAGTCACTGGAGAAAAGTCGAATTCCTGGCCGTTCAGCGTGACCTCCCTGCCGACCTCGACAGTTGAGGGGCTGAAATCCTCAAGGGTCGGCACCGGTGGACCGACCAGGATCCGAAGGGCTTGGGCGCAGGTGACGGAACCTCCCGCAGTCGTCACCGTCACGGAGATTTTGCCGATCGGACCAAGGACGAAAACATCCGACGGTATCCGCACGGTCATGTCGGCAGGGCCCGGGGTGCCGAGGACCTCCCCGGCAACAGGAGCGGGCGGATCGTCGAAAAACTCCAACGCACGGAACTCCACTGCCACAGGAGCAAAGTCGAAATTCCGGCCGTGCAGCACAAGCTTCCTCCCGAGGCGGGCCATTTCCGGGGTGAAGGGCGGCTCGGCAAAACCCGGTTCGGGTGGCTCGGCGTGGAAGGGGATGGCGGCGGTCGCGGTGCCGGCACCGGTCTCGACCGTCACCCCGACGTCGGCGCCCGGCTGGCCGGCGGCCACCAGCCCTTCGGGGACGGCCATGCTCAGCTGCCCCGCTGCCGGCGGGGCCAGCGGCACTGCCTCCAGGCCCCCGAAGAACGTCCTCGGGGTACCGAGGTCGAAGTTCGTCCCGTGCAATACTACGGGCGTACCCGGGGTGCCCCGGTCCGGAGAAAACGGCGCTGCCGGCGCAAACGCCGGGACGAAGGACGCCGGATCCACCCACGGCTGCACCACCTCGGCAGGATTGTCGGCCACCACCCAGGTGAACAGCCGGTCGGCGGACGGGTCCAGGTTCCGGATCCCCAGCGCCCAGTCCTCCACCGTGTTCCGGTCGAACCCGACCGCCACCTGCGGCACCCCGCCGGGCCCCGGAACCAGGAACACATCCCCCACGAACCCGGTGCCGGCACCCCCGGGACCCGTGGCGCGGAACACCGGCCGGCTCGCTGCCGACACCGCCACCAAAGGACCCCGCCCCGCCCGCACCGATACCTCGGGGGCCACCGTCCCGCCGAGCACCGCCACCCGGATGAACATCATCCGCTCATAGACGCCGGCGAACTCCGGCAGCGGCGCACCCGCCAACTGCCCGAACGCAGCCTCGGCCCTCCCGCCCGCGGCCACCGGCAGCGGGCCTGCCGCCGGATCCGGAAACAACCCAAACACCATGGCATCCTCCCGCCGCTAGGCCTGACTGACGGTAATGAGCCCGGCACTCACGGCGGATCCCGCACCGGTAGACACCGTGATCCGGGCCTGCCGCTGCGGCTCCGCGCCGAAGATCAGTTCGGGTGTTTCCACCGTGATCTGGTCCGCCGTGGCTGGATTGGCGAGCCCGGCCCGGACCGGATCGAAGCCCTCGACGGTGAAGAACACACGCACCGGGGGAACGTCGAAGTTCTGGCCGTGCAGGATCACCGGGTCGCCGACGGCCGCGGACGGCGGCGTGAAGCTGGTAATGACCGGCGGTGGCGGCCCCACCCGGAAGTCGTCGGTGCTCTCGGCCTCGCCCTGGCTGGTCTGCACCTTGATCTTGACCAGCGAGTTGGCGGCCAGCCCGTCGGGTACCTGGACCTTCAGCGAGGTGTTGGCCGGCTCGCCCACCACGTTGCCCTTCTTCCCGCCGAAGAGCACCGTCAGCCCCGTGGCGTTGAAGTTGAATCCGGAGAGCAGCACCTCGGTGCCGGCCATGCCGCTGGCCGGGGAGAACTGCGGATCCGGCGGGGACGCGAAGACCGGCCCGGCCCGGACCCCGAACAGTTTCTCGCATACGGCCGAGGCCACTTCGTTGGCTACGGTGATCCTGACGCTCCGGCCGGTACCGTCGGGAGTCAGGCCGCCGGGGACGAGGACCACGATTTCGCTGGAGGAGAGCGTGGCGGCAACCGGAGCCTGGATGTCATCGAAGAAGACCTCGATGCTTCCCTTGTCGAAGTTGTTCCCGGCCAGGGTGATTTGCTGGTGGACCTGCCCGGTCAAGGGCCGCAGCGGCCGGTCCTGGGCAAAGGTCGGCGCGATCAGCACCCGTTCGAGCAGGCTGAGCCGGGTTTCGAGGTGGGACAGCGTCAGCCTGCGCTGGCGGAGGTCGCTGATCCGTTCCAGCGTGGTTCCGGCCAGGACGAAGGTCCCGGCAGTGATGGAGTCCTCGCCGCGGCGGCGGCGCAGCTGTGCCAGCGGATAGTGTATGTGGCCCGGTTCGGGACCGGGGACCGGCACCCCTTCGGCGACCCGCACCGTCCACTCGGGTTTCAGCCGCACCGAGGTCTGCATGCCTACGTCCTCGCTGTTGCCCAGCGAAACATCCCCCAGGCCGTCCACTTCGGCAAGGAACACCTGCAGGTAGACGATGTCGGTGCGCGGATCGGGCTGGGCCTCGGTGGGAGCGGTCAGCTCCGGGGCGGGCCCGCCGAAGGGCTGCTGGCGGTAGCTGGTGGCGGCCGCGATCCGGGCCTCGATCCCGCCGGCCAGGCAGGACCCCGGGCCGGTGATCCTGAAGTCGTTCTTGTCCTGCCCTGCCGGCAGGGCCTGGATGCCGAAGCCGTCCCCTGCGTCGGAGGCCAGCCCGTTGCCGATATAGCGGGAGAACAGCTGCCGCATGTCCGCGGCGAGCAGGTCCTGGAGCAGGTTCAGGTCCCGGTCCAGGATCGGCACGCCCTGTTCGATGTGCAGGCCGATGTAGCCTTTCGCCAGGTTCTCGAGCAGCAGCTCCAGCGGGGATCGCGAGAAGTCACTCATTGCCTCGCCGTCACTCTCCTCTCGAACAATGGTTGCCACCGGCCGGGCCGGAGCCCGACTCATCCTGTCTAGGGCCCGATGACAATGCCGCGGGCATTGATGGGCAGGAATTCCGGCAGCACCGCAGCCAGCCGCGACGGCGCCGCCTCGTCCCCCTCCGGCTCCACGGGCTGATCCGGCCCCACTGGCCGTTCCGGCTTCGCCAGGAAGATGCCGACGGCGTCCCGGGCGATGCGGCCATCCCGCTGCGGTCCGCCACCGGAGCGGGTATAGGTATAGGTCCCGGTGTCCCCGAAGCTGCCGGCCCGGGCTTTCCGGTGGCCGGCGTAGGTGGTGGTGCCCGCATAGCGCGTGTCGGGGATGCTGGCCTCGCCGGCGGCGGCATGGATGAGCGGTTCGCTGGAGCGGTAGAGCAGCAGCGTGGCGCCGGTACCGCGCACCGCGAGCGGTGCCCGTTGCGACACGGGCCCGACGGCGGCTGGTTGCGCCGGCGCCCAGTCGTGCGTGGCGGGATCGGCCAGTTGGGTCCGGAAGACTGACCAGCCGCCCTCATCCTCCGGCCCTGCCGGGGACCGGGTGGAGGCAAAGAAAAGTTCGATGCCGCCGTCCGGTCCGGCCAGCGCCGCCGGTTCCCGGTCGTGGACCGGCAGAGCCGGCTTCGGCAGCAGGCGCGCGGCCTGCCAGTCGCCGGCCTGGCCGGGATCGAGGCCGTCCTTGACCCGGTAGACTACGCTCCACCGGGTCTGCGGTGCCGGGCCGGCGGGCTCCTGACGTGCCCCGAACAGCCAGAGCCGGCCGCCGGCACCGGCGGGACGGACCAGCAGGAAGAGGTCCTCCTGGCTGCCCGGCTCCGCGTCCCCGGACAGCGTCCGCGGATCCTCCAGCTGCCACCGCGTGCCGTCATGCCGGTTGTACCTGATCTGCCACCGGCCGGCGGAGAATTCCTGCCAGAACAGCCACACTCCCCCGGCGTCGTCCGCCGCCGCACAGGGGTGGCGGCGCTCGGCATCGCCGCTGCCGAGGAACCCGGTGCCCGGCTGGCCGGAGACCTGCGGCGGGGACCAGCCGCCGTCGTCGCTCCGGAGTTGGAAGCCGATGCGCCAGCGGGGCGCCGGATCTGCCGGATTGCGGGTTTCCCAAAACAGCCAGAGCCGCTGCCCCGCGCGCGCTGCCGCCGGGTGCTTGTCGACACCGGTGCGGTCGACCACCGGGGCGCTGGGTGCCCAGGTCCCGTCGGCGGTGCGCGGCTTGGCCCAGATGTCCCAGCCGTGGCGCCGGTGCGTGTGGTAGAAGAACAGCTCGGAGCCGTCGGCCTCGCGCACGTGCGCGGCACGGCCTTCGTAGGCGAAGTTCACCGACACCAGCCCCGGGGTCCCCCACGCACCGCCGGCGTCATCGCGGACCACCGCCCACAGGTTCAGCCGCTCGGGCTGGTTGGTGCAGGCGACGTTGTGCACGAATTCCTTGGTCCGGATGGGCAGGCCGGTCACGCGCCGGGCCGTCGCCTCGAGGGCCGCCAGGGTGCCGGTGCACCGGTAGATCCAGGGAGCGAACCTGATCTCCTGCCGCTGCGCGCGCACGGGCAGGCCGAAATCTGTCCGCCAGCCGATCCACTGCGCCAGCAGCGGCAGCAGCCGCCCGTCCACCCGATCAAGATCGTGCAGGTCCAGCGCGGCCCGGGCCAGGCTGTACAGCTGGTCCAGCTGGGTGCCGGGCAGCTCGAGGAACCGCTGCAGCACCCCCTTGCCCGCATCCTCCGGTGCCAGTGCCGCCGGCACCGGTGCGGCTGCGTCGTAGCGGCGGTAGATGGCCGGCAGCAGCCCGTAGAGGTGGCCGGCGAAGCCGTAGGGCGAGGTGGCCATGGCGCAAACGCGGTTGTGCGGGTCCGCGGTGAATTCCGCTTCGCCCGGGGCCCGGGTGAAGAGCGTGTAGTAGTAGACGGTCTCGCCCTGCAGTCCGGTATCGGCCACGGTGCCGGAGCCGCCGGCCGGCACCTCGGCCACCTGCACGCCGTCGTCGGGCCGCACCGGATGGCTGCCGAGGTCACGTCGGATGCGGATGTCCGGGAGGTCCGGCCCCGCCCCGGCGCCGGCCTCCGGATAGCGCCAGGACAGGTCGATCCGGTTGCCGCCGGGGTGCGGCAGGGCGGTGATCTCCGAGAGGCGCATGATCAGCTGCCCGCCTGCCGGACCAAGAGCACCTTGATGCCCGCGGCATAGCCGGGATCAGCCGGCGGGACGGGGACCTGGTTCTCGCCCAGCCCGATCCGCCCATCCGCTGCGAACGGCACCGGCTCGCCGGCACGGAACTCGGTGATGTTGGCGAAGAGGACCCCCGGCGTGCTCTGGATGGCGTCATAGAACCGGCTGAGGTAGAGGGTTTCGCCGAAGCCGACGGCCTCGAAGTCCAGCAGCGCGGACGCCGCCTGCTCGACCGCCGCCCGGACATCCTCGCGCACATAGTAGCTTTCGACTCCGACCTCGGCGGTGACGAAGATTTCGACGTAGTCGACATCCTCGACCTCGATGATCTGGGTCAGCATCCGTTTGTCTTCGAGATACCGTTTCAGGCCCAGTTCGAGGACGTCGCTGACCTTGCCGTCTCCCCGGCCCCCGCCGGACGGAGCGACATACAGCGTGACCCGGTTCCAGCCGGCCGCGCTCGCGCGCACTTTGCCGACGCCGTGGAAGGTACGCGCGAGCTCCTCATAGTCGGCGGTGGTGACGGCGCGGTGCAGGGACCTGAACACCGACGGCGCGTGCCGGGCGGCGTGGGCGATGGTTTCCCGGTCCGCGCCGCCCGTCGCGGGCAGCGGATTGGTCACCTTGGCGCCCAGGACCGCCAGCGCCGGAGCGTTGACGATGCTGGTGATCGCGGCGGCGGGCACGTTTCCAACCAGCCCGCCGCCGATGCGGTAGCTTGCCGCGAGCGCCGCGCCGCGCAGCGGCACTGCGCCGAACGTGCCGTCCCCGAACCTCAGCGTGGCCTGGTCGTTCTCGTCGATGTCGATGCTGAAATCATGGTCTGCCGGCCCGCTGAACGCCAGGGTATCCCTGAACCTCCAGCGCTGGGGCGGCGCACCGCGCTGCGTCGTATCGAGCGTGACGCCCGCGCCTGCCTGCTGCCCGGAGGGCGGCAGGATCAGGCCGCCGTGGGCCAGGACGTACCGCTGGTCCGGCGAGCCGTCGGCGAGGCCCAGCACTTCGCCGGAGATCAGCCGGCCCTCCTCCACCGGTACCGTTGCGGCAGCCGGACCGTCAGGGTCGCCCGGGTCGACGGGCCGGAAGTCCAGGACGAGGGACGCTTCACCGGTGTACTCGAACCTGATGCTGGGCCTGTCCCCGAGGCTCCTGGTGGCAAACGCGGCACCGCGGCCGAGGCTGATGGGTTCGGGGATCCGGGTTCCGGCCGGAACCAATATGGTCAGCATGGCCGCAGCCGGCGCGGCGGTGCGCATCGGGTACCCGATCAGCCGCAGGTGCTCGATGACGCTGCGCCGGGTGGTTGCGGTGGCCAGGAAGCTCTCGTTGGCAACCCGGTCCTGGTAGTAGCTCAGGACGTCTCCGAGGTGGGCGAACAATTGCAGCAGCACGTTGCCGAAGTCGGCTTCGTTCAGGTAGTCCTGCCACTCGGGCAGCTTGCGGGGCACCTGTCCGCGCAGCGCCTTCAGGATCCCCTCGTAGTCGCGGCCGGTGTAGTCGATCACCGGCTGCCCGTCCATGTCTGCGATCTCGGCCATGTCCACCTCCGCTGCTTATCCCTTTTTTCACCTGAATTGGATCCGCACGGCCTGGCGGGCGGCATCCCGGCGCCGCACGTAGGCGACCTCGACCGTGAGCATTTCGTCCCGGGCCGTGATGTCCACACCGCTGACGGCAATTTCCCTGCCCAGCCAGCGGGCCAGGCTCTGGCTGGCGGTGAATTCGACGGCGGCGGCCAGGATCGTATTGTTCGGGTCGAAAACAAGGTTCAGCAGTCCGCAGCCGAAGTCCGGCTGGTTGACCCGTTCACCGGGGGCAGTGAACAGCACCTGCACGATCTTGCCGCGGATGCCGGCGTCCTCGCCGCCCTGACGTGCGATCATCCCGTCCGGCGTGACGCCGAAGGGGAATCCGAATCCCGTTGCCATCAGTCCGCTCTCCCTGCGTCCGGTTACTTAACGTGGCCCAGTCCGGTACCGCTCTGGGTGAAGGTGGCCCCCCGCTGGGCGCCGGTCAGGTTGACCTCGTGCAGATGCGGCCCCGGCGGTGCCGCGGCGGTTTGTCCGGCCACGGTGGCCGCGATGTCGCCGCTGGTCTGGATCCCGGTGATCTCCATGTTGGCGGTGAGATGGGTGACGACGCCGGTGGCAATGGCGAAGGCCAACTGCTTCCACCCCTTCCGCGCCGCATCCAGTGCCTCCTGCGCCTTGGTCTTGGCGTCGCCGGTCGCCGCATCGACGGCCTGCTGCAGCGGCGGCGCCAGCAGGCGGTCCATCTGCTCGAATATGGCCTTGCTCAGGCCTGCATCTGCGTCCACGGTGCCGATCACCATTGCCACGGGATTCCTCCTACCCGACCGAGTTCCTGGGCGAAAGCGGAACGTCCAGGCTCATCGGCAGCACCGGCGGGGACGTGGGGGCACCGAGGTTGCCGATGTGCGTGTGCGTGGAGAGCGCCGCCATGAAGGCTGCGATGTTGGCCTTGAACGTGGTGCCGAGAACCATCTTTTCCACCTCGCCGCCTACCTGGATGCCAGCCGGTCCCAGCTGCAGCGTGTTGCCGTTCCGGTCCCGCACGGTGATGCCGGTGGAGTCCATCGCCAAGCTGTTGCCGTTGGCCGGGCCGCCGGTGATGGCCACGCCGTCGGCGGTGAGGGTGATCCGGTGGCCGTGAATGCCGTCGGTGACCGTCACGCCGTCGGCGTCGAGGACGATCTGGTGGCCGTTCACGCCGTCGTGCAGCCGGATCGACGCCTGGTCTGCCGAGTCCTGGAACTGCAGGGTGTGTCCCTGGCCGGTCTTGATGATCTTGCTGCCGGCCCGGCCCGGCTGGCCCGCGCCGCTGTCGGGGCGGGGCGCCTCGCTGGTACCGCCGGATTCGCTGATGAATGCTCCGGACCAGAGGGGGAATTCCAGGTCGCCTTCCTCGAATTCGACCCACACGCCCGCGCCGCGGTCGGGGATGAACAGGAAGCCCTGCTGGTCCGCACCGCCATACGGTACGCAGGCTTTGGCCCAGCCGGTCACCACCTCGGGCCCCAGCACGCTGGGCACCTGCACGGTGAGCCGGCCGAGACCCTTGGGGTCCTCATTGTCGACGACGATGCCGCGGTACTTGCCGTAGTAGCGGCGGTCGATCTTCTCCACCAGGTCGGCGACGACACGTTCCAGGTCCATGGCATCCGCTCCTCACATCGGTAGTTCCGGCAACTGCCCGCCGGAGAACTTCTCGGATCCGGCAGGCATCAGGGCGTTGCGCTGGACCGTGAAGACCTGCGTGTAGCCGCTGGGGGTGAACACGTGCGTGACCCGGGAGACGTAGTAGACGCCGCTGTAGTTTTTCCCGATGCCTTTGACGGTCACGGTCCGGCGGGGCATCAGGATGGTGCCGTACTGGTTGGCGGCCACTTCCCCCTCCCCGGTAACAAACCACTCGCCCCGGTCATACAGCCCCTGGCACAGGATTTCCATTTCGCTCCGTCCGGTGGTGACGGTCTGGCCGAGCCGGGTCAGTCCGGCCTTCATACCGGCGGGCAGGTAGGAGGCCGGCGGATCCGCACCGAGCCGCTTCAAGCTGGTCTTCTCCACAGCGACATCGAGAATCTCCTTGCCCAGCTGGTCCAGCTGCGCCATCGCCACGGCCGAGGGCGCCACGGCGTTGACCTCGAGGGAGAGCTGGGTGACGGTGGTTTCCTCCCCGCACTGCACGTTCAGCACCGGCTGCGGGAACCGGTGCAGCTCCGGCGGCCCGAAGTGGCCCATGGTGCCCGAGAGGTAGCATTCAAAGCCGTTGCGCCGGGCCAGGCGCTTGAGGAAGCGGATGTCCGTCTCGCGCTGGATGATCGTGGACACGCCGGAATCGTGGACGACGCCGGTGTCGGTCACTTCCGAGCCCAGCCCGTAGCTGGAGAAGACCTCCGCGGCGATGTCGCTGTCCTTGCGGTTGGGCCAGTCCTTAAGCATGGTCTGCCGGTCCATCAGCACGCTGGCGTCCATGCCCCAGACCTCCAGCTGGCACTGGTCGGGTCCGCCGGGAAAGCCGGGCCGCAGATGGGTGATGTAGCCGGAGAACAGCTTTTCCTGCTCGTCGCCCAATCCGGCAGTGATGACCACCGGCTGCCAGAGCCGGATCCGCTCGTCGTCGAGCCAGGGCCAGGTGCCGTCGCTGCGCTGCGGCACGGCAACGCTGATCCGGAACATGCCCGCCAGTTCGTCGTCGAGCTCGACTTCAAGGGTGACCAGGTCGTCGTACAGTTCCGGCAGTTCCTCGCCGCCGATTTCGATGCGCAGTTTCTCCTGTTCCATGGCGCCGCAGCTACCCCCTTCCGGGCGGTGGAATGATGATGGGCCGGCCCGGCTGGCCGCTGGCCGCCGGCGGCCCGACACTGAACCCGGCCGCCGTGATCGCGCCGATCAGGGCCTCGGTACCGGTGCACTGACGGTTGTAGGTCACCAGCAGCGCCCGGCTGAAGCGCTCCTGGACCTGGGGGCCGTTCCCCACGTACTCGATGTCCTCCTGCACAGCGGCCCTTTCGACGCCGGAGATTCCGGCCAGCGCGCGCAACACCGGCTGCCATTCCGGGAGCTGGCCGCCGGCGGGAAGGCCAACCGGGAAACGTACGCTGACAAACGCCTCCTGCCCCAGCAGGGCCAGCGGCGAGAGGAAACCGGGATTGGCATCGCAGATCTGCCACCAGACCAGCGGTTCCTCGTAGTAGCGGTACGCCAGCTGGTCGAGCCGTTCTCCTTCGGCCACGGTATGCAGGAACTGTCCGGTCACCGGGGGCAACGGGCGCAGCTCCGTGGCCGTGGGTGTCCTGCCGCGCGCGTCGGGGGCTGCCGCCGCCGCCGGCGGCCGGTACCGGGAGTGTCTGCCGGACATGGCGCTCATCCCGGGATCACCACGTTGGCCGCATCGCCGATGTTGGCCAGGTTCAGCATGGACATGGCCTCGGTCATCAAGTGGGAGGCCAGGAACGGGGCGTTGTTGCCCTCGATCACGGTCAGGCTGACCGCCACGGTGGCCCGGACCGGGTTCAGGTCGGCACTGAATTCGGTCTCGGTAATGTGCAGGCTGTTGATATTGACCGGCAGCACCCGTTTGCGGCCGAAGATGAACAGGATCAGGGGCGGGTTGGCCCGCCGGGGATGGATGAAGTCCTGGCGTTGGCCCAGCAGGTCGCCGACCAGGCCGGCCAGCACGCCTTCCCCCTTCGGCTGCACCATCAACTCCAAGGTGGACAGCTGCGGTGCGATGCCCAGTTGCCCGGCCAAACCGTCGCCGTCGTTGAGCTTGTCCGTCGCGTCCAGCCGCACGTCGAACCCGATGGTCTGCTCCTGCACCGTGACGAGCTGCTGCTTGCGCAGTTCGTTCAGGTCGTCGAATTCCTTGCGGCCATGGAAATCCCGCAGCGGCCGGGGCGCAGGTGCGGCCGGGTTGGGGCGGGCACGGGTGGCCCGCGGCGTGGGCTGGGCCGGGGGCGCGAAGACCAGCTCCCGGTTCCGGGTCAGCTGCAGCGGGTTGTACTGGAACACCACCAGCAGCGGCGGAAGGCTCAGGCCGTATTCCACGAAGGCCCCGTGCAGGATCCTGGGCTTACCGGGCACGCCGGTCATGGTGCCACCTCCGTGGGCGCGGGCTGTTCGGTCCAGAGCTTGCCGAGCTTCTCGAATTCCCGGCGCGTGCCCAGCCGGATGTGCCGGGCGGTGATGATGCCGCCATCCGCGGCCGCGAGGAAGGCGGCGTTGAGGACGATGTTCTTGATGCTGCCCCCGGCGATGGCGTACTCGCCCGCCAGCGCCCCGCAGTCGACGTCGTCGGCCACCGGAGCTTCGGCCGGGAGGTGCGATTCCCAGATACGCCGGCGCAAGGCGGCATCCGGGAACGGAAAATCGACGACGTAACGCAGGCGGCGGGTGAAGGCCTCGTCCAGGTTGCTGCGCAGGTTGGAGGCCAGCAGCACGATCCCCTCGTGCTCGTCCAGCTTCTGCAGCAGGAAACTCGTCTCGATGTTGGCGTAGCGGTCGTGGGCGTCGCGCACCTCAGTGCGTTTGCCGAACAGGGCGTCGGCCTCGTCAAAGAAGAGGATGGCGTTGCCGGTGCGGGCCTCGTCGAAGATGCGGGCCAGGTTCTTCTCGGTTTCGCCAATGTACTTGCTGACCACGCCGGACAGGTCGACCTCGAACAGGCCCAGCCCGGCCTCGCGGGCCAGGACTTCGGCCGCCAAGGTCTTGCCGGTGCCGGGCGGACCGGCAAACAGCACGCTCAGGCCCTTCCCGCGGCTGAGTTCCCGGCCGAAGCCCCACGCCTCGTACACCCGGTAGTGCTGGTGGACCTGGGCGCAGATCTCGCGCAGCTGGGCGGTCCTGGAATCCGGCAGGACCAGGTCCTCCCAACCGTGGCGCGGGTCCACCTTCACGGCCAGGTCGCCCAGTTGCTGGCTGGATTGGTGCCGGCAGGCTGCCGCGAACTCCTCGAGGCTCGGACCGGACGCCGCGGACAGGCGGCGGCTCTGCTCTTCCGCAGCGGCGGCGGCCTGCCGGATCCGCGCCGGGGTGAGGACGAAGCGGCAGGCAAGGTCTTCGGCCCAGTCCGCCGCTGCGGGCGCCTTGCCGTCCAGTTGCCGGCGCCAGAGAGCGGCGCGCTCGGCGGCGCCGGGCACCGGCACGGCGGCGGTCCCGAAGTGTGCCGGATCGAAGATTCCGTTGGCACGCCAAGGCACTTCGCCGCCAAGAATGATCGGCCCGCCGCGTTCGGCGGCCAGCCGGCCCAGGGACTTCAACACCGCCCGGCCCGGTGCCCCCAGCAGTGCGTCCGCTCGCTCCAGGTACAGCGCGCTGCGCTGCAGGGCGGACTCCCGGCAGGCTGCCACCAATAGGTCCTGTGCCTGGTCCGGCGGCAGCGCCGGCAGGGCCTCGGCGTCCAGGATGAGCAGCGCAAGCCCGGCGGCGGCGCTGAGCCGCAGCGCCTGTTCGGCCTTGCCGACCCCTTCGGGCCCCTGCAGGTAAAGCACCTGCCGGCAGTCCGCGGACGGATCCGGGTCCAGCCGCAACCCTTCAACGGCAACGGCTGCGGCAGGATCCGCTGCCGGTTCCGTCGGCGGCGGCCGGCGCAGCCGGGCCACGCGGGCGAGCCGCCCGTCGATCCGCTGATCGCCCAGGGCAAACCGGCAGATGCGCGGATCCAGGCGCAGGAACCGCGCCAGTCCGCTCGATCCGGACGGACTGTTCGGGTCCGCCACCTCCTGCAGCAGCCCCCAGTGCTGCAGCGCGGCGGTCTCCCCGAAGATCCGTTGGGCCGTCCAGCGACGGTCTTCGGTCCCGCAGAGCAGGTCCAGCACCAGGTCGACGCTGGGCCGTTTGCGGGTGATGTCATCCTGCAGGTAGGCATAGAGGCGGTCGTACTTGGACCGCAGCTCCGGTGCCAGACAGACCACGATGGCCTGCAGTTCGACGTCCGACAGCCCGAACAGCTCCGCCAGCCGCGGCAGGGCCAGGTCCACCCCGGCGTCGCGGCTGGCCGCGGTCCGCCCGCCGATGGTTTCGCCCAGCTCGTCCAGGATGCCGCGGGCGGCCGCGGCGGCCGGGCTGTCCGGGCCCGGTTCCGGGCCACGGTCCAGCAGCCAGGTCACCTCGTCGGGGGAAATGAACACCGTGCGCTCCAGCTGGGACTGGGGCGCGGCCTCGTTCAGCAGTGGCCAGGTCAGCGTCCGCAGCCGGATCCGTGCATCCAGGCGGCGCAATTCGTCGCGGAGGTGCTCGTAGTTGTCCGCATACGGGCCGGCCATCATGGCGCCACCTCGAACAGGAAGGTGCGCCGGAACGCCGCGGGAATTTCCACCCGCACCTCGTAGACGCCCGGGCCCAGATCCGCCGGGACCACGGCGGCCACCGTGTTGCCCTCGGCGGCGGCGTCGAGCAGGGTCCGGCCGCCGATGCTCGCCGCCACCCGCCAGCCGGCGAGGTTCACGCCGGTGAAGCTGACGGAGCTGCCGCCGGGCCCGTGCGCCGGCGACATGTCCAGGATCGCCGGCGGGGCGGCCGGCTGCCGCACGGTTGGAACGCCGACGGCGCGCACCCGTGCCGGAACCGGCAGCGGTGCCGGCGGCACGGCGTCGAGCTGGACCGTGGCGACCTGGTAAAGCACCGAGAGCCGGAACGGCTGGGAGAACGTGGCCCAGATCCGGCTGAGCTCTTCCGCGTCCAGCTTCCGGCAGACAATCCGCAGCTCTTCCCGGGCACCGGCCAGGCCGGGGTCCAGGTGGCCGCGGGGAACCGGCGAATGCTGCCGGAAGACCCGCATCGCCTCGCCCATGATTTCGTGCGCCGTGACGTTCCCGCCGGCGGCATCGTTCGGGGCGTACACCGTCATCAGGTAGAACAGGCTCAGCGACAGCGGCGGCGGAACCAGCCGGTTCCCGGGCCCGGCGAGCGCATCCTGGTTGGCCAGGTACTCGTTTTCCTCGATCCGGTACAGGAAAAGGTTGACCCGCCGGCTGCTGCCGGTCTCGTCCGGTGCCAGCACCGTCACATCGACCTCCGGGGTCAGCCGCATCTCGCCCCGGAGCAGGTTGCGCAGCGAGGTGCTGACCATGCCGATGGCTGTCGAGACGCTCATCGGAGCACTCCGGTCTGCCACCGGCGCAGGAAGCGGCGCTCCCAAAAGGCCGGGCTGCCGCCCCACGCGTCCCCGGCCCGGTACCCGGGGGCCTGTGCTTCCGGCAACGGGGCCGGCGGCACCAGGCCATCGTCGTCGGGCAGGTCCGGCCGCTCCGGGGACAGCGGCGGCCGCGGCTCCGGGTCCGGCAACCAGGCCGTGCTCCGACCGGGATCCGGCTGCGCCGGGCCCGCCCCGGCGGCCCGCGCGACCGGCTGGTCCGGGACTGCCGCGGAGGCCGGCCGGCCAGGCGCCCCGTCCACCAGACGGGCGCGGAGGCCCGGCACCGGACCGGTGCCAGGGACCGGTACCGGGAGCCCGGGCCGGCCCGCGGTACCGGCAGCCGCCCAGGCGGCTGGCCCGGCCCCGGGTTCCGGACCGGGCCCAGGCTGCGCCGGCTGGGAAGCCAGCTCCGGCCAGGCCGCGGTCGCCGCACCGGCCGCCGGCGGCCGGCGGCCCAGGCCCGACGATCCTGGCTGCGCATCAGGCTGCAATGCTCCACGCAGCGGCGTTCCGGGCGTCGGCGCTCCGGGCGCGCCTGACACCGGCACCTGCCGGCCGGCGCCGGGCAACGGACCGCCCGTCCCGGCCGGGCCGGCAGCGCCGCCGCTCGGCCGCGGCGGGACAGGGTACCGGTCCGGTCCGGCATCGTCGGACGCCGCGTCTGGGACCTGCGGCCCGGGCGGCCGGGCGGTGAACGGGTCCGGCGCGGTTCCCGCCGGCTTCGGACGCCCCCCAGGCGTGTGCCCGGGCACGAGGATCGAGGGCAAGCCGGTGGCAGGTTCCCGAGCCGGGGCCGGCTGCCAAGCATCCGGATGGTTGCCGCCGCGGAGGTCCGGCCCATCGCCGGCCCGGCCGGCTGACGGCGGCAGCGGCGGCGACGGAATATACCCGTCCTCCGGCTCCAGACCCGCCGACAGGCTTTCCTCCGGCGCGAGGGCCAAGGAATCCGGCGGCCAGGCCGGCGAAACCCACGTACCGGCCTCCGGCTGGTAGCGGGCACCATCGGGCGCCCGCCGGAGATAGGCGAAGACCAGCCCGGGCATCCGGACCGGCACGAGGCAGGGGCCGTCGGTACCGGCCGCGCCGAGCAGCCGCGCGGCACCGCTGCGGTAGCGGAACGGCCGCGCGCCGCCGGCCAGCACCCGGCCCAGATAGCCCTCAGGCGCCATCGTTGAGCCTTTCGATCTCGTCGGCGAGGACCTCCAGGTAGGTCCGGCGTCGGCCACGGGTCATCGCCATGATCTCCTGCTCGCCCCAGTGGTAGTGGTACGCCAGATAGTGCACCTCGCGGTAGAGCAGCCCGCTGTCCGCGCGCAGCTCGCCGAAGAAGAACCGCTGCACGTCGAAGGGCACCAGGAACGAACGCCCGCATTCGGCGCAGCCTGCCTCGATCATCTCCTCGATGCCCGGGGCCAGCTGCTGCATCCGCTCCTCGATCTCGGCCCGGGCCAACGGCGAGAGTGCCCCCACCAGCTCCCGGCCGGGCGGCGCGGACCCGCCAACCTCCCGGATACACCGTTCCAGCAGCAGGGTCAGCGCCCGGGCCTCGTTCACGGCCAGCCAGGGGGAAAGCTCTTCCTGGTCCGCTCCGGTGGGCAGCCTGAAGCTGACCGTCCGGCCGACGTCGCCGCTGTCCGGCGCCGCGGCCGCCGACAGGGTCAGCCGGTAGACCGGGCCCTTGTCGCCGGGTTCGGACACCGGCAGGTCAGTCAGCGAGAACTCGACGGTAACCGGCCTGCCGCAATCTGCCCATGGGCACACCAGCCCGGCACGCACGCTGTCGCCGAAGGTCGCCTGCCGCAGCCGCAGCAGCAGGAACTGCCGGTCCCCCACCAACAGCTGGCGGGCCACCTGCTCCGGCACCGGGCAGATACTGCCCAGGCTCTTCAGGACACGGGCGAGCAGCTCGGTGACCAGCGCCGCCGGCGGCCGGTCCGAAGCCTGGGCCAGCAGCTCCTCGTCGCGGCCGGTCAGCGCCGCCAGCTCGAAGCTGCGGTGCAGCCTGCCCTCGCCGTCCCAGTAGCCGCCGGGCAGTATTCCTGCGAGTGTGTCCATCGATCACCCCTTGCCGGTCCCGCGGTCGGAGTCCGGCAGCGCGCGTTGCTCAGGTCTCCTTTGGTTCGATCACCGAGGTGTCCCGCACCCAGCCCTCGTTCTCGAGCTTGACGGTGGTGATCATCACGGCGTTGGCACCGGCGTCGAGCTGCGGCAGGGCCTGGTATTCGGAGACCCAGCAGCGGAAGACGTTGTACGCCATGACCTTCAGGCCCTGGTGGTTGAACACCTCGATACTGATGTCCTTGCGGAAGCCCGCCAGCGACATCGCCGCGTCCCCCTTGAAGTTGTTGACCTTGTTGGCCCAGTCCTCGAACGCGGTGTCGTGGGTGACGCCGGCCTCCAGCGTGATCGGGTCGTACCTGGTCTTGCCCGGGATCTGGTGCGGCCCGCTGGAATCGCCGCCCTCGTACCAGGCGGTGACCTCGGTGGTCCGTTTCAGCGCGCCGCACTTGTTCAGGGCTGCGACGTACTGCCCGTCCCACTTGATCTTGAATCGGTAGCCGAGGTAAGGGTCGAACCGTGTGCTGTTGACAGTGAACCTCGCCATCGCCCTGCTCCTCTCCGCAGCTGACCACCGGTCAGCTTGATGCCTGCCCGGCCTTCTGGCTGATCCGGACGACCACGAACTCCGCCGGCTTCACGGGCGCAAAGCCCACCTCGACATTGACGATGCCCAGGTCGATATCCGCCTGGGTCGTCGTGTCGCCGTCGCACTTGACGTAGAACGCCTCCGAGGTCGAGGACCCCTGGAAGGCGCCGCGCCGGAAGAGCGTCGTCATGAACGAGCCGATATTCAGCCGCAGCTGCGACCACAGCGGCTCGTCGTTCGGCTCGAAGACCGCCCACTGGATGCCGTTGTAGATGCTCACCCGCAGCATCATCGCCGTGCGGCGGACCGGAATGTACTTCCACTCCACCTCGGCGGGGCCGGCGATGGTGCGCGCGCCGAAGACCACCATGCCTGTTGCCGGGAAGCGGCGCAGCACGCAGGTTCCCTTGGCGTTCAGGTTGCCGTGCTCGGCGTCGCTGGGTTCCCGGCCAAGCCCGACGACGCCGAGCAGCGTCGCTTCGGTGCCGGCCGGCGCCTTCCAGACCCCGCGTGCGGCGTCGATCCGGGCATAGACCCCGGCAACGAACCCCGACGGCGGCAGCAGCACCGGTTCCCGCGACCGCCCGGCCGGGTCGATTGCCTTGACCCACGGATAGTACAGCGCCCCATAGGAGCTGGCGGTGAGATTGTCGCGGAACCCGGCCGCCGCGGCGGCCGACTGGTCATCCCGGCCCGTCTCCCCGATGAAGAACATGTCCTTCAACGGACGGCCGGCACAGTATGCCGTGCCCAGGTTCATCACCTCGGTCGAAGCCTCGCCCGGTACCGCCAGCAGGCTCGCATCGGCCACGGTATCGAGCTTCCGGAATGCCTCGCCGAAGCTGGCGGGCAGCAGGTCCGCGGCGCCGTCGTCGCCCGGCACAACATCCTTGACGATGTCATCCTTCTGGGCGTCCCCCAGCTGCACGGTCGTGGCCCGGGCGGGGCGCTGGACCGCCGCACCGTCCTCGAAGACGCTGTCCGAAACCCGGAGTTTGAGCTGGGCAGTGGCGTCATGGTCCAGGGCCGGAGCAATCCGCACCGAGGATCCGGCCTTTTCCGTACCGGACCTGAGCACCAGCCGGCTGGATCCCCCGGCCGCAGCTACCGTTTCCACCGCACAGGTGAAATCGTCGAAGGCCTCCTTCTCGGTGGAGGCCTTCTTCTTGGTCAGGGCCTTCACCGCGGTCTGGAGCGCCTGGGCGACACCGGCCAGGTCCGCCTGCGCCGCCGCGGCGGGCAACGTCACCGGTTGGAAGCCGTCACCGTCCAGATTGATCTGGAAGCTCCGGTTGTCCCCGAGCGGGAGGACCGGGTCCTTGCCGCCCCGGTACAAACCCTTCTGCACCTTGTTGGAATCCAGCATTCTGGCGGTGACCAGGCCGGACTCACGCGCGAGCACCGCCTCCACAAAACGGACGGAGGCCGGATCGCAGCTGAGGTTGTCAAAGGTTTCCAGTGCCGGGGTGTCGGCGAAATTCTGCGGGATCACCTCCGCCTCGGCCTGCCGGCGCACGCTGACCTTGAACCCGTTGCCCGGATCGGCGGAGGCGTCCTCGATCTGCAGGACAAGGTAGTTGGCCCAGGAGCCCTTGCTCTTCGCGGCGAACCTGATGCCGGCAACCGGAGTTGCGGCACGGTTCGCCACCGTCACGCTGGCCGTCGCCGCATCGCTGCGCACCACCCGCAGGATGTAGCACTGGCGGCCCCCGTTGTTGAAATACGCAAACACGCTCTGGGCCAGGAAACTGTCGCTAATGAAGCCGCCGAACACCCGCTGGAACTCTGTCCAACTGGTCACCCGGGTGGCGTCCTCCGGCCCCATCTCGGTGACGCCGACGAAGGCCGGCGTCGACGTACTGGCCACCTCCAGCGGGCGCACGCCGCTGGATACCTCATCGACATATACGCCTGGGTAGGTCACATTCACCATGGTGGTTCTCCCATTACCTTCCGGACAGTCATGGATAGCCGCTGGGCCGGCCTCCCAGCAGCACGAACGGGAATCCGGGCCTCAACCGC
The DNA here is from genome assembly GCF_022012395.1 of Arthrobacter hankyongi. GTDB lineage: Bacteria > Actinomycetota > Actinomycetes > Actinomycetales > Micrococcaceae > Crystallibacter > Crystallibacter hankyongi. The sequence continues at coordinate 230,825 of NZ_JAKLTQ010000006.1, forward strand.
CTTCCGCCTCTTCCTTCGCCCGGGTCTTTTTCGCCGCAGCCGCCGTTTTGGGGACGGCCAGGACCTGGATGATTCCCCGGCCCACCAACGAGTCGACAGCTTGGTTTCCCTGCACCTCGACATCGGCGGTTTCCGGCGAGAGCTGCCCGGGAGACAGCCGCAGCGAGGTGCCGCTGGTCAGTGGCACCCACAGCGGTCCCGAGGTCAGCAGGCTTTTGATCCGCACCGGCATGGCGCAACTCCTCGCGCTGGGCTACTTCTGCGGCACATTGTCCTACCCCACCGTTACAACGACGCATGTCCCGGGGGCATCGGCCGGACGCGGCCCGGAGGACGTCCGCGCCCGTGCATCCGCCGCCGCGCTGACACCCGTCGAAGAGATGGCAAAAAGCCTAGTAGCTACCCAATATTGTCCGACTAACTGTGCACATTGTTCTGCTATTTACTTGCAGATTGCATAGGTTTCGCCGCGTGGGTAGCGTCACAGCCAGAAAGCAGGACGGCACGAACACACGAAGGAGCGCCGGATGCCACTCGAACTCGCAGTCCAGGCAGAGCTGCCGGAATTGAACCGGGACCAGCTCAGGCAGCTGTACCGGCTGATGGTGGCCGTACGCCACTTGGACGAATCAGCAATCCGCTGGCAGCGCCAGGGCCTGATCCCGGGCTATGCCCCGGAGCTGGGCCAGGAAGCTGCGCAGGTTGGCAGCGGCTTCGCTCTGGACATGGCACGGGATTTTGTCTTCCCCACCTACCGTGAAATGGGCGTCGCCCGGACCGTCGGGGTGGACATGGTGCAGTACATGTCCACCCACAAGGCGGTCTGGCACGGTGGCCTCTACGACCCGGCCGCCAGCCGCTTCGCCCCGATCCAGGCCGTGGTCGCCGGCTCGGTGCTGCACGCGGTGGGCTGGGCCCATGCCCAGACGCTGGACGGAAAGCCTGCCGGCGAGCGCGGGGTGGCGATCAGCTACTTTGGCGACGGCGCCAGTTCCCAGGGCGATGTGCACGAGGCTATGAACTTCGCCGCCGTGCTCAAGGCTCCGGTGGTCTTCTTCATCCAGAACAACGGCTGGGCCATCTCCGTGCCGACCGAACGCCAGGTCGCCGGCGGATCCGTGGCGGCCCGGGCGGCCGGCTACGGAATGCCCTCGGTGCAGGTCGACGGCAACGACGTCGCCGCCGTCGTCCAGGCCACCGCCGCCGCGCTGGCCCATGCCCGCGCCGGACACGGCCCCGCCGTCGTCGAGGCCATGACCTACCGTCGCGGCCCGCACTCGACCAGCGACGATCCGGGCCGGTACCGGACGCTGGACCAGGAGCGGCTCGGCGCCGGCGAGGACCCGGTGGCCCGGCTGCGGACCCGGCTGCTCGAGGCGGGCCTCGCGGACGAGGCATTCTTCGCCGAAGCCAAGGCGTCCGCGGAACGGGAGGCCGAGCAGGTCCGCACCGGGCTTCAGGCCCTGGGGTCCCGGCCGGGGGCGGAGATGTTCGAGTTCGTCTACCAGGAACCTACTGAAGCACTGAAGGCCCAGGCCGCGTCCTGGCGGGAGGAGTCCGAGCATGTCTGAGACGTTGGAAGCCCCGGTGATGCAGGAAGCGGGCGAGGGACCCGCCGTGGAAACCCTCTCGATGCAGCAGGCGCTGAACCGGGCGCTGGCCGAGGTGCTGGCAGAGAATCCGCGCGCCGTCGTCCTGGGCGAGGACGTCGGACGCCTCGGCGGCGTCTTCCGCATCACCGACGGGCTGCAGGCCCGCTTCGGCGAACAGCGCGTGTTCGACACCCCGCTGGCCGAATCCGGCATCCTTGGCATGTCCGTGGGCCTGGCCATGGCCGGCTACCACCCCATCCCGGAAGTGCAGTTCGACGGCTTCGCCTATCCGGCCATCAACCAGATTGTGTGCCAGGTGGGACGGATGAACTACCGCAGCCGCGGCACGCTGCCGATGCCGATCACGCTGCGGGTGCCCAGCTTCGGCGGCATCCGCGCCCCGGAACACCACGGGGAGTCGCTCGAGTCCCTCTTCGCGCATGTACCCGGGCTCAAGGTGGTTTCGCCCTCGGATCCGAACCAGGCCTACCACCTGCTCAAGCATGCGGCCACCCGCCCGGACCCGGTGGTCTTCATGGAGCCGAAGTCCCGCTACTGGCAGAAGGGCGAGGTGGACCTCGACGCCGCGGCGCATGGCTTCCGGCCCGGCGGGTCGCGGGTGGCCCGCGAGGGCAGGCACGTGACGCTGGTGGCTTGGGGCGCGATGGTTGCCCGCTGCCTGCAGGTGTCCGAGCTGGCCGCGGAGGACGGGATCGACGTCGAGGTGCTCGACCTGCGCTGGCTCAAGCCGATCGACGCCGAAGGGCTGGCCGCTTCCGTGGCCAAGACGCGCCGCGCCGTCGTCGTGCATGAAGCACCGCTGACGGCCGGTCTCGGCGCTGAGGTGGCCGCGCTGGTCACCGAACGTTGCTTCGGGACGCTGCGCGCCCCGGTGGAACGGGTGACCGGTTTCGACGTCCCCTACCCTTCCGGAGACCTGGAAGACGAATACATCCCCAACATTGACCGCATCCTTTTCGGGATCCAGCGAGTATTGGAGTACCGCCGTGGCTGAAATTTCCTTTCCCCTTCCGGATCTGGGCGAGGGCCTGATCGAGGCCACCGTGCTGGAATGGCTGGTTGCCGAAGGCGAGCAGGTGGAGCGCAACCACCCGCTGGTCGAGGTGGAAACCACCAAGTCCGCCGTCGAACTGCCCTCCCCGCAGGCAGGCAAGGTCCTGCGGATCTTCGGAACCCCGGGGGACACGATCAAGGTGGGCGATCCGCTGATTGTCTTCGAGGTGCCCGACGATACCGCGGGTATTGTGGGCACTGTGCCCAAGGAAGAGGCACCGAAGCGCCGCGTGCGGCTGAACGCCGTGCTGGACGAAGACTAAGCAGCCGACCTAAGGACGGACATTATGGGAGCCCACCGGGACCGCCTGGTTGAAGGCGTGGATCCGCACCTGAACGTGCAGGTCCATGAGGCCGCCGAGGGAACCACCGGGCCGCACCGGCCGGTCATCCTGCTGCACGGCTTCGCCTCCTCGGCCAAGCTGAACTGGGAGGACGCCGGCTGGGTGACGGCCCTGACCCAGGCCGGCCGGCGGGTGGTCACGGTGGATCTTCCCGGGCACGGCGGCAGCCCGTCGCCGGAGGAAATGGATGCCTACTCCCCCAGCCGGATCAGGGCGGACCTGCTGCAGCTGATCCAGAACGCCCATGTGCGGCCGCTGAAGGAGGGCGACGACGCCACCGGGGTGGATATCATCGGCTATTCCCTGGGTGCCCGGCTGGCTTGGGAGTTCGGCGCCACCCAGCCGGAACTGGTGCGCCGGATGGTGCTTGGCGGACCTGCCGTCCACGATCCGCTGGCGGACTTCGACCTGCCGGCAGCACAGCGCTATCTCGCGGACGGCACGCCGATCGAGGACCCGACCACGGCGGAACTGCTGCGGATGGCCACGCTGGTGCCCAGCAACGACCTCTATGCGCTGCTGACCATGATCGAGGCCATCAAGATCGAACCGTTCGTGCCCTCGGACGCCATACCGCAGATGCCGCTGCTGCTGGTAGCCGGGGAGAAGGACGAACTGGCTCAGTCCGCACCGGAACTGGCCCGCCTCGGCGGCAAAACCGAGTTGCTGTGGCTGCCGGCGCGGACCCATGCCAATGCCATCACCTCGCGGGCTTTCAAGAACGCCGCCATAGATTTTTTGGCGGGATAGGCGCGTACAATCTTCCTTAAAACAGCGAATTGACCAGTCGGCGGCGCGGAGGCGAAGTGGGCATTCTCCTGGGGGGCCGCTACCGGACCGTTGAACTCCTCGGCAGCGGCGGAGGAGCTACGGTGTACCGGGCCGTTGATGAGGCCTTGGACCGCGAGGTTGCCGTGAAGCTGTTCGCGCCGGCGACCGAGGACGACGATAAATACCGGCGGCAGCATACCGAGAAACTGCTGCTGGCCAAGCTCAACCATCCCGGACTCGTGACGCTGCTGGATGCCGGCCTGCACCAGGACGAAACCGGGGCGACAACGAGCTATCTGGTCATGGAACTGGTGGATGGCGAAGACCTGCGCCGCCGGCTGGCGTCCGGGCCGCTGCCCGGCCCGGACGTTGCCCAGATCGGTGCGGACCTGGCCGATGCGCTGGCCTACATCCACCAGCAAGGCGTTATCCACCGGGACATCAAGCCGGCAAACATCCTGCTCAGCGGCGGCGAAACGGACACCAGGCACCACCCCAAGCTCACCGACTTCGGCGTCGCGCGGATGCTCAACGCCACCGTCGCCACCACCCACGGCGCCACCATCGGCACCGCGAACTACCTCAGTCCCGAGCAAGCACTCGGTGAGGAAATCACGCCGGCCACCGATGTGTACTCCCTGGCCCTGGTCCTGATCGAATGCCTGACCGGGGAGCAGGCGTTTCCCGGGCCGATGGTCGAAGCCGCCGTCGCCCGGCTGCTGCGCGATCCGCATGTCCCGGAATCTGCGGGCCCGGAATGGGGCACCTTGCTGCACGCCATGACCGCGCGGAACCCGGCGGACCGGCCGAATGCCCACGACGTCGCGGTGACCCTGCGGTCCTGGACCGAGCCCGGCACCGCGGTGAATGCCGGTGCGGCAGGGGTCCTGACGCCGGCCAGGGGGGCGGACCAGGCCCTGCCCGGGGCAACCACGGGCAATGTGGTCATCCCCTCCCCGCCGAACCGGGCCCCCAGCGTGGGCTGACCGGACGTCGGCAACGCATCAAGGCAGCCCGGCGCCGGGACACCGTGAACGATCAGCGGGGCTGCTGTGCCTGTTGCCGGTACCGGCGCGGGGTCTCGCCGTACGTTTCCTTGAAGACCCGGGAGAAGTGCGTAGCGTCCGGAAATCCCCAGCGTTCGGCCAGGGTACGGATGCTCTCGGACTCCTGCAGCGGGTCCACCAGATCGCGGCGGATCATTTCCAGCCGGCGTTCCCGGATCCAGGTGGAGACGGTAGTGCCCTGCTCGCGGAACAGGATGTGCAGCTGCCGGGTGGAGATGAAGTGTTCGGCTGCGATGGCATCCGGGGCCAGCTCCGGATCCCCCAGCTTGGCCATGATGGATTCACGGATCGCCATCATCTGTTCCAGCCGGGAGCGTGAGCGGTTCGGTGCCACGATGCCCATCTTTTCGGAGAACGCGGCAGTGACCAGGTCCACCATGGATGCGGCCATGCTCAGCCCCAGGCGGCCTTCCAGTGCCGGGAGGTTCCGCGCGACGCCGACCAGGAACGCCGAGACTATCGCCCCGAATCCTTCCGCGCCGGAAATCCGCAACCCGGCGATGCCCGCCAGCGCCTTGGGCGGCAGGTTGATCAACTGCTGCGGGAACATCACCACCAGCGAGGAGGAATCGGCCTCGAAGCGGCGCTCGTACGGGACGGTGGAGTCATAGACGGTGAAGTCCCCCGGCATCAGCACATCATGGTGGCCGTGCTGGCTGATGGTGCTGGTGCCTTCCAGCTGCACTGAGATGCTGAAGAACGGGTCCGCGCCGGCCGAGGCGAGCCGCCGCGTCCGCTCCAGCCAGTGCCTGCTGGCGCTGACGGTGAACAGCCGGATGCCGTTGACCGTGATGGCGTCGATCCGGGCACGGAAGTTCTCGTCGTCGGTCTGGATGTCCAACGGCAGCAGCAGCGATGCCACCGTCCGCCTCCATTCGGTCAGGTCGGAGATCTGGATGGAGGATACTGCTGCTGCCAAGGGATGCGGGCTTCCGGTTGGGGACAAAGTCTTCCATTACCACTAGGTATTGCCATCATCTTAACGTCCGGCTGGTTCCCGGTACCGGCCTTCTCCCAGTGCCTGCGGCTGGGCGGCGGCAGCGGCGCCGGGTTAGCGCCTCACCGGCTCCCAAACCTCGCTTCGCTCGGTTCGGGGCCCTCGCCGGGTTAGCGCCTCACCGGCTCCCAAACCTCGCTTCGCTCGGTTCGGGGCCCTCGCCGGGTTAGCGCCTCACCGGCTCCCAAACCTCGCTTCGCTCGGTTCGGGGCCCTCGCCGGGTTAGGCTGCAGCATGGCCAAGGACCAGCTGACCCCGTCACGGCCGGATGCCTTCGCGGCACTCCCCCGGTTCTCCCAGGACCCGGCCGAGCTCGAACTCGTCCGCACGGACCGCTCCGGCTTCGTGCCGCCGACGCTGCCGGACGGCGTCGTCCAGGCGGAGTCGGTCCAGGACGTGGTCGAAACCCTCAGGGTGGCGAACCGGCACCGGCTGCCGGTTGTGCCGCGCGGTGCGGGCACCGGACTGGCGGCCGGCGCCTCGGCCCGGGCCGGCGAGATCGTCCTGGACGTGCACCAGATGAACCGGGTCCTGCACATCGACCCGGTGGAGCAGACTGCCGTCGTCGAACCCGGCGTCCTGAACGCCGAGCTGAACGCGGCGGCCGCCGAACACGGCCTGTTCTACGCCCCGGATCCGGCGAGCACGGCCATCTGTTCGATCGGCGGCAACATTGCCACCAACGCCGGCGGCATGCGGTGCGCCAAGTACGGGGTGACCCGGGAATCCGTCCTCGGGCTCAAGGTGGTGCTGGCCGACGGCCAGGTGCTGGTGACCGGGGCCGGAACCATCAAGGCCGTTACCGGCTACGATCTGAACGCCTTGTTCATCGGCTCCGAAGGCACCCTCGGCGTCGTCGTGGAGGCCACGCTGCGGCTGCGCCCGGTGCCCGTGGCCACCGCGACCGCCGCCGCCTACTTCGACGACGTCGAAAGCGCTGCCGCGGCGGCCGCCGCCGTCGTCGCGGCCCGGGCCACACCGTCGGTGCTCGAACTGGTGGACGGGCCGACCCTGGGCGCCATCGACGCGGCGACCGGCACCCGCCACCGCAGCCGCGGCGAGGCCTTCCTGCTGATCCAGACCGACGGCTTCGGCGCGGCGATCGAACGCGACGTGGTGCTCGGCGCCATCGAGCCGTTCACCCGCGCCGTCCAGCTCCCCGCGGACGAGGCCGCCACGGCGGCGCTGCTGCAGGCACGCCGGGATGCCATCCCCTCGTTGGAAAGGCTCGGCCGCACCTCCATCGGGGACGTCGGCGTCCCGCGCAAGCGGCTGGCCGAGATGGTCGCCGGCATTCAGCGGATCTCGCAGGAGACCGGCGTCAGGATCTTCACGATCGCCCACGCCGCCGACGGCAACCTGCATCCCATCATCGTGGCCGACCCGGACGAGCCGATCACCACCGGCGCCCCCAAAGAGGCGCTCGGCCGGATGTTCGAACTGGCCCGGACTCTGGGCGGCACGCTGACCGGCGAGCACGGCATAGGCCTGCTGAAGCAGGACTGGGTGGAGGCAGAGCTCGGCGGGCTCTCCCGCGAGCTGCAGCACCGGATCAAGCAGGCGCTGGATCCGCTGGGCATCCTCAACCCGGGCAAGGCGATCTGACGCCCGGGGCTGGGGCTGCCGGATTCCAGCAGCCCCCAGCCCCGGGACCGATCCGGGCAACCTGCCGGGTTCAGCCGAGGTTGAACTTGCCGATCATGTTCACGTCCTCGTTGCCCACCAGGTCCGGCACGGTCCAGCCGTTCTCGTCGTACTCGCCCATGAACTGGTCCGCGAAGTCCGTGAACTGCTGCGTGAGTCCGTAGCCCTTGGTGACGTTGAGGATTTCCAGCCGGACACCCTCGTGGTTGCCCTGGTAATTGCGCTCGTAGAGCTCGTGGCGCGAACCGAACTCGGAATTGGTGGCGTCCCACAGGGCCTTCATGGTCTTGACGCGCTGCATCGCCTCCACGCCGTGGGATCCGCGCACGTACTTGTCGAGGTAGCCGCGGATGTCCTCGTTGCCGAAGTCCGAGACATGCGAGTTCAGGTAGATCAGCGCGGAGCCGAGGTCCTTCTGCACGATCTCGCGGATCTTCGGGTACTCCTGGGTGGAGAACCAGGAATACGCCATCGACGCGATGCGGTCCGGCTGGACGTAGCCCTCGCGGCCGCCCTGCCACTGCTCCGGGTTGCGGGCCATGGCCTCGGAGAGGGACCAGAACAGGTGCCGGATGGCCATCACTTCACCAATCCGGGTCTGCACACCGCGGAAGTCCGCGGTGCCGGTCAGCTCCAGGGCCTTGACGAGCAGGCCGGTCAGGAAGTCCAGCTTGACGGCCAGGCGGGTGCACCCGTGCAGCAACAGCCGCGCCTTGAAGCCTGACTTCACCGAATACTGGGAGACCTTCTCCACGTCCCCGTAGACAAACACGTTCTCCCACGGCACCAGGACATCGTCCAGGACCAGGATGGCATCGTTTTCGTCCAGCCGGGAGGAGAGCGGATAGTCGAACGGGCTGCCCATCACGTCCGCGGTCATCGCGTAGGAGGCGCGGGAGATCAGCTTCAGGCCCGGCGCGTTCATCGGCAGAGTGGCCACGACGGCGAAACGCTTGTCCTTGATCGGCATCCCATAGTGGGCGATGAAGTTCATGTTGGTGATCGCCGAGCCGGTGGCCACCACCTTGGCGCCGGAAAGCACGATGCCGGCGTCGGTCTCCTTCTTCACATGCACGAACACGTCGCCCACCTCGTCGGCGGGGCGGTCACGGTCGATCGGCGGATTGACGATCGCGTGGTTCCAGTAGAGGACCTTCTCCTGGGCCTCCCGGTACCAGCGGTGCGCGTTCTCCTGGTACGGGTTGTAGAACTCATCGTTGGCGCCGAGGCTGGCCAGGAAGGACGCCTTGTAGTCGGGGCTGCGTCCCATCCAGCCGTAGGACATCTTCGCCCAGGCGGCAATGGCGTCGCGGCCCTTGAGCAGATCCTCGGACGACTTCGGCGCCTTGAACCAGGCGTGGGTGTAGCCGCCGTTGCCGGTGTCGGTGGGGACCGTGAGCAGGTCCTTGGTGGCCGGTGCGTGCAGCGCGTCGTACTGGCGGGCGATCATGCGGGCGGAGTTGCGGAACGCCGGGTGGGTGGTGACATCCTTGACCCGCTCGCCGTAGATATAGACTTCGCGGTCGTCGCGGATGCTCTCCAGGTACTCCTTGCCGTCCATGGGACGGGTGGCGGTTCCTTCGGCGGCCGCCGGGTTGCCGATCAGGGTCTCGGTCATGGGGATTGCTCTCCTCGTTGAGTGGTGGGGATAGGTTGCGGGGTCCGGGACGGCCGCCCAACGGGCTGCCCCGGCGAAAGGATCAGGCGACGGCGCGCCAGCCGCCGCGGTAGAAGACCAGCGGCCCGGCCTCGGGCCGGTGGCCGAAGTCGGCCACCTCGCCGACGAACAGCAGGTGGTCGCCGCCGTCGTACTGCTGCCAGGGGCGGCAGGTGAACCAGGCCAGGCTGTCCGCCAGCCGCGGGGCCACGCCGTCGTAATTCCACTCGACGACGTGCCCGTCCTGGGGCTTGCCGGCGAACTGCAGAGCGGTGGCATGTTGGGCGTCATTCAGGACGTTGATCGCGAAGGGCCGGTCCTGAAGCAGCTGTCCGGCCTTGGACGAGCGCATCAGGGAGACCAGCACCAAGGCAGGCTCCATGGACACGGAGGTGAAGGAGTTGACCGTGGCACCGAAGACCTCCCCCTCGTGTTCGTAGGTCACCACGGTGACGCCGGTGGCGAAATTGCCGAAGGTGTTGCGCAGTTCGCGGGTGTCCAGTCCGGTGCGGACGTCCTGCAGCTGTGCCGTCATGTCGGTCTCCTTAGGAAATGGCCTGGTGGATCGGGGCCGGCGCCGTCGGCCGGCCTCCTGTGCTTGGCAAACACCTTAGGCAGCGGGGCCGGCTGGATTGTTTGGCCTGAGCGAAGGAAAAGTGACGCAGAGCGCACGCTTGGGTCGGCGGGGTCGCATTGATCGCCACCAGGCATCCGGCAGGAAAATATCTCCGCCACGGGGTTGACGTGACGGCTGGCACACGCCATGATGGATCGTATACGATTTCGTACATCACAAAATGTATCCAGCCCAGGAGGATGCTTTGTCCGAAGGCACTACTGCCCAGGAAACCCAGCTGCAGCCACTCGACGCCGCCGCACTGAAGGGCACCGGCAAAGTACTTGCCGTCCACCTCTCCTACAACTCCCGCGCAGCCCAGCGCGGACGCGTTCCGGCCAACCCGTCCTACTTTATGAAGGCCTCGTCCTCGCTGAGCCTGACCGGCGGCACGGTGGAGCGCCCGGCGGGCACCGAGTTGCTGGCCTTCGAGGGCGAAGTCGCCCTGGTCATCGGCAAGCCGGCCCGCCGCGTGGGCCTGGACGAGGCGTGGAGCTACGTCGGCGCCGTCACCGCCAGCAATGACCTCGGCGTGTACGACATCAAGTACGCGGACAAGGGCTCCAACATCCGGTCCAAGTCCGGCGACGGCTTTACGCCGGTGGGCCCGAACCTGGTCCCGGCCGGCCTGGTGGATCCGGCCGGCCTGCGGATCCGCACCTGGGTCAACGGCGGACTGGTCCAGGAGGACACCACCGCCGACCTGATCTTCCCCTTCGCCCAGATCGTGGCGGACCTGTCCCAGCTGATGACGCTGGAGCCGGGCGACATCATCCTCACGGGCACTCCGGCAGGCTCCTCCGTGATCGTCCCCGGGGACGTTGTCGAGGTCGAGGTCGACTCCCCCGCCACCGGGCTCAGCTCGGGCCGGCTGTCGACGACGGTGACGCAGGGCGAGGTGCCGTTCGCCGAGTTCGGCAACACCCCCAAGGTCACCGACAAGGACCGCGAGGACGCCTACGGCTCCGCCGAGGCCGCCGGGCTGGCCCCGAAGGCACCGGTGCTGACCGAGGAGCTGAAGGCCAAGCTGGCTTCCGTCGCCACGGCCACCATCTCCGGCGCCCTGCGCAAGCGCGGCCTGAACAACGTGAGCATCGATGGCCTGCAGCCGACGAAGACGGGCCGGAAGGTCATCGGCACCGCCCGCACCCTGCGCTACGTGCCCAACCGCGAGGACCTGTTCAAGAGCCACGGCGGCGGCTACAACGCCCAGAAGCGCATTATCGACGACCTGAACGAGGGCGACGTGCTGGTCATGGAAGCCCGCGGCGAAAAGGGCGCCGGTACGCTCGGCGACATCCTGGCCCTGCGGGCGCAGATCCGCGGCGCCGCCGGCGTGATCACCGACGGCGGCGTGCGCGATCTGTCCGCCGTCGCCGGTCTGGATATCCCGGCCTTCTATGCCACCGCGCACCCGGCGGTGCTGGGCCGCAAGCATGTTCCGTGGGACACCGACATCACCGTGGCCTGCGGCGGTGCCACCGTGCAGCCCGGCGACATCATCATCGCCGACGAGGACGGCATCCTGGTGCTGCCGCCGTCGCTGGCCGAGGAAATCGCCGACGAGGCCGTCGAGCAGGAACGGCAGGACACCTTCGTCTTCGAGATGGTGAAGGCCGGCCACCAGGTCGACGGGCTGTTCCCGATGAACGCGGACTGGCTGGCGAAGTACCGGGAATGGACCGCCGCCGGCGGCGGACAGTAACGGCAGGACCGACGATGTCCACGACGACCTCCGCCGGCTCCGCGGCCACCGGCTCCAAATCGGAGCAGGCCTACGCGACGCTCAAGGACCGCATCACGGGCGGAAGCCTGGTACCCGGCTACCGCCTGGTGCTCAGCAGCATTGCCGACGAGCTCGGCTTCAGCGTGGTGCCCGTCCGCGAGGCGCTGCGGCGGCTGGAGGCCGAGGGGCTGGTGAAGTTCGAACGGAACGTCGGGGCCACCGTGGCCGGCGTCGATGCCATGCTCTACCTGCATACCATGCAGACCCTGAGCGTGATCGAAGGCGCCGCCACGGCCCTGGCCGCACCGCTGATCACCGCCGAGGACATCGCCAAGGCCCGCTACCTGAACCGCGAACTGCGCGCCTGCCTGGAGAACTTCGAGCCCGGCCGCTTCAGCCGGCTCAACAACGAATTCCACGCCGTCCTCTACGGACACTGCCCCAATCCGCACATCCTGGATCTGGTCCACCGCGGCTGGAACCGGCTCTCGGCCATGCGGGCCTCCGCCTTCGACCTGGTCCCCGGCCGGGCCCGCGAATCCGTCCAGGAGCACGAGAAGCTGCTGGCGCTGATCGAATCCGGAGCGGACGCGCACGACATCGAGATGGCCGCCCGGGCCCACCGGACGGCCACGCTGAACGCCTACATGGCGCAGAACAACCAACCCCCCTCAGCTATCTGACAGACCAACCGAGAACACCCCCCAGAAAGAAAGGTAGATCGTGGCCGAGCACTACGTTCCCGAGAACCTGCCCACCCATCTGCAGCACTACATCGGCGGCAAGCTCGTCGACTCCATCGACGGCGATACCTTCGACGTGCTGGACCCGGTCACCAACAAGCCGTACATCAAGGCCGCGTCCGGCAAGGTCGCCGACATCAACGCAGCCGTGGCTGCCGCCAAGGACGCGTTCGAGAACGGCCCCTGGCCCAGCATGCTGCCCCGCGAGCGCTCCCGGGTACTGCACAAGATCGCCGACATCGTCGAGTCCCGCGGCCAGGAACTGGCCGAGATGGAGTGCTTCGACACCGGTCTGCCGATCAAGCAGGCACTGGGCCAGGCCCGCCGTGCCGCGGAGAACTTCCGCTTCTTCGCGGACCTGATCGTGGCCCAGCACGACGACGCTTTCAAGGTCCCCGGCCGCCAGGCCAACTACGTCAACCGCAAGCCGATCGGCGTCGCCGGCCTGATCACGCCGTGGAACACCCCGTTCATGCTGGAGTCCTGGAAGCTGGGCCCGGCGCTGGCCACCGGCAACACCGTGGTCCTGAAGCCGGCAGAGTTCACCCCGCTCTCCGCGTCCCTGTGGCCGGGGATCTTCGAGGAGGCCGGACTGCCGGCGGGCGTCTTCAACATCGTCCACGGCTTCGGCGAGGAAGGCTTCGCCGGCGACTCCCTGGTCAAGCACCCGGACGTCCCGCTGATCTCCTTCACCGGTGAGTCCCGCACCGGCCAGATCATCTTCGGCAACGCGGCCCCCTACCTGAAGGGCCTGTCCATGGAGCTGGGCGGCAAGTCCCCCGCCGTCGTCTTCGCTGATGCCGATCTGGAAGCCGCCATCGATGCGACCATCTTCGGCGTCTTCTCGCTCAACGGCGAGCGCTGCACCGCCGGGTCCCGCATCCTGGTCGAGCGCAGCATCTACGACGAGTTCGTGGAGCGCTACTCCGCCCAGGCCAAGCGCGTGAAGGTCGGCTACCCGCACGACGAGGCCACCGAGGTCGGCGCCCTGGTCCACCCGGAGCACTTCGAGAAGGTCATGTCCTACGTGGAGATCGGCAAGCAGGAAGCCCGCCTGACCGCCGGCGGCGGCCGCCCCGCGGAGTTCCCGGAGGGCAACTTCATCCAGCCGACCGTGTTCGCCGATGTGGCCCCGGATGCGCGGATCTTCCAGGAGGAGATCTTCGGCCCGGTCGTCGCCATCACCCCGTTCGACACCGACGAGGAAGCCCTGGCGCTGGCCAACAACACCAAGTACGGGCTGGCCGCGTACATCTGGACGAACGACCTCAAGCGGGCCCACAACTTCGCCCAGAACGTCGAGGCCGGCATGGTGTGGCTGAACTCGAACAACGTCCGCGACCTGCGCACCCCGTTCGGCGGCGTCAAGGCGTCCGGCCTCGGCCACGAGGGCGGCTACCGCTCCATCGACTTCTACACCGACCAGCAGGCCGTCCACATCAACCTCGGCGAGGTGCACAACCCGGTCTTCGGCAAGGCCGAGGACGCCGCCGCCGTGACCGACGCCTAGCCTCGGCACCCCCATCCAAAGGAGAAAACAAATGAGCAACGAGATCCCCAAGCCCTCCGTGCCGGCCCCGGATATCCTGCGCTGCGCGTACATGGAA
>NZ_JAKLTQ010000060.1 GCF_022012395.1 Arthrobacter hankyongi
ATGGCCGTGCAGATGATCGGCCAGGGCTACTACGACACCGTCACCCCGCCGGTGATCCGCCGCAACATCGTGGAGAACCCGGCCTGGTACACCGCCTATACCCCGTACCAGCCGGAGATCTCCCAGGGCCGGCTCGAGGCGCTGCTGAACTTCCAGACCATGGTCGCGGACCTGACCGGGCTGCCGATCGCCAACGCCTCGCTGCTGGACGAGGCCACCGCGGTGGCCGAGGCGGTGCTGCTGATGCGCCGGGCCAACAAGAAGCATGCCGCGGGCCGGACCGTGCTGGACGCGGACCTGCTGCCGCAGACCATCGCGGTGGTCAAGGGCCGGGCGAAGGCGCTGGGCTTCGCGGTCGAGGTCGCGGACCTGTCCGCCGGCCTGCCCGGGGGCGAGATCTCCGGGATCGTGCTGCAGCAGCCCGGCGCCTCGGGCCGGGTGTTCGACCACGCCGGGACCATCGCGGCGGCCAAGGAGCGCGGGGCGATGGTCACCGTGGCGGCGGACCTGCTGGCCCTGACCCTGATCACCCCGCCCGGCGAGCAGGGCGCGGACATCGCGGTGGGCAATTCCCAGCGCTTCGGCGTGCCGCTGTTCTTCGGCGGCCCGCACGCGGCCTACATGGCCGTGCACCAGGGCCTGGAGCGCCAGCTGCCCGGCCGCCTGGTCGGCGTCTCGAAGGACTCCGCGGGCATGCCGGCCTACCGGCTGGCGCTGCAGACCCGCGAGCAGCACATCCGCCGCGAGAAGGCCACCTCCAACATCTGCACCGCCCAGGCCCTGCTGGCCATCTGCGCCAGCATGTACGCGGTCTACCACGGACCCGAAGGCCTGAAGGCCATCGC
>NZ_JAKLTQ010000061.1 GCF_022012395.1 Arthrobacter hankyongi
GCCTCCGGAAGCCGGGCCACCGAGCGGTTCCGCGAGCACAAGCAGTTTGCCGCCGGCGTCAGCCAGGAGCGGGTCAACCTGCTCGCGTCCCGCCTGGTCAAGGCGGTGAACGACACGGTGCTGGAGGAGAAGGTCACCTACGACGAATACAACGCGTTCAAGGCCTGGCTGATCAAGGTCGGCGAGGACGGCGAATGGCCGCTGTTCCTGGACGTGTGGGTGGAGCATTCGGTGGAGCAGGTGGCCAATGAGCACCGCGAGGGCTCCAAGGGCTCGATCGAGGGACCCTACTACGTGCCCGACGCGCCGCAGCTGCAGTCCCCGGCGACGCTGCCGATGCGGGAGGACGAGGCCGGCACCCCGCTGCTGTTCCAGGGCCGGGTCACCAACGTCGACGGCGAACCGCTGGCCGGGGCACATGTGGAGATCTGGCACGCGGACGATGCCGGCTTCTACTCCCAGTACGCGCCGGGACTGCCGGAATGGAACCTGCGCGGGACCGTGGTCGCCGACGCGGACGGCTTCTACCAGATCAACACCATGCAGCCGGCGCCGTACCAGATCCCCACCGACGGCGCCTGCGGGCAGCTGATCGCCGCGGCCGGCTGGCATGCCTGGCGCCCGGCGCACCTGCACCTGAAGGTCTCCGCGCCCGGGCACGAGCTGCTCACCAGCCAGCTCTACTTCACCGGCGACGCGCACGTGGAGGACGACATCGCCTCGGCCGTGAAGCCCGAACTGATCCTGGACCCCACGCCGCGCGCGGACGG
>NZ_JAKLTQ010000062.1 GCF_022012395.1 Arthrobacter hankyongi
GCCCGCCGCGGCAGCCGCCGTCTGACCGGTCCGCTCCCACATCCCCGGCCCGGCGGCCGTGGGCCGTTAAGGTGGCCGGTAGGAACGTCTGCCGCCCAGGCGCTTATGCCCGCGCCCATCCCAGCTTCGGAAGGTATCCACATGTCCGGCTTTTCCGTCACCGCCCTTCAGGGCATCCCCGAAATCCGCCCCGGCGACGACCTTCCCGCCCTGATCGGCGGCGCCCTGGCCGCCGCCCCGGACGGGGTCCGGGACGGGGACATCCTGGTGGTCACCAGCAAGATCGTCTCCAAGGCCGAGCACCGCCAGGTCCCCGCCGCCGACCGGGAGGCGGCCATCAGCGCCGAGACCGTGCGCCTGGTCGCCGCCCGCACCCACGCGCACGGCACCACCCGGATCGTGGAAAACCGGCAGGGCCTGGTCATGGCCGCCGCCGGGGTGGACAACAGCAACACCCCGCACGGCACCGTCCTGCTGCTGCCGGCGGACCCG
>NZ_JAKLTQ010000063.1 GCF_022012395.1 Arthrobacter hankyongi
GGGGTCCGCCGGCAGCAGCAGGACGGTGCCGTGCGGGGTGTTGCTGTTGTCCACCCCGGCGGCGGCCATGACCAGGCCCTGCCGGTTCTCCACGATCCGGGTCACACCGCCGGGGTGGGTGCGGGCGGCGACCAGGCGCACGGTCTCGGCGGTGATGGCCGCTTCCCGGTCGGCGGCGCTGATTTGGCGGCCCTCGGCTTTGGAGACGATCTTGCTGGTCACCACGAGGATGTCCCCGTCCCGGACCCCCTCCGGGGCGGCGGCCAGGGCGTTGCCGATCAGGGCGGGAAGGTCGTCGCCGGGGCGGATTTCGGGGAGGCCCTGAAGGGCGGTGACGGAAAAGCCGGACATGTGGATACCTTCCGAAGCTGGGATGGGCGCGGGCATAAACGCCTGGGCGGCAGACGTTCCTACCGGCCACCTTAACGGCCCACGGCCGCCGGATCGACGACGTCGACGGACCATGACGTTCACACGGCTGCGGCGGCGGGG
>NZ_JAKLTQ010000064.1 GCF_022012395.1 Arthrobacter hankyongi
TTCCTTCTTGAAGGACACCACCGGGCCGAGGCCGGCCTCGAACGGGGTGACCTGCAGGGAGAGCTCGTTGCCGTACAGCGGCATGCCGGCCTCCAGCCGCAGCGAGTCGCGGCAGGCCAGGCCCGCCGGGACCAGGCCGTGGTCCTTGCCGGCCTCCAGCAGGGCCGCCCAGAGCCCCGGGGCGGCATCGTTGGGCAGGTAGATCTCGAAGCCGTCCTCGCCGGTGTAACCGGTGCGGGCCAGCAGCAGCTTGTGCGCCCCGGAGCCGAAGGTGAACTCCACCTCGTCGGCGGCGTAGTACTTCATCTCCCGCACCACCGCATGCTGTCCGGCCGGCACGAGCGTCAGCAGGATGTCCACCGCGTTC
>NZ_JAKLTQ010000065.1 GCF_022012395.1 Arthrobacter hankyongi
CTCCTTCTTGAAGGACACCACCGGGCCGAGGCCGGCCTCGAACGGGGTGACCTGCAGGGAGAGCTCGTTGCCGTACAGCGGCATGCCGGCCTCCAGCCGCAGCGAGTCGCGGCAGGCCAGGCCGCAGGGGATGAGTCCAAGCCCTTCGCCGGCGTCGCTGATGGCAGCCCACAGGGAGGATGCGGCGCCATTCGGGATAAACAGTTCGAAGCCGTCTTCGCCGGTGTAACCGGTGCGGGCCAGCACGACGTCGTGGCCAGCCACGCTGACCTCGTTGAACGCGTAGTACTTCAGCTCGGTGACCAGTGCGGACTGCTCGGCGGAGACCAGCTTGAGCAGGATCTGTTCGGCGTTT
>NZ_JAKLTQ010000066.1 GCF_022012395.1 Arthrobacter hankyongi
GTAGAAGGGAAGTTCGACGACTTCGAACGGTTCGGGCTTGCCGCGCAGGTCCACGTCGAGTTGCGTGCCGGGTTCGGCCAGGTCCGGCCGGACGTAGGCCAGCGCCACCGGGTAGCCCAGGGTCGGGCTGGGCTGTCCGGAGGTGACCTCGCCGACCACGGTGCCGTCCTTGAGCACCGGGTAGTGCGAGCGGCCGGCCCGGCGGCCCAGGCCCTTCAGGCCCACCAGCTTCCGCTGCGGCCCTTCGGCCTTGCGGGCCTCCAGGGCCTCCCGGCCGACGAAGCCGCC
>NZ_JAKLTQ010000067.1 GCF_022012395.1 Arthrobacter hankyongi
CCGGCGGCAGCTGTCCGGGGCTCTTTTCCGGCTGGTCGGATCTCGATTTGCGCGGGGGGTGCGGGGGGTGTATTGTTTTTCGAGTCGCTGCGGCCGGTTGAGGCCGGCGGGCGGCGGAAATCCTCCAACTTTTTTCCTTCCGGGTCGTGTTTTGGCGTGTCCCGGGGGTGCGGGCCGGTGACGGCGGCGCGGGCGGCCGGTTTGGCCGGTTTGCGCTGCGGGGCCGGGCCGGGTAGGGTGGAGAG
>NZ_JAKLTQ010000007.1 GCF_022012395.1 Arthrobacter hankyongi
AGGTCAGGGCATTGCTTGACAGCTAAAGAAGGGAGCGAAGCGTCGAAGCTGGGAACGGCGGCACCCCGGACCTCCAACGGGACCCGCTGGCGCCGCTACAGGTCCGCAGGATTGCGCCGGTCGCGGCGCAGCGGGTGGTCCTCGGGAATCTCCACCAGCACGAGCCGCACGCCGTCGGGATCCTCGATCCACATCTCCACCAGGCCCCACGGCTCCTGCACCGGCGGGCGGATGATGCTGACCCCCGCGTCCTGCAGCTTCCGGTGTTCGGCCTGGACGTCCCGGACCTGGATCCAGAGCTCGAGGCGGCCCGGGCCTTGGGCCTCCCGCTCCCCCGAAACCTCCAGCAGGCCGTTGCCGAGGAAGAAGACCAGGCCCGGGCTGCGCGGGTCGCCGAATTCGCGGTACACGGCCAGCCCCAGGACGTCCCGGTAGAACACCTGGCTCTTGATCGGATCGGAAGGCCGGAGAAGGACCCGGCTGCTCAGTGCTTCCATGCCCTGATCATTGCCCGGCAGCCGGCGGGCGTCAAAACGGCCGGCACGGCGCCGTCACGAAGGCGCGCCACGGGAGGGGCCGGAACGGGCGGACCGGGCTGGGAGTGCGGCCCCCGATGGCTCTTGGGGGTGGCCACCGGAGGCCGCACCTGCCTCCGGGCTGCTTGGGGGCCAGCCGGGAGGCGGAGGCATCCTGGCGGTGGGAGTCACGGCCTGGGGAGGCTGGCCGGCAGGATGGCGCTTCGCGCATAGCCAATACAACACGGCAAACCGGAGACCGACAGACCGTTCTGTCTCGATCATAGCGCCGTTACCAAATCGTGATTCTTCAGGCCGCCAGTACCGGGGACCGCGGTTGCATTCGGGCGGCCGTGGAATAAAATTCCATCGTCTGCGTTAAGTTGAGTCGAAGGCACTCAAGTCTGTAAGGAGGACTCATGCCCCTGTTCTTCGGACCCGCGGCTTCCGGCAGCGGTTCTTTCGACGAATTCCTCGCCCGGTACCTGCAGGGCCAGCACGCGGCCGGCGCCGGGCGCCCCATCGACATCACCCGGCTGCTCAGCCGCCGCTCGCACGAGCTGCTGGCCCGGGCCGCCCAGTTCGCCGTCGAGCTCGGCCACACCGAGGTCGACGCCCTGCACATCCTGCGCGTCATGGTCGGGCAGGACCCCACCGCGGCACACCTGAAGCAGGCCGGAGCCGATCCGGCCGCGATCGTCCGCGCCGCCGAGCAGCGCCTGCCCGGCAAGTCCGGCCAGCAGGTGGAGGCCGCACCGTCGCTGACGCCGTCGGCCCAGCGGGCACTGCTCGACGCCTACCAGGTGGCCCGCGCCTTCGGCTCCACCTACATCGATCCCGAGCACCTGTTCTTCGCGTTCGTGCTCAACCAGGAGGCACCCGCCGGTCAGCTGCTGGCCGCGGCCGGCATTACGCCGCAGTCCCTGCAGCAGGCCGGCACGCGGGAACCGGCGCCGGCCGCTGCCGGCCAGTCCGCGCCGGACTCCGGGACCCCGATGCTGGACCAGTTCGGCATCGACCTGACCGCGCGCGCCCGCGGCGGAAAGCTGGATCCGGTGATCGGCCGCCAGGACGAAATCGAGCAGGCCGTGGAGATCCTCGCCCGGCGCACCAAGAACAACCCGGTGCTGATCGGCGAGGCCGGCGTGGGCAAGACCGCCGTGGTGGAGGGGCTCGCGCAGGCCATCGCCGCCGGCGAGGTCCCGGCCCAGCTGCGCGGCAAGCGCGTGGTCTCGCTGGACCTGCCGGCCATGCTGGCCGGTACCCGCTACCGCGGCGACTTCGAGGAACGGCTGACCAAGACAATGGACGAGATCAGCGCGCAGCAGGACGGCATCATCGTGTTCCTCGACGAACTGCACACCGTAGTCGGCGCCGGCGGCGAAGGCATGGACGCCGGCAACATCCTCAAGCCCCGGCTGGCCCGCGGCGAACTGCACCTGGTCGGGGCCACCACGCTGAAGGAGTACCGGAAGATCGAGAAGGACCCGGCCCTGGAGCGCCGGTTCCAGCCGGTGACCGTCGGCGAGCCGTCCATCGAGGACGCGGTGCAGATCCTGGCCGGGCTGAAGGACCGCTACGAGGAGCACCACGGCGTGCGGTACACGGACGAGGCGCTGCGTGCCGCCGTCGAAATGTCCGCCCGCTACATCACCGACCGGTTCCTGCCGGACAAGGCGATCGACCTGATCGACCAGGCCGGGGCGCGGCTGAGCCTGCAGCGCGGTCCGCGCGAGGACGTGGACGCGCTGCGTGGAAAGGTCGCCGAGCTGGAGTCGGCCAAGAACGCCGCGGTCGCCCGGGAACACTATGAGGAAGCCTCGCGGATCCGTGACGAGATCGAGGCGCTGAACGCCCGGCTCGCCGCCGCGGCGGGCGGACCCGGCGGGCCGGCACAGCCCGGTGTCGTCGGCGGGGCCGAAATCGCCCAGCTCATCGCCCGCTCCACCGGCATCCCGGCTGCCCGGCTGACCGAGGGCGACCGCGGACGCCTGGCCCGGCTTGAGCAGGAGCTGCACGCCCGGGTCGTCGGTCAGGACGACGCCGTGGCCGCCATCGCCAAGTCCGTGCGGCGCAGCCGTACCGGCCTGGGCGACGCCGGCCGGCCGGTGGGCAGCTTCCTGTTCCTCGGTCCCACCGGCGTGGGCAAGACCGAGCTAGCCAAGGCCCTGGCCCGGTCGCTGTTCGGCGACGAGAACGCCATGGCCCGCTTCGACATGAGCGAGTTCGGTGAACGGCACACGGTGTCCCGGCTGGTCGGTGCCCCTCCGGGCTACGTCGGCTACGACGAGGCCGGCCAGCTGACCGAGCGTGTACGGCGCCAGCCGTATTCGGTGGTGCTGCTGGACGAGATCGAGAAGGCGCACCCGGATGTGTTCAACCTGCTGCTGCAGGTGCTCGACGACGGACGCCTGACCGACGGCCAGGGCCGCACGGTGGACTTCCGCAACACCGTGGTGATCATGACCAGCAACCTGGGCTCGGAGTTCCTGGCCAGCAAGGGCGGCGCCCTGGGCTTCACCCCCAATGGCGGCGACGGCTTCGGCTCCGAGCAGGCGCTGCGGGACCGGGTGATGGGTCGGCTGCGCGAATCGATGCGGCCGGAATTCCTGAACCGGATCGACGAGATCGTGCTGTTCCGCAAGCTGGACCGGCAGCAGCTGCGGTCCATCGTCCGGCTCCAGCTGGCCCGCACCGAGGCCCGGCTGCAGGCGCAGGGCATCGGCCTGGTGGTGGACGAGGCCGCGGTGGACTGGATCGCCGAGCGCGGCTACGAGCCCGAGTACGGCGCCCGGCCGCTGCGCAGGGTCATCCAGCGCGAGCTGGACGATGCGGTCGCGGACCTGCTGGTGGCCGGCGGCCTGGCCGAGGGCGGCCTGGTCGCGGTCACGGTCGACGGCGGCAAGCTGGCCGTCCGGGCCGAAGCCGCGCCGGAACCCGCGGCCGCCTAGCCGGAGCCGGACACGGCAGCCGGCCGGGGAGGCCGAAGCCTCCCCGGCCGGTTCCGGGCAAAGACGTACGACGCCGGTGCCTGCCTGGTACCGGCGTCGTGCCTTGTCTACGGACGGACGTCTGGCGAACTAACGCCTGCGCCGCGCTCCGCCTTTACTACAGGGGCCGGATATCCGACGCCTGCGGGCCCTTCTGGCCCTGGGTGATCTCGAACTCGACCTTCTGGTTCTCTTCGAGGGAACGGTAACCCCCGCCGGTGATCGCCGAGAAATGCGCGAAAACGTCCGGGCCGCCGTCATCGGGTGCGATGAAACCGAAGCCCTTTTCGGAGTTGAACCATTTGACCGTGCCTGTTGCCATATCATGCTCTTTCATGCCGGATGGCCTTGCGGGCCCCATCCCGGTGCCCCGTTCCCGCCGTCCATGGGTAACGCTACGTTCCCGGCCGCGCCGGAACAAGAGGTCCGGCGGCTTCGAACACAATTCGACCGGTACTCGCCGGGCGTATCATCGTCTCACCGGCGGAGATAGCGGGGGAACCAGAATGGATGAATACCAGGCATCCCTAGTTATCCGGGCGGGGGCGCAGCTCCTGCTCGGCGCTTCGACGGACCCCCGGTCCGATCAGGGATACGACGAGGTCAGGACCAACATATCGGAGGCCCTGAACCTCATTGCGGACGCACTGCGCAATTTTGAGGCCGGGACCGGGACCGCCGGACGGTCCGCAGAGTGGGCGGCGGACCTGAACCGCGTCGCCGATGACCTCATCGCCTAGGCGTACTGGCCTGGGCGTGTCCGCCCGGGGCCGCGAAACAGCCAGCCGGCTGTTTGCCCGCCCCTGCCTCCGGCCCCAGCGAGCTGACAATCCGCTGCATCCGGGCGGTATTCTGCTTATGCATCCACCGGATCGATGTCCATCCGGCCACACCGCGGTATCCACCTTGGACCTGGACTCGTCCGGCCCGGAGAAGAGAATGCCATGTTGCCCGACCAAGAGAATCCTGTCACCGATCTCGACCAAACCGAATCCTGGGACCTGCTGGCCGGGTCGGATCTGGGCCGGCTGGCCGTCAGCGTGGGAGACCAGCCCGAAATCTTCCCCATCAATTACCTCGCCCACGACGGCGTCGTGCTTTTCTGCACGGCCCAGGGCAGCAAACTCGTGAACCTGACTATCAACCGCCGGGTGGCCCTGGAAATCGACGGCTACACGGACGAGTACGCGTGGAGCGTCATCGTCCACGGCACCGCCAGGACGCTCGAGTCCGGCACCGAGATCGAGGCGGCCGCCCAGCTTCCAATGCATTCATGGATTCCGACGCTCAAATACGTCTTCGTGGAGATCGCCCCGCAGAAGATCACTGGCCGCAGGTTCGCCTTGGGACCCGCCCCGGAGCGCTGGTAATGCATCAAGTCAGCACGGGAGGATCCGAGGCAACCAGCAGGATGCCCGTCCAGTGGCAGAGGAAGGCAAGCAGCGTCAGCAGGTGGAAGACCTCGTGGAACCCGAAGACGCCGCGGAAGGGATTGGGTTTCTTCAGTCCGTAGCACAGCGCGCCGGCAGTGTAGCAGGCGCCACCGGCCACGATGAGCAGCGTGGCGGCGCTGTTGGCAGCAAAGAAGTCGCCAAGGTACAGCACCGCAGCCCAGCCCAGCAGCAGGTAGAGCGGCACATACAGCCAGCGCGGTGCACCGATCCAGAAGACCCGGAAGCCGATGCCCAGCAGCGCCCCTCCCCACACGAGGGACAGCAGCCAGGCTGCCCGTTCCGGCGCCAGGCACAGGATCGCCAGCGGCGTGTAGGTCCCGGCAATCAGCAGGAAGATGTTGGCGTGGTCGGCGCGGCGGAAGACCGCCTTGACGCGGGGACTCCAGCTGAACCGGTGGTACAGGGCACTGATGCCGAACAGCAGCAGCGACGTCGCCGCGTAGATGGCCGTGGAGATCTTGGCGGCAGCACCGTCGGCGGAGGCCACGAGCACAATGCCCAGGACGACCGCCACCGGAAAGGTGGCGGCATGGATCCAGCCCCGCCAGGTCGGCCGCTCCTCGTCCGGAAAAGCAAGCTCATCGTCGAGGAGCGGGATGTTTGGCGGCGGAGGTTCTTCAGTCATGCCGTGACACCGCCTTCCGCTCGGATCCATGGTAACCGGCAGCCTGTCCGGCGGTCTCCACGAATCGCAGCGGCTCTGGACCGGCGCCGCGCCGTGTGCTGAACTGGTGGCCCAGCACGGCTACCGGGAAGGAACACCCCCATGCCCACTCACCGGATCGGCTATTTCGTCGGGAGTCTGGCCAGCGGTTCCATCAACCGCACCCTGTCCAAGGCGCTGATCAAGCTGGCCCCCGACAGCCTGGAGTTTACCGAGATCCCGATCAGGGACCTGCCGCTGTACAGCTATGACTACGACGCCGACTACCCGGCCGCGGGACGTGCGCTGAAGGAAGCGATCGAGGCCGCCGACGGCCTGCTGTTCATCTCCCCCGAATACAACCGCTCCATCCCCGGCGCCCTGAAGAACGCCATCGACTGGGGCTCCCGGCCCTGGGGCACCAACTCCTTCGCCCGCAAGCCCACCGGCATCATCGGCGCCTCCCCGGGCAACATCGGCACCGCCGTGATGCAGTCCTCCATGCGCGCCGTGCTCAGCTTCCTCGACGCCCCGCAGCTGAACTCCCCCGAGGCCTACGTCAAGTTCAGCCCGGAGACCTTCGGCGACGACGGCGAGGTCCGGGACGAGGGCACCGAAAGGTTCCTGCGCCACTACATGGACGAGTACTGCGCCTTCGTCCAGCGCGTCCTGGACGCCAACGCGCCCGGGCACATCGGCGACCAGGACCCCGATTCCACCAAGTAGCCGCCGGACATGCCACGAAACAGTTGACACTTCAACAAATAACCGTCATAGTTACATGCATAAGCATGTAACGCCGGAGGGTCCGGCGTCGTTGTTGAAGGAGACACGCATGAGCATCGAACTCACCCCCGGTACCTGGAACCTGGATCTGGCCCACACCGAGATCGGCTTCGTGGTCCGCCACGCCGGCATCAGCAAGGTCCGCGGCCAGTTCACCGAGGCCGACGCGACCCTGACCGTGGGCGAGAGCCTGGCCGGCTCCTCGGTCCAGGCGACTGTGAAGACCGCCTCCTTCGACTCCAACGACGACAACCGCGACGCCCACGTCAAGAGCGCCGAGTTCTTCGACGTCGAGCAGTTCCCGAACATGAGCTTTACCGCCACCGGCGTGTCCGGCAGCCCGGAGCAGTTCAAGCTGGCCGGGGACCTGACCATCAAGGACACCACCCTGCCGGTGACCTTCGACGTCGAGTTCGGCGGCATGGCCGTGGACCCGTTCGGCACCACCCGCGCCGGGTTCTCCGCCACCACCCAGATCTCCCGCAAGGCCTTCGGCATCACCTGGAACGCCGCCCTCGAGGCCGGCGGGGTGCTGGTCGGCGACAAAGTCACCATCGACGTGGACGCAGCCTTCGTCCTGCCTGCCAACTGACCCTTCCCACGGACAGGCACGACGCCGGCACCCCACTGGGTGCCGGCGTCGTGCTTTCGCTGTTTCCGGCGATGTCCGGGCCCCTCCCCGTCCGGTCCGTCAGCCGGCCGCTTGGTCCAGGCGGCCGTACCGGCACCAGGGTCCGCAGGGATCGCCGGCCGGCCCCGTGCGCAGCGAGCCGAACGTCCCGGCCAGGAACGGCCTGCCGTCCTCGGACCGGCCCAGGAAGACACCGGCAGCCAGGACCATGCTCTGCCCCGGGGCAAGCTTGAGCAGCTGCGGCCAGAGCATGGCTTCGGTCGCGGAGAGGAATAGCATGGGTCCCTCCTAACACCGGGTTGGACAATTATGCCGCTTCCTCCCGGTGTTGCAAGAGGTCGGCGGAACTCAGTCCAGGTGCCCGCGGACTCCCCGGTCCGGTCCCGGGCCGCCGCCTCGGCCAGGGCCACGCCCTGGGAAAGGGCGATCTGGGTGACGGCGGCCGGCGCGCGTACTGGAACATGTCCTTCTCGGCATGCGACATGGTGCCCTTGGCCCGCAGCCGGCGCGTGAGGTCCGGACCAGGCCGGCGATCACGAAAATGTCCCCGGTGCGCAGCCGCTCCTGGTTGTCCTTGAACCGCCGCGACCACTGCACATCCCCGGGCCGGGGCGGCGGCGCTCAGCCGGCCGCCGTCGTGCTTCCGCCCGCGGCCGAACCGCCGCCGTTCCCGGCCGCATTCCCGACGGCGGCGTCCTCTACGGCCTCCTCGGCGGGCGGGGTCACCAGCAGCGCGGTGCCCTGGAAGGCCCCCAGCTGGATGTAGAAGCTGTGCAGGTCGTCCACCACGCCCACCGGCTCGCCGCTGAACACATCCGTGACCTCGGCCCCGAGCCCGAGGTGCTCGGACCGGACGGTGCCGGCAATGTCCTGGCCGGAGAAGTTCAGCACGGTGACTTCGAGGTCGCCCGATTCCAGCCGGTGCACCATGACGAGCATGCTCCGGTGCGAGACGTCGGGAACGTCGAGCAGGGAGCTCTTGGCGATGCCGTGCTCCTCGCGGACGGCCAGGATCCGTGCCAGCTGCCGGGCGAAGGAGGACTCGTCCGCCAGCTGTGCGGGCAGCGTGCCGTACAGGGACACCGCCCGGGGCATGCCCGAGGTGGACGCCTCGGCGGACGGGTTGAAACCCATCAGGTCGTGCGCACCGCGGTTGATCCACCGGGTGTCGCCGCGGGCCATCAGCCGGGCCACCTGGGACCGGTCCACGGTCAGCATGCCGCACAGGTCCCAGCCGGAGAGCGCGAAGACCCCCGGCTGCAGCGCGTTGTACATGGCCAGCAGCAGATGCACCTGCCGGACCTGGGCGGTCTGCTCCGGCGTGACCGAGGCCAGGTCGGTGACGCCCAGCACCGCGGTGATCACGCTCGCCGTCGTACAGGCGATCCCGTTGGTGGTGAAGACCAGGTTGTACGGGCCGGCCTCGCCGGTCAGCCCGTCGCGGAGCGTCTGCTGGATGGTCTGGGCCAGCTCCGCGCCGGTCACCTCCCCGCCGTCGAGCTCGAAGACATCGTCCTTGTGCTGGGTGATGAAGTGCACCAGTTCGTAGGTCAGTTCGTCATGATTCTGGAGCGCGTGCACCAGGGAGGCCTGGTCGATGCCGATCTCCATCGCCTGGCGCAGGGTCAGGCGGAGGAACTCGGTGTCAGCGGTCACCAGGGCATGGTGGTAGCCCGGCCGGGTCACGAAGTCGTAGGACAGGTCCGGGCCGGTTTCGGACGTGGCCTTGATGTCGTCCATGCTCAGGTTCAGTTCCTGGAAGGTGAAGCCGCCCACCTTCCGCACCATGCTGCCGATGATCTGGTTGGCTGCGGCCGAGAGCGGATGGCCTTCGGACCAGCCCGGCCGCTCCTCGGCGCTCTTCTCCACGCCCAGGAAGCCGTTGGCGTCGAGCCGGAGCGCGCCGGTGCCCAGGTCCACCAGCGAGTGCAGCGCGTCCCCCATCACCAGCCGCATGCCGGAGAAGGTCGGGTCCAGCCAGTTGATCGAGGGCTGCCCGGCCTTGAAATAGTGCAAGTAGACCCAGCGGTGCAGCTTGCCGTTGGTGTCCATGACCGGCGGGGTGGCACTCCAGTTGGTTTCCTTCACCCCGGGCTCGTAGAAGATGACCCGCTGCAGTTCGCCGATGATATAGCCGGCGTCCTGCAGGGCCTTTTCGGTCGCCACGTCGATATTGACCGAATCCTCGCCCTCGGGCACGTCCGGCAGCAGGGTCCAGTCCGACTCCGGAATGTCGATCATGTGGTAGATCCCCGGATAGTCCCGGAAGTTCATCTCCGCCAGCCGGAAATCGGCGCCCTTGCCGGTGTGGCCGGGCACGATGTCATCCACGATGGTGCCGCCGTGCCCGGTGGCCACCTCGCACATTTTCCGGAACTCGTCCTCGCTGCCGAAGAGCGGGTCGATGGCCATGCTGATGCGGTCGAAGTGCCCGTCGATGCTCGGGGTGTGCTCCCAGCCGGTCAGCCCGCCGGCCAGTTTCACCGGACCGATGTGGATGGCCTTGATGCCGATCTGCTGGAAGGCCCCCCACAGTTCGGGATCGCCCAAGGCGGCCAGGAAGGACTGGCCGGGCTTGGTGATCAGGGACAGCGGGTAGGCGGTGAACCATACCGAGGCCCGATCCACCGCCGCCCGCGGATTCGGGTAGGCATACGGGTTCTGCCACATGCTCGCCTGCCCGGACAGCTGGCGGGCGAGCACCTTCGCATCCCCGAGCATGGACTGGTTCCGCAGCCACTCGACATAGACGCTGTTGCGGGCATCAGGCTCGAACGGCGGCCGGCCGGGCTGGAAGTGCCGGCGGCGGGCCTTCGGCCGCAGCGCCCGGGGCCGGGCCGGGTAGAACTGTTCGTCGAAGGTAATCTCCGGGACCGGCGCCTCGCTGGCTTCCTCCTGCACCGTCTCCACGTCGTCGAGGTCCGCGCGGACTTCGACGGCGCGCTCTTCCGAAGGAACCATATCGACCATGGGGCTATCTCCTAGATCTTTTCCGGCAGGCGGCCGCAGGATGCGGCTATTCCAACTATGCGGCTGCTTCCAACACTGCCACGCCGCCGATGAGGCTGCCAGTGCGGCCGCCGGGGCCAGGGCACGTTCGGGCCGACGACGGCGGTCCGTCCGTCAGGCCTGCCCCGCGTCCTCGCCGTCCCGGGTTTCCAGCCAGGCCAGGATCTGCCGGGCCTGCTCCAAATGGGCGTTGACCTCGTCGACGGCACCGCGGACCGTCCCGTGGGCCGGCAGCGCGTTCGGCTCCAGGCTGAGCCGGTCCTCGGCCGCAAGCTCCAGCAGGCGGTCCTGCATATCCAGTAGGCCGCGGTAGATCCCGGAGGCGGTGGCGGTCTCGATATCCATGGCTCTGCGCCTTCCGTAGTGGGTCGCCGGCACCGTCCAGCGCGCGTCCGGGCCGGCACTGAATGATCTTTAGCACCCGGCATGCGGCACTGTCTACGGGGCTCCGCAGGAACGGGCGGCTCCGCAGCCGCCGGGCCCGCATTGATTTGCATTTTCGGTGCTAGCCTGATATGGGGCGCCTTCTGGAATGCAGCGTTTTAAGGAGTCGGACCATGAGCATCGAGTCGGATTCTCCGGCGGGATCCGCCCGCCTAGCCGGCAACCCGGCACCGGTTGCGGCCGGCGCGGGCTTTGCCGATCCAGCCGCCCTGGGCCTGGCCGCCTTCGCCCTGACGACCTTTGTGCTCAGTTTCTTCAATGCCGGCCTGATCCCCCGCACCGCCGAGGGCGTGGTCTTCGGGCTCGCGCTCTTCTACGGCGGCCTGGTGCAGTTTGCCGCAGGCCTGTGGGAATTCGCCAAGGGAAACACCTTCGGCGCCACCGCGTTCTGCTCGTACGGCGGATTCTGGATGGCGTTTGCCTTCCTGGCCCGGTTCACCGACCTGAGCGGCGCCGGAGCGGACGCGGAAAAGGGGGTGGGCCTGTTCCTGCTCGCCTGGGGCATCTTCACCCTCTACATGACCGTTGCCGCCTGGCACACCAATACGGCCGTTTTCGCCGTTTTCGTTGTCCTGACGCTGACGTTCTTCGCCCTGTCCATCGGCGCCTTCAGCGCGGTGGCGGCCATGACCCGGCTCGGCGGCTGGCTCGGGATCGTCACGGCGCTGCTGGCCTGGTACGCCTCCTTCGCCGTCGTGGCCAACTTCACCTTCAAGCGCACGCTGCTGCCGGTCGGACCGCGGTGAGGCCGGGCCCCCTTCAGGTCCCGGCGGCGTACCGCCAGAAGTCACGCATCGTCCGGGGCGGGGTCGGCCCGGACATTTCCATCTGGCTGAGCAGGATACTGACGTCTCCGGTGGAGGGCGTCACGTGCGCCGCGGTCCCGGTCCCGCCGACCCAGCCGTAGCGTCCAGGCACGTTCCACGGATCGATCGTCTCGACGTCGACCGATCCGCCGAAGCCCCAGCCCTGGCCCTCCAGGAACAGCCGGCCGGACTCGCGCTGGGCCCGGGTCAGTTGGTCCGTCATCATCTGCCGCACCGCGCCGGGCGGGAGCAGCTCCCGGCCGGCAGTTCTGTCCGTGGTTCCGCCGGCGAGCAGCATCCGGGCGAAGGCGTACCAGTCATCGAGGGTCGAGACCAGCCCGCCTGCACCGGACGGGAACGCCGGCGGGCTGCTCCACTGCCCGCCGGGGCCGTCCACCAGCTCAAGTCCGCCAGCCGGATCCGTCCGGTAGTAGCTAGTGAACCTGTCCAGCTTGCCGGCGGGGACCGCGAAGCCGGTATCTACCATACCCAGCGGCTCGAAGATCCGCTCGGCCAGGAATTCGGGGAGCGGCCGGCCCGCTGCCCGGGCCACCAGCACGCCTTGGATGTCGGAACAGGTGTTGTACAGCCATGCCTCCCCCGGCTGGTACAGCAGCGGAATCCGGGCCAGTGCCGCCATCCAGTCGTCCGGGGCCGCCACCGCCTGCGGCTGCGGCGGCCCCTGCTTCAGCTCGCTGAACAGCAGTCCGACGGCCGGCAGCGAGAAGTCGGACGGAAAACCGTACCCGGCACGGGAGGTGAGCAGGTCGGCCACGGTGATCGGCCGGGCCGCCGGGACCACGTCCTCCACCGGTGCTGCCGGAGTGCGGACTACCATCGGGGATTCCAGTTCCGGCAGCCACCGCCGGACCGGCTCCTCCAGCGCCAGCCGACCGTCCGCAACCAGCATCATCACCGCTGCGGCGGTGATGGGCTTGGTGATCGACGCGACGCGGAAGATGGACTTCCGGGTCATCGGAACGCCCCCGGTGCCAGCCGAGCCGGCCGCGGCCACCTCCACCCGGTGTCCCCTCGCGACCAGGGCCACTGCCCCGGGCAGCGCTCCGCGGTCCACCGCGGCCTGCAGCATGCCGGGCAGCCCGTTCAAAGCTGCGCCGTCGCCGGAGGCGCCCGAACGGAGCCGGTCAGGAACCGTCAATCCTGGCGCTTGGCGTAGTCGACGTACCCCTGCCAGTCGAGGACCACGCACTGCTCGTCGCCGACCACCCAGGCGTCGTGGCCCGGCGGCACGGACATGTAGTCCCCGGCCCCGAATTCGTTCTCCTCGCCGTCGTCCATCACGATCTTGATCTTCCCGGACAGCACATAGCCGGCGTGCGACGCCTGGCAGCTGTCCGTCTGGGCGATCGGCTTGACGTGCTTGGACCACTGCCAGCCGGGCTCGAAGACGGCCCTGCCGACGCCGCCCGCCTCCAGATGGACCAGGTCGAGCCGGCCCTTGCCGTCCTCGAACGGCCGGGTCTCCTCGGGTTCGTCCAGGCTCTTGCGGATCATGCGTGCCATGAGGATCTCCTTCGATCATGACGTTGGACGCCGACAGCTCCCAGTATGGAAGCGCCCTAGGAAGCGGTCAACGGGTTTCCGGCCGCCTCCGGCCGCGCTGTTCAGGCCACCGCACCCCAGTCCGGGACGGCCGACGGCGGGCGGTGCTTCTCGTACCAGCGGGCCGCCGCCAGCACGCGGTCGTCGCCGGCCACCTGGCCGGCGATCTGCAGCCCGATGGTGCGGCCGTCCGCGGTGAACCCGCAGTTGACCGACGCGGCCGGCTGGCCGGACATGTTGTACGGCAGGGTGAAGGAGATGTGGCCCATCGGCAGGGCCGGGTCCCGCTGCGGCATCGGCCATTCGGCCGGGAAGGCGGCCATCGGCGCCACCGGCGAGAGCATCAGGTCGAAGCCTCCGGTGGCCCGGGCCGCGGCCTGCTGGATCTCGGCCATGCGGTGGAAATTGGCCACCGTCTCGACGCCGCCGCAGCGTGCGCCCCGGCGGCACCACTCGGCGACGTACGGCAGGATCAGTTCCTGCTCCTGCGGGCACAGGCGCGAGTACTGGGCGTAGAACTTCGTCCGCCAGAAGTCGTCCACGCCCTTGAGCTGCTCCGGTGCCATAAACGGCGGCAATACCTCGACCCGGGCCCCGGCGGCGGCGAACAGCCCGGCGGCGCCGCTGACCGCATCGAGCACCTCGGGATCCGGTTCGATTCCCGACCCGGCATCAAGCTGCAGGCCGATGCGCAGGCCGGCCGGGTCGGCCGCGCCGCCGAACCAGTCCATCGCCGGATAGGGCCGGGACGAATAATCGCGCCGGTCCGGCCGGCCGATCACGGTCATGAGCAGCGCCGCGTCATCGACGCTGCGCGTGATCGGGCCCGCAGCCCGGCCGGTATAGGGCTCGTGCAGCGGGACCAGGCCGGGACTCGGCTTCAGGGCGGCCAGCCCGGCCCAGGTCGCCGGCAGCCGCACCGACCCGCCGATATCCGTCCCCACATGCAGGGGTCCGTAGCCCGCCGCAGCCGCCGTGCCGGCCCCGGCGCTGGAGCCGCCGGATGTCAGCGCAGGATCCCAGGCGTTCCGGGTGAT
This sequence comes from Arthrobacter hankyongi, assembly GCF_022012395.1. Classification (GTDB taxonomy): domain Bacteria; phylum Actinomycetota; class Actinomycetes; order Actinomycetales; family Micrococcaceae; genus Crystallibacter; species Crystallibacter hankyongi. Next base: position 13,879 of record NZ_JAKLTQ010000007.1, read on the forward strand.
GCCGTGCCGGCTGGAGACGCCGGAGGAGAGCATCCCGTAGTCGGGCATCGTGGTGGACCCGAGGATCACCAGGCCCGCTTCCTCCAACCGGTCCACGATCGGTGAGTTCTCCTGCGCGACCGGCGGATTGGGCAGGGCGGTGCCGGCCGGCACCGGCACGCCGCGGCGCGGAATGTTCTCCTTGACCGTCACCGGCACGCCGTCCAGCGGCGAGCGCGGCGCTCCCGCGGCCCAGCGGACGGAGGAGGCGGCCGCAGCGGCGCGCACCGCTCCGGCGTCGAACACATAGAAGGCGTTCAGCACCCGCTCGCGTTCGGTGATCCGGGCGATCACGTCCTCGGCCACTTCGCTGGGATTCAACCGGCCCGCGGCGTAGGCCTCGGCGAGTGCCGCGGCGCTCATCGCGCTGGGCCGGGCCGCGCCCGTGGCGCCGCTGGTAGTGCCCTGCCGGGTGTCTTCACTCACGGCGCCTCCCTCCCGTTGGAGCGGAAATTGTGTTCGATCGCTGCAGCCAGAGTGTTGAAAACATTACTTTATGACCCGGCCCACCTTCAGCCCACCCATATGCCTGCGGCAGGACGCCGGGCGATCCGGAATGAAGTCATTGATACTTGACACAAAGTCAAATATTCTTGACACTAATTCTGCCAAGGACCAACGCTGTGGGGAGCAACTGTGGGAGCCGAAGAACGAAGCACCTGGATCATGCTGGCGGTCGCCGTCGGCGGCTACGCAACCTACCTCGCCGTCGTGCTCGGACAGGCAGCCGGCACCCCGCTGGCCGAAGTGCCGTACGTGGCGGCCATGCTGTGGACGATCGGCGGGGCGATCCTCGTTTCGATCGTGCTGAACATCCTGGCCGGCATCGTGCTGCGCGACGGTGCCGGAAAAAAGGACCAGCGGGACCGGGAGATCTACCGGTTCGGCGAGTATACCGGCCAGGCGTTCCTGGTCATCGGCGGCGTCGCCGCACTGGTCATGGCCATGGCCGAAGTCCCCCATTTCTGGATCGCCAACACCATCTACCTCGCGTTCGTGCTGTCCGCGGTCCTCGGGTCCGTCGCCAAGCTCGTCGCCTACCGCCGGGGCCTGCCGGCATGGTGAAGCCGACCAGGGTCACCAACGACATCCGCCGGCTGCGGTTCGCGCACGGCGAGATGACCCAGGCCGAGCTGGCCGCGCGCCTGGGCGTGACCCGCCAGACCGTCATCGCCATCGAGCAGGGCCGCTACTCGCCCTCGCTCGAACTGGCCTTCCAGATCGCCCGGGTGTTCGGGGTGCCGCTGGACGAAGTCTTCCGTTACCCCGCCGAAGAAGGAGAAGTTCCATGAAAGCGATTGTGCAAGATGTGTACGGCTCCCCCGACGTCCTGCGCCTGGCGGACATCGACACCCCCGAACCCGGCGACGACGACGTGCTCGTCCAGATGCGGGCGGCGGGCGTCGACGCCGGAGTCTGGCACCTGATGGCCGGGCAGCCCTACCTGCTGCGCCTCGGTTTCGGGCTGCGCGGCCCCAAGGTGCGGGTCCGGGGACGGGACGTGGCCGGGATCGTCAGCGCCGTCGGGCGCAACGTGACCAGGTTCCGGCCCGGCGACGAGGTGTTCGGCACCGCGCCGGCGGGCAGCTACGCCGAGTACGCCTGCACCCGGGAAAACCGGCTGGAACCGAAGCCGGCCAACCTCAGCTTCGAGCAGGCCGCGGCGGTGCCCGTCTCCGCCTGCGCCGCCCTGCACGGCCTGCGCGACGCCGGCCGGCTGCAGCAGGGGCAGGCGGTGCTCATCCTCGGCGCCGGCGGCGGGGTCGGCACGTTCGCGGTCCAGCTCGCCAAGGCATTCGGGGCCACGGTCACCGGGGTGTGCAGCGCCGCGAAGGCGGACCTGGTGCGTTCGATCGGCGCGGACCACGTCATCGACTACGCCCGGGAGGACTTTGCCGACGGCGCCCGCCGCTACGACCTGATCCTCGACATCGCCGGCAACAACCCGCTGACCCGGCTCCGGCGCGCCCTGGCACCCGGCGGCACCCTCGTCATTGCCGGCGGCGAAGGCGGCGGCCGCGTCTTCGGCGGCATCGACCGGCAGCTGCGGGCCAGCCTGCTCTCACCGTTCACCCGCCAAAAACTGCGCACCTTCGTCTCCGCGGAACGCCAGGAAGACCTGCGCGACCTGCGCGGACTCATCGAGGCAGGCCAGCTCACGCCGGTGATCGACCGAACCTACCCGCTCGTCGAGGCCGCCGACGCCATCCGCCGCCTGCGCGCCGGCCAGGCCCGCGGCAAGCTCGTCGTCACGGTGTAGCGCGGGGGCCTGGCCCGGCAGCCTGCCGGTCGTGGACGCGCAGCTGCAGCAGGGCCAGCCCGGTCAGCGGCGCCGCGGCGCCGAGCCCGGCCGCGCGCTCCACGAACCGGCCCAGGATGTGTTCGCCTTCGTGCGGCAGCCCGGCCGTGACATCCCGGTAGAGCGAGGAGGTGAATCCGGAGCCGGGTTCGGTCAGCAGTCCCACGCTCAGCGCATGCTCGCCGTCGGGCACCGGATGGCCGGCTGCGGCGGCCACCGCCTCGGTCTCGGCAATGACGGCCAGAGCGAAGTCCTCCCCGCCGGGACAGGCGACGATGTCGCCCACCGGACCGCGCATCAGGCAGGTGACCACGCCCGCGGCCGTGATGAACACCCACTTGTGCCACATCGCCGCGACGATGTCCGGGGACAGCGACAGTTCGAAACCGGGCACGGACAGCTCCCGGTAGAGCTCCTCGATGCGCCGGCTGCGCTCGCCCGACTGCTCCCCGATGGCCATCGTGGCCAGCGGGTGCATCTGCTGGATGTGGCCGTCCCCGGCCACCGTCGCCACCACCTTCACCAGCCCGCCGAGCACGTGCTCCGGCCCGAAGCGCGCGGTGAGCACGTCCAGGTGGGACATGCCGTTGAGGAACGGAAGGATCATCGTGCCGGGGCCGACGGCGGGGGCGAGCTGCTGCACGACGGCGTCCAGGGCACCGGCCTTGACTGCGACCACCACCACGTCGTAAGGGGTGTCCAGCTCCTCCGCCGTGACGGTCTGCACCGGGATCGTCTCGTCCTTCACGGGCCCGGAGATCCGCAGGCCCCCGCGCAGTTCGGCGGCCCGGCGCGGGCGGACCAGGAACGTCACATCCCGTCCGGCCTGCGCCAGCCGGCCGCCGAAATAGCCGCCCGTGGCCCCCGCCCCTGCAATCAGTATTCTCATCGCACTCCCGTCCGGCTTCGATTCCGCAGCCGGACGGCGCCGGCTGGCAACACTTTATCCTGACCGGACCTCCGCGGCTCCCGCCGGACGCGCTAGTCTGGCGTGCAGGACCCGGTGGACCCTGCGGGAGGAAACAGGCATGGACCAGAACGAACTGCGGCGCCGGTTTGCGTCGCTGACCACCGCCCATCTGGCCGATGCCTGCATCCGCGCCGGGGTCCCGGTCCGCTGTGCCCCGGCGCGGATGCAAGCCGTCCTCCCCGGCAGCCGGCTGGCCGGCCGGGTGGTCCCGGCCCGGCATACGGGCAGCGTCGATGTGTTCCTCGAAGCCTTCGAGGGTGCCGCGCCGGGCGGGGTGCTGGTGGTGGACAACGGCGGGCGGCTCGACGAGGCCTGCGTCGGTGACCTGATCGTCCTGGAGGCCCGTGCCGCGCGCCTGGCCGGCGTCGTGGTCTGGGGACTGCACCGGGACACCGCCGAGATCCGCGCGATCGGGCTGCCGGTCTTCAGCCTCGGCGCCATCCCCACCGGCCCGCTCCAGGCCACGGCCGGGCCCCCGGACGCCTTGGACGCCGCCGCCGTCGGCAGCTGGACGGTCGGCAGCGGCGACCTGGTGCTCGGCGATGACGACGGCGTGCTGTTCATTCCCGCCGACGCCGCCGGCAAGCTCTTCACACTGGCCGACGCCATCCACCACACGGAGCGGCAGCAGGCCGAGCGGATCCGGACCGGAGAATCGCTGCGCAGCCAGGTGCAGTTCGGCACCTACCTGGCCCGGCGCCGGGAGGACCCGTCCCTCACCTTCCGCAGCCACCTGCGGGCCGTCGGCGGCGCCGTCGAGGAATAACCGCCGGCGCCACCCGCCCCAGGTGCCCGAGGCTACCCCTCGGACCGCACCGGCTGCAGGCTCCGGGGCGCCAGTTTCGCCGCGAGCGCTGCGGCGTCCGGCAGGAACCAGATGTGCCCGCCCCGATTCGCCTCCGCAACGAAATCGCGGAAGGCCCCGCTCTGCCCGGTCCACTCGCCCACGTCGCCGATCACGGCCAGCTTGACTTGGTAGTTGACGATCTTCTGGGTCAGTTCGCCCGCGAACCGCGACCGCAGCCGGAAGAACTCCGGATCCAGCCGCGCCACCGGAAGGGCCAGCACCTCCACGCCCTGTACCCAGGCGTTGCCGATCAGATCGGACGATTGTTCCGACGTCGAAATCACCGGTCCGTCCGGCTCCACGAACAGGACCCGGATTCCGTCATTGTCTTCACGGCGCATGCTCCGAATCTAGGCCATACGGACCCTGCCCGGAACCCTGTGACGGCAGCTCAGAGCCGCGGCCGCACCAGACCCGATTCGAAAGCCAGGACCACCGCCTGCACCCGGTCCCGGACCCGGAGCTTGGCCAGGATCCTGCCCACATGTGTCTTGACCGTGGTTTCGGCAACGAAGAACCGCTCGGCGATCTCCTGGTTGGCCAGGCCCTCGGCCAGCGCCGCGAGCACTTCGCGTTCCCGGGCGGTCAGTGTGGCCAGGACCCCGGCGTGCCGGTGTGGCGCGTCCTGCTGCAGGGCCGGCAGGGCCGGGGCAAGCAGATCCAGCATGCGGCGGGTGACCCGCGGCGACATGCTCGCATCCCCCGAGGAGACCGCGCGGATGGCAGCCAGCAGCTCCGCCGGCTGGACGTTCTTCAGCAGGAAGCCGCTGGCTCCGGCCCGGATGGCGGCGAAGGCGTAGTCGTCCAGGTCGAAGGTGGTCAGGATGATCACCCGGCACCCGGGCCAGGCGCTGACGATTTCGCGGGTGGCCGCGACCCCGTCCATCCCGGGCATGCGCACGTCCATGAGCACGACATCCGGTTTCCGCTCGGCAACCAGGTCGATCCCGGCCTGCCCGTCGCCGGCTTCACCGACGACGGCCATGTCCGGCTCGGCCCCGACCACCATGCTGAAGCCCGTCCGCAGCAGAGCCTGGTCATCGACCAGGACCACCCGGATCGGCGCCGCTGCGGTGGCAGGTTCTGCTTGTGCGCTCACGCGGTGCTCCCAGCGCCTGCCTGCATGCTCTCCCCTTGGCTGGTCATCGGTATGGTGGCCCGGACGCTCCAGCCGCCCGCGCTGTGCGGCCCGGCCTCCAGCGTGCCGCCGTAGATCGCGGTCCGTTCCTGCAGGCCCAGGATGCCCAGGCGCGATCCCTGGGACGGTTGGCCCACCGGCTGCTGGCCGTTGTCCCGGACGGTGACCTCGATCCGGGCCGGACCGTAGCTGACGGCGGCGGTGACGCGGGTGGCGCTGCGGGCGTAGCGCAGGGTGTTGGTCAGGGCTTCCTGGACGATCCGGTGCACCACCATCTGCAGTGCCGGATCCTCCGGCGGGGTCCCGGAGGTGGTGAACGTCAGCGGAAGGCCCGCGACCCGGAAGGTTTCCACCAGTGCCAGCAGCGAATCCGGGCCCGACGGCGGCAGGATGTCCTCCGGCCCGTCCGGCGCCGGGCCGCGGGGCTCCTTCAGCACGCCCAGGACGCCCTGCAGGTCGGCCATTGCCTTCCGCCCCGTTTTGGCCACCTCCCGGATGGCGGTGCCGGCCCGCTCGGGCGACTTGTGCAGCACCGCGTCCGAGCCATCCGCCAGCGCCACCATCACCGAGAGGCTGTGCGCGATGATGTCGTGCATTTCGCGGGCGATCCTGGTGCGCTCCAGCGCGGCCGCCAGCTTGGCCCTCTGGTCGCGCTCGACCGCCAGCTGCCGGGCGTGCTCGGCCAACGCCTCGATGTGACGGCGCTGACGGCTCACAATCGTGCCGATCAGGACCGCGATCAGCACCGAGATCCCGGCCGGAACGGTCGCTCCGGATTCCGCCGGAGGATCGGGATCCGGCGAAAACGGGGTTGCGGACGGATCGTTGATCAGGGCATCGGCCACGAGGATCGGCAGCACGCAGGCAAAGCCGGCCCAGGCCACGCGCACCGACCGGTACACCGCCACCGCGTACAGCGCGAAGGACAGCGGCAGCAGCAGGAACAGTCCGTGGACGGCATAGCCGAGCACGGTCAGCACGGCCGTCGCCACGAGCACCCCCACCGGATAACGGCGGCGGACGAGCAGCGGCAGGCCGGAACTGGCGGCGAGGGCGCCCGCTGTGGCCGGCTGCTGGAAAATGTGGGGAAACAGCAGCAGCACCGGTATCGCGGTCAGGGCCATGCACAGCGCGGTGATGGCCACGTCAAACGCTACCGGGTGGCGGGTCAGGAACCTCCGGATCGGCCCCGGCTGGTGGGGCAGCTCCCCGGGCTGCCCCGTCCCGCGCTCCTGCTGCATGGCTTGGTCCTCCGGTCAGGCGGCTGGCAGCCGTTCCCGATCGGAAAACGGCGCGGGCAGGCCTGTGGAAGGCCGTGCCTCCATGATCATAGGGTCCCGGATCGGCTTCACCCGCGGATGTGTCCACGATCACGGGCCGGCTGGGAGGCCGGCAATCCGCCCTTGTCCCGGTAAACGGCCGTTAGCTGGGCAGGGGCTAGAGCCGTTCCGGGGGCGGTGCGGAAGGGACGAAGTCGCGGTCTTGGAGCAGCGAGGTGACCCAGGGGACCGGGTGGCCCCGGTGGTGGATGCCCACCGCGGCCGCCACGATGATTGCCCCTAGAACACCACAGATGATGTCCGTCATGGTGTCTTCCAGGCCCGCGTGCTGTGCACGGGTGCCCAGGACGGAGTCGCTGGTGAATTCGGCGATTTCCCACGCGGCGGCGGCGAAGCCGCCGGAGGTGATTATCCCCGCCACCACCAGGAACGGGGGAAGGGCAACGCCCGTCCGCCGGCCGGCGACACCCAGGGCGAAGGTGACGGCGCAACCGACCAGAACACCGGAGAACGTATGGACGGGCTTGTCCCACTGGGTCCAGAAGGCATAGAGCCCCAACCGGCTGCCAACCAGCGGTCCTGCAAGCAGGAACCCGAAATAGCAGCCGTGCAGCCAGGTCGGGAACCGGGAACGGATTGCCGTTTCCACCGCGGAGGGCACCAGCGCCGCGACGACCAGCATGGTCGGGACGGCGGCTTCGCTCCAAGCCTGCGATACAGCGGACACCGCCAGGAAACAAAGAAAAAGCAGTTCCACCGGGAGCAGCATCCTCGTTCCGGGGGCATTCAGGAACAACCGGACGGCCGAACGGAAGGGCAGGGCCGCGGGGCCGGCACGGCCTTCCACACCGGCGCGCTTGCCGGTCACGGGCTCACGGACCGCCGCGAGCTCCGGGTTCCCTCCGGCCTGGCCGAGGGTTTCGGAGCTCTCCGCGGGGTTGCTGTCCGGGTCGGGGCCGGGCTGCACGGCTACCTCATCCCCCGAACGGGGCCGACACCCGGGGAGGCCGGCACGGCCCCGGCCCGGCGAAGCCGGCGCCGTGCCGCCGCCCGGTGGCGTAAGGACCCGGAGGGGACCTGCAGCAAACCCAGGGCCCGGCTGACGTCGCCTGTCACACCCTGAGTGTAACGACGGCCACCCGCCGGAGGAACGGTGGAACAGGATCCGGGCCGGTATGGGGCCTAGACGCCCGCCAGCTCGCGTTCGGCCTCGGCCCGCGGCCGGCGCAGCTTGTCCCCTTCGACGTCGACATCCGGCAGCAGGCGCGCCAGCCAGCGCGGGCACCACCAGGCCGCGCGGCCGAAGAGCTGCATCAGCGCCGGCACCAGCGTCATCCGGACGAGGAACGCATCGACGAACACGCCGAAGGCCAGGGCGAAGCCGATGGCCCGGATGTCCGGCACATCCGAGAAGACGAAGCCGCCGAAGACCGCGATCATGATCACGGCCGCCGCGGTAACCACCCGGGCGCCGTGGCTGAAGCCGGCCCGGACGGCCCGGTGCGCATCGCCGCCGTGGACGTAGGCTTCGCGCATGCCGGAGACCAGGAACATCTGGTAGTCCATGGCCAGGCCGAAGAGCACGCCGATCAGGATGATGGGCAGGAAGGCCATGATCGGGGCCGGATCGCCGGTGCGGAACAGCTCGCTGAACCATCCCCACTGGAAGACCGCCACGACGGCGCCGAAAGAGGCAGCCAGGGAGAGCAGGAAGCCCGCCGTGGCCTGCAGCGGCACCAGGATCGAGCGGAAAACCAGTAGCAGCAGCACGAGCGAGAGACCGATGACCACGGCCAGGTAGACCGGCAGGGCCGCGGCCAGCTTGGCCGAGACATCGATGTTCATCGCGGTCTGCCCGGTAACCCCGACGTCGACGGCGCCGGAGGTGCGCCCGTAGCCGGCGGCGTCCGCGCGCAGGGACTTCACCAGCTGCTCGGTGCTCTGGCTGGAGGGACCCTCCGCCGGAATGACCTGCACGATCGCGAACGTGCCGTCCGCGCTGATGCCCGCCGGGCTGGCGGCCGCCACGTGGTCGGCCGCAGCCAGTTTTTGTGCCAGCTTCGTCACGACCGCTTCGGGGTTGGCGCCGCCGGGCACGGTTGCCGTCACCAGCAGCGGCCCGTTGGCGCCGGCCCCAAAGCCCTCTTCGATGAGCTTGTGGGCCTTGTAGCTGCTGCTTTCGGGCAGGTTGGCCGAGGCGTCGGGCAGGCCCAGCCGCATGCCGAGGGCCGGGATCGAGACAATCCCCAGCAGCAGCACGGTACTGGCGGCAACGGCCACCGGATGGGCGGTGACCCAGCGCGCCCAGCGGTTGTCCTGCATCGGTACGGCCGCGGCTCCGCCGGTCCGGTTTTCGGCTTTGCTCCTGGCCCGCCGGGACACGATGCGGCCGCCGATGATACCCAGCAGGGCCGGCGCCAGGGTCAGCGCCACCAGGACCGAGACGGCGACGGTGCCGGCGGCGGCCAGCCCCATCACGGCCAGGAACGGGATGCCCGGCAGGCTCAGGGCTGCCAGGGCGATGACCACGGTCAGCCCGGCGAACAGGACCGCGTTGCCCGAGGTGCCCACGGACAGGGCGGCCGATTCCGCCACCGGCATGCCCCGGAGCACCTGGTTCCGGTGGCGGTTGACGATGAACAGGCAGTAGTCGATGCCGACGGCCAGGCCCAGCATGAGCGCGAGGACGACGGCGTTCTGGCCGATCGGGAAGACGTTGGTCAAGGCCAGCACCGTGCCGAGCCCGGCGGCGACGCCGAAGAGGGCGGTCAGCAGCGGCAGGCCGGCGGCGATCAGCGAGCCCAGGGCCACGACCAGGACGACGGCGGCGATGGCGACGCCGACGATCTCGCTGCTGCCGATGGCCGACGGGCTGCCGGAGATCGAGGGGCTGAACTGCGTCTGGAGCCCGACGTCGGCGAGCGGATCCGCGGCGGCGCGGATGGCCGCCCGGGTCGTGGCGGAGGGATAGCTGCCGGATTCGTAGACCACGTTGATCACGGCAATGCGCCCGTCCGACGACACTGCCCCCGTGGAGAGCGGATCGGCGGCGCCCCGGACCCCGTCCAGCCCCGAGATCCGGTCCAGTTCGTCCGCGATGACCGCGAACTGGGCATTGCTGATCGTCCCGCCGGGGCCGGCGGCGACGACGATCCGTCCGGATTCCTCGTCGGCGGAGGGCATCTTGTCCTCCAGCTTGTCCAGCAGTTCCTGGGACTGCGTGCCGGGAATGTCGGTGGAATCATCCAGCGGTCCGCCGAACGCGGCCACCGAGCCGATGACGATTGCGACCAGGGCCAGCCAGGTGGAGACCACCCACCATCGTTTGCGGAAACAGAACCTGCCGAGCCGGTAGAGAAAAGCGGACATGGGAAAACTCCTCGGGAAGGGTGCGGGTGTGCTGCCGTCGACGCCCCGTGGCAGCAGGCTCTGCCAGCGTATTTCCCGGACCCCGCCGGGCGGATCGTCCGGCAGGGGGAAATCGGCCGGGCCCGGGTCATCCAAAAGTCGTAGCCGGCCGGCCCCGTGCCGTGGCGGCGCCGGCCGGACGGCGGGCCTTAGCCGCGTGTGAAGGTGCCCAGGCCGGTCCGGTCGTAGTAGTCGAGCCGGACGCTGGAGGCCCGGCCAGCGGCGCCGACGGTGAAGATCGCCCCGGCCAGGCCGTTGGCGTTCTCGCCGATGGTTTCGAAGCTGAAGGTGTCGCCGTCGAAATGGGCCAGGCAGAAGGTGGTGGGCTTGTTGTCCGGCCCCATGGTCATGGCCAGCATGCCGTTGTCCGCGGCGACGGTGAGCGGGCCGTAATAGGAGTTGGCGTACGTGCCGGTGTAGGCGCTGTCCGCGCGCGCCGGCCGGGGCTGGGCCGGGCGCTTGGAGTAGTCGACCGGCGGCTTGTCCGCCTCGTCGATCTGCCGGAACACCTCGGCGGTGAACGCCAGCCAGTCCACCGTGGGCGCCCCGTGCTGGGCGGTGTCGAAGAACTCGGCGCCGATCGCCTCGGGGATGCCCTGCGGCCGTCCGTTGGTCAGCACCACTATGCCCAGCTGCTCCCCCGGCAGCATCAGCACCGACGTCGCGGCACCGAGGTCGAAGGCCCCGGAGTGCCCCAGCTGGACCCGGGCCTGGTCATCATAGGTGACGTTCCAGCCCAGGCCGTAGAAGTGGGCGCGGGCCAGCGGCGTGGCCGGCGGCCCCATGATCATCTGCGGTGCGTGGGTGGCCAGCAGGGCGTCCTCATTGATTACCTGCCGGCCCTCGTAGCGGCCGTTGGCCAGCTGCAGGCGGATCCACCGGGCCAGGTCCCGCACCGAGGAGCTGGCCCCGCCGGCGGGTGCCTCCGCGTCGGCGTCGCGGACGTACTTGGCCTCCCACTTCTTATTTCCCACCGGCACGTGGATCAGCGCCTTGTTCGCGCTCTTTTCATAGTCCGCGTGGCGGTAGGTCGAGTTGCCCATGCCCAGCGGACGGAACAGGATCTCCTCGGCCAGGTCCTCCCAGGTCATGCCCATGGCATCCGCGGCCGCCTGGCCGCCCTCGGTGTAGCCGAAGTTGCTGTACTGGTAGGTGGAGCGGAACGGTTCCAGCGGCTGCTGGTCGAGGCGGGCCAGGATGTAAGCGCGGTCGAAGCCGAGGTCCTCGAGCAGGTCCCCGGCCCCGGTGTGCAGGCCGCTGCGGTGGGACATCAGGTCCTCGAACGTGGCGTTCCGGGTCACGTAGGGGTCCTTGAGGGCAAACTTCGGGTTGTGCCGGATCACCGGGTCCGCCCAGTGGGCCTTCCCCCGGCCCACCACCCCGGCCACCACCGTCGAGGCCAGCGGCTTGGAGACCGAGGCGAGCTGGAACACCGTGTCGGCGTCCACCGTGCCGGGCCGGCCCACCTCGCGCACCCCGAAGCCCCGCAGGTACAGCACCTCGTCCTGGTAGACGACGGCGGCCGCGATGCCCGGCACGCCCGTGGTGTCCATCGCGTGGTGGACCGATCCGGCCAGCCGGGCCAAGGCGCCGTCGACCTTGTCACGGTCCAGCAGCGGCGGGACCTGCTGCGGCGGCGCGGGCAGCAACGGCCCCGCTGCCGACGCCGGGCGGACAGCGGCGCCGGCAGTGCCGCCGGCCAGCAGGGGCAGGACAACCGTCCCCGCCGCCCCGGCGCCCAGCGTCTTCAGCAGCGTGCGGCGGTCCGGGAAAGCGGAACTGGATCCGGCCATGGGAACCCCTCATGATGCACAGTCATCCTGCCTCGGTCCGCGCCGCCCCGGAACCGCCGGGCTGAAGCCTTACCACCCATGGTGGACCTTGCGCCCGGCCGGAACAATGTTCCCCGGCGTATCCGCCGGGTCCGCTTCCCTGGCCTCATCCGGCGTCGGCGCGGACGGTGACGGTAACCGGGCCGCGGACGGTGACGTTTCCGGCGCTGATGAGCACCTCGCCCGGGTACGTACCGGCGTCCGCATCCGACGGGACGGTGACGGCGACATCCACCGTGGCGCTGGCGCCGGGGGCGAGGTCCGGGACATCCACGGTGGATGCGGCCAGCCCGCCGCCCAGGGACACCGTGGCCGTGCCCGCCGGGAGGCGGGTGACGTCGTCGTTCCGCACGGCGATGGCAACCGTTCCCGAGTCGCCCGCGGCGATGACGGTCCCCGCCGTGCTGACGGCGGCGCAGTGCGGCGCCAGCCAGTCCCGGTCGAAGATGGCAAAGCGCAGCTCGTTGTGCAGTCCTTCATAAAACAGGGCGAAACGGTTCCCGCCCAGTGCCACCATGTCCGAATAGGACGTCCTGCCCGGCTGGAAGACGCGCGCCACGGGCCAGGTCCGTCCGTCGTCGCAGGAGTAGCGGATGGTGCCGTTCACGCGTTTGTCCGCGCTGGCCGCGTTGCTGAAGAGCAGCTTCTTCGCGTCCGCCGAGCCTTGCGGTGCGTCCGGGTACATGCGGACCAGCGCGGCGTTGTTGCGCGGGTCGATCAGGACCGCATCCGTGGCGACAGCGCCGTACGTCCGGCCGCCGTCCTGCGAGATGGCGACGTAGCGCGCGCCGCCCGCCTTCTGCATCCGCGAATTGAGCATGACCTCGCCGGTGGACAGTTCCACCGCCTTGTTTTCGTTCATCCGGGTACCCACCGGGGTGCCCATCTGCCAGCTGGCGCCATGGTCATCGCTGTACACGGAATACGCCTTGACCTGGGTACGGCCGGTGGCCGTGCGGAAGATGCCGGCATACTGCTGCAGCAGCCGGCCGGCGTAGGCGCCGTACCTGAGCTGGATGCCGTGGCCGCTGGTGGCAAAGGTGCCCCGCACGCCGTCCGGCTTGACCACCTTGGTGATCAGGCGCTGTGCCCACGTCAGACCCCGGTCCTTGGAAACGGCGACCGCGGCGCTCATCACGTCACGGTCGCTGTCGTCATTGCCGTAGTCGCTGTCCGAGAAGCCGGTGTCCTTGGAATAGACGTAGAAAACGTAGACCCAGCCCGTCTCCTCGTCCACCACGAAGCTGGGGTCCGAGTAGCCGATGTCCTCTTCCTCCTCCGGATCCTCGCGGCCCCGGGCAATCACGGTCTGGCCGGTCCAGGTCCGGCCGCCGTCCAGCGAGCGGCGCAGCAGAATGGAGTTCGGTCCCGGCGCGTCCTGCATGGTGGGCCGGCCGTTGTAGGCGGCCAAAAGCACACCGCCGCCCAGGTTCGCCAGCGCCGGGATTCGGTAGTTGCGGAACCGCCCGTCGCCGCCCTTGGCGAGGATCTGTTCGGTATAGGAGCCGGCCGCGGCTTCGGTCCGGTGGCGCCCGCCGACGGTGGCCGGGCCCTCCCGGGCCAGGATGCTGCCGGCCGCCAGGGCAAGTGCCAGCAGGCCGGCGGCGGCCGGAAGCTTGTACCGTGGCGCGATGGACATCCAGGCCCTTTCAGCAGGGCAATGAACCGAACTGCGAGGTACCAGCAGTATAGGATTCCGGCGCTGAAATTCACCTGGTTGTCATCTGGAATTTGCCGGCGCCGCCGCAGCACGGCGCGCCTCGAAGCCGGCTCCCGGCAGGAGGCCGGCTGCCGGTCTGCCGCCGCTTAGGCGGCCTGGGTGATGCGCACGGTGTTGCCCGACGGGTCGCGGAACGCGCAGTCCCGCGGACCCCAAGGCTGGTCCATCGGCTCCTGCAGTACCTCGGCGCCGGTGGCCAGCAGCTGCTCGAATGCGGCGTCCAGGTCGTCGGTGCGGAAGACGATGTTCGGCAGCACGCCCTTGGTGAGCAGCTCCTGCAGGATGTCGCCGTCGGCCTGCGAGCGCCCGGCATGGGGTGCCGACAGCACGATCTCCAGGCCCGGCTGGTCCGGACTGCCCAGGGTGACCCAGTGGAAACCGCCGGAGGCGACGTCGTTGCGGACCTCGAGGCCGAGCCCGTCCCGGTAGAAGGGAAGCGACTCGTTGGGGTCGTTGACGGTGATGTGGCAGTACTGCAGGGCGATAGTCATGCCGCCCACGCTACGCGCCGGCGGCCGCGGCCGCTTCTTGGATCCTGCTCGGTATCTTCCGGGCCGGCCGGGTCTGCAGCATCGCCACGCACGGGGGCATCGCCGCCACCGCGGGGTGCTCCCGGCTGCGGTACGCGCTGGGGGTCTCCCCCACGAGTTCGGTGAACCGCGAACTGAACGAGCCCAGCGACGTACAGCCGACCGCCATGCAGGCATCGGTCACACTCGCGCCGGCGCGCAGCAGGGCCATGGCGCGCTCGATCCGCCGGGTCATCAGGTAGGCATAGGGCGTCTCGCCGTAGGCGGCACGGAACCGGCGGGAGAAGTGGGCCGGGGACATCAAGGCGTGGCGGGCCATCGCCGGCACGTCCAGCGGCCGGGCATACTCCCGGTCCATCAGGTCCCGTGCCCGGCGCAGGTGCGCAAGGTTGGCCAGCTCGTCCGGGGTCACGGTCCGAGCGTAGCACCCGGTCCGGACGGTTCCAGGACGACGGCGGCGTCGGGGAACCGCCCCCGCGGCTACGCCCGGGCGGAGGCGACGGCGGAGGCCAGCGCCGCCAGGCCCTTGTCGAAGTCCTTGCCGACCATCTTGTCCATGTTCATGAACAGCGCAAAGAGCCGGCCGATCCCCTTGGTCTCCCCGGTCATGGTCCAGGTCACCCGGGTGCCCCCGTCCTCCGGCATAAACGTGAAGACAGTGGGGTTGACGGCCTTCATCGGCTTGGTGAAGACCAGGCGGATCCGGATGCTGTTCGGCTCCTCCGCTTCCTGGATCTCCATGGTGCCGGAGCCGGCCTTCCTGCCGGCCCAGGCATATTTGGCGCCGACACCGGCCTCGCTGCCGGAAAAGGTGCGGGACATGCCCGGATCGAGGGATTCCCACGGTGACCAGGCGGTCCACTTGTGGAAGTCGACGACGAAGGGATAGACCTCGTCCGGGCGGGCCGGGATCAGGGCGTTGCGGGTGACGGTGAAAGTAGGCATGGGCACAGTCTAGGGACTGCATCCGACACCCGTAGGTCTCGACCCGCCCAATAGTGCCGCCGGCGCGCCGGGGTCAGCTGTCCGGGCCGCCGTTGATGGTCAGGATGGTGCCGTTCGTATAGCCGGAGCGCGGCGAGGCAAGGAACGCGGCGGCGCTGGCGATCTCCCGCGGCGTCGCGGCGCGGCCGAAGGGCAGGTCCGCGTCGAATTCCTGCCAGCGCCCGGCGTCGCCGAGTTCCTGTCCGGCCCGGGCACGGGACCGGCGCTCATGCCGCGGCGTGGACACCGGCCCCGGGTTGATCCCGACCACGCGCATCCCGTCCCGGGCCGCGGCCTTCCCCAGCGCCCGGGTGAAGGCCATCAGCGCGGCGTTGCCGGCCGCCCCGGCAATGTAGTCCGGCGGAAAGCCCTCGCCGGCCGAGCCGATGATGTTGACGATGACCCCGCGGCGGGCCTGCAGCTTTGCGTAGAGGGAACGGGACAGGTCGATGTAGCCGAACACCTTCAGGTCCCACGCCCGCTGCCATGCCGCGTGGTCGATCTGCTGCAGGTTGCCGGACGGAATGGCGCCGGCATTGTTCACCAGCACATCCAGTTCCCCGACCGCCGCGGCCAACCGCAGCCGTTCGGCCTCGACGGACAGGTCCGCGGCCAGCGTGGCCACCGGCACGCCGTGTTCGGCGCGGATCGCCTCCGCGGCCTCCGCCAGCCGCGCGGCATCGCGGCTGGCCAGCAGCAGCTCGCAGCCCTCCTCCGCCAGCACCTCGGCGGTCTCCCGCCCGATGCCCTGGGTTGCCCCGGTGACCAGGGCCTTTTTGCCGCGCAACTGCAGATCCATCCAGCCTCTTCCCCTACGTGAAAAGTCAAAGAACTCAAGGTTAAAAACGGTCCGGGTCCGGACTCCGCGATCCTATGCTAGAGCCGGCCTTGCGGCGGCGCGCTAGACTCGCCGTTGTTGCCATCGAACCCACTCGACAGGAGCAGGCATGCCCAAGCCCGATATCACCCCCGGTGCACCGTGCTGGATCGACCTGATGACCTCGGACCCGGAGGCGGCCAAGCAGTTCTACACCGAACTCTTCGGCTGGACCTACCAGACCGGTGACGAGGAGAAGTACGGCGGCTACATCATGGCGTTCAAGGACGACCGGCCGGTTGCCGGGATGATGAAGAACGACGGCCAGTCCGGCTACCCGGACGTCTGGACCACCTACCTGCGCGTCGAGGACATCGACGCCACCGCCAAGGCCGCGGCCGACGCCGGCGGGCAGGTCTATCTGCAGCCCATGGAAGTGCCCGAACAGGGCAAGATGGCCATGCTCGGCGACGCCGGCGGGGCCGCCGTCGGCGTCTGGCAGTTCGGCGGCCACACCGGCTTCCAGGTTGCCGCCGAGCCCGGTTCACCGGCCTGGCACGAACTGTTCACCCGCGACTACCCGGCCACCGTGAAGTTCTACCAGGACGTCTTCGGCTGGGACACCTCGGTGATGGGCGATACCGACGACTTCCGCTACACCACCCTCGGCGCCAACGAGAACGCCAAGGCCGGCATCATGGACGCCGGCGCGTTCCTGCCCGAGGGCGTCCCGGCCCACTGGCGCGCCTACTTCGCCGTCGAGGACGCCGACGCCGCCATCGTGAAGGCTCAGGCCCTCGGCGGCAAGGTGGTCCAGCCGGCCGAGGATACCCCGTTCGGCCGGGTGGCCACGCTGACCGACCCCACCGGGGCCATGTTCCTGATTGTCCAGGAGCTCCCGCAGGGCCGGTAACCCATTAAAAGCACGACGTCGGCACCCGGCCGGGTGCCGACGTCGTGCTTTGGTGTTTGGCTGCGGTCAGGCCTCGACGATGATGACCGTGACCACCGGCCGGCGCCGCAGCGACCGGTCGGACCAGCGCGCCAGGGCCTCGCCGATGGCGCGTTCGGCCCCCGGGCCGGTCTTGTCGCCCTTGAACCCGGCCAGGGTCTTCTCCACGATCCCGGTGGCCTTCTTCAGCTCGCCGTCGGCCGGGGCGAAGCCCACGGGGAAGAACTCCGGGTCCTCCTCCAGCTTCCCGGTGTCCGGGTTGACGATCGCCAGCACGCTGATGGCGCCGTCCTCGGCCAGCCGGAGGCGGTCCTGGAGGGACTCCTCCGTGGCGGCCCCGGCCACCATGTTCTCCACGAACACGTAGTCCGCCGGGACGCTGCCGACCACCTGGGCCACCCCGTCCTTGAGGTCGACGACGGTGCCGTCCTCGATGATCAGCGCACGCGACTCGTCGACGCCGGTGCGCACCGCCAGTTCCGCGTTGGCCTTCAGGTGGCGGTACTCGCCGTGCAGCGGCACCACGTTGCGCGGACGGACCAGGTTGTAGCAGTACACGAGCTCGCCGGCGCTGGCGTGCCCGGAGACGTGGACCTTGGCGTTGCCCTTGTGCACCACGTTGGCGCCGCGCTTGGTCAGGTCGTTGATCAGCCGGTAGATGGCCGACTCGTTGCCGGGCACCAGCGAGGACGCCAGCAGCACGGTGTCCCCGTCGACCAGGTCGATCTCATGGTCGCCGCTGGCCATGCGCGCCAGCGCGGCCATCGGTTCGCCCTGCGAGCCGGTGCAGATGATGACGGCCTTGGTCGGCGGCATCTTGTCGATGTCCTTGAAGTCCACCAGGATGCCGCGCGGTATCTTCAGGTAGCCCAGCTCGCGGGCCGTGGTCATGTTGCGCACCATCGAACGGCCCACGAAGGCGACCTTGCGCCCGTACTGGTGTGCGGCGTCGATGATCTGCTGGATGCGGTGCACGTGGCTGGCGAAGCTGGAGACGATCACCCGGCGCGGCGCGGTGCGCATCACCGTGTCGATCGCCGGCGCCAGCTCCTGCTCGGAGGCCATGAAGCCCGGGACCTCCGCGTTGGTGGAGTCCGGCAGGAACACGTCCACGCCTTCCTCGCCCAGCCGGGCGAAGCCGGCCAGGTCGGTGATCCGGCGGTCCAGCGGGAACTGGTCCATCTTGAAGTCGCCGGTGGCCAGGGCCAGCCCGGCGCCGGTGCGGATGGCCACCGCCAGCCCGTCCGGGATCGAGTGGTTCACGGCCAGGAACTCCAGGTCGAACGGGCCGAACTTCTTCCGGTCCCCCTCCTTGACCTGGATCATCTTGGCGGTGATCCGGTGCTCCTGGAGCTTGGTCTTGACGAAGGCCAGCGTCAGCTTCGCGGAGATCAGCGGGATGTCCGCGCGTTCCTTCAGCAGGTAGGGAACGCCGCCGATGTGGTCCTCGTGCCCGTGGGTGAGGACCAGGCCGACGATGTCGTCCAGCCGGTCACGCAGGTAGGAGAAGTCCGGCAGGATGAGGTCCACACCCGGGTGGTGCTCCTCGGGGAACAGCACGCCGCAGTCGACGATCAGCAGCTTGCCGCCGAACTCGAACACGGTCATGTTGCGGCCGATCTCGCCGAGGCCGCCCAGCGGCACGATGCGCAGGGCCCCCTTGGCAAGCTGCGGGGGCTTCGCCTTCGTCGATGCGGGCTTGGCGTGGCGTGCGGTCCTGGTCATGCAATCCGTTCTCTATGGCGTGGCCGCGGGCGGCAATGCCCCCAGCCGGATGGCCAGCGGTGTTATGCGGTGCGGCCGGATCGCCTTCCGGCGGCCGGCGGCCCGTCCCGCCGCGTCGGCGGGTCGGCATACGTGCCTCCGACTTTACCACCGCAGCCCGGACCCTGGCGCTTCCGGCCGCCGACTCGATCGGGAACCCCGTATTCCTTCACGGTCACGCACGAAATGCGGTTTCGTGCGTGACCGGGAAAAGTGGAACTGCCGGTTTCCGCAGGCGGCGGCTGCCTGGGTGCCCGGTTCGTCCCGCCCTTCTGCTTTATGGTTTCGCCCCGCCCCGCCCGCTCACATCACTCTGGCGCGTGGGGAAGTTGCGGACGGCGCGGGTCCAGACGGTATCCGACCCGGGTTGCCGAGCTTGAACCGGTCACCTCGAAATGTCCGTCCCCGTCCTTCAGCCCGTCGATCTGTTCCAGAGCAATTCCACGTCAACCATCACGCTGCAATCCTTGCCGACGCGGCGTGGTGGTCAGGCCGGCGTGAGACGCACCGGCAGGGATGCCCAGCCGCGCAGCGTATTGTGCAGGAACGGCACCGGTTCCGCGGTGAGTTCGATGGCCTTCACCCGCTGGGCCAGGGTGTTGAACAGCACCTCCATTTCCAGCCGGGAAACCGGCTGGCCAACGCACTGGTGGATGCCCATGCCGAAGCCCAGATGCCCACCGGCCTGGCGCTCGATCCGGTAGCTGCCGGCGTCGGGACCCCAGTGGCGCGGGTCCCGGTTGGCCGCGCCCACGAAGACGGCCACCTTGGCCTCGGCGGGCAGCTGGATGCCGTGGAAGGACACCGGCTTGCTCGTCGTGCGGTAAAAGGACTGGAAGGGCGACTCGTACCTGAAGGCCTCGTCGATGGCGAACCGGGCCAGCTTCGGGTTGGCGTGCACCTTGGCCCACTCCCCCGGGTGGCGGGCCAGGCACTGCAGGGTGTTGCCGATCGAGAAGATCGTGGTGTCCAGCCCCGCCGAGAGCATGGCCCGCACCAGCAGCGCGGCCTGGGCCTCGGTGATCTCGCCGCGGTCCGCGAAATCCCAGATCTGCGCGCCGAGGCTGCCCGGCGCCAGACGCTCGCGGGCGGTGTTGGCCATGGCCCATTCGTTGGTACCGGCTCCGCGGCGGAAGAACTTCTTGGACCGCTCGTCGTCGGGGCCGAAGGTACTGAAGTTCATGGCCCCGAGCGCGAGCAGGTTCTCGGCCCGGCCCTCGCGGGGGATGCCGACGGCGTCACCGAACACCCGCAGCGGGAACACCTGGGCAAAATCGGACACGGCATCGAATTCGCGCAGGTCCAGGACTTTCTCCACCAGTTCGTCGGCAAACTCTTGGAACTGGCCGCGCAGGGCGCGCGTGCCCTTCGGCGAAATCACCCCGGCCATGGCGTGGCGCATGGCAGTGTGGACCGGCGGGTCGGACTCCATGATGCCCTGCGGGCGCCAGGACGGTTCGTGGTGCAGGTTCTTCGGTCCCGCGCCGGCCCCGGAAATGAACGTGGCGTAGTCGTCGAGGATGTCCTTGCAGGCGTCGAAGCGGGCGAACGCCGGCACGCCGTACTTTTCCAGCCAGACGCCCGGACCGGCTTCGCGCATGCGTTCGAACAGCGGGTACGGATCGAGCAGGCTGGCATCCGAATACGGATCCTCGTCAATAACTGGGGCTGCTGCAACAGGCAGATTGATGGTCACGGATGCCTCACTTCTCGAAGCGGCGGGGAATTCCCTCAACGTAGCGGCGTTCGGGAGCCGGCCTAAATGCCGTTCTCACAATGCGAGAATGCAGATTGCCGGACGGCACGCTTCGGTGGAGCATCGCTGGAGTGCCGAGGACCGGAGGAACCGTGAGGAGGTTGGGTTGACATCATTCGAACGCGGGCTGGCCATCCTGGCCGAGGTCGCGGCCGACGGTGACGCCACCGTCGATGCGGTCGCGGCCAAGCTCGGCATCCCGCAGAGCACCACCTACCGGTACTTCAAGACGCTCAAGGAGCGCGGCTTCGTCCAGGAGGACGGCGGCCGCTACCGGCCCGGGCGTGCCCTGCTGGAGCTCTCCGGCCGGCGCCATGTGCAGTCCTACCTGGCCGAAGTCGGCACCGCGGTGCTCAAGGACGTGGTCGATGCCGTGGGCGAGACCGCGGTGATGATCATCCGGGTGGGCACGCAGGCCATGTGCCTGCGGCGGGCCGAGCCGGAGAAATCGCTGAAGTACACCTTCGCCGTCAACGAGATGCTTCCGCTGCAGGCCGGGGCCGGACAGCGGATCCTGCTGGCCTGGGCGCCGGCGGACGTCGTCCGGCAGGTGCTGGACCGCCCGCTGCCGCGCTTCACCGACAACACGCCGGCGGCGGACCAGGTCCGCTCCGGCCTGCCGCAGATCCGTGCCACGGGCCGGGTGGTCTCGCGCGGCGAGCTGGATCCGGGCTCGGTCTCCGTGGCGGTCCCGGTGTTCTGCCGCGGCGAGGTGGTCTGCTCGCTCAACGTAGCCGGACCGGAAAGCCGCTGCGGCTCCAAGGCCTGGCTCAATTCGACCTTCCAGGCGCTCGAACAGGCCGCGCGGAACCTCACCGAGTCGCTCGAATCCGTGACCAGTTTCCAATCAACCAGAGAGATTGCCGATGCAGACCCAGACCGTCACTGAAACCCCCGTTGTCGTCGGCGCCGGCCGCGCAACGCTCGAGGACCTGATCCAGGTCGCCCGGTTCCGCCGGCCGGTGGAGGTATCCGGGGAGGTACCGGCCCGGATGGAGCCCAGCCGGGCCTGGCTCGGCGCCATAGTGGACCAGATGGAGGCCGGCGAGCCGACGGCGCCGATCTACAGCATCAACACCGGCTTCGGGTCGCTGGCCGGGCGCAAGGCGTTCGACCAAGCCTCCGATGCCGCCGAGCTCTCCCGCCGGCTGGTGCTCTCCAACGCCGCCGGCGTCGGCCGGTACGTGGACGAGGAGGTGGTCCGGGCCACGATGTTCATCCGGATGGTGAGCCTGGCCCAGGGCCATTCCGGCGTCCGGCACGAAATCCTGGACACCCTGGCCGGAATGCTCAACCGGGGCGTGTACCCTGCCATCCCCGAATACGGCTCGCTGGGCGCCTCGGGGGACCTGATTCCGCTGGCGCACGTGGCCATCGTCATGACCCGCTCGCACACCGGCGCGGACGAGGAACTGGATTCCGGCGAGGCCTTCCTGGACGGCGCCGTCGTCAGCGGCAAGGCGGCCATGGCCGCCGCCGGGCTGGACCGGCTGCCGCTGGGTGCCAAGGACGGGCTGGCCCTGCTCAACGGCACGTCCTTCTCCTGCGCGCAGGCCGCCCTGGCGCTCTTCGATGCGCAGAACCTGCTGGAGAGCGCGCAGGTGACCGCCGCCATGACCATCGAGGCGCTGATGGGCTTCGGTGACGCCTTCATTGCCGAACTGCACGAGGCCCGTGGCCAGAAGGGACAGATCGAGGTGGCCGCCCGGATCCGGCAACTGCTGGCCGGCAGCACCCTGGTCGACGGCAGCGCCGATACCGACCCGGTCCGCCAGCCGCCGCAGGATGCCTACTCGCTGCGCTGCGTGCCGCAGGTCTTCGGCCCGATCAAGGACACCCTCGACTTCGCCGCCGGGATCATCGGCAACGAGATCAACGCCGCGACCGACAACCCGCTGATCTTCCCCGCACTGCCGGCCAGCCGGAGGCTCAAGGCCGTCTCCGGCGGCAATTTCCACGCCGAGTATGTGGCGTTCGTCGCGGACTTCATTTCGATCGTGGTCACCGAAATCGGCAACATCACCGAACGGCGCCTGTTCCGGCTCGACGACGGCACGCTGAACCGGGGCCTGCCGGACATGCTCATCGACAGTGACCAGACCGGCATCGACTGCGGCTATATGCTCCCGCAGTACCTGGCCGCGGCGCTGGTCTCGGACTCGAAGACGCTGTCGCACCCGGACAGCGTGGACTCGATCCCGACCTGCGCCAACCAGGAGGACCATGTCTCGATGGCCAACAACGCCGGACGGCACGCCCGGCAGGTGGTCGCCAATATCGAAACGGTCGTCGGGATCGAGCTGCTGATGGCCTGCCAGGCCTTGGAGCTGCGGCTGGCCCGGCCGGAGACCGCCTCGGCCACGCTGGCGCCGGCCAGCCGGGCCGTGCTGGAGATGGTGCGATCCACCAAGTCCGCCGACGGCCGGCCGGTGGACCACATCCGCCGCGACGTGGTGCTGTATCCGCGGGTGCGCACGGCGCTGGAGCTGGTGCACAGCGGCGCCGTCGTCGACGCCGCCGGGCGCGCGCTGGACGCGCAGGAATAGGCGGACAAAGCCTGCCGGGCGGCTGGCGGAAAAACCCATCGGCCGTCCGGTAAATCAATAACCTCAAGAAATTCCCCGCGGAGCTACACGCCCAAAAATATAATCCATCAATTTACCGGGCACGGCTTTGAAATAGGCTTTTCCGCCTTACCCCCGGGCGCTTCGCCGCGCCCAGATTTCATAGATAACCGCAGGTCAAGTGCGAATTTCAAGATTGAAAAACATGGTTACTGGAATGAAATAATCCGGGGTTGTGGCACGGCTCACTTTATCCTTATGCTGGGGACAATTCGGGACGTAAATACTTTTTCCGAATACCCGCCATCAAGCTTTCCGCAGATCAGATGATTATCCAGGAGTGTAGGAAAATGGCTCTTTCGGCTCTCACCGCCCGCAAGCCCATCCTGGCCACCGCGGCCCTGGCCGCAGCGCTGGCACTGGCCGGCTGCGCCGGCACCGCCGACGCCGGCAGCGGGTCCACCGCGGCGGCCACCGAAGCTGCACCCGGGGCAAAGGCGCCCCTGTTCGCCGAACTGCCCGAGGACATCCAGAAGGCCGGCAAGATCAACGTGGCCAGCAATGTCGAGTACCCGCCGTTCGAATCCTTCGACACCGACGGCACCACGATCGTCGGCATCGACCGCGACATCGCCGACGAGCTGGAGAAGCAGCTGGGCGTGACGCTGGAGTTCAACAACATCGCCTTCGACGCGATCATCCCGGGCCTGGCCGCGGACCGCTACGACATGGCCATGTCCGCGATGTCCGACACGGTCGAGCGGCAGAAGCAGGTGGACTTCGTCGACTACTTCTCCGCCGGCGGCGGCATCATGACGTCCACCGCCAACGCAGCCAGCCTCAAGACCCTGGACGACCTGTGCGGCAAGTCGGTGGGCATCGTCAAGGGCACCACCGAGGATGCCGACGCCGCCGAACAGTCCGAGAAGTGCAAGACCGCCGGCAAGGA
Organism: Arthrobacter hankyongi; assembly: GCF_022012395.1. GTDB lineage: Bacteria > Actinomycetota > Actinomycetes > Actinomycetales > Micrococcaceae > Crystallibacter > Crystallibacter hankyongi. The sequence continues at coordinate 37,728 of NZ_JAKLTQ010000007.1, forward strand.
CCCGCTGCAGACCACCATCTACGCCGGCCAGAACCAGGCCGTACTGGCGGTGCAGAGCGGACGCGTGGATGCCTTCCTGGTCGATTCGACCTCCGGCTCGGTGATCGCCGCGGAAAGCAAGGGCCAGCTGGTCCAGGGTCCGCGCTACCAGGACCTGGCCTTCGGCATCGTCTTCCCCAAGGACAGCGACCAGCTCACCGCAGCGGTCCAGAAGGCGATGGGCGCGCTCAAGGCCGACGGCAGCTATGAGAAGATCCTGGCCAAGTACGACATGGCCGACCATGCCATGAAGGACTTCCCGGTCAACGGGGTCAAGAAGTGACCCGGACCGCCCCGGACCGGCTGGACGAGGACCTGCCGGTCCTGCCGGCCCGGTACACCGGCCGCTGGGTGGCGGCCGTGGTGGTGGCCGGTGCCGCCGTGATGATCGTGTACGCGATGTTCACCAACGAGCGCTTCCAGTGGGACGTGGTGGGCCAGTACCTGTTCGCCCCTCCGGTGCTGTCGGGGCTGCTGAACACCCTGCTGCTCACCGCCGTGTCCATGGCCATCGGCATTGTGCTGGGCATCGCCGTCGCCGTCTGCCGGCTCTCGGCCAACCCGATCCTGTCCTGCGCCGCCTGGGCCTACTCCTGGTTCTTCCGCGGCACCCCGCTGATGGTCCAGCTGCTGTTCTGGTTCTTCATGGCGGCCCTGGTACCGAAGATCGTCCTGGGCATCCCGTTCGGGCCCAGCTTCTTCGAGATCCAGACCAACGCGGTGATCTCGCCCTTTACCGCCGCGCTGCTCGGGCTGAGCCTGAACGAAGGCGCGTACATGGGCGAGATCGTCCGCTCGGGCATCCGGGCCATCTCCAAGGGACAGACCGAGGCCGCCAAGGCCATCGGCATGTCCCGGGCCCAGACCATGCGCCGGGTGGTGCTGCCCCAGGCCATGCGGGTGATCATCCCGCCGACGGGCAACGAGACCATCGGCATGCTCAAGTACACCTCGCTGGTGATCGTGATCGGCTACAGCGAGCTGCTGACCTCGGTCTCGATCATCTACTCGCGCACCTTCCAGACCATCCCGCTGCTGATCGTGGCCGCCATCTGGTACCTGGCCGTCACGGCGGTGCTGTCCGTGGGCCAGTACTACGTCGAACGCCACTTCGAGCGGGGCTTCTCGCCGGTGCGCCCGGTCCGGGCCGGCAGGAATTCCGGCCGGCCGTCGGGACCCGCCCCGGCGGTGCCCGCTGCGGCCGCCGCCTCCCCCGCCGTCGAACTGGAGAGACTGAAATGAATGATCCGATCGTCAGCGCCCGCGGCGTGCGCAAGTCCTTCGGCCATGTCGAGGTGCTCAAGGACATCAGCCTGGACGTGCACGCCGGCGAGGTCGCCTGCCTGCTCGGCCCCTCCGGCTCCGGCAAGAGCACCTTCCTGCGCTGCATCAACCATCTGGAGAAGATCGACGGCGGCCAGCTGTGGGTGCACGGCGAACGGATCGGCTACCGGCGTGCCGGCGGCAGGCTGCGCGAACTGAAGGAACACGAGACCTCGCGCCAGCGTGCCTCGGTGGGCATGGTGTTCCAGCAGTTCAACCTGTTCCCGCACCGCACCGCGCTGGAGAACGTCATCGAAGGCCCGCTCATCGTGCAGCGCCGGCCCAAAGCCGAGGTCCGGGCCGAAGGCATGGCGCTGCTGGAGCGGGTGGGGCTGGCGGACAAGCACAGCCACTATCCCGGCCAGCTCTCCGGCGGCCAGCAGCAGCGGGTGGCGATCGCCCGGGCGCTGGCCCTGAAACCCTCGGTGATGCTCTTCGACGAACCGACCTCGGCGCTGGACCCCGAGCTGGTCGGCGAGGTGCTGGACGTGATGGTGCAACTGGCCGCCTCGGGCATGACCATGATCGTGGTCACCCACGAGATGGGCTTCGCCAAGGAAGTCGGCGATGTCGTGCACTTCATGGCCGACGGCAGCCTGGTCGAAAGCGGCGATCCCCGGCAGGTGCTCGAAGACCCCCGCGAGGCCCGCACCCAGGCCTTCCTGTCCAAGGTGCTGGCATGAGCGCGGTACCCTCGCTCTCCGCCCCGGACCCGGTGCTGCGCTCCGGCGGCAGCGCGCCGGAGCGCAATCCCGCGGTCACGGCACTGCAGCAGGCGCTGGGTGCCAAGGTCGCCGTCGACCTCCAGACCCGGACGAGCCGGTCACGGGACCGCTCGCACCTGCCGCACGGGGTGGCGGACGCCGTCGTCCGCTGCGCATCGACCGAGGACGTCGCCGCCGCGGTGCGGATCTGCGCCGCCCACGGTGTCCCGGTGGTGCCGATCGGCGCCGGCACCGGGCTCGAAGGCGGCGCCAACGCCCGCCCCGGCTGGGTCAGCATCGATCTGTCGCCGATGGACCGGATCCTGCGCCTGGGCCCGGCGGACCTGGACGCCACGGTCCAGGCGGGCGTGCTGAAAAGCCAGCTGAACGCCGCCCTCGAACCGCTGGGACTGTGGTTCCCGGCCGGGCCCGGGGTGGACGCGAGCTTCGGCGGGATGGCCTCGACCTCGGCCAGCGGCACCATGGCGGTGCGCTACGGGACCCTGCGCGAGAACGTGCTGGGCCTGACCGTCGTGCTGGCCAGCGGTCAGGTCGTCCGCACCGGCGGCCGGGCCCGCAAGTCCGCCGCCGGGTACGACCTGACCCGCCTGTTCGTGGGCGCCGAGGGCACGCTCGGGATCATCACCGAGGTGACGGTGCGCCTGCACGGACAGCCCGAGGCCGTCTCCGCGGCCGTCTGCAGCTTCCCCACGCTGGCGGACGCCACCCTGGTGGTGCAGGAGGCGGTCCAGGCCGGGATCCCCGTGGCCCGGGTGGAACTGCTCGATGAAGCCATGGTGGCGGCGGTCAACGCGTATTCGGCGACCGGGCTGCCGGAAGCGGCGGCGCTGTTCTTCGAGTTCCACGGCACGCCCCGGTCCGTGCAGGAACAGGCCGGGCAGCTGCGCGAGATCGCCGCGGCCCACGGCGGCACCGGCTTCGATGCCGCCGTGGGGCCGCAGGAACGGGACCGGCTCTGGCAGGCACGCACCGACGTGCTGCCCTCCTGCCAGGCGCTGCTGGCGGGCTCCGTCACCTGGTCCACCGACGTCTGCGTGCCGATCTCCCGGCTCGCCGAGTGCATCACCGCCACCCAGGCCGACATCGCCGCCTCCGGCGTCACCGCACCGATCGCCGGGCACGCCGGGGACGGCAACTTCCATCTGGCCTTCGTGCTGGCCCCGGACGACGAGCAGGCGCATGCCGCGGCGGCCGGAGTCAACGAACGCATGGTGGCACGCGCGCTGGCCATGGGCGGCACCTGCACCGGGGAACACGGCATCGGGATGGGCAAACTCGCGGCCCTGGCCGCCGAACACGGCCCCGGTGTGCAGGTCATGGCCGCGGTCAAGGCGGCCCTGGACCCGCAGCACATCCTGAACCCGGGAAAGGTCCTGGCATGAAACTCTCCCGCGCCCTGGCCATGGTCTCGCTCCGGATCCCGGCGCCTCGGTCCGCAGCCCAGGCCCTGGCCCGCTGCCACACCGTCGATGACCTGCGGCGGCTGGCCGCCCGCCGGCTGCCCCGGTCGGTCATGGACTATATCGACGGCGGGGCCGACGCCGAGCAGAGCCTGGCCGACAATACCGCGGCCTTCGCCCGGTACCGGTTCACGCCGTCGGTGCTGGCCGACGTCAGCGCACCGGACACCGGGACCACCATCCTGGGCCGGCCGGCTGCCGCACCGCTGGGCTTCGCCCCCACCGGCTACACCCGGATGATCAGCCCCGACGGCGAACCCGCGGTGGCCCGCGCGGCCGCCGCGGCCGGCCTGCCCTACGCGCTCTCCACCATGGCCACCGCGTCGCTGGAGGAACTGGCCGCGGGCCCGGCGGCCGACCGCTGGTTCCAGCTGTATGTCTGGAAGGACCGGGCCAAAACCTTCGAACTGGTCCGCCGCGCGGCCGACGCCGGCTACCGTGTGCTGGAGCTCGCCGTGGACACCGCGGTGCCCGGCAACCGGCTGCGGGATGTCCGCAACGGCTTCACCATCCCGCCGCGGCTGACCGCCGGCAGCCTGCTGGACATCGGGGCCAAGCCGGGCTACTGGACCCGCCTGCTGCGGGCCCCGGACCTGGAGTTCGCCAACCTGGCCGACAGCCCGGATGGCCCCGGCTATACCATCGAGAATATCGGCGCCCAGTTCGACCCCGCGGTGACCTGGTCCGAGCTGGCCGCGCTGCGGGCCGCCTGGCCCGGCCGGCTGCTGCTCAAAGGTCCGGTCGGTCCGTCCGACGCCGTGCGCGCCCGCGACCTGGGCGTGGACGGCGTGCACCTGTCCAACCACGGCGGCCGCCAGCTGGACCGCACGGTGGCGCCGGCCGACCTGATCGCCCCGGTGCGGCAGGCCGCCGGCGCGGACTTCGCCATCGTCGTGGACTCCGGCATCCGGCACGGCGCCGACATTGCCGCCGCCCTCGCCCTGGGCGCGGACCTGGCGATGGTCGGCCGGCCCTATCTCTGGGCGCTGGCCGCCGCCGGCGAACCCGGCGTCGCCCGGCTGGCCGAACTGCTGACCGGCCAGTTCCGGCGGACCATGGCACTGCTGGGTGTGGCCAGCGTGGCCGAACTGCGCCGCCGCGGCCCGCAGCTGCTCGCCGGCGCCGGCGGGCCGGTGCTGCCCGCCGACCTCCTGCCCGTCCTCCCCTGACCTCCGGAAGGAAGCTGATGAACGTACCAGCTGCCAGTCCCGTCCCGGCACTGGCCCCGCCCGGCGGCACGGCCCCGCAGCCGCGCCCCGGCATCGCCGCGCTGCCCAGCTACTCCCGCTCCGCCGCCAAGTCGCGCGTGCGCTGGATCGCGTCCTCGAACGAGACCCCGGCACCGCCCTCGCCGGCAGTGCAGGCGGCCATCACCGCGGCCGGGGCCGGCGCCAACCGGTACCCGAGCCTGGCCGGCGACCAGCTGGTCGCCGCGGTCGCGGCCCGGCTGGGCCTCGACGCCGGGCAGGTGGTGGCCGGCGCCGGCTCGCTGGCCCTGCTGCAGCTGCTGCTCACCGTTTACACCGGTCCGGGGGACGAAGTGGTCTATGCCTGGCGCAGCTACGAGGCCTACCCGATCCTCACCGGCGTGGCCGGCGCCACCGCCGTCGAAATCCCACTGGCCCCCGGCGCCCGGCACGATCTGCCGGCCATGGCCGCCGCCCTGACCCCCGCGGCCCGCGCGGTGATTGTGTGCAGCCCGAACAACCCGACCGGCACCGTGGTCCGCCACGATGACCTGCTGCGGTTCCTGCAGCAGGTCCCCCCGCACGTGCTGGTCATCCTGGACGAGGCCTACCGGGAGTTCGCCCGGCCGGAACACGACGCGGCGGCGCTGCTGGCCGATCATCCCAACCTGGTGATCCTGCGGACCTTCTCCAAGGCCTACGGGCTGGCCGGGCTCCGCGCCGGCTACCTGGCCGCCTCCGCAGACATCGCGGGCATGCTCCGGCGGGCCGCCCCGCCGTTCCCGCTCAGCCTGGTCACCGAGGCCGCGGCCGTGGCCGCCTGGGCCGAGCCCGCCCGGACCGCCCGGATGGTGGCCGGGATCGTGGCCGAACGGGACCGGCTGGCCGGCGAGCTGCGCCACCGGGGCATTCCGGTGCCGCCCAGCGGCGGGAACTTCCTGTGGATTCCGGCCGGCGAGCTCGCCCTCGACCTGGAAGCCGCCTGCCTGACCCATTCGGTCTCCGTGCGGGCCTTCGCCGGCGACGGCGTCCGGGTGACGATCGTGGGCCGCGAAGCGTCGACGGCGGTGCTCGCCGCCGTCGACGCCGTCCCCGGCCTGGCCTTCCCCGACCTTGACCGCCGCCCGGCCGCCGCCGGGACAGAGTGAGGAGCACCAGCATGGCAACCGCACCACACGCCGACTTCTTCGACGTCGAAGTCACCGAAATCGAGGCGGCCTCCGACTCGGTCCTGGCCCTGCGGCTCGAGCATCCCCAGGGCGATGCCCTGCCCGGCTGGCAGCCCGGCGCGCACGTGGACGTGCTGCTGCCGAATGGGCTGCTGCGCCAGTATTCGCTCTGTTCCCGGCCCGAGGACTCCTTCTGGCGCCTGGGCGTGCTGCGCGAGCCCGCCGGCCGCGGCGGCTCGGCCTGGATCCACGATGAACTGCGGCCGGGCACCAAGCTGCAGGTGCGCGGACCGCGGAACAACTTCGCCCTGGAGCCGGCCGGCCGGTACCTGTTCATCGCCGGCGGCATCGGAATTACCCCGATCCTGCCGATGGTCCGGCAGGCGGAGGCCGCCGGGGCGGACTGGACGCTGCTCTACCTGGGCCGCAGCCGCACCTCGATGGCCTTCCGGGACGAGCTGGTTGGGTACGGGGACCGGGTCCGCTTCCACGCCGACGACGAATCCGGCATCTTTCCGCTCCAGCCGCTGCTGGCCGGGCTCGATCCGGCCGCCCAGGTCTACGCCTGCGGGCCGGCACCGCTGCTCAACGCCCTGGACACGCTGACCGCGGACTGGTCCGGCCGCTACCACTTCGAGCGGTTCACCGCCGCCCCGGAGGCCGCTGGCGCGCCGGCGAAGGAGGACACCGAGTTCGTGGTCGAAACCGCCGACGGCACCGAGATCACCGTCCCCGCGGACACCACCATCCTGCAGGCCCTGATGGACGCCGGCGTCCCGGTGCTGAATTCCTGCCGCGAAGGCATCTGCGGCACCTGCGAGACGCCGGTCATTTCCGGCGAGATCGACCACCGGGATGCCCTGCTCTCGGACGAGGAACGTGCGGCCGGGGACACCATGATGATCTGCGTCTCGCGCTGCAGGGGTCGCCGGCTGGTGCTGGACATTTGAGCCGCCGGACGTTGGCTACCGACGCCGGCCCGGTACCCTTACCGGATCCCGGCCCCGGGAGCCTGCGGCCGGGATCCGGGCCGCGGCCGGCGGTGCCGCCGCCGGCCGCGGGCTGACGACGGCGGCGCGGATGAGGACGACGACGGCGGCCGTCCCGGCGGCCGCCCACATGGCCTGCCGTGCCCAGTCCAGTGCGGCGCCGGCGGCGGAACCGGCCGGGTAGTGCGGCAACAGGGCAGCTTCCACGGCCGCGCCGATCGGGATGGTGAGCCCGGCCAGCAGGCCGGTCAGGCCGGGCCGCCCGATCCGGCTGCCGACGGCCCCCAGCAGCAGCCCCAGGACCATGCCGGGCGCCCACCAGAAGCGCAGCTCATGCCAGAACCCGAGGAATGCCGTCTGGCGCAGTACCGCATCCATGCCGGAGTACGCCACCGTGGCCGCCGCGAGCGCCAGCACCCCGGCCACCGCCCCGGCGAAGCGCGTGCCCGCGAACCGGCCCGCCAGCACCGCCGCTGCCGCCCAGCAGCAGCCGGCGTTCAGCACCACGCTGGCCGCCGCGGCGGCCTGCAGCCACTGCCCTCCCGCGTCCGCCGCCAGTCCGGCCAGCAGCCCCCGGGGCGCCGCCGCGGCATTGGCGGCGGAGGCCGCGGCTCCCATTACCGCCGCAGCGGCCAGGCCGGCGGTGGTTTTTCCCAGAAGCTTCACCGGGCAAGCCTAGGTGCCGGGTCCGACAGCCACGCTACCGCCGCGCGGGTTCGCGCAGCAGCCGAAGCCGGCTGACCATCCGGAAGGCATCCGGGCGGCCATCCGCCGCCGAATCGCAGAAGGCCTGCCGGTCCAGGTCCGAGAACAGGAACACCTGGATGTCCGCGTCGCAGAGGATGTCCAGCACGCCGATGAACCGCTGCCGGGCCTCGCGGCCCACGTCCGCGAAGCCCGGCACGTCCGTGATGAACCAGCGGCTGAACCGCCGGGCCCAGGCCAGGTATTCGGCCCGGGACGTCGGGGCCTGGCACAGCTGGCCGAAGCTGATCCACAGCTCGCTGCCCCGGACCGCGGACACGGCGAAATCCCGCGAACCCACGGCCAGGGTCCGGGCCTCGGTGGCCCCCGGACGCCGGAACGGTCCGTCCGGCAGGTCTGCCTCGTCGCCGGCGGCGAGCCACGCACCGCCGGCAAACCCCGTCTCCGCGCCGCCGGCCGCCGTGCGGTAGTCGGTCTCCCCGGCCAGCTCCAGCACGTCCATGTTGCGGGTGATCAACTCGATCCCGGGCTCGAACAGATGGTGCCACATCGGGTCCGGCAGCAGCGCGGACGGGGCGTAGTTCGAGCTGGCCAGCAGCACCACGCCGGAATCGAACAGCCGGCGCAGCAGCCGGGCCAGCAGCGCGGCATCGGCCGGGTCATGCACGTGGAATTCGTCGAAGCAGAGCACCCGCGCCCCGCCGACCAGTCCGTCCACGGCCCGGTTCACGGCGTCGGGCCGCGTGCGGTGTTCGTGGATGCGCCGGTGCAGGGCCTCGAAGAAACCGTGGAAGTGGACGCGGCGCTTCTGCTCGACCGGCAGCGCGCGGAAGAAGGCATCCAGCAGCCAGGACTTGCCCCGGCCGGCCTTTCCCCAGACATACAGGCTCCGGGGCGGCGCTGCCCGGCGGCCAACCAGCTCCGCTCCCAGCTGCAGCATCCGGTCCCGGACCACCAGCTGCGGCCCGCCGAGCTCGAACCCCGCGTGCCGGGCGTCCCGGGCGATGGCTTCGGCAAGCTGGAGTCGGATTCGGTCGCTGCGCGGCATCCCTCCATTCTCACCGATGGTCCGCAGGTTCCGCCGACGCGCCGTTCGGGCCGCGGAACTGGTTGAATGGCTTGCGGGAACCGGGACCGGCGGCATGTCCGGTCCCTCAAACCGAAGGGACACAGTGGCAACAACCGAACCGGTGGAGGTGGGCCTGGACGAGGCCATCGCCCGCGCGGCCTGTCTCGCCGTGCCCGGCAGGCGCCGCATCCTGGGCATCGTCGGAGCGCCCGGGGCGGGCAAGTCCACGCTGGCCGAACAGCTGGTCCGGGCGCTGGGCAGCGAGCGCGCCGTGCTCGTGCCGATGGACGGCTACCACCTGGCCAACACTGTGCTGGAGGACCTGGGCCGGCGGGACCGCAAGGGCGCCGTTGACACCTTCGACGACGCCGGCTTCGCGTCCCTGCTGGAACGGCTCCACGCCCAGCGTCCGGACGCCGTCGAAATCATCTACGCCCCTCACTTCCGGCGCGACCTCGAGGAACCCATCGGCTCCGCGCAGCCGGTCCCCGGGCACATTCCCCTGGTCATCACCGAGGGCAACTACCTGCTCCAGGACAGCGGGGCCTGGCCGCGCGTGCGCGCCTGCCTGGACGAGGCCTGGTTCATCGCGCCGGACGAGCCGCTGCGCCACGCACGGCTGATCGAGCGGCACGAACGGTACGGCAAGTCCGCCGCGGAGGCACGCCGCTGGGCGCTGGGCAGCGACCAGCGCAACGCCGAGCTGATCGAAGCCTCCGCGGCACGGGCGGACTGGATCATCCGGATCCGCTGAATTCCGGGGCCGGCCGCGCCCGGCTTCAGCCCCAGATCCTGCTCGGCTGTCACCCAGTTGCGGGCAATAGCCGTCTGTGCGGCGGCCAGCGGCACCTTCCCGGCGCAGACGGCCGTCCTCAGCCGGTCCTCCAGAGCATCCTTCGGATTGCTGGTGCCCGAAGCCCCTTTCCGGTTGGGCTCGGGCCACAGGTTGGACACCGCGTTGGCCCCTCCGAGCTCCAGCGAGACCAGATGGTCGTATTCGGTCGATACCGAGGACCGCAGGCCGTAGGCCTTCAGGCTGGCGGCCTTGAAGGCGCGGATCGCGCCGGCCGGGGGACGGACCCGCCTGGTGTAGCCGGGACGGCAGATCGTGGCGCCGATGTTGGCCTGGGTCACGGCCGGATCAATGGACCCGGGCGTACAGAGCGGATCGGGCAGGTAGAGCCCGCGCGCCGCGTCAACCCTCCGCACCGTGCACTCTCCGGGGGCCAGCATCTCGTCCTGGGCCACCTTCCCCGGCGACCCCACCGCCTTCAGCCCCGGGAGCGAGGTTCCGGCCGGCGGGAGGGCCGTATCCGCGGCCATCCGCCACAGCACGAACAGGGCGGCGGCGACGGCGATGACGGCGGCGGCACCCGCCATGACCAGCAACCACCGCGGGATCCTCATACCGTGTAGGTATACGCCCGGCCCCGGCCGGCGGCCAGCCGGTCGGGCTCCGGACGGCGCCGTCGGGCACGGCAGTCAGGCAGCGGCGGAAGCGCGGCGGCCCCGGGCCCGCCGGACCCGGTCCCCCGGTGCCGGCTCAATCCCGCAGCGGGATGCCCTTGGCATCGACGCGGAACATCTGCGCCCCGCAGAGGATCATGATGCCTTCGACAAAGCCCCACAGGCCGACCAGACCGAAGGTGAAGGCGCCGAGGACCAGGGTCAGCAGCAGCTGGATGACACCGATGGTGGTGTGGCCCAGGTAGAACCGGTGGATGCCCAGGCCGCCCAGGAAGATGCCGAGCAGGCCGGCGGCCAGCTTGGACTTCTGGACCGAGGGCAGCTGGTAGGCCGGGTACGGCTGGGCGTAGCCGGGCGGCGGGACCTGCTGCTGGTACGGGTCCTGCCGCTGTGCCTGGTACAGATCCTGCTGCGGCGCCCCGGCCGGGAAGCCCGGCTGCTGCGACGGGTACCCCTGCTGCTGGTCTGACATGGTGTTCCTCTCCTGGTACGAGCGATGGCTGGGACAGTCCTGCTGGCCGGGGCCGCGGTCCCGGCCGTGGCCCCGGGTCCTTCCAGACCCGCCCCGCCCCCGAATGTGGCCAGACCTGCCCAATTACCCTATCGGCAGTTGCCGGGCAGTCCGTTAGGCGCCCTCGGACGGCAGCGGCGGCCGGCAGCAGACCAACGACAGCTGGCCGGTGACCGCCAGGCTCCCGGCCGTAAACGGGACCGCCAGTGTGTCCCCCTTGGCCAGGGGCGATGCCGGTGCGTTGGCCGGTTCGAGCGTGCCGGCGCCGTCAACGACCACGAGGACGCTGAACCCGGCGTCCAGGGTCGTCGATCCGGACACATCCAGGCGCTCGGCGCGGAAGTATTTCCGGCTCAGGTCCGCCAGCGTGCCGGCGCCCAGACCCTGCCGGATGACCAGTTGCCGGATCCCGTCGGCCGGCCAGCCACGCAGGTCCGCTGCTACCAGCGCGGTACCGAACCCCAGTCCCAGGTGGCCCTCGGCTTCGCCGTCGATGGCAAAGCCTTTCCACTCGAGGAGGATCGACAGGTCTTCGGGCTCCTGCACCTCGACGATGAATACCCCGGCCCCGATTGCATGGGGCAGCCCGGGCGGCACGAAGACGCTGTCCCCCGGTGCGACCTCGAGCCGGTGCATGGCACCGAGCATCGCCTCCACGTCCTGGCCGGCCACCCACGCGTCCAGTTCGGCCCGGTCCACGTCCCGCTTGAAGCCGAGGTGGACCTCTCCCCCGTCCAGGATGTACCAGGCTTCCGCCTTGCCGTGGCGGCGTTCCAGGTACTCCTGCACGAACGGCCGCGCGGGGTGGAGATGGACCGGCAGCCGCTGGCCGGCGTCCAGCAGCTTGACCAGAAGCTTGGTGTCGGCACCCCAGACGGCGACGTGCTCCGGGCCGAGCCAGGCACCCGGGTCCGCGGTGACCGCATCGACCAGCCGGCGGCCGTCCGGCAGACGGCTCAGGCCGGTTTCCGGCTCGCCGAACAGCGTCGTCGTGGACGCGATCCAATCCTCCGGCACCCGGTCGCCCGGCGCCGCTGTGCCCCGCAGCGCGCGGATCTTTTCGCCGCCCCGGTAAAAGCGGTCCGGCGGCTGGTTGCTGCCCAGATAGACAGGGGCGATCATGGCGTTCCTCCGTGGTTCCCGACATTGCGATTGTGCAGGACGCCGGACCGAAAAGCACCGGTTGCCGGTCATTCAATTGGTGTTTCCAGCCCGAAACGCCAGCCTGCCGGATTGAACGGTTAAGCCGGTGTAGACTTCCTGCGCGGAGCGCCGCTCCGCCGTTTGTGTTTCAGTTGGGGGAATCATGCGTAACAACCTGTCGTTTCGTCCTGCCCATTTTCTGCAGGGGCTGTTGGCCTTGGCCCGCAGGCTCCGATTCCGGGCAGGGACGGGCCGTGGCACGGCCGCGAAGACGGCTGCCTGGGGCGTGCCGGCCCTGGCTCTGGGGCTGGTGCTCACCGGCTGCGGCGCGCCGGCAGCCGAAGAGGGACAGGAATCCGCCGCGGCCTCCTCTTCGCCCGCCGCCTCACCGAGTCCGAGTGCCAGCGGCACGGTCCTGGCCTTCTGCGACGTCGAGGACCAGCGCAAGCTGCTCCGGTCCGGGGTGTACGTCTGCACCGCCACTGACACCGGCCTGTTGGTGTGGATGACCCTCGCCGCCCATGCGGACATCACCGCCGAGCGTGAGGCCATAGCGGCAGCGCAGGCGGAGGAAGAAGCGGCCAAGAAGGCAGCGGCCGAAAAGCAGGCCAAGGAGGAAGCTGCCAAGAAGAAGGCAGCGGAAAAGAAGGCCCGCGAAGCAGCCGCCAAGAAGAAGGCCGCGGCGGAGAATAAGGCCCGGGCCGAGGCCGCGCGGCAGGCGGCGGAACAGGCCGCCCAGGAAGAAGCGGCGCAGCGGGCCGCCGAGAAGGCCGCGCAGGAGGCCGCCCGGCAGGCGCAGCAGGAGGCCGCCCAGCAGGCACAGCAACAGGCACCGGCGTGGTATTCCAACTGTTCGGAGGCCCGGGCGGCCGGCGCTGCTCCGCTCTACGCGGGACAAGCCGGCTACAGCAGCAAGCTGGACCGCGACGGCGACGGCGTCGCCTGCGAATAGCCGCCTCCCCGAGAAGGTCGTGCGGCCGGTGGGTGTTCCAGACACGCACCGGCCGGCGGACTGCCTCAGGCCCGGCCCGGCCGGCTGACCGTTTCGCCGATCCCGATCCGCTCCAGGGTGTGGTTCATCGCCCGCTGCAGCCGGTCCGGCGCGCCCTTCATCTGCGTCTCGACACCGAAAATACCGGCGCCGTTAGTGTGTGCCCGCGTCCTCGGGCGCCGTCACGGTGCACCAAACCGCCTTGACGGTTTCCGTTCCGTCGTTCCAGAAGCGGTGCGGCACCGCCGATTCGAACGCAATGCTATCCCCGGGACCGAGCTCGTATTCGTCGAACTCCAGTTGCACGCGCAGGCGTCCGGAGAGGACCAGCCCGTATTCACGGCCGCTGTGGCGAACGAAGCTGCCCGGCTGGGTGGAACCGCTGCCCGCTGCGTAGACGATCTCCCGGAAGTCGACGGGTTCGCGAGTGGTGGGTGTGAGCAGTTCCCAGCGGACACCGCTCTCCACGTCGATACTGCGCCGCTCCGCCGCCCGGGTCACGTAGCGGTCCTCGCCCGGGGTCCGGGCGATTCCCACGTCAGGGGTGCCGGGTCCGGCATTGTTGCTGAACAACTCGCCGACACCCAGCGAAAGAACGTCGGCAATCGAATACACCAGCGAGATCGACGGCTTGACCAGCCCGCGTTCAACCTGGGAGATGTGCCCTGCCGAGACGCCCAGGCGGCGGGCCAGCTCCCGCAGGGTCAGGCCCCGCTCGGTGCGGGCCGCACGGATCCGGGCTCCGACGTCGCCATGGCCTTCCGGCTGGGGGCCGGCATCCGGAGCCGTTCCAGTGTGCGATTCGGCAGTTTTCGGCTGGGCTTCCGCCACGTTCCCTCCCCGGCGTACTGTTCGGTAGTGTTCGCTCTACCATAACGCCTGCCCATCGCAAAAAGCGGAATGGACCGGTGCGGGAAGTCATGTAGCGACTTTCCGCACCGGTCAGCAGCGCGCTCCGGCTACGAAGCCTGTTCGCTGAGGGAATATCCGAAGGCCGCCAGTGACGGCTCGAAGGCGCCTCCGCCGATCCGGCCTTCCAGGCCCTGGCCTTCGATCATGCCGAGCAGCACCACCGGGGCCACCCCGGCCTCGGTGATCCGTGTCGCCGAGACCCCGGTCCGGATCGGCAGCCGCGGATGCTCGACCTCCATCAGCATGCCCGGCCGGTCCAGCACACCCTCGGGCGCGAAGCCGCCGAGCCCCTTCAGGGTCAGCGGCGCGTGCCGCAGCGCTGCGCCGCCCAGGCCGAAGAAATCGACCACGGCGCTGTCCCCGATGGCACCGAGGACCGGCAGCCCCCGGTACTCATCGGCGATCGGACCGCGCGGCGGCGTCCCGGCGGCGGTCCGCCAGCGTCCGGGCTCCGCGGCGGTCTGGAACCCGAAGTCGATACCGTTGCCGCCCGCGCGCGTCACGGCGTCGGATCCGTCCACTCCCTCGGCCGCCCGCAGGGACAGTGCCGCAGCCGCCATCCACAGGTTCAGGGCGAACGGCGGGCATTCGGCCAGGAACGTCCCGGCCTCCGGGCCGAAGACGGATAAATCATCGCGGAGCAGTTCGGCGGCAATCAGTGCGCTGCCGGCGATCGTGCGGTTGTGCCCGTCATCGCCGTCAGCCAGGGAACGCGCCAGCAGCGGCAGCAGGTGGATCGGCCCGCGCGCGGCCAGCCGTTCCGCCACCCAGCCCGCGAACGGCCCGTGCAGCCAGCGCTGGTGTTCCAGCAGCCCCGGTTCGAGGACGCCGACGCGCAGGCAGTGCCGCATGCCCTCGTTGAGCACGGCGTAATGCACGCCTCCGCTGGCCGGATCCGTGACCACGTGCAGCTGCATGGACGGGGAGATGATGCCGGCCAGCGGCACCAGGCAGTCATTGTCCTGGGCCGGCTCGAAATTCACCGCCGGCGAGTCGAAGAGTTCCGCAGCGGCTGCCGCACTGTCCGCCCAGCCTTCGAAGAGGATGGACTGGACCGCGGAGTTGCGCACCGGTTGCGGCACCGCGCTCCGGCTGCTGAACGGCGGGCCGGCATGCAGCAGGGTCCGCTCCGGGCGCCCCTGGGCGGCGAGCACCTGGGCCAGCGGCGCCATGCCCGTCCAGACCGGCTCGGCCGAGGCAATCCGGGACGCAGCCCTGGCATTGGCGCTCACTGGTCCTCCACCCAGGTTTCGGAGATGGCCATGCCGGCGGACTGGCCGCGGCCGTTGAGGAAGTCCCGCTCGATCGTGGCACCGGGGAGGCGCCGGCCGTCAACGGTCACCTCGGCACCGTCGGCAATGCGGAAGACCGCGAACATCTCGTGCAGGCCGGTACCGGAGTCGGGGCCGGGAACGTCGACGGCGAAGGGCGTCCCGAGGCCGCGCCAGGTCATCGTGACGCTGCGTGCCCCGGCGGTCGCCAGCTCGGTCCAGTCGTCGCCCTCGAGGACCGTCTCGAAGCCGGCGCCGCCGACATATTCCAGTTCCTCCATCACCGGCGACGGGCGGAAGAGGACGAACTTGGCAACGAAGTCGCGGACCAGGAACCGGGCCAGTTCCTCGTTGTCGGTCAGCACCACGCGGGCGCCGCCGGCGGCGGCGTCGTAGGGGTTTTCGACGACGACGGCGGCCCGGCCCGGGCCGTACTTCGACGCGGCGATCCGGAAGTAGACCGACAGCGAGCTCCACTGGCCGTCCGGATCGGTCTTGAGGTAGATGAATGGGTTGTCCCCCGTCCAGGCGACGGCGCCCGGGCGGACGACGGGGGGAAGGGTCACGGTGCTGGTTTGGGTCATGTCTTGTCCTCTTCGCGGGCGGTCAGTTGGCGGCGGGCTCGGGCAGCGGGTGCCCGTTGGCGGCGCGGAGCTGAAGGAAGTTGCTGGTCGGGGCCCAGCCGAGCTTCTGCTTGGCGCGGGCGGAGGAGAAGATCGAGGCCCGCGGATTGGCCGCGAAGACCGCGCCGTCGTGCTCCGGCACGTCCCCGCCCACCACGCGCGGGTACCACTGCAGCGTGGGCTCGGGGTGGCAGCTGTCGTCGGCGCTGATGAAGAACGTGTCGAAGCCGACGCCTTCGGCTTCGACCGCGGCGCGGAAGGCCCGGGCCAGGTCGGAGGCCTCGATGTAGTAGAACAGCCAGCGCAGTTCCGGGTTGTCGATGAACTCGGTGAATTCGCCCAGCGTCTCGGGCAGCACCACCGCCAGCGGACGGAGGCAGATCACCGACATGCCCGAACCGCGCGCGACGGCCTGGCCCATGTTCTCCATGATCTGCTTGCTCAGGCTGTAGGCCTGTACGGGGCGCAGTTCGTGCTCCTCGTCCACCTGCAGGTACTGCGGCGTCCAGTCCGGGCGCATCTCGGACAGCCCGCAGGCGGAGATGCTCGAGCAGAGCACCACCTTTGACAGGCCGTTCTCCTCGGCCGCCTGGAGCACGTTCCAGGTGCCGAGGGTGTTGACGCGGATGTACTTTTCCGGCGCGGCCTTCCAGTCATAGTCGATGGCCGCCAGATGCACGACGGCGTCCGCGCCCTTGAGCGCGGAGCGCACCGAATCGAGGTCCATGACATCGACGGGCACGTACTCCACCTCTGCCGGCGGCCGGCCGTTGGGGCCTTCGGACGCGGGGGCCAGGTCCGCGTTGCGCACCTCGTGCGCCTTGGCGAGTTCCTCGAGCACGTAGCGGCCAACGCGGCCGGAGCCGCCCGTCACCACAACTTTCTTGCGGGTCATCAAATCCTCCTTCTGGTTGGGGTCCTGCGGATCAGACGCCAGCGGGCGCTGCAGCGGCGACGGCTTCGATGCCGCGGGCCTTCGCGTCCGCAGTCCGGTATTTGCCGATGAGCCATTCGTTCAGCCGGACGAGCACGACCTCGCTGGGGGCATAACGTCCGCGCGGGGCGTTGCGGGAGAACATGCCCTTCTGCACCGATTCCCAGGCATAGACGTCCTCGACCATGACGTCCTTGAGGTCTTCGACCTCCATCTTCCATTGCGCCTCAAAGTCCGGCTTTTCCAGCGTCGAGTCCGGGTAGAGCCAGGTGGCCGCGAACACGGAGGTGGTCGGGCTGGTCGGCAGCCACATGAAGTACTTGACCTTGTCCGGCATGGCGATCAGCAATAGGTTCGGCGCCACGGTGACATAGACCAGCCGGCGGCGCTGGTCGTCGGTCAGCCCCGGCAGCACCGGCTGCAGGTTCTTGCCGGTGCGGGTGGGCGAGAGGTCCTTCTCCAGGCTGACCAGGTCGTAGGCGATGATGCCCTTTTCCGGCTCGTTGGCCAGCGAGTCGTAGTCGATGCGCTCGGACGCCGTGTCGTACATCGGGCACCAGCTCTTCGAATGCAGGTGGGCGCAGTGGTAGCACTCGTCGCCGAAGATCTTCCAGTTGCAGTTCACCGGGAAGAAGCTCAGCGGGGAGGCGGACTTGAGATCGGACAGGCCCCAGTTGGTCAGGTAGGAAGAGAGGCTGCCGAGCCTCTCGGACAGGGGCGGAATATCCGCATCAAAGGTGATGAAAACGAAGTTCTCCCAGATTTCCGAGCGGATCTCGGGCAGCTTGACCGAGGACTTCACGAAGCAGGGGTTGTCATTGAGGTCCGGTGCCGACTGCAGCTCGCCATCCAGGCCGTAGACCCACGAGTGGTAGTCGCACTTGAACCGGCGGGCGTTTCCGGTGCCGTCGGCCAGGCGCATGGCCCGGTGCCGGCAGACGTTGGACTGCACCCGGATCGAGCCATCGGCTTGGCGGACCACCAGCAGTTGCTCGCCCAGGGCATCGACAGTGAAATAGTCGCCCTTCTTGGGGATATCGGTGGCCCGGCCGATGCAGAGCCACTCATGGCCGAACACTGCATCGACCTCGAAATCGTAGAACTCCTGCGTGGTGAACGCTGCCGGCGGGAGGGAGACGACCTCGTTGACGTCGCCGCAGCTGGCGTCGAATTCTTCCACGGGGATCGGACTGTGCATGGCTTCTCCTTAGGGATCTGGGTCAAAGTGCTTGGGTTGTCTGCTGTTGTCCTATAGTGTTCTGTCATACAGAACATATGTCAAGAGGCTGTTCTCATAGAAGAAAATCCACCTGGCAGGCGGCACCCGCGGACCGAAGGGAAATCCATGCGCCACATCGCACCCCAATCACTTGAGAAGACTGCGCAGTCCCTGATCGGCGGCGAAGCCACGGCCGTCGAGACCGTCCGCCGCGCCCTCGACCGAATTGCGGAGGTGGACGCCGAGGTCCGGGCCTGGGTCGAAGTCGACAGGGACGGGTCGTTGGCCGAGGCAGAACGTTTGGACAGGCTGCCAGCCGCGGAGCGTGGTCCGCTGCACGGGGTCCCCATCGGGGTCAAGGACATTATCGACGTCGCGGGCCTGCCCACCCGGTGCGGCTCCCAACTGCGGGACGGCACCCCGGCGGCCGCCGACGCCGCGATCGTCGCCCGGCTGCGCGGGCTCGGCGCCGTCGTGCTTGGCAAGACCGTCACCACCGAATTCGCCTACTTCAGCCCGGGCCCCACCGCCAACCCGCACGACACCAGCCGGACCCCGGGCGGTTCGTCCTCCGGTTCGGCCGCGGCCGTCGCGGCCGGGATGGTTCCGCTGGCACTGGGCACCCAGACCGCGGCCTCGGTCGCCAGGCCTGCGGCCTACTGCGGCGTGACCGGCTTTGTGACCGCCCGCGGCACCCATCCCGAAGACGGCATTACCGGGCTGAGCCGCTCGCTTGATTCGCTCGGCTTCCTGACCGTCTCGGTGGCCGACATGGACTTCCTGCGCCGGACGCTCGCCGGCGCCGGAGCCGCGGCCGCGTTCCCGGCTGCCTGCCCGGCGTCCGCCCCCGCTCCGGCGACGGTGCTCAGCTGGGTCCCGGGCGGAAACTTCGGCGTCGAACCGGCCATGCTGGCCGCGCTCGAACGCGCCGAACGGGAGCTGGCCGCCCTAGGCCACCCGGTGCAGCGCCTGGATTTCGACGAGCGCGGTGCCGGGCTTGTGGACGCGCACTCGGTGATCATGGCGTACGACGCCGTGCGGCTGCGCAGCGCCGAGGCCGCCCGCCCCGAGGCCATCAGCCCGCAGCTGGCGGCCCTGTTCGAAGCCGGAAGCGCGGTCAGCGACGCCGGATACGCCGCCGCGCACGGTTTCGTGGCCGGGCAGCTCGCCTGGATCCGCGCACAGCTGGCCTACGGCACCGTACTGCTGGCCCCCGCCGCCCAGGGACCCGCACCGGAGGGTCTGGACGCCACCGGCGCCCCGGTCATGAGCCGCCCGTGGCAGGCGCTGGGGCTGCCCGTGCTCGTGGTCCCCGGCCTGACCGATCCGGACACGGCCATGCCGCTGGGGGTCCAGCTGGTGTCGCTGCCCGGCGCGGAGGACGCCCTCTTCACCGTTGCCGCCGGCCTGCAGCAGCGGCCCATCAATTAACCACCTAGCCGCCCCTCCCACCCCCCACTCCCGTCGATTTGCCGCTTAATGCCCTTTTCAGACCTGGAAAGGGCATTAAGCGGCAAGTCGACGGGGAGGGTGTGGGGACGCGACAAGGCCCCGGCAGTTCATGGCTGCCGGGGCCTTGTTGCTTCCTGCGCTCCTTGCTTTTTGCGCTAGAGGTTGAGCACGATCCGCGCGCTCCGGGCCCGGGAAACGCACGGCATCATGGTCTCGTTGGCGGCCCGCTCCTCCTTGGTCAGGACCGAGTCACGGTGTTCCGGCTCGCCCTCCAGCACTTCCGTCTCGCAGGTGCCGCAGACGCCCTCGCTGCAGGACCAGTCCACGTCGGCGCCGGCCTCGCGCAGCACCTTCAGGCACGAGACGCCCGCCGGGACCTGCAGGGTGCGCCCGGACCTGGCCAGGACCACCTCGAACGGCTTGTCCTCGGTGCCGGACGCCGGCGGAGCGGCGGCGAAGCGTTCGCAGTGGAACGTCCAGCGGCCGGCGTCGGCCGCCATGGTCTCCAGCACATCGAGCAGCGGACCCGGCCCGCAGGCGTAGACGTGGTCCGCGGTTCCGAGCGCCGCGGTGATGCCGGCCAGATCGATCAGGCCGCTCTCGTCGTCGCAATGCAGCACCACGTTGCCGGCAGGCAGCCGGGCAATCTCGTCCAGCAGCGCAAGGCGCTGCCGGTTGCGCGCCATGTAGTAGAGCTTCCACGGCCGCCCGGACCGTTCCACCGCGCGGACCATCGGCAGGATCGGGGTGATGCCGATGCCGCCGGCGAAGAACACATAGGAGTCCGCCGGCTGCAGCGGGAAATGGTTCCGTGCCCCGCGCACCCTCAGTTCGGCGCCCTTGAGCAGCCTCTCGTGCACCCGCACGGAGCCACCACGGCTCTTGGGATCCTTCAGGACGCCGATGCGCCAGACGGACCGGTCCTCGACCGGCCCCCACAGCGAGTACTGCCGGCAGACCGTCCCGCCCAGCTCGTCCTCGCCGAGGAAAAGGTCGATGTGCGAGCCAGGTTCCCACGCGGGAAACGGTTCGCCGTCCAGCCGCACCAGGTCCAGCGAGACAATGTCTTCGCCCACCAGCTGCCGGCCGGACACGCGGACGCTGTAAACGGCTTCGGCCACCTTTCGACCGGCCTGTGCCCCGGCCACGGCCACATCAGTCATTGCCATCCACCCCGGACAGCACCTCGAGGAACCCGTTCATCCAGGCGTCCAGGTCGGCGGGCACGCGGGAAGTCACAAGGTTTCCGTCCACGACCACCGGCTCGTCGACCCATTTGGCTCCCGCCCCTTCCACCTCGGGCCGGATGAACGGCACGCTGGTCATGCGCCGGCCGTCAAGAATGTCGGCGGAGATGGCCACCCACGCCCCATGGCATATCATGGCGATCGGCTTGCCGGCCTGGTCCATCCTGCGGAGGAACTCCAGCGCCTCCGGGCTGCGGCGGACCAGGTCCGGGGCGAAGCCGCCCGGGACCAGCACGGCGTCGTACTCCGCGGCCTGCAGGTCCGGAAATCCCACCTGGGCGGCAAACGGGCCGAAGCCGCCCTTGCCCTTGACCGGAGCGCCCCCGGGCGTGGCAACAACAAGGCGGCGCACGGTACCGAGCAGCCTGTAGTAAGGAAAGAGGACCTCTGACTCTTCAAAATAGTCCGCGGTCAAGATCGCGACGGCGGCGTCTTTGAGCTCCATCGGGCATCCCTTCGGTAACGACGGTTATGAATGCATCAAGTGTTCTGTTAAATCAAACACCTGTCAACAGCTCGCGCCCCAATGCCTTGGATGCCGCGCCCCTGATGCCGCAGCAGGGGCAGAATGTTTCGGCAGAATTAAATATTCCCCAAATCTCTTGACGCGTGTTCGTTAAAGCAGAACACTTGTGACTCACCACACCTTGAGTCTTCCGAGGAGATCCATGACTCCGGACAGCAAGTCCCGCGGCCCGTCTGCCGCCCGCCCGAAAGCATGTCCCGCAGCACTTCCCGTCCCGCCCCGCCAGGAGGAAATGTGAGCAGTACACGTCCTGAAGCCCTCGTCAGCCAGAAGGGCCTGCGCAAGAGCGTCACGGCAGGTTCGATCGGCGTGTTCGTCCACTGGTTCGAGTGGGCCGTCTACGCCTACCTCGCCTCAACCATCGCCAAGGTCTTCTTCCCCGAGCAGGACGGCACGGCGGCGCTGCTGTCCGTCTTCGCAGTCTTCGCCATTTCGTTCGGGGTGCGCCCGCTCGGCGCCCTGATCTTCGGAACCCTCGGCGACAGGGTCGGCCGGAAGAAAACCCTGTCCATCGTCATCCTGTCCATGTCCGGCGCCACGCTGGTGGTCGGGCTGCTGCCGACCTACAGCACCATCGGCCTCTGGGCGCCGGTGCTGCTCATCGCCGCCCGCGTGGTCCAGGGCCTGGCCGCCGGCGGGGAGTTCGGCAGCGCGGCCGCCTTCCTGGCCGAGTACTCCCCGCGCCGGCACCGCGGCTTCGGGGTCAGCTGGCTGGAAGTCGGCAGCCTGCTGGGCTTCCTGGCCGCTTCCCTGGTCGTGTACCTGCTCAATGTCCTCATGGGCGCCGAGACCATCCAGGACTGGGGCTGGCGCATTCCCTTCCTGCTGACCGTCCCGCTGGGCCTGATCGGCTTCTACATCCGCACCAAGATCGAAGACACCCCCGAGTTCCGGTCCCTTGAGGAACTGGACAACGTGCCGCAGAGCCCGGTGAAGGAAGTGTTCACCCGGCACTGGAAGCAGCTGCTGCAGATGAGCGGCGTCGAAATCATGATGCACGTGACCTTCTACATCGTGCTTGTCTACCTGCTCACCTACCAGGAAGAAACCCTGAAGATGAGCGCGGACAATGCCGCGCTGCTGTCCACCGTTGCCTCGATCGCCGGCCTGATCCTGGTCCCGCTCTTCGGAGCTGCCTCGGACCGCATCGGCCGCAGGCCGCTGCTGATCGCCTCGGCCGTGCTGCTCATTGTGCTGGCCATCCCGCTCTTCCTCGTTATGCAGTCAGGCGCGCCGTGGGCCGGCTTCGTCAGCACCCTGGGCCTCGGCATCATCCTGGCCATCATCCTGGGTGTCCATGCCTGTGCCGTCGCCGAACTCTTCCCGACCCGCACCCGGCAGACCGGGCTGTCCATCGCCTACAGCATCACCGCGGCCATCTTCGCCGGCACCGTGCCCTACGTCCTGACCTGGCTGATCGCGCAGACCGGCAACACCATGATGCCGGCCTTCTACCTCGTCCTGGTTGGCATCATCGGGCTCGTCGCGATCCTGACCATGAAGGAGACCAAGGGCATCGACCTGCTCGGCGCCGAGGACTACGCCGGCCGGGCCGAAGCACCGTCCGGCCAGCTGGACCAGTCCGTCACCTCCAGCACCGGACGGCTGTAGACGGCTCTGGAGAGAACAGGGTTCTGTGGTCCGCCGAAACTTTCGGCGGACCACAGAACCTTTGTCATGCAGGGCACCAGAGAACCTTCTGAGACTGCCGGGAATCCGGTCTCCCAGTGATGCCGTAGCCGCCCCCGCACGACGCGGGAAGGCTTGTAGCCGAGGCAGCGCGGGCGCCGCGGCCTCCCCGGCAGGCGTGGATCCGGCCGGCATCCGGCCGCTGGGACCGCCCTTCGCGGCCGCTTCCCGCCGATTTCCCCGTGGAGTGTCCGGCGGCCCGGCCGGGCGACGGCGCGACCAGGCCACCGGCATCGCCGCCGCAGGACCCGATGCGCACCGTTCACGCACCAAAAGCGCCGTCCGGCATCATGCCGGACGGCGCCTCGGGACCGGGTTTGGGCCTGCTACTGCGCCGTCGGCGCTTGCACCTCGAGCGGAACATCCGAAACGCTCTGGACGAAGCGCCTGATCCGAGGTTCGGCGTCGGGCCCGAAGATCGTCTCCGGCGGGCCCTGCTTGACCACGTTGCCATCCTCCATAAAGACCACCCAGTCGGCGACATCCCGGGCCAGCTTCATCTCATGCGTGACGATGACCATGGTCATGCCCTCCTGGGCCAGTTCGGCGATGACGGCCAGCACCTCGGACACCAGTTCCGGGTCCAGCGCGGACGTCGGCTCGTCGAAGAGCATCACGCCCGGCTTCATGGCCAGGGCCCGGGCGATGGCCACGCGCTGCTGCTGGCCGCCGGAAAGCTGGTGCGGGTACTTGTTGGCATGGACCGACATGCCGACCTTGCGCAGCAGGGACCTGCCGAACTCCGTGGCTTCGTCGGCCTTCATCAGGCCCAGCTGCACGGGGGCCAGCGTGATGTTTTCCAGCACCGTCTTGTGCGGGAACAGGTTGAAGCGCTGGAAGACCATGCCGACGCCGCGGCGCTGGACGCTCAGTTCGCGGTCCGAGAGGGCCACCACGCGGCCGTTCTGCCCCCGCTTGTTGCCGATCAGCTGGCCGTTGACCTCGATGCTGCCGCCGTCGGCCGGCTCCAGGTGGTTCAGGGTCCGCACGAACGTCGTCTTGCCGGACCCGGACGGGCCGATGACGACGACGACTTCCCCGGCATGCACCTCGACGTCGACACCCTTGAGCACCTGGTTACCGTGGAAGGACTTGGTGACGCCGGCAGCGCTCACCAGTGTCTTGCCCGAATGCGCGACACGCTCGCGCCCCCGGACCACGCTGCCGGCTGCGGCGGCGTCGGGTTCGCCGTGGACGGTCGGGCGGCGGCGGCTGACATCGAGCTTGCGCTCGAGCAGGTCGCGCAGCCGGTCGAAGACCGTGACCAGCAGGACGTAGAACACCGCCACCGCCAGCAGCGTCTCCAGCACCATGAAGTTCTGCGTGTACAGGCGCTGGCCGACCAGCAGGATCTCCTCCAGCGAGATGACGCTGGCCAGCGAGGTGAGCTTGAGGATGGAGACGAACTCGTTGCCCAGCGACGGCAGCGCGATCCGGAAGGCCTGCGGGATGACGACGTGGCGCTGTACGTAGCCGTACGGCAGGCCGAGCGCCTTGGCGGCTTCGCGCTGGTCGACCGAGACGGAGAGCAGCCCGCCGCGGTGGATTTCGGCCATGTAGGCCGCCTCGCTGAGCACCAGCGCGATCAGCGCGGCGTTGAACGAGGATCCAAGGACCACCTGGGTGGCGGGGAAGACCTGCGGAACGTTGTAGGCGAAGACCAGCAGCACCAGCAGCGGCAGGCTGCGGAACAGCCACACATAGGCCCCGGCGATGCCGGCGAGCGCCCGGGAACGCGATTCCTTCATCAGCGCCAGGCCGATGCCGGCGACGTTGGCAATCACCCAGGACAGCAGGCTCAGGGCGACGACGACGCCGGCCGCCCGCCACAGGTTGGGGTCGGCGAAGAGCGAGAACGTGTAGGCCCAGTCGAATGTCATGGTCAGGCCTGCTTCAGCGATTCCTCGAGCACCGCGGGGTCAACGGCCTCCAGGTTGTACTTCTGGAGCAGCTCGTCGTACTTGCCCGAAGCCTTCATGGCCTCCAGCCCGTCCTCGAGCGCCTTCTGCATCTTCGCATTGCCCTCCTGCACGGCCAGGCCGACGGCGATCGGGTAGATCAGCTGCTGGCTGCTCAGGCTCAGCCGTCCCTTGGACTTTTCGACGGCGGTCTTGGCCACCGCGGCGTCCGTCATCTGGGCATCGACCTGGCCCGAGAGCAGCGCCTGAGTGGCCTCCGGGTCGGTGGGGAATTCCTTCACCGTAATGGCGCCCTTGCCAGCCTTCTTGCACTTGTCGCTTTCGGCGGCGGGCAGGATCTTGGCAATGACCGTCGCGGTGACCACGCCGACCTGCTTGCCGCAGAGGTCCTGGGCCGTGGCCAGGGCCGGCTGGCCCTGCTTCACGATGATGGAATTGCCGGTCTGGAAGTAGGGCACGAAGTCCACTTCCTTGTCCCGGGCGGAGGAAACGTAGAGCGTGGAGGCGATCACGTCGTAGCGGTCGGCCTTGATGCCGGCGACGATCTGGGCAAACCGGGTATCGGTGTACTTCGGCGTCAGGCCCAGCTCGGCGGACATCGCGTCCATGAACTCGACGTCGAAGCCTGCCGGCTTGCCGTTCTCCAGCATGTCGTAGGGCGGATAGGTCAGGTCGGTGCCGACATTCAGGATGCCGGCGGTGTTGGTTTCGACTTTTGCCTTGGCACCGGCTTCGGCGGTGGATCCTGTTACGCTGCCGCTGCCGCCGCACGCGCTCAGGGCCAGGGCGAGGGTGGCCGCGCCCGCCAGCAGGGCAGATTTCTGGGAGATTTTCATGGCTGCCTTTCGTAGGGGCTCAGTTGCACCACAGGTTGACTGCGTTGTTGTAGATGTCGATGATTTCCCGGTACTTGGCCAGTTCGACCCATTCGTCCGCCCAGCTGTATGGCGGGGTGCCGGGCCCGATGTTCACCGCGGGGATGCCGAACTGCTTCAGCGGGACCATGTCGGTCCAGAACTGGATGCCGCGGTACACCGGTTCGGCACCGGCACGGGACACCGCCTCGGCGGCCGCCACCGAGATCGGGGAGGTCCTGTCGATCTCGTAGGGCAGCCGCGGGCCGCTGAGCCAGTGGTCGCTGAACTCCACGGTGGCCTCGATCCGCGGATCTTCGGCCTTCAGGTCCCCGATCATCTGCTCCACCTGGAGCCTGACGTCGTACGGGTCCTGCGAGGGCAGCAGGCGGATGTCGCAGGTCATTTCGCAGCGGTCCGGGACCTGGTTGTGCTTGGTCCCGCCGCGGATGGTGCCGATGTTCAGGTTCGGCCCGCCGGGAAGTTCCGGGTGCGGGGTGTAGGGCATCATGCCTTCGAGCCGGCGCATGCCGGCCAGGATCGGCTCCATGGTCTCGATCGCATTCAGTCCCAGCTGCTTTGCGGAGGTATGGGCCTGGACGCCGTAGGTGGTGATCTTCAGGTACGCGGCACCGCGGTGCACCGTCCCGATGGTGTTGTCGGTCGGCTCGCCGCAGATCGCACCGTCGGCGGTGAAGCCGGCTTCCAGCAGGGAGCGGGTGCCGACCCCGCCTTCGAAGTGGCACGAAACCCCCTGGAAGACGACGTCGCCCTTGGGCCGCGAGCCGGAGAGGGCGATGCGCCGCAGCACGGCCAGCGACGCCGTGGTGGCGGCCTTCATGTCGGCGATCCCGGCCCCGTAGACCTTGCCGTCCTCGACGACGGGGCCGAACGGGTCCCTGGTCCAGTCCGGCGACACCTCGTAGGTGTCCAGGTGGCCGTTGAGCAGCAGCGACCTGCCGCCGCCGGTGCCGCGGAGCCGCCCGCCGACGCTGTGCCGGCCGGGCATGGATTCGACCAGTTCGACGTCGTCGACGCCCCAGCTGTGCAGCTGGCCGGCGATGAATTCCGCGAGCTCCTTTTCCCGGCCCCAGGTCGAATCGATGGACAAGGTCTTCAGCAGCAGATCAAGTTCCGGGTCGGTCATGCCGGCTCCATCCCTTTCGGTGTTGTGGGCAGTTCGGGAATAGAACGACTATGCAGTCTGCGGATAACCATGTAAAACAGATGTAATCGATGAAGGGTTTCTAAAAAATCTATGTCTAGCGTGACCCTCCGGCAGCTCGAGTACCTGGTTGCGGCGGCGGAGACCGGCAGCGTGACGGCCGCCGCCGGCCGGCTGTATCTGTCCCAGTCGGCCGTCTCCACCGCGCTGGCGGACCTGGAAGAGGCCGTGGGCGTGCAGGTCTTCATCCGGCATGCGCGCGGGCTGTCCCTGACCGGCGTGGGGCAGCAGGTGCTGGCCGACGCGCGCCGCCTGCTGGCCGGCGTGGACGATCTGAAGAACTCCGCCCGGGAAGCCAGCGAATCGCTTTCGGGGCGCCTGGTGGTGGGCTGCTACAGCACGCTCGCCCCGATCCTGCTGCCGCGCATTATTGCCAGCTTCACCGAGCATCATCCCGGGGTGGACCTGAGCTTCGTGGAGGGCTCGCACCTGACGCTGGAGGAGCAGCTGCGCAACGGCTCGCTCGACCTGGCCCTGCTCTATGACTACGACTTCGACCGCCGCGGCTTCCCGCGCGACCTGAGCTCGCACGTGCTGGCCGCCACCCCGCCGTATGTCGTGCTTCCCGAACACCACAAATTCGCCGACAACGGCGCCCTCTCGCTGCAGCAGCTGGCGCCCGAGCCGCTGATCCTGTTCGACCTGCCGCCCGGCGGGGACTACTTCCTCTCCTTCTTCGCCGCCGAGGACCTCGAACCGAACATCAGGTTCCGGACCACCAGCTTCGAAATGGTGCGCGCCCTGGTCGCCCGGGAACTGGGGTATTCGATCCTGAGCCAGCGCACCAACATCAACATGAGCTACGAGGGCCGCGGGTTCGTCACGAAACAGCTCAGCGGCGCGCCGCGCGGCCTGAACGTGTGCGCGGTGCACCTGTCCGGGGTGCGCCTGACCCGCCGGGCGACGGCGTTCATCGACGAATGCCGGGGCGCCCTCACTTAACCGATCGGGGCAGGCCCTTCGTGCCGCGGGCGCGCCACGCAGGGACCCTGCTGCCCCGCGCTTATTCACCCCGCCCGTTTCCAGACTGTTTCCCGGCGGTTTCAAGCCATCTGTTTTTTCGATGGATAAGGGCGAAAACTTCTGTTGGACACATACCACCGCCGCTTCCAATACTTGGTGCAAGCAACCGCACAAGTGGAAGGGAGCGGCCAGATGTCCATGTCAACCAAGGATGCGGCCACCAACGCCCGGGCCGCCGGGGCACCCCGGGATGAATTCATAGCCGCCATGGGACGGGTTGCCACCGGCGTCACCGTGGTGTCGACCGGCGGGCCGGCCGGGCGGTTCGCGCAGACCGTCAGCGCCATGTGCTCGGTCTCGGCGGATCCGCGGCTGGTGCTGGTGTGCATCAATGCGCGCAGCCCGATCAACGCCGCGATCCGCGAGCACGGCGTCTTCAACGTCAATGTCCTGGGCAAGCAGCACGACCACGTGGCCGACACCTTCGCCGGCCGGCCGTGGCCGGGCAAGGAACGCTGGGACTTTTCCTGCGGCGAATGGGTCGATGCGCCGTCGGGCTCGCCGCGGATCCGCGACGCCGTCGCCAGTTTCGACTGCACGGTCCACGAAACCGTCGAGGCCGGCACGCACCTGGTCTACATCGGCCGGGTCACCTCCGTCGACTCGCACGAGGCCGAACCGCTGATCTACAGCGCCCAGACCTACGCCAAGCCCGAGCCCATCGAACCCTCGGTCTTCCCCGACTACCCGGGCTCCGGCCCCACCTACCGCCAGCAGAAGAAGGAGGATTCCCAGTGATCCGCACAGGAGACGAATACCGCGAGTCGATCCGCGACGGCCGACAGATCTGGATCGACGGCGAGAAGGTCACCGACGTGACCACCCACCCGATGTTCAAGCCCGTGGTGGACGTCCGGGCCAGGATCTACGACCTGGCCCACGAAGAGCACTCCCGCCAGGTCATGACCTATGCGGACGACCAGACCGGCGAACCCAACGCGATCGCCAACCGGCTGCCGAAGACCCAGCAGGACTGGCTGGACAAGCGCGCCGCCGTGGAACTGGTCCAACGCGAAGCCGGCGGCGTGGTCACCCGGGTCGGCGACGAGACCATCGGCGAGATGTGGTCGCTCTACGACGGCCAGGACGTGCTCAACGAGGTGGACCCGCGCTTCTCGGAGAACATCCGCCGGCACATCGCCCGCACCATCAAGGGCGATCCGTTCCACATTTCCGCCAACACCGATCCCAAGGGCGACCGTTCCAAGGCCCCGCAGGACCAGGACCCCGACATGCTGCTGCATGTGGTGAAGGAAACGGACAACGGGATCGTGGTCCGCGGCGCCAAGTACGAAACCGCCGCCGCCTACGCCAACCAGGCCTTCACCAAGCCCACCATCGCCAACTGGGGCAACGACAAGCTCTCCGACTACGCCGTCGGCTTCGTGGTGGACCTCTCCAGCCCCGGGCTGAAGTTCATTTCGCGCAACGGCTTCGCCGGCCGCGCCCCGGCCGCCGACTACCCGCTGGCCAACCGGGTGGACGAAGTCGAATCCCTGGTGGTCTTCGACAATGTCGAGATCCCGTGGGAGGACGTGCTGTTCTACCGCCACACCAGGGCCGCCGCGTTCATCCGCTCCACCCTGCACCGCTACAGCGCGTTCCCGTTTGTCCAGCGCACCCTGCACCTGGCGGATCTGATGATCGGCTCCGCGCTGTGGAACGTGAAGCAGACGGGTCTGGAAAAGCAGCAGGCGGTGCAGGAGAAGCTCGCCCAGCTGGCCTGCTACCGCGAAGGCATCAACGCGCACCTGACCGCCGCGGTCGCCAACGCCGAGACCAGCCCGGGCGGCCTGCTGATGCCCAACCAGTCCCTGCTCTACACCGGCCGGGTCTTCGCCCTGTCCCAGCTGCCGGCCATGATGCACGTGGCCCGGGAGCTGTGCGGCGGCCAGATCTGCATCACCCCGGATGCGGCCACCTTCAGCGACCCGGAAGTCTCGCCCTGGCTGGAGAAGTTCTACACCATCAACGAGAACTGGGTGGCCGAGGACCGCCGCCGGCTGCTGGCCTTCGCCCGCGACCTGCTCAACAGCGACTACGCCGGGCACCGGCTGACCTTCCAGCTGTTCGCCCAGTCCCCGCCGTTCGCCCAGCTCGGCGCCGTCTACCGCAACTTCGACTGGAACGGGCCGCTGGACCTGGTCAAGGCCGCCGCCAACCTCTCCGAGAAGGTGGACGGATCGCGCGCATGAGCACCCATACCCGGCTCCGCAAATTCAACACCAGGGACACCTATCCCGAGCAGCAGCTGGACAACGACCTGTGCCAGGCCGTGGTGGCCAACGGCGTGGTCTACCTGCGCGGCCAGATCGGCCAGGACCTCGAGACCCGCGAATCCGTCGGCATCGGCGACGTCGAGGCCCAGGCCGAAAAGGCCATGGCCAACATCGACCTGCTGCTCAAGGAGGCCGGCAGCAGCCTCGAGGACATCGTCAAGGTGACCGTCTACATCATCGACCCCCGCTACCGGGAGCCGGTGTACCGGACCATGGGCCGCTGGCTCAAGGGCGTCTACCCGGTCTCCACCGGGATCGTGGTCGACGCGCTGGCCCGGCCCGAGTGGCTGGTCGAAATCGACGCGACCGCCGTGATCAGCAAGAACTGAACAACCTCGAAGAACCAGATTTCAGGAGATCCTATGACTTTCTCACTTGTAGCCAGGGATGCCGCCACCGGCGCGTTCGGCATGGTTGTCACCTCGTCCAGCCCCTCCGTGGCGGCGCGCTGCGTCCACCTGCGGCCGGGGACCGGGGCGGTGGCCTCGCAGAACATCACCGATCCCGGCCTCGGCGCGAAGCTGTTGGATCTGCTGGAGTCCGGTTCGCCGGCCGAGGAGGCGATGGCCAAGCTGCTGGCCCGGGAGCCGGAGACCGAGTACCGCCAGCTCACCGCCGTCGGGCGCGACGGACGCACCGCCGCCTTCAGCGGCGCCCGGACGCTGGGCACGCACCGTACGGTGGAGCTCGACGGCGCGGTCGCGGCGGGCAACCTGCTCGCCTCGCCCGGCGTCGTCGACGCCATCGCCGAGGCGTATGCCTCGGCCGGCGGCGAGTTCGAGGACCGGCTGCTGGCCGGCCTGCTGGCAGGCCGCGACGCCGGCGGCGAGGAAGGCCCGGAGCACTCGGCCGGCCTCGTCGTCGTCGAAGATGTGCCGTGGGCGGTCACGGACCTGCGTGTGGACTGGGCAGAGGAGGACCCGATCGGCCAGCTTTCCGGGATCTGGGAGCTGTGGCGTCCGCAGAAGCGCGACTACAAGCTGCGCGCGGTCCAGCCCTCCCTCGCCCCGAGCTACGGGGTGCCGGGGGACCTGTGAAAAGCCTCAAGGACGCGGCCGCCGGCCGCATCGACACCCTGTCCGGCCGCATCCTGGCACTCTCCCACCGGATCCACGCCAACCCGGAACCGGGCTGGCAGGAGCACCAGGCCGCCGGCTGGATCAGCGGCGAACTGGCCGGGTTCGGCTACGAGGTGACCCGGGAACTCTGCGGATTCCCGACGGCGTTTGCCGCCGGCGTGGGCCGCGGGCCGCTGCGGCTGGCGATCTGCGCCGAGTATGACGCGCTGCCCGGGCTCGGCCACGCCTGCGGACACAACATCATCGCCGCGGCGGCCGTGGGTGCCGCCGCGGCGCTGGCCCCGATCGCCGATGCGCTGGACGCCCGGATCACCGTGTTCGGCACCCCGGCCGAAGAGGGCGGCGGCGGCAAGATCGAACTGCTCGAACGCGGCGCCTTCGACGGCCAGCATGCGGCCATGATGGTCCACCCCGGACCGCTGGACGTGGCCCGGGCCGAACCGTTCGCCGTCTCGCACAGCAGGATCCGCTACCGCGGCCAGGCCGCCCACGCCGCGGCCTACCCGGAACGCGGCGTCAACGCCGCCGATGCCTTCACCGTGGCCCAGGTGGCGATCGGCCTGCTGCGCCAGCAGTTGGCCAGCGGGACCAGGGTCCACGGCGTGCTGACCAACGGCGGCGAGGCGCCGAACGCGATACCCGAGGTGACCGAGGGCCGCTGGTACGTCCGGGCCGGCTCGCTGGCGGAACTGGACCGCCTCGAGGAGCGCGTGCGGCACTGCTTCGAGGCCGGGGCGCTGGCCACCGGCTGCGACCTGGACATCGAGGCCGAAAGCAAGCCGTACTCCGAATTCCGCACCGACGAGGACCTGCTGGCACTCTACGTGGACAATGCCGTGCGGCTGGGCCGCCGCTTCGCCGACGACGGGCCGGACATGCGGATGAACCGCGCCTCCACCGACATGGGGAACATCTCGCTGGTGCTGCCGGCCATCCACCCCTACATCGGCATCGATTCGCTGCCGGCGGTCAACCACCAGAAGGAGTTCGCCGCCCACTGCGTATCCGGCGCGGCGGACCGTGCGGTGCTGGATGCGGCCAAGGCCATGGCCTTCACCTGCATCGACGCCGCGTCGG
Organism: Arthrobacter hankyongi; assembly: GCF_022012395.1. GTDB lineage: Bacteria > Actinomycetota > Actinomycetes > Actinomycetales > Micrococcaceae > Crystallibacter > Crystallibacter hankyongi. Next base: position 69,835 of record NZ_JAKLTQ010000007.1, read on the forward strand.
ACGCGGGCCTGCGCGGGCGCCTGATGTCCGCGGGCCTGGAACGGGACAGCGGCAGCACCTCCGACGACGAAAGGCAGGCCCTCGGTGTCCGCTGAGCCAGGATCCGCAACCAGGACAGAGCACGACCTGCTCGGCGAGCTGCAGGTGCCGGCCGCCGCCTACTACGGCGTGCACACGGCCCGGGCCCGGGAAAACTTCCGGATGACGGGCGTGCCGATCGGCCTGCACACGGACCTGGTCTGGGCACTGGGCTGCGTGAAGGAGGCCGCCGCCGCGGCCAACCGCGAGCTCGGGCAGCTGGACCAGCGCCGCGCCGAGGCCATCATGGCGGCCTGCCGGGAGGTGCAGGCCGGGCGGCTCAGTGCCGAATTCGTCGTCGACGTCCTGCAGGGCGGCGCAGGCACCTCCACCAACATGAATGCCAACGAGGTGATCGCCAACCGGGCGCTGGAACTGCTCGGCTACGCCAAGGGCGACTACGCCCGGCTGCACCCGATCGAGCATGTGAACCTCGGCCAGAGCACCAACGATGTCTACCCCACCGCGCTGCGGCTCGGGCTGCACCGCGCCGCCGGCTCCCTGCTGACCGCCATGGCCGGGCTGCGGACGGCGATGGAACGCAAGTCGGTGCAGTTCCGGGACTACCTGAAGATGGGCCGGACCCAGCTCCAGGACGCCGTCCCGATGACCCTGGGCCAGGAGTTCGGCACCTTCGCCGTTATGCTCGCCGAAGACGAACTGCGCCTGGCCGAGGCACTGGGACTGATCCGGGAGGTGAACCTGGGCGGGACGGCGATCGGCACCGGGCTCAACGCCCACGCGGATTATGCGGCGGCGGCGTGCGGCCACCTGGCCCGGATCTCGGGCGTGCCCGTGGTGCCGGCCGGAAACCTGATCGAGGCCACCCAGGACGTGGGCGCCCTGGTCCAGTTCTCCAGTGTCCTGAAGCGGATCGCGGTCAAGCTCTCGAAGGTGGCCAACGACCTGCGCCTGCTCTCCTCCGGCCCGCGCGCGGGACTGGGCGAGATCGTGCTGCCGGCCGTGCAGGCCGGCTCGTCCATCATGCCGGGCAAGGTGAACCCGGTCATCCCCGAGGTGGTCAACCAGGTGGCCTTCTCCGTCATCGGCAAGGACCTGACCGTGACCATGGCCGCCGAAGCCGGGCAGCTGCAGCTCAATGCGTTCGAGCCGGTCATGGCCCGGGCGCTGTTCGAAAGCCTCGGCGAGCTCACGGCCGCGTGCACGGTACTGGCCGAGCGCTGCGTCGAGGGCATCACCGCCGACCGGGACGGCCTGCGGGCCGGGGTGGAGAATTCCATCGGGCTGGTCACCGCGCTGGTGCCGTACATCGGCTACCACAGCGCCACCGAGGTCGCCCGGCACGCGATGCGCACCGGAGCCGGGGTGATCGACGTCGTCCGCGCCCGGGCGCTGATGGACGACGCCGTGCTGGAGGCCGTGCTCGGCGCCCCGGAACTGCTGACCACCCCGGGGCTGCGGCTGGCCGCCGGCGGCCCGCTGCCGCTGACCTGATCCGGCAGCGGGAGGTTTCCAGGGTCCGTCACTTCGCCGCCGTCCTGGGCATGCCGTTCGACGGCGGCACGGCCCGGCAGGCTACAACACCGCGCCCGTGACCGCCCGCGCGTAGCCCAGCAGGATTTCCCTGGCCTGCTCCGGGGTCAGGCTGTCCGTGCCGGCCAGTACCTGCAGGCCCAGGCCGTCTTCGAGCGCCACAAAGGACCTGGCCAGTTCGTTGTACGTGCCGGCCAGGGAAAAGGCCTCCGTCTTGGCGCCCTGTTCCAGCACCTGCTCATAGAGCGAGACCTCGTCGTGATAGAGGCTGCTCATCAACCGTTCATGCTGCGGCATCCGGGTGGCACTGACGCTCAGTTCGTAGAGCACCCGCGAGAGCACATCCCCACGTCCCTGCGGCACGCCGCTGGCAATGAGCCCGGCCAGAGCGGCCTCCGGCCGGCGCTGCTGCTGCAGGGCATGCAACCGGTTCCAGTAGTATTTCTCGGATGCCTTGCGGTGCGTCGCGGCTACCAGCGCGTCCAGATCCGGGTAGTAGTAGCTGACCAGCCGCTCCGAGACCCCGGCCTCGGCGGCAATGTCCTTGATCCGCAGGTTAGGCAGCCCGTTGCGCGCAATGGTAGCCACCGTGGCATCCACAATGCCGTCCATCCGCTTGTCCCGGTCCCGCGCCATTGAGGCCCTTCCTGTTATGTCGGCTGGCCGCAAACCGGTCCGGCGCGACCTCACGATTATTTCAATATATAGCTTCGGTAATTCAGGGGCCGGAACCCCTCGCCTTCGTGAAGCAGCTCACATATTCTTGCGGTGAACCGCAAAGAATAGGAGTCCACCATGCCGAACCACACTCTGGAAGACTGGCAGGCCCGGGCCGAGCGGCTCGATATTCCGCACCGGGCCTTCATCGATGGCCAGCATGCCGATGCACTGTCGGGTGCCACTTTTCCCAGCATCAATCCTGCCAATGGCAAGGCGCTGGCGGACGTGGCCTCCTGCAACGGAGCCGACGTGGACCGTGCCGTGGCTGCCGCCCGCGCATCCTTCGCCGACCGCCGCTGGGCCGGGCAGCCACTGGCGGCACGCAAACGGGTCATGACAGGCATCGCCGAAGGACTGCGGAAGAACGCCGAGGAGCTTGCCCTGCTGGATTCGCTGGACATGGGCAAGCGGGTGACGGACGCTTACGAGCTGGACGTGCCCTTCTCCGCCTCGCTGTTCGACTTTTACGGCGAAGCCATCGACAAGGTCAACGGGGAAGTAGTGGCGATGGACGAGGGCGTCCAAGCCACCGTCGCCAAGGAGCCCTTGGGCGTGGTCGGCGCCGTCGTGCCGTGGAATTACCCGGTGGACATGGCTGCCTGGAAGCTCGCCCCGGCCATTGCAGCAGGCAACAGCGTCGTGCTGAAACCGGCCGAGCAGTCTCCGCTCTCGGCCATCAGGCTGGCGGAGATCTTCGCCGAGGCCGGGCTGCCGGACGGCGTCGTAAATGTCGTGCCGGGGTTCGGGGAAAGCGCGGGACAGGCCATCGGCAGGCATCCGGATATCGACACCCTGGTCTTCACCGGCTCCACCGGCGTCGGCAAGCTGTTCCAGCGCTACGCCGGCGAATCGAACATGAAACAGGTATGGCTCGAATGCGGCGGCAAGAGCGCCAACCTGGTCTTCGCCGACGTCGAGGACCTGGAAAAGGCTGCCGAATCCGCCGCGTTCGACGTGTTCTTCAACCAAGGCGAAGTCTGCTCGTCCCATTCCCGGGTCCTGGTCCAAAGCGAGGTCCACGCCGAATTCGTGGCGCACCTGGGCCGCATCGCCGCCCGCTACTACCCGGGCGACCCGCTGGACCCGGCCTCCGGCATGGGTGCCCTGGTCACGGCGGCACACACGGACCGGGTGGAGGGCTTCATCTCTCGTGCGGCACGCGAGTTCGACCTCGTCACCGGCGGCCGCAGGCTCACCATCAGCGGCAGCGACTGCTACCTCGAACCGACCGTGATCGACAACGTCCATCCGGACTCGGAACTGGGCCAGCACGAAGTGTTCGGTCCGGTGCTGGCCGTGATCCCGTTCGACACCGAGGAGGAAGCGGTCCGGATCGCCAATGCCACCCCATTCGGTCTGGCGGCCTCGCTCTGGACCTCCAGCATCTCCCGGGCGCACCGCGTTTCCCGCCGGCTCGTGGCCGGCACGGTATCCATCAACACCACCGACGCCTTCGGTGCCCGCACCCCGTTCGGCGGTTTCAAGGCCTCCGGGTACGGGCGGGACCTCTCGCTCCATGCCTTGGACAAGTACCAGGGGCTCAAGACCACTTGGACCGCCTACTAGGCCGCCCCTGGCACAGCTTCAAGAAAGGCAGATCAGAAATGTCACGGCACTCCTTAGGGGGCCCGCATCGAGAGGCGGCTAGCCATGCACCCGGTGGAGTTCGAGTGGTACACCGACCTTCCGCCGACCCTGCACACGGTGAACGAATACGTCGACATCGACGACCTGGTCAGGACGGCCCAGATCCTGGCCCTGTCCGCACTGGCGCTCACTGCTGGCTGACCCTGCACTGCACGGCCGTTCCCCGGAAAGGACATCCATGTCATCGATAAATACCCGCTATATGGACGAACAACAGGGCAAGCTGCACCGGACCCTTGGCCGGCTCGACATCGTCCTGCTCACCATTGCCGCGGTAATCTCCATCGAGATCCTCGGCCAGATCTCCTCCTACGGCGGCGAGACCTTCACCTGGCTGGTCGTCCTGACCGTCACCTTCCTGCTCCCCTACGCCCTGCTGTTTGCCGAAACCGGCAGCACGTTTACGGAGGAGGGCGGCTGCTACAACTGGGTCAAGCGGGCCTTCGGCCGCGGCGTGGCCTCGGTTGCCACCGTTTTCTACTGGGTGACGACGCCGGTGTGGATCGGCGGTTCCATGGCGCTGCTGGCCGGGGAGACCTTCAATCATTACCTGCTGCCGCTGGACACCCACGGAATCTCCGGCTACCTCTTCCATCTGGCCTTCATCTGGACCACCGTGCTCACGGCCATTGCCAGCCTGCGCTGGGCCAAGTGGCTGCCGAACTCGGGGGCGTTCTCGAAGGTTGGCCTGCTGGTCCTCTTCGTGGCGACCACCCTTATCTACGGCCTCCAGCACGGGTTCAGCGGCATGGCCGGTTCGGATCTGGCACCGACGCTGACCGGGCTGTTCGGCGTGGCTCCCCTGCTGCTGTTCGGTTTCCTTGGTTTCGAAGCGGCCAACGGGGCGGCCGGCGAAATGAAGAACCCGCAGAAGGATGTGCCCCGGGGCCTGGCCCGTTCCGCCGTCGTCGCCGCCGCCTGCTACCTGCTGCCCATCCTGGCCATCCTGCTGGTGATCCCGAAGGAGAAAATCACCGGCGTTTCGGGTCTGATGGAGGCGGTGGGCGAGGTCTTCGTGGTCTATGGTCCGGCCGCGCCGGTGATGACCACCATCGCGGCGGCGCTGTTCGTCCACGTACTCGTCACCCAGGGGGCGGCATGGATGATCGTCAGCGACCGGGTGCAGGGCATCGCGGCGGCCGACGGCGCATTCTTCGGCGGTTTCTTCGGCAAGTTCCACCGGCAGCTGGGCACCCCGATTCGGATCAACCTGCTCTCCGGCATCCTGGCCAGCATTTTCCTCGTCGCCTCGCTGACGCTGATCGAGGGATCGTCGGCCGCCATTTTCGGGGTGGTGCTGACCATCTCCATCAGCACCTACCTGATCTCCTACCTGGCCATCATCCCGGCAGCAGTCAAGCTGCGGCTGTCGGATGCCGCCAGCCACCGGCCGTTCCGGGTGCCGGGCGGGAACCGTGTCTTCGCCGCCCTGGGGCTGGTCTGCACGCTGTGGGTGGCCCTGGGGTCCTGGGTGGCGGTCTTCCCCGGCACCCTGGAATCGCTAGTCGGCTTGGAGTATCCGTTTATTGAGATCTGGGGCGTGGACCAGCAGGTCTATACCGCCTTCACGCTGGGTACCCTCGGGGTCCTGGCCGCACTGGGCATTGCAGGCTACCTGGCCGGCCGCCGGCTGCGCGACGCGGCGGCCGTGCCCGATGGTGGGGCCCCCGAACGGCAACCCGTGCACGACTGAGGCCGCCTCGGCGCCAGCGGTGCGGCCAGGCCCGGAACCGGCCCTGAAGGAGGACGGTTCCGGGACCCTGCCATCGGCAGTTCCTTCGATTCTGCCGATGGCAGGCTTCGGCGTTTTCGACGGCGGAAGGCATCGCTTTTGGCTCCCACCCCACCTATTCTTGCGGTTAAGCGCAAAAATATCCGGGCCGCAGATGCCCCGGCGATCGTTTGAAAGGCAACTCCATGCAGACCACACAAATCGCGCCCTCCAACCTGGGCGTGACCCACCCGCTCGACATGCTCACCCCGCAGGAGATCAGCGCCGCCCGGCAACTCCTCGTGGAAGCGGGCCTGGTCGGTGCGACGACACGGTTCCCGCGCCTACTCCCGGTCGAGCCGACCAGGGAGCTGCTGGCTGGCTACGTCGACGGCGACGATGACTATGACCGGTCCGTACTCGTCACACTGCTGGACACCGCGACCGGCGAGGCGGCGGAGGCGGTCGTCTCGGTCACCCGCGGCGAAGTGGCGGACTACCGGGTGCTGCCCAACGGGGAGCACCCTTACGGCCAGCCGCAATACTTGTTCGAGGAATACGAGCGGGCACAGCAGATCGCCAAGGCCGATCCGCGCTGGCAGGCGGCCATGCGGCGCCGCGGCATCACTGACACGACGCACACCTACCTCTCGCCGCTGGCCCCCGGTTTCTTCCCGTACGAGGGCGAGACCGGCCGGCGCATGATCCGCTCGCTGACCTTCCACCGCAACTTCGAGGGCGATAACGCCTGGGCCCACCCGGTAGAGGGGCTGATCTGCCACATCGATCTCACCGCCGGTACGGTCACCCGGGTCGAGGACGACTACGCGGAGACGGAGCCGGTGCCGGTCCCGCTCCAGACGCGTCACTACACTCCCGAACACGTCGGTCCGGCCCGGACCTCGCTCAAGCCGCTGGAGATCACCCAGCCGGAGGGACCCTCCTTCAAGGTCGAGGGAACCCACGTGGAGTGGGAGAATTGGAAGCTGCGCGTGGGTTTCAACGCCCAGGACGGCCTGGTGCTGAACCAAGTCAGCTTCCGTGACGGCGACGAGGACCGCCTGGTCCTGCACCGGGCTTCCGTGCCGGAAATGGTGGTTCCGTACGGAGACATCAGCAATACCCGGTTCTGGATCAGCTATTTCGACGCCGGCGAGTATCTGCTGGGCAAGAACGCGAATTCGCTCAAGCTCGGCTGCGACTGTCTGGGCGTGATCAAGTACTTCGATGCCTTTGTGGCCGACGACGACGGCCGGCCCGTGAAGATCCCGAACGCGGTCTGCATGCACGAAGAGGACTACGGGATCCTGTGGAAGCACACCGAATTCGGCGAGGCCCCGCAGGTGCGCCGCTCCCGCCGTCTGGTGCTGTCCTACTTCGCCACCATCGGCAACTACGACTATGGCTTCTTCTGGTACTTCTACCTCGATGGCTCCATCCAGATGGAAGCCAAGGCCACCGGCATCGTCTACACCGGAGCCACGTTCCCCGGCCAGCCAAACCGGCATGCCCCGGAGATCGCCCCGGGCGTCATCGCCCCGGTCCACCAGCACATCTTCTGCGCCCGGCTGGACGTGGCGATCGATGGCGACGCCAACTCGGTCCAGGAGCAGAACGTCCGCGGCATCCCCATGGGACCCGATAACCCCCATGGCAATGCCTTCACCTGGAATCGCACCCCGCTGACCCGCGAACTGGAGGCGGTGCGGGACGCGAACCCGGAAACGGGACGCAGCTGGTTCGTCATCAATCCAAACCGGAAGAACTACGTGGGCGAGCCCACCGGCTACCAGCTGATCCCTATGCCCGGGCCGCGGCTGATGGCGCAGGAAGGCTCCTCGGCCTGGAAGCGTGCACAGTTCGCCACACACCATTTCTGGGCCACCCGGTATGACCCGGCCGAACGGTTCCCGGCCGGCGACTACCCGAACCAGCACGCCGGCGGCGGGATCGGCGAATGGGTCCAGGCCAACCGTTCCTTGGAGAACGAGGACATCGTTCTCTGGCACTCCTTCGGGCCTACACATATCCCGCGTACCGAGGATTGGCCGGTCATGCCGGTGGACTACAGCGGCTTCTGGTTCAAGCCGCACGGGTTCCTCGACGAGAACCCGGCCATGGACCTACCGGACTGGAGCTCGTACCAGGGAGTCCCAGGGACGGATGTCGACGACGCCGGATGCTGCCGGCACTGACCCGCCGTCCGGCCCCGGGTGCCCGCACCCGGGGCCGGCTGAAAGGCTGTAGCGATGGCTCTACACCTCTGGCTCACCGCCGGAATGCTGGTTTTCACCGGCATGGGGCTCTGCTGCGCGGCAGCAGGAGGGCACCGGGATGGTGCGCGGCGCCTGGCTGTTCCGTCCGGGGCGGGCTGGATGGCCCTGATGCTGGCGGCCATGGCCGACATCGCCGGGCAACAGGTCCACCTGCTGCCCGGCGCGGCATGGGCCCTGATCCTGCTGCTGGCTGGCCCGCTGTCTGTGGCGCTCTCCCACCGGGGAGCGATCCCGGTGGTGCACGACCCGTTGAAGGCATCCATGCACCTGCACCGGGGGCTGTCGCTGCTGGTGATGGGAGCCTTGGTATTGCTCATGCACGCCGATCCGGCGGCCCAGGCTGTCCCGGCGGCAGCGCATTCCCACGGCGGCGGACCGGTCCCGCTGCTGCTGGCCGCCGGATTGGGCTCCTACCTGCTGTTTTCGGCCCGACTGTCTCTGCGGCTGTACCGGGTACGGGCGGTGCGCAGGGGCAGCCGGGCACATCTGATCGAAGCACTGTCATCGGTAGCTGCCGCGGCGTGCATGATCGTGATGGCCATGCAGGCACATTAATGATCAACGAGGAGCAGCAGACCGTACGGCCGCAGCTACCTTGCCAGCGTCGTGGAGGCCGGGGACTCCCCCATACCGCCTACAATCGCGTCCTCCGGCCAAGGTTCGTCCGGAGCAGTTGCCGGCCGGCCTGCGCATAGGGCACGGCGATGAGGACGGCTCCGGCCAGTGCCGCGAGCAGGGCGGGAATGCCGAACGCGAACGGGGCCTGGCCGGTGAAGGCCTGGAAGACGCTCACCGCCAGCAGCAGCGCATAGCCGGCGGCCGCGCTCCAGGCGGCCCGCCGCCGTCGCACGTCCGTCCAGTCCAGGCGCTGGACCAGCCAGCCGAGCAGCGGCAGCACCTGGATGGCGTGCAGCGCGACGCCGTGCGGGGACTTCAGGATGCCGGCGGCGCCGAGCACCACCCCGTGGGGACCGAACACGGCCGCCTCGTTGCCGGCGGCGAGGGCGGGTTCGCCGACGGCGATGATCGCCGCGCCGAGGAACTGGCCGGCCACCAGCAGCAGCATGCCGGCCCGGATCGACAGCGTGAGGGCCGGGGTCCCGGGTTTGGCCGAGGTGAAGCTCAGGACGGCCAGGGCGAGGATGACGACGACGATCACCATCACGGTCATGCCCATGGCCGAGAACACCATCGCGTCGAACCGCGTGGCGGTGTTGAAATGCGAGGGCACGCCGCGCCAGGCCTGCATCGCGACCAGCACCTCCTCGACCACGAACGTGGCCGCAAGGGTGCCCAGCAGGGCCCAGGAGGCCCACCGGCGGAGCCGCAGGCGGGACTCGATCAGCGCGAGCGTGACGGCGGTCAGTCCGAGGGACACGCCGAAGGTGACCGGCTTGCGCCAGGAGACCGGACCGTCCCAGGAGGTGTCCGACAACAGGAACACCACGGTATGGAAGGCGGCGGAGACGAACATCAGCAGGCCGACGATGGTCAGGACCCTGGCCGGCGCGGAGAGCTGCTGCCAGCCGCGGTGCAGTGACGAAGTAAGGGGACGCGGGTACGGGGCTGTTTTCAGGTTCGTCGTGGACACGAGGTTCAGGCTAAGCGGGAGCCGGGGCCGGGCGGATCGGGATTTCCCCTGATCAGGCCCCGCTTTGGACCCTGACTGTCCCCCCTGCCGCAGTCCGGTCTCAGACCGCGGCCTTGCCGTAGCGCTGGCGTGCAGCTTCCCCCGAGGTGCCGAGGAACGTCCCGATCGTGGACCACGGCAGCCCCGCAGCCCGGGCCTGGGCAACCGCCCTACTTAGATGCCTCTCCGCTTCGGACCGTTCGATGACGGCATCGCGAAGCGCCAGCACGGCAGCCACGTTCCGCTCATCCATGGACCGAGGCTCATATTCCTCGAATCGCTTCGCCAGTGCGTCGGCGTGCTTCAGTATTTCCTCAACAGAGCGCGGCATCTTCATCACTGACGCCGCGCTTGCGTGCCGACGGGGCAATGATGGGCTTGTTCCGCACGATTACAAGTTAACTTGGCACGGGATGAGGGTCAATGACGCAGCCACCCTGCTGAGGAGGTTCCGCAGGACAGCCCCGCCGCGGCGGGCCGGTCCTGGGCCGGTATTCCGGCCCAGGACCTCAGGATACGCGTGACTCCGTTCCTGCCCGTGGGTTCAGCCGCGTTTCCAGGCCATCGGCGGCCTGGCGCACCAGGTTGCCGAATTTTTCCACCATGGCCGGCGTGATGCGGTATTCGGGGCCGGCCACCGAGAGCGACGCGACCACGCGGCCGCCAAGCGTGACCGGAGCCGCGACTGCACACACCCCGTCGTCCAGTTCCGACCGGCTGGCGGCATACGGCGCCTTCAGCTGCTCCTGCAGGGTCAGGATCAGGCGGTCCCGGTTCCTGGCCGGCATCGACGGATCGACCCGGTCCAGGTAGCGGCGGATCCATGGCTCGCCCTGGCTGGCCAGCAGCACCCTGGCCCCGGCCCCGCGGTGCAGCGGTTGGATCGCCCCCGGGGCGTAGGAGATTCTGATCGCCATATCCGACTCGCGGATCGCGGTGCACGTTGCGTAGTCCCCCGACTGCTCGATGAGCAGCGCCGTCTCCCCGGTGGCCTGCCGGAGCTCTTCGAGCACGTCCACTGCTGCCAGGCGCACGTGCGTGGAGGTATCCACCGACTCCGCCAGGGCCAGCACGCGGGTGGTGAGCACGTAGCGTCCGCCGCCGGCTTCCTCCACCAGCGCCATTTCCCGCAGGAGCGAGACGTAGCGGTAGGCCGAGGGAATGGAGATGGAGATCATCGAGGCGATCTCCTCCGCCGTCAGGGACTGGTGGTCCTCAAACAGCAGCAGCACGTTGAGGACGCGGCGGGCGCTGTCGACGCCGGGAGTCTTGCCGCTTCCTGCCATGTTGATTCACTTCCTTCTGGGTATGCTGACTTTACCGCTGCGGCCGGCGCCGCGGTAAGCGGCGCCGGCTGTACCGGTCAGGCGTCAAATGTTGCGACCAGGCGGGCCTGCTCGAGGATGTTGCCGGCGTAGGCGGCCAGGAACTCTTCCCGCGAGGGGGTGCCCGCTACCTTGGTGTCGAGGGCGTAGACCCAAAAATAGTAGTGGTGGGTGCCGTGGCCGGCCGGCGGCTGCGGGCCGGTGTACGCGGCTTCGCCGATACCGTTGGGGCCCAGCCGGACTTCACCGCTGACCAGCCCGTCCACCGGAGCGATTCCATAGGCGGTCCAGTGCGTGAACCCGTTGGCCAGCGGCGCGTCCGGGTCGTGCAGGATCAGGGCCAGCTCCACCGTTCCGGCGGGGACTCCCGAGACCGAGACCTTCGGGGTTTCGTTGCCGTAGTCGGCGGCGAACCGGTCCGGAATGCGCGCTCCCGGTTCGATCTCGTCGACCGTTACTTTCAGATCCTGGATGTTGAGGGGCATGAGGCCTGGCCTTTCATATCGATTGCGGGGAAACGTGTGGTGATCGCCCGGGCTATCGCCTCCGGTGCGACCTCCGGGATGTAGTGGTCACAGTCCGGGACCGTGATGTAGCTGAAGTCGGGGCGCTCCTGCTGGGACCGGGCGTAGGCCCGGGGCGAGACAATCGCGCTGTGTTCGCCGCGCAGCACCGCCACCGGCACGCGGACCGACCGGAAGGCTTCGGCGAAGTCGGTGCGGAAGCTGTCCACCGTGCCGCGCATGGCCTCCGGGTCCGCCAGCGGCAGGAAGCGGTCTTCCTGCCGCTGGTAACCGTAGGCGGCCCGGCGCTGCAGTGCGGCCCGCGGGGTCCGCGGGTACCGCGCGCACAGGTAGTCGACGATTTCCGCCTCGGTGCCGAAACTGCGGAATCCGCCCAACACCCTGTTCTCCAGGTCGTCGATCACCTGCGGTTCCACGAAGGGCAGGTAATCGACGGCCACGACGCCGGCGAACAGTTCCGGTGCCGCGTCCGCCGCGACGACGGCGTTCCGGGCACCCAGCGAGTGCCCGACCAGGACCACGTCCTTCAGCCCGAGGCTGGACACCAGGCCCAGGATGTCCCGGGCGAAGTCCTGCTGCGAGTAGCCGTGGGCCGGCTTGCTGCTGCGCCCGTGGCCGCGCTGGTCCAGCGCGACCGCCCGGTAGCCGCCGTCCAGATGCCCGATCACGCCGTCCCACACGCCGAGGCTGGCGGAGGTGCCGTGCAGGAAGAGCAGCGGCCGGCCTTCCCCGCTGTCCCGGAAGCACAGTCGCGCGCCGTCGACCTCGGCATACTGCAGGCTGGTGCTGTCCATCGGTCAGACCGGGGTGATTTCGGACAGGGTCTTGCGTACCGCCACCAGGCCCTTGATGATGTCGGCGCGCTTGGCGTCCACCTCACCCTCGGCGTAGTCGTAGAGGCCCTGGCCGCTCTTCATGCCCAGCCGCCCCGCGGCGGTCAGCTTGCCCACCAGCTCCGGAACGTCCTTGCGGTCGTCCAGGTCCTGGTTCAGGTAGCCGGCCACGGACTCGTAGATGTCCAGGCCCGCCATGTCCACCAGGCGCATCGGCCCGATCACGGCGAGCTTGTAGCCGACGCCCCACTTGATGCAGGTGTCCAGGTCCTGCTGGGTGGCGACACCCTCTTCGAGCAGGGACATGCATTCGCGCAGGACGGCGTACAGCACCCGGTTCTCGACGAACCCGGCCTTCTCCTTCTCCCGCACGGCCTCGTAGCCGAAGGACTCGACGATGGTGACGAGTTCCTTCTCCACCTCTTCGGAGGTCTGCTCGCCCTTGATGACTTCGATCATCGGGATCAGGTGGGGCGGGTTGGACCAGTGCATCCCGATGAAGCGTTCCGGGTGCTGCAGGGTTTCGGCCATCGTGGTGATCGGGATGCCGGAGGTGTTGGTGGCGATGATGGTGGACGGGTCCACCAGACCCTCGACCTGGGCCAGGACCGTCCGCTTGAGCTCCAGCTTCTCGGGGACCGCCTCGATGACGAAATCGGCGCCGTCGAGGGCGGCCCGCAGGTCCGTCTCGTAGGTGACCGAGCCGCCGTCGACGGACGGGGTGCCCAGCTCGTCCAGCACGGCGGCGGCGCCGTCGATGACCTTCCGGGCCCGGTCGAGCGCGTCCTGGCTGATGTCGTTGAGCCGGACCTGGCTGCCGCTGCGGGCCAGCAGCGCGGCGATGCCGGGGCCCATGCTGCCGGAACCGATGACGGTGGTGATGGCGGGAATTGGCATGTCTCTCCTTGAAGTTCTGCAGGCGGGGGCTAGAGGCGTCCGGACTTCTCCAGGCGGTCGAGCCGGCGGTTGTAGTAGTTCCAGAAGTTGTTGCGGGCCTTGGGCCGGTAGATTTCCTCGAGCTTGAAGTCGGTTTCCTCCTGCGGAGGCAGCCGGTAGTCGTAGCCGGACGTGGCCAGGGTCAGATGGAACTTGCACGCCCGTTCCAGGAACACCCCGGCGAGGGTGACGTCCTGGACGGTCTCGCCGACGAAGCTGCAGCCGTGGTTGCTCAGCAGGATGGCCAGCGAACTGCCCATGGCCGTGGCATGCTCCTTGCCCAGCTCGATGCTCGTGATGATGTTCGAGGTCAGGTCGAAGCGCGGCACCCCGTCCTTGGCGAACCAGACACCTTCGTTGGTGTAGGGGCCGAATTCCGCGGTGGTGGTGGCGAAGGCCGTGGTGTAGAAGGGGTGCGAGTGGCCGATGAAGTTCACGTCCGGGCGGGCCAGGTAGAGCTCGGAGTGCAGCGGCCATTCCAGGTGCAGGATGCCCTTGCCCTCGAGCACGTTGCCTTCGAAGTCCACGAGCAGGAAGTCCTCGGCCTGCACCTCGTCCAGGCCGAGGTTGCCGCGCTTGAGCCACATGCCGCGGCCTTCCGGGTCGCGGTAGCTCATGTGGCCCAGGGACATGTCCCCATGCCCTTCCATCTCCAGGATGCGGTGGGCGCGGGCCAACTGGTGCAGGGTGCTGAGGACGGACTGGTCGTTGCTGTAGAGGCTGTCGAAATCTTGCATGATTGCGGATTCTCCTGATGGATCGATGGGGGCTAGGACAGGGAGGCCTGGTATTCGGCGACGGTCATGCCGCCGACCCGGTGGTGGACTCGGGCTCCGGTGGAGACGGCCACGCAGATCAGCAGCTCGTCCGGGCGCGGACCGTCCGGGACCTGGAACGGGATCGCGTCGTAGTGCGACCGCACGTAGACCTCGTCCTTGAAGGCCAGCGGGATGTCGATCGCGGTGCCGGCGGCGGCGGTCTTCGTGGCGGAGGAAATCCAGGCGTCACCTCCACCGATGGCGTCGCGGAAGGCATTGCCGAAGACGGTGGTGACGCAGGCGACCACGTGGTCCTGTTCGCCGGACAGGCCGGCGATGCCGCCCTTGCCGTAGCCTTCGACCTTCCGTCCGCCCAGCAGCGCGACGGCGCGGCGTCCCAGCTCGGTGCCCAGCGCGGCGCTCGGGGCGGTCAAGGGCGAGAGGTCCTCGACGTACCGCCCGGCGAACGGGTTCCGGATGACGGCGCCGACGCAGGCCTTCAACAGGGGCTCTTCGGCCGCCGGGCCGCCCTCGTGGACGATTTCCTGGATGGTGCTGTGGAACTCCCGGACTTCGTAGAAGTCCCCGATCAAATAGGTCATTTCCGTGCTCCTGTCAGGGCGTGGCGCCCCGGGTCGGTGGGGTCGTACTTGGCGGTTTCGAGATTCTCCTCGGTGAACTGGTTGCCCTTGGCCATGCCCCGGTTCGCCGCGTAGTCGGCCGAGCGGCGCTGGCAGCGCTCGGTGACCGGGTGCTCCAGCCGGTCCCACTCGACCAGCGCGTCAGGCAGGTCCCCGAGGCTGGCCTCGGTAGCGGCCACGGCCAGGGTGTAGGCGTTCTGCATCGCGGTGCCGGCGCCCTGGGCCAGGGCCGGGCACATGGCGTGGGCGGCGTCGCCGACCAGCGCCACCCGGCCTTCGCTCCACTTTTCCAGCACCGTGGTCTCGTAGCCGTAGTACTTCGGGTCCGGAGCCTGGGCCGCCGCCGCCAGGACCGGGGCCAGTTCGGGATAGGCCGAGGTCCACAGCTCAAGGTCGATCGGCGTGCGGCTGCCCTGCTCGTCGGCGCGGGGGGCGCCGAGCGCGATGTACAGCTCCCGCTCGTTGCAGGGAACATAGAGCACGCGCAGGTAGCGCGGTTCCAGGTTCCAGAAGTCGATGACGTTGTCCCACTCGCCCTCGCCCAGCTCGTCCTTCAGCCGCGGCACCAGGAAGCGGGTGATGCCGTCGCGGGACTTCCACCGCTCCTGCTCGAAGCCGATCGAATCACGCACCTGGGACTTCACGCCGTCGGCCCCCACCACGAGGTCCGCCTCCAGCGTCCGGCCCGAGGCCAGGGTCAGCGTCCCGGCCGGCGAGGCCGCGACGACCTCCGACCCGGTCACGATCTCGACACCGGCCCTCTGGGCCGCTTCCAGCAGGCACTTGTAGAGGTACGGGCGGGTGGCGGTGCGCCAGAAGAGCCCGCCGAAGTCCTCGTGCGAGACGCTTTCGTGGTGCATGCGCGTCTCGTAGAAGGGAGGCGTCATGGAATCCTGCAGGACCGCCTCGAGGGCCCCGATGGATTCAAGCACCTTCAGGCTGTTGTGCCACAGGACGATGCCCGCGCCCTGTTCACGCAGTTCGTTGCCGCTTTCGTGGACCCGGACCGTCCAGCCCATCCGGGCCAGCGCCGTCGCCGCGGTCAGGCCGGCAAAGCCTGCCCCGGCGATCTCGGCGTGCCGTCCGTTTTTCTCCGTCATTGTCAGCATGGTTGTCCTCCCGCTCCCGTCAGTTGGCCTTCGAGTTCTCGATGAACTCGTTGGTGTAGACGGCGGAGGTTTCCGGGGTGCTCTTGATGACCTTCTGGTCGGCCAGGATGCCGATGGTGGACTTCCACCGCTGCTCATCCATGGCGCCCAGGCCCTGCTTCTTGGTCTGGTCCGAGGTGAAGGTGAAATCGACGTCGGCCTTCAACTGCGCGGCGAAGAGGTCCTTCTTGTCCGCCAGTTCCGGGGAGGACCCGGCCAGCAGCGCGGCGGCATCGTCCGGGTTCTGGGCCACCCAGTCGAAGGCCTTCAGGTAGGCGTTGGTGAACCGCTGCACCAGGTCCGGATTGCTTTCGATCAGCTTGTCCGTGGTGAACAGGCCGGAACCATAGGCGTCGTACCCGAAGTCGGACCCACGCAGGATGCTCAGTTTGTCCTTGCCGCCGGCATGCTGCTCCAGCAGCGGAACCTCGGCGTCTTCGTAGCAGACGACCGCGTCCACCTGCTTCTGCATCAGGTAGTTCTCAAAGGGCGGGGTGACGGTCAGCTCCTTGACGGACTTCTTGTCGATGCCGTTCTTGGCCAGCAGCGCCTGGTAGAAGATGTAGGTCGAACCTGCAGTGTGGACGCCCATGGTCTTGCCCTGCAGGGAGGCCGGGCTGGTGAGCTCCACGTTGTCCTTCAGCGAGCACAGGCCAAGCGGCGAGACTTGGTTGACGGCGGCGATAGCCTTCACCGGAACATCCTGGGTGCGGGCCGTGACCAGCGAGGGCAGGTCGGCGAAGCCGAAGTCGGCGCCGCCGGTGCCGACCAGGCGAAGGGTGTTCGGCGAGCCGGTGCCGATATTGATGGCGGTGACGTCGATGCCCTCGTCTTTGAAGTAGCCCTTGTCCTTGGCCACCTGGAACATGGCATGGTTCCCGCGGACCTGGTAGTCCAGCTGCACGGTCACCTTGTCGGGACCGGCTGCCTCAGGTTTGGCTTCAGCCTGGCTGGAACTGGACCCGCAGGCGGTCAGGAGCAGGAGGCTGCCGGCGGCCAGGGACGCTGTCAGGGCATGGGAAATCTTCATGATGACTCTCCTTAGTTAAGGTGGAGCAAGAAAGGTGGAGCGGATCGGACGGTGATTGGGTCGCGGGGACCGTCAGTTAGTCGCCTGAAGGGTGATGTGCGGGTACTTCCGGGCGAGCAGGTACTCGGCCAGGGACATGGCGTAGTAGAGGACCAGGCCGAGGAGGGAGACCAGGATCAGGGCCGCGAACATCAGCGGGGTGTCCAGCTGGGTCGAGGCGAACTGGATGAGGTAGCCGAGCCCGTTCTGGGCGCCGGCGAACTCGGCGACGACGGCGCCGATCACGGCGAGGGTGATGGCGATCCGGAGTCCGGCAAAGAGGTAGGGCAATGAGGTGGGGATCTGGATCTGGGTGAGGACCTGGTTGCGGGTGGCCCCGATGGAGCGCATCAGCAGCAGCAGTTCCTTGTCGATGGCCTTGAGTCCGACCAGCATGTTCAGCGTGATGGGGAAGAAGGCGATGACCACGATGAGGATGATTTTCGGGGCCAGCCCGTAGCCGAACCAGAGGATGAAGATGGGCGCCAGCGCCACCTTGGGCACCACCTGGAACAGCACGATCAGCGGGTAGAGGGCACGCTCCACCCAGTGGAAGCGGGCCAGGGCAAGTGCCAGCACCATCCCGACGACGATACTGAAAAGGAATCCTTGAAGGATTTCCTCGGTGGTAACCCAGGTGGCGTCCAGCAGCATTTCGCGGGAAATCCACATTTCCTGCATGAATTCGCTGGGCTTGGCAATGACGAAGCTGGATAAATTCAATACTCCGACGCTTATTTCCCAAATCAGGACCACCGCCACAAATACCGCGGCACTGGGCCAGATCCGCACCAGCCAGGATTTGAATTTCCGGACGGATTCCCGATTTACGGCACCGGCCGGGTGTCCTGCGGGTGGCCGGCCCAGCCTGTCCGAGGTTTTCCGGATGAGAGTTCCGGTGCTGTCATTGGTCATCAGGCCACCGCCTTCGGCTCAAGCTGATGGCGCAGATGCGCCGCGTATTCCTGGAAGGTCGGAGTGTCGAAGACTTCAAGGGTGCGCGGCCGGGGCAGGTCGATTTCCAGGGTTTCGACGATCCGGCCCGGCTTGGTACCCATCACGTGGATGACGTCCGAGAGGAAGACCGCCTCCGGAATCGAGTGGGTGACAAAGACGACTGTCTTGCGGGTCTCGGCCCAGACATCGGCCAGACGCAGGTTCATCTCGTCGCGGGTGATCGCATCCAGCGCCCCGAAGGGCTCGTCCATCAGCAGGATCTGGGGGTCCAGCGCCAAGGCGCGGGCAATGGAGACGCGCTGGGCCATGCCACCGGAGAGCTCATGCGGAAGCTTGTGGGCAGCTTCGGTGAGGCCGACCATCTCCAATGCCTTGGCGGCCGCCTCCTCAATGTCCGCTCCGCGCTTCCGGCGGGTGGCGATCTGGCGCAGCATCCGGGCGTTCTCCAGTGCAGTCTTCCACGGAAGCAGGGCCGCCTTCTGGGGTACCAGCCCGAACTGGCGGCGGCGGACCGCCTCCCCCACGGGCACCCCGTTGACCGTGACGTCCCCCGCGCTGGCGCTCTCGATGCCGCCCAGGATCTTCAGCAATGTGCTTTTGCCGCAGCCGGACGGGCCCAGCAGTGAAACGAAACTGTGCGGCTGGATTTCCAGGTCGAGCCCCTCGAGCACGGTTACCGCGGACGCACCGCTGCCGTACCGTTTCTCGACACCTTCCGCCTTGATTCCTTCAAACTCCATGAAGTGCACCTCTCTACTGATCTGTGCCTCATCGGTCGTTATTAGCATCTAATAGCTAGCTCTTAGCATGAGAGAATATAGAGCAGAGCATGCAGGCGTCAATGGTTATTTGTTAACTTTGCGTTTCACCTGAAGAAGCGAGCATTTTCCTGTCCGCCGCCTTCCCGCTGTACGGGAATTTAAGTCGCAGGCCGGGGGCGCCTGACCGCCTTTCACCCGGAACCCTCCGTGCCGCCCCGATGCACGATGTCTTCGTGAATCGGAGTCACGGAGTGACAGAGTTCCAGAGGCCCGGACACGCGCTTCACAAGCGCCGGCCATTACCTACGCCGGCTATTACCTATGCGCGGACGGGGCCATGATGGGCCCCTCCTCACCGTTCCACGCCAACGCACGGTTCACGACGCCTTCCAGCAATCCAGGCGATGGCAAAGTCCGGGCGGGCGCAGCCCGGCGCCGTGATACCGGCGCACCGGCCACAGCCGTGAGCGCGGCCGCAGGCCCCCAGCACGCCGGTGGACTTTGCAGCAGCCCTGCGAGAAGGCCTTTCTGTCATCGGCACTGGCTAAGCTGGGCCGGTGAACATCCTCCGTTCGGCGCTAACCGCGCAAAGACTGCTGGGCGAAGAACCGGCGTGGAGGATGCTGCGCGCCCGGAACGCTGCTGTGGCGGTGGCGCTGCTGGGCGGGCACCTTGGCGGCGAGCAGCGCCGCCTGCCGGCACCGGTGCTCTTCGAACGGCTCGAGGAAGACCTTGAGGAGTTGCGCGGCAACGGTTTCGACCTGCCGCAAACGGCCCAGGCCTACTGCGCGGAATGGCGCAACGAGAATATCCTGATCCGGCGCACCTCGGAGGCCGCCCGCGAAGAGACTCTGGAGCTCTCCCAGGGTGCGTTCGCGGCCATTCGCTTTGTCAGCCAGCTCGCCGAACCCCGCCAGGCGGTCACCGAGTCCCGCCTCGCTACCATTCTCGACCGGCTCCGGGTGCTGGCCCGCGACACCGATCCGGACACCGCTGCGCGCCTGGCGTCGCTGCAGGAGGAACGGGACCGGCTGGATCAGCTGATCGGCCGGGTCGCCGCCGGCGACGTCGATATTCTCCCTCCGGAACAGGCCGTGGAGCGTGCCCGGGACATCCTGTCCCTGGTCGAAGAAGTTCCCGCCGATTTCGCCCGCGTCCGCGGCGACCTGGAGAAGCTCAACCGGTCGCTCCGCGAGCGGCTGATCGGGCAGGAAGAATCCCGCGGCACGGTGCTCGAGGACATCTTCCGCGGCGTCGACCTGTTGGAACAATCGGAGGCCGGCCGCAGCTTCAGCGGATTCTATGCCCTGCTGCTGGACCCCGAACGCGGACTCGAGTTCGAAGACAGCATCGCCGGCATCCTGGAACGGGACTTCATCGAACGCCTCACCCCGGCCCAGACCCGCACCTTGCGGCGCATCCTGCCCACCCTGCAGGACCGCAGCTCGGAAATCCACGCAGTCATGACGGCCTTCAGCCGCAGCCTGCGCCGTTTCGTCCAGTCCCAGGAACTGCAGGAGGACCGGCTCATCAACCAGAGTCTGCGCAACGCCCTCAGGGAGGCGATGGACACGGCCCGGACCGTCCGCCCGTATGCCCGGACGCAGCTGGTCCTGGACCTGACCAGCGTCCCGCTCGGGTCCGTGTCGGCGCTGAAACTACACAACCCTGCCGATTTCGAGTCAGCGCAGGAAGTCATCGCCCATGAACCGGCACCGGTGAACATCGAGGATCTGCGCGAGCTGGCCCGCGCCTCGGAGATCGATTTCAAGGAACTGACCGGCAACATAAACCGGGTCCTCGACGCACAGGGACCGGCCACCATTTCGGACGTCCTGGCCGCGCATCCCGCAACCCAGGGCGTCGCCAGCGTGGTGGGCCTGCTCGTCCTGGCCGAGGAGCAAGCGCGCCCGCTGGACGGCCGCGAGGACATCGCCTGGCAGTCCGCCCAGGGCGTCATCCGCCGCGGCAGCGTGGGCCGCTACCTGTTCTGCGAAAGGATCAATCCGTGACCGAGCCAGCCATCGCCTCCGGTGGCGTGCCTGCCGTGCAGGGCTCCGGCGTCGCACTATGGGACGGCGACCCCGGCGCCCTGCGCGAGCCGTCCCGCCGCACCCTGGTCCAGCTGCTGCGGGGCCCGTATCTCTCGGCCGCAAGCCATTCGAATCTGTGGACCGCGCTCCTCGCGGACGAGGAGTCGATCCGTTCCCGGCTGGCGGACCTGTTCCTGGAGCTCGTCATGGACGAGGCGGCGCAGGTTGCCTTTGTGCGCAATATCAGTGCAGAGGCCGAGACGCCCAAGGTCCTGCGCACCGCCACACTGACCTTCCTGGACACTGCGCTGCTGCTGCACCTGCGCCAGCAGCTGCTCCATGAAGCCGGCGGCGGCAAGACCATCGTCGGCGCTGACGAAGTAGCGGACCAGCTGCAGGTGTACCGCGGCAAGGACAATGCGGACCCGGCAGGGTTTGCCAAGCGGGTCAATTCCTCGTGGCAGAAAATGGTCAAGTACGGGCTGCTGGCCGCCACGTCCACCGAGGGCCGGTACGAGGTCTCACCGGTCCTGCGGCTGGTCTTCGGGCCGGAGGAAATCGCCGCGGTGCAGCAGGAGTACCGCCGGCTCGCCGCCGAGGCCCGCCCGGATTCCGACGTCGACGACGGCGTAGCGTCCGAGGGTGCGGACACCGCCGGGGATGAGGAGGGCGAATGACCCCCGACGATCGCGCCGTCGGCAGCCGGATCCGCCCGGGCCAATGGCGCCTGGACCGGCTGGAGGTCCTGAACTGGGGTACCTTCCAGGGCCATCACCGGGTGGACGTTGCCCGCCGGGGCTTCCTGCTCACCGGGCACTCCGGCTCCGGCAAGTCCTCGCTGGTGGACGCAGTCTCGGCGGTGTTGACGCCGCGGATGCAGCTGCGTTTCAACGCTGCCGCGCAGGACACCGCCGCCCGCGGGGAAGACCGCAGCCTGGTCAGCTATCTGCGCGGCGCCTGGCGGCGCAGTGCGGACGAGGAAACCGGAGAAGTTTCCAGCGACTACCTGCGCACCGGGGCCACCTTCAGCGGCATCCTGCTGCGGTACACGAACGGCACCGGCGGCAAGCCCGTGGTCCTGGCCAAGCTCTACCACCTGCGCCGCGGCAGCAATACGCCGGCCGAAGTGTCCGAGCTCAGCCTGCTGCTGCAGGACGAGGCGTCGTTGACGGACTTCGTCGACTATCTGCGCAACGGCCTGGAGACACGGCGGATCAAGGCGGCGTGGCCGGATGCCTACATCACGGACCAGCATGCGCGGTTCTCCGCCCGCTTCTGCCGGCTGCTCGGCATCCAGGGCGAGAACGCCGTGCTGTTGCTGCACAAGACGCAGTCCGCGAAATCGCTGGGCAACCTGGACGAGCTGTTCCGGTCCTTCATGCTGGACAGACCGAAGACCTTTGCGCTGACGGAAAACGCCGTGGCGCAGTTCGGCGAGCTGTCCGAGGCCCACCGGCTCGTGGTGGAAGCCCGCACGCAGGTGGAGCTGCTGCGCCGGCTGGAGGAACCGTCCCGGATCTTCGAGGACAGCAGCGCGGCCGCGGCCGCCGCCGAACAGCTGGCCCAGGCGCTGCCGGCCTTCAAGGACGCCTGGAAGCTGAAGCTGGCCGAGCACGAGCGGGCCGACGCGGAGGCGGCCGTGCGTGCTGCCGACCATGCGGTGTCCCAGGCAACGGCGCTGACCGGCGAGCTCGAAGCCGCGCACAGCCTGGCCCGCCACCAGGCGGACCAGCGCGGCGGCCAGGCTCTGAAAGTCCAGCAGGAGCGGCTGGACCTGGCCGCTGAACAGGAACGCGATGTCCGTGTCCGCCGGGCCGAGGCTGCCGGGCGGCTGGACGCGGTCAGCGTGCCGTTCCCGGAAACCTTTGCAGAATTCGAGGAACTGCGTGCCACCGCCCGCACGGAACGGGCCGCGCTGGAAGCCGCCCAGCAGCAGGGCAAGGCCGCGCTGCTGCAGCTGCACGAGGAATTCGCCGCGGCCAAGGCCTCGGTGCGGGACCTCGAGAAGGAACTGGCCTCGCTCCGCGGCAGGCGCTCCAACCTGCCGGACCGCCTGGTCACGGCCCGGCAGCGGGTCGCCGCGGCCGCCGGGATGCCGGCCGCGGCCTTTCCGTTCGCCGGTGAACTGCTGCAGGTGCGCAGCGAATTCGCCGACTGGACGGGCGCCGTCGAACGCGTGCTGCGGCCGCTGGCCACCGTGATGCTGGTTCCCGAAGCCCACATTGCCGCCGTACGCGAGGCCGTGGACGGACTCTTCCTCGGCACACGGTTGGTGTTCGAGAGCGTGCCGGCGCACCCGGAGCCGGTGCGGGCGGCGCATTCCGCCAATTCGCTGGTGCACCGCGTCGAGGTGCAGCAGGGCCCCCTGTCCGCCTGGCTGTCCGCGGTGCTCTCCCGCCAGTACGACTTCGAATGCGTCGAGTCCCCGGCGGGGCTGGCCGGCCCGGATCAGGCCGTGACGAGGGCGGGACAGGTCAAACGCTCACGCTCCCGCCATGAGAAGGACGACCGGAGCCGGGTTGATGACCGCAGCCAGTGGCTCCTTGGCTTCGACAACGCGGACAAGGTGGAACACCTCGTGGTGCTGCTGAAGCAGACCCGTGCTGCGCAGGCCGAGGCGGAAGAACGGCTGAACCGGGCCCAGGCGGCGCAGGACGCCGAACAGCAGCGGGTCCGGGCACTGGAGTTCCTGGACCAGCGGGACTGGGACCAGTTCGACGTCGAATCGGCTCTTGGGCGCACCACCGCCCAACGGCAGCGGCTGGACGAACTGCGGGCGGCGAGCAAGGACCTGCAGGCGGCCGAGGCCGCCGCCGAAGAGGCGGCCGCCCGGCTGCAGGCTGCCCGGACGGCACAGCAGGAACGCTTAAGGGAACACGCTGAGGCAGCCGCCGCGCTGGCCGGCATCGTCCGCGTCATCGAGCAGCTCACGGCGTCCGTGGATGCCTGGAATCCGGTGCCCGGCCCGCTCGCTGAGGCCCTCGAACAGCGGTTCCTGGGCGTGCGGCGCAGCATCTCGCATCAGGTGATCGACGACGTCGCCCTCACCGTTTCCAACCGGCTCACCGCAGAGGAGAAACAGGCCACGGCGCTGGCGGACAAAGCCCGCACCGCGTTCATGGCGGCCGCGGCCGAGTTTTCCCGCCGGTGGCCGGCCAAGGCCGGAGACCTGAGTCCCGTCATCGAGGACCGTGCCGGGTACCTGGCCGTGCTCGGCCAGCTCGTCGCGGACCGGCTGCCCGACTTCGAATCGCGGTTCTTCGAGCTGCTGGAACGGCAGTCGCAGCAGAACGTGGCACAGCTGGCCAACGAAATCCGGCGTGCCCCCGGCGAAGTGCGCGAACGGATCGCCCCCGTCAACACGTCGCTGGGCCGGTCCGCCTTCGACGCCGGCCGGTTCCTGAAGATCGTGGTGAAGGAGAACCGCGGCGAACTGGGACGGCAGTTCCTGACGGACCTTCAGACCATCAGCGCCGGCTCGTGGGTGGTGCAGGAACGTGACGCCGCCGAGGCCAAGTTCGAAGTCATGCGGCGGCTGATGGACCGGCTGGCGTCCAGCGAGGCGGCCGACGCGTCCTGGCGCCGGCACTGCCTGGACACCCGCCTGCATGTGCGTTTCACCGCGACCGAGGTCGACGTCGAGGGCCGGACGGTGAACGTCCACGACTCCAGCGCCGGGCTCTCCGGCGGCCAGCGGCAAAAGCTCGTCACGTTCTGCCTGGCCGCCGCGCTCCGCTACCAGCTGGCCGGCGAGGACGAGGACATCCCCCGGTACGGGACCGTGATCATGGACGAGGCATTCGACAAGGCGGACAGCCGGTTCACCCGCATGGCGATGGACATCTTCCACGAGTTTGGCTTCCACATGGTCCTGGCTACACCGCTGAAGCTGCTGCAGACGCTGGAGGACTACATCGGCGGCATGGCCGTGGTGACCTGCAAGGACTTCCGCGATTCCCAGGTCGGCTCGGTGGAGATTGCCGAATCCGGCAGCGACGGTGTGTCCGGACCCGGTGAGCCCGCGGACCTCGAGGCCGCGTCCGAGGCCACCGAGGCGGCACTGTTTTGAGCCCGGTGCCGGTGACTCCGCAGGCGGCCCGCACCCAGGCGCGCAGGAAATATGAGCGCTGGTTCGGCAGCTGGGCCACGTCGCCGACCAACCGGCCGCTCCTTGCCCTGCCGCTGCATCCGCCCACCGAACGGCAGGCCCTCGCCGACGAGGCCTCGGCCATCGCGTGGGTGAAATCGTGGACCGGGATCGAACCGGCGGAGTGGGCCGAACGGCAGTGGGCCAGCCTGGGCCGGCAGTCCGTACCCGAACGGCTGATACTTGACAGGCCGGGCGACGTCGCGGAGTTCTGCGGCATGGGCGCGCACTGGCGGCGGATCTCGCGGCGGTGTGCGCGGATACTCGAGGCTTTTCCCGCTTCAAACAGTGACCTGCAGGCAGCCTTGGTGCGGTCCGCGACTGAGCTGGCGGCCATGGAGGACGACGATTTTACCCGGCTCTTGGACGTGTTGGCGTGGCTGGCCGGGAATCCGGATTCCGGACTCTACGTTCGCCAACTGCCGATCCGCGGGGTGGACTCGAAGTGGGTCGGCACCCGGCGGTCCCTGGTGGAGCGGCTGCATCAGGCAGTCACCGGAGCAAGCAGCCTGGGCCTGGCCGCCAGACCGGAGCTCATCCGCTTGCGCTTCCTCGATCCGGATCTCGCGCCCGGCGGACTGCGGGATGTGTCCGCACCGCTGGCGGAACTGGCTAGACTCGGCGTGCAGCCGCGCACGGTCTTCGTTTTCGAGAACCTGGAATCGGTCCTGGCCATGCCCGAGTGGGCCGGCGCAGTGGTCATCCACGGCTCGGGCTATGCAGTGGAACGGCTGGCCCGCATCCCCTGGGTGCGTGCGACGGGCGTGGTGTACTGGGGCGACCTGGACAGCCACGGATTCGGCATCCTCAACCGGCTGCGCGCCCAGGACCTTGAAGTTCAAGCAGTCCTCATGGACACCGGCACGCTGGATGCCTTCAGCGATTTATGCGTGCCGGAGCCGAAACCCTTCACCGGCGAAACGCAGCACCTGCTGCCCGATGAGCGTCTGGTGCTGCAACAACTGGCCGGGCGTGGAAACGTACGGCTGGAGCAGGAACGCCTTGCCTGGCCGATGTGCCTGGCCGCCCTGCGCTCGGCAACCGGTTTGGGGGCTCTGGGGGAAACGGCCTCGGGGCCTGGACGCTGAGACAACACGGTCTGTTTCTCTGACGCACGACGGCGTGTCGTTTCGCACCGCGGCCAGCGCCCGCCAAGTGCTCCCTGCCGGCAACTCCGCCGAACAATGCCGGTCAGCGCCTTTCTCAAACGGGTGTGCCGAGGGCCTCCTGGGCAACCAGCAGGAGGTCATCGCGGTTGCCCAGCTGCATCGATTCTTCCCCGTACAGTTCGAACGCAATGTCGACTGCTTCCTCTGCGCTCTGGATGCCCAGGGCACGGCAGAGCACGGCGATGTCGTGGATGTCTCGGTCCCGGCCGGCGGCCAGCTTCATGGCCAGTAGGAACCGGGGTGAGGCCACGCGGAGCGTCAGGTTCTCTGCTATGAGGACCGTTGTCGCTTCCAGGTCAGTGCCATTGGGCAGCCAGGCTTTGGCCGAACTATTCAGCCATTTGGGATCCAGGCCCAGGTCTGTGGTCATTTCCCGGGCGACGTCGTTGACCGTTTGTTCCGGCTGATATGTGGCGTCGATGTCGGCGGTCGAGCGGCGGGAGCTGTACTCCAGCGCAATGGCGGCGCCGCCGACCAGGTAGATGTCCGCTGCGACGTCCCGGCCCAGAAGCCGGCGGGCCAGTTCGCGCAGCAGGTCTTTGACCTGCTGCGCATCGTAGGAGGTCCTGCGGACCGCGTTCACGCCGCGTCCAGGTTACGGGCGTCAAACACGATGTTGGCCTCGGCAAATTCTGCCGGCGTGTTCTCGGCCATCCGCTGCTTCCACGCTTGGGATATGCGCCGGCGCGGGGTGGCGTACCATTTGCTGGGCAGCGGAGGGACTTTTGTCCAGGCCGGCGGCTCCATCCCGTGTCGGCGGCACTTATACGCAAGGGTCCGGGCCAGCAGCGCGTCCCAGCGCTTCCGCCCCGTGGACGAGGGCTCTGCAAGGAACAGTCGGCGGTCGGCCGGTCCAAGGCCGTCGAAATAGTCCGCAGCCATCACCAGGATCCGCATGGCAAAATCCCGGTCGCCGTGGCGCAGTTCCCGTTTGATCTCCCGGGCCGCCTGGTCCGCCGTCCAGAAAAGCGCCGATGCAGCTTCGGGGCCGGCGACGCCAAGACCCATATCCAGCTGGGACAGGACCTTCAGGGCGGTTCCCAGCGAAACGTTCCGGCCCCGTTCCAGGTCGACGACGGTCGATCGGCCGACACCCGCGTTCCGGGCGAGCATCTCTTGGGACAATCCGCAGCGAATGCGGTGCTGCTTCACCAACCCACCCAGTTCCCCGGCATCCCGGAAGTGCTGCACTTCAACCCCACCCTTTTGTCGGATATATCAATCATAATGTGCGAATGGCTAGCCGATGAAGTACGTCATGCACCCAGCACCAGCCGGTCCAGCGGGCGGACGGTCTCAGGCCCCGCCGCACCGGCTGACCATTTCGTCGGGTAGTCCTTGAGCACCCCGAGGCGTTCACCGATCCCGATCTGGGCCAGGGTGTGGTTCACCGCTCACTGCAGCCGGCGCTGTCCATCACCGGATCCGGATCCGCAGACCAGGCCACCCGCAGATCTTCGGCGTGCAGGCTCTTCTTGACCACGCAGTTTCACCAGCCAGTCGCCCACCTTGCGCTCGACACCTTCGACCCGGCGATCCCGCTCGTCTTCGACCTCGCCGGCGGCAGCCTGACATTGACGGCTCCGCGTCATCAGCAGCCTGTAGGCGCCCTGAAGCACGGCGGACGCGCGCCCGCCGTCGTGCTCTGATCACCACCGGCAACCGGGGACCAGGCCCCGGCGCCCCGTCAGGCACGTGCCGAAACAGCAGTTGTTACCTTCGTCATGATTGCCGTACATTAGCTACATCACATTCTATTCGATTATGGAACCTAAAGTTCCAATATCGAACACCATCACCAGCTAGCGGCATACAGAAGTGAGGACCACCCGTGCAGTTTCACCATCACGGATACGTATCCGGCGACCCGCGCGTCCAGCCGGCGGCCGGCGTCGGCATTAACCGCCCCACGGAGCTTCCCGACGAGGTCGACGTGCTCATCGTGGGCTCCGGGCCCGCGGGCATGCTGACGGCCGCCCAGCTGTCCCAGTTCCCGGGCATCACCACGCGCCTGGTGGAGCGCCGCGGCGGCCGGCTGGAGCTCGGCCAGGCCGACGGCATCCAGGCCCGCAGCGTCGAGACCTTCCAGGCCTTTGGCTTCGCCGAGCAGATCACCGCCGAGGCCTACTGGCTCACCGAGATGAACTTCTGGCGCCCGGACGAGCAGGATCCCAGGCGCATCGTCCGCGGCGGCCGTGCCATCGATGACGAGATGGGCATCAGCGAATTCCCGCACCTGATCGTCAACCAGGCCCGCGTGCTCGACTACTTCGCCGAGGTCGCGGCCAACTCCCCCACCCGCCTGACCCCGGACTACGGCTGGGAGTTCAGCAGCCTTGAGGTGACCGACGAGGGCGAGTACCCCGTGAAGGTCACGCTGGTCCGCAGCGCCGGCCCGAACGAGGGCCAGGCGCGCACCGTGCACGCCAAGTACGTGGTCGGCTGCGACGGCGCGCGCAGCAAGGTCCGCGCCTCGATCGGCTGCACCCTGGCCGGCGACGCGGCCAACCATGCCTGGGGCGTCATGGACGTGCTGGCCAACACCGACTTCCCCGACATCCGCACCAAGTGCGCCATCCAGTCGCACGACGGCGGCTCCATCCTGCTCATCCCGCGCGAAGGCGGCTACCTGTTCCGGATGTACGTGGACCTGGGCGTGGTGCCCGACGACGACAACGGCAAGGTGCGCCAGACCACGATCGAGCAGATCATCGCCAAGGCCAACGAAATCCTGACCCCCTACACGCTCGACGTGCGCAGCGTCGCCTGGCACAGCGTGTACGAGGTCGGCCACCGCCTCACCGACCGGTTCGACGACGTGCTCGCGGAGGACCGCGGCACCCGCACCCCGCGCGTCTTCATCACCGGCGATGCCTGCCACACCCACTCCGCCAAGGCCGGCCAGGGCATGAACGTGTCCATGCAGGACGGCTTCAACCTCGGCTGGAAGCTGGGGCACGTGCTCGAGGGCCGCAGCCCGGAGAGCCTGCTCTCCACCTACTCGGCCGAGCGCCAGGTCATCGCGAAGAACCTCATCGACTTCGACAAGGAATGGTCGACGATGATGGCCAAGAAGCCCGAGGAGTTCGCCGACCCCTCGGAGCTCGAGGACTTCTACGTGCGCACCGCCGAATTCCCGGCCGGGTTCATGACCGAGTACAAGCCCTCGATGCTCACCGCCGAGCGCACCCACCAGGACCTGGCCACCGGGTTCCCGATCGGCAAGCGCTTCAAGTCCGCGAAGGTCTCCCGCGTCTGCGACACCAACCCGATCCACCTCGGCCACCAGGCCACCGCCGACGGCCGCTGGCGGATCTACGTCTTCGCGGACGCGGCGCAGGCCGGCGCCCAATCGCCGGTCGCGGACCTGGCCGAATGGCTGGCGAACGCCCCGGAGTCACCGCTCGCGGCCACCCCGGAGGGCGCGGACCTCGACGCCTGGTTCGATGTGAAGGTCATCTACCAGCAGAAGCACGAGGACATCGACATCACGGCCGTGCCTAGCGTGTTCAAGCCCGCGGTCGGGCCGTTCCAGCTGACCGACCTCGAGAAGGTCTACGGCACGGCCAAGGACGAGGACATCTTCGATGTGCGCGGGCTCTCCCGCGACGGCGTCGTCGTGGTCGTCCGCCCGGACCAGTACGTGGCCAACGTGCTGCCGCTGACCGCAACGGCCGAACTCGGGGCGTTCTTCGCTCCGCTGCTGCGGACCGGCCAGCCGCAGCACTGACCCATCTGAGATAACGGAAGGACGACGGCGGCACCTGCGTGCCGCCGTCGTCCTTCCGTTAAGGGCCACCGGCAGCGGCTACGCCGCCACCGCCCCCGCCGCCCCGGCGGGCAGCGGCCAGGCCTCGATCCGGACTTCGAGGTCCAGGTGGATGCCTTCCTTGACGGCCAGGGTGTCGGTCAGGAACTCGGCGAGGCTCCGATCGGTGACCAGCCGGGGATCGCCGGTTATTTCCCCGCGCAGCACGGCCCTGCTGTCGGTCAGTTCAACAACGCTGAATCTGGCATTGCCCACCCCGTTGGCGGCAAGGTGTTCAACGCTGCTGCGGAAAATGTGTTCAGCGCCCTTGCGGGGCGCCACGGTCATGGAGAAGGCTGTTAGGTTCTGCCTCATATCCCTTCCCTCCGTTCGTGTCGCTCTTTGATATGCCCGGGCCTGCTACCGGCGCAGGGCCTTGGACGGTTGTGGCTGGCCGCTCAGTCGATAGGCGCCGGCACCCATGAGGAGGAAACCAATAACCCCCACGAGGATGAACTGCATGGCAACACCTGCCAGCAGGATCAGGATGCCGGTCACCAGCAGGACCAGGTCCCACAGCCCCGGCACGGACGGGCCCACGACCAGGCCGCGGCGCAGCTTCTGGGCAAACTCGGGATCCTCGAGGCTCAGCTCGCGCTCCAATTGCTCCAGCCGTTTTCGTTCTTCATCTGTCAAAGGCATTGGAACCTCCTTATCCAGGCGGTGTCGTCCGCGTCTAATTCGCCGCCTCTTACGCGAAATAAATTCAGCGGCCCAATCCCAGCCTACCGATAAACGGGAAATTAAGCCAAAAGATCCCACCCTGCCACGCCAAGCAGCCGAATGATTGAAATTCGCCAGCAAAAATTTGACTGACCGAAGCGAATCCAGCTTTTATGCCACAAAAAATCGAAACGAAATCAATAACGCTGCGATCCGGCCCGCCCACCAGGAGAAACCGGCGCCGGGTCCGGGCCAGGCCGCATGACCGCTGCCCGGTCACGGAGGATGAGGGCAGGCTGCTCCCGGGTGACCTCGTGAACCAGGGATGCGGGAACCGGTGTGAAAATACGCGGCGCAGCCCGGACGCGAAAGCAATCCTGCCCAGCGCCGGCGTCGCCGAAAAGTCGGCATCAAAGATTTCTTTGGTGAAGCCACTGAGCACACGCCTGACGGATTCCCCAACGAATTCTGCAGCCAGGAAAAGAGGCTCGCACAAAGGATTTCTGCCGGGAAGAATTCGGCATGACCGTGGCATTGATGTCCACAATCCGACCGCCGCCGCGCTGCCGCTGGCCGTGGGTTCGGGCGTGTGCCGGCTTCGAGCAGACCGTCGGCGGCAGCTTCTCCTGGAACGACGGCGCCGACCTGGACGCCGACCTCGCCACTCTGGCAGGCACACCCCGGCTGACCGCGGACAAGGACGCGGTGGCCACCGTGGAACGGATCGGCACCTTCACCGGCGGGCTCGACGTCCCGGTGCTCAGCCTGCACACCACCGGGGACCCGGCCGGGCCGACGGCGGACGAG
This sequence comes from Arthrobacter hankyongi, assembly GCF_022012395.1. Classification (GTDB taxonomy): domain Bacteria; phylum Actinomycetota; class Actinomycetes; order Actinomycetales; family Micrococcaceae; genus Crystallibacter; species Crystallibacter hankyongi. The sequence goes on from NZ_JAKLTQ010000007.1 coordinate 100,970, forward strand.
GCCGCTTACGCCTCGGTGGTGCGCGCGGCCGGGGACAACGCCCAGCTACGCCAGACCTTCGTCAAGGCCGCCGGCCACTGCACCTTCACCGACGCCGAACAGGCCACCGCCACCCAGGTGCTGATCAACCGGGTCAAGCAGGGACACTGGGATCCGGCAAACCCGGCCCAGCTGAACCGGCAGGCCGTCACGCTCGAGGACGCCTCGCCCACCGTGCTCGGATCCTCCCGCTTCACGGACCCGGCGCCGGCCCAGCCGGCCCGCCTGTGGGATGTCCGGCAGTGGGGAACCTACTGACGGCCGTCCGGGAAACGCCCCAAGCGTCCGTCCCGGGAGCCGCCACCGGTTCCGGGACGGACGCCGGCGTCAGGCGTCTTTCGTTGCCCGCTGCGCCCGGCGGCATAATCGACACTGCGGGACCGACGGGTACCGACAACCAGAAAACAGGAGGCAGCCGGGTGCAGGAGAAACTGTGGACCAGGAACTTCGTGCTCGCGATCGGCGCGAACCTGTTCATCTACATGGTGTTTTACCTGCTGATGACCTCCATGGCGCTCTACGCGGTCCAGCGGTTCCAGGCCGCCGACACCGCCGCCGGCTTTGCCTCCAGCGCCTTCGTCGTCGGCGCGCTGGTCTCGCGCTTCTTCGCCGGGCCGCTGCTCGACGCCGCCGGCCGGCGCCGGGTCCTGATGGTGAGCCTGGCGGTGTTCGCGGCGATATCCCTGCTCTACATTCCGGCCGGCTCGCTGGCCATGCTGCTCGTGCTGCGCCTGCTCCACGGCGTGGCCTTCGGAGTCGGCCACACCGCGGTCACCGCCGGCGCGCAGGCCCTCATCCCGGCCGCCCGGCGCGGCGAAGGCACCGGCTACTTCGCCGTCTCCACCTCGGTGGCCACCGCCCTGGGGCCGCTGCTGGCGGTACTGCTCTCCGCTGGCGGCGAATACGACGGCGTCTTCCTGTTCAGCGCCGGGTGCTCGGCGGCCGCATTCGGCGTCTCCCTCTTCCTGAAGCTGCCCGAGCGGCGGCCGGCGCCGGCCGCCGCCGCCGTCGGGCATGGCCCGGGCGGCAAGCCGCGCAGCCAGCCGCGGACACCCCGCGCGGTACTGGAAAAGGTCCTGGAGCCGGCAGTCCTGCCGATCGGCAGCGTGATGCTGGTCGGGTGCCTGGCCTATTCCGGCGTGTTGTCCTTCCTGTCCTCCTACGCCCAGTCGCGCGGCGCCGCCCCGTCCGCCGCACTGTTTTTCCTGGTCTTCGCCGCGGCCGTGCTGGCAGCGCGCCTGTTCGCCGGCCGGATCCAGGACCGGCAGGGCGCCAACGTCGTGATGTACCCGGCGCTGGTGATGTTCGCCGCCGGCCTGGCACTCCTGGCGCTCGGGACGTCCGGCGGGACCGTCACCGCCGCCGGCATCCTGGCCGGCCTCGGCTTCGGGAGCATGATGCCGTGCACGCAGGCGATCGCGGTCAGCCAGGTGCCCGAACGGCGGCTGGGCACCGCCGTCGCCACCTATTTCCTGATGCTCGACGTCGGCACCGGCTTCGGCCCGGTGCTGCTGGGGCTGCTGCTGCCGCTGACCGGTTTTCCGGGGATGTACGTCTGGCTGGGGGTGCTGATGCTGGCGTGTATCGGGCTGTACTACGGGGTGCACGGCAGGAAGCGGCTGCTGGAGGTCTGCGCGTAACGGCACATCGGCAGGCAGCACCGGGCTCGAAGGCCTTGGGCAGAGCAGAACCCTCATCGGGCGGAAGCCGGGGATGGCAGCTCCTTGACCGGCACCTGGCCCCGCCATGACGTTGCGTCCTCGTAGGCGTGCGCGACGGCCAGTACCCTGGCGTCGTCGAACTCCCGTCCCATCAGATGCATTCCCACGGGCTGGCCGCTGGTGAAGCCGCACGGCACACTCGCGGCCGGCATGCCGGTCAAATTCGCGCAGGAAAGCATTTTCAGGGCGCCCGCGAGGGAGTCTTGCGAGGCGTCGCCGGTCAGTTCCTGGGACATTGCTGACGCCAGCGGAGCGATGGCCGGGAGAGTGGGAGAAACCAGGATGTCGATGCCCCTGCTGTCCATCACGCCGGACAGGGACTCCCGAAGGTAGCCGCGCACGTCCCGGGCCAGGCGGATGTCCTCAGCGGAAATCAGGGCCCCCGTCTCGATCATGATTCGGGTGCCCTGCAGGTATGCCTGCGGGTCACGGCGAAGACGTTGCTGGTGATGGCTGACGGCTTCCGACAGGGATATGGCCAGGCTGGCGGGAAGGGCCATGGCCAGCTCCGGAATCGACACGTCGATGACTTCAGCCCCAAGGCCGCCTAAGACTGCCAGGGCTCCTTCGAGGACGGAACGCACCTCCGGTGCCACTCCCCACTGCGACCACATGGCACGGTCCACGGCCACCCGGATTGGCTCGACCGGTCCCTGGATTTGCCCGGCCAACGGCCCGCCCATCCGTACGGCCGCAGCGTCGTCCAGCATCCCATCGAGCAGGACCGCACAGTCCACGACGCTGCGGGTAATCGGTCCGATGTGGTCCAGGGTGTGGCTGATGTTCAGGACTCCCGAACCATCGACCAAACTGCGTGTCGGCTTGAGCCCGACGAGGCCGTTGACGGCCGCCGGGTTCCGCACCGAACCGCCGGTATCCGTGCCGAGGGCGCCCGGCGCGCTGCCCACCGCGACGGCGACTCCGGACCCTATGCTCGACCCGCCTGCGTAGCGGCCCGGGGCCCAGGGGTTGCGTGTAGGCGGGCTGCCCTGGCCGAAGGCGAACTCGTACGTCACCGTCTTGCCGAGGATGACCGCCCCGTTCCGGCGGAGTCGGCGGACAACTCCGGCGTCGGCGGTGGCGACATTTCCCTTCAGCGCTGCCGACCCGCCCTCGGTCGGCAGGCCTCGGACGTCGATGACGTCCTTGATCCCGAGGGGAATGCCATGGAGGGGGCCCGGGATCCGGCCGTTGCTTGTCTGCGCGTCGGCGGCCCGGGCTGCAGCCGTGGCCCCCTCGGCATCGACATGGGCCCAGGCGTGCGCGTATTCTTCCGTGCTGCGGAGGCGCTCGAGGACGGAATCCAGCAGCTCGACGGCGGACAGCCGGCGGGTGCGGATCAGCGCAGCGGCCTCGGCGATACCCAACTCCCATGGTTCAGTCATCGGTGCCCCGCCTTTCCTTCGGGGCCGCCTGCAGCTGCCCAAAATACTCCCGGAGCTCATCGATTCCGTTTCTGAAGTCCTGGTAGGAGTGTTCCAGGGCCTGCCAGTCCTGCTGTGCAGTGGTTTCGTCGACGACGGCGAGGATACGGTCCCGGTGTGCGGGTCCCAGCGCGTTGTTCATCGGTGGGCCTCCGCTGTCAGTTTCCCCTCGCGGACGACGCAGATGCCGTCGACGAACACGTACCTCACGTCCCTGAAGTCTTCCGCGCCGGCAACCACGACGTCGGCCGCCCGGCCGGCCTGCAGACGGCCGCTTTGCGGGGCGATACCCGGGATCAGGTCCGCAACGGCGGAGGTGGCCATGGCGACGGCGCCGGCGAGGGGGCGGTGCCCTTGGGCAGCGACGTCCTGGACGGCCGCGATCAGTTCGTCGTGCTCCCCGTCCCGTCCGTAGTCGGTGGCGAGCACGGACACCAGACCGGGCTCGCCGAGCAGTAGGTCCCAGTGGTCGCGGGTGGTGACGGTGTGCCGGCGGTGCAGCAGGTCGAACACCGAGGCCTCGGCCGGCCAGCCGTTGCCACGTCCCAGGACAGCAAGCTCGAGTGCTTCGGCAGGACTGTGGGACGGGTGGTTGACATGGGCTGCGATCACTTGGACCCCGTTCCCCCGTGTTTCGGCCATCAGGTCGCGCAGGATGCGTGCGGTGGCGGAGGCGCTGTGCACGATGGCGGGAACGCCCAGGCGTGATGCTGCCAGCACGCCTTCCCGGATCCCCGTGATGGCGGGCACGAACGAGGGCAGCACGGAGTCCTCGATCACCGTTCTGAGCTCGTCCATCGTGAGGCGTCCCGACAAGCCTGCCTCATAGGCCGCAGTGTCCAGAGCCTCGGCATCGAAGGCGGAGGCATCGATGAACCTGCCGAGCACCGCCTCCTTCAGGCGCCGCGCCTGACCGATCTCCACGCGCACGCCGGTCAGTTTCTCGATGGCCGCCGGGATGTAGACCAGGTCCTGGCCACCCCCGCCGAGCGTCTGTCCGCCGCCGAGCTCGCCGATGGCCACGGCGCCGTCATCGATCATCCGTTCCACGGTCAGGGCGCGTGTGCGGGCAGTCAGGCCCCGGCCGTCGGCGAACTGCGCGGCCTGGAGCGCTGCGGGCAGGTGGCTCGTGGCACCGCGTACGTGGACCGCGTGGCGCCGGTCCGCCTCGCGGACCTCGTCCATGCCGGCGAAGCCGCAGAGGTTGAGCACCGTGGTGGTGCCGGCCAGCAGGTGGCGGTCCAGGTTTCCCATCCACGCCTGCTCGGCCAGGCGGGCCGCGGCGCTGGGGAAGAGCGGGCCGGGACTGACCCCGTGGGCGTGGCAGTTGATGAGGCCCGGCATCACCACGCAGCCTGCCGCGTCGATGGTCTCCCCGGCGAACTCCTGCACCGGATCCCACCGCGTCAGGACATCGGCGACCCGGCCATGGCGCAGCACGACGACACCGTTCGCAATAACGGTGTCACCGGTGCCGGGGACTACGGTTCCGCCCTGGATCAGCGTGGACATCGCCCTCCCTGTCAGCTATTTTCAGAATATCGAAGTTTCTTCACCATAGACGCAACTGCTGGATCTTGGAATACCCGTCCTCGACCGAGGGGAGATCGGATTGACAGGGCAGACCACCACGCGTGGATTTGTTGGCTACGGCGAGTTCCCGCCGGATTTCCGCTGGCCCGGCGACGCCAGGGTGGCAGTCTCGCTGGTCATCAACGTGGAGGAAGGAGCCGAGCGCAGCCGGGCCCGCGGCGATTCCGCCGATGACCTCGGAGCCCACTGGATCCCGGCCCATGCGGTTCCGGGCGCCCGGAACCTCACGCTGGAATCTGCCTTCGAGTACGGTGCGCGGGCCGGCATTTGGCGCCTCCTGCGCATCCTTCGACACCACGAGGTCCGGGCCACAGCGTTCTGCTGCGCAGCAGCATTGCAGCTCAATCCGGGGGTGGCGGCTGCGCTGGTCCGGGACCGCCACGAGATCGCCGACCACGGCCAGCAGTGGGACACTCATACGGGCCTCAGCGCCGAGGACGAGCAGCAGCTGATCATCCAATCCCGGGATGCCATCACTGCAAGCACCGGGGTACGCCCCACCAGTTGGTACTCGCGCGACGGGCTCAATCCGCACACGCGGCAGACGCTGGCTGCCGCAGGGTTCACCTACGACTCGAACAGTTTCAACGACGACGTGCCGCACTGGGGGGCCGGCCCAAACAATCCCCGGCTGCCGGTGCTGCCCTACGCCGGCGACACGAACGATTCCGGCCTCCTCGGCCTGTTTCCTACGGCCGGTGCCTTCGCCGGCCATCTCGCAGCCACGCTGGACATGCTGCTCGCCGACACGCGCAGCGGCCCCTCGGTCATGAGCATCGGACTGCATCCGCGCCTGATCGGCAGGCCGGCGTATGCGGCCGCCCTCGGCCGGTTCCTGGCCCATGCACAGCAGAACGGAAAGGCAGTATGGTTCGCCACCCGCGAGGAGATCGTCAATTGGTGGCTGCTCCGGACCGGCGGAGACGCCGGCCCGGACCCTCACGTCTCTGAAATTTAGGACATGGCGAGCAGCCGGCCCCAGCCCGGGATGGGGCGGGCTGCCCCCGCGAGCTGCAGCAGGTGCCAGAGCGTGGCCGTGGCGCTGTCCACGACGGGCAGCCCGTACTCCGCTTCGAAGCCGGCGGCAAGGTACCCCGAGCGGAGGTTGGTGCCGATGCAGACGACGGCATCGGCACCGCCCATGAAGGCAGGCCGCATCATCGACTCGATGTCACCGCGGCCAAGGAGGGCAATCTGCGGATTCGACATCACGGTTGCCGGGACGAAGGTGCCGGCCACCTCGATGCCGTGCCGGGCATATTCCTCCTCGATGAGCCGCGCGATGCCGGCCGGGCCGGGGAAGACGACGGCGATCCGTGCGGCCGAGAGCGCCTGCAGGGCGGCCAGGACGGCCAGGGACGCGGTGGTCGCCGGTGCCCCCGTCGCCGCGGCCAGTCCCGCGCACAGGGCGCGGTCGCCGGCAACACCCGTCCAGGACCCCGACGTTCCGTGGAACGCCACCGCGGCCACCTCGGCGTCGGCCAGCAACGCCGGGGCCTCGCCGAGCACCTCCGCGTCGATGGCGTCATCGAGGCTCGGCGGCAGCCGGAAACGGCTGTAGTGCACCCCCACATCCGGCTGGTCCGCGAGCATGGCTGCGGTCATCGACTCCGCGTTCGAATTCGACGAAGGCACCAGGACGCCCAGGCGGTACGACGGACCGGGCGCATCCACTAGTGGGCCCTGCCGAGCGAGGGCGGCGTGGAGATGGCGAGCATGACCGCCGCGGACTCCGTGTGGTTGCTCCACCAGTGCGGCAGGGAGGCATCATAGGTCAGGCTGTCGCCGGGTCCCAGCGTGGAGTCCTGTCCCGCGACGGTCGCCACCAGCGTACCGGCCTGGACCAGGACGCATTCCTCGCCTTCATGCGAGTGCGGGACATGGGAGCCGTCGAAGTTGGCGGGGATCGTCATGCTGACTACGCCAAGCTTCCGGTCGGTGTCCGGGACGATCAGTTCCATGCTGATGCCCTGGGACGGAATTTCGATCCGCCGCCTGTCCGTCCGGCGCACGAGCATGCGTTCCCGGCCCTCGTTCGGATTGGTGAACATGCTGGACAACGGGAGGTCGAGTGAGTTTGCGAGGCGAAGGAGTGTCGCGAAAGAGGGATTGCCGATCCCCCGCTCAATCTGGCTGATCAGGCCCGCGCTGACACCGGCCCGGTCGGCGAGTTCTTCCACCGTGAACCGGCCGACCCGCTGGTTCTTGACCATCGCTCCCAGATGGGTGATCCAGAAGTCCCGGTCCAGGGTCTCGCTCGCCTCGTTATCTGCCGCCTCCATGACGTCCACGACGCCCCCTTCATTTATTGCGGACTTTTCATCAGTATATCGAAGATGTTCAGTTTGCCTGCTGGCGTTGGCCGCAAGGCTGCCGCCGCTCTGGCGACTCATCCTAGCCGCGATGCCGCGTATCCGGACAGCAACGAGGCCAGTTCCCGCTCCCAATAGACCGCACAGCGGTCGGCACCGCTGGCGAACACATCTCCGGCGCCCTCCATGCCCGCTGCCGGGAGTCCCACGCTGTGGCCCGCCCGCGACAGCACGCCGACGACGGTCCGGACCGCGTTTTCCACCGCCTCCGGGCCTCCGTCCCCCCTCCGCCGCAGGTCGCTTGCCAGATCCGTCGGCCCTACCCACCCCCCGCTGAAGAACGGGGAAGCCGCGAAGTCTTCCACCCGCTCGACCGCGTCGACGGTCTCAAACAACACAGTAATCCGCGGCGGACGTGAGTAGTCCGCCCCGAATGCCGAAGCCTGCGATACCTGCTTCGGCCGCGACCCCTCGGGGGCATAGCGGGTCGCGTCGTGGGCGCGCTCAAGCTCGTTGATGCTGCACACCTGCGGCAGGACAATCTCACCCACACCGGTGTTCGCGAACGCCACCAGCGTGTTCGCTTCCAGATCGGGAACACGGACCGCCACCTGTACCCCGGAGCCTGCCAACCGCTGCACAACGTCACGGCACTGCTGGACGGTTAGCCCTGTCTGTTCCGCATCGAGGACCAGGAAGTCCACGCCCGCATGGACGAGGATGGCAAGCAGCGAGGGCGTCGGTTCGGCAGTAATCAATCCCACGCTGCGTTCCAGCGCCGGCATGGCGGTGTTGTGTGACATCGAGGGCTCCTCCAGGTAGTTTGCGGGATCTGCTGTTGCCGGACGGCACTGTCCCTACTCGTCGGGGACGAACTGCCAGTCCGCGGGCTTGCTGACCCCGACAACCAGGTCAACCGCGGTATCGCCGTCGTTCGTGAGGCCATGCCGGGTCCCCCGCGGGATGTAGATGCCGTCGCCGGGCCGGGCGCGGTACTCGGTGTCGCCGAGATGGACCAGCGGAGTTCCGGAGATGACGACATAGAATTCCGAGGCATCGGGGTGGTGGTGACACAGGTGGTGCTGGCCAGGCAGGATCCGCCCCCAGCTGACGCACAGGTCATCGGAACCGCTCAGGTCCCGGGAGATGAGCGTGCACACCAGCCCCTGGTCGCGCTGGCCGTTCAGGCCGATCTTGTCGAGTTCCGCGAAACCTTGCTGGTCGACGTTGTGCACCAGCCGGGCAATATCCGTCATCGCGTCCCCTTTGCTCGCGGCTGCCATCACGCCACCCCCTCAAAGGCCGCCTCGGGCTGCCGTACCGGTGGATGCTCGAGCCACCAGCGGGCGATCTCCTCGCGGGTGGCAAACCAGACTCCCTGCTGGGCGAGCGCATACTCCAGGAAGCGGCGCACGCCGTGGGCGACGCTGGGCCGCCCACCGATCCGCAGGTGCAGTCCGACCGACATCATCTTGGGCACGGTCTCGCCCTCGATCAGCAGGCAGTCGAGGGTGTCCTTGAGCACGGTGAAGAATTCGTCCGCGGTGCCCAGGCTCCCGCTGCCCCAGAACCGGGCATCGTTGGTGTCACCCGAATAGGGCAGGACAAGGTGCCGGGCAGGGCCGGCCTGAACATGGTAGGGCAGGTCATCGGCGTAGGAGTTCGAGTCGTAGAGGAAACCCTCCTCGGCGAGGATCGTCCGGGTGTTCTCGGTAATCCCCTCCCGGACGTACCACCCCACCGGCGTCACCCCGGCGACGGCCTGGATCGCAGCCACGCAGGCCCGGATTTCGGCCCGCTCCTCGGCGGGGGTCATGCCGACGGTCCCCCGCCACTTGTAGCCGTGCGCGCAGATCTCGTGTCCGTCGCGGACGATCGCCCGGGCCGCTTCGGGATTCCTTTCGAGCGCGGCGCCGCAGGCCATGAAGGTCGCCGGCACCTTGTATTCGCGCAGCATGCCCAGGTAGCGCCAGATGCCCACCCGGCTGCCGTACTCGAAGAACGACTCTTTCATCAGGCTCCGGCGGGCGGGATCGGCGGACCAGCCCCCGAAGACCGACACATCCTCGTCGCGCCCGTCGCCGGCCTCGATGGAACTCTCCGCACCTTCCTCGTAATTGAGCACGAGGGAAACGGCGACCTTGGCATTATGCGGCCATCTGACGACCGGCGGGTTCTCCCCGTATCCAATCAGGTCTCTCATTGCTTCACTCCTCGCAGCTGGTTGGCGTCCGGCATGGAACTTTTTCAGTATTTTGATTTTTCTTCATTATAGAACTCTTCCCTCGTAGACCTGGCGGTGCGCCGCCAGCGACGTCATGAGCATGCCCTCAACGTCGTCGATCACATTGCCGTGTGCCGGGCCGACGAACCTGACGGGAAGCGCTTCCAGCGTTTCCCTGACCTGCTCGAAGGCCGGGACGACGTCGACGAACTTGGTCCAGTAGAGCGCCCGGCCGGTGCCGTACGCCGCCTGTTCGACCGTCGGGGGCACCGGCATCTCGCCGGAGAGCATCCGGCACTGCCCGGGCAGGTGCACCGGCTCGTCGTCTTCCTCCGGCGCGGGCACGTCGTGGATGTAGGAGAACCCGTCCGAGACGAACAGCATCCCGGCCCCGCTGTCGTAGCCCCAGAGCGTGTTCTCGAGGTCGCGGATGAAGGCAGTCAGGAACCGGAACTCGCGGCCGCCGAGATCGAGGCACTCACCGGCTGCCTTGGAAATGAACCGGTCCTCGTATTCGGGGAAGTGCAGGAGGTAGTCGCGCACGTCGCCGACGACGAGCGCCGAGGGATATCTCTCGAGCAGCCCGGGCAGGTTGCCGGCGTGGGGTATTTCCGGGTGGGTGGGGAAGATATAGTCCAACGGACGCCCACCCAGCGCCGTGTCCAGCTGTTCCATGACCACCGGCAGGTGGGCCGGGTCCCCGGTATCGACCAGGATCGAGGCCCTGGCCCCCACCACCAGATAGGCGGAGACGTGGTAGTGGACCTCCTGGCCCGGGGCATTGGCGACCAGGCATCCGCCCAGCCAATGCACGCCGTCGGCAATCAGCCGGGCCTCATGTGCTGCGCTCATCGGCCCCCCATTTCAAAGATGGCTACCGCCAGGCCTTCGGCTTCCCGGGCGCATTCCGCGACGCCGGTGAACGGCACCCCGTAACCGGGCCCGATGGCGGCCACTTGCCGGTTGCGGACATTGCGCAGCACGTCATGGGCGATCGGCCGCGTGTCGGCCTGGGTGAACCAGCGGAATTTCCGCAGTCCGTCACGCGGGTCCGCGCCGGCGTCTGTGCCGTGGGTGAAGGCGTCGGAGGTCAGCAGCACCCCCGACTCCGGATCGAAGATCCACAACGTCGGCAGCAGGCGGAGCAGCGGGGAAACGAACTCGAGGACGACGCCGTCGATCACTTCGACCTCAAGGGAACTGCCGGGCTCCACCGAGACCCGCCGGGCCGCGGCCGCAGCACGGGGCACCGTGATCCCGCCCGTGTACCACACGGACTCGACGGAAAACCGGGCCTCGATGGCCGGCAGGTTCAGGCAGCATTCCATCTCGGTCCTCGTGAGCACGATGGACAGCGGCTCCCCCGGGGCGAGCAGACGGTCGAGCTGCCGCAGGATCTGGTCCGCGTGCAGACGGATCCCGGTATCGACGAGCACCGAACCGGACCTGCCCCGGACCAGGTAGCAGCTGACCGGCTGGCGCCTGCGCACCCCGGGCGGGCACCAGCTGACCCGCTCATCCAGCAGGATGTCTCCGCCCAGCCGGTGGATGCGCCCGCCGGCCAGGGGGTCGGGCCCGGAACCGAAGTTCGGGGCCTCCGCGGTGGACCGTTTCATCGCACGCCGTGCAGGCTCGAGGACATGGATGCCCCGCGGGACGCCGATTCCCACACGGCAACAGCCTCCTTGAGGGAGCACACGTCATGGCGTGCCTTCATGACCGTCATCGCCGCATCGTGGACGACCGTGTCATACGCGCCCACGGCGTCCTCGAGCAGAACGGCATAGAAGTCGTTGTGCACCGCATCGCGGAGCGTGGCCTCGACGCATCCTCCGGTCGAGACCCCGACCAGGGCTACCGACTCGATTCCCTGGCTGCGCAGGAGCAGGGCGAGTTCGGTGCCCACGAACGCGCTGGGCCGGCGCTTGGTGATGACGACTTCCCCCGCTTCGGGCATGCACGGTTCGCAGAAGTCGGTGGCCGGATCACCCTTGAGGCTGAGCCTGCCCAGGTCGATCGGACGCCCGTTGGCTGCCGTGTACAGGGCCCGCAGCCAGGCGGCCGGTGAGCTGGCGCCGTCGGGAAGGTTTTCGACCCGGATGTGGAAGACGGGCACGCCGTTGGCCCGGGCTGCGGCGATTGCCTGTCCGCAGGCCTCGACGACGGCCGGCATCATGCTCAGGTCGTGGCCGGAGTCGCCGATGGCCCCCCCGGCCGACACCGCGCCCTGCTGCATGTCGATGACCACAAGCGCCGTGGTCGCCGGGTCGAGCAGCTCATCGAGTGTGTCGCGTACCAGCTTTCCGCAAAGTTCAATCATGGCTGTGCTCTTTCTCGTGGGGTTCGGGGCCGGCCGCAGTGGCCGCCGGCCGGCCCCGAAGGCAATGGTCCTGCGGCGGACTAGCGGCCGAGGGCGTTGAAGTAAATCTGTCCGTTGGTCAGCGGCTGCGCCCCGGACAGCCCCGCCTTTTGGGCGAGCATGCCGCGGACTTCGACCAGGGAGAGGATCGGCGCGCCCTTGTCCACCAGCGCGGTCATCTCCTCGATCAGCTTCGTGCGCTTGTCCGCATCCTCGTCCGGCGTCGCCGCCAGGGCGGCACGGGCCTTGTCGAACTTGGGATCGGACCAGCCGGTGCTGTTGCTGGGGGCTCCCGTGCCGTAGAAGGCGTAGCTGTAGTACGCCGGGTCGGCGATCACGATCGGCTCGGAATAGAGCACCGCCTGGTAGCGGCCGTCGATCAGGGCGGTGGAGAAGTCGGTGGCGCTGGCGACGTTCTGCAGCTTTACGTCGATGCCCACGTCCTTGAGCATGGACTGGATGAGGACTGCCGACTTCGCCGCCACCGGGCCGGGGCGGGTCTCGCTGTAGCTGAGTGTCAGCGGGAAGCCGTTAGCATAGCCGGCCTCGGCCAGCAGCTTCCTGGCCGCGGCCGGGTCGAACTTGTAGATGGCTGAACCGTCCACCATCGGGAAAATGGAACCGGCCGGCTCGCCGTAGCCCGCATACGCCCCCTTGACGAGGGCCGCGCGGTCGATGGCCATCGAAATCGCATGGCGCACCTGCTCATTGGCCAGCGGGCCGGTCTTGGTGTTGAACATCAGCGTGTCGCGGGTCTGGCTGGCGCAGTCGGCCACGCTGACCCCCTGAGCCTTCTTGAGGGACTCGTACTGGTCGTACTCGAAGGCGTTGGCCACCTGGACTTCACCGCTTTCGACCAGCTGGCTCCGCGTCGCGGTGCTCGGCACGGCCCTGACTACAACGCGCTTGACGTCCCCGCGCTCGCCTTCCCAGTCCGGGTCCGCGGTGACGGCGAGCGTGGTTCCCGGGGTGAACTCCTCCAGGTCCCAGCCGCTGTAGTCGGCGAGGTTCTTCGACAGCCAGTTGTTCGCCGTGGGATCATCCGCCGTCACGTGCTTCTTGGCTTCGGTGCTGTCATGGATGTAGAAAAGGTTGTTCTGCAGCGCCTCGATCGTGTACGAGGTGATCTCGGTCGTGTTCAGCTGCACGGTGTGATCGTCGATAACAGTGACGAGGTTGTCCACATCGAAGCCACTGCTTTTCAGGGTTCCCTGCATGACCGGCTGGCGCTTCATGCCGATGTCCAGGCTCCAGCGCACGTCCTCGGCGGAGAGCGTGTTGCCGAACTGGCTGGTGAGTTTCCGCAGCTTGACGATGATGCCGGTGCCGTCCGCATTGGGTTCGGCGCTTTCTGCCAGCCGGCCGGCCACCTCGGTGGACGGGTTCTGGCAGGAGTTCTCATCCGACTTGTACTGCAGCAGCTGCGAGCCGAGCCCGCTCAGCACCACGTGGGAGGCGCTTCCGCCCCACGGCGACGGGGTGAGGCTGTCCGGCAGCGCCCCGACGGCGACGACGACATTGTCGGTCCGGGCCGGGGCGGCCTGCGAGGATGCGCCCGCACAGCCGGCCAGGGATACTGCGAGCGCGGCGGCAATGCCGCCGGCGAACAAGGGCGAGCGTTTCATAGTCCAGGCTCCTTGATTTGTAGGACGCGGTTGGGACATGTGAAGGGCAGTACGCGGCGCAGGGCGCCTAGTAGCGGTAGGCCTGCTTGTGGCCGGTCCTGATGATGGGCTCCACCGCATGGACGTTCGTGATGAAGTTCCCGTGGGTGGGTGCGGCCGAGGTGACCCCTAGCTCGTCGACAAGCTTGAGCACCCGGTTATAGACCTGGTCCGCGTCGTTCGCGAAACGTGCCCAGTACAGGGCGCTGCCGGTAAAGAAGGCCGCATTCTCGACGGCGATGGGCGCCGAGAGTTCGCCGGTGGTCAGCCCGCACTCGCCCGGCAGGTGAACGGGGTCTTCATCGTCGAGGTCGGGCCGGTGCATGTAGCAGAAGCCGTCGGCGGTGAACAGCACCCCGGCCTGCGGCACGAAACCCCACTGGGTGTTGGGCAGGTCGCGGATGAGCGCCTCGACCACCACGAATTCCCGGCCGCCCAGATCGATCCGGTCACCCGGCACCCGGGCGTGCAGGCTGGGCACGATCTCGGGGTAGAAGAGGTGGTAGTCACGGATGTCCCCGACGACCTGCACCTGCGGGTACTTCTGCACGAGCCGGGGGAGGTTGCCGGTGTGCGGCAGCTCAGGGTGGGTGGGGAACACGTAGGTCAGTTCCCGGCCGTCCAGCAGTTGGTCCAAGGTGGCGGAGATGATGTTCCAGCTGGACGGGTTGCCCGTGTCCACCAGGATGGATGAGTGCTCGCCCTGGACGAGGTAAGTGGAGTTGTGCCCGTGGATGACCCGGTCCTCCAGGTGGAATGGCAGGCAGGAGCTCATCCAGGTCACGCCGTCAGCGACCATGCGCGGAAGGTCGCTGCTCATTGTTTCGACAAGTGCTTCCATCGGATCCTCCTAGGCTGGCTGCGGAATCAGGTGGGCGCGCTCCGGGGTCAGGGCGCTGAGCATGAAGTCCAGGTGCCGCCGGACGACGTCGCGGCCGCGGAGCACACAGCCCCGGGACGGGGCGATAATCTCCGGGTCCAGTGCCGTGAACTTCTCGGCGAGCCATTCGCGCAGCGGCCCGCAGGTCGAGCGCGGGATCCACTCGTACTTGGCATAGAGGTGTCCGGCGACCTGCTCGGCCGTGGTGGTGTCTTCCATGGTGGAGTCGATGACGCGCGGGCTGTCCGGGCTGTCCATGACCCCGTGGGTGAACGTATCCGAGGTAAACAGCGTCCCGGTCTGCTCGTCCCAGCCCCAGAAGGTGGGCAGGAGCCGCAGCAGCGGAGACTCGATTTCCAGCACCCTGCCCGGCGCCACGTCGATTTGGGCCGCGCGGGCCAAAGAATCCCCCTCCCCGGTGCGCTTCTCGTCGATCTGGTGCCGCCGGCCGCGCAAGGCCATCCGGCTCAGGTCGTCGAAGGCGTCGAACGGATTAATGACGCCGCCGGTGAACAGGCGCTCGATGTCGAACCGCCTCGCGATCGGCTCAAGGTTGGACACGCAGTCCATTTCGCTGCGGGTGAAGAATACCGAGACACCGCCGCCCTCGCCGATCAGTCCGGCCAGGTCGTCGAGGATCTCCTGGCTGTGGACGGCCAGTCCGGAGTCGACGAGCAACCGCGACTGCCCCTCGGTGATCAGGTAGCAGTTCGAGGGCTGGAACCCCGTGGATCCGGCCGGCACCCAACTGACGCGGTTGTCGAGGGGAATCAGCCCGCCGAGGACGACCATCTTTTCTGGTTTCAGTATTGTGAACATATCTTCAATCTATTGAATCTTGGCGGATTGTCAAGGTTTTTCAGGCGGAAACTGCAGCCGTTTCCGGGCGCTGCGGCCGCTTCCGGCCCGCCACCGCATTGCTCCGGGTGCGCGGGTCGAGAAGGGTAATGAGGGCGTCCAGGATCACGTAGCCGAGCAGGCTTGTGGCGCCCATGATCAGGACAAAGCCCTGGATGACCGGGACATCGCCCTTGAGCACCCCGTCCAGTGACCAGCCGCCGACGCCGGGCCAGGAGAACACGCTTTCGATGATCGCGGCGCCGCTGAGTGAGGCTGCGAAGAGCAGGACCATGTAGGTCATCAGGGACCCCCTGACGTCGCTGAGCGCATACCGGTACACCTGGGCCGGCCGCAGGCCGCAGGCCCTGGCAAACTCGATCTGGGGCGAGTTCAGCACCTGGAGCAACCCGGTGCGCACGGTCTTGCCGAAGGGCGCGGCGAAGAACAGGCCCATCGTGATGATCGGCAGGGCCGCCCGGCCGAGGATGGATGCCACCAGGTCCCACTTCCCGGCCAGCACGGCGTCGATGGGTACGGCTCCGGTCACCTTGGGCGGCGGGATGTCCGCACTGGAGAGCATCCCCAGGGGTGCCGGCGCAAGGTGCAGCTGCTGGTAGAAGATGAAGAGCAGGAGCAGGGCCAGCACGAATTCCGGCATCGCCATCAGGACCGATACACCGGCGGTGAAGGACTTGTCCGCGAAACGGCCGTATTTGTAGGCCGCGAATGTGCCCGAGGCCATCCCGATCACCAGCGCCAGGATCAGTCCGGGAACCAGGTAGACCAGGGTATTCGGCAGGCGCGTCCAGATTTCCGCCGCAACCGGGCTGCCGGTGAAGAATGACTGGCCCAGGTCACCGCGGAGGGTCCGGCCCATGTAGTCGAGGTAGCGCTCCCAGAACGGCAGGTCCAGCCCCAGCTGGGCGTTGATCCGGGCGACGTCGGCCGGGGTGGCGTATTCGCCCAGCAGCGCGACTGCCGGATCCCCCGGAAGCAGGGAAACCAGCCCGAAACTCAGCGTGATCAGTCCCAGCAGGAGCAGGAAGGCGATCACCAACCGCGAAATGATGTAGCGGATCATAGCGTTCCCGCCTTTGTCCGGTCCTGGCTGTCGCCGTCGGAGACGGCGCCGGCTGGATTGGGTGAATAGGGGATCGGCGGCATGGCCGCTAACATCAGCGCCTGGGTATAGGGCTGCTGCGGATCAGACAGCACCTGGCGGGTCGTGCCGGTCTCGACGAAGCGTCCGCGGTGCATCACGGCCACGCGCGAACAGAAGTGCCTGACCGTTTCGATGTCGTGCGAAATAAAGACATAGGTCAGTCCCCGGGAGACCTGCAGCGCTGCCAGCATGCGCAGGATCGACGCCCGGATGGTCAGGTCCAGGGAGGCGGTGGGCTCATCCAGCACCACCAGGGTGGGGTCGGTGACGAGCGCCCGGGCGATGCCGACCCGCTGCTGCTGTCCGCCGCTGAGGTTCGCCGGCCGGCGCTCGAGGAAGTCCGCCGAGAGCCCGACTTCCTCAAGCGTTTCCGTCACCCGGCGGAGCCTGTCGGCCCGTGTGCCGCTGGTCCGCGCCACGATCAGCGGCTCCTCCACGATCTGGCGGATGGTCAGCCGCGGATTCAGCGACGCGAACGGCTCCTGGAAGACAATCTGCCAGTGCCGGCGCCGCCGGCGCAGTTGCTGCCGCGTCAGCGCGCGGACGTCCTCGCCGTCGAGGATGATCGAGCCTGAATCTGCCTCGTGCAGCCGCAGAATCAACCGGCCGAGCGTGGACTTTCCGGATCCGCTTTCGCCGATAATGCCGACGCATTCGCCGGCTTCGACCGACAGCGAGACACTGTCAACCGCGGTGACGAGCTGCCCCTGCGGAGTGCGGAAGGCCTTCCTGAGGTCCTTGATTTCGATCAGTGCCATGGTCAGGGCCTCCATGATTCGGAGAGTTCAGCGGCAGGTGCGGCGTCGCCTTCCGGCCGCACCACGGAGTTGAGCAGCGAGACGGTATAGGGGTGCTGCGGGTCCACGAACACCTGGGATACCTCCCCCTGCTCGACGATTTCGCCCTGGTACATCACCAGGACCCGGTCGCAGTATTCGGCCACCACCCCCAGGTCGTGCGTGACAATGAGCATGGAACGGCCGCTGTCCACGGTGAGCCGGCGGAGGGTGTCGAGCACCTGGCGCTGTACCGTCAGGTCGAGCGCCGTGGTCGGCTCGTCCGCGATCACCAGGCGGGGGTTCAGGAAGAGAGCCATGGCAATGACCACCCGCTGTGCCATGCCGCCGCTGAGCTCGTGGGCATAGCCATGCATGACGCGCTGCGGCTCGTTCACCCCGGTGGCAGCCAGCAGCTGCAGAGCGTGCTCGCGCGAGGCACCGTCCACCGGCAGTCCGTGCGCCTTGGCGATGTTCGCGAACTGCTTCTCGATGCGCACCACGGGATTCAATGCGCTGAAGGGATTCTGGGCGATGAATCCGATCTCCTTGCCCCGAATGCTGCGGATATCGCGTTCCCGCAGCTGCAGCAGGTCCTGGCCCGAAAAGACGGCACTCCCGCCGGCGACCCGGCCGGGCGGCATCAGCAGCTTGATCACCGAGCGGACCACCGTCGATTTGCCGGATCCCGATTCCCCGACGATCCCGACGGCCTCGCTCTGGCCCACCTCGAAGGAAATCCCGTGCAGTGCCCGCACCGTGCCGCCGCGGGTGTCGAACTCGGTCACGAGGTCCCGTACCTGGAGTCGTGTTGTCATCGGGCCCGCTCCACTCGCTCGATCCTGTTTTCAATGGCTCCGGCGACGATGTTCAGCGAGGCGATCACCAGCAGCATGGCCGCCGTCGGAAAGGCCGCCGCCCACCACTCGCCCCGGATCAGCATGCTGAAGCCGTCGCTGATCATGGCTCCCCAGGTCGGCTGCGGAGGCCTGACGCCGACACCGAGGAAGTTCAGCGCCGCGATCGCCCCCAGGGCGCTGGCGGCCGTCAGCGTCGCCTGCACCAGCACAACGCCGTAGGCGTTGCGCAGGATGTGGTTGAAGGCGACGCGCACCGGAGAGCAGCCGATGGCAACGGCGGCCTCCACGTAGCGCGATGAGCGCAGCGATACCGCTGCAGCGCGGGAAAGCCGGACGAAGCGCGGCGCTGCCACGATGGCGATGGCGAGCACCACGTCGGTTGCCCCGCCGCCCATGAGCTGGATGGAAACGACGGCGATCACGATTATCGGGAGGGCTGCGAAGGCATCGACGATCCGCATCAGCGCTTCGCCGGCGCGGCCGCTCGTGGCGAACAACCCCAGCGGAACCCCGACGAGGAGCGAGAGCCCCGTGGCCGCCAGTGCGATCGGCAGGTCCAGCTTGGCAGCCTCCAGGGTGCGGGCGAAAACGTCCATCCCGTTTTCGTCAGTACCGAACCAATGACTCAGGTTCGGCGCGATGCCGATCGAATCCGGATCCGGCCGCAGCGGATCGTGGGGCAGGGGCAGGACCAGGGCAACAAGCGGCAGGCCGATAATCACCGCGGCCGCGAAGGCGGTCAGGATGGGGCTTGAGCGGCCGTGGGCGCGCATCCGTGCCCGCCTGGCCCATGCCGGCGGCCGCAGCCCCGGAGAGGTGGACGGGAGTTCTTGGACACTCATGAGGCTCCCCTATGGGATAGATTGAAGGCATTGGAAACAACCAGCGGCTGTGGCATCTGAGGCTCCCCGATCGTTGATTCAGCTACCGCGACACTGCGGTTTGGCACATATCAAAGTTTCATCACTTTATTGAAATCGCACTCTAGCGCCATCCCGCGTGGAAAACACCCCTAGACATGCCCGGCCGCATGGCTTATAACCAGCCTTCAGGGCGCATGCACCCCAACTCTCGGGCATGCCGCACCGACAGCCGGAAGACCCGCGGCCATTGACAGCGGCACGCCCTGTCTTCAATATAGTGAGAAATCTTGCTGCGAGATGAAGTCAATGTCGAGAAGAATGGGAACCTGTGATGCCAAGCCTGCCCGAAACCGCCACCATCGCCGGCACCGAACCCGCGGCTTCCGCCCCGGGCGTCCGTTATCTCCTGCACGACGGCGAGTTGGTGGACTACGCCGATGCCCGCCTCCACGTGCTCAGCACCACCCTGAAGTACGGCGTCGGGGTCTTCGAAGGCTTCCGGGCCTACTGGAGCGAGGAAGACCAGCAGCTCTACGCCTTCCGGGTCGAAGACCACATGAGGCGCCTGGTCGAATCCATGCGGGTGGTCGAAATCGCAGGCCCCCGCGACACCGCGGCGCTCTCCGAGCAACTCCTCGGCCTGATCCGGGCAAACGATCTGCGCGGCAACCTGCACATGCGGGCGCAGGTATTCGTGGACTCCAGCGACGGCAAGCCCGAGGACAGCGGACCGGCCACCGTGTTCATGGCCGCGATTCCGATGGGCAACTACTTCGGCGCCACCGGCCTGCATGTGCAGATCAGCAGCTGGGCGCGCCTGTCCGACAGGTCCATGCCACCGCGTATCAAGTCCATCGCCAATTACCAGAACGGCCGGCTCGCCCTGCTGGAGGCCCGCCGCAACGGCTACGATGCGGCTCTCCTGCTGACCGAGAACGGCCACGTCGCCGAGGGCGCGGGCTACAACGTGTTTATGGTCCGCAAGGGCCGGCTCTGCACACCGCCGGTCACCGAGAACATCCTCGAGGGCGTGACGCGGGACAGCGTGCTGCACCTGGCCCGCACCGAACTGGGACTCGATGTCGACATCCGTCCCATCGACCGGACCGAACTCTACTCGGCGGACGAGGTCTTCGTGTGCGGCAGTGCCGCCGAGGTCAACCACGTCGCTTCCGTCGACCGCACGACGATCGGCGGGGGGACGGCGGGCGAGATTACCGGCCGGCTGCAGGACCTCTACCGGCAGGCCGTCGTCGGCCGCGTCGCTGCCGACCAGCACTGGGCCACACCGGTCTACGCCGGGTGAGCGGGCGGATGATGCGCGCGTCCCACACCCTCAACGCCGGACCGCATGCCGGATTCGAGCACGCCTCCGCTTCTTTCACCGCCGCCACTCCGCCGGTGCTCGAGGTCGACCCGGGGGAACCCTTCTCGCTTGATGCCCGCAGCCTGCTGACCGGCGGCCTGTTCGAGAGCACCGGGGAGTATGAGAAGCTGTCGATCCCGGTGACCGGCCCGGTCCTGGTCCGCGGCGTGCAGCCCGGCGACGTCCTGCGCGTCGACGTCCACGAAATCCGGATCGCCAACCGCGGAGCCATGGTCACCCTGCCGGGCCGGGGCGGCTTCAGCGGCGGGCTGGCCCGGCGCGGGCACATCGTGGAGATCGCCGACGGCGAGGTGCGCTTCGACGACGGAGTCACCATCCCGGTCCGGCCGATGATCGGCAAGATCGGCATCGCGCCTGCCGGTGCCGGCCCGGACTCCAGCACCGTGGGAAGCCACGGCGGCAATATGGACTGCAAGGACGTCACCGCGGGCGCCGCCGTCATCCTGCCGGTGCAGGTGCCCGGAGCCATGCTCTATGCCGGAGACCTGCACGCCGCCCAGGGCGACGGCGAGTGTTCGTTGACCGGCGTCGAGGTCGAGGGCACCGTCGTGCTCTCCTGCCGGGTGCTGCCCGCGGCCCCGCTGCGGCGGCCGGTGGTCCTGTCCGGCGGCTCCGTCATCACCATCGGCGACGGCGGGGACCTGGACGAAGCTGCCCGCAACGCCCTCGACGACATGCTCGAACTCCTGGCGGCCGACCGGCAATGGCCGCGGGAAAAGGCCGCGATGCTGCTCAGCGCCGCCGCGGACGTGTCCGTGTCCCAACTGGTCAACGCGCGCGCCTCCGTCAAGGTCACCCTGGCCTCCCGGTATTTCAGCACTCCCCCGTTCTCCATCGACCCACCGACTAGGAATGCGTAGGTTCCCCATGTTTGATCTGCTCCTCACCAACGGCCTGGTGGTCACCCCCTCCGGCGCCCACCCGCTGGACATCGGCATCTCCCGCGGCAAGATTGTCTCCCTCCGTGCCACCGGTCTCGGCAGTCCGGACGAAGCCCTGCGCGTGGTAGACCTCCGCGGCCAATTGGTGGTGCCCGGCGGAGTGGACCCGCACGTTCACACCAACTCCGTCCTGCCGACGGCGGCCGAGAGCGGCATCAAATGCTTCGGCCCCGACCGCGTGAGCGAAGGCGCCATCTACGGCGGCACCACCACCCTTGTCGACTTCGCCCACTGGCAGCCCGGCGACGAACTCGCCGACTCCTTCAAACGCAAATCCGCCGAATGGGAGGGCAACACCTACACCGACTATGCCCTCCACGGCACCTTCAAGGAACCCGAGATCCCCTTCGAAGTGCTTGAGCAGATCCCCGACGCCGTCGCCGCCGGCCACGGCAGCTACAAGGTCTGGATGACCAACACCACCCCCACGCGGCCGAAGCAGAAGACGGATCTGGGCAACATGTGGGGCCTGATGGAGCAGACCGCGGCCGCAGGCGCCATGCTCGCCGTGCACGCGGAGGATGACGACATCGTCATGTACGCCTACAAGAAGCTGCAGCACCAGGGCAAGACCGGGCTCGAGTACATGCACCACGCCCACAACAACCTCTCCGAAAAGCTCTCCTTCCAGCGCGCCATCACGCTCGCCGAGCATGTCGGCGCCCCGATCTACCTCATGCACGTCAGCGCCCGCGAAGGCGTGGACGCCATCCGCGAGGCACGCGGCAAGGGCCAACCGGTCTACGGGGAGATCCTCCCCCACTACGCGTACTTCACGGCCGAGGACTACCGCCAGGAAAACGGCGCCATCTACCACACCTACCCCTCGCTCAAGTCGGCGGACGACCGCGACTCGATGTGGGAATCGCTGCTCGATGGGTCGCTGAGCACGCTCGCAACCGACGGCGTGTGCACCGATCTGGAGGTGAAGACACGCGGAAGGACCATCCTCGACGCCACCGGAGGCCACGCCGGCGTCGAAATGCGGATGGCCGTCGCATACACCGAGGGCGTTGCCAAGCGGAACCTGGACCTCACGCGCTTTGTGGACATCACTTCGGCGAACGCCGCCAAGATCCTCGGGCTGTACCCGCACAAGGGCGCCATCGCCATTGGCAGCGATGCGGACCTGGCGGTGCTCGACACGACGGTCGACCGCAGGATTACGTCCGCGGACCTGCATGAAGCGGACTACACGCCCTGGGAAGGCTACCGCGTTGCGGCCTGGCCGAGCATGACGGTCCTGCGCGGCCAGGTCATCGTGGAGGACCGGCAACTGCAGGCGGGCCCCGAGGGCACCCTGCTGGAACAGCATGTGTCCAGTGACGTCCGGAACCGTCCTGCGTGCTGATCGGGACTGTTGATCCGGACCCTGCCGGGCACGGTGGCGTCGGCACCCTCATGGATGCCGGCGCCGCGGCGCGGCCTTTCCCGCCCGCTTCTACAATGCCCGGCTGGGCAACGGCTCAGTAGTGGAAGCGGGCGGCGATGATCACCAGTTGCCCGTCTTCCACCGCATAGACCAGCCGGTGCTCTTCGGTAATGCGGCGCGACCAGTAACCGGCCAGCTGGTGCTTGAGGGCCTCGGGCTTACCCGTGCCTTCGAACGGCGTCCGGCGGCATTCGTCGATCAGCCGGTTGATCCGCTTCAAGATCGCCTTGTCGTTGGTGACCCAGTATCGATAGTCCGCCCAGGCCTTGTCGGTGAACAGGATGTTCACTCGGCCAGCGGCCGCTCTTCAGCCTGGCCCGCCCGGTGCTGGGCGATGCTCTCCAGCAGATGCGCGGCGTTGGCCGGCGTGCGCAAGAGGTAGGCGGTCTCCTGCAAGGCCTCAAAGTCCTCCAGGGACATCAGCACGGCGTTGCCCTTCCTGGAGACGATCTCGACCGGGACGTGGTCGGCGTTGACCTTCTCGATGAGCGGGAACAGCTGGGCACGCGCCTGGGAAGCAGTAATGGCCACGGCAACCTCCTCTGGTACAAAATATGGTACCAGTTTACGCTGTCCTACGCGCCAACGGCGCCGTGACCTCCCAGGTCGACCCATAGGACCTAACAGAGTCCCAAAGTCACTGACTCGACAAGCGCTTGGGAAGGCTGACCAGGTCATCCGCTCAAGGAGCCCCTGCTGTCCGAGGGGCGGGCCGTTCCCTTTTACACTGGCTCTGTGCCGCAGATTTCCTCCGCCCCGTCCGGAACCATCGACTCGCTGTATTACTACCCGGTCAAGGGGCTGAGTCCGCAGCGCCTGGACGAGGTGCTGCTGGAGACGGGGCGGGGCTTTCCGCACGACCGCCGGTACGCTCTGGCCCGCCGGGATGGCCGGTACGTGCCCGGGGCCAGGCAGCTGTTGGGAAAACGTGAGTTCCACGTGCTGATGAAGGATGAACGGCTCGCCGCGGTGCGCAGCGTGTACGATCCGGGCACCGACGTCCTTGAGTTGTTCCCAGCGGCGCCCGCGCCGGGGACGGGGGCCGAGCTGCCTCCGGTGCTGACGGCGGATCTGTCCACCGACGCCGGACGTGATGCCTTGGTGGGCTACATCGCCGGGCTGCTGGAGCTGCCCGCGGACCGGCGGCCGGTACTCGCGGAAGAGGACGGGCTGCGCTTCCCGGACCTGCTGCGCACCGGCGAGCGGGAAATGCAGGCGGTCTCGATCCTCAACCTTGCCTCCGTACGTGAGCTCGGCGAACGCGCCGGGGTCACTGTTGATCCACTGCGCTTCCGGGCGAACATCCATCTTGAGGGGCTGGAGCCCTTCGCCGAACGTACGCTGCCGGGCTCGGTGTTGGAGTGCGGTGACGTGCGGCTCGAAGTCTTCCAGGAAATCGCCCGCTGCGCCGCCACCGAGGTCAACCTTGGCACGGCCGAGCGCGATCTGCCCATGCTGAAGCTTTTGTACGAACACCTCGGCCACTCGAACATGGGGATCTATGCGTACATCACCGGCGGCGGCCGGCTTACGGCGGGCGACGCCGTCCGCGCGGGCGGGGTGTGAACGCCGACCTTGCTCTCCCTGATATGCCGGCTCACCGAAAATGTGCCCGTAACGGGGATGGGCCCGGACTCACTATTGATGCGGACGTGGAGACCGCGGGAACCGCCCTTAGGTAGACGCCGGACCGCCGGGTACGGACGGCCAATGTGACAACTGCCCGCCGGTGACTGTGCCGGCATCAACGTATCCGGGGCGCTTGCCGCTGCGGTAAGTTGGCTGCATCGTCCACGCGTTGGAAGAGCCCGTGCGGGCCAGGTGGGAGGAACCGGCATGGCAGGAACCGTGATCGTGGGAGTCGACGGAAGCAGCACCGCGCTCAAGGCGGCCTCGCGGGCGGCCGCCATTGCGGATGGCCTCCAGTCCGAACTCGCCGTACTGTGCGCCTACGCCAAGGAGAATACGGAGGTCGTCAGGATCGGGAACGACACCTGGATACTGGACGACGCCGAACAGGCCCAGAAGATGGCAGAGCAGGTCGTGGCCACGCTGCGCGACGAGCGTCCCGGCCTCAACCTCCGTCCCCTTGCCGTGCGCGGCAAACCCCAGGATGCCCTCGTCGAGGAAGCGGAGCGCATGGGAGCCGGGCTGCTGGTCGTGGGCAACGTCGGCATGCAGGGCCTCGGCCGCCTGCTGGGCAGCGTCGCGAGCAGCGTGGTGCACAACGCGCCCTGCGACGTGTTGGTCGTGAAGACGGCCGGATGACGACGGCGGTAGGGACTCCGGCACTTTGGAGGTTGTTCGCGGCTTCGATGATGCCTGCCGCCTTGGCCGGGTGCCGCAGCCGCGGCACCCGGCCAATAATCCGGCGGTGGGGCTATTCGACGCCGAAGGATGCCAGCACTTCGTCCTGCCACTCCTCATGGAGCGACTGCATCATGGCAGCAAGGCCGGGGTCGAGCTGATCCAGGTTGTCCCAGTCGAAATCAGCCCACTCCACGATCAAGATCGCCGCGTACATTTCAAGTTCCGGCGGCAGGTCGGCTTCCGTCATCAGGGCATTCACCCGAAGGATGACGTCGGCTCTGTTCAGCAGTTCCATGCCGTTGTTGTGCTGGGCGACGGCGCACACCTCCGCCAGTCCTTCCCAGGCGTACACCAGGGTGCGCCTCGGGTCCCCCGGTTCCAGGAAGCGCCCCGTCAGTTCGGCGAAGTCCATGATCGACAGTGCCAGCTGTGGATCCATGGCACCACCGTGGATATAGCCGGTTGCGAGGAAGCCCCAGACTCGTTCACCTAATTCGGCGATGTTCCGGTTGACCATGAAATGGACGGCAACTTCTTCATCCGGCGAGAAACGCTGCCCGGCCTCAGCGGCCCAGCGGTAGAAGGGGGATGCGGAATAGTCATTTTCGATGGCCATGAATGCTCCTTGGGATCTAGACGGCCTGACTGGGTGAATGGACTTAGATGGGCGAGAGCTTCCCGAATCAGGACGTCTGACAAACTGCAGTTCCGCCGTCCAAAAGGTCCGAGAGTCCTCGCGAGGTGATGACGCAGATATGCCTCCCACGCGCCCGGACCGAGCGGACGAATTCGAGTTTCCTACTGAACTCAAGCCACTCGTTCACCACATGCTGCCCGGACAAATCACCGTGGACGACAACCGAAACCTTGTTGGACGCGCTAGGCTTGTAAATGGCTCCGTGAGCTTGAACGACCTCGGCCAAGACCCTGCGCTTCACGTGCTGACCGCGGAGTCTCACCTTTCCGGTCAATGCCATGGTCTGGCCGCCGAGTGATTCAACATTTCCTGTGCACATTGCTTCTCTCCCCCTCTTGCTAGGCTGCGGTCCTGCGTTCGGGGACGCAGTGCCAGAAGTCTTCTTCGCTCAACCGGTGGTGCCAGAGATGCTTCTGCCGGACGGCGTACTCGGCCACCGGGCTGTCGAATCCATGGCTCCGGCTGCTCCAGAACGCCACTTCCACGCGAGTGCCCGCGGCGGCTGCGTCGTCGATGGCCGGCTTCAGGTCGGTATCGCCAGTCAAGAGAACTATCGCTTCATAGCGATGTGCCTTCGCTGCCTCTACGAAATTCAGCCCGAGCCTCAGATCCACGCCGGATTCCTTCGGCCGCGTCCGCTGGGGGCCGTAGTGAAGCGGCAGGTAGTCGCCCTTGACCCGCGGATCCTGCGACCAGGCGGCGGCGTCGCGCTCGAACCGGCTGGCTGCGACCGGATCCCGGAACCGGTTCGGCTGTCCCCGCACGATGGAGATTCGCGAGATCGGGGCAGCCTGATGCCGGCGCGAGGCGATCAACTCGGCCAGAAGCACCGGGGACACGGTGACTTCGGACTCGTCAAAATCCCTGGCGAACATCTGGTGGCCGGTCCTGCGGATGTTCTCGAAGTCCATAAAAACAGCAATTCCAGAATTCACGATTCCCCCTAAGACGCGAAAAACCGCCACCCAAAGGTGACGGTAATTATTTTTCGGATCCTTTTGACCCGCTAATCGAACCTGCTAGTAATTCTTCCGATCTGCCAGAAACTAAATCTTGCCTGAAAAACAAAAGAAGGCTCGCGAAAACGAACCTCTTTCCAGCCATGGTCTCAGGGGCAGGCGCATATGTCAAATTTCGGACAGGGACCCGCCTACCGGGCGCCCCGTCCAGCAGCCCGCATTCACCAATATTGAGCCGATTCACTTAACGTTGCTTAACACCCAACCCTGCCCGTGTAATGGTCATCACAGCAGGAAGCGTCCTGCACCACGCAGGCCAAGGCACCGGAAAGAAGGGAGGACGCCATGGACAACGCCACCGCGGAAGCCACCATCCGGCCCCCCAAGGTGTCCGCAGCCGCGGTAGCGCGGGCCTGCGGCGTCTCGCCGGCAACCGTCAGCTACGTCATGAACGGCAAGGCCGGCGTCTCCCCCGAAACCCGGCGGCACATCATCAAGATCGCCAACGAGCTCGGGTTCCGGCCCCACGGCCATTCCGGGCAGCACAGCCTGGATCCGCAGCTGAACCGGGTGATCGGGCTGATCCTGCCGAACATCGTGAACCAGATGTACACCGGCTGGGCGGAGAACATCATCTCCGCCACGGCGCGCGACGGCTTCGAGGTGTTCGTGGCGACCACGCAGGACGACCCGGACACCCTCGCCCAGGTCGCCGCCACCCTGGCCGCACGCCAGGTGGACGGCGTCATCATCGCCGCCGCGCTGCGCGAGGACTCGCGGGCCCTGCGGACGCTGCGCCAGCGCCGCATCCCGTACGTCTGCCTGTCCCGCCGCGCGGACCACCTGCCCGGCGATTTCGTGGGCATCGACGACGATACGGCTGCATCCCAGCTGATGCAGCACGTGCTGGACCACGGCTACCGGGAGATCGCCACGGTGATCGGGCCGCGCTTCTCCACGGCGTCGCTGGCGCGGGAACAGGCGTTCGTCCGGACTGCCGCGGCGGCCGGGATCACCATCTCGGGCGAGCGGAAGATCAGCACCCGGCTGAACCGGGACGGCGGACGCCTGGCGGCGCACAAGCTGCTGGCCGCCGCCGACCCGCCCCGGGCCGTCGTGTGCGGCTCGGATGAGATCGCCATCGGGGTGATGGAGCACGCGCTCTCGCTCGGCCTGCGCATCCCGGAGGACCTGGCGGTGGTCGGCGGCGACGGCCTGCCGCACAGCCGGTCGGCCCTGGTCGGGCTGACCACCATCGTCCAGCCGGTGCAGGAGATGGCGGAAAAAGCCTTCGACCTGCTGCTCGGCCAGATCACCAGTCCCAGCAACAACTTCACCCAAACCCTGTGCGGGCACCGCCTGCACATCGGCCGCACCTGCGGCTGCCAGCCGGCGGCTGCCCGCCGGCCCTGAACAACCCACAGAACACCCGAACCGGCCGCCCCGCCGGCTGTACCCCACTACGCCCTCCAACAGGAAGGTCACCACCATGTCCACCACCCTGCAGGCCACGGCGATGAGGCCGCCGGCCGTCATCAACAAACTGATCTTCCGGCGCATCATGCCGCTGCTGATCGCCGCGTATGTCATGGCGTTCCTTGACCGCACCAACATCGGGATGGCCAAGGACCGGATGGAAATCGACCTGGGCATCTCGGCCACCGCCTATGGCATCGGTGCGGGCCTGTTCTTCCTGACCTATGCGCTCTCCGAGATCCCCTCCAACCTGATCATGCACAAGGTCGGCGCCCGCTTCTGGATCATGCGCATCATGATCACCTGGGGCCTGATCTCCGCCGCGATGGCCTTCGTGCAGGGCGAGTGGTCCTTCTACCTGCTGCGCATGCTGCTCGGCGTGGCCGAAGCGGGCCTGTTCCCGGGCGTGATGTACTTCCTGACCCAGTGGTTCATGGTCCAGGACCGGGCGAAGGCCAACGGCATGTTCCTGCTCGGCGTCTCCATCGCCAACATTGTCGGCGCGCCGCTGGGCGGCCTGCTGCTGACCATGGACGGGGTCGGCGGGCTGCACGGCTGGCAGTGGATGTTCATGATCGAGGGCCTGCCCGCCTGCGCCCTGGCCTTCGTGGTCTGGAAGTTCCTGCCCAACAAGCCCACCGACGCCAAGTTCCTCACCCGGGCCGAGGCCGAGGACCTCGAGGCCCGCATCGCCGCCGAGGAGAAGGCCGGCGCCGATGCGGCCGGCAACTCCAAGCTGCGCCACGTGCTCAAGGACAAGCAGATCCTGCTGGTGGTCGGCATCTACTTCACCCACCAGATCGCCGTCTACGCGCTGAGCTTCTTCCTGCCCTCGATCATCGGCACCTACGGCGAACTGAACCCTTTCCAGATCGGCCTGCTGACCTCCGTCCCGTGGATCTTCTCCGCGGTGGGCGCCATGCTGCTGCCGCGCCTGGCCACCAACGCGACCCGCTCCCGGACGATCGCCACCTGCACCATGGTGGGCATCGTCGCCGGCTTCACCCTCGGCGCCGTCGGCGGCCCGGTGCTGGGCCTGCTCGGCTTCTGCCTGGCCGCGTTCAACTTCTTCGCCCTGCAGCCGATCCTCTTCACCTACCCCGCCACGCGCCTCTCCGGGGCGGCCCTGGCCGGCGGCATCGCCTTCGTGAACACCGTGGGCCTGTTCGGCGGCTTCCTCGGCCCGTACGTCATGGGCTTCATGGAGGAAGTCACCGGCAGCAAGCTCTCCGGCCTCTGGTTCATCGTCGGCATGTGCGTCCTCGGCGCGCTGCTGACCCTGCGGCTGAAGCGGGGCAGCGAGGATCCAAGCAAGGCCGCCGTCGGCGCCCACTGACCGAAGGCAAGGCGTACGACGGCGGTGCGCGCCGCCGTCGTACGCCCCCTTCCGCACCCACCACCCACCGTTAGCGCAGCACAGGAGCACAACACCCATGGATTTCACCGGACGCAAGGTCCTGGTCACCGCCGGCGCCGCAGGCATCGGCCGGGCCATCGCCACCCGCTTCCGCGACCTCGGCGCGGAAGTCATGGTCACCGACATCAACCCGGAAGCCGTGGACGCGGCGAAGCAGGACGGTTTCGCCGTCGCCCTCAGCGATGTCTCGGACGAGGCGCAGGTCCGCAGCCTGATGGAAGAGGTGCGCGGCACGCTGGGCGGGCTGGACGTGCTGGTCAACAACGCCGGCATCGCCGGGCCCACCGGACCGATCGACACGCTGGACTCGGACGCCTGGAAGGCCACCTTCGACGTGAACGTCCACGGCCAGTTCTTCTGCATCAAGCACGCCCTGCCGCTGCTGCGCGAGGCCACGGACGCCGCGATCGTGAACCTCTCCTCCGCCGCCGGCCGGCTCGGCATGGCCGGCCGCAGCCCCTACTCCGCGTCCAAGTGGGCCGTGGTCGGGCTGACCAAGACGCTGGCCATCGAGCTCGGCCCCGAAGGCATCCGCGCCAACGCGATCTGCCCGGGCGCGGTCAACGGTCCGCGGATCGACGCGGTGATCGAGGCCAAGGCCGCGATGCTGGGCCGGCCGGTCGAGGAGGTCTCGGACCTGTACCACAAGCAGTCCTCGCTGGAGCGGCTGGTGGAGGCCGCGGACATCGCCAACATGGCGGCTTTCCTGGCCAGCGACCTGGCCCGCAACGTCAACGGCCAGGCGATGGCCGTGGACGGCAACACCGAAAAGCTCTACTAAAAGGACCCCACCATGGCCAGCAAGCGCAAAGTCATCATCACCTCCGCCGTCACCGGCGCCATCCACACCCCCAGCATGTCCCCGCACCTGCCGGTCACCGCGGAGGAAATCGCGGACGCCGCCATCGGCGCCGCGGCCGCGGGTGCCGCCGTCGTGCACATGCACGCCCGCGACCCGAAGGACGGCCGCCCCTCGCAGGACCCGAAGCATTTCGAGCCGATCCTCGAGAAGCTGAAGGCCAACACGGACGCGGTCATCAACATCACCACCGGCGGCTCCCCGCACATGACCGTCGAGGAGCGGATGCTCCCGGTCGCCACCTTCAAGCCGGAGCTGGCCTCGCTGAACATGGGCTCGATGAACTTCGGCCTCTACCCGATGCTGGACCGCTTCGCCGAGTTCGAGCACGAGTGGGAGCGCGAGGGACTGGAGAAGAGCCGGGACCTGGTCTTCAAGAACACCTTCGCCGACATCGAGACCATCCTGACCATCGGTAACGGCAACGGCACCCGCTTCGAATTCGAGTGCTACGACATCTCGCACCTGAACAACCTGGCCCACTTCCACGGGCGCGGCCTGGCGAAGGGCCCGCTCTTCGTGCAGTCCGTCTTCGGCCTGCTCGGCGGCATCGGCGCGCACCCCGAGGACCTGATGCACATGCGCCGCACCGCGGACCGGCTGCTCGGCACGGACTACCAGTGGTCCATCCTCGGCGCCGGGAAGAACCAGATGCCGCTGGCCACCATCGGCGCCGCCATGGGCTCGCACGTGCGCGTGGGCCTGGAGGACTCGCTGTGGATCGGCCCCGGCCAGCTCGCCGCCTCCAACGCGGAGCAGGTCACCCGCATCCGCACCATCCTCGAAGCCCTGAACTTCGAGGTCGCCACCCCGGACGAGGCCCGCGAGATGCTGGACCTCAAGGGCCGCGGGAACGTCGGGTTCTGAGCGTCCCATGAAGATCCTGATCGCCCCGGACAGCTTCAAGGGCACCTACACCGCCGCCGAGGTCGCCGCGCACCTCGCCGCCGGGGTGCGCGCGGCCGGTGCCTCCGCCGTCGAGCTCCCGGTGGCCGACGGCGGCGAGGGCACCTACGAGATCCTGCGCGATACCCTCGGCGCGGAACTGATTGAGGTGGACACCGTCGGGCCCTGGCGCGATCCGCTCCGCGCATCGTACGTCCTCGCCGCGGACGGGACGGCCGTGATCGGTCTGGCCGCCGCCAGCGGGATCACGCTCCCCTGCTCCGGCGAGCGCAGCGCCCTGGCCGCGGACACCTACGGAACCGGGCTGCTCCTGGCCGACGCCGCGCGGCGCGGCGCAACCCGGATCGTGGTCGCGGCCGGGGGAAGTGCAACGACGGACGGCGGCATCGGGGCCGTCGCCGCCATCGAGGAAAACGGCGGGCTGCGCGGGGCGCAGCTGGCGGTGCTCTCCGACGTCACCACGGTCTTCGAGGACGCGGCCCGGGTCTTCGGCCCGCAGAAGGGCGCCGGCCCGGAGCAGGTGCGTCAGTTGACCGAGCGCCTGCATGCCCAGGCCGAGGCCTACCCGCGCGACCCCCGCGGCGTCGCCCGCACCGGCGCCGCCGGCGGCTTCAGCGGCGGGATGTGGGCCCGGTACGGCGCCGAGCTGCTTTCCGGAGCTGAGTACATCCTCGACACCGTCGGATTCGCGAAGCACGCCGCCGGAGCTGACGCGATTGTGGTGGGTGAAGGACGGCTGGATTCCCAGACCGGCCAGGGGAAGATCATCTCCGCGATCCTGGAACGCAACCCCGGCAAACCGGTCTACGCCGTCGTCGGCTCCGTCAGCCCGGACCTCGGCGGGTATGCGGCGAACTTTGCCGGCGTCCTGGTCGCTTCGGACGGCGACGCCATGCGGGAGGCCGGCCGGCAGGTTGCCTGCGCCGCCCATGAACCCGCCGTGAACCGGCCGTGAATGTTACGTAAGGCACAACCCCGCGGCAGGCCGCTAACGTAGGGTGGCTCCGTGAGAAAATTCCGCGCCGCGGCAGCCGGCGTCATGGCGCTGGCCATCGCACTCTCCGGCATCCAGCTCGGGAACGCACCGGACGCCTCCGCGGCCGGCAACAAGACGCTCCAGACCTTTGCCGCTGCCGGGACGACGTCCAAGTACCACGTATACGCCGCCGGCATCGGGGATCCCAAGGGCATCCTTTTCTACCTCGACGGCGACGGGCAGTGGGCCTTCAACAACCCCAAGAGCTCCTACGCGCTCGGCGGTAGCACCGGCATCGTCGCCAAGGCCCGCGCCCGCGGCTACATCACCGTCGCGGTGAAGACCCCGGATCGGAAGGGCACGGCCACCTGGTGGGAGGACGGGGCCAAGAACGCCGCGTACTTCGACGCCATCCGGCGCAAGATCCAGGCCAAGTACCCGAAGGCCGAAAAGGTCTGGCTCGCCGGCTACTCGGGCGGCGCCGAGTTCCTCACCGAGTCCTACCTGCCCCGGTACCCCGCCGCGATCACCCGCGGCGGCGGCGCCGTCCTGCTCGGCGGCGGCAACGCGCCGTACCTGCGGGCGAAGGCCTTCGCCAAGGCCAAGGCGGCCAAATTCGCCATGCACTGGTACACCGGCGCGGCCGACACCGCGGCGAACTCCGAGGACGGATTCAACGCGATCGGCAACGCCAAGGCCGGCAAGGCCTGGTACGCCAAGCGGGGTTTCCGCACCACCGCCAAATATCCCGCCGGGGTCGGGCACGACCTTTCCGGACGGTTCGGCGGCGTGATCGCCGGGGTCCTCGACCGGAACAAGCCCTAGGCATTCCCCGGCGCGGGGCACAAAGGAAGGTGCCGGATCCGAGACAGGAGAACCCATAGCTCTCCATGCCCAGAATCCGTCCCCTGCTCCTTTAGCCGTACAGCAAAGCCACCTAACGGGCAGGGACTTCCGGGTGGTCCTGGGCAATCTTGTACTCGCCGGAGAAAAACACCAGGGGTTCGCCGTCCCGGCGGCTGTAGGAGTGCACCCTGCCCACAACGATGGTGTGGTCGCCCTCGACGTAGCTGGATACCGTCCGGCAGGCGAAGCGGACGAGCACGTCGCGGATTTCCGGCACCCCGTCGCCATCCTCGGTGACCTCCAGTCCTGCGAACTTGTCCGCAGCCGGGCGGGCAAACTGGCTGGACAGCAGGTGCTGCTCGGCGCTAAGCACGTGGATGGCAAAGCGTCCCGATGACCTGAAATGCTCCAGGCTCGGAGCGGTATTCGCGATGCAGAACAGCAGCAGGGGCGGGTCCAGGGAGACGGACGTGAACGAATTGGCGGTCATGCCGACCCGGCTGCCATCGGCGCCGCGGGTGGTGATAACCGTGACGCCGGTGGCAAAACGGCCCAGGGATCGGCGCAGGTCGACGGGGTCGAAGTCCGTCCGGTCAGTGAGGGAGATGGTGGTCATTTCTGCAGGCTCCAATTCCGTGGCGGTCCGTTACCGGGCCAGCTGTGCCATGAGCTGATCGGTACGTTCGGGGCCCATCGCCGAGTATCCGCCGTCCGCTGCGACGTCCGCGCCGGTGACGCAGGAGGCTGCCGGAGAAGCCAGGAAGGAGACGACGGCGGCGACCTCTGCCGGGTCCGCCGTGCGCCCGGTCAGGTGCAGCGGGGCGGCAATTCCGTCCGTTTTGGCCCGGTCCCCTCCGGTCATCGTGTCCATGACGGAGGACCAGGTCCAGCCGGGGGAAACGGAGTTGACCCGGATGCCCTGCGGGGCCAGATCCATGGCCATGCTGCGGGTCAGCTGCACCATGGCCGCCTTGCTGGCCGGGTAGACCCAGCGGCCGGGCTGGGCAACTTTGGCTGAGATGGACGTGAAGTTGATAATCGATCCGCCCGGCCGCGCGGCCAGAAAGGGCAGCAGCAGGTCCGCCGCCCGGGCCGCGCTGACCAGGTTGACGTTCAGCGCGCTGAGCCAGTCGGCCCGGGAGGTGGCCAGACCGTCATCCAGATAGCTGCAGGCCAGGTTCACCAGCACGTCAATGCAGCCATCTGCACCGGCGAAGTCCCCGGCCGCGGCCATGACGTCGTCGTCCCGGGTGATGTCCACCGGCGCAAAGCTGGCGGCGGGCCCCAGCCGTGCGGCAGCTGCCGCACCGCCGCGCGCATCGATATCCCAGATGGCCACCTGGGCGCCGCCGTCGATAAAGCTCCGGGCCACCGCTGCGCCAATGATGGTGGCACCTCCGGTGACAACAATCTTCTTTCCCTGGTGGGTCATAGCCAGCTCCTTGTTCGTCAGGGCCTTGCGCGTCATGCCTGCGGCAGGCCGGGGTCGCCGACGGTCAGTACGGCCCGGGTCAGCTCGACCCGGGAACGGACACCGAGTTTCCGGTAGACCGCCTTCAAGTGTTGTTTGACGGTGTATGGGCTCAGAAACAACCGCCGGGCGATTTCCTCGTCGCCAAGGCCCAGCACGGCCTTCTGCGCCACCTCGGCTTCGCGCCTGGACAGCAGGCGGGACAGCTGAACCGGCAGCTGCCCCGGTGAACCGTGCGGCCGGGTCAGCTGCAGGATGCTGACCAGCACCTCCTTGCCCTTGGGCGTCGCGGGGAAATTGCGGAGCGTCAGCTGGCGCAGTTCCCCGGCGACGGCCACCTCGCAGCGGTAGAGCTGGCAGAGACCGTCCCGGGTCCGTGCGGCGGCCATCAGTTCCTCAAAGAAGACCTCCGGTTTGTCCGGCTCCAGCTCGCCCAGGATCTGCACGGCCATCCCGTTCATGCGGCGCCTGCCGGTGCCGGTGTCACTGAGCACCATGGCCTGCGCAGACAGCTCGAAAGCCTCCAGCAGCTGGTCCCGCTCGCTGAGCAGCCCCTCCCGTTCGGCAATGCTGCCGACGGCGAGGCCCACCAGATTGCCGATGGTGCCCAACAACGCATAGTCCAGCGGGGAACCGAGCACGTCCTGGTCCCGGTCGGAGAAGTTCAGCGTCCCGACCACCTCACCCCGGTACAGCAGGGGGGCCTCCAGCACTACCCGCATGTCGTGCAAGGCCAGCACGTCCGTAAAAAACGGTGAACTGCTCCATTGCTCCTCGGACATCAGATCCCCGCTGCGGACCGGACGGCGGTCCGAGAGCACGGCGTCCAGCACCGGATCGACGCTGCGCCCCACCGCTTCGTAGACTTTCAGGAACCTGTCGCTGACACCGGCGGCACTGGATAACAGGGCCGGCGAGCCGGGATTGTCAAAAATGTAGATCCCGTAGGCGCTGGCTTCGATCATGTCGGGCAGCAGCGCCATGCAGACGTCCTGGATTTCCTGCTGGGACTTCGCCGCTGCGATGGCGTCGCACAGGGATGACAGCCCGGAGGCGATCGTCCGGCCCGCGGCCTCGGCGGCGTCCCGGGTCGTGCGGTTCTGCATGTGGTCCTCCTGCCAGTACGGATGTGACGGCCGCCGGTACGGGGCTGCCGGCTCCGGAACCGGGATTA
Organism: Arthrobacter hankyongi; assembly: GCF_022012395.1. Taxonomy (GTDB): domain Bacteria; phylum Actinomycetota; class Actinomycetes; order Actinomycetales; family Micrococcaceae; genus Crystallibacter; species Crystallibacter hankyongi. The sequence continues at coordinate 136,538 of NZ_JAKLTQ010000007.1, forward strand.
GCTAGTGGAATCTGCCAGGTCGCGGGCAGGTTCAACCGCTTGGGCGCGGTTGAAATTCTGCCCTTTCACAGCGTTTCGGGCCATGGCTGCCAGGACCTTAAGTTTGCCCTTGGCCACGACAGATCCTCCGGACTGTCCGGTGCAGCGGCGGATCCAGTCGCTGCCGGCGGCGGCATCGGCCAGCATGGGGAAGGCCTCCGGCGGCCGATTGAAGGTCTTCAGCAGCTGCCCGGCCACCCGCTGGTCGGCATACGCCGCAGTGAGGATCCGCACCGCGGCGGCGGGCGGCTCGAGGAAGGTATTGGTAAACCGGTAGGTCGGATCGATGTGGCTGCGATAGAACGCTTCCTGCGTTTCCTCCATCCAGGCGCGGTCCAGTGGGCCGTCTCCGCTGGCCATGATCGCATCGTAGATGTGCCCGGCCTGCCGCACGCCGCTGCCGGCACCCTGGCCGCAGATCGGATCATAGCTGACCGTCGTGTCGCCGAGGCTCATCACAGCGTGCCCGCCGGGGGTCAGGCCCGATCCTGCCCGGACGGAAGGGGCGAAGGCGCCCTTGAGCCAGCTGAACGGGTCATTGGCCAGAGGTTCCATGTACTGCATCGCCGGCCAGTCCCACGGGGTGAATTCCTTGACCAGCGACGTCGCCGTGGCGAACGCACCGGCCAGGTCATTGACCCCGTCCCAACGGTCAAAGGGGCCGCCCGGCCGTGCTTCGAACACCAGGCACCAGACTTTCTCCCCGTCCTTGTGCAGGAACGGCACCCAGAAGATCTCCCCCGCATTGCCGAAGAGGTTGAAGCAGACGGGCGTATGTCCGGGAATCCGGTTGGAAAAGGCGGAGCCGTCCGTGGGTATCCCCCGGACCAGGATCATGGCCAGCTTGCGCTGCGGCGCGGTGAAGACGCTGCGCTGCGGATCGCGCGGGAAGAGTCCGGACAAGCCGCCCTTGCCAGTGGCCACCACGGTCAGCTCCGAGCCGGCCGCGATCCGCTCCAGGCCGTCCATGTCCACGGTGCCGATGGTGACCTCCGCACCGAGTTCCTCCAGCTGCACCATGCGGTCATAGGAGCGCAGCCGCACATCCACCGCAGCCCCTGCCGTGTCGCTGCCCAGCGTGGTGCCGAAGTTGATGAACTCCTGGCCGATCCTGGGGCTGAAAAACACGTGGATGCCGTCAATCGGATTGGTCTCGGACTGGTAGTCCCTGGCCCCGAGCCGGCGCTCCACCGCTAGGGAATCAGCGAAGATTGCCGCAGTTCCGGTAGGGGACGTGGTGTCGCGGATACCTTCGGCGTCCTTGTCGCTGTAGAGGCTGACCTTGTGCCCGGCTTTGGCCAGCCCGACGGCCAGCAGGGTACCGGAATGTCCGGCACCAATGATGGAGATCTCGCGCATATGCTGCTCCTACTGAGGGAAGACATCAGGACCGGAAAGGAACCGGATCACCGGAAGTGGCGTGCGCCACATGGACAGCGTAGGTTGGCGGGTTGCCTGCCGCCATCACTCACCCGAGGGATGCCCTGGGCGTTGACGTGCTTTGGCCTCGGACCTGGTCAGAACGACGCTGTCCCCGCCAAGCGGGCGGCTTAGCGGGGACACTCAAGTGTTTAAAAGTACTCCTTGGACCGGCATTGATAACTTGCGCTTATCGGTCCCGGTGGCGGCGGCCCCGTCATCCTCGCGTGGATGCGGAACCGCCGCCACAGCGGAGGTTTTCTAGATGGCCGGCGCCGGCTCCGTCATATCGTCGTCGTCCCGCAGTGCCGCGGTCCCGGGCACGTGGGAGGTCCCGGCGCCTTCGGGCAGGACAGAGCGCCGCAGCAGGACATAGATCAGCGGCGTGAGGACAAGGGTCAGCAGGAATCCGAGCGGGAATATTCCGGTGGCGGTGAGGAAGTAGGAGACCCCGGAGCCGGCGACGACGGCGATCAGGCCCGCCCAGTTGAACCGTTCGACCTTTGCGGTATCGGCCGGGCGCCGCTTCCGGACGATGAAGAAATCGGCGATGACCAGCGCGCACAGCGAGAACGTCAGGATGCCCAGCAGCCCCAGGTACTGCGTGATGACCCCCAGGATGTTGGCCCAGACGGAAATCAGTGCGATCACGTTGGCGGCGACCACCATGGCAATCCGGTTGGGCTTGCGGCCCAGGACGGCGTCGTACAGGTTGGCCAGGGTCAGGGATCCGGAGTACGTGTTGATGACTTGGGCCTTGATCTGGGCCGCATACATGACGAGGAAGCCGAGGAAGCCGCTCAGGATCACGAAGTAGGCCCCGGGGTTTGAATGGGCCAGGTACTGGACCTTCTCCACGATCGAGCCTCCCTGCTGGGCGGCCGCGATGCCGGCGTTGGCAGAATCCGAGAGGAACCGGGCGACGACGGCGTCACCGGCCTGGTAAAGCAGCGCCCCGAGGGAGACGACCAGGAAGTTCACAATGATGTTGCCTCCCACGGCCATGATTCCCACGTCCTTGGGCGTGCGGGCGTAGCGTGCGAAGTCGGCGCCGACCAGGGACAAGGCACCGGCCATGCCGATCATCATGCTCAGGACGGTCATGATCTGCACGGGGGTCACCTCGCCGGGCCGCGCGGCCAGCACCTCCCCGACGGTAAGCCCGGACTGCTGGAAGGCAACGAACCCCACCCACAGCATGAGGACGCCGGCAATGATGGTCAGGACGAGCGACGTCTTCTGGACTACCTTCATGCCGAAGATGGTCAGCAGGATCCACAGCAGGGACAGGAGACCGTAGATCAGCACCGCGTTGCCCAGGTTGGGTGCCCAGCCGAGCATGAAGAGCGTGCCGTAGTAGAGCAGCACGTTCTCCAAGGCCAGGAAGCCGAGGATCATGAAGGCGAAGATCAGCGAAGCCAGCGAGGACCCCGACGCTCCAAGGCCGTGGAACCGCATGCTCACGGTCGAGGACATGCCCGTGCTTTGGCTGGCGCGGCCGGTCAGCATGCCGACGGCCGACCCGAAGAGGGCCGAAACGGCGGCCATGGCGATGGCCCACTGGGTGCCGACCAGGTAGCTGGCGGTGCCGCCGATGAGCAGCATGGCCAGTGTGGTCCCGACGCCGGCGGTGTTCGCCAGGAGCGACCAGCCGCTCATGCGCTGGCTTGCGGCAACGGGATTGAGGACGTTGTCATCCATGGCCGCTTTGAGGCCGGTGGATTCCGGGGTGGAAGGGGTGGCGTTCTGTGCAGAAGCCATGGCCGTCTCCTTGGAGTTGGTTCCGGTGCTGCGGGGCACGGGATGCCGGCAGAATCCGGAGCGGGTGGGCCTCCTGCGGCGGCACGGCAAAGCTGCCCGCGGCGAACGGAGGCTGAGGGTGGGGCTGTTGCACCGGGCCACCGCCTGACGAGGGATAGCCGGTTTGGTTTGGGCCTGGAGGCCGTGCGGGAGACGGCCTCCAGGCCCTGCTTGATGGTCAGGACAGATTCAGGCGCGCCATGATCTGTTCCTTCTGGTCCCGCAGGTACATCACGAAGGAACCGTTGGAGTCCACGACGGTGTTGTATTCGTCCAGGACCACGATCGTGGTGGTGCCCAGTTCGATGATGGCCGGGCCTTCCACTTCCTCCCCCGGTCCCATGGCCGCGCCCTGGTGGACGTCGGCCTCCACCATGCGGCGCTGCAGCGGGGACCACATGTTGCGGCGCTTCCGTTCCGGAACGGCGCCGCCGGAGATGGTGCCGTTCAGCGTGACCCGGTCATTGGGGGTGCGGCCGACCGCGGAGAGGCGGATATTGAGCAGGTCGATCGGCATCTCGAAGTTGTTGTAGCCGAAGAGCGCCTCGTGCTCCCGGTGGAACGCCTCGGCGAACTTCTCAACATCCGGGGCCTCCAGGTTGGCCGGGTCGACCTCGATATTCAGCTCGTACCACTGGCCCTTGTAGCGCAGGTCCACGGAGGGGACAAAGGCGATGTCCGCTTCGTCCACGCCTTCGGCCAGCAGTGTGTTCAGACCTTCGGCCGCCATCTCCTTCCACGCGGCCACCAGCGTGCCCGGGTCCAGGCTTTCCAGGCGCTGGTTGGCGCTCTGGACGTAGTCGTGCTTGAAATCGCAGACCAGCATGCCCGCGGCACAGAAGATGGAGGAGTCGCGCGGGGTGATCAGCACGGGGATTTCCAGTTCCCGGGCAATGGCCGCCGCGTGGACCGGGCCGGCGCCGCCGGCGACGACGATCGGGAAGTCGCGCGGATCCAGGCCGCGGCGGACGGTAATGTCCCGCACCCCGGCGGCCATGTTGACGTTGACGATTTCGTAAATGCCGGCGGCGGCTTCTTCCACGCTGATCCCCAGCGGGTCGGCCACGTCGGTCTTGATGGCCTGGACGGCGGCCTCCCGGTCCAGCCCGATCTGGCCGTGCAGGAACGTGTCCGGATCAATGTAGCCCAGGACCACATCGGCGTCGGTGGTGGTGGCATGCACGCCGCCGCGGCGGTAGCAGGCCGGGCCGGGCACGGCCCCGGCGCTCTGCGGGCCGACCCGCAGCAGGCCGCCCTCATCCACGGAGGCGATGGAACCGCCGCCGGCGCCGATGGTGTGGATATCCACCGCCGGCAGGGCGATCGACCACCGGTCGATCTCGCCGTCGGTCATCACCAGGGGCTTGTTATCCTTGACCACGGCGGCGTCGAAGCTGGTGCCACCCATGTCCACGGTGATGCAGGAGTCCCAGCCGTGGGTCGCGGTAACCAGCAGCCCGGCGGTGGGGCCGGACGCCGGGCCGGACAGCAGCGACAGCGCTGCGCGCCTGGCCAGCCGCTCCGGGGTGGCAACGCCGCCGTTGGACTGCATCATCAGCAGGACGCCCTCGAACCGGACCTCGGCGAGCAGTTCCAGCAGGGTGGACAGGTAGCTGCTGATGATGGGGCCGGCATAGGAGTTCAGCACCGCGGTGCTGGTGCGCTCATAGTAGCGGGCCTGGCCCAGCAGCTCGGCCGACTTGGTGATGTAGGCGTCCGGCATGAGTTCGGCCACGATCTGCGCGGCCCGATCCTCATGGGCCGTGGAGGCATGCGAGTGCATGAAGGAGATGGCCACGGACTCCACGTCCTGCTCCTGCATGACGGCGACGGCGTCCCGCACATCCTGCTCGGACAGCGGCGCGACCTCGTCCCCCTTGTAGTCGATCCGGCCGGCCACCGGCAGCCGCAGGTGCCGGGGCACCAGCGGGTCGGGCTGTTCCAACCGGTTGTCGTAGGGCTCCTCGCGGGTGCCGTGGCGCATCGGCAGCACGTCGCGGAACCCCTCGGTGCCCAGCAGCGCGGTCTTGGGTCCGCGGCGGGTGAGCAGGGCGTTGGTGGTGACCGTGGTGCCGTGCACAATCAGTTCCACCCCGGCCAGGAAGTCCTCGAGGGACGTATTGTCCAGTGCGGCGATCTCCTGCAGCCCGTTGTAGACCGCAAGCGGCGGGTTGGAGGGAACCGAACTGGTCTTGTGGATGCGCCGCTGGCCGTCGGGATAAATGACCAGGAAGTCGGTGAAGGTGCCGCCGACGTCGATGCCGATTCTGATGCTCATGGGAATGGACCTTCCGGGTGGGTCTTAGGCGCGGAGCGCTGCGGTCTGTGCGGTGTCGACGGCGGTTCCGTCTGCGGTGAGGACGACGCCGTAGTCCGAGCGCGCCTTGTCAACCGAGAGGATGCCGTCGCGGACCTCGGCCAGGACCTTCTCGGCCGGCCGCTTGTAGGGGTCGCCGTACCCGGCGCCGCCGCCGAGCAGGGATTCGACCCTGGTCCCCGGGGGCATGGCGATGATCTCCTTGGACCCCCATTGGCGGACCGTGCCGTCCGGGAAGGTGACCGTCATGTCGTTGAGACCGGAATCCATGCCGCCGAAGAGCCCCTGCGCCGGTACCGCGCCTTCGGCGCGGACGTTGTCGCCGAGGGTGACGCCGTGCTGGTTCTCGCCGTAGCTGACCCAGGCGGAACGCGTTCCCATCCCGCCGCGGTATTCGCCGGCACCGGCGGAGTCGGGCAGGTATTCGTGGTACTCCAGGAAGTGCGGGGAGGTCAGTTCGAACATTTCCGGGTCCGGGGCGCGCATCTGCCCCGCGGTGCCGGTGAAGCCCAGGGCGTCCCAGCCGTCGGTGCCCTGCACGCCGCCGGGGCCGGTCCGCTGGAAGACGGTCAGGGTGCCGAATTCCTCGTTGCTGCGCGGGTCGACGCCGTTGGTGGAGGTGCACAGGTACTTGTTCCAGCCCGCGGACACCCGGTCCGGGAGGATGCCGGCCAGTGCCGTCATGATGCATTCGACGACTTCGTCCGACATCTGGTTCCCGAAGACGGTGGCGGCCGGGAAGCGCGGGTTGAGCACGGACCCTTCCCGGAAGACCGTCTTAATGGGTTCGAACAGCCCCTGGTTGGTGGGGATGTTGATGTCCCCGCTGGCCATGAGCATCAGGAACGCGATCCGCACCGCGCCCTTGGCCGAGGCCGGCGGCATGTTGGTGATGCCCGGCGCCTGGTCATCGCTGGCGGAGAAGTCGAAGGTGATCTCATCGCCCTTGATTTCGATGTCGCAGGCGATCTTGTAGCGCTTGGTGGTGTCGAAGCCGTCGGAAACCATCCAGCTTTCGCCGTAGTAGTGCCCGTCGGCCCACCGGCTGACCTCGGCCCGGACCTGGCGCGCCGAGCTTGCGAGGATGTAGTTCATGTGGTTCTCGTAGACCGGCAGCGTGTAGCGTTCGATCAGCTCGCCCAGCCGGCGGGCGCCGATGGTGCAGCAGCCGATCATGGACTTGATGTCCTCCATGACGAAATCGAAGCGGATGTTCGCCGCAATGAAGTCCCACACGTCCTTGCGGAAGACGCCCTTCTCCGCGACCTTGACCGGGGGGATGCGCAGGGCCTCCTGCCAGATGTCCCGGGCGTTCGGATCGTAGCCGCCGGCGGTCATCCCGCCGATATCGGCCATATGGCCCTTCGCTGCCGTCCAGCCGACCAACTGGCCGTTGGAGAAGACGGGCATGAAGATGCCGGTGTCCGCGTTCTGGTTGCCGCCGTGGTAGACGTCGTTGTGGACGATGACGTCGCCTTCGTGGATGTCGTCCCCGTAGTAGTTGATGATGTACTCCAGGGCCGGATGGGCGCCGAAGGCGATGATGGCGGCGAATTCGGCCTGGGCCAGAGTGTTGCCGTCCTTGTCGAAGACCACGGTCACCAGGTCCCCGATTTCGTTGAAGATCGGTGATCGGGAGGACCGCATCAGCATGGTCGCCATTTCCTTGGCGATCGCGTCGACCCGGCGCTGCAGCACCGACGCCGTGATCGGATCGATCCGGTTCTCAGCATTCGTTGACATGTACTTCACCTTTCGAGAGACGGTGCAGGCCGGTCGGGTGTTCCGAAAGCTTACGGCTTCCGGTTTCCTCGACGACGTAGGTATCGGCCATGTAACCGCTGGTTTGTGCCTGGACGTCCAGCACCATCGGGTGCACGGCCAGCACATAGCCGGCTTGGAGGGCGGTGTCCTGGGACTGGCTGCCGTCCTCGACCACGTCGAGGCCGATCCAGGGCTGTTCGAGCACGTCCAGGCCCAGGGAGTGACCGGACCAGTAGGAGGAGGTGGCCCCCTCGGTGCCGATGGCCTCGAGGATTGAGCGCTGGACGTCCGACGGCGAGGTTCCCGGCGCCATCTGTGCCGTTGCGGCCGCCAGGCCTTTGGCCACGGCCCGGGCCATGCGCGCGTCGTCGTCCTTGGGTCGGGCGAAGGTGACCATGCGGGACAGTTCGGTCCAGTAGCCCTTGGGCCCCACGATTTCGAAGGAGAAGGTGTGGATGTCGTGGGCGGTGAGGACGCGGTCCCGCGGCGGGCCGAAGGTCGCCCCGGTCCTGTCGCCGTCGACTTCGGTATACATGGTCAGGAACAGCGGGTCCTCGCCGCCGAGCTGGTGCCCCACCTTGTACATCTCGGCGCCGATCTCCCGCTCCGTGATGCCCGGCCGGGCGATCTCCAGCAGCCGGCTGAAGCACTGGTCCAAGATGTAGGCCGATTCCTCGACGCCGCGGATTTCCGCCGCGCTTTTGACCGAGCGGACCAGTTCGAACTGGGCCGAATAGTCGATGAACTGTGCCTGCGGATAGGCATTGGTCAGGGCAAGATACTCGTCCACCTTCAAGACCTGCCCGAGGCCGACAATGCCGACCTTGGAAAACGTGCGGCCCTTGAGGGCGTCGACCAGGCCCTGGGCGATGGTCCCTGGGAAGCGGTAGTCGCTGACCCAGCCGCTGGCCGGCCGGCGCCCGCCGATCAGGTTCCCCGACAGCACGAGCACCGGCTCCTCGTCCTTGAACATCACGGCGTTGCCGGAACGGTGGGGCAGATTGTAGTCGGCCACGTAGCGCAGCGCTCCCTTGTGGCCGCGGTAATCGTTGGCGGCAAAGATCAGGGCGTCGACGCCGTTCTCCTGCATCGATTTGTTGAGCAGGTCCCAGCGGCGGTCCCGCTCCGAAAATGAATTGGGCATCTGTGCACCTTTCGCAATCGCTGCCGAGGGCCCATGCCGCTGCGGCAGCGGACCGGCACAGCCGGCCCCGTTGAGTGTAGGTAGTGAATGAACCGTGTTTCCCGGCGCCGGAAGGGGCCCGGCAGCCGTCGGAATATGATGCGGGTCACAGAGTGTGACTGGAAAAGGACATTACAAACTGATTTCCCCTAGGGCAACAGCAGGTGCAAAGATTCTTCCATGCGAAATACTGAGCAAGCACCCCCGCTCGATTCGGTGCACCGCGCCCTGCGGCTGCTGGTGGCCCTGCGCGACGGGCAGGTGCTCAGCGTCAAGGATGCCGCCGCCATGCTCGACGTCGTCCCCTCCACGGCACACCGCCTGCTGGCCGCCCTCTGCTACGACGGCTTCGCCGTCCAGGACAGGGAACGCCGGTACCGGGCCGGGCCGGAGCTGGCCCACCGTGAGGAAATGCACTATCCCCCCAACCAGCTGCGCGGGGCCATCTGGCCCGCCATCGAGACGCTCAACAAGACTCTCGACGAGACCATCCAGGTGTGGGTCCTGCAGGGGCCGAGGGTGAGGTACATCGACGGGATCGAGAGCACCCAGTCCCTGAGCGTGCGCACGGCCATGTGGGACCTCGTCCCCGCCTACTGCTCCGCGGGCGGCAAGGCGCTGCTGGCCACGCTCAGCAACGCCGAGCTGGAGTCCCTCCACGCCGGCGGCCTGCCGCCGTGGCGCTCGTCCCGGATCACCTCCCTGCAAGCCCTGAAACGGCACCTGGTGACAGTGCGGCAGAACGGCTACGCGCTCAACCTCGAAGAGGCCGCCCAGGGGATTTCCGGAATTGCCGCCTGCGTGAAGGACCCCAGCGGTGGCGCGGTTGCAGGCATTTCCGTCGCTATCCCCAGCGTCCGGTTCAACCGGAAGAAGATCCCTGACTACGTCGAGGCCCTGCGCGCCGCCGTCGCCACGGCAGAGGCCGAGCTGGGCAAGCCTCCCCGGGAAACCTCCGCCGCGGCCCGGTAGGACCCCGCCGACCGGCGCCTCGCGCCGCCCCGCGGGATTCATATCCACCGCACCTGTTTTCATAGGGAAAACCAATCCACTAGATATTCTCCTCTGCGAAATGCTGGACGGGACTGTAGACCGGCTCGATCGGAGCCTCCTACGCTCGGTGCAACCATCCCGAGCCAGAGTCCTGGCCCACATTGAGGAGGCATTCCTGTGGTGGTTTCCCCTGAAATCTCCAGCCCCACGGCTACGGCAGCGTCGGACATCCCATGGCGCGATTATGTCCGCGGGGACCGGGTCCACCGGACCCTCTACACCGATGAGCGCGTTTTCAACGAGGAAATGGTCAAGGTGTTTGGCCATACCTGGGTGTACCTGGCCCATGAGTCGCAGCTTCCGGAACCCAATTCGTTCGTGTCCACCAAGCTGGGCCTGCGGCCGATCATTGTCACCCGTGACCGCCAGGGCGGCCTGCACGCGGTCTTCAACCGCTGCGCACACCGTGCGGCCACGGTCTGCCGCGAGGAATCCGGCGTCGCCAAGAGCTTCCAGTGCCCGTACCACGGGTGGACCTTCAAGAACACCGGCGAACTGGTCGGCGCCCCCTGGCCCCAGGGCTACGGGCCGGATTTCGACAAGTCCGAATTCGGCCTCGGCAAGGTCACCCGGGTCGAGTCGTACCGCGGCTTCATCTTCGGCACCCTCGGCGAGTCCGCCCCGGCCCTGGCCGACTATCTCGGCGAAGCCAGGCCGTGGCTGGACTACTGGATCGACCGGGCCCCGGAAGGGGAAGTCATCGTGCGCAGCGCGGCGCATCGGATGGGCTACCGCGGCAACTGGAAGCTCGCCTTCGACAATGCCGGAGACGGCTACCATCCCTCGTTCTCGCACCGTTCGCTGCTGGAAATGGCCTCCCGGATGGGCGACAGCAAGGACATGTCCTACTTCGGCAAGACACCGGACGACGGCCCGATGAAGGTGTATTCGCTGGGCAACGGCCACAGCGTGATCGACCAGCGGCCCAACTTTGAGGGCCCCGGCAGCATCTGGGCCAACCAGCGCCCCCAGCCGGGCCGGGAGAAGTTCGAGGAACTGATCCGCGCCAGGTACCCCGAGGACGCCGACCGGCTGCTGGATGTCAGCGCCGGCGCGCAGATCAACCTGAGCATCTTCCCGAACCTGCTGATCATCGGCAACCAGATCCAGGTGATCGAACCGCTGAGCGTGGACCGTACCCAGCTGACCTGGAACGCCACGACGATCGGCGGGGTCCCCGAGGAAGTCAACACCATGCGCATGCGCACCCAGGAGGACTTCCCGGCCTTCGGCGAGCCGGACGACCAGGCGAACTTCGAAGAGGTCCAGCGCGGACTGGCCGTCACCGAGGAGGAATGGGTCCTGATGAACCGCGGCCTGAACGTGGACGGCTGGCAGACCATCGATGAAAACGGCGTCATCGTCACCGCCGTGACCGACGAAATCCACATGCGCGGCTACTACGAGGAATGGCTGCGCCTGATGAACGGGGAAACCCAGTGAGCCAGAAGGTCCAGGACTACTCCGACACATCCAGCTGGTCCTACCACGTGGACGAATCCTTCTATGCGGACCTGGACCGCTTCGGCGAGGTGCTCCGGGCCGACTGGCCGGCGGCCGGTGTCCAGACCGCCCGGGAGGCCGAGGCCTTCCTGGCCCGGGAGGCGCGCCTGATCGACGAGGGCCGCTTCAACGACTGGCTGGAGCTCTTCGGCCCGGACTGCCTGTACTGGGTCCCCATCACCCCGGGGGGAGGCGATCCGCGCCGGGAGGTCTCGCATGCCTTTGACGACTGCCGCCGGCTCACCGACCGGGTCTACTGGCTGCGCACCGGGCTGGCCTTCAGCCAGATCCCGCAGTCCCGCACCCGCCGGGTCATCGGCAACGTGGAGGTCCTGGACGAGCCGGGCAGCGGACTGCGTTTCATCCGCTCCAACTTCATCGTCAACGAGTTCCGAGCCGGAGTCGCCAAGACGTACACCGGCTGGTACGGGCACGTGCTGGCACCGCAGGAGGACGGCTGGCAGATCCGGCTCAAGCAGGCCAATCTGCTCGATTCGGAGCAGATCCATGAAAACCTCACCCTGGTCTTCTAGCGGGCGGCCGGACAATGACTGCACATGAGGACGACCACGCCGCCGAGCTGGAGCGGCTGCGGCGGGAAAACAACCTGCTGCGGCAGCAGGTGCACCGGCTCAAACGCGAAGCCGCCAGCATGCGCCCGGTGGTCGCCGAGGTCAAACGCCTGAAAATCTGGGACTTCACGCCCTACGCGACCACGCCGGACGATTCCTGGCTGGCCCTGGACCGGGTCAGCGCCATGGACCTGATGCGCGCCCTGGCCGGAACGGACCACTGGCAGCCCTGGCAGTCCCGGATCGAACCAAGGCTGCAGCCGTGACCGGCACCGGCGGCGAGGTCCTGGTCATCACCCATTTCGACGGCGCAGACCTGAGCTGGGTGGACCGGCTGGTCCGGCAGCAAGGCCTGGCGTGCCGGCGGGTCCAGCCGTTCGCGGGGGAAGCCTTGCCGGAGCCGGACCGCGCGGCGGCAGTCATCTGCCTGGGCGGCCCGCACAGTGCCTACGACGATGCCGGGCACCCCTTCCTGGCCGCGGAACAACAGTTCCTGCGGCGCGCCGTCCAGGCGGACGCTCCGGTACTGGGCATCTGCCTGGGCTCGCAGCTCCTGGCCCAGGCCCTGGGCGGCCGGGCGCTTCCCGGCACCCGCGGACTGGAATGCGGATTCATCGACGTCCGGCCCGTGCAGGCACCGGTCCCCGGCGCCGTGGAGACGGCCGTCCCCGCCGGTCTGGACGGGCGTTTCTTCTCCTTCCACACCGATACGTTCATCCCTCCGGCAGACGCCGAACTGCTGGCCGTCTCGGACCGGTATCCACAGGCCTGGCGGCTCGGCTCCGCCCTGGCCATCCAGTTCCACCCGGAAATCTCCCCCGCAGGAATCCGGCAGCTGCTCGCCCTCGAGGAAGACAAGCTGCGCAGCTACGGCATCGACGTCGACGACGTCATCGCCGAGGCTGCGGCAGCCCGGGACACCGGCTGGGCCGGGGCACAGCGGATCATCGGAGGCTGGCTCGCCGGCCGCGTCAGCGTCTAGGAACACACCATCCACCATCCGGCAGCTTCCGCTGCCGCACGACCACTTCAAGGAGCAGCCATGTCCAATACCGGCAAGTTCATCCACAAACACGGCATCTACACCGCAGAGCAACTCGAGGCCGCAGAACGCAGCCGCACTGCCCTCGACACCGAAAACATCGAGATCGTCCGCCTCGTCTGGCCCGACCAGCACGGCCTGCTCCGCGGCAAGTCCGTCACCAGGGAGGCCTACCTGGCGTCCCTGGAGTCCGGGATGGACATCACGATGGCGCCGTTCTTCTTCGATACGGCCAACGGCATCGTGCTCAACCCGTTCTCCGCCGACGGCGGGTTCGCCATCGAGGGCCTGGGCGGCAGCCCCAACGTCAAGATGGTCCCGGACCCCGGCACCTTCACCGTCCTGCCGTGGGTGGAGGAAACAGCCGTCGTCATCTGCGACCTGTACATGTCCGACGGCCGGCTGTTCCCGTTTGCCCCGCGCTCGATCCTCAAGAATTCCCTGGGCAAGATGGCTGACAACGGCTACGGGCTGGTCGCGGGCATCGAGATGGAGTGGTATCTGACCCGGCTCGTCGACGACATGCTCGAGCACGGGTCGCTCGGGGCCCCGGGTTCCCCGGCCGACCCGCCGAAGGTGGCCCCCGTGGCGCGGGGCTACAACTACCTGCTCAGCGACCACCTGGACGAGATCGACCATATGCTGCGGCCGATCCGCAAGGCGCTCGTGTCCATGGGCCTGCCCCTGCGCTCCCTGGACGACGAATGGGCGCCGAGCCAGGTGGAGACCACCTTCGACGTCCTCGAGGGCCTGGCTGCCGCCGATGCCGCCGTGCTCTTCCGGATGGCGGTCAAGCAGATCGCCAAGCGCCACGGCCATATCGCGTCCTTCATGTGCACGCCGGCCATCCAGGGGTTCTACGCCAACGGCTGGCACCTGCACACCTCCGTCGTCGACCTGTCCACGGGCGAAAACCTCATGGTGCCCTCCTTCGACGAGCCGCTGTCCGACCTCGGCCAGCACTACGTGGGCGGGACCCTGGAGCACGGCATTGCCGCCTCCGTCTTCACCACGCCGACCATCAACGGCTACCGGCGCCGCCGGCCCTACTCGCTGGCACCCGACCGGCTGACCTGGGGCCAGGACAACCGCGCGGCCATGATGCGCGTGATCTCGGCTCCGGGCGACAAGGCCTCGCACGTGGAGAACCGGGTCGGTGACTCGGCGGCCAACCCCTACCTGTACATCGCAGCCCAGGCCGCCGCCGGGCTGGACGGAATCCTGAGCAAGACCAAGCCGGGCCCGCTCAGCGAAGACCCCTACACCCAGAACGTCCCGCAGCTTCCCACCACCCTGGCCGACGCCATCGACGCCCTCGAAGCCGATACCTTCTACCGGCAGGCCTTCGGCGGCACCTTCATCGACTACCTCGTCACCATGAAGCGCAGCGAGGTGGCCAGGTACGAAGCCTGGGTGGCCGAGCATCCGGACTCCGAGAAGTACGTCAACGGCGTCACGGACTGGGAGCACCGCGAGTACTTCGAGGTGTTCTAGCCCTGCCGGACAAAAACCATCGTCCCGGTGCCGCTTCCGCCGGCGGCACCGGGACACCGCAGCACAGAACCGACAGATAAGCAGGTCGATCCCCATGCCCAAAATCATTCTCCGTTCCCCCGACGGGAACCTGCACACCGTGGACGCCCGCGTCGGGGCCTCCGTGATGGAAACCGCCGTCAAACACGGTGTCCCCGGCATCGTGGCCGAATGCGGCGGGGCGCTGTCCTGCGCCACCTGCCATGTGTATGTGTCCGGCTCCTGCCTGGAACGGACCGGCACGGCGGAGGATTTCGAAGACGAGATGCTCGACGACGCCGCCGCCGAGCGCCGTCCCAACAGCCGGCTCTCCTGCCAGATCCGGATGTCCGACGAGCTCGACGGGCTCGAGGTCGAGATTGCCCCCGAACAGTGAAGGAACCGATGGACATGGATACCGCCGAGACCGGAACGCTGATCATCGGTGCCGGTGAAGCCGGGCTCGGCATCGCCGTCGCCCTGCGGAACGCGGGGTACACGGCACCAGTCACGATCAGCGGATCGGAAGCCGACGCGCCCTACCAGCGCCCGCCGCTGTCCAAGGAGTTCCTCGCCGGCGAGATGGACGAGGAGAACCTGCTCCTGCGGGCCAACAATTTCTACCAGGACAAGGAAATCCGGCTGCTGACCAACGCGCACATCGAGGACATCGTCCTGGACGACAATGCCGCAGGCGGAACCGCCACCACCTCGTCCGGCACCGAAATCCGCTTCGACAGGCTGGCGCTGGCCACCGGCGCCAGCCCGCGGCGCCTGCCGGTACCGGGCGCGGACCTGGACGGGGTCTGCTACCTGCGGGACATCCCGGATGCCCGCCGGCTGCGCGGCCTGCTGCCCGAAGCCAGGCGGGTCGTCGTCGTCGGCGGCGGCTACATCGGGCTCGAGGCCGCAGCGGTCGCGCGGACGCGCGGCCTGGAGGTCACCGTGGTGGAGACCTTCGAGCGGCTGCTGCAGCGTGTGGCCGCACCTCCGATATCGGAATTCTTCCGCGCCGCCCATGAAAAGCGCGGGGCCAGGGTGCTGCTCGGCGCCTCGGTAACGGCCCTGCAGGGATCCGCCGGCAGCGTGACCGGCGTGGAGCTCTCCGACGGCACCGTGCTTCCTGCCGATCTGGTGATCATCGGCATCGGGGTCGAGCCCCGGATCGAACTGGCCCAGAAGCTGGGACTTGACTGCGGCCGCGGAATCATCGTCGATGACGCGGCGCGGACCAGCAACCCGGCCATCGTGGCCGCCGGTGACTGCACGATGCAGCCGCATCCGCTCTACCCCGGCGAGTTAATCTGCCTCGAATCGGTGCAGAACGCCGCGGACCAGGCCAAGGTGGCGGCCGCCTCGCTGCTGGACGGCCCCCGGCCGGAGCGCGCCGTGCCCTGGTTCTGGTCCAACCAGGCGGACATCAGGCTGCAGATTGCCGGCCTGTCGGCGGGCTTCGACGACTACGTGATCCGCGGCGAGCCCGGTTCCGAGCAGTTCACCGTGCTGTACTACCGCGGCGGCCGCCTGATTGCCGCCGACGCCGTCAACAGCCCGCATGACTTTATGGCAGTCAAACGTGCCCTCGGCAAGGGAGCGACAATCGACCCCGCCGACGCCGCCAACGTGGGCGTCCAGCTCAAGACCCTGATCCGCGAAACCTGACCCAGCAACACAGAACAAAGGAAAACTGACATGTCGCAGGAAGTTACCGAATTCGAGGCCACCGCCGCCGATTCCGGCGGCCGGGCTACCGAACGCTATTTCGAGAACCACGCCACGAGCCTGGACACGCCCAAGGAGCGGGTCAGCCAGCTGGCCACCGAGGTCCTGACCGCGGTTCACGACGTGATCCGCCGGCACCGGGTCACCTATGACGAATACCAGGCGGTCAAGGGCTGGCTGATCCAGGTCGGCGCGGACGGCGAATGGCCGCTGTTCATGGACGTCTGGGTCGAACACGTGGTGGAGGAAGTGGCCACCGACCACCGCGAAGGGTCCAAGGGATCGATCGAGGGTCCGTACTATGTGCCCGGCGCCCCGCAACTGCCGGCACAATGCACCCTGCCGATGCGCGCGGACGAGCCCGGCACCCCGCTGCTTTTCGCCGGGCAGGTCACCGACGTCGCCGGGCAGGCGCTGGCCGGCGCCACAATCGAACTTTGGCACGCCGATGACTACGGCTTCTACTCGCAGTACGCCCCGGGCCTGCCGGAGTGGAACCTGCGCGGAACCATCATCACCGACGAGGAAGGCTTCTTCGCGATCAATACGATCCAGCCCGCTCCGTACCAGATCCCGACCGACGGGTCCTGCGGCAAGCTGATCGAGGCCGCCGGCTGGCATGCCTGGCGCCCCGCACACCTGCACCTGAAGGTCTCCGCGCCCGGCTACGAGCTGCTCACCGCCCAGCTCTACTTCCAGGGCGACGCCCATCTGGACGACGACATCGCGACCGCGGTCAAACCCGAACTGGTCCTCGCCCCGCGCCCGAAAGCCGACGGAACAGGAAACGAAGTCACCTACAACTTCGCCCTGGACCCCGCCCGCGCCTGACCACCGCAATCCGCCTGACGCACCGCCCTCTCAGCCTGCCGGAGGGGGTGGTGCGGCATGTCCACGAACCGCCGGCGGCGGCACCCCTGCGTAGTGCACGGTCAAAGGAGATCAGAATGTCAGCCAGAATCGGCATCCCCGTCCGCCTCAGTGATCCGGCGCTGGACAACCGCGTGGCGGTAGCCAACCGTCTGATCGGATTCATTACCGACCACGTCAGCGCCGCAGGCGGCACTCCGGTACCACTCACTCCGGAATCCTGGGCCGCCGGACCGGCCATCGACGGGCTGCTGCTGCCCGGCGGCGGAGACCTGCACCCCGGCTGCTACGGCCAGGAACCGGATCCCCGCGTTTATGACACCAATCCGGCGCAGGACGACCTCGATTTTGCCGCCGCCCGGCATGCCCTCGCGGCCGGGCTGCCCCTCTTCGGCATCTGCCGCGGCATGCAGCTGATCAATGTGCTCTACGGCGGCACCCTCATCCAGGACCTGCCGCCGTCGGAAGTCGACCACCGGCACCGGCGCACGGCGGACCCTGCCGGCGCCTTCACCCGGCACCCGGTCGACATTGCCCCCGGTTCCCGGCTTGCCGGCCTCCTGGGCACCACGGCCCCCACCGCCTCCGCCCACCATCAGGCCGTCGACCGCCTCGGCGGCGGCCTGATGGTCACGGCGCGCGCGGCCGACGGCTGCATTGAGGCCATCGAGGATCCGGCGCGGCAGGTCCTGGGCGTCCAGTGGCATCCCGAGATGCTGGCCGGCGAAGATCCCAGGCAGCGGGCTCTGTTTGAGGCCCTGGTGGACGCTGCCGGGCAGAAGAAACGGATGCAGCCCTCGGGAAACCTCTGCTAGCCGGATCACCTGGCAGCCCGCCACGCCGGCGGTGCCGGGCCGCGCGCTGGAGGACCACGGATGCTGTCCTGCAGGCAGCCGGGGTCTGCAGGCCCCGGGCCGTAACGGCCCCGGGTCACGGCGATTGACACCGGTCGGGTCAGGTACGGAGCGCTCCCGGACCGTTCCTTCAGCGCTCTCGAATCAGGACGTTGAGCGGAAGTCCGCTGTCCCTGGCAGCATCGGGTGATAATAAGCATCGTCGTGCCTTCAGCCGCGGGCTCGTCGATGACCTGGGCAATGCCCCGATCGACGCCGGGTCGTGCCTGCTGCTATCCACCCAACGGGCGGACTCCCTCAGGCCCCGCCGCGGCGGCTGACCATTTCATTAATCCAGATAGGTGCGTACGGAGAGGTGCAGTTCGGCGGCGTCGGGTAGTCCTTGAGCACTCCCAGCCGTTCACCGATCTTGATCGCCCGTTCCCGGTGCCCTGCATGCTCGATCCCGATTTGGGCCAGGGTGTGGTTCATCGCCCACTGCAGCCGGTCCGGCGCGTCCTTCATCTCCGCCTCAACCGTGTCCAGCAGGCCCGGCAGGTCGAGTCCTTCAGGCTTCTTAGCCACCCGTTCGGTGGTCAGTGCCCAGCCGGCGCTGGCCACCACCGGATCCGCATCCGCGGTCCAGGCCACGCGCAGCCCTTCGGCATGCGGGCTCTTCTTGACCACGTAGTTCACCAGCCAGTCGTGCACCTTCGGGGCGCGCGATTCACGCAGCATGGCGTCCAGCTCGGCGGCCTCGAAGGCCTTCGGGCGGCAGATCAGCAGGGCCAGCAGCCGCGCCGCGGTATCTCCCGTCGCCCAGAGCCCGCGCGCCAGGTCCTGATCAGTCTTCAGCCGCTTGGCCACCGCGCGCAGCTTGCCCAGGTTCACCCCGTGGTCGTCGCCGCGCTTCTCGTTCGCCTCGCGCATCTTCGGATCCTCGAGCGTGGCCAGCTCGGCCATCACCTCGGCCACCGTCGTCTCGGACATCCCATCCCCCATCACTCGTGCCTGAGGTCCAGCCTACGGCCCCGTTCCCCCGGTTCCGATTCCCAGTCAGGCACAACGACGCAGCGGCGCCCTCTGCAGGCATCCGAGGAACTAGTTCCGCACTTCTTTGTCGAGTAAAAAATCTTCTTGACCATGCCGCACGCCACTCGTACGATTGTCCAATATTGGACCGATGTCCAAAGTTGGCAGGTCGGCTCACTTTCGGGCCGACCACGACGGAAAGGGTTTGGATATGACTGACAGTCAGCGACTGGCGGGCAGGATTGCCTTGGTAACCGGGGGATCCCGCGGCCAAGGGGCGGCGCACGTACGCCGGCTCGCCCGGGAAGGGGCAACGGTATTCTTCGGCGATGTGGGCACCGAGGCCGGGGCCGCACTAGAAAGTGAACAAACGTCCAAGGGACTTGATGTGAGGTTCCGCCGGATGGACGTGACGTCGGCCGATGACTGGTCGCAGATGCTCGGCACCATCGGGACGGAATTCGGACGGCTGGACATCCTGGTCAACAACGCGGGCATCCTCGACATGCGTGGCCCGGAGGAGGCGACGGAACAGAGTTGGCAGAAGACGGTTGACGTCAACCAGAAGGGCGTTTTCCTGGGCATCAAGCACAGCATCCCGCTGCTGCGCGAAAGTGCCTGCGCCTCCATCATCAACACCTCCTCCATCTTCGGCCTCATCGGGGCGGCGGACTACTTCGCCTACACGGCGTCAAAGGGGGCGGTCTCGGCCATGACCAAGTCCGCGGCCATGACCTACGGGGCCGACGGCATCCGGGTCAACAGCATCCATCCCGGCTATGTCTCGACCCCGATGCTGGAGACGGAATTCCAGGCACTGCCGGAGGGAACCGAGGAAGCGAGCCTGGCCGCCATCCCGCTGGGACGTTTTGCTTCCCCGGAGGAGATTGCATCCGTCGTCGCGTTCCTTGCCTCCGATGACGCTTCGTACATCACCGGCACCGAGGTCGTGATCGACGGCGGCGTCGTAGCGGGCCGGTGACTCTGCCGGCGAGGCCCCGGGGTGGCGGCCCCTAGTTCAGGGCCGTGCGCAGAAAGTCACGGGCCTGGCGGTCCGAAAGACTGGAATCACCCAGGAGTCGCTGGAAGGTCAGGCCTTCCCAGATGACCTCGAACCGCACAGCCACCTCGTGCGCGCACAGCCGCTCCACTTGGGCAGTGGCGGAGCGGGACCACTGCTGGACGATAGAGCGGTACCGGGGATCGCGCACCCCCTGGGCATACAACTCGTACAGCAGCGTCGCCCCGGTCACATCCGAGTGCTGGACCCGCACCACCGCCAGCGCGGCCTCGATCAAATCCTCCATGGATTCCGCAGACTCGAACAGCCGGCTGTATTTGCCCGATTCCCGCTCGGCAAAGTACCGGAAGGCCTCGAGCAGCATGTCGTCGAGGCTGGCGAAGTGGTAACTGGTACTACCCAGTGAAATCCCGGCGGCCGACGCCACCCTGCGGTGCGTCACCCCCCTGACGCCATGGGCCGCCGCCACCTTCAGCACAGCCTCCAGCAGCGCCGTCCGGGTACCCTCCGAACGACTCATCGACCCCGCCATACCCGAACCTCCCCCTAAAACCCCGCCAAACAAGCACCAAGCCGCCCGGCGGGAACATCAAGACACAGCCATTCTTGCGTCGCAAATTTTGGACATATGTCCAATACCTGACGGAAGCAAACTCCATTCAGTTTAGGAGCATCCCGTGCACTACCCGACTCTCGCCATCGACCCGGCGCAGATGCGGCAGACCCTCGGCCGTTTCCCCACCGGCGTCGTCGTCGTGACCGCCCAGGGCCGGTCCGGCCCGGCCGGCATGACGCTGCAGTCATTCATGTCGCTGTCCCTAGACCCGCCGCTGATCCTGCTCGCGGTGGCCAGGACCTCGAAGAGCTGGCCGGAAATTGCCACCGCAGGACGGTTCGCCGTTAACATCCTCGCCGAGGACCAGGCGGGGCTGGCCCGGCAGTTCGCCCGCTCCGGGAGCGACAAGTTCGGCGGGGTCGGGCACCGCACTGCCGATCTGACCGGCGCGCCGCTGCTGAAGGGCGTCATTGCCTGGATCGAATGCGAACTGCACTCCGTCCACCCCGGGGGCGACCACGACGTCGTCGTGGCCCGCGTCCTGGACCTGGGCGTGGCGGAGGAGTCTTCCGCCCCGCTGTTGTTCTGCCGTTCCGCCTTTCCCCGTCTCGAAAAGTAACCAAGAGAAAGCAGATACACGACATGAAATTCGGCATCTTCAACATCCCCTACGCCTCCGAATACGCGAACGGCAAGCGGACGCTGCGCGAGGTCATCGACTGGGACCTGCAGCTGACCCGCTGGGCCGACCAGTACGGACTGGACGAGGCCTACTTCGCCGAGCACTACACCCTGGGCGGTGAGCCGAGCCCGGCACCGGATGCGATGATCGCCGCCGCCTCCCAGATCACCGAGCGCATTACCCTGGGCGCCGCGGCCCACCTGCTGCCGTACCACAACCCTGTTGCCCTCGCGCACCGGATGATGTGGCTCGACCACATGACCGGCGGCCGCTACATCGCCGGTGTGGCCCCCGGCGCCTACCCCAGCGACGCGCAACTGTTCGGCACCGGCAAGAACAACCCGAAGATGATGGTCGAGGCCCTGGACATCATCGAGGCAATCTGGACCAAACCCGGCCCGTTCACCATCGAGGGCGAATTCTTCAGCGTCGACATGCCCGCCTACGACGACGACATCCACGGCCCGCACCTGAAGTCCCTGCAGCCGCGGATCCCCATCATGCTCACCGGCATGCAGGCCAAGTCCCCGACCCTGACCGAGGCCGGCCGGCGAGGCGCCCTGCCGCTGAGCCAGCAGGTGCACGAATCCGTGCTGGTCCAGCACTGGGAAACCTACGCCGCGGCGGCCACGGCCGCCGGCCACACCCCCCGGCGCTCGGACTGGCGGATCTGCCGCGACATCTTCGTGGCCGACACCGACGCCGAAGCCCGGCGCAACGTGCTCGACGGCGCCATGGGCACCCTCTGGGAGAAATACAACATCCCCACCTTTGCCAGCCTCGGCATCGGCGAACTGCTCTCCGGGGGCCAGGTTCCGGTCGATGAACTGGACCTGGACTGGATGATCGACAATTTCCTCATCGTCGGCTCCCCGGACACGGTGGCCCAAAAGGTCACCGACCTCTACGAGGCCACCGGCGGTTTCGGCACGGTCGTGAGCTTCGCTCACGAATACCTCAACGACCCCGAGCCCTACCGCCGAAGCTTCGAACTGCTGGGCACCGCCGTCGCCCCCCAGCTCAAGGAACTCTTCCCAAACGACTGATCCGGTCCCCAACCCGGTGGCAGGCGGCGGCCCCGCCGCCTGCCACCGATAAGGACATGCCCATGCAGCACACCGCAGAATCCGCCGGGTTGGCCAAATACCCGGCCCATACGATCAACCTCATCCCTGCCTCCCGCCCGGGCCCGGACGCACCCCGGACCTCGTCCGTACGCGTCTGGGAGGACACCGGGACCGGGCAGGCCCACGGCATCTGGGAGATGCAGCCCGGAACCCTGACCGGCGTCGAGGGCCCCGAAACCGTCGTCGTCCTCGAAGGGTCCGCCACCGTGGCCTCCGAACGTACCGGCGAGCGGGTCGACGTCTCGGCCGGAGACCTCCTGGTGCTGGCCGCGGACGAATCATGTACCTGGGTCGTCCACGAGCGGGTCCGCAAGTTCTTCGTCATCAACCCCTCACTGGCCGCCCGATAGAAGAAAGAGAACCCCACCATGTCACTCCTTGAAAACCAGACGATCCTGATCACCGGGGGCGCCGCCGGCCAGGGCCGCGCGCATGCCCTCGCCTCCGCCCGGGAAGGCGCCGACGTCGTCGTCCTCGACGTTTACGACGAGGACGCCCCGCAGTTCATCGAAACCGTCCGCGGCGTCGAGGAGCTCGGGCGCAAGGCCCTAGCGGTCCGGGCCGACGTCACCTCCCAGACCGCCCTCGACGACGCCGTCGCTCGGGGAATCGAAACCTTCGGCAAGATCGACGCGGCCATCATCAACGCCGGCATCCACCGCGCCGGCCTGTTCTGGGAAATGGAGGAAAAGGACTGGGACGCCGTCATGGCCGTGAACCTGACCGGCGCCTGGAAGACCGCCAAGGCGGTGGCCCCCCACATGATCGGACGCCAGTCCGGCTCGATCGTGCTCGTCTCCTCCGTCGACGCCTTCGACCCGGAAGTCGATTCCACCGCCTACGGTGTCTCCAAGACGGCCCTGCTGGGCCTGCTGAAATACACCGCGAACGAGCTCGCACCGCACAACGTGCGGGTTAACGCCGTCGCCCCGGGTTTCATCGACACCGCCATGGTCAACAGCCAGGAGTTCTACGACCTGCTCGCCGGCGAGCCCGGCAAGGGAACCCGGCAGCACCTGATCGACTACGGCCACCAGTTCACGGCCATGAAGGGCGTCAGCATGATGCAGCCGGTTGAGGTCGCCAACACGGTTGTCTACCTCAACTCCCCCCTCGCCCGCTACGTCACCGGCGTCACCATCCCCGTCGACGCCGGACACCTGCTCGTCAGCCGCATCAACCAGAACCCCGCCTACTAGAGAAATATCCGCAAAATGCTGGAAAACCCGGGCCGGACAATTGGACAATTGTCCGGCCCGGGGACACCGACACAAGAGAAAGGGGGCCGGAACATGTCAGCAACCAACACCTCGAACACCGAGACGGATCCGGGAGCCTCAGCAACCGGATCTGCCCGGGCCGAGCTGCGCGGCAACCTCGGCGTCGTCTCGCTCGTCTTCACCGTTATCGCCTTCAACGGACCCATGGCCATCCTGGCCGGCTTCATCCCGGTCCTGGTCTCGGCCGGCAACGGCCTCGGCACACCGCTGACCTTCGTTACCCTGGGGGCACTCGTGCTGGTCTTCGCCGTGGGGCTGAATGCCATGGCCAGCCGGATGAGCCAGCCCGGGGCGTTCTACACCTACATCAGCGCGGGCATCGGCAAGCCTCCCGGGCTGGCCGCAGGATTCCTCGCCATCGCGGCCTATGTCACCCTCGGCTCCGGGACGTACGCGCTGTTCGCCCTCATGTGCGAACACCTGCTGACCAGCACCTTCCATCTGGCCGGCGGGCCGCCCTGGTGGGTCTGGGCGCTGGCCGGCTGGGCAGTGGGAACCCTGCTGAGCCTGTTCAATGTCGACGTCTCCGCCAAAGTCCTCGGCATCGCCGCCCTGGCCGAAATCGCCCTCGCGGTCATCTGGAACTTCCGCATCTACCTCAACGGAGGACCCGAAGGCCGGACCGTGGACGTCATGGGATCGTTCTTCTCCGGCTCACTGACGATGGCCATGGTCTTCGGCCTGGTGAGTCTGACCGGTTTTGAATCCCTGCAGGTCTTCCGGTCCGAATCGCGCGATCCCGGCCGCACCGTACCCCGAGCCACGTACTTCTCGGTGGCGCTCCTGGCCGGACTGTACGCCGTCTCCTCCTATGCGTACATCGTCGGCTTCGGCCCCAGCAATGCCACCACCGCCGGCGCGTCCGATCCGACCGGGTCGATGCTGCAGAGCATTGCCCACTACGTCGCCGCGCCCGCCGCCGACATCGCCAACGTCCTGCTCATGACCAGCTCCTTCGCCGCCTGCCTGGCCATCCAGAACATCACCGCCCGCTACTTCTTCACCTTCGGGCGCGACCGCATCCTGCCCACACGCCTCGGCGTCGCAAACTCCAAACACGGCTCGCCGATGGCCGCCGCCGCGCTCGGCGGGGCCATCATCCTGGTCCTGTTTGCCCTTCCCGCGCTCTTCGGCGGGGACGCCACCGCGACCTTCACCAACCTGGTCGGCGTCGGCGGCTACTGCCTGGTCGTGCTCTGGGTAACCACCAGCATCGCCGTCGTGGTCTTCTTCCACCGCAGGCGCGCCGAACGCATCGGCGTCTGGAAGGCGACCGTGGCGCCGGTAATCGCCGCCGCCGGGCTGGGCACGATCCTGGTGCTGTCCACCACCCACTTCAGCGACATCCTCGGCGGCAACCAGACCGCTGCGAACATCTCGCTGGCCATCCTCACCATCATCTGCCTGGCCGGGATCGGGCTCGGATTCTGGTACCGGTCCAAACGGCCGTCGACCTACCGGCTGATCGGAAGCCAGGCCGAATCGGTGGAATCCCTGCAGTAAGTTCCAGGCGCCGGCCCAGTCGCGAGCTTTGCCGCGGCGCCTGCCGACTACCCGAAACCGGAGGCCGGGCGGGACGGAAAAACCGTCCCGCCCGGCCTCCGCCATTGTGTGCGGGCAGCCGGGGGCTAAGCCCCGTCAAGTGAGTGCAGTGCTTTCGCGGGAACCGGATCCGGGTTCAGTGCGCTGCGCAGGAAGTCGCGGGCCTGCCGGTCGGAGAGGCTGGAGTCGCCCAGCAGCCGCTGATAGGTCAGCCCCTCCCAGATGACCTCGAAGCGCACCGCCACCTCATGCGGACACAGTTTCTCCACCCGAGCGGTGGCTGTCCGCGACCACTGCTGGATAATGGACCGGTAGCGGGGATCGCGCATCCCCTGGGCATACAGCTCGTACAGCAGCGTCGCACCGGTCGCGTCCGAGTGCTGGACCTGCGCCACTGCCAGAGCGGCCTCGATCAGGTCCTCCAGATCCTGCGCGGCGTCGAACAGCCGGTTGTATTTGGCCGTCTCGCGCTCGGCAAAATAGCGGAAGGCCTCGAGCAGCAGGTCGTCGAGGCTGGCAAAGTGGTAGCTGGTGCTGCCCAGCGATATCCCGGCCGCCGCGGCGATCCGGCGGTGGGTCACCCCCTTGACGCCGTAGGCCGCCGCGACCTTCAGCGCAGCCTCCAGCAGCGCCGCCCGGGTCCCCTCGGACCGCTTGGCCGAACGGGCCATACGCGCACCTCCCTCACCGGACCCGCAGCCGGAATCCGTCACTACCGATGGACCCAGCAGGGGACGCCGGAAAGCGATCCCGCCACAGCCTCAATATTGGACATGCGTCCAAATTACACCTCATAGGTCCGGACCTCAATTTGCGTGCGTGGCGCTTCGCACTAAATTTCTGCAAACCCTGTGCGTTGTTCTTTACGGGACAAAGACAACTGCAGGACTCTTGGGGCGCTCTTTTGGCCGCCAGTATTTCGCTTCAATCTGCGCCAAGCGCCGAGAACAGCGTATGCCTACCCTGTTCCAAATCAGCGGCCACACATTTCGGGATGTTGACGACACTGCAGCATGACCGGGTCTAGGCACACCGGCCGGTACTCTTGCTGCGGGCGGTTCAGCCAGAAGTTGGCCGAACTTCCTGGGCGGGACATGCGGTCGTCCTGTGAGGTCCAGATGATGATGTCCAGCAGCCGCAGGTCGGTTGCTTCGCTAATGTCGGGCACAGTCAAGGAGACTTCCCGGCGGATCTGAGCCAGTTCCGAATGCTGATGGCGGAGGATGCGCCGAAGTGCCAGCAGGGTTTGATGAATGCGCTCCCAGCGGGGCTCCTTGCCGGAGCTGAAACCATTGCGGGTGAACCCCATGGCGATCGCTACGTAGCCGTCGAGAACCGGAACCGAGTCGGGTCTGTAAAGAGCGAGCATCTTCGTGATTTTGGGAGCCCATACACCGGAGAAGCCGAACCGGCACAGCAAGGTAAGGCTTGCAATGTCATCGTCGTCCATGGCGGCGAGGTCCTTGTCCGGCAGAACCTGAAGCCGCCGGACCAGCTCAGACCGGAGTTCATGTGTAAAGCCGGCAACATCCGAGACCGAAAGTCGCCCGGCCAGCGTGTCAGCCCACAAGAGTGACCACGGAGCGATCTCGTCAAAGTGCCCCCGGCGCCGGGCGGCTGCACCGAGCATGTCGTAGGTCTGCCACCCGCTCTTAGGATGGGTGCAGAACGCCACTACACGCGCCACCGCGTCAGATAGCGGGATGGCCCCTATGCCTCCTGGCATGTCAGGCGAGAGATCCAGTTGCGTATGCGGGTTCATCGTCTTCCTTCGAGCGGTACGTGGACCGCGTGAGTCGTGCTCGGCCGACCCGTCCACTGCGAGGGTCGAGGATGCCCGGCACTCAGGCTGTGGGGACCTAGCCAGGGGACGTTTACGGGCTCAGGGATTGGGCACGGACACGTCCACGGTTCTGTTTTTCCTGATCACCAGCAGGGTTAATGCCGTGACCGTAATGACCGTGAAAATTTCGGCCCCGCTGGCGCCCAGATCGGTCGCCACGGTCTGCAGCACGACGGCGGCCAGGCTCATGAACGCCGCGGTCGTCGCAAGGAATGGCGCCTTACGGATAAAGCGCCTGAACCCGGCTGTCAGCCAGATGCCGGCGAGCAGACTGGCCGAGCCAGCCAACAGGTGGAAGACCATCGGGAGTCCCACACCGCCGGAGGCGTAGCCTAGGAGGACCAGGTCGCCGAACCCCATCACTGCAAGGAATAGCAGGGTGATACCGGCTGCGATGCCCAGGCCTCCTCTGCCATCGAACATGACGGTGCCCGGTGCCTGTTCCCGGCGCAGGGCGAGACAGGCCAGGATAACCGCGGCCATGGCCGGCAAGGGCCCGGGTGGAGGCCCATAAAGGGCAACCATAGACAAGCTGGCAAGGGCGGCCGCGCTAAATATCAGCAGGACAACAGGCGCCCCGGGCGTGCGGAACCTGGCCGTGACAAGCATGACAACACCGGACACAAGCGAGCCAATGCCGGCGGAAATCGACAGCAGCGCGGCCGGGACGGTAAGTCCAGGGAGCGCGTCGGGAAACGTCAGCGGCAGCACTCCGGACGGCAAGGCCCACAGACCTGTAAGCATGGCCAGGATGCCGGCGGCAACGCGCAGACCCGAGACGGGGTGTGTGAACGGCTCGGGCGGGTCCCCCTTCCAGTCTCCCTGAGGCTGGGGCGGGCAGGGTCCTGTCACTTTCTTCTGTCCGCTCCGGTCTTCCATGTTCTCCCCCACGATTGCATGTTTCACCTCGGACTCTAGCCGTATCCGGAGAGCGGCCGGGGTATGGACACGGCCGCGGATCATCGAGCAGCCGACGGTCCGCAGGTCCGGGCAGTTGGGATTTCCGGCAGGAGCGGGCCGTGCCCGAGTGCGGTATGCCAGCCGGTCTAGCCAGCTTCACACATGACCATCGCGCACTGCCTCATTCGCCAACCTGGCAATCCTCACCAGCAGTTCATCCGGCCTCCGCGACAGGTCCAGTGGGAACTCCACGATTTCGACGTCGGAATTCCGCACCTTCCGCACCCGCACCGGCCCGGCATCCGCGTACACCAGCCAAGCCCGCGGCACGTCCAACGCTGTGCAGTAGGCCAGCATCTGGTACTGGTCCGCGTTCGGGTAGCCGGACCAGGAGGACGCCTTGTACTTGGCGTCGAAGACGGCCACCGGCTTCCTGTCGATCAGGTGCACGACGTCGGCGAACATCCGCACGCGCGGGAGGCGCGTGCCGTCCGGCTCGTCCAGGAAGCATTCGTACTGTGCCTCGGTGCGTCCCGGCGTTACGTCGTGAGCCTCCCGTAGAGCAGCCGCTACCGCATAATCCATATTCAGGCCAGCGGACAGATCATCACTGCACACGACAGGTCGCCGACGTATTCGAAGCATGGATGGATGAGTCCGACGCCGCCGGGTTCGGCTTCCTGCCGTTTCAGCATCCCGGAGACCTGAAAGACTTTGCCCAGATGGTCGTCCCCGAAATGCAAGAACGCGGCAGGGTGCAGTTGGCCTAAAGGATCGACGCTGCGTGAGAACCTGTATGGAGACGGCCAACGCCGCCTCCGCTACGACTATCCGCCGCATAAGCTGATCGCGTCCTTTGCACGGGAACCTATCTTGTCCTGACGACGAGCTGCCGAACTGCCTTTACTCTGTGAACGAACTACGGTGTCTCGGGATCTGGCCGAAGAGGAGTCCCGAGACTCCGTGGTCGGGGCAAAGTACCTGAATGTGGCGCCGGTAATTCACAGTGGACTTGCTGTCCGCGGCCCGGTCCGGCATCTGTTAGGAAAGAAGGACGAGGAAATCAATCCGCAAGGGCGCGCTGGATCATGGCGCGGATCGTCGAGGCGCGTGCATCACCCGGCGGGGTAACTTCGGCAAGATGTTCAAGGACGTCGAGTTCGTAGGGGGACCTGGTCGCATACGTGAGTAGTGAAGTGATGTCCCGCGATTTCAAGGCTGCTTCCCGCAGGCTCGCTTCGATGAAATTCCGGTGTTCTATGATCGCAGGGGCACTGCTCTTGGGCATGAATTCCCCGCCCTGCGCCAGAATAACTGCCTGTGCGAAGTCTCCGTTCCGCAGCGCGCTCATCAGGTCATTGGCGTCGAACCGGATATTCGCCAGCATCCGGTACGGACTCGGCGAGATTGCGCCGCCAAGGGCCTTCCGCAGCCGTGAGACCTCGCTCTTGATGGTCGAAAGCGAACCGCCGCCGTCGTCGTACACATATGCGTGCAGTTGTTCCAGCGACAGTCCCTCGGGGTGCAGGAGAATCAGTGCCAGGATCTCCGCCTGCCGTCCCGGCAGCAGAATCTGTTGTCCGTTGTGCTTCACCATGGACCGGCCCATGAAGCGGCATGCAATGCTCTCCTGGGAACCCACGTCGATCCGGCTGAGCTCGGCAGCAACGATCTCTGCGAGGGATTTGGCGACGCCGAGGGCCAAGGGATGCCCGTGGCTGGAACGCGTGGCCAAGGCGATAGCGCCCAGGGCATCGCCCGTCACCGGATGGACAATGGGGGCGGCGTAGCATGACCACTGCGCCAGCGCCTCAATGTAGTGTTCGGAACCCAATACGGCCGCCGGTCGGCGCATCCG
Source organism: Arthrobacter hankyongi (assembly GCF_022012395.1). Classification (GTDB taxonomy): domain Bacteria; phylum Actinomycetota; class Actinomycetes; order Actinomycetales; family Micrococcaceae; genus Crystallibacter; species Crystallibacter hankyongi. Next base: position 166,008 of record NZ_JAKLTQ010000007.1, read on the forward strand.
CAGGGCGAGTCCTCCTGCATTGGTGCCAATCGATGCTTCGTCCCAGCGCGTGCCCGGGACAAGGTTCACGGTCTCCGCAAGTCGACGGAGTTTCGAATTATAGTGCGCGCTCCAGACTACCCGGCCGACCTCGTCGGTGACGTTGACGGCATAGTTGCCGTCCTCCAGAAGGGCCGCCGCGGCACGTTCCAACCTGCTGACAGCCTGCGCTGTGGGCTGTTCATGCCACCGGATGACGGCATCTTCACCGTCGGCCGGAGCGCTTTTGATTTCTTTCGGGACCAATGGAGCGGAACGTTTCCACGAGTTGTAGATCACCTCGCGGACGTCTGCCGAATTCTTGTCTTTCGCCACGCCCAGCAAATCGGCGCCCGCGCGGGATTCTGCCCGGCCGCCGGTTTTCGACGCCAAATCAATCGTTGGCATCCCCGCCTCCTCAACCCACTAGCGTGATGGGAATCACAGAAAAAATCCTGTGAGGCAGTTTATCCCGGCCATACTGCTCGGAAAACTTTCTCCCGCTTTATGACCGGGCGCCCGCCGGTCGCCCATATTCTCCTGCCCAATGAACTGTGGTCGGAATTTGCCTGAGACGGCCATGCCGTGCGGAGCCATGGCTCCGCACGGCGGCTTGAAGCTGAACCTGCGTCACTCACCGCCGACGACGGAACCCGCGGTAGCACCTCCATCGATAGGAATCTCGGCGCCGGTGATAAAGCTCGCCTCATCCGAGGTCAGGAAGAGCACAAGGTTGGCGATGTCCTCGGGTTGAGCGATGCGCCCCAGCGGGTAGGCGGCACCGAGTTCGTCCAGCGTGGTATTGGCCTCCGCAGCACCATAGTCCGCCATGCCGGTGGCCACGTAGCCGGGGTGGATGGTGTTGACCCGGACCTGCTTGCGTCCCCATTCCATTGCAACGTCCTTGGACATGATGCGCACGGCCCCCTTCGACGCACCGTAGGCGGTGTGTCCGGCGAACCCCAACATCCCGGCGGCCGAGGACATGTTCAACACGGTGCCGCCGCCGTGCTCGGCCATCACCGGAACTACGTGCTTCATGCCGAGGAACGTGCCGGTGACGTTAATGTCCATCACCCGGTTCCAGTCCGTCAGGCTGGTCTTGTCCAGGTCGGCAATCACGTAGATGCCAGCCGAGTTGAACAGGGCGTCAATCCGGCCGAACGTCTCCACGACCGAGGCAACACCCTGCCGCCAGTTCTCCTCGTCTGTAACGTCAAGTCGAAGGCTCATTGCCTTCTGTCCGCGCGACTCCACGCCTGCGACGGTCTCGGCAGCCCCCGCCGGGTCCACGTCCGCGACGATGATCGTCGCGCCATCCTCAGCCAGACGGTAGGCCGCAGCGCGGCCGATCCCGGACGCTCCGCCGGTAATGAAAACAACCTTTCCCTCGACGCGGCCAATTTGGACTTCGTTGTTCATGCTGGAATTCCTTTCATCCATGGTGGGAGTCTTAGTGCCGGCAACTGTGCGACCGCCGGCAGTGGGGGCTGGCGGTGTCTTTACCAGGCGGTGTAGCCGCCGTCGACGTTCAGGACGCTGCCCGTGCAGTACGACGACGCGTCGCTGGCGAGGAAGAGAACCGCGGCGGCGACTTCGGCCGGCCTCGCCAGCCGGCCCATCGGGGTGCCCGAGACCCAGGCATCGAGCATTTCAGGGGCGTTCCGCCGGACCTCTTGGGTCATCGCGGTCTCCACATATCCGGGCGCGACCGCGTTGACGCGTACGTTACGGGGTGCCAAGTCGGTCGCCATCGACTTGGTCATCATGTGGATGGCTCCCTTGCTGGTCATGTATGCGACCGAGTTTTGGGGACGGGTGACCACTTGCCCGCAGATCGAACCGACATTGACGATGCTGCCGCTGCCCTGCTCGGCCATCCGGCGGCCGAAGGCACGTGAGCACCAGAACGCCGCATTGCAGTTAACGTCCATGGTCTTGGCCCAACCTTCGTCGGTGGTCTCCAGTGGCGGCTCGATGTAGGCAACCCCGGCGTTGTTCACCAAGATGTCGATTGCCCCAACAGCGGCTGCGAATTCCTCGACCGCACGTCCATCGGTCACGTCGAGAGAGTGCGCCTCCGCGCTGCCGCCGGCTGCCACGAGTTCCGCTGCCGCTTGTTGTCCAAGGGCCTTGTCCAGTTCCGCGACGATGACATGCGCGCCCGCCTCGGCCAAAGCAGTGGCGATCTCACGACCGATGCCCTTTCCTGCTCCGGTGACGACCGCTCTGCGGCCTGTCAATGAAAAGAGCTCCGGGTAGGTCGACGGTTCCTGGGTGACAGTCATGCTGTTTGCCTTTCCTTTGCCTTGGTCAAAATGTGTAGGGAACCCATGGCGGCTACGCCCACTGCAGGTCCAGCCGCCAGCACCACGAGGGCAGCTGGCCATCCGTGACTGTCCGCAATGCCCGGTGTCAGCCAGACCGTGACAAGACTGACCAGGTAGCCGGCGGCCAGCTGGATGGACACCGCCGCACCGACGTACTCCTGCGGAGCATGCCGTGAGACGAGTGCGGAGAACTGTGCCGAGTCGGCGATCGCCCAGAATCCCCAGAGCAGGCAGATGCCCAGCACGACCGGCACCGGCCAGCTTCCTCCGAGGGCAAGCAGGATCGCGCAGCCGCCGGAAAGGAGCATGGCGATACCAGCTGCCACCGTTGCGCCGAACCTGTCACTAATCCTGCCGCCGACATAACAGCCCACGGCGCCAATGCCGATGACGGTGAAGGCGCTGAGCTGGACCGCCGGGCTTTCCGGCACCAGGTCGGCGAGCCGTCCATCGTGTCCGAGAAACAGCGCGATCCAGGCCCACATCGCGTACAGCTCCCACATATGGCCGATGTAGCCAAGATTGGAGAGGATGACGCTCGGCCGGCGCTGGCTGGCCATCGCTCCACGCATGTTCAGCCGCGTGGATGGAATTCCATGGGGACCGCTGCGGATGCGCCAGGCGAGTCCCGCGGCGCCGAGGGCGAGAATGCTGGTGACCACGATCGTCGGCCGCCATCCTGACACATCGAATCCCGCCGCCAGATGAGGCATCGCCGAGCCGAGCGTCAGTGCTCCAATGATCAGGCCGAGGGCGGTGCCGCGGCGAGCCGCGAACCAACCGGCGACGACTTTGACGGCCATCGGATACACGGCAGCCAGGCACATACCGGTGAGCAGCCGCAGGATGACGATGGCGACAGCCGACTCGGCAAGCAATAACGCCAGGTTCGACAATGCGGCCAACGCAGACCCGACAGTGATGATTCGTTGGGGCGGCCACGCGTCGGCAAGCCCGGAAACTGCGAGGATGAGCGCCCCGGCAACGAAACCGATCTGAACGCCCACCGCCAGCCAGCCTTCCACACCGGGACCGAGCCCGCGTTCCTCCACCAGCAGACTGCCGACGAATGATGCCGAGAACCACAGGCTCATCGCAAGCAGGGTCACCAGCGCGACCGTCCATAACGCCCGCCACGCTCCTGGCACTGTGCCAGTGGAAGGCTGGTGGGCCAATGGAGTCCGTGTGGCGGGTAACGGCTTGTGACCGGTCTGGGACATGCTGCTCCTCAGAACTAAGGCCGTCACGGACCGGCGAGCGCAGCCATCAGGCGCGTCATCCGCCGGTCCGTGAAGCGGACTAGTCGGTTGCTGCTAGGAGGTGCGGGCCACTTCAGCAGGATGGCCCTGCAGCAGCGGGCTCTTGAAACCGAGCTTTTCGCGCAGGGTGCCGCCCGTCCGCTCCTCGGGAACCCGTCCGCGCCGGCGCAGCTCAGGCACGACCAGCTCGGTGATCGACTCATAGGTGTAGGGCATATGGACCGAGGCGAACTGGAACCCGTCGATGTCGCCCTCGTCCATCCAGCGTTCCAGCTCGTCGGCTACAGTCTGGGGCGATCCCACGATCACGGGGGTGGCGCCGCCGACCGCGATGTACTTGCCTAGTTGCTCGGCGGTCCACGACTTTCCTGCCCCACCGAACATGTCGGCGGCACTGCGAATGGAATTCGAGTCGGCGTGGTCGAGCGGCTCGTACGAGGGCAGGGCGCCGAGGTCGACGCCGCTCCACCCGCCAAAGAGCACGAGCCCGCCGTCCCAGCTGCCGGCCTCTTTGTACTGCTTGTAGAGAGCTTGCGCCTCTGCGTCGGTTTCGGCGACGACGACGGTGACTCCCGCAAGCACCCGGACATCCTCGCGACCGCGGCCGACCTCTTCCGCCTGGGCACGGATCTTGTCCACGGAGCGACGCAAGGTGGTGGTGTCGCCGGAGATCAGGAAGATCATCTCCGCATGCTTGGCAGCGAATTCCTGGCCCCGGGAAGAGGCGCCTGCCTGGAACAGCACCGGCGTGCGCTGCGGCGAAGGTTCGCACAACGCCATGCCGGGCACGGTGAAGTACTTGCCCTTGTGCTCGATGCCGCGCACCTTCGACGGATCGGTGTACATACCCGCCTCGGCGTCGCGCACAACTGCGTCGTCGTCCCACGAACGCTCCCAGAGCTGGTAGCAGACGTCCATGAACTCGTCGGCAATGTCGTAGCGCTCATCATGCGGGATCTGCCCGTCAAGGTTCATGTTCCGTGCCGCGCTGTCGAGATACGAGGTCACGATGTTCCACGCAATCCGCCCGTCGGTCAGGTGGTCGAGCGTGCTCATCCGGCGAGCGAACGAATACGGCTGCTCATACGTGAGGGCGACGGTCACGCCGAACCCGAGGTTCTCCGTGACCGAAGCCATGGCAGCGATGGCCGGGACCGGGTCGAGAATCGGGACCTGCGCTGCGTTCTTGAGGGCCGGGTCGGGCGAATCCTGGTACACGTCGTAGATGCCCAGCACGTCAGCGACGAAGAGGGTGTCGAACCCGCCCCGGTCCAGGCGCTTGGCAAGATCGGTCCAGTACTTCAGGGACTTGTACTCATGGGATTTGTCGCCGGGCAGCTTCCACATGCCCATCGATTGGTGCCCAGGGCTGGAGATGGTGAAAGCGCTGAGGAACATCCGGCGGGGCTGGTCAGACATGGTTTCTCCTTGGGAGCACTGGCTCCGCCGTGATGCGGAGCCAGCGCGGTTGTAGCGGTCGTAATGGAGCGTCCTAGAAGAGGCCCAGCTTCTCGGTCGAGTAGCTCACCAGCAGGTTCTTGGTCTGCTGGTAGTGCTGGAGCATCATCTTGTGGTTCTCGCGGCCCAGGCCCGAGTTCTTGTAGCCGCCGAAGGCGGCACCCGCGGGGTAGAGGTGGTAGCAGTTGGTCCACACCCGGCCGGCCTTGATCCCGCGGCCCACGCGGTACGCGGTGTTGATGTCCCGGGTCCAGACCGCGGCACCCAGGCCATACTGGGTGTCGTTGGCGATCTCTATGGCCTGTTCCATCGTGGAGAACTTCGTGACGGTCACCACGGGGCCGAAGATTTCTTCCTGGAAGACACGCATGTCGTTGGTGCCGGCGATGACGGTCGGCTTGACGTAGTAGCCGCCCTCCCGCCCCTCAACCTTGCCGGCTTCGCCGCCGACCAGGATCTTCGCGCCCTCGCCCTGGGCGATGTCGCAGTAGGACAGCACCTTCCGCATCTGTTCGGCGCTGCCCTGGGCTCCGAGCATCGTGCCGTCGTCGAGCGGGTCGCCCTGGACGATCGACTCCACGCGCGGGATGGCCATGGCCAGGAAGTCATCGTAGATCGACTCGTGCACCAGGGCGCGCGACGGGCAGGTGCAGGCCTCACCTTGGTTCAGGGCAAACAGGGTGAAGCCCTCGAGCGCCTTGTCGAGCAGACCATCTTCGGTCGACATGATGTCGGGGAAGAAGATGTTGGGGCTCTTGCCGCCCAGCTCCAGGGTGACCGGGTTCAGCGTCTTCGCCGCGTACTCCATGATGAGCCGGCCGGTAGTGGTCTCGCCGGTGAACGAGACCTTGGCAATCCGAGGACTCTGTGCCAGTGGCGCTCCGGCTTCCTCGCCGAACCCGTTGACAATGTTCAGGACGCCGTCCGGCAGCAAGTCCGCAATCAGTTCGGCGAACTCCATGATGGAGACCGGGGTCTGCTCGGCAGGCTTCAGGACGATGGTGTTACCGGCGGCAAGGGCGGGAGCCAGCTTCCAACTGGCCAGCAGGAGCGGGAAGTTCCACGGAATGATGAGGCCGACCACACCCATCGGTTCCTGGAAGTGGTACGCGACCGTGTCGGCATCGATTTCGGTACTGACCCCTTCTTCAGCCCGAATAACCGAGGCGAAGTAGCGCCAGTGGTCGATGACGAGAGGAAGGTCGGCGTTGATGGATTCGCGGACCGGCTTGCCGTTGTCCCAGGTCTCCAGGACGGCAAGCCGCTCAAGGTTCGCCTCGATGCGGTCGGCGATCTTGTTGAGGATCCGCGACCGCTCGGCGACCGAGACCGCGCCCCAGGCCGGCGCCGCGGCGGTGGCCGCATCGATCGCCGCCTCGATGTCGGTGCTGTCGGATCGGGCCACCTGGCAATAGTTCTCACCTGTGATCGGAGAGGGATTGTCGAAATAGCGGCCGGCGGCGGGCGGGACCCAGCGTCCACCGATGAAATTGTCGTAGCGGTCCTTCGTGGTGCAAACAGAACCGGGCGTATTCGGGGCTGCATACTTCATGATCTAGAACCTTCCTTAGCGGGAATGAAATCGCGGACATCTGACTCGGAAAATTGACGAGGAGTTTCCTGGACCCCACATGGTCGCTTGACGCAATCACGGGAATGGAATTTTCTCCCGATATTCACATTCCGACCCGGTCGGACTGTATTGCGAATCACACTAATCAACTTCGGTTGGGCACCGGTTGAGAAAACTCCCACCCCCCCAACCAGCCTTGAAGTGCTGACACTGCGGTCCATCATTCGGGAGCGCTGCGATACTTATGCGAGGCTCCGGTAGCTGCTGTCAAAGAAGACCAGCGGCTGTACATTCCTGGATGCTTCCAGATCGACGACCCGGCCAATGACCAAGGTGTGGTCGCCGGCGTCGTGCTCCACCTCGATCACGCAGCTGATCCATGCCAAGGCGCCTTCAATTCGCGGTGCCGGGTGACCGTTCCGGACCGTCCAGTCCAGGCCCGAGAACTTGTCGCCGCCGCTGCGGGCGAACGCGCTGCTGACGTGCCGCTGCCCTTCGGAGAGCACATTGACGCAGAACGCTCCGGCGCGTCGGATCAGCGGCCAGGTCGTGGACGTACGGGCCGGGCTGATGGAGATCAGCGGCGGGTCGAGTGAGAGCGACGTCAGAGATTGGGCGGTAAACCCAACCGGATTTCCATTGCCGTCAAAACCGGAAACCACTGTGACACCCGTACAGAAAGTTCCCATGACTTCCCGCATTTGCTCCTTTGACGGATACAGGCTCGTGTTTACTTGCGTGGTCATGTCAACTCCATTTCCATCCGAGATTTCCATTTTTGTTCCTGTTCCCACGAGAGTAATAAGAGCGGGTTGGTGTCCGGTTGAGCAGCTGACCGCACCGGTCAAACCATGACTGTGAATCGATATGGAAGCCGTTTCGCAGAAAGATTCCACGGAGAAAGGAAAAAATTTCCCAAGTGCGCGGCCGTCAGGAGACTTCCATACTCATGACAAAGCCCAGTGCCACTTTCTGGGAATGCAGTTGAGATGACTTTCCGCCTGAGCGGGACTGAGGCAGCGTCATCCTTGGACGAGCCTTGGAGCGGACGGCTCCGGGACGCCCGAAGCCGCGGCAGGGACAGCGAGGCCGTCCGGCAACAGGTTCACCGGACGGCCTCGCACCTGTCTTCATTGTTTGCCAGGCCCCAGCTCAAGCTGAAGCGGCTTAGAAATCGTGCAGCACTGCGTTCTTGCGAGCAGGACGCGGCGTCATGAGGAGGCCAAGCACGCAGATTACCGTGAACGGAATGGCAATCATGAGGGTGAGCGCATTCCACGAGAAGGTGGTCACGAACGGTTCGACCAGCAGTGCACAAACTCCCCAGGCACACCAGGCGATCCCGGCGGCGAACGATCCACCGGTTCCCCGCACCCACGTCGGGAAGGCTTCCTGCGCGAAGTTGGGAACGGCACCCCAGAGAGCCAACGATCCAACCAGGCACACGATGAACATCGGAATGATGAGGTCCCCACCCACCATCACCAGGACCACGGCGGATAGGCCGTTGAGGACGGACAAGATGAGCAGCGCCCCGTGCGAGCCCCGGACAATGCTGAACACTCCGGCCGCGACGGCCGCACCGACACCGATCCAGTTGCCGATGGTCGCCGCATTGCTGGCGGCGAGGAACTCAATGCCGCGTGAGTCCAGATACGGCATGGTGTAGTACGACGTCAGGGCCAGGACCCACACGGCGAAGAAGAAGAAAAGTCCGACACCGATTGTGCGGCGGCGCAGGTCGGGACGGAAGAGGGCGCTGAGCGAAGGCTTTGCCTCGCGAAGCGCGGCAATCTCTTCCTTGTCCATTTGCTTAATTGCCAGGAAACGCGGCGTCTCCTTAATCGTGAACACAACGAGCAGCGCCAGGACCAGCGGGAGGGCGCCGATCATCAGGAATGTCGGCCGCCAACCAATGCTTGTCGCTACTTGGCCAGTGAACATCGCCGAGATTGCAAAGCCCGCTCCCCAACCCGCCGGAACACAGGCCACCATCCACCCGCGGTGCTTCGCCGGAACGGTTTCAGCGATCACAACCGCGGCAGTTCCCCAGGTCATGTAGCCGACCGAGGCGATCGAACGCGCGACGGTGAATGATCCCGCATCCCACGCCAAGGTCGACAACATGGTAAATGTGGCTGTCGTCGTCAGTGCCACTGCCAGGACCGGCTTCCGGCCCCACTTGTCGATGGCCCGCCCACCAATGGCGATGGAGACAATGCCGCAGGCCAGGAAGCCTGCCGCATAAATGTAGCCAAGCTTGGATAGATCCAAGGACAGGTCTTCAGTGAGCAGCGGAAGCGCCATGGGCAGCAGCGCAGAGTCCGCCGCGACAGAGGCGTACCCGACCACAGCAATAAGCATCACCCACACGTGGTAGCCGCGGAGTTTCTCCTCGACGGCAATCCCACGTGTAGTGGTCGTTGTTTCACTGGACATGCTGCTTCTCCTTTCAATCAGGATCGGTAACCAGACCCTGATGGGGGGCGATGAACATCAATCGAACCGAGTGCCGGCGGGGAACGGGTCGTCGGCACCTAAAGTTGGCTGATCCAAAAGGTCGCAGCACGGTCCTTACTCTCATGCCTTGTGACCTGTGCCATAAAACTAGAGCGGACCGGTTGAGAGATGGTTGGTGACGTGGCAATTGCCTTCATGACGTGGGTAGATTCGCCTGGGTGCCGGCATGACGAACCAAGAGGCCATGAACACGGCGAAGCAGAGCAGCTTCACCGCTGCCCTGAACGAAGCCTCAGACGGGACATGGGTCCGTAGCCTGGCGGACAAAGTTCGGCAGCATGCTCACCGACGTCATCGTGGTCAAGAAGAGAAGGCGCCTGGGATCCCTGACCGCTCAGGGGGCAGCCCTTTCCGCCTCGAGCTCGAAAGCCCTAAGGGAAGCTTGCCGGCAGGTTTCCGGCGCTACCCGGCAGACGATTACCGCGCCAACCGGATCTCCAGCTCCGCAGCAGGCGGCCCTTTCACTCCGTTGGCAGGGATTGACGCGCGAGCTGGGAAATCCTGACCAGCAACTCCCCCGGCCTCCGCGACAAATCCAGCGGGAACTCCACGATTTCGACCTCGGAGTTCCGCACCTTCCGCACCCGCACCGGCCCGGCATCCGCGTACACCAGCCAAGCCCGCGGCACGTCCAACGCTGTGCAGTAGGCCAGCATCTGGTACTGGTCCGCGTTCGGGTAGCCGGACCAGGAGGACGCCTTGTACTTGGCGTCGAAGACGGCCACCGGCTTCCTGTCGATCAGGTGCACGACGTCGGCGAACATCCGCACGCGCGGGAGGCGCGTGCCGTCCGGCTCGTCCAGGAAGCATTCGTACTGTGCCTCGGTGCGTCCCGGCACAGCAGCCAGCGCCTCCTTCAGCGCGGTGGTGACAAAGTCCTCGAACACCGCCGCCATGTTGACCACGAATGACGCGACCCGTTGCGGCCCAAGACCGGCCTCGGCGGACATGTTCCGCAGGATGAGCTCGGCCAGCCGCAGCGCCGGCACGTAATGAACGTTCGCCCGGGACTCGTTCCACACCGGCAGCGGTGCCCCGGCGCGCAGCAGGGTGACGCCATCGAGCTTGGAATCCAAGTGCGCCAGCCGCCCGCGCACCGTAGACGAGAGCCGCGGCAGCTGGAGCATCCGGCGCAGCGCCGCGCGCAGGATCCGGTTCTCCGGGATGTCGATGGTGAACTCGTCGTAGGAGACCTCCAGCGGCAGGAGCATGCCCGGCCGGCGGGTCATCTGGTCCCCGACCCGGATCCGGCGGCGGACGGTCCGCAGCGCGTCCTCCCATGGACGTAGCCGGACAGGGCCCCGCGGGCCAGGGCCCGCTCCCCCTGCCGGGTCAGGGACTCGGCGAGCGCCGAGAACAGGTCGGTATCCTCGGCCGCGGCCACGTCCTCGGGCCGGAATCCCGGATCCCGCGCGTAGCCGAGCAGGAACAGCAGCCGGTCCAGCCCCACCTTCGCCTTCGGCCGGACCTCCACCAGCAGGTCACCCACCTGCACCGCGCCGACGCGCCCGGCCGGCAGCACGCGCCAGCCTCCGCGCACGTCCGGCTGCACCGAGACCAGCCCGCTGGCGTTCAGCAGCGCCGCCGCCTCGCCGTCGAAATCTGCGAGGACGGGCTCCTGCTGGAGCTCGTCCAGCACCAGGTGCCGCAGCACCTCAGTCGGTCCTGGCACCGAAAGCAGCTTCGAGCGGCTCACCGTCGAACTCCATGGACTCCTCCATGACCAGATCCGCCGCGCCGACACCCCGCGAGGCCTTCCTCCGGATCGCGGCCAGCCCGAAGCGCTCGTGCACCTGCTTCCGGCTCAACCGGCCGAAGAAGTGCTCCTCCAGCAACGGCAGCAGCTCATAGCGCCAGATCCGTTCCAGGCCCACGTCGGTTCCGGCATGCGCCTTCATGAAGTAGGACGGGCCCACCATCAAGTCCCGGTCGCCGGCCTCCAGCTCGGAGTTCAGCGCATCCAGCAGCCGGGCCCGCAGCGGATCCTTCCCCTGCGCCTCCAGGTAGCGGGCCAGCATGCCCTCGACCATGCCCTCCTGCGGGTGCAGCTCCACAAACGCGAAGCGGCGGCGGATCGCGGCGTCCACCATGGCGATGGAGCGGTCCGCCGTGTTCATGGTGCCGATGATGAACAGGTTCGGCGGCAGCACGAAGGTCTCGGTCGGGCTGTACTGCAGGTTGATGCTCTGGTCCCGGTATTCGAGCAGGAAGTACAGCTCACCGAACACCTTGGCCAGGTTGCCGCGGTTCATCTCGTCGATGATGAGGAAGAACGGCTTGTCCCGGTTGCCCTCCGCCGCGATCCGCCGCAGCGGCCCCGGCTCCAGACTGAAGCCGATCTGCCCGCCTTCGCCCTGCGCCGGCCGGTAGCCCTCGAAGAAGTCCTCGTAGGCGTAGGAAGGGTGGAACTGCACGGTCTTGACGTGGTCGCCGTGCTCCTCCCCCGCCAGGTAACGGGCGATCTTCCCGGCCAGGTATGTGTTGCCGGTTCCGGGCGGGCCGTAGAAGACAATCTGGTTCCGGGTCTGCAGCAGCTCCACGATCTCCTGCAGGTCCCCGCGCTGCACGTGCAGTGCGGCGGCGAGTTCGCCGGTTGCCTCCCGAAGCTGGGGTACGACGGCGGGCTGCGGCTGGGGCGCGACCGTCACCTCATCGACGTCCTCCGGGAGCAGCTCGGGAGTCTCCCGCAGCCACTCACTAATGACTACTGGACCGTCCGATCGGCGTCGATCCGGTTTCCTTTCGAGTAAGAATTGGCTCTTCCAAAGGTTTCTGCGGGGTACCATCATCTTTGATCGTCCCTAGTCAGAGCCATTTTCTGCTGCCGTCCGCTTTCATCGGTTGTCATCGAATGTGCGGAATAGATTCGGGGGTCGGTGACAGTCTCAGGCCCGCGCTTGGCCAGTCTGGCACGCCAGGCTATCGATCCTCTTGGAGTGCACGCCGCCGCAGCGTGACCGACCTCAGATACAGAGTGGGACGGACCCCAATCCGTCCCACTCCTGCGTTGCCCAATGTGAAAGCGATAACCGCACTGCAACCGTCAGTGGTAACTTTGACGGCCGGCTCGTGTCCATGGAATTCATAAGGCTGGTTTTTCAACCCGCAGAACCCCTAGCCTGACGAAAGATTGAAACCAAGGCGCTAGTATAAACGCTGGCTCCCATAGCAACTGTCGTGCACGCCTATCAAATCATTCACGGCAAACCAGAACACCTACTAACCAAAGCTACTGACATTTGTCTCGGCGCTGTCTGATACTCTCGTGTGTGACAGGAGTTTCGCATGTGACCTAAGCAGAAAGGACAATATGACCAAGGTTGTCGCGACCGCAGAGGAGGGCGTAAACAAGAAAGTGTATTTGGGCAGCCACCTCGGAATTGCACTAATTGCCTTCGCGTTGACATTTTTTTGGCAGTCCAGACAGCCACACAACAGTCGCTCAACAAAGCCAGCACTCGTTTCTAGCCCTGCTCCAATCACCTTGTCCCCATCAAGAAATCGAATTAAGTTTCTGAGAGCAACGATTACCGTCGCCTTCACATTTGCCTTCGCATTCGTGTGGCTTTTTGGGCTGGCATGGTATCCGAAATCAGCTACGGTATCGATGTTGGTCGGTGCAGCGGCCTGTATAACCGTCGCGTTCCTCCTTCTCCGATACATTCGCAGGCAACATCCTCCGCTGCTCGATCTTCCAGATGAAAAGGTCAGCTTCTTATTCGGCTATGCCGGACTCGTAATCACGGTGCTAGCGTTTGTATTTACCCCACTTATAGATGCCAAGATGGCCCACACGCCTGTTAATGAAATAAAATCCCCCCTTGAATCACTTGCGAGTATTATTTTCACTCTCCTCGCGTTTGTGGCGGGTATTTTTGGATTCCATGCTGGGATAAAAAACAAGTAGTAGACGCTTTCAACTCCCTGCCTCAGTAAGACATCAAAATTCACCATCTCCTAAGGCGTCCATTATCAAAGTCGTCTCAACGCCGAACAGGAGAACGCGTTTATGTTAGGTTCGTGTCAAAGCATTGATCTGCGGTTTTGACATCGACGAACCGACACGACGCGTTGGTCGAAACAAACTACCTGCTGCCCACTCAGGAACGTGCGCCGCCTCATGTCGGTTCTGGAATCCGCCTGCAAGGGCGAAACCACCGGCCACAAGCGTTGGGGATATTGATGTCGGGTATCGCGGTCAGGACCTCGCAGATAGGGTGAGCATCCGCAAGAGCTCCAACCTGTTCGATGCGTCGCTTCACACGGCAGGCATGCCACCAGCAGTTTCGCTCAGCCTCCCAGCGGCTATTGTTCAGTCGACGATGACATCTTGGCGGCTCTTTGCCACGCAAGTGCCGTTCTTTACGATCATCGCTTCGACATAATGACGACCGGTGTAGGACGTCGATTCGGTCCAACTGCGCGTGCCGCTGTCCTTATGGATTTCGCCTCGCAGAGAGTTAGCCCTCTCTGCTTCCTCGCCGTAGTTTCGAATCTTCCAGTAAACGTCATAAGGTTCAGGGATATTCGATCCTTCGATTTTGAACTTCAAGGATCTGTGTTTCCCAACCCGGTCTCCTCGCCTCGGCAGCGGAGCGTTGCGAAACCCCTTCTTCGGGACGACATAGCCCACGGTTTTAAAATGATAGGCGGGATTTATGGCTTCAGGGATGTCGAAATCACGATCTAAGAAACGCTCAGAAGCCGGTACGTGCGACCTAGTGAAGGCCCCCGCTGTTATGCTGCCTGACTCAATAAGCGTGCCGAAATCAGATCCGAACAACTCGCGCCAGATCTCCACGGCCCTGCTGTAGTCAGGCTCATCGCACGCTTCACCGATTTTTTCAGCATAGGAAGTGAATCGGGCACGGAAGTTCCGGTAGTTTTGGCTCTGCCAGCGGTCAGTCAGGTTCCGGCCAGTGCCAGGGTCCCCAACGTATGGGGCATCGTATGGATATCCGGCGATCTGGGAAGCCAACTCATCAGAAAGCGTTCGGAGCGTATTTGCAACGTTCTTGTACGCGTCCGGGTTGATGGTACTCGTGTTCTCGCTGACGTGGTGAGCCAGGGCAGCGGTCAGCGTGACCGACGGGATCACGTAGCGGGTCTTGTGGTCGCGCAGGTACTTCAGGAGTCGGACGACCTTGACAAGATTGCCGTTCGTAATTCGGTTCTTCTCCTCCAACCACTCGGTGAATTGGTCAGGAGCGGCCGGCTCAAACCGGTCGGTGTTCCTGTTGGTGACGTATGTGGTGTCATAGCGGGTCACAGACGGGACCACGTCAACATGGAAGTCGCCCGCATAGTCAATCGTCACGCAGCGCTTCTTGCGCGATCGCATCAACCTGTAGGTCGCACTGCGCCCGAAAGCCTCGTACAACTTCTGCACATAGTCGCCGGGGCCCCAGCCGTCGACGGCGTCCATCAGGACCAACACGTCGGCGTCGAACTCCTTGTTGCCGACGGGCTTGATGATGGTCCCGTGCGCGAAGGAGCCTTGCGGTATCACCTCGGTTACATACTCACCAAAAACTTCATCGTTCGTCAGGAAGTTCTCGATTGCGGTCACGCGCTGAGAGAGCAGATTCAACCTGCTCTGGTTCAGGTTGACCTTCTCGGTGAGAAACGCCCTGAAATCACTGGCTTGACTCACTCGTTGTCCTCCCACGGAAGTTCACTAGCTCGATAACCAGGCACAGCATGATGTCTTCAGATAGCGGCATCAATAGTCCACACCGCTGTCTGGGCTATCTGGATTGTCTGGCTGGACGCGCCGACTGTTGCTCCCATTCGCCTTATTTGGTCTTCTGAAGCCCATAGAATCCGAGGGTCGGAACGACTCTTCAGCTGCCGCAACGCGTCAAGCTGATCAGGCGTCGGGAGGAGCTCCAGGATATCGGCGATCAGTAGTTCCTGGCTCTGTGCCCATGCGCTGTACCTCAGCGGGTGGTAGATGCGTTCGATCCGGTCGTACTTGACCAGTCGGAACACCTCCTGGGGCAGAATGCCAGTAGCAATGAGTTCCTCATAGAACTCGCGCCAGCCGTCAGTCTCACGTCCACGCTCTTCCTCAAACCACTGTACGAACGAAAGTAACTTCTTGCCCGGGATGCGAACCCTCAGGTCGCCTTCGCTCACCGGGTCCGGGACCAACAGGGCGTCGTCCAGGACGTTCATGTCATTGCGCTTGCCTGAGGATGACGGATGGGTCTTGTAGACACCACCGACAGGTTGATACTGATCGAACCGTTGTCCCTTCACGAGTAGGTAGGCGCCATCAACCCGAATGCGATAGAGGTACGACGCGGAGATGCGGACGCGGCTGTTCCAGGTACGGAGGGAGTACCAGGCAATCTTCAGTTCACGAAAGTGAATAATCGCAGTGTCTATCAGCGGCAGGGCGAAGCCAATTACGAAACCGCTGGAGACCGCGAAGGCTCCGCCACTAGGATCCGACTTGATCATCACGACTGCCGAAACTAGCAATCCGATGAAATAGGCCAGCAAACGAGCCACGGCAAGGCTCCTTTTAACCGCAGTAGCCGGTGAGTTGCTGCTTCGGGACCAATAGGCAGAGTCCGGCGCCGCAATTTAGGAACCTATGGTTGACATTGCTTGAGTCGAGGACTTGCGCCTGCCTGCTGCATTGACCTTGCTCGGCCTCGATGTCGGCCAACTGAGTGCCAGACCTATACACGGGCACCCTACTGCGTGCACTCAGCGTCTTACAAGCTGCCATCGATAGCGCCCGTTCTCCTCGTCTTCAAAGATCAAAACCTAAACAAGGGTAGCCGGGCCAGGACGAGGGATGGGGCAGGCTGGGAGTTGAGCCCTTCCGCGTGGCTGAGTCAGAACGATGCTCTGTGAATCAGCCAGGACAGTGAGAACCAACGCATCCTGTGGTGTACCTATGTCCGTTGCAAGTTTGACGACGAAGTCCAGTTCAAACCTCGTGGCTTTGAGTTGCTCGACAGGTGAATGGAGGACGGTCGCCAAACGAGCCCATCGGTCCGGTGGCGTCTAGTCCCACAACATAACCGACATTATGTTGTGGATTTGAGACGTACGGCATACCTCACTGCCGAGCGTTCGACTGTAGCCAAGACCTCACGGTGCAAAGCAGCTGACTTGCTGCCTTCGGGGAGATACCAGACAATCGGAACTAGATCGATCCCGGCTGACCGGCAACAACCGGGACCGGCCCGGCCTCCGTGAAGCTAAGCTTCATCGGATCCGTGTACGACCTCACCGACCCGGCCAACTGGCCCCTCTTTAACGTTCTGGCCATGATCGCCTCATTCGAATCCGACCCCATCCGCGCCTGCGCCCGCGCAGGCATGCAGGTCACCAAGCCAAGGGCCGGCTGCGCGGCAAACAGCCCAAACTCTCTAAAAGACAGGAAGCCCACCTCGTCTCCCTACATAAGACAGTGCGGCGCGGCAGTCCGATGATGTCGGATGCCCCCGCTAAAGTACGAGGAGAGGAAGCTCGCGCCTGTTCACTTCGCGTGGCCCCATGCCTAGCTGCTTCAGGACGAGACCTGCGTAGTTGGGCGGAGATGCTCCGACGGTGAGACGCAGGAGGCTCAGTGGAGTCCCGGGGCGGGGCATGCGTCGTGCCGACTCACGCCTTGCAACTTCGAACTCGAAAGGGGGATCGGTGGACCAGTTCGCCGCCAGATTCCGATTCATCGACCTTTTCGCGGGGCTCGGTGGGTTCCACGTCGCACTCAGCGACCTCGGTGGCAAAGGCGTATTCGCGGCCGAATGGGAACCCACCCTGAACACGCTCTACGAGCATAACTTCGGCATCGCGCCGTGGTCTGACGTGAACGATCTGGACTCCGATGAGGTGATCGCGCAGACGGTGCCGGACCACGATGTCCTCACAGCTGGGTTCCCCTGCCAGCCGTTCTCGAAGGCAGGGGAGCAACTCGGTTTCGAGCATACGTTGCAGGGCCGACTCTTCTTCAAGGTGTTCGACATTCTCAGTGTGAAGCGTCCCCGGCGCTTCATCCTGGAGAATGTCCCGAACATCCTCAGGCACCGTGGTGGACAGACTGCTGCAACGATCGTGGCAAAGCTCGAAGAACTCGGGTATGAGGTTCAGGTCCATCGTCTCTCTCCGCATCAGTTCGGCATTCCGCAGGTTCGGGAGCGGGCCTACTTCGTCGGATCACTAGACGGCCTAGACGCTTTCAAATGGCCGACGGAGTTCGAAGAGACGACCAGCATCGCTTCGGTACTGCACTCCGACGCTAAGCCTTCCCGCGACATCCCTGAGCAGACCTTACGGGCAATCGACATGTGGGACGATTTCCTGCGCCGCTCACCCGCTGAGGTCAAGCTGCCGTGGTTCCCGATCTGGTCCATGGAGTTCAGGGCGACCTATCCGTACGAGACCATGACCCCGCCGAAATTGTGGGCTAACGGTCGTTCAGGCGAACTCGACGGCTTTGCTGGTTCGTTCGGTTTCCCGCTCGAGCGGCTTAGCAGTCAAGAGCAGCGTGAACTTATCCCGAGTCACTCGCGCCGCGATGGCGATATGGAGTTTCCCGTCTGGAAGCAGAAATTTATCCGCCAGAACCGTGAGTTCTTTCTCACCAATCGGAAGTGGATCGAGCCATGGCTGGACCAGTGGCAGCCGTGGGAATTTCCGTCCAGCTTCCAGAAGTTCGAGTGGAACATACAGGGCGGAGTGCGCGACATCGACGAGTATGTCCTACAAGTGCGCGCCTCCGGCATCCGGGCGAAGCGGCCGACGACCGCGCCAAGCCTGATTGCGATGACGAACACGCAGGTTCCGATCCTCGGGGCGAACATCTCTCGCACCGGTAAGCGTCGGTATATGACGCCGAGCGAGTGCGCGGAGTTGCAGAGCCTGGGAGGCATCGACCTGCCGGAGAGCGACATCCAGGCTTACAAGGCTCTTGGGAACGCAGTGAATGCGAGCGTAGTCAGAGCCATTGCCGAGCCGTTGCTCGTAGACCTGAAGGCACCCAAGAAGAGCGCGGCCCGCCCGCAGGCAGCATAGCCCGACTCGACGTGGAGAATAGGAATCCCTGATGGAGACATACAGCATCGACGAGACCGAGGACGTCCTTCCTGAGGAAGACTCGCGCGAGCAACTGCAGGAGCGAATCGCCGAACTGCTCGCCGAACTGTCTGAGGCCACGGATACACCCAAGGGCGTTCAACCCTGCGCTCAGTTTACCGCGGGGGATGTCAGTTTTGGCTCAGATACGTGGATGACCCGTCTGGCGGAAGTTCAGGGCTGGCTCCATTTCAGTGACGACTTGTCGACCTCTGATCCAGCGGCATTCGCGGCGAGTCTGGCCGAAGCTCTCGGCTTTGAGACTCAGGCGGAAGGAATTGAGTCAGCATATGGCACGCCTCTGTTGACGGAGACAGCACTCGAACTGCTGAGCGAACGCGCCGAAATCGCGGCCCGGCTCCAGCAGGTGTTCCTCGCCGAACTAGATGCTGAGGGCGGTAGCCGGGCATCCGCGACTGCGTCATGGAACGAGGCGTGGGTGACCGTGGACGATAGCGCCGAAGCAGTCGTGCCCGAGCCTGTGACCGCTAAGGCGGACGTGTGGCACATCTTCCAACTGACGAAAAAGAAGCTGAACCTCACGCCGTCCTACCAGCGCGGCGACGTGTGGCGCACGGGCGACCGCCAAGCCCTGATCGAGTCCATCCTCCGCGGTATTCCGCTGCCTTCGATCATTCTGCTCCGCACAGGCGGTACAACTCCGCATGACGTTGTGGATGGTAAGCAGCGCTTGACGGCCATCCTGCGCTTCGTCGGCCAACACCCTATCGCACTGAAGAAGGTCGAGGAGGCGGACGGTTTGCACGGTGAGGCCCAATTTCCCAAGCTGTTCGCCGAAGACTACCCCAAGTTCCGCCGGGCATGGAAACGGTACATGGGCGAACCCCTGACCGCGAAGCTGGAGGATGACTACTACTTCCCATTCAAGCTCCGGAACGACGGAAAGGGCGGGCTCGTTGGCGACGACCTGGAACCCCTGCGCGGCAGATATTTCACCGAGATCCGGGACAAAGCAATCCACGTCGCCGACCAAGAGGTCACGGTCGAGGATTTGTTTGGGGGGGCACCCGACTACAAGGTTCCGGTGATCGAGTACACTAAAGCCAGCCAGCGACAGATCCATGAAGTGTTCAAGCTTTACAACAAGCAGGGTATGCACCTGAATGCCGAGGAGATCCGGAACGCGATCTACCACGACGTCGACCTCACCCGCGCGATCCTCGTCGCTGCAGGCGACGTGACCGACCGCAGCAACATCGCCAAGGTCGCTCCCTGGCTCGTTGGCGTCCCCGGAATCCGCGACCTCGGCAACACCCTTGCGGATTACGGCTTTGGTGAGGCGCGCTATCGCCGGACAAAGGTTCTGGGGTGGATAGTTGCGACGCTCATCAACGACACCCGAGGGAAGCTGTTGCCGTCAACGGCCCGTCACACGGACCTCCTCCTGAGCCAAGTCCAGGACAACAGTTCCCATGCGCTACGCGACGGTGCGAAGATCGCGGACCTATTCGCTCTGATCGCCCAGGCAGCGGAACTCCACGCGGCACATGACGAGTTGTGGCCGGACAAGTTCCGCGGGGACGGCAAAAGCGGCAAGTGGCAGGACCTCCAGCTCGTCGGCTCCCTTGTCGGC
Source organism: Arthrobacter hankyongi (assembly GCF_022012395.1). Classification (GTDB taxonomy): domain Bacteria; phylum Actinomycetota; class Actinomycetes; order Actinomycetales; family Micrococcaceae; genus Crystallibacter; species Crystallibacter hankyongi. The sequence continues at coordinate 185,853 of NZ_JAKLTQ010000007.1, forward strand.
ATCGCAATTGCCATGGCCGGAGCGCCAGACGACATCGAAGACCGGATCGACCTATCCGCAAGCGCGATCCGCTCGGCGGCGCTAGACGAATGGAAGCGCCCCGAGAAGACCCAGACGCGCACCCAATGGGACTACATCGCCAGAATCGTCCACGGCGTCGTCGAGAAGCTGGACGTCGACATCTCCACGGCGTCGGAGGCGATCAGGGCACGGTTCGGCTCATCTGGTGTCGAGTCACTCCTCGGTTCGATCCTCCAGCCGAAAGCCGAGTAGTGGCGGTATGACGGAGGACGCAACAGAGCGGGTGTACTTCGATGCACCGGCATCGGCGGCGACAGACAACTCCTGGTGGGATCGATACGCCGCCGAGTTGACGGCGCTGACGCCGGCCGCACGTGGAGCATTGCAAACCGACTGCGCCTACATCCTGAATCGCGGCATCTTCGGAGCCGGCAAGCCCGATGCCGGGGAGTGGCCCGACGACAGGACACGTACCGGCCTGGTCATGGGCTCCGTGCAATCCGGCAAGACAGCGTCGATGTTCGGCGTCACCGCGCTTGCCCTCGACCACGGCGTCAATATCGTCGTCATCCTCGCGGGCACCCGGTTATCCCTGTGGCGACAGACATACGAACGCTTAGTCGAGCAGCTCGACGCCGGAGCAGACAGCACGGCGAAGATAACCCGCCGCCTCTTATGCCCCGCACCCGGCGTCGCGCTCTCCGGAGCGCCGGCGTCGCTTCAGGACACGTACCGACTCTCTTCTGCGCAGGTCAGGCGCAAGCTTGCCCAGGAGCGGCCGCTGATTGTCGTCGCAATGAAGCAGGCGAACCACCTCTACGCACTCGGGAACATGCTGCGCGGCAGCGTCTTTGATGCAGTGCGGAAACTCGGGCGCCCTGTGCACATGCTGGTGCTAGACGACGAGGCGGACGACGGCTCGGTGCTCGATGCCGCCGTGGAGGCGGGACAAGATCCACTATCCCCGAACCTCAAACAGATTCCCCGAGCCATTGCAGACCTATGGGAGCCTCGCTCGGGTAATGCCCCGGATAACCTCTACACCACATACGTCGGCTACACCGCGACGCCGCAGGCGAACCTGATCCAGGAGGATCACAACCCGCTAGCCCCACGGGACTTCGTGATCTCGCTGCGTACACCGCTTGATGTCGGACACCCCGTTGATCCCGATCGCAGCGATGCGCCAAGGTCATCGACTTACCCCGAGCCGGCCGGCATCGACTACTACTACACAGGAGGCGAGGTCTACTACGACCGCGGGACGTCGGCGCAGCTTTGCGTAGAACTCGCCGGCCGTGCCGAAGACGATCTCGGGGAGGCAGTCCGCGCGTTTCTCGTTGCCGGTGCCATCAGGCTTCACCGAGTCGTTGGAGCGTCAGGGCCGTATTCCCTCGCGGGTGCTGACTTCGAAACCCGCGGCGCGGCGCTGTCTGCGTCGCCGGAACCGCACTCGATGCTCTTTCATCCGTCTGCGGACATCGGGCGGCACTTCACGGGCGCCGAGGACATACTGCTCTGGGCTGGTGTCGGTGACCGTGCTACGGCACGCGAACTGCTGGAATCAGGCGACGCTCGCCTGCCTGCCAGTCTGATCTCGAGGATGCTCAGTGAACAGCCGCTTTGGGAGGCCTGGGTCGACAGGTACCGTCATTCGTCCATCGAGATCGCTACCGAGTTCAACATCCTCAGCCCGCGCACGATCCCTGATTGGCCCGTAGTCCGGCAGATCCTCGAGACCGAGATCATCCCTGGGACGCGGGTCTCGGTCGTCAACAGTGACCCCAGTGCCGACGATCGCCCCGAGTACAAACCGTCCTTCGACGAGAGCACCGGGAGGTGGCGCGCGGCGCGCGACCTGTCCACTATCTTCGTCTCCGGCAACGTGATGGCCCGCGGGCTGACTCTGGAGGGGATGACGACGGCGCTGTTCCAGCGAGGGTCGAACAACCCGTTTGCGGACACCCAGATGCAGATGCAACGTTGGTTCGGCTACCGCGGCAAGCACATCGAGCTGTGCCGAGTGTTCGCCGCCCGCCAGCAAATCGACCTCTTCAGCGCGTACCACGACATCGACGAGGCGCTACGCGAGGGGATCGCCGCGAAGATGACTGGAGATGCCCCTTCCCCGGTCGTTCTGCATGGCATGGGCTTCCTCGCCACGGGAAAAATCGCGAACCTCGGCCGCACGCCGCTTTGCCCGAGTTCGAGGCCGTTCGTGACTCTCATCAATGACGGCCAGGCGCCCGACCCGAACGCGAAGCTCGTCGCCGATCTATTCGCGTCCGTGCCATCCTCGGACGTGACCGTCGGCCGGACCACCAGGGGCCGTGCGCTCGATGCCGTTCTCTCGCTCACCGAGGCCGCTGATCTCCTTGATCAGTTCGTCTTCGACTCGTATCGCCCCGGCCGAGATAACCGTCTGGGCGAGTTGTGGGCCCAGATTCAGGCTCGCGTCTCGGCCACCCTCCCGTTGCCGAGCGGCACGCGGCTGTACAACGCACCGGGGCCACTCGAAGGCGAACCCTCTCCCGTTCGGCTCAACTGCCCGTACGCGATCCCGGCGTACCTCCGTCTCTGGGATGCGTGCCTCACCAGGGCGGTCCGGGGGCTCTTCGTTACAGGCATGCCGTCGGACCGTTGGTCGATGGCCGACCTTGGGAACAAGCAACGGCACCAGCCGAGGTTCTCGGTGGGCATCCGCTACGGGGCAGGGGACCCGATCAGACACGACCCACTCGCGGAACTGGGCTTCAACATCCCTGCGACGACGAAGCGTGTCGGGATCGACGGTGAACTCGACACGACGTGGGGCGCAAACGACCCGAGTGCAGGCCCGCTCGACTACCGCGGGGACGAGTTCTTTGACTACTACCATCGAGGGGAACGAGTACCGTTGTTGAGCGGGAGCGCGCCATGGCGACCCGCCGGATCGTATGGCCAAATTCTATTCTACGTAAACCAGCAGCCTGACCGGCCGCACCCTGCCGTGGCGGTCGGAGTGTGCATACCGGCGGGTGGGCCTGAGCAGTTCGCGGCGACTCGCGCCGGATCGTTGGTCGCGGTATGAGAAGGAGGCGTCCTTGACGGCGACCTATGAGTCGGTGCTTCAGTTGATCGAAAGCGTGCCGAGCGCGGCATCTGCCGATCACCGCGACGTGAGGTGGTTGACCGACGCCCATGTGGTCGGTGTCGCCCGCGACCACGTTGGACAGATCGAGATGTTCCTTGCAGGAGCCGGGTTGAGCCCCAGTTCTAGCGCGAACAGGGCCGCAATAGAGTTTCGCACCTGGCATAGGAAAGGCGCACCCTCCTTCGACGCCAACAGGCTCCGATTCCCCTCGCTCGGATACTTCGACCAGGTGGCGGCGTTCATCTGCACCGAGTTACTGCGGGGCGGTGCTGACGTGTCCCTGAAGAAGGCGTTCGCTCAAACCGAACCGCTCATCGAGTTGGCTATTGAGAGACTCCACCTGTCAAACCAGGCCATCCTCGGTCTAGCTGGCGAGCTTCTCTTGCTCGACGCTCTGTGCCGCCACGCCGCTGATGAGCAGGTGGCCGAGATCAGCGGATCATGGGACGGTTGGAAGAGGTCGTCGCGGGACTTCTCCTGGGGCTCCACCGGCATCGAGGTGAAGACTACGACCCGGAGCGTTTCCTCGCATCCCGTTGAGGGGATCCATCAAGTCGAGCGGAGCGATGGCTCTGATGGATGGGCGTCGGAGGACCGGCTGTTCTTGGTGAGCATCGGTTTGCAGCCTGCGGAGCCTGGGGGTAATACCTTCACGATTCCGCAGTTGGTGGAGCGAATCATTGCGCAGATGGAGCGATCAGGAGTTGGCGGATCAGTTGTCGACAAGTTCCTCGCCCATGTCGCGGAATATGGCGCGAGTTCGGGCGGCGGATACAAGCACGGCACCCAGTTGCCCGACCCCTCCTACACGACACCGTTCCTTACGAGCTTCTTCCGGGCGTATGACATGTCTGACAGCGCTGTCGAGGTGCTGCGCAGGGACGACGTCGCAGTTCGCCATCATGTTGATGTCAGTTCTGTGAGATTCCGTGTGGACCTGCCGATAACTGCAAGTCTGGGCAATCCCGTCGTGGGCGCGAATCAGGTGGCACAGGTCATCCTCGGCACCGCTGCATAGGCGTTCAAGTTGCACGGGTCTTCGCCCAGAAAGTTCCGCGATGTACATGAAACTGCTTCGGCTGCTCGGGTGGCCACTGGCGAATAGCGTGAGTTGGTACCGGTAGTCCGGGTTGTTGGTACTGCGGTTCCGGATTGTTGGTACTGCCGTGGCCTTCGGGGGCTGTGCTGTGGGTGAGGCGGTGCACTGGGCGCCGCCTCACCCATGTGAGGAGGCAGTATGGACGGAACTACCACATCAGCTGCGATTCCCAGCACTACTCGGTGCCTTACACCTACGCCGGGCAGCTGCTGCGGGTCCGGGTCACCTCCACGGCGGTGACGGTCTTCGACGGGGACCAGATGATCTGCCAGCACGCCCGCCGCCAGGGCCGCAAGGGCCAGTACTCCACGGACGCGGCCCATGCCCCGGCCCGGCACCGGGGTATCGACGGACTGTGGTCCAGGCGGTGGTTCACGGACCGGGCCCGCGGCTTCGGGCCGGCCACCGAGGCGGTCATCGCCGGCATCATCGACCGGCATGCGATCGAGGCCCAGGGGTATCTGGACTGCCAGAACATCCTGGAGTCCCTGGGCAAACGGAACAAGCAGCGCCTGGAGGCCGCCTGCCAGGTCCTGCTCGACACCGGGCAGGGGCCGGGGACCTACAGCACGATCAAGCGGATCATGGCCGGCATCGACTCCGATGCCAGGAAGCCCCGAACGGTCACACCGGCCGCGGTCACCCGCAAACCCGCCGAAGGCCCCGGCCCCGGCACCGCGGTGCACGTGCGTTCGGCCGATCACTACCGGCGCGGCGGCCAGGGGGTGCAGGGCTGATGTTCACCAGCATCGACCATGAGAAGTTCAGGGCCTTGCGCATCGCGCACCTGGCGGTGAGGTTCGAGGAACTGATCACCGACGAGGCCAACGACGAGCTGACCCCCGAGCAGATCTTCCTCACCGCCGTGGACGACGCCCTCGCCCAGCGGCAGGCCCACCGGATCGAGAAGCTGATCCGCGCCGCCCGGTTCCCCATCCCGCAGGCCTCGGTGGCCGAGATCCATTACCAGGCAGGACGCGGGATCACCCCGGTGCGGATGAAGCGCTACGCCGCCCACCAATGGTGCCAGGACCCCATGAACCTGCTGGTCATCTCACCGACCGGCGGCGGCAAGACCTACCTGGCCTGCGCGATCGGGATCGCCGCCTGCCAGAGCGGACACACCGTCGCCCACACCCGGATGGACGATCTGGCCTGCCGGCTGGTCATCGCCCGCGGCGACGGCATCGGCCACCAGAAGCTGCTCAACGAGCTTTCCGACGTGGACCTGCTGGTCATCGACGACTTCCTCACCGTGGGCATCGACCCCGAAGCCGCCAATGACCTCTTCGCCGTGCTGGCCAACCGGGAACACCGCCTGCCCACGCTCATCGCCTCACAGTCCAGCCCGGCCTACTGGGTCGAAGCCCTGCCTGACCGGGTCGCGGCGGACTCGATCGTGAACCGGCTGGCCAACAACGCCCGCCAAGTCAACCTCGGCGACGTGGACATGCGCCGGCTCCGTGCACGCCCAGTTCGACCGGGTGCTCGACGCCTTGGCCGAGAAGCCGCCCAAGGCCGCGGACCATCTGGAGGCCGCCCGCGAAGACATTCTCGCCTTCACGGCCTTCCCCAAGGGACTCTGGCGCCAGGTCTGGTCCAACAACCCCCAGGAACGGCTGAACAAGGAGATCCGCCGGCGCACCGACGTGGTCGGGATCTTCCCCGACCGCTCCGCGCTGATCCGACTCGTCGGCGCTGTCCTGGCCGAACAGCACGACGAATGGACCGAGTCCCGCCGCTACCTCGGCCTCGAACTCATCCAGCAGTCCCAGACCGTCGGCACCGAACCGGCGACCGGCACCGAAACGAAGGAGGACGCCAGCACCGACCTGGCGCTCAGCGCCTAACCAACCCAGGAATCACGCAGCCACCGCGTTACACCACGCCAATGGACTTGACCCGTTCGGTCAGTGTGTACTCCATTCGGGCATCATTACTCCTCTGTGATCTCTGAGGCCTACGTACATCAATGGGGAGCAGTCAGAGCGTGTTTGCGGGCACGAGCCCTTCTCCAATTGGCCCGCGACATCAGCTCTTAGGCGCTTCAGCACTCCCTGCGCTGGGGACGGATAAGATTCGTACGTGGGGGATAACGACGAGAAGACTGCCGCCCAAACAGCGTTAAGATGGGTGGCCATATTTGCGGTACCTGTTGTCTTGGTTCTTGCGTTTCTCATTGGAATGGGTAGCAAGGTGGCTTTCCCTGGCGCCGCGCCTGAGGCAACAACAGGGACCACGAACATCGCGGCACCTACTCCGGATGTTGATGAGACACCAGAGGCACTTTCACCTGGTGATTCCCCGAATCCTACACCTACAGACCTCCACTCGTCGGAGCTAATGGCTGAGATCGATATCGCCACAGCTGTCGTAGACGGCTTTTGGACCCGCCACTGGTCCGAATACTTTTCAGGTACATACACGGCACCCACTGTCATGGGCGCCTACGATGGAAATGCCACGGATGCCCCCTTCTGCGGTCCCGAGGTGCTTCCTCCCGGCAATGCCGTCTATTGCCTTCCGGATGACTTCGTTGCATGGGATCTCGGTCTGATGGAGCGCGGTTATGCAGAAGGAGATGCGTGGCCATACGTGGTCATAGCTCACGAATGGGGCCACGCCATCCAAGCCCGCTTAGATAGCGCCCTAACTTCGACAGCCTCTGAGCTTCAGGCAGATTGCTTGGCGGGAGCCACCTTGTACGGATCAGCCCGCGACGGTCACATGATATTTGAAGCAGGAGACCAAAAAGAGATCGTTGACATTCTAAGTTTCTTGGGTGACGAGACTCCTTGGACGTCAAGTGCCGACCACGGAGATCCATTCGATCGAGTTGACGCGTTCGACGCCGGACGACGGGGCGGCGTTGGCGCATGCCTGCCCGGCCTTCTTGAGGAGACTCCTGAAGGTACCACCGAGGGATCTCGAAGTGAAACAGTGGCTTTCGGCGGCTCGGCGGAATATGGAAATGGCGTGACTGTTTGGGTCGAACCCCTTGGGTACCGGCCCGTCAGCGAAGACGCTGCTGGAGCAGTGAACGGCCAAGCAGCTGTATTCGAAATGACCATTGAGAATCATAGCGGAAGTGACCTGAATGCTTCTCACATGTCATATCCTGCCGTGTTTTATTACGGACCTGACCGAAAACCAGCGCATTTGGTTACAGACATAGAAAACGGTATGGGATTCGACTTTTTAGGAACGATCCCGTCGGGAACAACTCGAACAGGTGAATTCGCAGTTGGTATCCCGGCTTCTGGCGCAGCACGTGTCCGTGTGGATGTGCCAGGGCCGGATACGTCGCTCGAATCCGCAGTCTTCGAAGGGTGCTTCTGCTATCAATAGTCTTGAACTGCCGCCGCCCAAAGGGAAAGTAGTATTTTCCCGGAAAACGTCAGGCCACTCTTCTCATATTTTCTGCCAGCACCAACCATCTGGGTAGACGCTCGTTAAACGAAATCGATGCAAGTCGTTGAATTGCCGCTCAGCCCCACCACGAACTACGTCAGACCGCGCCGGCTACCGCCCCGCATGTGCCTGCAGGAACGAGTACACCTCCGTCTCGTCCACCCCCGGAAAAGCCCCCGGCGGCAACGCGGCGAGCAGGTGCGTGTTCGCCCGGGCGGCAGGCCAAGCGTAGCCGGCCCACTCCCCCGCCAGCTCCGCCGGCGGGCGGCGGCAGCAGGATTCCTCCGGGCAGCGGGACTTGGAGCGCTCGGTGGTGTCCCGGCCGCGGAACCATTTGACGTCCGCGTACGGCACGCCGATGCTCAGCGAGTACTCCCCGGAGGAGTGCCGCTCGGTGCGGGCGGTGCACCAGAAGGTGCCCACCGCGGTGTCGGTGTACTGGTTGAAGGCCCGGAACTTGTCCGGCACGTCGAACACGGCCCGGGAGGTCCAGTACCGGCAGACCGGCTGGCCCTCGATGGCGCCGGTGTGGTCAGCGGGGAAGTTCACGCCGTCGTTCTCATAGGCCTTGTGGATGATCCCGGAGACGTGGACCTTCTGGAAGTGGCAGCGGATGCCCAGGTGGTGGGTGGCCAGGTTGGTGAACCGGTGCGCGGCGGTTTCATATGAAACGGCGAAGGCGTCGCGCAGGTCCTCGATCGCCAGTTCCTTGGCGGCCTTGGCCTTCTGCAGGAAGTCCACCGTGGCGTGCTCGGGCATCAGCAGGGCGGCGGCGAAGTAGTTGGTGTTCACGCGCTGGCGCAGGAAGTCCGCGTAGTCGGTGGGCGCCTGGTGCCCGAGCACGTAGTGCCCGACGGCCTGCAGCAGCACCGCCCGGGGGTCGTGCTCGGCGCGGTGGCCCTGGGTGAGGTAAATTCTGCGGTTCTTCAGATCCGTCACGGACCGGGTGGAATGCGGCAAATCCCCCACGTACTGCAGGCTGAAGCCGAGGTGCTCGGCAATGTCCGCTGCCACGTGATGGGACAACGGGCCGCCCTTGAAGTCCACCGCCTTGAGCAGCTTCTGCGCCTCGGCCTCGATGTCCTCGTAGTGGTTGTTCCGCGCGCGCATTTCGGCGCGCAGCTCGGTGTTGGCGCGGCGGGCCTCCTCGGGGGTGGCGGCCTGTTCGTCCAGCCTGCGTTCGAGCTCGTGCTGCAGCCCCACCAGGGACTCGAGCACATCCAGCGGCAGCCGCGAACTGACGCGGACCTTGGGCAGTCCGAGGGACTCGTACAGCGGCCCGCGCTGGGCGCGCTCGAGCTCGATCTCCAGGGCGGCGCGCCGGCTGGGCGGCTCGGCGCCGAGCAGCTCATCGATGCTCACGCCCAGGGCCTTGGCCAGCTTCTGGATCATGCCCAGCTTGGGTTCGCGCTTGCCGTTTTCGATCAGCGAGAGCTGGCTCGGCGCGGTGCCGACGGCGGCGCTCACGTCGTCGAGTGTCATCCCCTGCGCCTTGCGCAGGTGGCGCACGCGGCGCCCCAGGCTGATGACGTCGACGGCGTCGGCTCCGGCGTCGTCGGCGTCGGCTGCGGTCCCCTTCCGGGGGCGGGTCCAGCTGGTGGAAGTCATTTCTTGAGGATACGCGAAGAAATGCGTTTCTTTCCAGCCTTTACCCCTAGAGAACCCCTTGCAAGGTACGGAATAGTCGTTTTCACGAAGAAGAACCGGACACCCACCGGGAAGGCCAGCGGAGGCCGGACCGGTCCGGAGAGCCAAGGAGAACAGCAATGAGCGCAACCTTTGAGCCCCGCCAGCAGCCCACGCAGACCGCCGAGGAAGCTGCCAGGGCCCTGGAGCTCGAGTGGGCTGCCGACCCTCGCTGGGAGGGCGTCACCCGCGACTACAGCGCAGCCGACGTCGTCCGCCTCCGCGGCCGCGTCCAGGAAGAGCACACCCTGGCCAGGCGCGGTTCCGAGAAGCTCTGGCAGCAGCTGACCGAGGAAGCCAAGACCGGCGGCTACACCAACGCCCTCGGCGCCCTGACCGGCAACCAGGCGGTGCAGCAGGTCAAGGCCGGCCTGCGCGCCATCTACCTCTCCGGCTGGCAGGTCGCCGCGGACGCGAACCTCTCCGGCCACACCTACCCGGACCAGTCCCTCTACCCGGCCAACTCGGTCCCGCAGGTGGTCCGCCGGATCAACAACGCGCTGCTGCGCGCGGACCAGATCGAGTACTCCGAGGGCATCCAGAGCGTCGAGGACTGGCTGGTCCCGATCGTGGCCGACGCCGAGGCCGGCTTCGGCGGCCCGCTGAACGCCTACGAGCTGATGAAGTCCATGATCGCCTCCGGCGCCTCCGGCGTTCACTGGGAGGACCAGCTCGCCAGCGAGAAGAAGTGCGGCCACCTCGGCGGCAAGGTGCTGATCCCCACCCAGCAGCACATCCGCACGCTGAACGCGGCCCGCCTGGCCGCCGACGTCGCCGGCACCCCGAGCGTGATCATCGCCCGCACCGACGCCGAGGCCGCCACCCTGATCACCTCCGACGTCGACGAGCGGGACCAGGAGTTCATCACCGGCGAGCGGACCCCGGAGGGCTTCTACAAGGTCCGCAACGGGATCGAGCCGTGCATCGCCCGGGCCAAGGCCTACGCGCCGTACTCGGATTTGATCTGGATGGAGACCGGCACCCCGGACCTGGAGCTGGCCCGCAAGTTCGCCGAGGCGGTCAAGGCCGAGTTCCCGGACCAGATGCTCTCCTACAACTGCTCGCCGTCCTTCAACTGGAAGAAGCACCTGGACGACGCCACCATCGCCAAGTTCCAGCGCGAGCTCGGGGCGATGGGCTTCACCTTCCAGTTCATCACCCTGGCCGGCTTCCACGCCCTGAACTACTCGATGTTCGACCTGGCCCACGGCTACGCCCGGGAAGGCATGAGCGCGTACGTCGAGCTGCAGGAGCGCGAGTTCGGCGCCGAGTCCCGCGGCTACACCGCCACCAAGCATCAGCGCGAAGTCGGCACCGGCTACTTCGACACCATCTCGACGGCGCTCAACCCGAACGCCTCCACCCTGGCCCTGGTGGGATCCACCGAAGAAGGCCAGTTCCACTAAATCTTCCCCCACCATCCGATCGACTTGCCACTTATCGCCCTTTTCAGCCTTGGGAAGGGCGATAAGTGGCAACTCGATTCGCCTTTAGGAGTGAGTTCCGATGAACGATCCGATTACCTTGAACGGCATTGAACTGACCGCCTCGCCGGTTCGCCGGCAGGAGGAGATCCTGACCCCGCAGGCGCTGGAGTTCGTCGCCCAGCTGCACAAGGCCACCCGCGAGCGCCGGCGCGAGTTGCTGGAGCTGCGCGGCAAGCGCCGCCGCCGGATTGCCCGCGGGCATGATCCGAAGTTCCTGGAGGAGACCCGGCACATCCGCGAGGACGACTCCTGGCGGGTCGCCCCGACCGCCCCGGGCCTGGAGGACCGCCGGGTGGAGATCACCGGCCCGGTGGACCGGAAGATGACCATCAACGCGCTGAACTCCGGGGCCAACGTGTGGCTGGCGGACATGGAGGACTCCTCCACCCCGTCCTGGTCCAACGTGATCAACGGGCAGCTGAACCTGCGCGACGCGCTGGACCGGCAGATCGACTTCACCACCCCGGCCGGCAAGGAATACAAGGTCCGCGGCGAGAAGCTGACCGACCTGCCCACCATCGTGGTCCGCCCGCGCGGCTGGCACCTGCCGGAGAAGCACATGCTGATCAAGGGCGAGCCGGTGGCCGGCGGCCTGGTGGACTTCGGCCTGTACTTCTTCCACAACGCCCAGAGGCTGATCAGCCAGGGCCGCGGCCCGTACTTCTACCTGCCCAAGATCGAAAACCACCACGAGGCCCGGCTCTGGAACGACGTGTTCGTCCTGGCCCAGGACCTGCTGGGCATCGACCAGGGCACCATCCGCGCCACCGTGCTGATCGAGACCATCACCGCCGCGTTCGAGATGGAGGAGATCCTCTACGAGCTGCGCGACCACGCCGCGGGCCTGAACGCCGGGCGCTGGGACTACATCTTCTCGGTGATCAAGAACTTCCGGAACCGCGGGCCCCGGTTCGTGCTGCCGGACCGCACCCAGGTCACCATGACGGCCCCGTTCATGCGCTCCTACACCGAGCAGCTGGTCCGGGCCTGCCACCGCCGCGGCGCGCTGGCGATCGGCGGGATGGCCGCCTTCATCCCCAACCGCCGGGACCCGGAGGTCAACGCCCGGGCGTTCGAGCAGGTGCGCGCGGACAAGACCCGCGAGGCAGCCGACGGCTTCGACGGCTCCTGGGTGGCGCACCCGGACCTGGTGCCGGTGGCCCGCGAGGTGTTCGACGGCGTCCTGAACGGACGTGCGAACCAGGCCGACCGGCTGCGCGAAGACGTCACCCCGGACGACAAGGGCCTGCTGAACATCGCCGGCACCCAGGGCACCATCACCGAGGCCGGCATCCGCACCAACCTCTGGGTGGGCATCCAGTACATCGAGTCCTGGCTGCGCGGCCACGGCGCCGCGGCCCTGAACAACCTGATGGAGGACGCCGCCACCGCGGAGATCTCCCGCTCGCAGATCTGGCAGTGGATCCACGTCCGCGCGGTGACCGACCACGGCGAGATCGTCTCGGACCACTGGGTGCGCGAGCTGCTCGAGGAGGAGTTCGCCAGGATGCCGCGCTTCGACGGCGACCGCTTCGACGACGCCCGCGAGATCTTCGAGGAAGTCGCCCTGGGCGAGGAATTCCCGGCCTTCCTGACCCTCCCGGCCTACGAGCGCTTCCTGCGCGAGAAGGACGACGCCAAGGAACTCATCGCCGCCTGACCATCCACAACTTTCCGCAGGGCCGCCGGTCCACGCTTATTCGCCACGAGCAGCCCGAAGGCCGGGCGGCCCGGCAGGCCCTGCGGAAGCACCACCCAGAACAAGATGCCGGGTGCGGCTCCATGCTTGGAGCCGCACCCGGCATCTTGGCGGCAGCCCACGTTCCCGAGCCGTCGCTGTGACCCTGTTTTCCCGGAGCCAATGCAGGCATGGCTGCACGCGTAATTTCGTATTACGCTATTGCCATGAGCGCAGGCGAGACGATCAACGGCGTGCCGGTCTCCGAGGAGCAAATCGCGGCATGGGCAGCCGAGGCCGAAGCCGGGTACGACGTCGACGCATTGAAGAAGCGCGGCCGCGGCCGGCCGGGGCGGGGCGCGGAGCCCTCGCAGGTCGTGGCGCTTCGTCTCACCGCGGAAGAGCTCGCCGCTATCGACGTTCGGGCCGCACGTGAAGGGAAGACGCGCTCCGAGGTCATCCGCGAAGCGCTGATGAAGTTCACTGCGTGAAGGTCCACGACTCCGCACTCAAACATGGCATCCTTCCTGAGGACGCCATTCAAGCTGCGACGTGGGCGCTGTGGATCGAGGAGCTCGACGAAGAGAGTCCGGCGCGCCAGCTTCGTCTAGGATTCGACACGCAGGGTCGCCTGCTGGAACCGTCGTGCTCGTGTTCGACAGCGGGAACGAACTCGTCATTCATGCCATGAAGGCACGGCCCAAGATGGTCGACCTTCTCCCGTAGGGGCGGTCAACCGCGGCTCGATGGCCGATCCCGACTCCGTGGACTGAGGCATGCCAAGCAGACACGGATCTACCTCACCGACATCTGTCTGCCGGGCCCGGGGTTTGGCCTCCCGCCTGCTCGAGCCGCACAAACTCGTCGCCCCGGCGCGTCCCGGACGTCCCGCAGCTCCCCTCTCTGGAATGCCGCTGCGAAATGGGATTTCCCTCACGGTACGAACCATGAGGGAAATCCCATTTCGCGGGCCGGGAGGCTCAGTCCTCGTCAAGTCCCGAAGGCGGGTTGACCACCCGGTTGAGCAAGGTCCGCAGATTCTGTACCTGGTCCGGGTCAAGGACCGCGAGGTACTCCTCTTCGACCTGGCGGACGATCAGTTCCGCCTTTTCGACGACGTCGAGGCCTTTCTCGGTGGCGCGGATGATGTTCGACCGCCGGTCCGCCGGGTCGGTAGTGCGCTCCACCAGCCCGCTGGACTCCAGGGCGTCGATGACATACATGACCTGGCGGGCGTCGAGCACCAGGAAATCCGCCAGCTCGCGCTGGGACGGGCCGTCTCCGTACTTGACCACGGAGAGGACGGAGTACATCCGCAAATCGAGGTCGTAGCGGTTCAGGCGCTGGTTTGCCATCGCCGTCGCCATGCTGCGCGCCTTCGCGATGAGGAAGGTGATGTCGTCGGCGAGCAGCGACGGGTCCAGTTTGTTGCGCCGCTTGCCCGCCCGTGCGACCGCCATGCCTGCTCCCTTCACCGTTCTGAATGCTCAAATAGGAAATTATTCACTTCTGTTCCAATGGTATCGGCACCGGAATGCCGAGTTCCAGCAGTGCTGCGACGGGACGCGGCTGCCGTCCCAGCTCGCTGGCGTGGTCGAACAGCCTGCCGGCACCCGTCTCGCCGAGGACCCCGGCGGCCAGTCCCATGAACTTCTCCCGCAGCCGGGGCGCGGGAAGCATGTTCTCCGGTTCCCCGAGGGGAACCCGGACATAGTGGCTGAGCACCCGCCCGTCGCGCAGGGTGATCCGGACCCGTCCGGGGAAGACCTGCGGATACTCCGCGTCGGCCTCGGCGTCGACGACGGCGTCAATCCGGCCCATGAGCTCGCGGAGGCCGGCATCCGCCAGGGCATCCGGGTAGTCAGCGAACGCGACCCGCCCCCGGGTCAGCGCCAGCGCGAGGCACAGGTGTACCGAGAACTGGCAGTCGACGACGTTGTGCGGGTCGCGCTTGCGTTCCTGCGGCTCCCCGGTGATGGCCACGCACCGCTCGGGCATGCCGACCAGCACGTGCTCGATATCCCCTGCCGTGAATCCGCCCCGGCCAAGCAGTTCGAACACCGCATCGAGCGGGGCATGGATCGCCCGGCAGCACGGGTAGGGCTTGAGCCCCACGGCCATCGTCTCCCACACCCCGCCGAGCCCCTGCAGTGCGTCGTCGGGCCGGGGGCTGGGCGAGTAGAGGTTGTAGAACCCGTCCCGGCCCTCCAGTGCTGCCGCCGCACCGGTGAATCCCTTCGCCGCCAGTTCGGCCGCCAGGTAGCCGGAAGCGGCTGCCGCGCCGACATGGAAGCGCTTGGTCCAGGCCCCGTTGACCAGGAACTGTCCGGAACCGGCTGCCAGGCTCAGGCAGGTCCCCCAGGCATGCTCCAGCTGCGCCGGGGTCAGCCCGAGGATGGATCCGGCGGCCGCCGCGGCACCGAAGACGCCGGTGGTCGCGGTCAGATGGAAGCCCCGCCGGGCGTGGGCATCCGGATCCAGGCCGTAGGAGACCCGGGTCATCGTCTCGTAGCCGGCGATCACACCGGTGATCAGCTGCCGCTCATCGGCGTCCACGCTCTGGGCGGCCGCCAGGGCAGCGGCGATCACCGGGGCACCGGGGTGCAGCTGCGCCGGGGCGTGCGTGTCGTCGAAGTCGAGGCTGTGTGCCGCGGCTCCGGACAGCAGCGCGGCCGCGTACGGCGAGCAGCCACCGGCACGTCCCGGGACCCGGGCGGTGCCGCCCAGCAGTCCCGCGGCGCCCAGCCCGGCGGCCAGGGTGAGGGTGGAATCCAGCAGCTGCGCGCCGACGATGCTGGCCAGTGTGTCCGTCACGAGCAGCACGGCCCGGTCGCGCACCGGCTCCGGGATCTGCTCCCAGCTGAGCCCGGCGGCGAATTCCGCCAGGGCGGCGGTAACGGCAGTGGCCGTAGTGGCTGGCGGGGATGTGGTCATAGCAAGTCCTTTCACGGAGTGCGGGTGCCGGGTGGTCAGCGGCCGGAAGCGGCCAGTGCGGCGTCGGCGGCGTCCGGCCGGCGGATCAGCCGGTAGACCTGCGAGCGCAGCCCGGCAAAGCGCGGATCGGCCTTCGTCTCGATCTGGTCCCGTTCCCGGCCCAGGTCCACCGTGATCATGTCCGCCACGGTGGTGGGCTTGCCGGCCAGCACCATGACCCGGTCCGAGAGGTACACGGCCTCGTCGATATCGTGGGTGACCAGCAGGACGGTGATGTCCAGGTGCTGGCGCACCCGCAGGGTCAGGTCCTCCAGGTCCGCGCGGGTCTGGGCATCCACGGAGGCGAACGGCTCGTCCATCACGATCACCGCGGGACGGTAGGCCAGGGCGCGGGCGATGGCCACGCGCTGCTGCATGCCGCCGGAGAGCTGCCAGGGGTACTTCTGCTCCGACCCGGCCAGCCCCACCTCCTCCAAAGCCTCCAGCGCGCGCTGCTGCCGTTCCTTCTTTCCCAGCCCGGCCGACTTCAGCGGCAGGGCCACGTTGTCCAGCGCACTCAGCCACGGCATCAGTGAATGGGAGTAGTCCTGGAAGACCACCGCCATCTCCGCCGGAGGCCCGGCGATCGGGCGGCCGCGGAACCGTACCGCGCCGCTGGTGGCCGGGCGCAGGCCGGAGAGGCACTGCAGCAGGGTGGTCTTGCCGGCACCGGACGGGCCGACAATGCAGACCAGTTCGCCCGTGCCGATCTGAGCATCCAGCCCGCGCAGGATCTCCTTCTCCCCATAGGAGAAGCCCAGGTTGTCGATGTGCAGCAGCGGTTCCGGGGCCGCCTTGTTGGTGTCGGTCATGAGGAGGCTCCTTGGGTGTGGGCAACCATGGCATGGTGCCAGTTCAGAATCCGCTTCTCGAAGGCGCGGAACAGTGCGTTGAGCAGGTAGCCGAAGACGCCCAGCACCAGCATGCCGGTCCACATGGCCACCACCTGGAAGTTCTCCTGGGCATGCCGGATGAAGTAGCCCAGGCCGCCGGGGGTGCCGAACATTTCGACGACGACCATCACGGCCACCCCGATAGCCAGGGCCGTGCGTGCCCCGGCGAACACCTGGGGTGCCGCGGCCGGCAGGTAAATGTGCCAGAAGCGGTCCAGCGGCCGCAGCTTGAACGACTCCATCACCTGGCCCAGGGTCGGGTTCACCGACCGCACGCCGTCGATGGTGTTGAGCATGATCGGCCACATGGAGATGAAGGCGATCAGCACGATCTTCATGGCTTCGCCGGTACCGAAGAACATCAGCGCGATCGGCAGCAGCGCCGCTCCGGGGATCGCCCGGAACGAGTCGGTCAGGGGCCGCAAGGCTTCCTCGGTGCGGGGCATGAGGCCCAGCAGGGTGCCCAGCAGGACGCCGGCCACGACGGCGGCGCAGAAGCCGGCGAGCAGCCGGAGCAGGCTCGGCAGCAGGTTCTCCGCCATGCCGCCGCCGTCGAACCAGATCACCCAGGTCTGTTCGGCGATGGTCCGCAGCGGCGGAAAGTAGTGCGACGAGAACTGCTGGCTGAGGAGCAGGGAACCTGCCACCAGCAGGACCGGCAGCCACAGGTGCCAGGCCAGGCCGGCCCCGGTCCGCGCCCAGGGGTTTCGGGTTGGTTTCATCGCTGCTTTCCTCTCAACGACGGGTGCCACCACAGCAGCTTCCGCTGCAGCACCGCCAGGACGGCATTGATCAACAGCCCCAGGAAGCACGCGGTCAGCACCCAGGCGTACAGCGTGGCGGAGCGGTTGTAGATCTGCGCGTTCATGATTTCGCTGCCGATCCCCCGGCTGCCGCCGATCAGTTCGGCGCTGACCGTCACCAGCAGGGCCGCGGTGGTGGCCAGACGCAGGCCCGGCCAGATGAAGGCGAGGACATCCGGTGCCAGCACGTACCTGATCCTGTCCGCCAGCGTCAGCCGGAAGGACCGGGCCACGCGGCCGAGCATCGGATCCGCCTGCTGGCCGGCATAGATGGCCTGGATAACCAGCGGCCAGACCGCCGGAATGACGGCGACGACGATCACCATGGCCTGCGTCCGCCCCATCAGCAGCAGCGCCAGCGGGATGAAGGCGACCGAGGGGATGGTCCGCAGGAAGTCGATGCTCCACTTGGTGCTGTCGAAGACCTTGCGGCTGCGCCCGATGGCCAGCCCGGCCGGTACGCCCATCACGATCGAGGCGGTCAGTGCCACCGCCCAGGAGCCGGTGGTCGACCCCAAGGCAGCCCAGTATTTGCCCGTCAGCAGCAGTTCGCCCAGCCGGCCAAGGGACTCCAGGGCGCCGGGCATGTCGGCCTTGGCCGCCGTCGGAGTCCGCGCGAACAGCTCCCAGAGTGCCAGGAAGCCGACGACGGTTGCCGCCTGCAGCAGGCGCATCTTCAACCGGCCTGCCGGCCCATTGGCGGGAGGGCGGTGCCGCGCGGCTCGCTGCCGGTGCGCCGCGGCAGCCGGAGCCTGGGCGCCGGCCTCAAGTTGCGATGTCACGGTCACTCCTTACGAAACGAACCCGAGTCCGGTTCCCCGGCACTACTGGGCCCAGACCACTTCGTCGAGGGACGGCAGCTTGTCCTTGGCCAGGACGCCGAACTCCACCAGCCGGTCGGCCACGGGCCGGACCGAGGCCGGGGTGAAGGCTTCCTCGGCATAGTGGGGCAGCCGCACGGCCTTGACCACCTCGGCGTCCAGATCCATGTAGCCGGCGATGGTTTCCTCGGCCTTGGCGCGGTCGGCGTTGATAGCCTTGTTCGCCTCCAACACTGCGGCCTCGAACTTCTTCGCGGTGTCGGTGTTCTCCCGCAGCCACTTCAGGGAGCTGGCGTAGCCGAAGTTGGGGGCGCCCTTCATGGCGTCGTCGGCATTGTCCAGGACCTTGACGCCGCCCTGCTGGAGGGCGATGGTGCCGTTGGGCTCGGCAACCGTGATGGCATCCACCTGGCCCTGCCGCAGCGCGGACACCAGCTGCGGGCCGGGAACCTGGATCCATTCCACCTTGTCCATATCCACGCCCTCGGACTTCAGTTTCTGCACGAAGTCCAGGTAGGCGGTTCCGCCGATCGTGTTGGTCCCGATCTTCTTGCCCTCCAGCTGCTTGGGCGAGGACAGGCCCGAGTCCTTCAGCACCAGGAGATTGCCGAAGCCGATGCCGTCGGCCGGCGGCTTGGCGGCCGTGACGCTCATGGGTGCTGCGATGGCCAGGTCGGTGCCCTGGGAACGGGCGAGGATGGTGTTATGCACGTCGGCCTGCGAATACTGGATCTCGCCGTTGGCCAGCAGGGCGGCGCCGTCGCTGGTGGACTTGATGTCCACCACCTCAACATCCAGCCCGGCCTTCTTGAAGAGCCCGGATTCGATGCCGTAGCGGACCGGGACCGAGAAGACCGAGGTCGGGACGCCGACCGTGATGTGGGTGGTGCCGCCCTCGGACGCCGTGGAGCTGCCGGCGCAGCCGGACAGGGCCAGCGCGGCCGAGGCAGCCAGCGCCACCAGTCCGAAACGTGCCGGCCGGGTGAACTTTCGCTTCATCGGGATGTTCATCGCTGCAAACCTTTCATTGAAGGGAACGGGGCTAACGAAGGGTTCCGGCCGCTGCGGGCTGCCGCGGCTCGGTGTTCGGGGAGGGGATTTCCAGGTCCACCAGCGGAGCGAACTGCTGCCCGCCGAAGGCATCGGTGTCCTCGGGGTGCCCGTTGGGATACCGGCGCGGGAAGCTGAACTTGATCGCGTTCGCCGGCGCGTAGTTGAAGATGTCGATTACGTCCGGGTCGACGCCGAGCAGCGGCCCCACGGTGGCGGGTGTGACCGCGCCGCTGGCCACGACCTGTTCGAAGGTCTGCGCGTCCGCGAACATGATGTCCACCGTCAGGGTCCACGGACCGGCATTCTTGCTTCTGATCAGCTGGGCGAGGTCGCCAAGTGCTGCCACGGTTAGGCCTCCTGGTATTCGGCCGAGTAGTTGATGCGGAACAGTTCCAGCGGGTCCTCCAGCTCCACCACATGGTTGAGCACAAAGCTGTAGGCCGGGCCGAGGTCCGTCACGTGCGGGGTCACCGGGAAGGCGAGGTTGGACACCAGCCCGTGCCAGCGCGGTACCGGGAAATGGTGCATGGTGTGCCCGGTCTGGTAGGCGATCGCATGGGCGAGTTCCTGGCTCGGGGCCGTGACCAGCAGCAGCACCGCCACTTCATGGTCGTTGCCGATTCCTGCGGGCCGTGCCGGCATGACGGCATTGCGGCCGTACACCCGGTAGGCGATCGAACAGCTGTCAACGGTCTCCTGGCCGTAGGTGCGCACCGCAGCGTGCAGGGCGCCGGCCTTGGCCTGCTCGAACCAGGCATCGAAATCGCGCAGGATGGCCGGGTCGGTGATGCCGCCGAAGACCTGGGATCGGTAGCCCACCAGCGCCGCGCCTTCGAGCTTGACGGTGTAGGCCTGCTCCTCGAAGCGGCTGCCCCGTACCCGGACCCGGCGCCCGTCGACGGCCTCGTACGTGACGTCCTCCAGGTGCATGGCCCCGCCCGGTTCGAGCATCACCAGCGGGTTGGCCGTTTCATACAGCGCGTGGGAGGCAACGCTGACCGGGGTGCAGGACTGGTCCGGGCTGACCGGTTCGAGTTCGAAGTACTCCTCGGTCAGGGTGCAGACCATGCCCTCGGGCTTGGTCATCTGCGCCACGGCAGCCCCGCCGCATTCCATGATCTTCGCCGCGTGCCAGGCCAGCCCGGCCGGCAGCCCGCGCATCAGCGGGATGGCGGCAAACAGGGCGGCGTCGCTGGAGCGGCCCGCCAGCACCACGTCGGCGCCGCCCTCCAGCGCAGCGATAATCGGCTCGGCGCCCATCATCGCCACGATGCGCCGGGTCTCGCGCAAGGTGGACTCGCTGATCTGCGGGGCGTGCTTGAGGGCGCGGATCCGGCCGGCCCGGTACTTCTCCACGAGCACGTCCCGGTCCACTTCGGCCGGGATGAGTGCCGTCCTGAAATCCAGGCTGTCCTCGGCGGCGATCTCCTGCACGATCTGGTGCACCCAGCCCAGGTTGTAGTTGCCGCCGGAGCCCCCGCAGGAGCCGACCAGCAGCGGGATCCGGTGCCGGCGGGCCGTGCGGACCAGGATCTGCAAGTCCCGCTTGATTGCCTCGCGCGAATTGAAGGGCAGGTCGGCGCCGAGGTTGTTGGCCCCGCCGTCGGTGGACCCGGAGTCCACGGCGATGAAGTCGACCCGGTGCCGGGCCACGGCGTCGTTGAAGTACGACTCGGTAAATCCGCCTCCGAGCATGCCCACAGGCGAGATATAGCTGATGGTGTTGCTCATGTAATGCCTTTCGTGCCGTAGGGCGGAATCAGGCCTGCAGCGCCGATGCGGGCTGCTTGTCCCAGGCGCCCGGGCGCTCCAGGCCGAGGTTCCCGCGCAGCGTGCTGTGCTCGTACTCCTCGCGGAAGTAGCCCCGGTTCTGCAGTTCCGGGACGAGCAGGTCGCAAATGGCGTCGAAGCCGCCCATGATGTACGGGGCGTTGAGGTTGAAGCCGTCGCAGGCCCCGGACTCGAACCAGTCCACCATGACATCGGCGATTTTCGACGGCGTCCCGGCGACCCACTGGTGGCCGTGGCCGCGGGAGTGCTCCAGGATCAGTTCGCGCAGCGTGTAGCCCTTGTCCTCGGACAGGTGCCGGAAGACCTCCCACCGGCTCTTCGACTGCTTCACCGGCCCCTGCTGCCAGTAGCTGGCCGGGATGCGCTCATCGAGGTCGATCTCGTCGAGCTTCATCTCGAGGCGGTTCTCCAGCAGATAGCGGCCGCTGGCCATGTTGACGTGGTCGCCCAGGTTGCGCATCACGTCCTGGGCCTCCTTCTCGGTCGCGCCGAGGATCGGGACAATGCCCGGAATGACCTTGACGGACTCCGGGTTCCGGCCCTGTCCGGAGACCAGGCCCTTGAACTGCCGGTAGAAGGCCATGGAGTCTTCCTTCACCGGCTGGGTGGTGTAGATCGCGTCGGCGAAGCGGGAACCGAACTCCAGGCCGGCAGCGGAGGAACCGGCCTGGACCAGGACCGGGCGTCCCTGGACCGGGCGGCGCATGTTGAGCGGGCCCTGGACATCGAAGAACTCCCCGGTGTGGCGCAGCGGCCTGATCCGCTGCGGATCCGCCCAGATCCCGGCCTGGCGGTCGCAGACCATGGCGTCGTCGGCCCAGCTGTCCCACAGGCGGGTGACCACGTCGGCGAACTCGGTCGCCCTGCGGTAGCGCTCCTCGCTGCTGCCCGCCTCGCTGATACCGAAGTTTTCATGCCCAACGCTGGAGGTGACCATGTTCCACCCGGCCCGGCCGTTGCTCATCTCATCCAGCCCGGCCATCAGGCGGGCCAGGTTGTAGGGCTCGTAGAAGCTGGTGGAGGCGGTGGCAATCATGCCGATGTTGCTGGTGTGCTGCGAGAGCGCGGCCAGCGTGGTGAACGGCTCGTAGTGGCCGGAGACAGTGGGGTCCGCCCCGGGGATGCGCCCGGCCGAGGAGACGTCCCCGAAGAACATGATGTCCAGCTTCGCCGCCTCGGCCTTCTGTGCCATTTCCTTGACCAGGCCAAACTGTCCCAGTTCCTCCACCCGGCTGCCCGGCATGGTCCAGCTGTCGTAGTGGTAGCCGGCGGTGATCATAAAGATGCTCAGCACCATGTGCTTGTCGGGTCTGTGCGCCACGGCGCACTCCTTTCTCTTGGCCACCGGAGCAGTTCCGCTGCGTGAATCCCTGCCGATGTTCCGGCGCTGTGATGTTCGCTACAAGTTCGGACTGTTCGATCTAACGATAGTTACAGAATTGGGTCAATAGTGTTGTGATATAAATCACAACACTATTGAACGATTACCGATCGGAACTAATATGGCGAGCATGGGGTGGCCTGGGCCACATCCAAAAGTCCCGAAAACTTCAGAAAGGACCGCGTGCGCATGGTTGGGAAAGTGGATCAAGACCGGTATGCCGAGGTCGACGACGCGGTCTTCCGCAACGTCGTCGGGCACTTCGCCAGCGGAGTCACGGTCATCACGGCGGCCGCCGGCGGGCACCTCTACGGCAGCACGGTCTCCGCCGTCTCGTCGCTGTCCCTGGATCCGCCCATGATGCTGGTCTGCCTCAACCGCAAGAGTTCCACACACGGCGGCGTCCTCGAGTCCGGGCGCTTTGCCGTCAACATCCTGGCCTACGGGCAGGAGTCGTTGGCCATGAACTTTGCCTCCTCCAAGGAGAGCAAATACGAGGACGTGGACTACTCGCTCTCACCGCACGGCATCCCCCTGCTGGACGGCGCGCTGGCGACCATCGAATGCGTGGTCGAGGAGACGGCCGTCGGCGGCACGCACACCGTCTTCCTGGCCCGGGTGGCCTCGGCCGACACCCGGCCGGGCGAGCCGCTGGCCTACTTCCGCGGCAAGTTCGGCCGTCTGGAGCGCATCCAGGAGAACACGGCGTATGCGGCAGTGCGCAAGGCGGTACTGACCCGGACCACCCGCCTTGGGGAGGCACTTGATGTCGAGGCCACCGCCGCCGGCCTGCGTGTGGATCCGCAGGACGTGCACAATGCCCTGATCCGGCTCTCCGCAGAGGGTCTGGCCGTCCGTGCCGATGACGGCTCGTTCGCCCCCACGCCGATCACCATTGAACTCGCCACCAGCCTCTTTGATGCCCGGGCGGCCATCGAGGTCGGGGTGATCGATGCCCACTTCGGCCGGCTCACCGACGAGGACGTGGAGCGGCTGAGCGAAACCAGCGCCCTGCTGGCGGCGGCAGCCACTGGCACCTCCGTCACCGACGGCGCCGGGCTGGAAGCCTTCCTCGAACTGACCTCCGAATTCCACGAACGCATCATCGCCCTGGCCCAGTCACCCCAGCTGACCAGCGCCTACCGGCAGATGAGCCTGACCGGGCTCTGGCGCGAGACCCTGGCCGCCGACGAATGGGGCGCCTGGCTGGACACCACCCATCTGGCCGAGCTGACCGAAGCACTGGAACGCCGCGACGCCGCAGCCGCACGGGAAGCACTGCTGCGTCACGCCGTCCTGGTCCGCGAGCAGGCGGCCAAGGCCATCGAACGCCACGGCGGCGCCGTCTAGGCTGCCGTCCCGCTTCCTTCCTCAACCGAAAGACGAACATGACCACAGTTTCCGAACGCGTCGCCGAAATCATCGCCGCCAACGTCGACCACGTCTTCGCCCTCATGGGCAACGGCAACGCCTACTTCGTCGACGCGCTGGCCCGCACCACGGTACCCATGACCGCCGTGCGCCACGAGACCGCAACGGTCGCCTCGGCGGATTCCTATTACCGGGTCTGCCGCCGGCTGGCCGCAGCCACCACCACCTTCGGCCCCGGCTACACCAACACCCTGACCTCTTTGGCCGAAGCCGCCCAGGCCCGCACGCCGCTGGTCCTCGTGGTCGGCGACGCCCCGACGGCCGGTCCCCGGCCGTGGGACGTGGACCAGTCCGCCATGGCCGCCGCCCTGGGCGTGCGTACCTTCACGGTCGGGTCCGATGACGCCGGCCGCACCACGCTGGACGCCATCCACTGGGCACTGGCCGAACGCACCGCCGTCGTGCTCGCCGTCCCCTACGACGTCGGCGCCGCTCCGGCCGCAGACGAAGGCACCCTGGTCCTGCCACCGCTGCCTGCCCCGCAGACGCCGGCCGGGGACCTGGTCCGGCAGGCGGTCGAAGCGCTGCTGGCGGCCCGGCGGCCGCTGCTTCTCGCCGGCCGCGGCGCGCGCGGGGCGGCAGCCGGCCTGTCCGGGCTCGCCGACGCGCTGGGGGCGCTCAGCGCAACCACGGCCCCGGCCCGGGGAACCTTTGCCGGCCGCGCCTACGACCTGGGCGTGGCCGGAGGTTTTGCCTCCGAGCCCTCGGCAGAACTGATCCGCGCCGCGGATGTGGTGCTGGTGGTCGGGGCGGGGCTGAACCAGTTCACCACCTCCTTCGGGCACGCATTCTCCCCCGAGGCCACGCTCATCCAGGTGGACGTGCGCGATCAGGCGACCAATCCACGCGTGGACCTCTTTATCCGCGCCGACGCGGCGGTGGCGGTGGAGGCGATCGCCGCGGAAGTCGCGGCAGCCGGGCCCGGGGGCCGGCGGGGGCTTCCATGGGACGGTGCCGCGGAGCAGGCGCGCGGTTCGCTGCTGCAGTTCGACCGCGAGCCCGGCGAGGACGCCGCCCCGGACGGACTGCTGGATCCCCGCAGTGCCATGCGCCGGTTGAACGAGATCCTGCCGGCGCAGCGCCAGCTGGTCTCCGACGGCGGGCACTTCATCGGCTGGGCCAACACCTACTTCGACCTGCCCTCGCCGGACAGCATCACGCTGGTCGGCACCACCTACCAGTCCATCGGCCTGGGCCTGCCGTCCGCGGCCGGGGCCGCCCTTGCCCGCCCGGATCGGACCACGGTGGTGGTGACCGGCGACGGCGGCGGGCTCATGGGCCTGCCCGACCTGGACACGCTGGTCAGGGCCGCGCGCAGCGCCATCGTGCTGGTCTTCAACGACGCCGGCTACGGAGCCGAGGTGCACCAGTACGGCTCCCAGGGGCTCGACGAGCGGATCATGCAGATCGAGCAGGTCGACTTCGCCAAGCTGGCCGAAGGCTTCGGGGCACGTTCGGCGGTTATCCGGACCCTGGCGGACCTTCAGGCCGTCACCGAATGGGTCGACGGCGGGGCCGAAGGCACCTTCGTGGCGGACCTGCGCGTCTCGCAGCAGATCGTCGCACCGTACATCCTGGAGATCATCGAACTGACCCTGAAGCGGTAGGGCCATTCCGGCGGCCTTTCCCACGAGATTCCCTCGTTCCGGGACCACCCTGCGGGAATTTCGTGCAGGAGGTTCCCGAAATGCGTGGGAACGGGCGGGAGGCGGCCGCCTGAGCGGTCCCGTGCCGTTATCCGGAAACCTCCGACGCAACCATGTCGCTATTGCTGGCCGCGGTCTGGCCGTCGGTGTAGCCCTGGTTGTAGGCTTCGTCGGTGCCGAGGCGGAAGAGGTCGTTGTCGGCGGGGCGGATGAGGGCGCGGGCGGTGTGGGCGGGGTCGTCCAGGTTGGCAAGCACCAGGTGGGCCAGGCCGCGGACGAGGGCGACGGGCCGGCCGGTGGCCTTGCCCTTGGCCAGGTCGGCGGCGGCGGCGATTTCGTCGGCGACGGCGGCGGCGGAGACGGCCAGCAGGTTGCCGTGGGTGTCGCGC
>NZ_JAKLTQ010000008.1 GCF_022012395.1 Arthrobacter hankyongi
GTCGCCGCGGCGGCGCTCGCCCTGGACCTGGGTGGCGTCGCGGATCTCGCCCACGAGCACCTCCAGCACGTCCTCCAGGAAGAGCACACCCATGGTCTGCCCCTCGGGGCTGATCACGCGCGCCAGGTGTGAACCGGTACGCTGCATGGCGGCCAGCGCATCCTCGATTTCGTCGTCCGGTCCCAGATTCGCCAGGGTGCGGACCTTACCCACCGAAACCGGGCTCCGGAAGCCCTCCTCGGGGATGGTCATCACGTCCTTCAGGTGCAGGTAGCCGGTCAGGTCCGAGCTGCCGTCAGCCACCGGGAAGCGCGAGAAGCCGGTGCGGCGCACCATCCGCTCGAACTCTTCGGGCGTGGCGTCCACATCAAGGGTCACCAGCTCCTCGAGCGGGACCATCACGCTGCGCGCCGTCTGGCCGGAGAACTCCAGCGAACTAGAGATCAGGCCGGACTCATCGTCCACCAGGCCGTGGCGGGTGGACTCCTTGACGATGGATTGGACCTCCTCCAGGGTGAAGGTGGAGCTCACCTCGTCCTTGGGCTGAATACCCATCAGGCGCAGGATGTGGTTGGCGGACCAGTTGAGCACGCTGATCACCGGCCGGACCGCCTTGGAGGCGTAGACCAGCGGCGGCGCCAGCAGCAGGGCCGCCTTGTCCGCACTGGACACCGAGATGTTCTTCGGAACCATCTCGCCCAGGGTCACATGCAGGAACGTCACAAGCAGCAGGGCCACCAGGAACGAGATGCCGTAGGAGACCTCATGCGGGATACCCGCCCATTGTTCCAGCGGCACCAGGAGCAGTTCCTTGATGGCCGGCTCGGCCACGTTCAGGATCAACAGCGAGCAGACGGTGATGCCCAGCTGGGCACAGGCCAGCATCAGGGATACATGCTCCATGGCCCAGAGCGTGATTTTGGCCCGCCGGCCACCGCTGTCGGCCAGCGGCTCGATCTGGCTCCGGCGCGCCGACATGATGGCGAATTCCGCACCGACAAAAAACGCATTGCCGATCAGCAGGACGACAAGCCAGAAGATACCCGCTTCCGCGTTCATCGCCCGCTCCCCTCGTCGCTGCTGTCAGTGGCTGGCTGCGGCGCCGGGATGAACCGGACGCGGTCCACCCGGCGGCCATCCATCCGCTCCACTTCCAGGACCCCGCCCTCGACGGCGACGGTGTCCCCGACCGCGGCGATCCGGCCCAGCCCCGCCATGATGAACCCGCCCACGGTTTCGTAACTGGCCTCATCCGGCACGGTGAGCGCAGGGATCTGCTCGGATACCTCGTCCGGGCGCATCAGCCCGGGAAAATACCAGTTGCCGGTGGCGCTTTGCAGCACGCCGGGCTTGACCCGGTCATGCTCGTCCTTGACTTCGCCGACGATTTCCTCGACCAGGTCCTCCAGCGTTACCACGCCGGCGGTGCCGCCGTATTCGTCCAGGACGACGGCGAACTGCAGGTTCGCGGCGCGAAGCTCACCGAGCAGCGAGTCCAGATGCACGGTTTCGGGCACCCGGAGCACCTCGGACATGATCGCCGCGGCCGCCAGTGTGGGGCGTTTCTGCCGCGGCACGGCGATGGCCTTCTTCAGATGGGCCACACCGCGCACGTCGTCCGGGGAATCCCCGAGGATCGGGAAGCGCGAAAAACCGGTCCGGCGCGCCACCGCCACCAGCTCCGCCACACTCTGGTCCGCATCGATGAACTCGACCCGGATCCGGGGAGTCATCACGTCCGCGGCCGTGCGGCCGGAAAAGGTCAGCGTGCGGGACAGGAACGTGGCGGTCCCCGCATCCAGCGTGCCCATCTCGGCCGAGCGGCGCACCAGCGAGGCCAGTTCGGATGGGGTGCGAGCACCCGAAAGCTCTTCCTTCGCTTCCAGTCCAAACAGGTGCAGGACTTTGTTGGCGAAGCCATTGAGCACCACGATGGCCGGTTTGAAGATGGCGGTGAAAACCAGCTGCGGGCGCGCCACCGCCTTGCCGACGGCCATCGGCAGCGCGATGGAGGCGTTCTTGGGCACCAGTTCGCCGAGCAGCATGGAGAGCAGCGTGGCCACGACCATGGCAATGATGACGGCGGTGGGCTCAACCACGGCCGCCGGCAGACCGGCGGCCGTCAGCGGCCCCCGCAGCAGGGCACTGAAGGAGGGCTCGAGCAGGAAGCCGGTCAACAGCGTAGTCAGGGTAATGCCCAGCTGGCAGCTGGACAGCTGGGTGGAGAGTGACTTAAGGCACCGCATCAGCGGCACTGCGGCCTTGTCCCCGTTGTCGATGGCGCGCTGGACCGTGGGCTGGTCCAGGGCGACCAGGGCGAATTCGACGGCAACAAAGAATCCGGTGCCCAGGATCAGGAGCAAACCGGCGGCGATCTGGAGCCATTCCATTAGCTGGCTCCTCCCGCGCGGCCGGCCCGGAAGCCGGGCGGCAAATACTCAGGCCCTCGCGGAGGGTGGTCGTCCGGATCCGGACTGGAAGGCTCCTGTCCGGCCGCTCCGGCGGCAGGCAGCGAGTGATGGGCACGTGTACGGGGTCTGCCGGTGCTGGGTGGGACTGCCTTGGTGCATGCCGCAGTGGGCGAGGCAGACGTCACGGACCGGCGCCTAGAATAGCTGTCCATTGTCATTAAATGCTATCAGCCGGACCGTGCACTCCGCCCGGCCGCCGGCCGTTAACAGGGTGTCCAGCCTTCGTTTGATCTGCAGGAAGTTCCGCGGCTACCAGCTCTGCGGTACCGGCCGGCCCTCCTCGTAGCCGGCAGCGGACTGCACGCCCACGACGGCCAGTTCCCGGAACTGCGCCAGGTCCGCCGCCCCGGCATAGGTCATGGAGCTGCGCAGGCCCGAGGTGATCAAGTCCAGCAGGTCCTCGACGCCGGGCCGTGCCGGGTCCAGGTACATGCGCGAGGAGGAAATGCCTTCCTCGAACAATCCCTTGCGCGCCCGCTCGAACGCCCCTTCCGCCCGGGTCCGCAGCTGCACGGCCCGGGACGAGGCCATGCCAAAGCTCTCCTTATACTCCCGGCCGCTGCTGTCCGTCAGCAGGTCTCCCGGGCTTTCATGCGTTCCGGCGAACCAGGAGCCGATCATGACCTGGCTGGCACCGGCGGCCAGCGCCAGGGCCACATCACGCGGATACCGCACACCGCCGTCGGCCCAGACATGCGCACCGAGCCGGCGGGCTTCCTGCGCGCACTCGAGGACGGCGGAGAACTGCGGGCGGCCGACGGCCGTCATCATCCGGGTGGTACACATCGCGCCCGGGCCAACGCCCACCTTGACGATGTCCGCGCCCGCCCCGACCAGCTCCCTCACGCCCTGCGCACTGACCACATTGCCGGCGACCACGGGCACCGCCGGCTGCAGGCTGCGCACCGCTTGCAGCGCGTCGAACATCTTGGCCTGGTGGCCGTGGGCGGTATCCACCACCAGCACATCCACCCCGGCCTCCAGCAGGGCCGCGGCCTTAGCGCGGACATCGCCGTTGATGCCGACGGCGGCGGCAACCTTCAGCCGTCCCTTCCCATCCAGTGCCGGACGGTAGATGGTCGAACGCAGCACGCCGGTGCGCGTCAGCGCGCCCTGCAGCACGCCGTCGTCGTCCACCACGGGCGCAAAGGCGGCGCCCGCGGCGTCGAACAGTTCAAATGCCTTGCGCAGCGATTCATCCAGCTCGGTGCCGAACATGGAAGCCTGCAACGTCAGCAGGGTCGGGCGCAACACGGCGCCGAGGGAAGCGAACCGGTCCACCCCTTCGCAATCCTGCGCGCGGACCTCGCCCACGACCCGCTGGGCGTCGTCGACCACCACCACGGCACCGTGCGAACGCTTGGCCATCAGGTGCAGGGCATCGATCACCGTATTGTCCGGACGCAGCCGCAGCGGCGTCTCGTAGACGGCATGGCGGGCCTTTACCCACGCGGCGACGTCGGCGATCACCTCGACCGGGACGTCCTGCGGCAGCACCGCCAGCCCGCCGCGCCGGGAGAGCGTCTCAACCATCCGCCGTCCGGTCACGGCGGTCATGTTGGCCGCCACGACCGGAATGGTGGCGCCGGTGCCATCCTGCGGAGCCAGATCCACGTCCAGCCGGGACACCACCTCGGACCGGGATGGGACAAGGAACACATCCGAGTAGGTCAGATCGGTGGTCGGCTCATTAAGGAAACGCATGCACTGCTCCTGGATCTGACTGACTGCACGGGGCCTGGGGAGGTTCTTCAACGTTATTCAACGAAGTATGTCAACAGATTGTGCCGCCGCGGCAGTCCCGCGCCGGCACCCGGTCACCAGCCCGGCCGAAAGTGCCGGCCGGCGTAGCAGTAGATCAGGTAATTGGCCGTACTCCCCGAAGTGTTACTAGACTGGCTTGAGGTCCAAATCTTGCGCGCCGGCACGCGCCCGCAGTTGCCTCGGCTTGCGGCAAGGCCACGGGAGTACGCAGTTTCAAGGCGCGCAATTGGACGGGCAAGCGGCAACTGATGGAAGAGGCGTAAACAAAGTGCCAGAGCATCCCAACCTTCGTCTACCCGAGGAATTCGGTGGCAACGAATGGCTCGTTGATGAGATCTACGAGCAGTACCTCCAGGATAAGAATTCGGTGGACCGGAAGTGGTGGAGCATCTTCGAATCCGCTACCGAGGCTGCGCCTGCCGGCAACAGCGCCCCGGCCACCTCCCCCGCGGCCGAACCCAGCACCAGCACCAAGGCACTTCCCGTGATCAGGCAGGCGGTCTCCCCGGCCGCCGATGGCACCGTTGCCGGCACGGCGCGGATTCCCGCCGATCCCGCCCCCGCCCCGAACACTTCCACGACGGTGTCGGTATCCGCCCCCATTCCCGTCCAGCCGGCCCCCGCCGCGCAGGCGCCCGCACCGAAGGCTTCCGCCCCGAAGTCCGCCCCCATTCCCGCCCAGCTTCCCAAGTCCACGCCGAGCGCGAAGACCGAAGAGGACACCGTCTCCGTGCTGCGCGGGCCGGCCAAGGCCATCGCCACCAACATGGACCAGAGCCTGAGCGTGCCGACGGCGACCACCGTGCGCGCTGTCCCGGCGAAGCTGCTGATCGACAACCGGGTGGTCATCAATTCCAACCTCGCCCGCGCCCGTGGCGGCAAGGTGTCGTTCACGCACCTGATCGGCTACGCGGTGGTCAAGGCACTGGGCCAGTTCCCCAGCCAGAACGTGCACTATGACGAGGTCGACGGGAAGCCCGTGGCCGTCCAGCCCGCCCATGTGAACTTCGGCATCGCCATCGACATGCCCAAGCCCGACGGCTCCCGCCTGCTTGTTGTCCCGAACATCAAGAAGGCCGAGACGATGAACTTCTCGGAGTTCTGGCACACGTACGAGGCCCTGATCAAGCGTGCCCGCAACGGCCAGCTGACCGCCGACGACTATGCCGGCACCACTGCCTCGCTGACCAACCCGGGCGGCATCGGCACGGTGCACTCCGTGCCGCGCCTGTCCAAGGGCCAGGCCACCATCATCGGCGTCGGCGCCCTCGAGTACCCGGCCGAGTTCCGCGGTTCGAGCGAAAAGACGCTTGCCCTGCAGGGCGTGGGCAAGATCATCACCCTGACGTCCACCTACGACCACCGCGTCATCCAGGGCGCCGGTTCGGGCGAGTTCCTGCGCCTGGTCGAATCCCTCCTGCTCGGCGAGCAGGGCTTCTACGACGAGATCTTCGAAGCGCTGCGCATTCCGTACGAGCCGGTGCGCTGGCACGCTGACAACCAGGTCGACGTGGAGCTGCAGGTCAACAAGATTGCCCGCATCCAGCAGCTGGTCCATGCCTACCGTGTGCGCGGCCACCTGATGGCGGACACCAACCCGCTCGAATACGTCCAGCGCAAGCACCCGGACCTGGACATCCTCACCTACGGCCTGACCCTGTGGGACCTGGACCGCGAATGGGTGACCGGCGGCTTCGGCGGCAAGCCGCGGCTGAAGCTGCGCGACATCCTGGGCGTGCTGCGCGATGCCTACTGCCGCACCACCGGTGTGGAGTACATGCACATCCAGGACCCGGAAGAGCGCAAGTGGTTCCAGGACGAGCTTGAGCGGCCCTATGCCAAGCCCAGCCGGGAAGAACAGCTGCGGATCCTGGGCAAGCTCAACGCCGCGGAAGCGTTCGAGACTTTCCTGCAGACCAAGTTCGTGGGCCAGAAGCGCTTCTCGCTCGAGGGCGGCGAGTCGCTGATTCCGCTGCTGGACGCCGTCATCTCCGACGCGGCCGACGACGGACTGGACGAGGTCGCCATCGGCATGGCGCACCGCGGCCGGCTGAACGTGCTGACCAACATCGCCGGGAAGACCTACGCCCAGGTCTTCCGCGAGTTCGAGGGCACCCAGGACCCGCGCAGCGTGCAGGGCTCCGGCGACGTAAAGTACCACCTGGGCACCGAGGGCACGTTCACCTCGGACAGCGGCAACGCAACCCGGGTCTACCTGGCCGCGAACCCGTCCCACCTCGAGGCCGTTGACCCGGTCCTCGAGGGCATCGTCCGCGCCAAGCAGGACCGTCTGGACCAGGGCGCCACCGGCGTCTTCCCGGTGCTGCCGATCATGATCCACGGCGACGCGGCCTTCGCCGGCCAGGGCGTGGTGGCGGAGACGCTGAACCTTTCCCAGCTGCGCGGCTACCGCACCGGCGGCACCATCCACATCGTGGTGAACAACCAGATCGGCTTCACCACCTCGCCGCAGTCCTCACGCTCCTCGGTGTACTCCACCGATGTGGCGAAGATGATCCAGTCCCCGGTCTTCCATGTGAACGGCGACGACCCCGAGGCCGTGGTCCGCGTGGCCCAGCTGGCATACGAATACCGCCAGCGCTTCCACAAGGACGTCGTCATCGACATGGTCTGCTACCGCCGGCGCGGCCACAACGAGGGCGACGACCCCTCGATGACCCAGCCGATGATGTACAACCTGATCGAAGCCAAGCGCTCCACCCGCAAGCTGTACACCGAGGCCCTGGTCGGCCGCGGCGACATCACGCAGGACGAAGCGGACCAGGCACTGCGCGACTACCAGGAGCGCCTGGAGCGGGTGTTCGCCGAGACCCATGCCGCCCAGACGTCGCCGATCCCGATCGTGACCAAGGACGCGGCCGCGGTGAGCGACCTGGAGCGTCCGCGCTCCCAGCAGAAGGAAGACACGGCGCACGTCCCGGGCAGCACTGCGATCACCGCCGACACCCTGGCCTACATCGGCAAGGCGCACATCAATGTGCCCGAGGGCTTCACCATCCACCCGAAGCTCAAGGCCCTGCTGGAAAAGCGCGAACAAATGTCCCGCGAGGGCGGCATCGACTGGGGCTTTGGCGAAATTGCCGCCTTCGGTTCGCTGCTGATGGAGGGTGTCCCGGTCCGGCTTGCCGGCCAGGACTCCCGCCGCGGCACGTTCGTCCAGCGCCACGCTGTCTTCCACGACCGCGCCACCGGCGGCGAGTGGGCCCCGCTGACCCACCTCACCCCGGACCAGGCCAAGCTGTGGATCTACGACTCGCTGCTGTCCGAATACGCCGCCCTCGGCTTCGAGTACGGCTACTCGGTGGAGCGCCCGGACGCGCTGGTGCTCTGGGAGGCGCAGTTCGGTGACTTCGTCAACGGCGCACAGACCGTCATCGACGAATTCATCTCCTCCGCGGAACAGAAGTGGGGCCAGCGCTCCTCGCTGGTCATGCTGCTGCCGCACGGCTACGAAGGCCAGGGCCCGGACCACTCCTCGGCCCGGATCGAGCGCTTCCTGCAGCTGTGCGCCGAGGACAACCTGGTGGTGGCCAACCCGACCACCCCGGCCTCGCACTTCCACCTGCTGCGCCGGCA
The DNA here is from genome assembly GCF_022012395.1 of Arthrobacter hankyongi. GTDB lineage: Bacteria > Actinomycetota > Actinomycetes > Actinomycetales > Micrococcaceae > Crystallibacter > Crystallibacter hankyongi. The sequence goes on from NZ_JAKLTQ010000008.1 coordinate 7,833, forward strand.
GGCCTACAGCAAGCCCAGCAAACCGCTGATCGTCTTCACGCCGAAGCAGCTGCTGCGCCTGAAGGCCGCTGCCTCCTCGGTGGAGGAATTCACCCAGGGCAGCTTCCGTCCGGTGCTGCCGGAGGTCGAAGCCCTTAATCCGGCAGTGGTGGACCGCGTCGTCCTGGTGTCCGGGCGCCTGTACTACGATCTGGTTGCTGCCCGCCGGAAGAACGGTGACACCCGCACCGCCGTCGTGCGGGTCGAGCAGCTTTACCCGCTGCCGATCGAGGAGATCAAGGCGGAGCTGGCCAAGTACCCGAACGCCGAGTATGTCTGGGCCCAGGACGAGCCAGCCAACCAAGGCCCGTGGCCGTTCATCGGCCTTCACCTGCCCGATCTGCTGGACAAGGAGATCCGCCTGGTCTCGCGGCAGGCGTCGGCGGCAACCTCCACCGGTTCCGCCAAGCGTCACGCCGTTGAGCAGGATGTGCTGGTCAAGAAGGCTTTCGAGCGCCGATAGGTAAGATGGTGGGTGGGGTGCCAGCAGCACCCCACCCACTTTCTTTTAAACAAAATTCCGCCCATGCCAACTAGCGGGTATCGAGCAGAAAGCAGCTTGTGGAGCAACGCAAAATCAGGATTGCCGCCGTCGGTGACGAGCTGCTGGCCGGCGCCGGGGATCCCCGGGCGCTGGGCTGGCTGGGCCGGACACTTGCCCGGACCAATCCCGCGCCGGCCTCCCTGGTGACCTTCACGCTGGCCTCCCCCAATGAAGGCACCGAGGAGCTCGCGGGCCGGTGGCTGCAGGAAGCCGGGCGCCGCTTCGATGACGGCTTCGAAAACCGTCTGGTCATCGGCCTCTCCAGCCGGGACCTGGATCTGGGCCTGACCACCGCGCGCAGCCGGCTGAACCTGGCCAACATCCTCGACGGCGCCTCGCAGTTGAGCATCCGGGTGTTCGTGGTGGGCCCGCCCCCGGGCCTGGACCCGGAGCGTAACCTCCGGCTGGCCGAGCTGTCGACTGCCTTCGGCGATGTAACCACGCGGCGCAAGCATGTCTACGTGGACACCTTCACACCACTGCTCAACCACGGGCAGTGGCGCACGGATCTGGCCGCCAACGGCGGCGGTCCCGGACAGGCCGGCTACGGGCTGATGGCGTGGCTCGTGTTGCACCGCGGCTGGTACCAGTGGCTGGAATTGCCCGAGCCGGCGTAGTACGGACCGCACAGTTTCCACGCATCGCCGGTTAGCACGTCACCGGCTCCCAAACCCCGCTTCGCTCGGTTCGGGGCCCTCGCCGGTTAGGCTGGGCCGCTGAGGGTGTGGAAGACTGTTACCCGGTTATTATCCAGCCACGTAAGGAGGCAGCAATGAGCAAGCGTGCACGCAAGCGCCGTGACCGTAAGCGCGGCGGCGCAAACCACGGCAAGCGCCCCAACACCTGAGCAGCCGGTCCACCGGACTGCAGGTATTGCACAGAACCCCCGCGGCAACTCTGCCGGCGGGGGTTCTGTGCAATACCTGCGGAGATACGCTCACACGACGCTGGCGGGCTCCACGTGGCTGATCTGGGCCAGGATGCGCTCCTTGAGGGTCTGCGGCGCAGCCTCCCGGCAGGAGCGCTTGACCACATCGCGGATCAGGCACTCCAGGTTGTATTCCTTGGCGCACTCAGGGCAGGACTCCAGATGTGACTGGATTTCCCTGACGTCCTCGCGCGAGAGTACGCCGTCGACGTATTCGTAGATTCGCTTCATGCGTTCGTCATCGCAATCGCCCAAGCCCTGGCAGTCGCTCATTTGCCGTTCTCCTGTTGTGTCCCGGCGGTGGTGTCCGTCTTCTCTGGCCGCCGAATGCCGCGTTCGGCTGCATAGTCCGCGAGCAGCTCACGTAGCATTTTGCGCCCGCGGTGCAGGCGGGACATCACCGTTCCGATAGGGGTGTTCATGATTTCCGATATTTCCTTGTAGGCAAAGCCCTCCACATCGGAAAAGTAGACGGCCAACCTGAATTCTTCCGGAATGGACTGCAGCGCGTCCTTCACATCAGAATCCGGCAGATGGTCCAAGGCCTCCGCTTCGGCAGACCGCAGCCCCGTGGCAGTGTGCGAAGCGGCCTGGTACATCTGCCAGTCCTCCACCTGGTCCGTGTTGGACTGCTGCGGCTCACGCTGACGCTTGCGGTAGAGGTTGATATAGGTATTCGTCAGGATCCGGTACAGCCAAGCCTTAAGGTTGGTCCCGGGCTTGTACTGGTGAAAGGCGGCAAACGCCTTGGCGTAAGCCTCCTGGACCAGATCCTCCGCGTCGCTCGGATTGCGCGCCATGCGCATGGCCGCGGAATACAGCTGGTCCACGTACTGCATGGCATCACGCTCAAAACGGGCAACTCGCTCGTCGGCCGTTTCTTCAGTTTCGTTCCCGGGTCCTGCACCGGAAGCAGCCTGGGACGCCCGAGAGGCGGCAAGCTGCCCGTTGTCGGCCATGACCTCGGCTTCGGAATTGTCGGTAGTCATTGGCTCCAAGTCTACGCTTGGCACCGTCGATACCGGCCGCGGCACCATAAAGTCCTTGGTCGGTTCGGTGATCGCTGCTGACACCGGGCCTCCCCTTCCTGACCTCATGGCTTTCCACGCCCGCATCCCGCCGGCCCGGAGGTGTGCCGGATGCAGTGCTTCCACTTAGGGCAACGGCCACCGGTCCCACACTATTCCCGTCGTTTTCGGCCCCCAGGCAACCGCCGCGACCGTCCGGACCGCGCAAAGCCTCCCCGAAGGTGCAGGACCTTTTCAAAGTCCGGAGCGTCGTGGCGGGAAATCGCCACCTATCAGTTCCGGCCGTCCGGCCTGGCCATGTGGCCCAAAACTCCACGCGGAAAAGTCCGCCTACCTGGTGCGGGCCGGCGCCCGCGCCGCGGCCGGTACACCGTCGTCTCCGGTATTGGCCCGGCTGCCGTCCGGCAACAAGACCGACATGCCGGCCCGAAGGCAGGACACGATCGGACACCGGAGGCCGCCGTGTGCCGGTTCCCGGCTGCCTCCGCCTCCGGCCGGGCATGACGGCGCCGGGCCGCGCCTACCCCGGACAGGGCACCAGTTCTGCCCGAAGGTGTGCCCCGGAGTCAAAAGTGCAAAACTAGAGACCAGTACCACGGTGCTGACTTTTGTCAGTTCCGACCAGTCGTTGTATTCCTTGTAAGTTTGCGCTGCCGGCCCACCGGCAGCACTACGCCAGGAGGCACCTATGACAGTTGTCCGTCGTCTCGCCCGTCCGCTCCTAGCCGCCACCTTCGTCGCCTCCGGCGTGGACCAGCTGCGCAACGCCCGGCAGACAGCGGACCAGCTGCAGCCGGTGCTGCAGCGGGCCGGCTCCATTGTGCCGCAGGCTTCGGTTGTTACCGACAACGAAATGCTGGTCGCCCGCATGGTCGGCGCCGTGCAGGTGGGTGCCGGCGTGATGCTGGCCGCCGGCAAGTTTCCGCGCCTCTCCGCCCTGGTCCTGGCCAAAATGGCGGCGATCAATGCGATCGTGGAATACCGCAACGCGGAACAGTCCACCCCGGAAGGCCGCCGGCTGCGCCGCAGCCAGCTGCTGAAGAACCTGGGTCTGGTCGGCGCCGGCCTGCTGGCCGCCGTCGATACCGCAGGCCGGCCCGGACTGGCGTGGCGTGCGAGCCATCTGGCCGAAGATGCCCGCCGGAACATCCAGTCACTGGGCAAAGACACCGGCAAGACCGCCAAGTCGGTGTCGAGGACTGCGAAGGCCGCGTCCCGGACCGCCTCGAAGGCGGCCGAGAAGGCCACTGCAGCCGTGGCGGGTTCCTGAGCTTCATGACCGGTTCCACCACAACCAACGCCGCACCGCACGGCACCTACTGGCCGGCGCCCTTCGCCACCGCGCCGCTGGACGCCACGGTACGGGTGCCGGCGTCGAAATCCCTGACCAATCGGTACCTGGTCCTGGCCGCGCTGGCGGACGGGCCGTCCCGGCTGCGCTCGCCCCTGCACTCGCGGGACTCGGCGCTGATGGTCGGGGCGCTGCGCGCCCTGGGCGCCGGCGTCGAGGAGGTCGAAGGCGACGGCCTCTTCGGGCCGGACCTGCTGGTCACCCCGATCCAGCCGGACCGGCCGCTGGGCGCGGCGGCCGTGGACTGCGGGCTGGCCGGGACGGTGATGCGCTTTGTCCCGCCGCTGGCGGCGCTGTGCAGCGGGCACATCACCTTCGATGGGGATCCGCATGCGCGCAACCGTCCCATGGGACCGATCATCGCCGGCCTGCGCGGCCTCGGCATCGACGTCGACGACGACGGGCGCTCGGCGCTGCCCTTCAGCCTGGCGGCCGGGGGCAGCGTGGAGGGCGGCCACCTGGTGATCGATGCCAGTTCCTCCTCCCAGTTCGTCTCGGCGCTGCTGCTGGCCGGTGCCCGGTTCCGCCGGGGGCTGCATCTGGAGCATTCCGGTCCGCCGGTGCCGAGCCTGGACCACATCGCCATGACCGTCCAGGTGCTGCGCGGCCTGGGCGTGGATGTGGATGATTCCACTCCGGACCATTGGATCGTCTCCCCGGGCCCGGTGCGCGCCTTCGATCTGCGGATCGAACAGGACCTGTCCAACGCCGGCCCGTTCCTGGCCGCGGCTCTGGCCACCCGTGGCACGGTGCGGATTCCGGACTGGCCGGCCGAGACTACCCAGGTGGGCGACCAGTGGCGTTCCATCCTGGTCCGGCTGGGCGCCAGCGTGGAGTACGACGGCGGCACCCTGACCGTCACCGGCGGTGCGCGCATCCTCGGTGCGGACCTTGCCGATACCAGCGAATTGGCCCCCACCGTCGCGGCGCTGTGCGCGCTGGCCGGCTCCGAGTCGCGGCTCAGCGGCATCGCCCACCTGCGCGGGCACGAGACGGACCGGCTGGCAGCCCTGGTCACCGAGATCAACCGGCTGGGCGGCGACGCGGAGGAAACCGCGGACGGGCTGATCATCCGGCCGCGGCCGCTGCACGCCGGCGTCTTCCACTCCTACGCGGATCACCGGATGGCGACGGCGGGCGCCATCATCGGCCTCGCCGTCGAAGGGGTCCAGGTCGAAGACATCGGCACGACGTCCAAGACCATGCCGGAGTTCCCCGAACTGTGGCGGGGAATGTTCGAGGCCGGCAACAGTGTCCCGGAACGGACGGGAGCGCACTAAGCATGGGCCGCACTACCGGCAGCTGGGATGAATCCGATATCCGCATCCGGCCGAACAAGCGCGGGTCCCGCCCGCGGACCAAGGACCGCCCGGCCCACGAGGACGCCGTGATCGGCCGCATCATCACGGTGGACCGCGGCCGCTATACCGCCGTCGTCGGCGAAGACACGCCGGACGAGCGCATCGTGGTGGCTGCCCGGGCCCGCGAGCTGCGCCGCATGCCCGTCGTCGCCGGGGACTTCGTTGCCCTGGTCGGAGATGTCTCCGGCGCCCCGGACACCTTGGCCCGGCTCGTGCGGGTGGAAGAACGCCGGACGCTGCTGCGCCGCAGCGCGGACGACACGGATCCGATTGAACGGGTGGTGGTGGCCAACGCGGACCAGCTGGTCATCGTGGTGGCATCGGCAAATCCGGAGCCACGCACCGGCTTCATCGACCGCGCACTGGTGGCCGCCTACGACGCCGGCATCAAGCCGCTGCTGTGCGTGACGAAGGCGGATGTGAAGGACCCCGCCGAGCTGCTGGCCAACTACGAGAGCCTGGACCTGCCGGTCGTGGTCAGCCGCACGGCTTCCACCGACGCTTCGGGTATCGACGCCCGGTCCGACGACGGCGCCTCGGCCCGCCTGGACACGGACGCCGTGGCAGGCCTGCGCAAGCATTTGGACGGTATGGTCAGCGTGATGCTCGGCCACTCCGGCGTCGGCAAGTCCACCATGGTCAATGCGCTGACCGGTGCCGACCGGGCCACCGGTGGCGTCAATGCCGTGACCGGCCGGGGCCGGCACACTTCCTCCTCGGCACTCGCGTTGAGGCTGCAGGGCGCGCCCGCCGGCAGCTGGATCATCGACACCCCCGGGATCCGGTCGTTCGGCCTGGCGCACGTGGACCCGGACCGGATCCTGGCCGCCTTCCCGGATCTGGCACCGGGTACCGAGGACTGCGAGCGCGGCTGCCGGCATGACGACGCCGCGGTCAAGTGCGGCCTCGATGCCTGGGTGGCCTCCGGCAGCGCCGGCGCGGCCGGGCCGGCCCGGCTGGCTTCCCTGCGCCGGCTGCTGGGCGCGCAGGAACGCACCGAGGCGAAAGAACTCGGCAACGTCTGAGCGATCAGCGGCAGGGGTGCCCCACAGGGCCAGCCGTGCCCGGGACCGGGCCCTCGGCAAGAGTGTTGCCCGGGTCCCCGTGCTGAGCTTGCGAAGCACGGGGAAGGCAGCGAACGCTACCGCTTCGTGCCCTCCCAAACCTCGCGAGCTCGGTTTGGGCCCCTCGGGCACTACGCTGGGAACCATGACCTTGGAACCCCGCAGCTATACCGACGACCTCCGCCTGGCCCATGTCATGGCCGACGCCGTGGACGCCCAGACCATGTCCCGCTTCAAGGCCTTGGATCTGCAGGTCGACACCAAGCCGGACCTGACGCCGGTCACCGACGCGGATCGGGCCGCCGAAGAGACGATCCGCGGGCAGCTGTCCCGGGCCCGGGCGCGCGATGCCGTCCTGGGCGAGGAATTCGGCAGTACCGGCCAGGGGCCGCGACAGTGGGTCATCGACCCGATCGACGGCACCAAGAACTTTGTCCGGGGCGTTCCGGTGTGGGCCACCCTGATTGCCCTGATCGATGACGGCGTACCCGTGGTGGGCGTGGTCAGCGCGCCGGCACTGGGCCGGCGCTGGTGGGCCGCTAAGGGAGCGGGAGCCTACACCGGACGGTCGCTGTCCGCGGCCACCCGGCTGGCTGTCTCCAGCGTCGCCCAGCTGGCCGATGCCTCGTTGTCCTATTCCAGCCTGACCGGCTGGAAGGAACGCGGCAATTTGGACGAGTTCCTGGGCCTGACCGAGGCGGTGTGGCGGACGCGGGCCTACGGGGACTTCTGGTCATACTGCCTGGTGGCCGAGGGCGCCGTCGATATTGCCTGCGAGCCGGAGCTCAATCTGTACGATATGGCCGCCCTGGTGCCGATCGTCACCGAGGCCGGCGGCAGGTTCACCTCGCTGGAGGGCGAAGAAGGCCCGTTCGGCGGCAACGCTCTGGCGACCAACGGCGCGCTGCACGAGGAAGTGCTGCAACTGCTCAATCCGGAGCTGCGCGGCCAGCGGCCTGCCGGACGCGAAGGGTCCGTGGCCCGGGATTAAGCGCTTGTGCCCGGTGCCGTAACACAGCGGCGTCCCGACACCGGCGAGCAGCTAGGATGGGACCAGGTCACGAGTGCCAGCGCGAAACCCCGGTTTGCTGGCCGGCAACCCTCCCGACGCGGCGGGGTGCCCCGGGTGACGACCTGGCCACGCCTGCCCGGCGCGGCAAGCGCGGACCCGCCGGCCCGGCCGGCGGTCCCTCACAAGTGAGGTCAGATGAGTACCAGCTTCCTGTCAACGATCCTGCCTGCCGGCCGCCGGTCCGCGGCCCTGCCGCTGCGCGAGGTGGCCGGCGCGGATCTGGCCGTGCCGCTGGCCGATGGCCGCCAAATCCGCTTCGCGAACCTGGACTACGCTGCTTCTGCCCCGGCGTTGGCCGGGGTGGCCGCACACCTGCAGGAGCTGCTGCCCTACTGCGCCAGCGTGCACCGCGGGGCCGGCTATACGGCCCAGGTTTCCACTGCAGTGTATGAACGGGCGCGCAGCACTCTGCGCGGGTTCGTCGGCGGCCGGAACGGGGACCAGGTCGTCTTCACGCGTAATTCCACGGATGCGCTGAACCTGCTCTCCGGCTGTGTCCCGGGTGAGGTGCTCTACCTGGACATCGAGCACCACGCCAATCTGCTGCCGTGGCAGCGCATTCCCCACCGCGGCATCGCCGCCGAACCGACTATTGCCGGGACCTTGGCTGCCCTCGAGGCCGAACTGGCGCTGGGGCGGACGTCCTTGCTGGCCGTAACCGGCGCGTCCCACGTCACCGGCGAGCTGTTCCCGGTGGCCGAGGCGGCCCGGCTGGCGCGGCGCCACGGAGCGCGCATCCTGGTGGATGCGGCCCAGCTGGCCGCGCACCGGCGGATCGATATGGCCGCGGACGGTATCGACTATGTGGTGTTGTCGGGGAACAAGCTCTATGCGCCGTTCGGCGCCGGCGCCCTCATCGGCCCGGGCGACTGGCTCGACTCCGGCACGCCTTATCTGGCCGGCGGCGGCCCGGTGCGCCGGGCACGGCTGGATACCGCCACGTGGTCCACCGGACCGGCCCGGCACGAGGCAGGCTCGCCCAACCTGATGGGCGTGGCAGCGCTGGCCAAGGCCGCCGAACTCCTCGCCGAGCTGGACACCAAGGCCTGGTACCGGCACGAGGAAGCGCTGCGCAACTACCTTGTGGCCGGCTTGGAGGCCCTGCCCGATGTCAAGGTGCACCGGATCTTTCCCGGTGATGCCGCGGACGCCGTCGGCATTGTCAATTTCTCCATCGCGGGGTACGACGCAGGTCTGGCGGCAGCCTACCTCTCGGCCGAGCACGGGGTGGGCGTCCGGGATGGCAAATTCTGCGCGCACCCGCTGCTCAACCGCCTCGGCCTGCCGTCCGGATCGCTGCGGGCCAGCTTCGGCATCGGTTCCCGGCTCGACGACGCCGCGCGGCTGATCGCCGGCGTCGATGCGCTGCTGCGCGAGGGGCTGGGCCAGGACTATGTGGTCGAGCACGATCGCTGGGTCCCGGCCCTCGAGACACGCCCGTTCCCCGACTGGGCTCCGGCGATGCCGGGCACGGCCGGTGCAGCGCCCGCTGACAGCTAAACGGTCCGGTACAATTTCCCCCGATCGGCTAGACGGATAACGCCCTTTCCAGCCCGGAAAGCGGCTTTAAGTGGCAAGTCGATGGAAGAGAGGGTGGATAGCGGTGGTTCAGCGCGGGCCGAAGCTGGACGAGGACCGCCGCCGCGCCTTCGGCGGCAGCTTCCAGGCCGGCGGCGAACACTATGACAGGGTGCGGCCGGGATACCCGGCGGATGCGGTGGACTGGCTGCTGGCTGCGGCGCCGGAGGCCGCACAAGCCGCTGACGTGGGGGCCGGCACCGGCAAGTACACTGCGGAACTGCTTTCCCGCGGGCTGCAGGTGGTGGCGGTGGACCCCTCGGCGGACATGCTCGCGCAGCTGACCCGCAAGTTCCGCAGCGTGCCGACCCTGGTCGGCACGGCCGAGCACACCGGCCTGCCTGACACCTCGATGGACGTGGTCACGGTAGCCCAGGCCTGGCACTGGGCAGATCCGCTGGCCGCCAGTACCGAATTGGCGCGGGTGCTGCGCCCCGGAGGCCTGCTCGGCCTGGTCTGGAACCAGCTGGACGTGACCGTGCCGTGGGTGCACCGGCTCTCGCGCATCATGCATGCCGGGGATGTGCACCGGCCCGGCTACCGGCCGCAGCTGGGGCCCGAGTTCACCGGGCTGGAGCGGCACGAGACCCATTGGAGCGACCCGCTCACCCCGGCGGAGCTGATCGAGCTGGCGAAGTCCCGCAGCTACTACCTGCGGGCGAACGAGGCCACGCGGGCCAAGGTACTGGGCAACCTGTCCTGGTACCTGCATGACCATCTGGCCTACGCCGGCACGTCCGTCATCCAGCTCCCCTATTACACGCAGACCTGGCGGGCGTTCAAAGCCTGACGCACAGACACTTCTTTTCAGGCATGCCATCAAGCTATATTTAGGCATGCCGAAAAATTGGTGGACTGCCCTCGCCCTGCTGCTGTCGCTGGGCGCGCTGACTGCCTGCGGGGGCGCGGGGTCGGCGGACAGCCGCTCCGCCGCGGAGGATCCGCGGCCGCTGGTGCTGACCACATTCACGGTGCTGGCGGATATGGCGCGGACGATCGCCGGCGGACATATGCGGGTTGAATCGATCACCAAAATCGGCGCCGAGATCCACGGCTACGAACCCACGCCCTCGGATCTGGTCAACGCCCAAGAGGCCGACCTGATCCTGGACAACGGGCTGGGACTGGAGCGGTGGTTCGAGCGGTTCGTGGCCTCCGTTCCCGCGCCGCACGCGGTGCTGTCGGAGGGCGTGGAACCGGTCAACATCCGGTCCGGCGACTACGAGGGCAAGCCGAATCCGCACGCCTGGATGTCCCCGCTGGCCGCCAAGACCTATGTGGACAATACAGTCAAGGCGCTGAGCCGGCTCGACCCGGCCCATGCCGCGGATTTCCGCGCCAACGGCGAAAGCTACAAGGCCGAACTGGATCAGGTCATGGCGGACCTGACCGGGGCGTTCAAGGAGCCGCGGTCCAGCCGGGCGCTGGTTACCTGCGAGGGGGCATTCTCCTACCTGGCCCGGGACGCCGGGCTGCAGGAAGCCTTCCTCTGGCCGGTGAACTCGGATGCCGAAGGCACGCCGCACCAGATCAAGAATGCGATCGGGTTCGTGCAGCAGCACAAGGCGCCGTCGGTTTTCTGCGAGTCCACGGTCAATCCCTCGGCCATGGAACAGGTCGCCGCGGCCACCGGCGCCCGGCTGGTGAAACCACTGTACGTAGACTCGCTCTCCGCCGCGGGCGGGCCGGTCCCCACGCATCTGGACCTGATCCGGCACGACATCGACATGATCAAGGAAGGACTGGCGCCATGAGCCTGCAGCAGATCCCCTCCGGGGCGGCCGCGATCGCCGTCAACGAACTGCACGTGGACTACCACGGCGTGACCGCGCTCGACGGCGTCAACCTCACCATCGAAGAGCGGAGAATCTGCGGCCTGATCGGAGTGAACGGCTCGGGCAAGTCCACGTTGTTCAAATCCCTGATGGGCCTGGTCCAGCCGACCCGGGGTTCGGTGCGGCTATTCGGCCTCGACTCCGTCCAGTCGCGGAAACTGAACCTGGTCACCTATGTGCCGCAGTCCGAAGACGTCGATTGGACGTTCCCGGTCTGCGTCCGCGACGTCGTGATGATGGGCCGCTACGGCAGGCTCGGTCCCATGCGCCGCGCCCGCCGCCAGGACCGCGAGGCCGTGGACCACGCCCTGGACCGGGTCGGCCTGGCCGACCTGCAGCACCGGCAGATCGGCGAACTGTCCGGCGGCCAGCGCAAGCGGGCCTTCGTGGCCCGGGGCATTGCCCAGGACGCGGCGCTGATGCTGCTCGATGAGCCGTTTGCCGGCGTCGACAAGTCCTCAGAGGGCGCTCTCGTGGCGCTGTTCCGCGACCTGCGGGACGAGGGCAGGACCATCCTGGTTTCCACCCACGACCTGGCCGGAATCCCGCAGTTATGCGATGAAGCCGTACTGCTGCACCGGCATGTGCTCGCGCACGGCACACCCGGGTCCGTGCTGACCAACGACAACCTTGCGCGGGCTTTCGGCCCGCTGCCTGCCGCGGCCGGAACCGCCGCCTTGGAGGAGACCCCCGATGGACTTGCTTAACTGGCTGGTGGAGCCGCTGCAGTATGGTTTCCTGACCCGCGCCCTGCTGGTTACCGTGGCCGCCGCCGTCGTCTGCTCGGTACTCTCCTGCTGGCTGATCCTGATGGGCTGGTCGCTGATGGGCGATGCGGTCTCGCACGCCGTCCTGCCGGGCGTGGCCCTGGCCTACATTGCCGGCATTCCGTTTTCGATCGGCGCCTTCGTGTTCGGCGCCGGCGCGGTGGCGCTGATCGGCGCGGTCCGGGCCAACAGCAAACTGAAGGCCGATACGGCCATCGGCGTCGTCTTCACCGGCCTGTTCGCGGCCGGCCTGGCCATCATCTCCAAGACGCCGAGCCAGATCGACCTGCAGCACATCCTCTTCGGCAATGTCCTGGGCGTCACCACCGGCGAACTCATCCAGGTGCTGGTGCTGGGCGCCCTGACCCTGGCCGTGCTGCTGTTCAAGCGGCGGGACCTGACGGTCTTTGCCTTCGACCGCGTCCACGCCCACGCCATCGGCCTGGGCACGCGCCGGCTGTCCGCGCTGCTGCTGGGCCTGCTGGCACTGACCGTCGTCGTCGGACTCCAGGCGGTGGGAATCATCCTCGTCGTCGCCATGCTCATCACCCCCGGCGCCACCGCGTTCCTGCTGACCCGCAGCTTCGACCGGATGCTGCTGATCGCCGGTTCGGTCACCGCGGCCGCCTCGGTGGCAGGCATCTACGCCAGCTACTACCTGGATATTGCGACCGGCGCGTCGGTGGTGCTGGCGCAGTCAGTGGTCTTCATCATCGTGTTCCTCTTCGCCCGCCGCAGCGGGGTAGTCTGGCAATGGCGGCGCCGCCGCGCCTCCCGTCTTGAGGCGGCCAGGCCCGCCGGACAGTTAGCCGGCCGCTAGAATCCCGGAAGCGAAGATGTCCCCAGCCAACAAGCAGCACAAAAAGAACTCCGTCCTGAGCAGCGACTCGTCCAGCGTCCAGGACTACGTCAAGGTCCTCTACGGCTTCACCGAGTGGCAGGACCGCCCGGCCAGCTCCTCCCGCCTGGCCGCCCGGCTCGGGGTAGCCAATTCTTCCGTATCCGAAATGGTCCGCAAGCTCGTCGAACTCGGACTCGTGTCTCACGAGCCCTACGGCAGCGTCGAACTCACCGACGAAGGCCGCCGGCTCGCCCTGGCCATGGTGCGCCGGCACCGGCTGCTGGAAACCTACTTGGTCCAGGAACTGGGCTACGCCTGGGACGAGGTTCATGACGAGGCCGAACTGCTGGAGCACACGGTCTCGGAAAAGCTGGTCGAACGCATGGCGGCCAAGCTGGGCGACCCGGAGCGGGACCCGCACGGGGATCCAATTCCGGCTGCCGACGGTTCCATCACGGTCCCCCGGGCCTACCGGCTGCAGGACCTGGATGAGGGCCATACCGGCAGGATCACCCGGATCAGCGATGCGGACCCGGAGTTGCTGCGCTTCCTGCAGGCCGAGAGCATCGGCCTGGACGAACCGGTCAGCATCATCGGACGGCGCCCCTTCGGCGGCGCACTGGTAGTCAGGTTCGGCGCGGAGGACGCCGCACGCGAACTCGACCTCGGCGCCGAGACGGCAGCCGCGCTGTGGATCAGCAGCGACCGGCCGCATCCCGGCTGTGTCGTCGGGGGCTGAACCCGCCTACCGGATTCAACAGACAGCATGCTGATCAACTAAGCTCAAACTGTCCGCCAACATCCGAAGGAAGGGCAGCACATGCACCACCCGGCCAATGCAGCCGCCGCGGCAGCCACCGGCGCCCGGCAGGTAGTTCCGACGATCGGCGTCGAAGAAGAATACCTGCTGCTGGACCCGCACAGTGCCAAGCCCGCGGCGGTCGCAGACACGGTCGCCGCGTACCTGGAGGGCTCCGCCGTGGTGGCCCGCGGAGACATCCAGCGGGAACTGCTCAGTTGCCAGATCGAGACGGCCACCAGCGTGTGCAGCACGCTGACCGAGGCTGAGGAGTCCCTGCTTAATTTCCGCCGCAGCCTGGCTGCCGCCGCGCGCAAGGCCGGCGTACGGGCCGCCGCAACCGCAACAGCGCCGAGCATCGACGAAAGCTTTCCGGAGGTCACGGACAAGCCGCGCTACCACCAGCTCAAGGCCAGCGCGAAAGGGATTGTGGCGGACCAGTTCATCAACGGCCAGCATGTGCACGTCGAAGTGCCGGACAGGGAAACCGGCGTCCAGGTGCTGAACCGGATCCGCCCGTGGCTGCCGGCCATCATAGCGGTCAGCGCGAACTCACCGTTCTGGCAGGGCCGGGACAGCGGCTTCGCCAGTTGGCGCACCATCAACTACCGCCGCTGGCCACTCCAAGGCTGCCCGCCGGTATTCGCCGATGCCGCCGACTATGAACGGCGCATCCAGCGGCTGGTGGACACTTCGGTGATTATCGACCGCGGCGTGCTGACCTGGATTGCCCGGCTTTCGGACCATTACCCCACCGTCGAGGTCCGCGCCGCGGATGTGCAGCTTCGGGCCCAGGACGCGGTGCTGCTGGCCGCCCTGATCCGTGGTCTGGTCTCCACCGCGGCGGCCGAGGCGGCGCGCGGGCTGCCGTGTCCGGAGCCCGACGCCGAGGTGCTGGACGCCGCCGTATGGCAGGCCGGGCGCCACGGCATGGCCGGGAAGCTGATTGACCCGCTGGCCGGCGTGCTGCTGCCGGCGGAGATGGTGCTGGCCCAACTGCTGCGGCACATCCGCCCCGCGCTCGAGGAAGCGGGCGAGACCGAATGGGTCGACGCTTCGCTCGCCGAGGTGCGCGCCGACGGCACCGGAGCCGAGCGCCAGCGCAAGGCCATGGAACAGGGCGGCATGCCCGCGCTGCTGGACCTCTACGCCAACTCGCTGACTGCCGAGCCCTGATCCCGCGGTCCATAGGGGGCCTACCGGGCCGGCAAGCCGCCGAACCGCAGCCGGCCGGCCGCCCCCGCGCCTTCGAATCCGTGTTCGGGAGCCGCGTCCTGCCGCCGGCTGCCGCGCTCAAGCCTGAGAGGGCTGATCAGCTCGGAGATCTTTGCGGAGGGCTCCACTCCGAACTCGTCCCAGAGCCGGGAGCTGAAGGCGTCATAGTTGCGCAATGCCTGCGCGTAGTTCCCCTCGGCCAGATGGGCCTCCAGGAGCAGGCGCTGGGCGCTTTCCCGCAGCGGCTCGATCGCGATGGCGCAGGCAGCGGCCTCCACGGCCTGTCCGGTCTCGCCGTGCTCCAGGAACCGGGTGGCGAGGCGTTCCAGTGCGGTCAGGCGCAGCTGGTTCCAGCGTTCCTGCTCCACCGTCACCCAGTCTTCGTACCAGCCGGGCAGCAGCTCCGCGTTCCGGAGCGCGTCCAGCATCTCCGCGCTGCGCTGGTCCCCGCGGTTTCCCGGGCTGCGGTCCAGTTCGGCGGCCCGGCGCCGGACGGTATGCACGTCCACCGTCACGGAAGCCGACAAGGCCAGCGGATCCCTGCCCTCCACCAGCAGTCCCGGCAGCTGGTGCGACACCATCCAGATGCTCTCGCGCAGGCTCCCGGTGGCCTGCTTCTCCGAACTGTTCGGCCACAGGGTCCCGGCCAGGAAGGAGCGGGGCTGGCTGCCGTACAGGGCCAGGACAGCAATCAATCGTTGCTGGCGGATGGTGACTTTGACAGGGTGCCTGTTGTGGAACAGGTGCCACCCTCCGAGCAGATGGACTTCCCAATTGCGGTTTACGGACATGATATTCCGGCTCCCCCCAGCACTGGCCACCCGCTGACCGCCCCCACGGCCGCTGCGGGAATCCCCGTTTGTTCCAGCTTGCCACCCTGCCCGGGGATGTCAACGGGGCTAAAGGTTTCATCAGGAAACTAATCGGCGAGCGGTAACGTGCCGATAACGGGCGCGTAACGGAGACGCGGGTGAACTGCACAGACAGGACCTGGCCCGACATGATCTGCCGGGGAAGCCATGTAGCACCGCACCTCGGCAGGAAGCGCCTACCAGGAGGCGGCCATGGTCCCGCAGCCGCCCGGGGCGCCGGCCGCTTTGGAGGCTGATTTCGGCGCTGGACTGATCGTCCAGAAATTCGGCGGAACTTCTGTCGCAACGGCCGAAGCAATTACCCGGGTCGCCCGCAGGATCACGGATACGTACGAGTCAGGCTACCGGGTCGTGGTGGTGGTTTCCGCCATGGGCGACACCACGGACGATCTGCTCGACTTGGCCGGCCAAGTGGCCCCGGCACCGGCAGCCCGCGAGCTTGACCTGCTGTTGACCACCGGAGAGCGGATCTCCGGTGCCCTGCCCGCCCTGGCGCTGGCCAACCTCGGCGCGGTCCCACCTCCCTTCACCGGAGGCAAGACCGGACTGATCACCGGCGAGGTCCATGGCGAGGCCCGGGTGGTCGATGTCGATGCCAGACGGATCCGGACCTCGCTCAGCCGGGCGAGCTCCGGATCGTGGCCGGCTTCCAGGGCCGCAGCCACCGGGACTGTTAGCCGAATAGGAGGATCCCGGGGCGGTTCAATCGGCCGGCCAGGTACAGCCCTTCGTCCCAAAAGACTCCAGAGGTCCATGCCGTGAGTTCCCGAACCCAGCGGATACAAGTCATCCCCCGGCCGGCAGCGACCCTCCCATGCAGAAAAACCGCCACTCCGAGCTGCGATTTCACCGCCCTACTCGGCTAACAGTCACAGGACCGCCGTGCCTGCCACTGAGCCACCCACGCCGGACGGTGATGGTGGGCCAATGACCGCATGGACGGTGGCGTGCTCTACGGCGGCATGAAGGCCCCGCCCGTGCGAACGGGCGTGGGGCGGCTCATTGATCTATCCGTTGAAATTCGGGTTTGAAGGAGGGGTCCCGGCGGCCCATCGAGCCGTCGCGGTGCATCCACAATCACACTACGTCATGTTAAGTAAGTTGTCATTGCATATTTTTTGCAGGCCCTGCGGAGAGTCAATGTAATTCACGTCATAATTTTTATTGACATGACGTAAACCTTAAGGTCACACTGTCTCAGGAAACGCTCCTTCCGCCGAGGCCCGCCGGGCACCCGGAGACCAGCGAGCGTGGTCCGTCGCCCACCACCCGAGCTTCGACCGGAACAAGGGAGTTTCATCGATGAGTCAAACCAGCACGGTATCGAGCCGCGGCTCAGCCCGAGCGACATTCGTGGCCGCCTACAGCGCGGTCGCCCTCGCGCAGATCACCAATGCACTGCCGGGCGCCCTCAACGGCACCTTCGCTACGGAATTCCACACCTCCGGCGCTGGCCTGACCTGGATCGCGGGCATGTTTATGATGGGCATCGTCGTGTTCGAGCTCAGCTGGGGACTTCTGGGCGACCTGTTCGGCCGCAAGAAGCTGCTGTACATCGGTGCCGTGGTCAGTGTCGTCGGCTCCGTCCTGGCCGCGCTGGCGTCGACGACCGGGATGATGATCGCCGCGCAGGCTATCGGCGGCATCGGGGCGGGCATCCTCTTCCCCATCTCGCTGTCCATGATCGCGGCGATTACCCCCGGCCATCGGGCGCGGGCGCGGGCCATTGCCACCTGGGCCGGATTCCTGTCGCTCGGCGCGGTGATCTCCCCCGTGCTCGCCGGCCTCACCGCGCAGGTCTTCACCGTGCCGGGCGCCGAGGCGGGCGCTCCGAACGTGTTCAGCGGCTGGCGTGTGGCCTACTACGTGGCAGCCGCGGTCGCCGTCATCGTCCTGATCATCGCGCTCCGGGCGAAAGACTCCGCGGCCGCCGAGGGGCGCAAACTCGACCTGCCCGGCCAGATCACCCTCGCGCTCGGCCTCATCGCCGTCCTCTTCGCGACCGTGCAGGCGGTCGATTCCGGCTTCGGCTCCGGGGAAGTCATCGCGAGCTACGTCGCCGGCGGCATCCTCCTGGTCCTCTTCATCGTCATCGAGACGCGCACCCGGCAGCCCCTGATCCACCTCTCGCTGTTCAAGAACAGCGCCTACTCGATCACCGGAATCGTCGCGGTCACCGGTATGTTCGCCTTCCTCGCGATCTGCTACAGCACGAGTGTCGCCGTCGGCGGACTCGCCCTGGCCGAGGCCTGGAAGGTCGGCGTGCTGTTCGTCTTCATCCAGGGCCCCGCCTTCGCGTTCATCCCGGTCGTGGGGTGGCTCATCCACCACGTCGCGCCGCGCTGGGTGCTCACCGCGGGATTCGCCCTGATGGCGGTCTCCGGCTACTGGCTCTCGACGTTCGCCCTGGGCACGCCGGAGGCCTTCGGCGGTACCTCGTGGACGGCCTTCATTCCGCCGCTTCTGCTGCTGGGCCTCGGATTCGCGCTCACCGTTGGCTCCATTACCGCCGTGGCGATCAACACCGTCCGGCCGCAAGATATCGGCATGGCCTCGGCGACGACGAACCTGCTGCGCGACCTCGGCTTCGCCCTCGGCCCCGTCGTTGGCTCGGCCATCGCGTTCAGCGTCGGTGCCTCGGTCTTCGCCGGACCTCTCGCCGGGATCCTTGGCGGGGCTGGGCTGCCGGCCAACGCCGTCGCCGGGCTCTCCCAGGTGCCGCCGCTGGGCTATCTCTCCGGCTGGGAGGGCATCATCGGGCAGTTCTCCGGACAGGCGCTGGCCGGCGGCGCACCCGGCCAGGCCGTCGACGGCATGGTCCAGGCCCTCAGCTCCGCGCAGCAGCAGATCCAAGGCGCGGCAGGGACCGCCCTCGGCCAGGGCTTCCAGATTGTCTTCCTCGTCGCGGGCATCGCGGCGACAGTCTCCGCCATCCTCACTCTGTTCATCTCCGCACGCTCCTCGGCCCCCGCGCCCGGCGCCGTCACGGAGACGACGGAGGCCAATGCCGAGGCCGCCGTCTGAGGCCCACGGCCTTCACTTCAGCTACCCACTACCCCATCCCCATCCCCAACCTCAAGGAGAATACTGTGACTGCACCCACCGAGTCGGCCATCGACATCTGGGACGACGGCGTCCTGGTCGACCCCTACCCCACCTACGCAGCGCTGCGCGAGCAGGCCGGCGTCGTCTACCTGCCGAAGAACGACCTGTATGTCCTGACCCGTTACGACATCATCCGCGACGCGCTCGGCGATCCGGCGACGTTCTCGTCCACGGCCCTGGGCTTCAACCCCATGGTGAACGAGGCGCTGCAGGGCACTTCGCTTGCCTCCGACCCGCCACTGCACACCCAGCTGCGCGCGACGCTGTCGGAGAACCTCACGCCGCGGGCCCTGCGCGGCCTGAAGGTCACCATCGATGAGAAGGCGGACAAGCTTGTCGCCGAGCTCGCCGCCAGCGGCAGCTTCGAAGCCGTCGATTCCCTGGCCCGCGCCTTCCCGCTCGAGATCGTCGCCGACTTGATCGGCTTCAGCGGGCACGTCAAGGACAACATGCTGCGCTGGGGGCAGGCCGCCATGCAGGTCATCGGGCCGATGAACCAGCGCACGCAGGAGAGCTTCCCGATCGCCGGCGAGCTCTACGGCTGGTGCTCCACGGTCACCGCCGACGACCTCGCTCCCGGCTCGATCGGCCGCGGAATCTTCGACGCCGAGACGCGCGGTGACATCCCCGAAGGCACGGCCGGACACATCATCCACCAGTACCTCGGGGCCGGCGTCGACACGACCATCGCCTCGATCGGCAACATCGTCGCGCTGTTCGGCCGCCACCCGGAGCAGCTCGAACTCGTCCGCGAAAACCCGGACCTTGTCCCCGCCGCCTTCGCCGAGGTCCTGCGCTACTGGGCCCCGATCCATATCTGGGGCCGCACGGCGACGCGCGACGTCGAGATCGACGGGGTCACGGTTCCCGCAGGCGCCCAGCTGGGCATCCTCTTCGGCGCCGGCAACCGCGACCCGCGGCACTACGAGAATCCCGATGTCTTCGACGTGACGCGCAACCCGGTCGACCATCTCTCCTTCGGCTACGGGCCGCATGGCTGCGCCGGCCAAGGCCTGGCGAAGCTTGAGGCCCATGCGATCATCGACGCGCTCGCCCGCCGGGTGAGGTCGATGGCGATCGCGGACGAAGTCCGGGAGCCAAGCAACATCACGCGAAGCCACGAGCAGCTCCAGGTCGTCAAGGTGGTGGCAGCATGAGGATCGAACTCGACCGGCCGCGCTGCGAGGGACACGGCCTCTGCGAAGAAGCCGCACCCAAGCTCATGCACCTCGACGACGACGGCGAACTCGTGATCGATACCCCCGAGGTGGACGGGGCCGATCTGGACACCGCCAAGGCGGCGGTACGGGTCTGCCCGGTCGCCGCGCTCCGGCTGGCGGGGCAGTGACGATGCGCCGGATCGTCGTCGTCGGCAACGGCATCGCCGGGCTCACGGCCTGCGACTCACTGCGCTCGGCCGGGTTCGACGGCGAGCTGACGGTGGTCGGCGCCGAGCGCCACCACCCCTACAGCCGCCCCGCCCTGTCGAAGGCGCTGCTGCACCGCGACGACGGCCTGACGGCCCACGAGCTGCCCGCGCCGACCCACGAAGCGACCGAGCTGCTCGGCGTCAGCGCCGCAGGCCTGGACATCGACGCCCGGGTGGTCCGGCTCGACAGCGGCGGCGAGCTGCCGTATGACGGCCTGGTCATCGCCTCCGGCTCCCGGGCGAGGCGCCTCGCTCCGGAGCCGCGGCCCGACGGCGCGCCCCGGGAACTCACCCTGCGCACGATCGAGGATGCGATCACGCTGAAGCAGCGCGTCGCTGGGCGGCCCTCGGTCATCGTGGTCGGCGGCGGTCCGCTGGGCATGGAGGTCGCGTCAGGCTGCCTGCACGTCGGCTGCGAGGTCACGCTCGTCTCCGACGCCAAACCGCTCGCGAACCAGCTCGGCGACCATTTGTCCGCTCTGTTCACTTCCGCCGCCATCCGGCGCGGACTGCGGTTGGTCAGCGGCGGAAAGGCCCGCCTCATCGACTCCGCTGCCGGGACGCGGGTCGCCCTGGCCGACGGTACCGAAATGGAGGCGGACCTCGTCATCAGCGCGATCGGCGACGAGCCGAACGTCGACTGGCTGGCCGGCTCGGGACTGCTCGTCGACGGGTCGCTGCGCGTCGACTCACGCGGCCGGCTCCGGCCGGACGTCGTCGCCGCCGGCGACGTGGCGTTCTTCCCGACCCGCCGCGGGATGGGACGGGTGCCGCTGTGGACAAGCGCCATCGACCAGGCCAAGGTCGCAGCCGTCGGCCTGCTCAAGGGTGACGCGGCGCCCGAGTTCGACTTCCAGCCGTACTTCTGGACCGAGGGCTTCGGCCTGTCGCTCAAGTCCGTCGGCTTTACGCCGGTGGTCGGCGCACCCGACTTCTGCGAGCCGGGCGAGGACCGGGAGTCGATGCTGATGCGCTGGGAGAACGAGGACGGCTCCGGGACCGCCGCGGCGGTCAACTACCGGATTCCCATCCCGAAACTGCGTCGTCTGGCCGGCGCCGGTCCGGGAACGCTGCGCCCGGCAGCACCGGTGACAATCTGATGCCGATCTCACGTCCCTCACACCACCGTTAGAATCTCCTTATGGTGTCACTGCGGGAAGCCCAGAAACAGCTGACCCGCGACATAATCGTCGAACGGGCGCTCGAGCTCTTCACCGAGAAGGGCTACGCTGCGACGACGATCGACGAAATCGCCGCAGCCGCCGGCACCAGCCGGGTAACCTTCTATGCGCATTACCCCTCGCGCAGTGATCTCATGAGGGACTTCATGGCGCGCGTCAACACCGTACTCGACCGCGCGGATGGCCCCGACCACGCGTCGACCGCCGCGGAACTGGTCGACGTCGTGCGCGCGGGCGAGCTGCCGGGTATCCTCGCCTGGCTCGAGTCCCGCGCGGCGCTCTGGCCGGTCTTCCGCCCGTACCTCGACGTGCTCGATGAGGCCGCCGCGGTTGATCGCGAGGTGCGGGCGATGCTCGCGGAATGGCATGAGGAGGTCATTTCCGACCTCATCCGGGGCATGCAGCTGGCCGGCCGCTTCTCCGAGGAAACGCTCCATGTGCGCGGAATGCTCGCCTTCACGCAGCTCAACTACGTCTCGACGCTCTGGACCCGCCGCAAGTCCGAGCCGCACCGCGACCACGTACTGGAGGTGCTGGCCGACAGCTGGTACCACCTGCTCTGCGGCGAAGGCTGAACCGGCTCAGCGCACGGCCTCCCGGGGAGACGGGCCTATCCGCTCCGTCTCCCCGATCGTTTGAGCGGCTGCCGGGAAACAGCGAAGGCCTGCCCCGAGGGGCAGGCCTTCGCTGTTCTGCAGGAGCAGACCCAATGCGATACAGGGAGTGGGAAGACACTTCCTGAATCTCAGAGGTGGAGATGGGGGGAATTGAACCCCCGTCCGATGTTGTGTTGCCAGGGCTTCTCCGGGCGCAGTTTGCTTCGGGTTTTCTCGGCCCTAGCCATCATGCAAACGAGTGGCTAACCCGGGCCCAGCCGTCTAAAAGTCCCGGACACTCCAACGGCGAAAGTGTCCAGCAGTGGCCCTCTAAATGACGCCAGTTACCGGGGCGAGAGCATCCCCGGGCTGACGGACTGAACTACTGCTTAGGCAGCGAGTTCGAAGTCAGTGCGCTTAGATTCGGCACTTATTGGTTTACAGAGAGCGTTTACGAGATAACTCTGCATCCTCGGCCCGCTTCACCTGTCGCGACTAACATCGTCGAAACCAGTCATCCCCTTATTCAGTTACCAATCCCAGTTGCCTTTGGCTGGCACTGTCCGTTGCCGAACCCATCTGGTGGCTCCGGAGTACTTATTGTAACCCATCCCCCGGCGCAATTATTTCCCGCCGGGAGACCTAAGTTCCTAGCCCCGGTTGCGTGCCCGCATCGCGCGCAGTGCCTCGCGGGTGTCCTGCTTCTCGCGCAGCGCCTGCCGCTTGTCGTAGTCCTTCTTGCCTCGGGCCACGGCAATCTCGACCTTGGCCTTTCCGTTAAGGAAGTAGAGCTGGAGCGGAACAATCGTAAACCCCGACTCGCGGATCTTGTGCGAGATCTTGGCCAGCTCCTCGCGGTGCAGCAGCAGCTTCCGCCGGCGCCGGGCCGCATGGTTGGTCCAGCTGCCGTTGAGGTACTCCGGGATGTAGACGTTCTCCAGGTAGAGTTCGTCGTTGTAGAAGGTGGCAAAGCCGTCGACCAGGGACGCCCGGCCTTCCCGGAGGGACTTGACCTCCGTGCCCATCAGCGACATCCCGGCCTCGTAGGTATCCAGGACGTGGTAGTCGTGGAACGCCTTGCGATTGGTGGCCACCGCCTTGCGGCCACTTTCCCTGGGCACGGGGCATCTCCTTCGATCGGTGGAAAGCTCCAGTATAACGGCCCGGCCCTCCCCACAGCTCGCAAGCTCGCCACGGGCCCCGCGGGCCCCGCGGCCCGGGCCTTGCCCTACCCGGGCGGGCTACCGCGTCAGAGCAGGCCCGCCGGGTTGACCAGCGTCCCGTTGAGCACGGTCTCGAAGTGCAGGTGGCAGCCGGTGGAGTTTCCGGTGGTGCCGGAGTAGCCGATCAGCTGGCCCTGGCCGACCTGCTGTCCCGGGTACACGACGGAGCGGGTGAGGTGGAAGAACTTGGTCATCAGGGCATTGCCGCCGACCACGCCGTGGTCCAGGATCACGAAGTTACCGGCACCGTAGGTGTCGAAGGCGGCCCGCCACACCGTGCCCGCTGCCGGTGCCCGCACCGGGGTGCCGCAGCTGGCGGCATAGTCGAGGCCGGTATGCATGTACCCGCCGGTGCCGTTGAAGTCGATGGTGCCGGCCGGCGTCGGGCGCCAGCCAAAGCCCGAGGAAACGTAGGCCGAAACCGGTGCCATCAGGCCAAACGAGGAAGGCTGGGACGGAGCCGGTGCCGGCTGCGACACGGTCGGAACAATCTGCGGCACCGGCTGGCCCTTGGCAGCGGCGGCAGCCTGGGCTGCCTTGATCCGCCGCTGTTCCTTCTCCCAAGCCGCCTGCTGCGCCTTGCGCTTGGCTTCCTCGCGCTTGCGCCGTTCCTCGGCCTCCCGGCGCAGCCGTTCCTGCCGCTCGGCGATATCAGCCTGCACCTGGGCGTGCGCCGATTCGGCCTCGGCCAGCTTCTGCTGGATTTCCGGCTTCCGGGCCTGGAGCTTGTCCGACAGCGCGGAGGTGTCCGCGATGAGCCGGTCCACCTTGTCCTTTTCCGCGGCGGCCGCGTCCCGGGCAACCTGCTCGGCAGCCAGGGCGGCCTCGGCCTGCTCCTTGAGGCCGCGGATCTCTTCCTCGACCGCGGCCAGCCGGGCCTCGGAGTTCACGTTCGTGGCGTTCTGCTGCGAGAGCCGGTCCAGGGCGGCGTTCTGCGTGCGCAGCGCCTGGTCCGCCAGGCTGATGGTATCCGCCAGGCCGGCCTTGGGCCCGGAGCCGAAGAACAGCTGGAGGTTGCTGGGCACCCCGCCCTGCTTGTATGCCTGGGTGGCGATCTGGCCGATCAATTTCTTCGTGTCGGCCAGCCGCGCCTCGTCGTCGGCCATCTGCTGGTTGATCTTGTCCTTGGTCTGCAGCGCCAGGTCGACCCGCTGGGACAGGGCGGACACCTGGCCGGCGGCCTCCTCCACGCGGCCCTGCGCCTCGGACAACGCTTCCTGGGCGGCCGGGAGCTGATGCTGGTATTCCTTCAGCTGGGTCACGGTCTTGACGATGTCCGTGTCCAGGAACTCGAGCGACTCCTGGACGTCGGAAATCTCCTGCTCCAGTGCCTGCTTGCGGTCATCCAGGTTGTCTGCCCGTGCGGGACCGGCTGCGGCCAGGGTCAACAGCAGCAGGCCGGTGAGTCCGGCTGCCAGAATGCCGTGCGGAAACCTCTTCGGACGGCACTGCTGACTCGAACGGACAAAGCTGTAGCCACGCTGCACCGACCGGTCCCCCCACCTGTTATTTTGTTGACTAGTCATGAGTCTAGACCTTCAAATACCGGCGCAGGGTCAGCAGTGAGGAAACCCCCGCCAGCAGCGCGCCCAGCAGCAGCAGCGCCGGGGCGATCAGCAGCACCGACGTATCGGAGATGAAGGCGGTGTCCGGGTATTGATCCGCCAGCCAGCCGCCGATGAAGAAACGCGCAACGGTCCAGAGCACCAGCGAGGCCAGCACCGCACCGATGACTGCGGCGATCACCCCTTCCAGGATGAAGGGCAGCTGGATCACGGCCTTGGAGGCACCGACCAGGCGCATGATGCCGGTCTCGCGGCGACGGCTGAACGCGGAGAGCCGGATGGTGGTGGCGATCAGCAGGATGGCGCAGATGATCATGACGGCGGCGATACCGACGGCCACCAGTGAGGCAATGTTCATGACGCTGAAGACGCGCTCGAGGACTTCGCGCTGGTCCACCACCACTTCCACGCCCGGTAGCGAGGAAAAGACCTCGTTGATGACCTCGTACTTCTGCGGATCCACCAGGCTGACCCGGAACGATTCGGGCAACTGGTCCGCGGTCACCGAATCCACGATCGGCGAATTGGCGAACTGTTCCTTGAAGTGCGCCAGGGCGTCCGCCTGGGACTCGAATTGGTAGTTGGCGACGTACTGGGCCACCGCCGGGGACTTGAGCGTGCTTTCGATCTCGCCGCGCTGCTCGTCCGTGACCGGACCTGAGGCACAGCTGGCCGTCGTTGACGTGTCCACGCAAAGGAAGACGGCCACCTGGACCTTGTCGTACCAGAAGCCCTTCATCTGGTTGATCTGCAGCTGCAGCATGCCAGCCGCGCCCACGAAGGTCAGCGAAATGAAGGTCACCAGGACCACCGAAACGACCATCGAGAGGTTCCGGCGCAGGCCCGAAGCGATTTCACCGAGGATGAATGCCAGCCTCATACGGCACTCTGCTTCGGCTCTGCGGCGCGCTTCCGATCCTGGGCGCCGACATAGATGCCCTGTGCTTCGTCCCGGACCAGCCGGCCGTCCCGCAGCTCGATCACGCGGCGGCGCATTTCATTGACGATGACGTTATCGTGCGTGGCCATGACCACGGTGGTGCCGTTCTGGTTGATCCGGTCCAGCACGCTCATGATGCCCATCGAGGTGGTGGGGTCCAGGTTGCCGGTGGGCTCGTCTGCGAGCAGGATGCCGGGCTTGTTGACGACGGCGCGGGCGATCGCCACGCGCTGCTGCTCACCACCGGACAGCTCGTGGGGCATGCGGTGGTCCTTGCCTTCCAGGCCCACGGTCTTGAGCACCTCGGGAACGGTTTCCCGGATGACCGCCCGGCTCTTGCCGATCACCTGCATGGCGAAGGCCACGTTCGCGGCCACCGTCTTGTTCGGCAGCAGGCGGAAGTCCTGGAAGACGACGCCGATGCCGCGGCGCAGCTTGGGCACGCGCCAGCTGGGGATGTTGGCCACGTTCTGGCCCGCCACGTAGACGGCCCCGCGGGTGGCCCTGTCCTCCTTCAGGACCAGCCGGATAAAGGTGGACTTGCCCGAGCCGGAAGACCCGACCAGGAAGGCGAAGTCCCCGCGGTCGATCTCCACACTGATGTCCTCCAGTGCGGGCCGCGAGTTCTGGTCGTAGATCTTGGTGACCTGGTCGAATCGAATCATGAGTGCTTTTGCCCAAATTTCTGCCACCGATGTCGAAAGGCCTGGCTCGGGGTGCATCGGCCTTTCGACTATAGGCAGGCGCGCTTGGGATTACCCTGCAGGTGGGCGGGCGTGTCGCTACTGGTGAACGCGTGGTTAACAGCCGGCGGGCTGGGATAATTGCGGCTCCAGCGCCTCGCGGACCGCCCCGGCCACCGCCTGCACGCCCGGATGGTCCATCACGATGCTGTAGTGGTTGGTCCCCGGAACATCGCGGGCCGAGAGCAGGGCGGTCCTATCCGTCCACTGCCGCACATACTCCGGCTGGTACAGTCCCTGCGGCTCGTCCAGCAGCCCGCGCGGGCTGCGCAGCAGCACCGCCGGCACGCTCAGTCCCGCCAAGGCGGCCAGCAGGACCGCGCCGCCATTCAGGTCGGCAGTGTCCTCGGCCACCGCCTGGTAGCTGGTGGAGGGCTGCAGCCGCTGCCCCTGGCCGTCCAGGTCATAGTCCACGTAGGCCTCCACCAGCGGGTTCCAGTTCCGCTCGAAGGCCGGGTGCTCCCGCCAGAACAGGCGGTAGTCCCGGCGGCTTGGGAACACCCGGCTCAGCCGCTCGGCCGCCGGGCCGAGCACGGCCGCCACTACCTCGTCGGCGCTGAGTCCGGCCGGGACCTGCAGCGGCAGTCCGCCGTCCACCAGGACCAGCCGCCGCACCAGCGCCGGATGCCGGTGGGCGAACACCAGCGCGGCGAACGCCCCCATGGAATGGCCAGCGACGACGACGGGCCCGCCGCCGGCGCCGACGTCGCCGGCGGCGAGCACGGCCGCCAGGTCATCGGCGTGCGAGGCCATGCCGAACGGGCCGGGCAGCCGGTTGCTGCGGCCGCGGCCGCGCAGGTCCGGGGCGACGATGCGGACCCCGGGCAGCTCGTCCGCGAGCAGGCCCCAGGCCAGGTGCGATGCGGTCACCCCGTGGATGGCCAGGATGGTCGGGACGGCCTGGCCCTGGGGACCGGAGCCGGGCCCCCATACACCGGTGCGCAGCAGGCCGCCGCGGACCGGGACGTCGATGGCGCGGTAGTCGCGGCGCTGCCAGGGGTTCACCGGCTGCTCCATCCGCCGTCCATGGTGTAGGACGCGCCGGTGACCATGCCGGCGTCCTCCCCGGCCAGCCAGCAGGCCAGCGAGGCGACCTCGTGCGGCTCGACGAGGCGCTTGATGGCGCTCTCGGTCAGCATGATCTTCGCCACGACCTCCGCCTCGGGCAGGTTGTGCACCCGCGCCTGGTCCGCGATCTGCTTCTCAACCAGCGGGGTCTTGACGTAGCCGGGGTTGATGCAGTTGCTGGTGACCCCGTGCGCGCCGCCCTCCAGCGCCGTCACCTTGGACAGGCCCTCGAGCCCGTGCTTGGCCGAGACGTAGGCGGACTTGTAGGCCGAGGCACGCAGCCCGTGCACGGAGGAGATGTTGATGATCCGGCCGTAGCCGCGCTGGTACATGCCCGGCAGCACCGCCCGTACCAGCAGGAACGGGGATTCGAGCATCAGGCGCAGGATCAGCCGGAAGGCCTCCGGGTCGAAGTCCTCGATCGGGCTGATCCGCTGGATCCCGGCGTTGTTGACCAGGATGTCCGCCTCCAGTTCGAGGTCCTGGAGCGCGACGGTGTCGCTCAGGTCCACCTGCCAGGCCTCTCCCCCGATGGCTGCGGCCAGTGCCTCGGCCGCGGCCCCGTCCAGGTCCGCCACGGTCACCTTGGCGCCGCGCGCGGCCAGGGCGCGGGCACAGGCTTCG
Source organism: Arthrobacter hankyongi (assembly GCF_022012395.1). GTDB lineage: Bacteria > Actinomycetota > Actinomycetes > Actinomycetales > Micrococcaceae > Crystallibacter > Crystallibacter hankyongi. Next base: position 35,601 of record NZ_JAKLTQ010000008.1, read on the forward strand.
CCGATCCCGCTGGCTCCTCCGGTCACGATCGCCCGCTTGCCGGTGAGGGTCTGCTCAACCATCTGTGGTTCCTTCCTGGTCCGGTGCAGCATCCGGTGCCAGTGCCCGTTCGATGAACTGCATCATTTCTTCAAAAACCTCTTCGGGGACTTCGCGGCGCGGCCCGGCCGCCGCGGGCCCGGCGTCGCCGGGCTCGTCCCAGAGCACCCAGCGCATGCCAATCAGTTCGCCGACGCCCATCAGTGCCCACGCGGCGACCGTCGGATCCAGCGGCCGGACCTCGCCGGCGGCCTGGGCGCTCTTGAGTCCTTCGATGTAGCCGTTGACGATCCGGGTGTAGTGCATCCGCAGCGCGCCGGGCGAAACGAATTCGGCCTGCCGGATGATCCGGTAGAGCGCCGGGTGTTCGGCGGTGAAGCGGAAGAACGCGCGGAAGCCGGCCCGCTCGGCCTCGAGCCGGGTACCGGCGCTGCGGGCCGCCTCGGTCATCGCGTGGCGGACCCGGCGGTTCAGGTCCTCCACCACCTCGTCGAAAATGGCCTGCTTGCCCTCGAAGTAGAGGTAGAACGTGCCCAGGCCCACCTGGGCCTGTTCGGTGATCTTCACTATCGAGGCGTCGTGGTAGCCCACCGAGGCGAAGATGCTTTCGGCCGCTTCCAGCAGCTTGGCCCGCGTCCGCGTGCCGCGGGCGGTGCGCGGCGCCCCGCTCACCACCGGGCCCCCGCTTCGGCCCGGGTCCGCAGCCGGCCGCGGGCCACCTTGTTCAGTGCGGTGCGCGGCAGCGCCGGGACGAATTCGATCCGGCCGGGCAGCTTGAACCGGGCCAGCCGCTGCGCGCAGTGCTCCAGCAGGTCCTGTTCGTCCGTGGCCATGCTGGCCCGCACCACTACGAAGGCCGCGCCGATCTCGCCCCAGCGTTCGTCCGGCACGCCGACGACGGCGGCTTCGGCCACCGCCGGGTGGGCCAGCAGCACCGCCTCCACCTGCGCCGGGGAGACGTTTTCCCCGCCGGAGATATAGAGGTCCTTGATCCGGTCCACGATCTTCACGAATCCCTCCGCATCCCGCTCCACCAGGTCCCCGGTGCACAGCCAGCCGTCCACCAGGGTGGCTGAGGTGGCCGCCGGGTCCCTGAAGTAGCCGGCGAAAACGCCGGGGCCGCGCACCCGGAGCTCGCCGGTCGCGGCGCCGTCGAGCCTGGCACCGGTGGCCGGATCCACCACGGCGATTTCCAGATGCGGATACGGCTTGCCGGCGTAGCCGAGCATCCGCTCGGCGTCCTCGGGCGGCAGGCACAGCACGTTCGGGGAGGCCTCGGTCAGCCCGTAGCCCTGGCTCAGTGCCACGCCCCGGCTGTGCCAGATCCGCAGCAGCGGGGCGGGCATCGAGGCGCCGCCGACCACGGCCCGGGTGAGCGTGGACAGGTCCGCGGCGGCAAAGCCCGGGTGTTCGGCCAGCATCAGGTACTGGCTGGGCACGCCCATCATGGTGGTCACGCCGCGCTCGGCGATCAGCGCCAGCACGCGGCCGGCGTCGAAATGGCGCTCCAGCACCACCGTGGCCCCGGTCCACCAGGCCAGCAGCGGCTGGATGTTCCAACCGCCGGCATGGAACTGCGGCAACACCGAGAGCACCACGTCCGAACTGCTCAGCTCCATGGTGCGGGAGAGGGAAAGGTTGGTCCAGAAGCAGTTGGCGTGGGTGAGCACCGCCGCCTTGCTCGGCCCTTCCGTGCCCGATGTGAAGACCATCAGCAGCGGGTCATCGTCGCGGACCGGGCGCACCGGGCCGGGGATCGCACCGGTGCGCGCGGGCAGCAGGCGTTCGACGCCGGCCGGGCCCGGCGCCGCGGTCCGCGGCGGCTCCGCCAGCAGTTCCAGCGCAGCGGCGGCCAGCGCGTCGAATTCGTGCTCCACCACCAGCAGGGCCGGATCGGCCAACTGCAGCTGGGCGGCCAGTTCCGCCGGGGCCAGCCGCCAGGACAACGGCACCAGCACCAGGCCGGCCTTGGCACAGGCAAAGAAAAGGACCACGTGGTCCGCGCAGTTCCCGGTGACCGTCCCGATCCGGTCCCCCGCCCGGTAGCCGGCGGCGCCGAACGCGGCGGCGAGCGCTGCCGCCCGCCGTTCCAGCTCGCGGTAGTGCAGCCGGACGCCGCGGTCATCGATGGCCACCCGGTCCGGGGTGGAAACGGACCTGTCCGTCGTCCAGCGGCCGAGAGTGTGCAGCCCGTCGCCTGCTGCCGGGTTTTGGCTCATGCCTGCTCCTCGGGAATCTGCCGTGCGGTCGCGGCGGTTGCGGTCCGGCCCGGCTGCCCGCCCCGCGGCCGGGCAAACCGCCGTGCCGCGCCCCGAATGCCGCCGGTAATCCCGCCGGGGAGGAAGAGCACCACGAGGATAAACAGTGTACCGAGGATGAACAGCGGTTCCGAGAGCGGGATCCGCAGCACGTCCGGCAGGCCCGCCACTGCCTCGGAGTTGGCCAGGGCGGTGAGCCGCTGGTCCAGCAGCGTGTAGAAGATGCCGCCGGCCACCGCTCCCCAGCGCGAGCCCACGCCGCCCAAGACCACCATGACCAGCAGCGTGATGGTGAAGTCCGAGGAGACCGCCCGCGGCACCGCGCCGGACTGCAGCAGCAGGTAGACCATACCCACGAGCCCGGCCATCAGGGCGCCGGCGACGAACACCAGCAGTTTGGCCAGGTACGGCTGCAGGCCCAGCACCCGCACGCGCAGCTCGTTTTCGCGCACCGCGGCGGCCACGTGGCCGGCCCGGCTGTACTGGATCCAGCTCACGGCGGCGAAGACCAGCACCAGGGCGGCCAGGGCCAGCCAGTAGAGGTTGCGGGTGTTCGCCACGCCGACCAGGAAGTCCGGCAGGTTCGCCGTGTCCAGGGCGAGCCCTTCCTCGCCGCCGGTGGTTCCGCCCGGATTGCGCCGGACCATCACGGACCCGGCCTGGGCGAAGGCGAGCGTCACCATCGCGAACGGGATGCCGCCCACGCGCAGGCTGATGCTGCCGACCACGTGGGCCAGGATCACGACCACCAGCAGGGTCAGTCCCATCGCCGGCAGCAGCGGGATCTGCAGGTTGGACAGGATCACCGCCAGCCCGTAAACCCCCGCGCCGAAGTAGAGCGCGTGGCCGAAGGAGAGCAGCCCGGCCACGCCCAGGAGCATGTGGTAGCTCAGGGCTGCCGCCGCCATCAGCAGGCACATGGCCAGCAGCTGCAGCGAGCCGGGCGTGTAGGTGGGGCCGGGCAGGATGCCGGGCAGGGAGAGGTTCAACAGCGGCAGCAGGGCCAGCAGCACGACGGCGGCCAGGCCGCCTCCGATGCCCAGCAGCTTCCGGCGGCCGCCGTCGGAGTCCTTGCCGCCGCGCAGGCGGCGCGGACTCGGAGCCGGGCTTCCGGCCGCAAGCCCGGCGTTCTCGGTGCGGGTGGTGGTCATGATTTCCTCCCGAGCAGTCCGGCGGGGCGGAAGAGCAGCACCAGCGCCAGGGCGAGCACCACGGCGAGGTCCCCGAGGCCGAAGTAGAAGTTGGCGAACTGCTGCAGCAGGGCCACCGCAACGGAGGCCACCGCCGCCCCGGTGAGCGAACCGAGCCCGCCGATGACGGTGACGATGAAGGCGAAGATCAGCAGCGAGCCGCCGAGCAGCGGCGAGACGTAGCCAAAGTAGTGGGAGGCCAGCACCCCGCCCAGGCCTGCGGCGGCACCGCCGATGGTGAAGACCAAGGTGAAGGCCTTGCGCACGTCGATACCCAGGGCGGTGACCATCGAGCGGTTCTCGACGCCGGCGCGGATGATCATGCCGTAGCGGGTGCGCTTGAGGAACAGCACCATGGCCAGCAGCACCAGGACCGCGGCGATGATGCAGACGAACCTGTCGTTCGGGATCCGGGCGCCGAGCAGCTCGGTGGTGTCCTTGAACCAGGCCGGGCCCTGGATGAATACCGGGTCGGTACCCCAGATGCCCTCGAACAGGGCCACCGTGGCCAGCGCCAGCCCCACGGTGATCAGCACCTGCTCGATGTGCCGCTGGTACAGCCGGCGGATCAGCACGAACTCGGTGAACGCCGCGAAGAGTGCACCGACCGCCGCGCCGATGAGGATGGAGAGCAGGAAGGTCCACCAGCTGTCCGCCCCGGTGCGGCGGGCCACCTCCCAGCCGGCGAACGCACCGAGGGTCAGGAAGGAACCGTGGGCGAAGTTCAGCACGCCCATCAGCCCGTAGATCAGGGACAGCCCGGAGGCCACCAGGAAGTACAGCGCGCCGAGCCCGAGCCCGGTCGCGGCCAGCAGGATGACGGTGCTCATCGGGCCACCTCCGGGGCCGGCTCCCCCGCGCCGGAACCCGCGGCCGGGGCCGCGGCGCCCGCGCCGTCGTCGTGCACGCCGAGCAGGCGGCGGGTCAGGTCCTCATCGGCCAGGAAGTCCGCGGCGCTGTCGGCGGTATGCGCCACCCGGCCGCCGGAGAGCACCACGGCCCCGTCCGCGAGCTGGCGGACCACCTGCAGGTTCTGTTCCACCAGCAGGATCGGCACCGTGGCTGCGGCCTGTGCCAGGGTATCGGCCACTTCCTGCACGATCTTGGGCGCCAGGCCCTTGGTCGGCTCGTCGATCAGCAGCACCTTGTTCTCGTTCAGCAGCGCGCGGGCGAGGCTGACCATCTGCTGCTGGCCGCCGGAGAGCGTGCCGGCCAGCTGGCCGGAGCGCTTGACCAGGTCCGGGAACAGCTCCTCCACGAGCTGTCGGCGCGGATGGGCGTCCCGCTCGGCCAGCTTCAGGTTCTCGGCGACGGTGAGCTTGGAGAAGACCTCGCGGTCCTCGGGGACGTAGCCGACGCCGCGGCGGATGATCCGGTGGGTCTCCTCCTTCTCGATCCGCTGCCCGTCCAGCTCCACCGTGCCGGTGCGGCCGATCAGCCCGATGATGGCCTTGATGGTGCTGGTCTTGCCCACGCCGTTGCGGCCGAGCAGGGCCGTAATGCCGGTGGCCGGGACCGAGAAGGAGACATCCTCGATGACCTGCTGGCCGGCGATAAAGGCATTGAGCCCGGCGATGTTGAGGATCGGTTTCATACGGGTTCCCCCAGGTAGGCGCTCTGCACGGTGGGATTGGCCATCACCGCGTCCGGAGTGTCGATGGCCAGCAGCTTGCCGTGGTGCATCACGGCCACCCGGTCCACCAGACCCAGCACCACGTCCATATGGTGCTCGACCATCAGCACGGTGCAGCCGCGGTCCCGGTGCATCCGCCGGATGATGGCGCTCAGCGAGGGCACGTCCCCGGAGGCGACGCCGGCCATCGGCTCGTCCAGCAGGATCACCGACGGATCCGCGGCCAGCAGCATCGCGATCTCCACCTTGCGCTTGTCCCCGTGCGCCAGGTCCCCCGCCGCCGTGGCGGCCTTGTCCTGCAACCCGACTTCCGCCAGGTTCTCCCGGGCCACCCGGGTGGCCTCGTCCGCGGAGCGGGGAAACTTCAGGACCGACAGGCTGCCGCCCCGCCGGGCCTGGGCGGCGAGCCGGACATTTTCCAGCACGCTCAGCTGCGGGAACAGGCTCGAAGTCTGGAACGTCCTCCCCAGTCCCGCCCTGGCCCGGGCGTGGATGGAGGCACCCGTGACGTCCGCACCCCCAAGGACGATGCGGCCCTCGGTGGGCCTGAGCACCCCCGAAATCAGGTTGAACAGGGTGGTCTTGCCGGCACCGTTCGGGCCGATCACGCCGACCATTTCGCCGGCGGCGACCTCGAAGCGGACATCCTCGAGGATGCGGGCACCGCCGATCTTCAGGCCGGCGCCGTCCACGGCGAGCGCAGGGCGGGCTGGGGAGGACATAGGTTTCCTTTGGATGGCGGCTGGCTATTTGGCTTCGGCCGGGGCGACGGTGTCCGACGGGACAACCTCGACCAGCTCGGGCGTCCACGCGCCGTCCTTCTCGACGAGCTTGGCCTGGTACATGTCCTGCAGCAGGGCGTGGTCCGAGGCGCGGACGCTGGTCCTGCCCTTGGGCCCGTCGAAGCTGTAGCCCTCGAGCGCGGAAACCATGGCGTCGACGTCGCTGCCGCCCTCCTTGACCGCCTGAACGATCAGCTGGCCGGCCACGAAGCCGTCCGGGGTGAAGAGGTCCGGCTTCTTGCCCGCCTTCTCGACGGCGGCGATCATCGCCTTCTCCACGTCGTTGCCGGCAGCGCCCGGGAAGTAGTGGTTCAGGAAGCTGATCTTGCCCGCGGCCGCACCGTAGGCCCCGAAGGTCGCGGCGTCGCCGAGACCGGTCACGATCGGCGCGGCGTCGAACGCGCCCTGCTGGTTCAGCGCCTGCCACATGGACCCGGAGCTCGCCCCGGCCCAGGCGGCGAAGACCAGGTCCGGCTTCGCGTCGATCAACTGGCGGGCGAACGGGGTGAACTCGGTGGCGTCCTCGGGCACCAGCACGCTGTCCACGGTGGCGCCCTTGCCGCCGAGGGCGGCCTTGACCGCGGCGAGGTTGCCCTGGCCGAAGGCATTGTCCTGGGCGAAGACCACAACCTTCTTGCCCTTGAGGTCATCGACGAACGTGCCGGCCGTGGCCACGTCCTGCAGGCTCTGCCGGCCGGAACGGAAGGTGTACTTGTTGATGCCCTGGATCGCGTCCGTGGCGGCGGGGCCGGAGATGTACAGGACCTTGTTCTGCGCCGCCTGCTCGGCCAGCTTCAGCGCAATGCCCGAGACCACGGTGCCGGCGAGGATCTTGTAATCCTGGCCGATCAGGTCCTTGGCGACGCTGACCGCCTTGTCCGGATCCCCGCCGTCGTCATGGTAGGTCAGGTTCAGCTTGGTGCCGTCCACTTCGCCGGTGCCACCGGTGGCATAGTCGATGCCGGCCTGCAGGCCCTCGTAGTAGGCCTCGCCGTAGGCGGCCAGCGGCCCGGTCTTGGAGTAGACGATGCCGACGTTCACGCTCCCGGCACCATCGGTGGCGCTGCCGCTGCCGGCGCTGCCGGGAGTGGGTGCGCAGGCGCTGAGGGTCAGGCCGCCGACCAGCGCGGCGGCCATCAGGAACTTCTTTGTTGCCTTCACGGGATACCTTTCGTCGGAACCAGCCGCCGGCGGGACCCCCTGTCCCCCGGCGGCCTGAAAGAGGACGGCGCAGCTCCCCGCGGGGACTGCAAGACTAAACCTGAAAGGTGATTCAGATTACGGCAAATCTATGGCGAGGCTCACAGATTGTCAACGTGAAGGGGCCGCTTCAGGGTCACGAAGCGGTTACGAAGCAGCCAGGCCCGACCGAGGGCGGCCGCCCGGCCCTCAGCCGGGCAGGACCGTTTGCCATACCTAGATCTGCTAGGTTTAATGCCTAGTAGATCTAGGTATAGGAGGTGCGGTGCATATCGACAAGGACCTGGTCGCCGCTTCGGCCACCCCGCTGGTGCTGGGGATCCTGGCGGAGGGCGATCTGTACGGCTATGCGATCCTCAAGCGGGTGGGCGAGCTCTCGGGCGGCGGCATGCAGTGGACCGACGGGATGCTCTATCCGCTGCTGCACCGGCTCGAGCGGCTCGGCTACGTGTCCTCGTCGTGGGGCATGTCCGAGGCCGGCCGCCGGCGCAAGCACTACGCGATCACGCCGGCGGGCCGGGCGGCGCTCGCCGACCGGCAGGAGCAATGGAACGTGGTTGCCGACGCACTGCGGCAGGTTTGGCAGGCCGCACAGCGGCCGCCCGCCGCAGAGGCGGGGTGGGCATGATGGAGCTGCACGCGGATCTGGAGGCCCAGATCGGCCGGTGGCGCGGCTACGTCCAGCGGCGCCAGGCCATCTCCCCCGCCGACGTCGATGAGCTGGAGGACCACCTGCGCGAGCAGATCGCCGAGCGGCAGGCGACCGGGCTCGACGACGAGGAGGCCTTCCTCGTTGCCATCAAGCGCCTGGGTAACCTCGACGCCGTCTCGCGCGAGTTTGCCCGCGAGCACTCCGACCGGCTGTGGAAGCAGCTCGTGCTCGTGCCGGAGGACTCCGGCGCCGCCGGTGCCCCGTCGTGGCGCGAGCTGGCGGTCGTCCTCACGCTCGCCGTCGGGGCGGGTGTGGCGATTAAGGCCGGTCTTGCCTGGCTCGGTGACGGCGCCGTGCTGGCGCGCAACCTCGGGTTGCTCGTGTTCCCGTTCCTCGCCTCTTACTTCGCGTGGAAGCGCCGGCTCACCGCACGGGTGGGGGCGGTGCTGCTCGTTTCGTTCGCGGCACTGGCGGTGGTGCTCAACGTCTATCCGTTCGCCGCCGGCGGTTCCACCGAGGTGCTCGCCGCGCTGCATGCGCCGGTCGTCCTGTGGCTGCTGGCCGGGATCGCCTACGCCGGAGGAAGATGGCGGTCCGACAGTCGGCGGATGGACTTCGTCCGGTTCACCGGCGAGCTCGCAATCTACTTCACGCTCCTGGCCTTGGGCGGCGCCGTCCTGATCGGGCTCACGTCCGCGGTCCTCCAGATCGTCGGCGTGGACCTCGAACCGGTGCTGGAGGACTGGCTCCTGCCGTTCGCCGTCCCCGGTGCGTTCGTCGTCGCCGCGTGGCTCGTGGAGGCCAAGCAGAACGTCGTCGAGAACATCGCTCCGGTCCTCACCCGGGTCTTCACTCCCCTGACGATTGCCATGCTGCTGGCCGTGCTGGCTGTGCTCGCGGCCGCCGGCGGCCTCACCGACGTCGACCGCAACCTGCTCATCCTGATGGATGCGATCCTCGTGCTCGTCCTGTGCCTGCTGCTCTACTCGATTTCCGCCCGCGACCCGCTGGCGCCACCCGGCCTGTTCGATGCCCTGCAGCTGGTCATGGTCGTCGCGGCCCTCGCGGTTGATGCCGTGATGCTGACCGCGATGCTGACCCGCATCGCCGAGTTCGGCTTCAGCCCCAACAAGATCGCCGCCTTGGGCCTGAACGTCCTGCTGCTGGTGCACCTGGTTCGGGCGGCCTGGCTCAGCGTCGGGTTCCTGCGCGGGCGGCGCCCGTTCACCGCGCTCGAGCGCTGGCAGACGCGTTACCTGCCGGTCTATGGGATCTGGGCCGCCGCCGTGGTGGTGGTGTTCCCGCCCGTTTTCGGCTTCGCCTGAGCGGCGCGCCCGGGGTATCCGCGGGCAAACAAACAGCCCGGTCCGCCCCAAAATGGGCGGGCCGGGCTGTTTGGTCCGGAGGCAGGTTACTCGGCGGCGTTGCGGTTGTTGGCCCGCCAGCGGATGCCTGCGTCGATGAAATCGTCGATCTCGCCGTCGAGCACGGCGGAGGTGTTGCCCACCTCGTGCTCGGTGCGCAGGTCCTTGACCATCTGGTACGGGTTGAGCACGTAGGAGCGCATCTGGTCCCCCCAAGACGCCTTCACGTCCCCGGCCAGCGCCTTCTTCTCCGCGTCCTCCTGCTCCTTCTTCAGCAGCAGCAGCCGGGACTGCAACACGCGCAGCGCCGCGGCACGGTTCTGGATCTGGGACTTCTCGTTCTGCATCGACACCACGATGCCGGTGGGGATGTGGGTCAGGCGCACCGCCGAGTCCGTGGTGTTCACCGACTGGCCGCCGGGGCCGGAGGACCGGAAGACGTCCACCCGGATCTCGTTCTCCGGGATCTCGATCGAGTCCGTCTGCTCGATCAGCGGAATGACCTCGACGGCGGCGAACGACGTCTGGCGGCGGCCCTGGTTGTCGAACGGGCTGATCCGCACCAGCCGGTGCGTGCCGGCCTCGACCGAGAGCGTGCCGTAGGCGTAGGGGGCCTTGACCTCGAAGGTGGCGGATTTCAGGCCCGCCTCTTCGGCGTAGGAGGTGTCCAGCACCTGGGTCGGGTAACCGTGGCGCTCGGCCCAGCGCAGGTACATGCGCATCAGCATTTCGGCAAAGTCCGCCGCATCGACGCCGCCGGCGCCGGAGCGGATGGTGACCACGGCCTCGCGTTCGTCATAATCGCCCGAGAGCAGGGTCACGACCTCCAGCTCCGCCAACGCCTTCTTCAGCGAGGCCAACTCCTGGGCCGCTTCGGCCATCGAGTCGGCGTCGTCCTCGCCCTGGCCCAGCTCCACGAGCACCTCGAGGTCGTCAATGCGCGAGGAGAGGGTTTCGAGCCGCTCCAGCTCGGACTGGCGGTGCGAGAGCTTCGAGGTCACCTTCTGCGCCGCCGCCGGGTCATCCCACAGATCCGGCACGCCGGCCTGCTCGCTCAGGACGGCGATGTCCTTGCGGATGGTCTCCACGTCGGAGACTGCCTCGATGGAGTCATAGGTGGCACGCAGCGCGCGGATTTCAGCAGGAAAATCGATTTCAGCCATGGTTATCCAAGCCTACGCCATGGCGCAAGGCCCGAGGCCGCCGGTCGCTTGGACGACCTCCCCACACCTGCACCCGCCCCGCGCAAAGCAATCGACGGCTTCAACGGGCCCTGGCACATTGGCCGGGCACCCTTGCCTATTTCTCCCGTTTGGGACCGCTATTGCATTCGGGTGTCGATGGCGGGAACTCGCACCATTGGCTTTTTGACTTATTTGGATGGACAGCCGCTGGTGCTGTCGCGTCCTGCTCGGCCGCGGCCGGTTTCTCCCCCGTTTGCGCCGCGGTTTCCTGTTCCGCTGTGGCCGGTTCGTCCGCCTCTGCTGCAGCCTTTTCCGTCGCGGCCTGCTTGGCAACTGCTTCCTCGGCAGGCGCCGTCCCGGAGGCTGCCTCCTCGGCGGCAGCTTCCTCCGCTGCCCGGTTGGCTGCGAGCTTTTCCGAGGTTGCCTTGTCCAGCCACACCAAGGCCCCTGCTTCGTTCACGGTACACACCAAAACCTTGTCCTGAACCTGCCTGACCGATGCTTCATCGCTGCAGGCCGCGCGAGCGGGACCCGCCTCCGTGGCCGCCGGCGTCGCGGCAACGGTCTGAGCGGCGGCAGGCGCATTAGCAGTCGGGTCGCCGGCAGTCGGGGCCGGCGGTCCAGGGATGCCGCCGCCGACCACGGTCACGACCAAGCCGCCTAAGCCCACGATTGCCGCGATCTTCCGGCCTGGCAGACCTGCCCATGACCTGCGCTCGAAGACAATGGCATACAAGCCGGTCAACAATGCGAAGCTGCCCAGCGTTATCAGGATTCCGGCAAGCCCGCGGGACGCCGCAGCCACAGTTGACAGCAGCAACAGGACAACGGCCGTGATCCAAAACGAGACCGTCGGACGCCACCGTCCCAAACGGTGGGCAGGACGAAACCCTGAACTTCTCATGATTCCCCTGGAAACGAATGCGAGTGGACGCGCTTGCGCCGGGGCTAGGTTAACACGCTGGCGGATCCGGCCCCGCGTCCATGTCGCCTTGAGGCAGCGGGCGGCCGGCCTTCCGGCAAATCCTTATGCGCCGGACGTGGCACCGGATCAATCCCGTGCCGACCCTGCCCCTGCCGCGCGTCCGCGGCCCGCGGCCCACGGCTGAGTTCGCCTCGCTTCCACCTGCTCGCGGCCGTTGGACTCAGCTACTGCGGCGTGGACTTCGAGGTCACCTGCCTGTTCCCGCAGGGCATCCCGGCACAGCGCCTGCCGGAGGCATCAACAGGAAACGGAAGCGCAGTAGAGCAGCGCAGCAGGTCCGGGGCGAGACGGGGCGTAACCTCGGCAGGTGCCGCGTCGATTACCAAAATGACGACCCGTGCCAGCCGGCCCGGGGAAGGGACCACCGTCCGCCGCACAAATGAGGTGTCATGAGCTTTTTGCAGATCCCCGCCCACACCGTCGTGGAAGAACCGACGGGTTCGGCAGTCCCGGGCCATCCGGACTTGAGACTGGTCCGGGGCACCGTAAGCGACCGCGTTATCTATGCCGGCTCCGGCCTCGGCACCAGGGTCAGCCCCGTCGAAAGCATCGATGATGCCTGTGCCCGGCTGCGCTCGGGCGTGGCCCGGTTGGCAGCCGACTTGATGCCCGGGCGGTAACGCCCCGGCGAAGGCCATGCGCCAGACCGTCCGAAGGTCAGTCGGTGCCTCCTTCAGCGAGGAAAGGATTTCAAGCCGCTCCAGTTCGGACTGGCGGTGCGAGAGCTTCGACGCCACCTGGTGCACCACAGGCGGGTCATCCCGCAGGTCCGGGGCGCCGGCCTGCTCGCCCAGGACGGCGACGTCCCTGCGGTTGGGCGCCACGTCGGCACCCTACGGGCCGACGCCGGCAAGTGCTCCTGCGGACGCCGGCTACGTGCAGGATTCCCGGTGGATCATTCGGCCAGTTTGACAACTGCCTGCGCCCACAAGAAGTACTTGTTGGTGCCCAGATCCCCGATGGTCTTGATGTTGAACGCTTCCTTGAGCTTTTGCGCGTCGGACTCGGAAACTCCCTTGAGGGCGGAAACTGGTGCGTCCACGAGTTCGGACATTTCCTTGCCGGACCATTCCTTGTCGAACTGCGCCGTCAACTCGGCCATGGCGTTCCTCCTTGTTCCGTTGGAAAGCACCGCCGGCACGACGCCCCGGTGCATCGGACGGGACCACTCAAGCACTGCACGGCGGTTTCGTCCAGAGCCAGCGGGCGGTTCACCGGGTCAGTTCGCTGCGGGCGTCGCTGGCGGCCGAAACGGGGATGCCGGCAGGGACCAGGAAGTTCACCACCGGCGGATGCACGACGGCGGAGAGCGAGACGTGGGCCGTGCGCCCCTCGGGTGAACCGGTTTCCGGTTCCACGGACAGTGCGCTGAACCGTCCGGCGGCCCCGGTGTCGGCCAGGTAGCGCTGTGCCGCCCGGCGCACCGCGGCGTCGTCGAGCACCGGCAGCGGCACCCCGGCTCCGGCCTCGACGTCGCCCAGGCTAAAGGTATCCGCCGCGGCGAGCGCCGCGCCGTCGGCCAGGGACAGCAGCTTCTTATGTTCCAGGTACACCGTCGAGGCGGCCATGACGACGGTGGCAACCACCAGGCACAGGACCACCAGCCCGATAGTCAGCAGCAGCACCTGCCCGTCCTCGGATTTACCGCGGTGCCGCCGGCCTGTCTCCCGCAGTCCCGCCACGGCTATCGGAACCTTCCCACGATCTGCGTGGCCGTGGAGCTGACCTGTACCGCCGACAAGTCCAGGCCCGCGAGGAACGGCAAGGGCACCTCGAGGGACACATCCACCGTCACGGCCGATCCCGGTTCGAGGCAGGGATCGGCGCTGCAGCGGGCGTCGACGCGCAGCCGCCCGCCGTCGAACCCGAAATCCTGGGCCGACACCAGCACCGCCTGTTCGGCCCGGGCCCGTCCCTCGGCGGGACTGTGGGCGGCGGCGAAGACTTTCGCCGCGTGGTCGGCAGCGCTGACGACGGCGAAGGAGCCGGCCTGCACCTGCCCGATGCCGACAATGAAGTAGACCACCGGTACCAGCAGCAGCGTGCCCAGGAACAGGAACTCGACCACGGCACTGCCGCATTCGGAGCGGCTGCCCTCGTCCGGCAACAGGGCACCGGCCAGCCGCTCCCGCAGCCCGGACAGCACACCGCCGGCGTCACCGCGGCAGCGGCGCATGGCCTTCGACCCTCACCATGCCGGCAGGACCGAGCAGGCCAAACGTCGGCAGGGGTGCGGCAACCGACACCTGCAGCATGCGCGCGCCGCCGCTGCCCACCGTCCCGACGGCTACCTCCCGGGCGTAGGCCGGACCGAGCGACGAGGTAATCAGGGAAACAGTCCTGGCTTTGGCATCCTCCAGGTTCCGGTCCGCCAGGGTCCCGTAGCGGGCCCCCGAGCCGGCGGCGTCGATGAGGGTGTTGCGCACGTGCAACACCAGCGCCAACTGCACGATGGACATGCACATCAGCACCGCGACGGCGCCGATCAGTACAAAGTCGACCGCCGCCGAACCCGCTTCGCCGCCACCCCGCGCGGTCCCGGAGCCGTGCATGTCAGCGCTGGCTGACCTGGTTCATGGCGTCATTGAACAGCCCCTCCAGCGCAGGCTTGGCAATGGCCAGGATCCCGGCGACGAGCACCGCGGACATGAGTATGACTAGTACTGGAAGTAGTTACGTTTAACTGCCAACGCCCGTAAGACATGCTGAAGTGAAGCGGTCTACCACTTACCAAGGCTGGACACGACGCGACTTAGCTCGGCGCCGCAACTACGGTGATTTCAAAGCACAGTCATCAGGGTGGCCAGAGCCCATCCGCCCATAGTAATTATGAGATGAAACTCTTCCAGTCTAAGGAGTTTGTCATTTCATCGGCACCATATCGGTTTATGGTCAACCAATGCTTAGAACTGCTATCTTCAGCCGCCCAGCCGAGTGCGCGTTCAACGTCATGACGAGATGGCTGATCACCATACGTGACTACAAGAACCTTCGGCTTCACCACGCGCTCCGAGAATTCAGCCCTTAACATCTCATTTACACATTCATCTCGGAATGAATAACCCACCACAAGCCAGTGCTGGGCGTCCTTGAGACCGCGCCCGAACATCTCATAGGCAAGAGAAAACGGAAATTCCGTTACATGCGCCGCTTTGTCTCGCTGGTTGGCAAGCACAACGACAGGCCGGACGTTCGTCTCCTGATCTCTGACAGCCTGCCACTGGTCGTACGTCTGGAGAAAGGCTGTATCCAACTTGGCGAAAACAGTTCGTTCCCTGTCCGACCAATAGGTCAAGGAGCCGTGGAGGTGCAGCAACCGAATGCGGCTATCCGGGAAGTCTTCCGGACGCCGCCTGAGGGCAGGGACTGACAGTTCGTCGCCCTCAGTGCTCTTGATCGTTACTCTTTTCCAGCCATGTCCCAAGTCAGCAGGTTATGCTGATTGGTTGCAATCAGAGCCGCTAGCAGAAGGGTGTCGTAATTAAGGTTGCCGAACGCGATCTTTCCATCGAAGGCTTCGACGATAGCTTCTACAAAATCATGCATCGATTCAGATTCGTCCCGGTATGCACGGGATCTCTCAAAAATCACTTCCAGGACATGACTAATGCCGTTATCCCTAACCTGCTCGGCGAAGTCACTGACTTGCGCGATAGCTTCAAGAAGCTTGGCGTCTTGAGGCGAGACCAGAGCGGCGAGTTGCTGGAGATACGTCAGGGTTCTGCTTTCAGCCCCGAACGCGCCGACGAGTACCTCAAAATCGTCGTCGGTAGTAGCACCATGAGGGAGAGCCCGCTCAGCTATCTCCTTCATCGCGGCGACAACATCAGAACCATCGTCTGTAGCGTTGCTGATCCGTTCAACTAACTCCTGGGTGATGGAGCGGAGGTTAAGCTTCGAGTTGAAAGCGACGCTGAGTCCGTTGCCCACCAAGATTGCTGCATTACGCTTCTCGTCTTCGACGTCCGTCATTGACCTTGCCCCATAGCTTGAATTGACCTATTTCAAGGGGAACTGTACCTTTACGCTGGCCACATGCAGTGCTTGATGACACGGTCTGTTAATGCTCCGTCACCTGGGACAGAGCAAGGACTCCCCTCCGGCTTCGACCGAAGTCGAATTTCTCGAAGCACGTATAGGATCCTCCGACCCTTTCAAGAGCCGCCGCGGTGAGTTCAGGGCCGAGTTACTAGGGTAATCATCACCCAGCCCGGCACGTCCCCTCGTTCGCGGTCCTCCCCGGCCATCGTCGTCCGCAGACGTGCCAGTCCGGCGGTGAATACCACCGACAGTATGGCCGCGGCTCTCAGGCCCAGTGTGCGTCTCATCGTTTCCCCTCGGTAGTTCGCTGAACTTTCTTCGGTCGTAACGGATCCGGGATTCGTGGCATGGTCACCACCCCAGGTTCAGCAGGGCCAGGCCCGGGTACACCGCGAACAGCACGGTCAGCGGCAGCACCCCAAAGACCAGCGGGACGCCGCTAGTGCAAGGTTGTGATTGCTAAACCAAATAGAAAAGCTCCGGCAGGACTGCAATCCTCCGGGGCGTGGCAATCAAGCGGTCAGGTTTGATTGCAGTTCCAGCGTACCGGCTGGGGCTGCCATTCTCCACCGTCTGCGGATTGCCGCAGTCGGTTCTTTTTTACGCTCTTACGCCTAAACCAATGAGCGGGCGGTTATCTCCACCGAATGCCGGCAACCGCGCCAGCAAGGCTCCCAGCACGCGACTGCGGCCCAGGTCCACACGCTAGACCCGACTTGGCTCATTTAGTGCCTATTGTGTTGGCGGGCGGCCGTGACGATGGCGCCGATCTCCGGGGGTGCCGGGTCTTCGGCGGTGACGGTCTGCCCGCCGACCTGGATCTGGATCTGGATGGTGCGGTAGCGGCGCAGGGTCTTCACGAGCCGGCGGATGGACCAGCCGGTGGCTGATTCCAGCCAGCGGCTGACGGCCAGGGCGGCGAACACGATGGTCAGGTGCGCGTCGATCGACTCGCGGGTGTGGTGGTAGATGGGCCGGGCCGCGAGGTCGCTCTTGGACATGCGGAACGATTTCCCGGCCTGGTAGAGCCGGTGGTAGGCGGCGATGACCTGCCCGACGGGCCAGTCGACCAGGTTCGTCACGTACCCCTTGATCCCCGCCAGCGCCCGCGCCTTGGCCTCCAGGTCGCGGTTCACGGCCCGGTCGCCGCCGGTCAGCTTCACGAACCGGTTCCGCTTCACGGACGTCTTCCCGGCGACGGCCGCCTCGGCCTTGGCGATCTGCTGGTCGATGCCGTGCAGGGTGCGGCGGGCGTTGTCGGCGGAGTACCGGTAGTAGAACACGTGGTCCCGGCGCTTGTCGGTGGGGCCGGCCGGCCACGGCTGGGCGAACACGTGCCCGTCCGGGAAGTCCCGGCCCGGGTGCTCCTTGCGCCACCGGTCGATCACGTACGGGACTGCCGGGATCTTCGCGCCCAGGATGAACGAGAGCCCTTCGGCTTCGAGCAGCTTCTTGTTGGCGTCGGAGACCATGCCCGCGTCGGCGACCACGACCACGTCGGTGAGCCGGTGTGCGGCCATGGGCCATGAAGGAGCGGATCACCGGCAGCATGGTGGCCGATCCCGGCCCTGTTCCCCTCGAACGCCTGGATCATGAGCGGGAACCCGTCCGCGTCGGCGAGCAGGCCGACGGTGATCTGCGGCTCCAGGCGCCGTTCCTTCGAGAACCCGGGTTCGCGGAACCCGTCACCCTCATGCGTCTCGAAATACAGGGTCGTCACGTCGTAGAGGACCACCGTGGCCGGCCCCAGCCCCACGTGGTCCGCGTTCGCGGCGGCGATCTTCTGTCGAAACTCCGGCTTCGCATAGGCCGGCAGGCGGCGCTTGACCGTCGGGTACGACGGCGCCTCGATCCCCGCTTCCTCCAGAACACGCACCGCGTCCAGCTTGCTGGTCGGCCCGATGATCCGGGCCAGCACGAGCCGGCGGAAGACGTCCCCGTCCTCCTCACCGGCCACGGCCGCGAACCCGAGCCGGTGGTAGGCCAGTTCCAGCAGGTCCCACAGCACGCCCATCCGGGACGCGGTGATCGGCACGGCCGCAGCCGGGTCCTCCAGGCCCAGGTCCAGCTGCGGCTGCCGCGCGGCAAGCTTCTGCTCCGCCGCGGCCAGCAGCAGCTCGTACTCGGCGTCCGTGTGCGCGGATCCGACATGCTCCAGATCCCGCTGCCCGCGCCGCTTCGAGTACACGATCTGCACCGCCCGCGCCCCCGACGCGGTCTTCACGGTCCGTATGTGCGGCGCCATCACCCCAGAATACGGCCCCGCTTAGTGCACAAATCCCGCGCAGGCAGCCACCAAAACCCCACGTCAGAGACTCACAACCCGCGAGAAGCCACCTTCGTGAGCCAAGTCAGGAGGCTCCCAGCACGCGACTGCGGCCCAGGTCCACACGCTAGACACATCCCGCTCCGGGGTGGGTCTGGTTGTCGTGGGCAAATGCAGCAGAGCGGAGACGGGGGCAGCGGGTTTCTTTGGGGATGGGGTCAAGCAAACAATCAGATCCCGCAGAGATCCCATGACAAGCAAAGGATCAAACTGCTTGCTCCAGCCCCACGCGGGCTTTCCCGAGCTTCTCATCACGGGACAGTTGCTCCCATTCATCCAGCGATTTGGTTTCGAGATATGCGTTCGTGTATTTTACGCCTGCCAGCATCTCCGAGCGCTCATCTGTCGAACCACGAACCCAGATAACAAGAACGGCACCCATCCAACCGAAGAGTCGTTGAACGTTCTCGGGCGTTGCTGCCTCGTACTCGTCCATAAGACACTTTTCAACTTCTTCAAAAGCTCTGATGCCCAGCTCTCGAATGGCGAAGTACATGTCCTTCTCATCCGCCGGCACCTCAAGGTGAAAGCTTTCTAGCCCAACTGCAAACTGGGACTTCAATCTGGGGAGTTCGTCGAATGGTTTTTGAGTCGTACTCAGTTCAAACAGGTCTTGACTTTCGACCAAGGTATTGAGCAAACGCGCCACAACATCGTGCATCCGTGCCCGCGAATTCTCTTCGCGTTGAACCCTCAACTGTTCCTGGTGGTGTGTGTCCTGCTTGTCAAGCTGTTGTGTAAGCCCTACACGCTGTTCACGCAGAGTGAGCCGCAGGACTACAACCGCCACAGCCGCACCGACTCCAGCCCCCAACAGCCCATCAAACAGCGTTTGCAACACGTCGGCTGAGAGCAGCCATCCCCAAAAAATATTCACGAACAAATACTATTTGCTGCGGTCAGTTGTCTCGTTCATCAAGTTCGTTGTAGGGATCCTGACAGGACGATTCTTCCCGACTGATCCGCTTGACCCACTTACACGGCCGAGGGCTACGGCGGAGAAACATCGTCCGAGGCTGGTGCCATCTGCCCGATGTGTGCCGACATCTACGCCAGAATGAAGTATCAGACGTACGAACCATGAGGGGGAAACGAAAATGACGGCAACACCTACCTGTCAGCCTTGGTGCGACAATCACCAGGACGGCGACGGCGAACCGTACTGCAATACCATCCGCCGCCTTTACACCTCGCCGTACCGGCGAGCCGACGCTTCTCCCGAACCGTCTGGGTTTATCGACCCCGACCCTGCGCCCGACGCCGTAATCCTGGAGGCTATCCACGATCTGGAGGCGGACGCCACGGAGGTGGCTATCGAAAACTGGGACTTTAGGACTGACGAACTGCAGTCGAAACTGTGGACAGACCTTGACGGCATTAAAGCGATGCACGCAGCCCTTGGTCAGTTCATCAAACAGGCCGAATCCAGCAAATAGCCACAGCAGAAACAAGGATCCCCCGCCAACCGCATTGGCTGACGGGGGATCCTGCTATTCAGAGCACAAACGCGACGGCATCCGCTATCGTGCCCCGCGCCCCTTGAAAAATTGATCGTCGAGTTCCCTGACCTGTTCCAGGCTCAAGGCGTTCTGCGGTCGCTCTCCGGGGCCATCCCAGCTAATGATCGGGGGCCACGCGATCCTATCAGCGTGCATCAGTATCGAGCCGAGATGATCCGGGCAAACATGCAACGGCATGTCAACCGCCGTCCGTTCTACACCGAACATCGTGGGTTGACCGCAGAGGGTTTCCCCTTCCGGGCCTTCGAGGTAAGCGTCACAGCAATACGTTGAGTCGTCCATGATGACCAGACTAGGCGATGCTTTAACGCTCAAAACATCGGAGGTCGGGTGGGTTCAGTCGGTTTCGTCGTAGGGATCCTGCCAAGATGATTCCTCCCGGCTGATCCGCTTCACCCAGACTGCTGGCACCCAGCGCGTTTCAATGCTCAGATCAACATCCTGCCACTTCACCTGCACATAATGCGGTGTCCAACCGATGGCCTTGCCGTTGACCGTCTCCATCTCCATACGCACCCGCGCGTAGGGTTCACGGTTGTATGTGGGCCGGGTTACCGGTTCCTGCTCGAAGTCCGGGTGCCAACGAGGGTACTTCGACGCGAAGATGCCCCCGGCCCGCGAAATATCAACCTTGTTCACAGCCCCATTGTGGCACCTTGCCCGCTATCTCTATTGACTTGAGATACGGTCACCAGTGGAGAGCCAAACATCCATCCACGGAAAGCAATTAACTGCTCCGCTTGCTCGGCTTCATTGTGACGCTGCCCAATCGCCTGATGCGGCAGCATTGAACGAGCGCAGCGGTACTTGATAGGAGATTTTATGACGATACGGCCGCGCGGGTGGTATCAGGATCCATGGGATCCAAGCCTACGCAGGTTGTGGGATGGACAGGGCTGGACGCACCACACCCAAGCCCCCGCCTTACAAGACCTCCTGCACACGATAGGGCCGCTGAACCACGCGCCGGCACCGGTTCAACCTTCCCACCCGGCAGAAACCCAATCAGCCAAAGCGAGCAACAATCAAGTCATCGTTGGCTTTACTTTGGCGATCGTCTCCTTGTTTTTTGCCGCTGTACCGGTCAACGGAACCTTGTTGACCCTCGCGGCCACAATTTTTTCCACCGTGGGCCTGATACGACAAACCCCTGAAATGGGAAAGAAGTATCTAGTCCTCGGGATCATCGGCGTCGCTATAGGGCTCATCTACACCTTCGGCTCAGTTATAATCCTGATGCGTTTCTTCAACGGCGAACTCTACATCTGAAAAGTCCGCCGCAGCCGCACTCTCGTGCCGGTATGCTCTATAAGATCGAACCAAGCGTTTTCCACACATAGAAGGCCAGAATGACCTCCACGGCACAGAAGCCAAAAAAGCGGCGCATGAAATTTTCACCTTCTGTCAATTTCATTGGCATCATCATGCTTATTCTTGCTGCATTATCCTTGTCCATTGTGGTCATTCTGACTATCAAGCAGCAGAACTTGACGCCTTTAGAAAACTTGATGTTCACCATCATTATCTTCATATTCTCCACGGTCGGTTCTGTGATAATTAGCGCCTACTTCAACCAAGACCAAGCCCGCAAGGAGTATGAACAGCTAGCTCGACCTTCTCTCCGCAGGGTTACATCCTTGCAGTCTGCGACGCTAATGATTGAGCAACGAGTTGCTGAAAGAGCCGACGATGTTAAGTCAACTGCCGACGGCCCAACCTCCGAATTGACCTGGCTGGAGGGATTGAGAAGTAATCTGCAGATGCTCCTTCATCAAATTGGTGACGCAAACTCCGATTGGCGCGAGCTGCTCCCGAAAGAGTATGAAGACGCCCTTCGCGAGCGATCTGCAGAAGTTGCTGAGAAAGAGGCGCAGATTAGAGAATACGTACAGCAGATTGAGTCTCTGCAAGGGAAGATAGAAGAGCAAGGGAAACGAGCCAAGGAAGGGGATGGCAAAGCTGCGGAGACGATCAAGGATCTGGAGCAACAGCTTTCGAAGCTCCAGAGAAATTCCCCCATTACAGGGAATCGATCTTATAACTACATGACCAGTTCTAGCAATCTATTCAATGTCAAGCCTACAAGTATCATTACTGATGACACCGGATTCATTATTGGAGGAAAATATGATTTCAATGGGAGTCCTTCAGGCATAATTGGCTCAGGCCCGAGGCCCGGGGAAACCTCGAAGCCCAAAAATAACGTAGAAGGCAATGATGAAAATTCTCACAGGAAATCGTGACTTAAAATTGGTTTCTGATACCTGAATTTTTGTCTGAAAAACTACCATCTCCGGCTCTGCGGCATAGGTACTTGGTGCAAGGGCAGGTGCGAGTAGTCCACCCCGGCAACGGGCCTCTGACGCGCCCAGTAGCCGCCTCTAGCTTCCAACCCGTCTATCTGCTCCTGAGTCCACACCAGCGGCTTCCTATCGGCACGGGGCGGCGGCGCGGGATCCATCATTGCCCGCCTGCCCCTGGTGCCGTCACCCTTACTGCTGTTGCAGCTCCGATGCATGCCCTGCAACCCGTTCACCCCAGGTGCCATGCGCCCGCCATTGTTCACAGGGTCAATATGATCCGCGGTGAAACTCCGGGCATCCTTCCAGAACTCCGGATACATCGTCCGGTCCTCAAACTCCCACAGGAACGGCATGCCGCACGCCGCGCACGGCAGGTTATCCCGCTTATACCGACGCTTGAGGGTTTCCCGCTGCTTCACGTAGAAGTGATCATTCCGCCACGTCTTAGCCAAGCTTCCCCCTGACCGCAGCACGGGTTTCCAACATCCAGTCCAGAGGGGTAATCACAGCCCGGATCCCCTCACCCTGGCCCTATACCACGCCCACCGGTCCACCCGCCACGCCATCGGATCCGAACCCAACAGCTCCGAATCCAGCCGCAAATCGGCCGGCATCGGATACTCAGGCACTGGCTGACGCTTCCGCCTCACCACGCTTGCCCCCGTAGACACCCCGGACACCACGGGCCGCCGGCAAATCGTCCTCCACGCCGGGAATCTGCAACGTTGCTAGCAACCGGGCCAGAGTCAACCGCTGCTGCCGTGCCTCAGCCACCCCCCGGATGCACCCGCGAACCCTGCGAGCTGGGCAGCATCAGCCCATCCTTCTTTACCGCAGCATCAAGCTCTGTGATCCGGTCCCGGATCCGGCACGCTTCCTCCAGGATCGCCAACTCGTGGTCGGCCCACTCATACTCATCCGTTGCGGCATCCCACAACCGCTTACCCGCAGCCCCCAAGCCACGGGGTTTATCAGTAACGCTCACTCTTTCTCCAATGTCAGACTGGCCCCCTCAGGAGCCGATTTAAGGGCCGGAAACAGCCCGATTAAGCCCGGTCCAATCCCGCCTCCAGACCCCGCCAAACCGGGCGTTTCAGGCTCCCCGCCCCGGCGGCCATCGCGGGACGTGCCGGACATGCCGTCGAGCCATCACCCGGCGGAACCGCCACGAGGCCACACCCGTCATCTAGGGACCTGCCGGCGCTGCATCCGGTGCAACACAGCTCGCATGTGCGAGTCCTTCAGCGAGGCTCGACGAAGCGGCGTAGAACAACCCCACTAGTCCATCGAACAGCGAAGCGCCCGCCCCAAGGAGGCCACCTTGGGGCGGGCTTTTTTGTTGCCCCGCCGTGCCTGCCGCTCGGCATGACGGCCGTGGCCACCGGTCGCGCATAGAGGTTCCGGAAGTCGGGGCCGGGCCAACCCGGGACACACCTCTGCTTCCAGCTTTCTACGAAACGGAGCACCATGTCCTTCCACTTGCGGCCGCTGAACATCGACAGCCTGGACTTCGACGACCTGGGCGTCGACGGCAAAGACCTGCGGCTCGACGGCGACCTGTTCTACGCCGTCTACATTCTCAAGCCCGACGAGGCCCGGGTCGGTGTCTTCAAGCCCACCGGCCGAGACCTCCGCGACAGCGACCTGCTGGGTAATGCTGCTGTGGACCCGCGGGAATATCGCCGCACCAATAAGGAGGCCGCTCTGGCCATCGGAGTCATCGGGGCCAAAGCGGACTTCGACCAGAACTATCTGTCCAGAATCCGCTGACTCCCGTACGGAACCTGTCCACGGTCCTGAGCCTGGGACAGGTTCCGTACCTGTTCCGCAACCTGCTACTTTTCGTAGGGCAGGCGTCCGGACCAAAAAGACAGCGAGTAGCTAGATGTCCAATCGAGACCGTACCGTCCCCACTGAGCTTGACCGGCTCAAGCTGTTCCTGGACCTGGCCGAGCACTACATCGCCGTCTGCGAGCAGTTGCCCCTCGGCGAAGCGGGGAAAGTCAAAATCTCTCTTAGGGACGAACCGCTGAGCGTCGCCTTCGAGATGCGGCTCATGCTCTTGCGCAAGTTCATTGACGGTAGCAACGTGGATCTTGAGAAGGTAGCCAAGGCGTTCGGCAGTTGCTATTCCGGTCCCGCGAACATGCTCAAGGAGAATCTGGAGTCCTACGCCGACGATATCGAAAGGACGCTCCAAGGGGAAATAGGCTTCTCCATTGTGGGGATGCCGCCCACGGTGCATATGGACTACTTTTACAATGCCCTCTATGGCCGCCTCATGCACGCCGACTGGAACCGCTGGAACCTGCTCCAGAAGCGGGCAGGCTTCGAGGTCAGGATGTCGCTCATGGAGACCTACCGCCGGCTCGACCACTTCGTGAGGGAAGCACACCACTCCGTAAAGTCGGCCTTCGACATGGGCGAACTACAGGGCTCACCGGAGTAAGCGTGTGAACAAGGTTGACGCTTCACGGGCCGCGGGCATCTTCGCGTCGAAGTACCCGCGCTGGCATCCGGACTTCGACGTCGAGCCGGTGACCCGGCCCAGCTACAACCGCGAACCCTACGTACGAGTCCGGATGGAGATGGAGGCGGTCAACGGCAAAGCCATCGCCTGGACCCGGAACTATGTGCAGGTGAAGTGGCAAGACCATGACCTGAGCGTCGAAATACGCTGGGTGCCGGCGTCTTGGGTGAAGCGGATCAGTCGGGATGAATCTATCTGGCGGGATCCCTACGACATCGTTGACTAAACCCACAGGCAGACTCGCAGAAAAGACCACCCGCCCGTCGTCGTAACCGATGACCGGGGTTCTGCGCGCCTGCTCACGATCGCGACGACCGCCCTCGGCTTCGTGTCAATTCCGTCCGGGTGACAAGCGCAATGATTCAATGAGGCCACCCTTGCCAGTGCCCCACCTGCAAGCCAAAAGCCGCGTCCAAGCGAAAGAAGAGAACGAATGATCGATCCGCGCGACAAGATGAAGTCAATATTCGGATCAATCGCGAGAGCAATTGATGAGTCACTTCAGGAGAGCCAGCGCCGAGATGCTGCCCTCAAGGCCCTTAAAATAGACACCACGCATGACGAATGCCATCAAGCAATAGGAAAACTAGCCGTCGCGATTGTGGAGCTGCAAAACAAATCAGAAACCAAGTGAGGAAGTGAACCCCTGCCGGTCATTACGACTAGCAGCCCGGCCCCGATCCGAATAGTTCCCTTGCGACTTGGCCCTGTTAACCGACGACTCCTAGGCGTATTAGACTCCCGCCACAGTCTGACGGCCGCCTCTACACCCCAAAAGCCCCGTCCCGGTTCACGCCGGAGCGGGGCTTTTTGCGTCTCCGGCGCCCGTCGCTGACATAGGCTGACTCAGTGGATATTCAATCGTGGGATTGGGGCTCGGTGCCCGATTGGCTCGCCGCCATCGGCACCCTCGCCGCCGTCGTGTTTGCCTTGGCCGTTGCCACGAGGGACGCTAAGCGCCTCGAGGTCGAGCAGTACCAGGCGGCCCGTGACCGGGAGGTGTTCCGTCAGGAGCAGCAGGAGCAGGCCGCCCAACGAAAGCGGCGCCTCGCTGCGCAGGTCACTTTGATAACTGAGGAAACTGCACTGATGGCCATCGGAATGGCCGACGTCCTCAAGCCCAATTTCGAGACCTTCGTTCAGCGCAATTACACAGTCCACAACGGCGGCGAGGAGCCTATATTCATGGCTACCGTGGTAGACAACTTCCCTATGGATGGCAACCTCGCCGGCGACTACGAAGCCAGGACCATCGAGACCTGGAACGTGATTGAGCCGGATGGGCGGCGAACGACGGCAGCTACCATCGATCCAGCCGCGCCTAGCCGCCGAGAAGTTCAGTTTAACGACGGTGCTGGCCATAGGTGGCAAAGACAAGAGCTAGGCGAACTGCGGGAGGTGTCGCCAGACGTCCCCGGCCAGGTTGGTTCTGGTGATACTTCCCCCGTGACCGCATAACTCCTGTTCGCCGCACTCGAAGCCAGGAGTAGGGAGGGCGAGCTAAGGATGAAGCGGACTCCCTGCGAGAGATGTTTCCCGATCTGTCCCCTTCCTCCAAAGAAACCCGCTGCCCCCCACCTCCGCTCTGCTGCATTAGCCCACGACGACCAGCCCCCATCGGCCGTCCCGCACGGCTCCGGTCGCGACGTGGCCCTGTTCGCCGATAGTTCTTGGGCAATACTGGATCCCCTCGCCGCCACGTACTTGCGCTGCCGTCGTACAGCCCGCAGCCGCTTAGTCAATCCCAGCTCACCACGATGACTCCTAACGGTCGAGGTTGGCCCGACGTAAGTCTGTGACCATTGAACCGGTTCCATGGCCACGGAGATCCCGTCCACGAACCGCACGAGGGCCGGAAGCTGGGTCCGGTTGGAGAGTTCACGCAATGCCGCCAGCAGCGGGGTTCCGGACCGGGTGGCGGCCAGCACTTGGGCGAATTCCCCGGCAAGCTCGCCCTGGGTACTGCGGCAAATACGTTCCAAGGCCCCGGTGGCGTTTTCCCCGGCACCAACGGCCAGGGCCATGAGTTCGGCCAATCCGGGAAATTCGGTCAGCATCTTCGCTTCCCGGCGGCGGATCCGAACGCCGAGCAAGTAGTCCCGGAGCAGGAATCCCCCAACGGCGAGCGCCAGGGTAACGGCCACGGATACCAGCGGGTCTCCGAAACCCGCGGTTACGGACAGGACGGCCCAGGCAATCCCCGCCCGGAGGCCGGCCACCGACCAGAGCAACTGCCCGGCACGGAACTCCACCGGCGATTGGCTGAGTCCGGCCTGCGCCAGCCGCCGGGACAATATGGTGGGAGCCGGATTGAACCGGCCCAGCCAGTGCACCACATCCAGCAGGATCGGCCGAACGATCCGTCCAAGCGGGCCGAACGGGGTAACATCTCCGGCCGCGGGATGCAGCAGGCGGGACTGTCAACTGCAGGTTGTTTCTGACATGGGCGGCAGTTGGCATTGACCGTAGGCGGCAGGTCGTTTGACCGCCGGCGGCAGCGGTTTTGACCGGTGGCCGGCGCCCGGAGGGTGTGCCGGTGGGTCCGGGCGCCGGCCTGTTTGGTCAGTTCATCGGTTGGGTTCCTTTCCCGGTTTGGGCCTGCATGAGGCGGACGGACTCGCCGCGGGTCTGGCAGAGGTGGGCGTGGTGGAGCAGCCGGTCCACGGTGGCCGTGGCGATGGCCTTGGGCATCAGCTCGTCGAACCCGGAGGGGTGGATGTTGGAGCTGATGGCCAGGGAGCGCTTTTCATAGGAGGCGTCCACGACCCGGTAGAAGCCCTCGGCGGCGTCCGCGGTGACCGGCAGCAGCCCGATATCGTCAACACAGACCAGATCGGCGCTGATCGCCCGCCCGATGGCCTTGTTCACGCTGTCATCGATCCGGTGCCTGCGCACGAGTGCGCCGAGGTCCTCCAGGGTCAGCCAGGCCACGGTCATGCCCTCGTCGATGGCCTGCTGGCCCAGGGCTTCGAGCAGCAGGGTCTTGCCGGTGCCCGAAGGCCCGCAGGCGATGAGGTTCTCCTTCCGGCGGATCCACTCGAGGCTGCGCAGGAACCGGGTCGTGGCGGCCGGGATGGTGGACAGGGCCTCGTCCCAGACCTCGAAGGTCTTGCCGGTTGGGAACCCGGCGCGCTTGCGGCGGGTGGCCAGCATGGACCGGTTGCGTCCGGCCGCTTCAGCCTCCAGCAGCACGCGCACGGCCTCGGCGGGGTCCCAGCGCTGGGTCCGGGCCGTGGCCAGGACCTCGACGGCGATCGCGCGGGCGTGGGGCATCCGGTTGGTGCGCATCAGGGCGATCACGGCCTCGATGCCCGGGGCCTGGGCGGCGGCATGGTCAGTGCTCATCGCCGGCTCCTTCCAGGGGCTGGGCGT
The DNA here is from genome assembly GCF_022012395.1 of Arthrobacter hankyongi. GTDB lineage: Bacteria > Actinomycetota > Actinomycetes > Actinomycetales > Micrococcaceae > Crystallibacter > Crystallibacter hankyongi. The sequence goes on from NZ_JAKLTQ010000008.1 coordinate 62,980, forward strand.
CGGCATCGGGGGTGGTGCCGAAGGCGGCCCAGGCGCCGGTGCCCTGGCTCAGCCACCGGTCCTCGGGCACGGCCGGGGACGGATGGCCGTGCCCGGTGCCGTTGGTGACGATGGAGACCAGGTCCTCGTGGGTGAAGCGCTGGTGCACCGCGGCGATGCCCAGGCCCTTGTCAACCTCGGCGGTGCCGAGCATCTTGGCCAGGGCCACGGCCCGTTCCATCTTGTGCCGGATCTTGTTCGTGCCGGCGGTCGCGGCTTCCTTGAGCCAGAGGGCTGCGCCGGAACCGATGGCCAGGAACTCGGCCTCGGCCGGATTCACCGCCCGCACCTTCCGCTCCAGCGGCCCGGACGGGGCCGGCGGGAAGTGCGCGTCGATGACCGCGGGCACGCCCGGGCGGGCCACCCGGTGCCGGGCGACCTCGACCGGGCCGGTATCCGACGTATGGACGATGACCACCTCCTCGCCCTGGCGGCGGACCCAGACCGCCGAACCCATCAGCGTGTGCGGCACCGAGTAGCGGGCGTGGTCGAAGGTGACCATCGGGGTGTTCGAGGGGACCTGGCGCACCTGGCCGAACGCCGCGGTCATCGGTGTGCCGGGCACCGGGTGCAGGCGGGCACGCTCGATGACCTTGAGCATCTCGGCCGGGATTTCCAGCGTCGCACGGTGGACCCGTGAGTTCACCTCGTCCATGAACGCGGTGCAGGCGTCCTCGAGCTCACTGAAGGAGGCGTACCCGGGCAGCAGGTTCGCGTCGGTGGGCACCAGGTCCGCCTTGGCGATCCTCACGGCGTTCTCCACCCCGCCCTTGGACACCGGGTCTGCCGGCAGGCAGGTGGCCACCGAGGTCGAGTAGTGCCGGGCGAAAGCGACCATCTGCGGGTTGCGCACCGGGATCCCGGCCACGTGCTCGATGGTGACGGTCTTCTCGTTGTCGGTCAGCACGTACGTGGGGACCCCGCCGAGGATCCTAAAGCACCGGTCCAGGGCCGTGAACACGCTCGGCAGCGTCTTATCCAGCAGCGGAATCACGATGCGGAACCGGGAAAACGCCAGCCACGCGCAGAACAGTACGGTCTTCGCCCCGTCCACCACGGGGCCGTCCCCATAGTCATACTGAAGCCACCGGCCTGGCTCCGGGGTCCAGGGCCGGTGGACGCGGGTGTTTTCGAGCCGGTATTTCTCCTTCAGGCCGGCCAGCACGCCGCGGGTGGTGCGGATCGAGCCGTCGTAGCCGAGGGCGACGAGTTTTTCATGCACGACGTCGCCGCGGATCCGGCCGCGGGAGTCCTTCACCCACCGGACCATATGGTCCAGATACGGGTCGGTCTTGCGCCCGCGCCGGGCAGCGGCCGGAGCCGGCCGGCCCTCCTCGCGGGCCTGCACGTAGGCGCGCACGGTGTTATGCGAGACCCCGCACACGGCAGCCGCGGCCCGGTAGGAGCGGGTCAGATCATAGGCAGCTAAGATTTCCATGAACTCTCCAGGAGACTTCAAAACAGGCCTCTTCCTCCCCTTGACAGGGTGAAATACGACGACTGGCATCGCCATTTCACCCGGGGAGGAAGGGGCCGCCCCGTATCGACACGGGGAACGGACAGGGAATCCGGCACACACTCCGGCAAGGCCGCCGCGGCCCGCAGCCAGCGGTCAATCCGGCCTGCCGCCCGTGGTCAAAACCACTGCCGTCCACGGTCAGTCCAACCTGCCGCCTGCGGTCAGTTTAAAGTTGCCGCTTACACGGGACTGCAGCTCAATGGTCTTCAACTGCGGGTAGATCCGGTCCGCGAAGCTGCGGCGGCGCATCACCGGCAGCCCCGTGAACGTCAGCCACAGCCCTACTCCCAGCGCGGTTCCGGCCAGCACCGCCAAGGCTGTGGTCTGGCTCATCGCAGTACCCGTTCGTCCGAAGGCAGCGCACCGATCCGCAGCATGACCCGGTAAGACAGCACCGAGACGACCAGGCCGGCCAGCAGGACAGCCGCCCCGGCCGCGGTGTTGTAGGCGGCCACCGCTTCGGGCCTGGCGGACATCAGGATCAGGATGATCCACGGTGCGGCGACGACCAGTCTGGCCGCATTGACCGTCCAGGACTGCCGGGCTTCGAGCTCGTCCCGGGTCCGGGCGTCATCGCGGAGAAAGTCCGCCAAGGTACCGAGCAGCTTGCCCAGGTCGCTGCCCCCGACCTCGCGGCCAGCAACCGCCATTGCATAGACCTTGCGGATTGCCGCAGCCTCGGCCGGTTCGATCACGTCGCGGGGCCCGGCGTCCCGGCCCTGGTTGTCCATGGCGCGTTCCCGCCGGTAACCAAACGGGGCGATGCCGTGCGCCTTCCCGGCCTTGACGTTCTCCTGAAATTTTCGCTTCAGACGACGCGACATTTGCTCGACCTCATGCCGTGGCCACTGAGCCTTTAATACGCGCTGTGAGGCGGCCCTGAGGGGTTGCTAGGTCCACTTCCCCGCCAATGGACGCGAGGGCCAGCCGGTGCCGGTCTGCAAGGTCAATGAACCGTTCGAGCTCGGCCGGGGTGCGGGTGAGCCGGTCCACGTCCCACACGATCACGGCGTCAATGACGCCGACTTCGATCGCCTGCAGCATCCGGGCGTATTCGGGGCGCACCTTCGTTTTCGTGGCGCTCACGTCGTTGTCCTCGAATACCTGGGCCACGGGCCAGCCGCGGCGCTCGGCTTCGGCCGTGCAGTCTGCAAGCTGGCGGGCTACGCCTAGAGCTGTGCCTTCGTCGTCTCGGCTGATGCGGACGTAGACGGCGCAGGACTGCACGGCTGGGCTCATGCACTCATGCTACGTTTCGCCGCAACGCTTATGCAGATTTGACAGGTGAGTTGATCCAAATTTCCTCGATGTCCGGATCCTCCAGCAGTGGCTGCAGCGGACCGAATCCCGCGACGGCGTCGTACACGAATTTGCGGGCCTGTTCGAGGGCGCCAATCGAGGGCAGGGTGCCCAGCAGGGACCTTTCGTCGTAATCGGCCACCGCGGCGTCGACCAGCCGGCGGACCTCGCTGCTTTGCCGGGCAGGGTCCAGCCCGTGCCGTCGGATCAGCTCACGGACTTCGTCCTCGACAATGCGGATCGCTTCCATCCCCACCCCCCTGGCGCACAGCACCAGCCGGGCGGCCGCCCTAGTTTGACGCTGCACGGCCGTCTGTTGAATGTTTCCCTGATCAGAGGCTAGGTGACGGATGCGATGACGGGCCAGCGTCAGGGAAAGGATTGTGGATAAGGATTCGGCCAGCTTTTCCACAGGATTGGCGCGTTCCGGCGGGGCGTGCCGGCAAACGGAAGGGCGGCGGGTCCACCGGCCCGCCGCCCTCTGCCTGTCTCAGCCACCCGTCAGCGGCTCCCGGCCTGCTGGAGTCAGCGGCTGATCTTCCAGATGCCGTCGGCCAGGTCCTTGTCCGGGTGCTGGACGCTGACGAACATTTCCTTCGGGTTCTGGCCGAAGTAGATGCCGGTGGTCTCGGCGCCCTTGTCCTTCAGCGAGGCGAACAGCTCCACCGAGTCGGCACGGCCGTCGTGGTTGTTGTCGGCGCCGGCCCGGTAGATGTCGCTGTAGTCGTTGTCCTCGACGATCCACAGCGCCCCGTCGGGGCCCTCGGCCAGGTTGTCCGGGTTGTTCAGCCCGGTCACGCCCTTGGAAGCGCTCTCCACCGGTACGTTGACGCCCGCCTCGACGTAGGAGGTCAGCACGTTCTTGTTCAGGTCGATGGCGACCACACGGTCCTCGGAGGTGTTGGCCACGTACAGCGTCCGGCCGATCACCTCGACGTCCTCGGGACGGCCGAACTCGGTGGCGTTCACCGCGTTGGAGGCGACGTCGGCGTCGACAGTGGCCTGGTCCATGTCCAGCGCGACCCACTCGAAGGCGCCGACCTTCTCGGTGAAGGTGGCCTGGTTCCACTTCTGCGCCGCGTCGGACAGGCCGGTCAGCTTCAGCACGTACAGCTGGCCCTTGGATAGGTCCCCGCGCTTGGCCGGAACAAACTTGTAGATGGATCCGCCGTTGAGCTCGTCGATGACGAAGACCGAGCCATCGGAGGCCACATCGATGCCCTCGTGCCGCAGCACGCCCAGCTGGGTGCGGTCCTCGATCCGGGTGACCTTGGTGCGGTCGTGCGGATCCAGGAAGAGCTCGAAGACGTGGCCGCCGGCGGTTTCCTCGGTGACCAGGAGAGTGCCCCACTGGGTCCAGCGGATGCCGTCCAGCCGGTTCCAGTCCGGCCGTTGGGCAATGACCTTGGCCTCGCCGGTCTTCAGGTCGGTCACGGCGACGGCGCCGTTGGCTCCGACCTCGTAGGTGTTGTACATGTAGCGGCCGGCCTGCGGACCCGTCTCGTTCTGGGTGTTCATGTCATGCAGGTCGTCCTCGCCCGCGTAGACGTCCAGGACGGACTCGTCCTTGACCATCGTCTGGGTGTAGCCCTCGGGTACGACGTAGGGCACGGTCCAGTCGCTGCTGGCCTGACCGTAGGCGGAGCCGGCGATCGGCTTGAAATCGATCGGGCCCTGCGCGGCGACGGCGGCGGGGGCGAGGCCGAGCAGGGCGGCTGCGGAGAGCGCGCCGGCGGCAATCTTCTTGTACATGGGAAACTCCCGGTGTGAGTGAAAGGATGGCACCACCGAATGTAGGCACGGCTGGTGAACACCCGGCACCCCTGAGCTGCAGCTGGGTAACAGGCAGGCAAATTCCACCCGGATAACGACGCCGACCGGCCGCCGTCGGGTTGCCTGGCTGCGGCGGGGCCGCCGCCACCCACGGGATGAACTCCAAGGAGCAGGACCCGGTCGACGCCATCCGCGCCCTGACAAGCGGCTTCGGAGCCGGTACCGCGGACGACCGCCTAGGTCAGGCCAGGCGGCCCCATCCACTACTGTTGAAGCGATATGAACGGCATCATCAAGATCCTCGGCCCGCTGCTTCACACTCTTCCGGAAGGCAGCCGCCGGTTCCTCACCGGTTACGGCGCGGCTTCGGCCGCGCTGGCACTGCTGGACGTGGTAGCGCTGGGCCTGGTGGCCGCGCTGCTGCCGGGTCTGGTCAGCGGCTCCGACGTGGTGCTCCCGGTGATCGGCAACCTCACCCAGCAGGGCCTGGTGCTGCCGATGCTGGCGTTCATCTGCCTGCTGATCGTGCTCAAGAGCGTACTCGCGGTACTGCTGCTGCGCTATGCCACCAAGCGCTTCGCCCGGCATGAGGTGGCCATCGGGGACCGGCTGTTCGCCGCCTACCTGGCCTCCCCCTGGGAGCAGCGGCTGGGCCGGAACTCGGCCGAGATCGTCCGCTCGGTGGACATAGGTGTGGGCATCACGGTCTCCGGGGTGCTGATGCCGGCAATGACGCTGTTCGGCGAACTGGGCACGCTGGTGGCCGTCGTCGTCGTGCTGTTCGTGGCCCAACCGCTGATCGCCGTGGTGACCATGGTGTATCTGGGCCTGGTGGCGGTGCTGCTGGCCCGGGTGATCTCTCCGCGGGCGGTGGCGATCGGGCGGGAAAACCGCGAGTGGTCCAACCGCACCGCCAAGGTGCTCTACGAGGCGCTCGGCGCGCTGAAGGAGATCACCCTGGCGGACCGTGGAGCCGAGGTCCAGGAACAGGTGCACGGCACCCGGACGAGATCCGCACGGGCGCGTGCCGCCGCGATCCAGATTTCCCAGGTTCCGCGCTACGTCCTGGAAACCGCCCTGGTGGTGGGCTTCGCGCTGGTCGGCGGGGTCGGGCTGGCCACCGGCGGCCCGGCCGGCGCGGTCAGCGCCATCGGGCTGTTCGCCATCGCCGGCTTCCGGCTCATCCCGTCGCTGACGCGGATGCAGGCGGTCCAGTCCTCGGTGAATACCAGCGCGTCCTTTGCCCGGCAAATCGTCCAGGATATCCGGGAGGGCGAGGCGCAGATGGCCCGGCACACGGCCGAGCGGCCGCAGCGGGACCTGCCCGCAGCGGCCGCGGACATCGTGCTGGAGGACGTGTCTTTCCGTTACCCCGGCGCCGCCTCCCCCGCACTGCACGACGTCAGCATCCGGATTCCGGCCGGCAGCCATGTGGCCTTCGTCGGGTCTTCCGGGGCTGGCAAGTCCACCATGGTGGACCTGCTGCTCGGGCTGCTCGAGCCGGAGCACGGGCGGATCCTGGTCGGCGGCGAGCCGTTGGAGTTCGTGCTGAAGTCCTGGCGGCGGCGGATCGGCTATGTGCCGCAGGAGGTTTCGCTCTTCGATGCCTCCGTGGCGCAGAACGTGGCGCTGGCCTGGGATCCGGAAAAGGTGGACCGGCCGCGGGTTCAGACAGCGCTGCGCCGGGCGCAACTGCTGGACACCGTGCTCGGGCGCGAGGGCGGTATCGACGCGCTGGTGGGCGAACGCGGCATGGCCCTCTCCGGCGGACAGCGGCAGCGGCTGGGCATCGCCCGGGCACTCTATGACAGCCCGTTAGTGCTGGTGATGGACGAGGCCACCTCGGCGCTGGACACCGCGACGGAGGCGGCCGTGACCACGGCGATCAACGAACTGCACGGAGCGGTCACGGTGATTACCGTGGCGCACCGGCTGGCCACCATCCGCAACGCCGATGTCGTCTTCTTCATGCGTGAGGGGACGGTGGCCGCCTACGGGACCTTCGACGAGGTCGTGGCACGGGTGCCTGATTTCGCCCAGCAGGCAGCGCTGGCCGGCCTGGCCACGGACGCCGGCGCCGCGGACTAGGCGGCGAGCGGGCCGGCCTGCCGTGCTGGTCCGCCGGGCAACCGGTCCGGCACGGATTCCGCCCGCTAACCCCGCTCCAGCAGCGCCGCCACCACGCGCCCGGCCGCCTGACCGTCCCCGTACGGGGCGGCTCCGTCGTCCGCGGGCCGGGGCCGGCGGACCGCTGCGGCCAGCGTGCCCAGGTCCTGGCCGACCAGTTGGTTCCAGCCCAGGTCGACCGTTTCGGTCCATTCGGTTTCCGGTCGGATGGTGGTGCACAGGGTGCGCAGCAGGAACGCCTCCTTCTGCAGGCCGCCGGAATCCGTGACGACGCCGGCGCTGTGCAGGACCGCGTTGACCAGTTCCGGATAGGCCAGCGGTTCCAGGACCCTGATGGCGCCCTGGTCCAGGGCCACGCCGTGCCGGGCGGCAAGTTCGCGCAGCCGCGGATGGGCCAGCAGCAGCACCGGCTTCGGCAGGGATGCCAGCGACGCCACGATCGAGGCCAGGCGCTGCGGGTCGTCCGTGTTGTCCGGCCGGTGGATGGTGCACACATAGAATTCGCCCGGAACGGCGCCGGCAGGCAGCGGCCGGGGGCGGGCCAGCAGTTCGTCACGGACCGTGTAGAGCACATCGGTCATCACGTCGCCGACCAGCAGGCTGCGTTCGGCCAGCCCCTCGTCAGCCAGGTGCTTCATCGCCACCTCCGTGGGGGCCAGCAGCAGGTCGGCGGCATGGTCGGTCAGGACGCGGTTGTGCTCTTCGGGCATCCGCCGGTTGAACGAGCGCAGCCCGGCCTCCAGGTGGGCCAGCGGCAGATGCAGCTTCACGGCCGCCAGCCCCGCGGCCAGGGTGGAGTTGGTGTCGCCGTAGACCAGCACCCAGTCCGGCCGCACCGAATCGAGCACGTCCTCCAGTCCGCTGAGCATGGCGGCGGTCTGGTGGCCGTGGCTGCCCGAGCCCACCGCCAGGTTGTAATCCGGGGTGGGGATGCCCAGGTCCCGGAAGAAGACATCCGAGAGCAGCGCGTCGTAGTGCTGGCCGGTATGGACGATCAAGTGCTCCGCGCGGCCGGACATCGCCCGGGCGATGGGGGCCAGCTTGACGAACTGAGGGCGCGCGCCGACGACGCTGAGGATTCGCATGGGTATTAGCCTATCTTTCGCTGCCTCCCCCGCACGCTGCGCGCGAAGGCGGGTAGGCGGCAGCGTCCGGGGCACGCGCTACCGCCCCGAGTGCAGCCTGCGGTAGATCCCGGCCAGCTGCTGCACCGACGGTTCCGGGCCGTGGTGCCGGCGCACCCACTGCGGTCCGCCGAGCCGGGCCGAGGCAGCCGGCGGGTCGTCGAGCACCTCGCGCAGCTGCTCGGCCAGCTCCGCCGGGCTGCCCTGCAGGACCGGCACCGGCCCGGGATAGTAGCCCTCGCCGAGCGCGGACATGGCCACCGGGACGCCAATCCCGACCGCCTGGAGGTCGCTCATGGCCAGGATGCCGGCGCTTTGGCCGACGACGGCGTGGGCGCCAGCCAGCCAGTCCAGGTAGCGGCGCTTCGGCATCCGCGGCAGCAACGTGATGCCCGTTGCGGCGGCTTCGGCAGCATCCGCGCCCCAGTCCAGGCCCTCCAGCCGGACGCCGGGACCGACGGCGGCGGCGATGGCCCGGGCGAGCTCCAGTTGGGCGCGGCCGCCCTTGGCGGCTTCCCAGCGGGAGGCGAAGACGATCCTGGGCCGGTCCGCGGGCCTGAAGGCCGGCAGTTCCTCCGGATCCACCGGATTCGGCAGATACTCGGCGTCCGCACGGGCCGCTTGGGCGTGCACGGCCAGGTCCGGGGTCGAGAACAGCACGGCCGCGGCATGCTCGAGGCCCCAGGCGATGCCGGCCCGTCGTGCCGGATCGTAGTACTGGGTGCGGATGTCCGTGCCGTGCAGGTGCAGCACGAACGGCCGGTGCGGCCGGGACCGGACGATTCCGGTCCGGGAGCCCGAGTGCACATGCAGCAGGTCCGCGGCCAGGATCCCGGCCGCGCGCCGGGCCTGCCAGCCGGCCGAGGCCAGCTGCCGCAGGGCGCGGCGCGCCGGCGGCAGGCCGGGACCGGGTTCCGGGGGGACGGCGTCGAACTGCCGCCATGGGAGCGATGCCCGGCGGCCATACTTGACCAAGGTGGCGCCGACGTCCGCGGCGTCGTAGAGGTGCAGGACGCGCGGCGGCCGGCCGGGCGGGGCGGCGTCACCCACGGACGGTCCCGTGCCGTTCACTGACGGTCCAGCGCCGGACCGAGCAGCGCGCCGATGGCCGTTTCCCAACCGCGGCTTTGGTGTTCGGCGGAAAGCTCCTCGGCGGCCTGGTCCGCATGCTGCTTCCAGCCGTCCACCAGTTCCGGCGTCAGCGAATCCAGCACCTCGCGCAGGCTGGCGGAGGAGAAATCGCCGGCGACGGCGCCCAGTCCGTGGCGCTCGACCAGCTCCACCATGGCCGGCGAGGGGCCGATGATCAGGCCGGTGCGGGCCTGGACCGCCTCAAAGAACTTGTTCGGCAGCGCCTGGGCGAGGTTGAAGTTCGTCGGCGGCAGGTAGGCGATCGCCACGTCGTATTCCGCCACGGTGTCCAGCAGCTGCTCGTAGGGCACCGGGTCCCGGAACCGCACGGCCGGAACCTCCTCGGCCAGCTGCCGCAGTTCGGCGACGTAGCCTGGTTCGTTGGGCATGACGATCAGGTCCAGCTCGATCCCGGCGCGGATGCCGCGGAAGGCCTCGATGATGTCCTCGATCTTGCGGTAGCGCTGGCCGGCGGCGCTGTGGATCAACCGGATGGTGCTGCCGGTGGGCCGCGGCGACTTCTCCACATACGGCGCGGCATTGGTCACCACCGCGGCCCGGACCCCGTAGTCCAGGCCATACTGGCGGGCGATCCCGTCGGAGACGGTGGTCACCGACGCCGCCCGGGGCAGGTAGGTCCGGCACAGCCAGCGCATGTACGGTGCGACCAGCACCCGCCAGGCCGGCTTGTCGAAGTGTTCCTTGGGCCCGAACTCGTGCAGGTCCGCATGGACGCCGCAGCGGCTGTCCAGGGACAGCGCCAGCGGCACGGTGTTCAGGTCGTTGGCCAGCACCGCGTCGAACTGCCGCCAGCGCAGCAGCCGGTAGGCTTCGGCCACCCCGGCCACGCTCCAGTAGACGTCCCGGTAGCGGCGCAGGGCCAGGCGTTTCGGATCACGTGGCCAGCCGATGCAGGCGGCGTCGAGTTCAATATGCTCGGCCACACCGTCCGGGGCCGGACCGTAGCCGCAGGTGGTTACCCGGTACTTGTCCCGGAACAGGTTGATCTGCTTGAGCACCCGCGGATCCCGCCGCAGCGGGGACAGGGACAGGATCAGCAGGCTGGGCTGCGCGTCATTCACGCGGCGTCCTTTCGTCGGAGTCGTTCCGGCAGCCGGCGGAGCGGTCCGGAGGCGGCCGCCAGCAGTGAATTCAGGTTGGCCCGCAGCGGGGACTCGCGGCGGACATTGTCCGGCCAGCGGCGGGTGAGGCTGCGCCGGAGCAGGCCGGCCGCCTGCCGGCGCCGCAGCGCCGCGGCGACGGCAGCGGCCGACGGCGGCCCGCCGCTGCCGCGCAGGCTGAGCAGCAGTGCCTCGTCCGGGGCGGAGAGCAGCCGCGGCGCTCCGGGCGCCAGCCGCACGATGTCCGTGATGATGCGGGACAGTTCCTCGCGCTCAGCCCCGGTCCAGTCGAAGTCCGGGCCGCGGCGCAGCGCCGCCCCGACCACGTGCCCGCGCAGCAGCTTCACCGCCACAGCCTGGCGGGAGCGGGCCGGCAGGCCGTCGAGCCAGCGGCCGGCCAGCAGCCGGGAGACATCCTTAAACTGTTCGGCCAACGGCAGCACCGCGCCGGTGACCCGTTCGCCGCCGTCCTGGCCGACCAGGTAGCAGGGCGCGGTGGCCGGATAGACAATCGGTTCGCCGCTGAACCACAGCCGCAGCCCGAATTCGAGGTCCTCGCCGGTACGCAGCCCGGGGGCCAGCCGCAGCCCGAGGCGCTCCACCGCCTCGCGCCGGATCAGTCCCAGCGGCGCGGTCCGGTAGGCGAGCCGGTCCAGGACCGGGTCCACCTGCAGCCCGCGCAGCACCCGGGCGCGCGGCGTGAGGATCCGGCCACCGCCGCGCACGCGCACCGGGGCGATGGCGGCGGCGGCACCGCGGGCGACGGCGGCAGAGCGCCAGGCATCCAAGGCTCCGGGTTCCAGCTCGTCATCCGAGCCCATGATGGCCACCCAGGGTGCCTGCGCGTGCTGCAGACCGTGGTTGAACGGGCCGGCCGGGGAAGGAATCCCGTCGCGCAGTTCCAGCACCCGGACGGTGTCTTCGGGCAGGTCCCCCGGCAGGCCGGCCAGCGCCGCGCGGACGGGCTGCGAATCCATGTTGTGGCAGACCACCGTCGCGCGCACGGTGCCGGGCGTTCCCGCTGCCAGCACGGAGGCCACGGCACGGCGGACCGGGCGTTCCGGCGAGTGCACGGCTATGACCACTTCCACCGGTTCCGCCAGGGCGGCGCCGGCCTCAGCCACCGGCCGGCTCCGGGCGGCGGGACCCGCGCTCGCGATCGGCCGCACCGGCGGGCGGCACGGTGCCGGCGGGCGGCACGGTGCCGGCGGCAGTGCCCGCGGCGGGGCCGTCGTCGTGGCCGGGCAGCCGGTGATCGTCCACAGGCACCGCCGGAGCGCCCTCGCGGCCCGGCCGCGGACCGCCGTTGAGCGGCGCCGCCGGATACCCGCCGTCGTCGGTGGTGGGTTCGGCACCGCGGTCCGCCGTGGTTGCGCTCCCGGCGGCCGTCTCCTGCGGCTTGGGCGCCTCGTCCAGCGCGATCCGGCGTGCCAGCTTGGTGATGCGCGCCTCGAGCTGGCGGGTGCGCTGGGAGGACGTGGCCATGTAGATCATGAAGAAGACGATCAGCGCATACAGGACCAGGTCCGTGCCGCGGCCGATGCCCAGCAGGTTGGCCACCCAGGTCAGCACCGAGGGGAAGAACACCGACAGCGCCGCAGCCAGGGCGAAGACCGTCAGCAGGATGCGGCGCACGGCCTGGTGCCGGGCGTTGCCGGCTCCGCGCATCAGCGTGAGGGTGCCGACCACCACGGCGAAGAAGAGCAGAAGCTGGACGATGATGATCATGGGCCTACCTGTAGAAAAGATCCGCGAGGATGTTGACGCCGTTCAGCAGGGATTGACCTTTCGCCTTGGAGTATTCGGTGTAGATGATCTGGACCGGGTGTTCCACCAGCCGCGGCTTGAGCTCGGCCAGCTGCGAGATGAGCTCGGAGGCATGGGCCATGCGGTCCTGGCGCAGTTCGATCCGTGCGGCCACGGGTGCCGAGATCGCCCGCAGCCCGTTGTGCGCGTCGGTCAGCTGCAGTCCGGTGGCCAGCCGCGACTGCAGCGCGGCGCTGCGCAGCACCAGCTTCTTCAGCCAGGACACGTCCGCGCTGCCGTTCAGGAACCGCGAGCCCAGCACCACGTCCGCCTCCCCGGACCGGATCCTGGCCAGCATCGCCTTCGCATCGCTGACCTGGTGCTGGCCGTCCGCGTCAAAAGTGATCAGGACATCGGCTTCCGGGTCCTGCAGCGCGTATTCGATGCCCGTCTGCAGGGCCGCGCCCTGCCCGAGGTTGACCGGGTGCTGGACGACGACGGCGCCGGCTTCCCGGGCAATGCGGGCCGAGCCGTCCGAGCTGCCGTCGTCAACGCAGACCACGTGGGGAAATTCCTCCAGCAGTCCTGCGATCACGGTGCCGACGACGGTAGCCTCGTTGTACACCGGCACGACTACCCAGCAACGACTCACCCAGCCAGTATTCCATACCGGCCTGAACGCCCTCACGGCGCCCGGTGGTCAGCCGGCTGCGGTGTCAACGTAATGCTGCTCGAGTTCGGCGCAGCTGCCGGCCAGGCTGCGGTGGCGTTCCACATACTGCCGCGCCGCCCGGCGCATCGTGTGGTATTCGGCGCCGGAGAGCTGGAGCAGCTCCGAGAGCGCCGCCTGCAGCCCCGGGTAGTCCGCCTCGGCGGCCAGCAGGCCGGAGACGCCGTCGTCGACCATCTCCGGTATCCCGCCGCTGCGGTAGGCCAGCACCGGTGTGCCGCAGGCCTGCGCCTCGAGCAGGACCAGCCCGGCGGCCTCCCGCGCTCCCCCGGCCTCCTGGCTCGGTGCCACCAGCAGGTAGGCCTGCTGCAGCCAGCGGCGGATCTGCTCCCGGTCCAGCCGGCCCAGGAACTCGATGTGGGGATGGCTGGATGCCTGCTCCCGGACCGCCTCGCGCAGCGGACCGTCGCCGATGACCACCAGGCGGTGGTGCGCGCGGCGCCAGACGGCCAGCGAGGCGTCGATCAGGTCCCGGATGCCCTTTTGCGTATTCAGCGCGCCCACGAACAGCACAATCGGTGCCTCCGCCGCCTCAGTACCGTCGCCGGGCACGAAGTAGTCGGTGTCCACGCCCTGGTAGTGGACCTGGATCTTGGCCGCGTCCAGGCCCAGATCCACGGCCCGGCCGGCGAGGTACCGGCTCACCGCGAGGAGCCGCCGGCTCTGCGCGGCGGCGGCCAGCACATTGCGGTGGTGCCATTTGGCCATCATCGTGTCCGCCGGGTTGGCCAGCGACACCACATCCGATCCGTGCAGCGTGGTCAGCAGCGGTGCCGGGGCCTGCCGCGAGGCATTGACCGCGGGCAGGGACCAGGTGCCGAAGTGCTGGTGGATCACATCCGGCCGGAACCGGCGCACCGCCAAGGTCATCAGCGGCATAAAGGCGGGGATCATCAGCTCGCGCTGGCGGAAGCCGAGCCCGATCCGGGGCACGAAGTCGGTGATCGGGACGGAGACCGAGGGGTCCTCGATGTCGGCAGCGAGCGTAAAGATGCGGAAATCGTGCCGGCTGCCCAGCTTCTGGGCATGGGCCGTGGCGAAATACGTCGGCGGAATGCGCAGCGTGCTCTTGGTGATCGCGATCTTCACTTCTCATCCTGGACGGTAGGCGGGCCTGCCTGCCATCCTAACCACGCCGGCCCGCGGCGGTGCGGCAGGTAGGCTGGATGCGGCCAGCCGCCGGGATTTCCGGCTGCCGGGGACCCGGGGAATAACGGCGAAACACCAACTAATCACCAAGGAGCAGGTTTGGCGGCACGGATCCTGTGCATCTCGTTTTCCGACATCGAGGCTGATTCACGGGTGCTGCGCCAGCTGGCCCTGCTGGCCGAGGCCGGTGAGGTGACCACGCTCTCCTACGGCCGCCGGCCGCCGGGCTCGAGCACCCATCTGGAGATCGACGCCGCCCTGCCCTCGCTGCCCCAGACCCTTGGCGGAGTGGCCAGGCTGGGGCTGCGGTTGCATGGGTCGGTCGAGTTGACGGCCCCGGCCGTCCGCCGCGCGCTGGAGCTGGTGCGCGGGCGCCGCTTCGACCTGGTCGTCGCCAACGAGGCCCGTGCCCTGCCGCTGGCCCACGCCGTCGCGGACGGCGCCCCGGTGTGGGGAGATATGCACGAGTGGGCCCCCGAGGAGCGGGCCCATGTGCTGCCGTGGCGGCTGCTGGTCAAGCCGTACATGTATGCCGTCTGCGCCAAGTACCTGCCGCGCACCGCCGCGGTGACGGCGGTGAACGCGTCCATCGCGGCCCTGTACACCGAGCGGTTCGGCTGCCCGGTCCAGGTGGTGCGCAATGCCGGGCCGTACCGCGAGCTGGCGCCCTCGCCGCCGGCACCGGGCCGGATCCGGCTGGCCCACAGCGGCGCCGCGGTGCCCGGGCGCAACCTCGAGGGGACCATCGACGCGGTCAAGGCGCTGGATGACCGCTTCAGCCTCGATTTGTACCTGGTCAAGGCGCGCGACGGCGGCCGCTACTGGCAGCGGCTGCGGGACCTGGCCGCCGGGGACGAGCGGATCGCCTTCCACGACGCGGTGGCTCCGGAGGCGCTGCCGCGGACGCTGAACCAGTACGACGTCGGGGTGTTCAGCCTGCCGCCGCAGACGACGAACCACCGCCTGATGCTGCCGAACAAGTTCTTCGACTTCGTCCAGGCGCGGCTGGCCCTTGTTTTCAGCCCGTCCCCGGAGACAGCGCGGCTGATGCGCGAACATGACCTGGGCGTGGTCACCGAGGACTTCAGCACCGAGGCACTGGTCCGGGCCTTGTCGGCGCTGACCCCGGAGCGGGTGGAACACTACAAGGCGAATGTCCACCGTGCGGCCAGGGCGCTCAGCTCGGACCAGGACGAGGCGGTCAGCCGCGCGGTGCTCGCCCGCCTCCTGGGCGCCTAGCACGTGCCGCCGCCCGCGCGCACTGGGAGTTGCGCACGGGCGGCGGGGATTGGGGATGACCGCTAGCGGGTTCCGGTGGTGAAGCTCCAGCTGCCGGTGCGGAACGGATTGCCTGCCCCGTCCCGGATGGCCGTGCCGCCGCCGGAGAGCGTCACCGTGTACTTGGTGTTCGCCGCCAGTGTTGCGTTCGGATTCAGGATCCACTGGTTCGTGGAACCCCTGCGGGTCACGGTGGCGGCCACGGCCGCGCCGGTGGAGGCCCGCTTGATCTTGAAGGTCGACGACGTCAGCCCGGTCACCGGTTCGCTGAAAGTCACCGTGATGTTGCCGGTGCGCGGGACCGCTGTGGCGTTGGTGCCGGGCGTCCGGGCCGTCACGGTGGGTGCCGGACCGGTGGTGAAGGGCCAGCTGGTCCCGGCCAGCGGGTTTCCGGCCCGGTCCCGGACGGCGGTGCTGCCGCCGGTGAGGCTGACCGTGTACCTGGTGTCTGCCGCCAGCGTCGTTCCCGGGTTGAGGATCCACTGGTTGGTGGTTCCGTTGCGGGTCACGGTGGCGGCGATCGCCGCGCCGGTGGAAGCCTTCGTGATCCTGAAGGTCGAGGCGGTGATGCCTTGCACCGGTTCGCTGAAGGTCACGGTGACGTTGCCGGTCTGCGGCACCGCCAGCGCATTGGTACCGGGCGCTTTGGCGGTGACGGCCGGCGCCGCACCGGTGGTGAAGGACCAACCGGTGGCTGCCAGCGGGGTGCCGATGGTGTCCCGGATGGCTCCGGTCAGGGTGGCGGTGTACCTGGTGTCCGCGGCGAGGTTCGCCGTGGGGTTCAGGGTGGCGGTCCTGGTCGCCGCGTTATAGCTGACCGCCGCCGGGACGCTGGTACCGGTGGCCGTCTTCAGGGTGAAGGAGGTGCTGTCCAGGCCGGTGACGTCCTTGCCGAAGGTTGCGGTGATATTACCGTCCGCCGCCACGGCCATGGCCCCGGAGGCAGGTGTCCTGCCGGTGACGGTGGGGGCCGCGGCCGTGGTGAAGGACCAGCCCGCCGTGGCCAGCGGCAGGTCCGCGGTGGCGCGGATGGCGGCAGCGCCGCCGGACAGGGTCGCCGTGTAGGTGGCGGCCGCGGCCAACGGTGCCGTGGGCTTGAGCGTGGCCACCCGGCTGGCGCCGTCATAGCTGACCGTGGCCGGGACGGCGGTGCCTGCAGCATTCTTCAGGGTGAAGGTGGCTGCGCCCAGGCCGGTCACCGCTTTGCTGAACGTCGCCGTGATGCTGCTGCCCACCGGCACCCCCGTGGCGCCGGCGCCGGGCGTCCGGGCGGTGACGGTGGGGGCCGCGGCCGTGGTGAAGGACCAGCTCACGGTGGCCAGCGGCAGGCCGGCGGCGTCGCGGATCGCGCCGGTGCCGCCGGACAGGGTCGCGGTGTAGACCGTGCCTGCAGCCAGGGTGGCCGAAGGGTCCAGCACGGCCCGCCCGGTCAGCGGGTCGTAGTCCACCGAGGCATCAACCGCGGTCCCGGCCGGGTCCTTCAGCGTGAAGGTCTCCGCCGAGACACCGAGGACATCCTCGCTGAAGTTGACGCTGATGCTGCTGTCCAGGCCGACCTCGGTCGCGGCGGAGGCCGGTTCGCGGGAGGACACGGTGGGCGCGATGGTGTCCGCCGGGCCGATCCTCAGGTTCCGGCTGGCCATGGCCCCGACATTGCCGGCCACGTCCGTGGCCCGGACATTGAAGGTGTAGCTGCCGTTGGCCTGCGCGTCGTAGGTGGTCGGCGAGGTGCAGGTCGGGTCCCACTCACTGTTGCTGGGCAGCAGCTGGCACTCGAACCGTGCGCCGGCCTCGTTGGCGCTGAAGTGGAACGTGGGCGTGTTGTCCAGCGAGGGATTCGACGGGAAGGGGGCCGTCACGGCGGCGTCCGGGGCGGTGGTGTCCACGGTGAAGGTCAGCGCCGGTGAGGTCAGGTACTGCGGTACCGATGGTTCGGAAGGCGCCTCGGGATCCGCCGAATACGCGGGATTGGCGGTCCGGGCCTGGACCTTGTGGACGCCGGAAGCCAGCGGGGCGGCCAGCTGCACCGTGTAGGTGCCCCCGGCGGAGGTGCCCGAGGCAACCGCCTCGGCGGCACCGTCGAGCAGCAGTTCCACGGTGCCGCCGTCCGGGCCGGGCAGGCTGCCGGTGAATTCCGGTGTCGCCACGTTGGTGATGTTGTCCGCGGCGGAGCGGCCGCTGTCGCTGGCGTCGGTCAGGTCGGGCGTGCCGGGCGCGCCGTCGTCGCCCTCGAAGAGCACACCCTGGACGGCGAAGGTGTCGACCGTCAGGGTGTCGATGCCCCGGCCGCCGGCGTTCGGCCCGGCGACGGTGACGAAGTTGTTGCCCGACGGCGCCCCGGTCACCGGGGCAGGCACGTTGGGGTCGCCCAGCTTTCCGGCCGGCGCGCCGATCTGGCGCAGGAACGTGGCCGTGCTGCCCAGTTCGTAGTCGCCCAGGAAGGCTTCGCCCACACCGTCCCAGTCGCAGGGGGTGGTGCGGGTCGGGGCGCAGACGCCGGCGTCGAAGGTCTCGTACACCGTGCCGTCGTCTTCGGCGGTGACCACTTGGACCCCGTAGGGATGGGTGATGGTGTAGTCGGCGCCGGGCACGAGGTCCTTCAGGCGGAAGCGCAGCCGGGCAAAGCCGATCTGCTCGCCCGGGACCACGGGTCCGTTCAGGTGGGCTCCCTCAAGCGCTGCCTGGTAGAGCCGGAGGCTGCCGCCGCTGGCTTCGGCCGCATACCAGAAGGCCTCCTCCGGAAAGTTGTCCGGGTAGGAGGCCGGGCCGGAATTCGGCGGTGTCGAGAGGCAGCCTGGTTCCGCCGTGTAGCAGAGCTGGAGCTTGACGGTGCCGTCGGAGTACCAGGACGGGAAGCCGTTCTGCGGGTCCACCGGCCCCCGGCCGGCAAGTTCGGCGCGGGCGGGCGCCAGGCCTAGCGGGGTCAGGGCTCCGGCGAGCAGCACTGCGGTGGCAGCCGTGCACAGTAAATGTTTGGCAGACATTTGCGGATCCTTATAAGGGTGCGGTCCGCCATTCTGGCCAAATGGCGGTTGTGCAAGGCAACTTTGCACCCGCGGCCTTGGTGAAACCTTGGACCCTCAGCTCCTGGCTGCCGCTGCCGTCACCGCGGCGGCGGCGCGCTCCCCCACTGCGTCCAGCGAAAAGTTTTCCGCCACCCAGGCGGAGTACCGGCGGCGTTCCGGCTCCGGAACCGGTTCGGCAAGCACCGCCAGCATTGCCTCGGCCACCTGCCCGGCGTCCCAGTCCACGCTGTGGCCCAGCGCGTTCTCCGCTACCAGTGACCGCAGCGGCCCCACTCCGGCATAGATGACCGGGGCGCCGCAGCTCAGGCTCACGAACGCCTTGGTAGCGAAGGCGAAATCGTAGCCGCGGGCCGGGCGGACGGAGGCCAGTCCGGCCGCGGCACCGCGCAGCCTACGCGCGATTTCATCGCCGCCGGCCACGCCCATGAACCGGATCCGGTCCCCGGCCGGGGCGGCCCGGCGCTGCAGCTCGGCCAGCTCCACCCCCTGCCCGTACATCAGCAGGCGTGCCTGCGGGACGCGGTCCATGATCCGCAGGAAGGCATCGACGAACACCCCGGCGCCCTGGATCTCGGACATCGTGCCCGCGTAGACAAAGACCGGGCCCGCCGGCGCGGCCGGGCCCTGCAGCGAGAACGTCGCCGTGTCGATCCCGGTGCCCACCTCGGCGACCTTGGCCCGGCCGCCGGTCAGTTCGCGGACCGCGGCACTGACCCCGGCCGAGATGCTCAGCACCGACGCCGCCCCGGCCAGGATCCGCTTTTCCGCGGCGCGCAGCAGGGCCACCACCAGCGGGTTCACACCGATGCCGGCCGCCGCGTTCGACGAGACATCGGCAGCGAAATAGACATAGGGCCGGCGGCGCAGCGCTGCCGCCAGCGCCACCGCCGCGCCGGTGGTCGGCGGCGGCTCGGCCACCACGGCGTCGAACCGGCGCCCGGCGAGCAGCCGGAAGATGAGCGGGAGGTCGAAGCTGGCGTACTGCACATAGCCGCGGACGGCCCCGGTGCGGTCACGCAGCACCGGCCAGCGCCGGATGCCCGCCGCCGACTGCCGGGCACCCGGCGCCTTGGTCGTCAGCACGACGACGTCGTGGCCGGCCCGGCGCAGCGCCCTGACCATGGCGGCAAGCCGGTACGCGGCGGCACCGGCCTCCGGCGTATAGATGCGGGTGGCGACGAGGATGCGCACGGGTGGCCGGCTCAGCTGCCGTCGCCGACGTCGTCAAGCTGCACGGTACGGCCTTCGCGGGCCGAGAGGATCATCGCCTCGGCCACGCGCAGCGTCTGCAGGCCCTCGCGCATGCTCACCACGCCGGCCGTTGCGGCCGGGCCGTGTCCGCCGGCGGCGAGCACGGCATCGCGGAAGGCTTCGTGCTCGGTCCGCAGCGGTTCGGGCTTGGCGATGGCCAGCCGGGTGACGTTGCCCTCGGACACGCCGCGGAAATTGGCCACGGAGTCCCACTCCGTGCTCACCGTGCCGTTCTCGTACAGGGTCAGGTCGGCGGTGAGGGTGTCCGCCACGAACGCCCCGCGCTCGCCGGTGACCACCGTGACGCGTTCCTTCATCGGCGAGAGCCAGTTCACCAGGTGGCTGGTGATGATGCCGTTGGCCAGTTGGCCGGTGGCGGCGACCATGTCCTCGTGCTCGCGGCCGGACTGGAAGGTGGTGCGCGCGCCGACGGATGCGAACGGACTCTGCGCCAGCCAGGCGCTCAGATCGATGTCGTGCGTGCCCAGGTCCTTGATCACCCCGACGTCGGCGATGCGCGCCGGGAACGGGCCCTGCCGCCGGGTGGCGATCTGGTAGACCCGGCCCAGGTCCCCGGCCGCGAGCCGAGCGCGCAGGGACTGCAGCGCCGGGTTGTACCGCTCGATGTGTCCCACCGCTCCGACCAGTCCGCGGGACTCGTAGGCCTCGACCAGGCGTGCGCCGGCGGCCGCGTTTGCCGCGATGGGCTTTTCGACCAGGGTGTGCACCCCGGCCTCGGCCAGGGCCAGCCCGACCTCTTCGTGCAGCCCGGTGGGCACGGCGCAGACGGCGACGTCGATGCCTTCCCGGATCAGCTCCTCGACGGAGCCCAGCAGCGGCAGCGCGCCGGCGGTCCCGTGCGGATCGCCGTAGGCATCGGCGACCGCCACCAGTTCCACCCCGGAGGTTTCGCGCAGCACCCGTGCGTGGTGCCGGCCCATCATGCCCAGCCCGATCAGGCCGGCCCGCAGCACCGGGGCCTGGCCGGCTGCTTTGCCCTGCTGTCCGCTTCCTGCCGCCATGGCTCAGGCACCCGCCTTGGCCAGGGCGTTCACGGCCGCCACGATCCGGTCCAGGTCCTCGGCATCCAGTGACGGGTGCACCGGCAGCGAGAGGACTTCCTGCGCTGCGGCTTCGGTATGGGGCAGCTGTACGTCGCGGTTGAAGGAGGGCAGCCGGTGGTTGGGTACCGGGTAGTACACCCCGGAGCCGATGTTGTACTCCTCCCGCAGCGCCGCGGCGAAGCGGTCCCGCTCCCCCGCCGCCACCCGGATGGTGTACTGGTGGTAGACGTGCACCGCCCCGGCCGCGACCGCCGGCGTGGTGACACCTTCGAGGTTGGCGGTCAGGAACGCCGCGTTGGCCTGGCGGATGGCGGTCCAGCCGCCGACATTGCGCAGCTGCACCCGGCCGATCGCCGCATGCAGGTTGGTCATGCGCGCGTTGAAGCCGACCAGCTCGTTCTCGTACTGGCGTTCCATGCCCTGGTTCCGCAGCAGGCGCAGCCGGCGGGCGACGTCGTCGTCCGGGGTGGAAACCATGCCGCCCTCGCCGGAGGTCATGTTCTTGGTCGGATACAGGCTGAACATGGCGAACTCGCCGAAGGTGCCGACCCGGCGGCCGTGCAGCGCGGCGCCGTGCGCCTGCGCAGCGTCCTCGAACAACTTCAGCCCGCGCCCGGCGGCGAGCGCGCCGAGCGCGTCCATGTCCGCCGGGTGGCCGTACAGGTGCACCGGCATGATGGCCCGGGTCCGGTCCGTGACGGCTGCCGCCACGGAGGCGGCGTCGAGGCAAAAGTAGTCCGGGTCGATGTCGGCGAACACCGGCGTGGCGCCGGTGAGCGCCACGGAATTCGCCGTCGCCGCGAACGTAAAGGACGGGACGATCACCTCGTCGCCGGGGCCGATGCCGGCCGCCAGCAGGCCCAGGTGCAGCCCGGAGGTGCCGGAGTTGACCGCGACCGTCGGGCGGCCGTCGAGCAGTTCGGCGGAGAACTCCTGCTCGAAGGCCGCCACCTCGCTGCCCTGCGCCAGCATGCCCGAGACCAGCACGGCGTCGACGGCGGCCCGTTCCTCATCGCCGATAATGGGCTTGGCCGCCGGGATGAAATCCTTGCTCATGCCTCTCGGCCGCCTTCCGTGTGGCTCGTCTGTCCCGCTGTGGTATCGCCGGTTCCGGCGCCGACGGCGCGCAGGACGCCGTTCTCTTCGACATAGGTACGGCCGGTGGCCGGGCAGCTGAACCGACCCCCGCCGTCGTCGGACAGCGGCTGGCCCGCCTCGCCCACCCAGCCGATCCGCCGCGCCGGGACGCCGGCCACCAGGGCGAAGTCCGGTACGTCGCGGGTCACCACGGCGCCGGCCGCGACGGTGGCCCAGCGGCCGATCCGCACCGGGGCAACACAGACGGCGCGGGCCCCGATGGACGCGCCGTCCCCGACCGTGACGCCCACCGGGGTCCAGTCGTGGGCGCTCTTGAGCGTGCCGTCCGGGGAGATCGACCGGGGGTAGGTGTCATTGGTCAGCACCACGGCCGGTCCGATGAACACCCCGCGGCCCAGCTGTGCCGGCTCGTAGACCAGGGCGTAGTTCTGGATCTTGGTATTTTCCCCGATCCGCACCCCGGTGCCGACGTACGCGCCGCGGCCGACGATGCAGTTGGTCCCGAGGACGGCGTCCTCTCGGATCTGCGCCAGATGCCAGACCTTGGTGCCTTCGCCCAGCTGTGCCCGCTCCGATACATCGGCGGAATCAGCGATGAAACTCAATGCGGTGGTTTCCTTTCCGAAGTTCCCTCTGAGGTGGTTCAGGGCTTGCCGATCACACGGTAGGCCACCTGCGGCCAGCGCTCGGCCGAACTCACCCGCCGGCCGTCGATGAAGACCTTGATCCCCGGCAGGTCCGCCGGCCCGAGGTCCTGGTAGTCGGCGTGGTCGGCCTGGACCACGGCGGCGTCCGCCGGCCCGCCCAGCTGGTACGGGGTGAACCCGAGCACCTTCAGTTCGTCGTCGGAAAACAGCGGGTCGTGCACCAGCGCCACGGCGCCCCGGGCTTCCAGCGCAGCGACGGCGCCGAACACCCCGGAAAAGGCCGTCTCCTTGACCCCGCCGCGGTAGGCGGCCCCAAGCACCACTACGCGGGCCCCGGCAAGGTCGCCGTAGGCTCCTTCGAGCAGGCCGATGGTGTAGTCCGGCATACCGGCGTTGGCCTCGCGCGCGGCGCGCACCACCGACGCCGCCGGGTCATTCCAGAGATAGAGCCGGGGATAGACCGGGATGCAGTGCCCGCCGACGGCGATGCCCGGCTGGTGGATGTGGCTATAGGGCTGCGAGTTGGCGGCCTCGATGACCTGGTAGATGTCGATCCCGGCGGTCGCCGCGTAGCGGGCGAACTGGTTGGCCAGGCCGATGTTGACGTCGCGGTAGGTGGTTTCGGCCAGTTTGGCCAGTTCCGAGGCCTCGGCCGAGCCCAGGTCCCAGACGCCGTTGGGCCGGGCCAGATCGCTCCGCTCGTCGAAGTCCAGCACCGCCTCGTAGAACGCCTTCGCCGCGGCCGCACCGGCCGGCGAGAGGCCACCGATGAGCTTGGGGTACTTGCGCAGGTCCGCGAACACGCGCCCGGTCAGCACCCGCTCGGGGGAAAACACCACGTGGAAGTCCGTGCCTTCGGCCAGGCCCGAGCCGGCTTCCAGCATGGGCTTGAAGCGGGTGCGGGTGGTGCCCACCGGCAGCGTGGTCTCGTAGGAGACCAGCGTTCCGGGGGTCAGGTGCCGGGCCAGCTCGGTGGTCGCCGCATCCATCCAGCCGAAGTCCGGGCGGGCCTCGTCGTCCACGAACAGGGGCACCACCAGCACGACGGCGTCGGCGCCGGGAACTGCCTGGGCATAGTCGGTGGTGGCCCGCAGCCGGCCGGCCGGCACCAGTTCGTCCAGCTTCTGCTGCAGGCCCGCCTCCCCCGGAAACGGCTCGATCCCTGCGTTGACCTGCTCGACGACGGCGGGATTGACGTCGACGCCGGTTACCTCGTGTCCCTGGGACGCGAATTGGACCGCCAGCGGCAGCCCGATCTTGCCAAGGGCAATGACAGCGATCTTCACCTGGTGTGGGCCTTTTCCTCGACGTTGTTGCTGGATGGTAGGGCCTTCCCGGTCCTTGCGGGGCGCGTCGGCCACCACCAAGGTTACCGCCCGATCGCAGGGCCGCCGCACCGCCGGCGGGCCCGGCCGGGGCCGGCACCGGGTTTATCCACAGCCGGACGAAGGGGGCCTGCGCCCGGACTCGAGCGCGCCTAGAGTGCCGGTAACACCCACGGATCCAGGTCCTGCACCGGGAGGAGCCGCCGTGCTGCTTCATCTGTCCCTGGCCGCCGCCCCGGGCCTGCCGGCGGCTGCCGCGGCGTGGGTTGGGAAGCACTCCGAGCTGGTGGTCGACGCCGGCCGGTGCGGTACCGTCGATCTGGCCGACTGGCTCCGGGCGCGTCTGGCGGGCGCGGTCCGCGGCGAGCCGGACACGCACCGGCTTCCGGGCCGGCCTGTGCCGCTGGCCGTGCACGGGGTGCCGCTGGAGGCGCTGGAGCCGGGCACCGCTCCGCTGCTCGACGGCGCGGTCATTGTCTGCGGGACGGCCAGCCCCGGCACCCCGGCGGCCAGGGGCACGCCGCTGCGCCCGCTGCTCGCGCTCGCCGCGAACGGCGGCCCGGATGCGGGCCGGATTCTCGAGCTGCGCCGCGGCCGGCAGGTGCTGGGCCGCGGCCCGGACGGGTCCGGCGTGGCCGATCCGCGGCTGTCCCGTCGCCATGCGGTACTCGAGGTCACCGGTCACGCCGTCGTGCTCCGGGACAACGGCTCCGCAAACGGTATCCGGGTGGATGGCCGCCGGGTCCGGCAGGCCGTGCTGGATACCGGGACCACGGTGCTGGCCGGCAGCTCCCGGTTCCGGCTGCTGGCCGGCAACGAGCCGCTGCCTGCATGGCTTCCCGAGGCGGACCTGGCCCGGCCCGTGGACCTGCGCAGCCGGCCGCCGGACGCCCGCGCCCGGCTGGCACTGCTGCTGGCCGGGCTGCCCCTGCTGGCGGGCCTGGCGCTGGCAGCGGCCACCGGGATGTGGCTCTTCCTGGCCTTCGGCGCCGGATCCCTGGCGGCCGCGGTCATCCCCTATGCCGCCGGCCGGAAGCAGCGCCGGGCCTACCGCAGGGCCGTCGCCGAGGCGGCGGCTGCGGACGGGGAACGGCGGCGCGGTGCCGGGCCGGATCCTGCCACGATCCTGTCCGGGCTGCTGGAACCGGCTGCGCCGCCGGCTTCGGACCCGGGCCGGCCACCGCAGCATCTCTGGCTGAGGCTGGGGACCGCGGACCAGGCTGCCAACATCGGTCTGCCCGCGGGCGGTCCGGAGCCGCCGGTCATCCCGCAGGCACCTGTCCTGGTCGACCTGCTGGCGATCCGCGAACTGGTGGTGCACGGAAATCTGCACGAATTGGACGGCATGCTGCGCTGCTGCCTGCTGCAACTGGGACGCCGGGCCATGGATTCCGCGCTGCGGGTAGTTTGCTGCGGGGATGCCGGACATGTACCGGCTTCCGCCCGGTTCATCCCGGGCGTCGAGCTCGCCGGCACGGTCCCGGAGCCGGACGCCGGCGTGGCCACGGTGCTGCTGCTGACGGGCCGCACGGCGGGCATCCCGCTGCCCGTGGACGCCGGCGTTGCGACGGCCGTCATCCGGTTCGCGGCCCCGGACCGCCCGGCGCCGGCCCCACCGCCCCGGCACGCGGTCCCGCGGCCGGTCCCGGCGGAAGCGGCTTCCGGGCCGGCCGGTACCGGGGCACCGGTGCTGCTAACGATGGATCCGGAATCCGCCACGCTGGTCCGCGGACCGCAGCGGCTCACCTTCGCGGCGGACCTGGTGGGGGCCGATACGATGGACCGGTTCGCCCGGCTGGCCGCGGCCGGCGGGCGCCGCCGCCCGCACTTTCCGGCCCGGTATCCGCCGGGGCCGCGCCTGGCCGGCGGGAATGTCACCGGCAGCTGGCAGCAGAACCGGGACAGCCGCGGCCTGGCCGTAGCCATCGGCTCCACCAGCGATGGGCCGCTGACGCTGGACCTGGCCCGGGACGGCCCGCACCTGCTGGTCGCCGGCACCACCGGTTCCGGAAAGTCGGAACTGCTGCGGAGCCTGGTGCTCGGGCTGGCCGCCGCCTACCGGCCGCAGCAGGCAGCCTTCCTGCTGGTGGATTTCAAGGGTGGTGCGGGTCTGGGCGCGCTCGCACAACTGCCGCACACCGCGGG
Source organism: Arthrobacter hankyongi (assembly GCF_022012395.1). Classification (GTDB taxonomy): domain Bacteria; phylum Actinomycetota; class Actinomycetes; order Actinomycetales; family Micrococcaceae; genus Crystallibacter; species Crystallibacter hankyongi. The sequence continues at coordinate 88,572 of NZ_JAKLTQ010000008.1, forward strand.
GCTGCTCACCGACCTCTCAGTGGAAAACGTCGGCCGGGCGCTGCGCTGGCTGAGGGCCGAGGTACGGCGCCGGGAAGCCCTGCTGGCGGGCCTGGCGGCCAGGGACATCGCCGGCTGCGCCGCCGGAACGCTGCCGCGCCTGGTCGTGGTCGTCGACGAATTCCGGATCCTCGTGGACGAGGTGCCCGACGCGCTCGGCGACCTCATGCGCATTGCCACCCTGGGCCGGTCCCTGGGCATCCATCTTGTCCTGGCCACGCAGCGGCCGCAGGGGGCCGTTTCCCCCGACATCCGCGCCAACATCAATGCGTCCATCGCACTGCGGGTCCTCAGCCGGCCCGAGTCCGCGGACGTCGTGGGCACCGATGCGGCAGCCTCGATCAGTGCCGGCACACCGGGGCGGGCCTACCTGCGGCTGGCCGGCGGCCCACCGGTCCTGTTCCAGGCGGCCATGGTGGACGGCCCGGCACCGTCCGGGCCCGCCGTGCAGACCCTGTCCCAATGGCTGGGCGGCCCCGCCACCGGCAGCGGAAGGCCAGCGGACTCCGTCGAGCCCGTACCGGCGCCGGACCAGACCGCTGAGCTGGTAGCGCAAATCGGACGGGCCGCGGCGGCGCTGGGGCTGGCCGGCACCGGACCGGTCCTGCCGCCGCCGCTGCCACCGGTGCTGCAGCCTGGACCGGCGGTCCCCGGGGCGGCATCGCCCGGAGTCGGCCTCGGCCTGCTGGACCTGCCCGAGGAGCAGCGCCAGGTCCAGCTGCGCTGGCTGCCCGAACGGGACGGCCATCTGGGCCTGGTCGGCGCCGAAGCCAGCGGTGCCCGGGATGTGCTCCAGTGTCTGGGACTGGCTCTGCTGGCCGAGGAAACGGAACGGCACTGCTACCTGCTGGACGGTGACGGCTCGCTGGCCGGGCTGGGCGGCTGCGGCCGGACCGGGGCCTACGTGGGACCGAGGGAAACGGCGCGCGGCGCCCGGCTGCTGCGCCGGCTGGCCCGCGAGGCGGCCGACCGGCTGGGCACCGCCGCCCCCGGCAGCCGTGTACCGCTGGTACTGCTGGTCAACGGCTGGGGCCGCTGGCTGTCCGCCTTCCGCAACGGGCGGCTCGACTGGGCCGAGGACTGCCTGCAGGACATCGCCCGCGACGGTGGCAGCACCGGAATCAGTCTGGCGGTGTCCGGGGACCGGGAACTGCATTCCAGCCGGTTCTTCGCCCTGGTACCGAACAGATGCTTCCTGCCGGCGGGGTCGCCGCCCGAGGCCCTGCTGGCCTGGCCGCGGCTGCCGCCACTGGACCCGGTCCCGGGCCGCGCGCTGGTGCAGGGACCGATCAGCGGTGGCCGCGATGCCGCAGCGCAACTGGCAACCACACCGGCCCAGGTCCCGGCCCCGGTGGCGCCGGCACAACGTCCCTTCCGGGTGGAGGACCTGCCGATGCTGCTGCCAGCAGCAGCCCTGCCTGCCGCTGCCCCGGCCAGGAAACCGGGGCCGGGCGGGGTGCAGACGGCACCAGTGGTTGGCGTGGAGGGCGACGAACTGCAGCCGTCCGCACTACCGCTGCGCGCCGGCTGCGTCCATCTGGTGCTGGGCGGACCGGGCAGCGGCAAGAGCAACCTGCTGGACCTGCTGGCCGAACAGCTGCAGGGCAGCTGGCAGCTGTGCCGGCCCGGTCCGGACTGCCCACCGGACCGTTACTGGGAACTGCTGCCGGGCTGCGGTCCGGGCACCCTACTGCTCGTGGACGATGCGCACCTGCTCGGCGCCGGGACGCACCGAACCTTGGCCACCCTGGCCGCCGGCGGCGCCAGCATCGTGCTGACGGCGGTCCCGGCCGCCCCCTTGCCGCAGCTGGGGCCGCTGGCAGCACAGGCACGATCCGCCGGATGGGGCATGGTGCTCGCGCCACGGTCGCCGGAGGACGGCGCCTTCTTCGGGGTACGGCTGGACGCGGACTGGGCGCCGCCGGGACGCGGGTACCGGATCGGGCACGGCCGGACTGTGACCATGCAGGTTGCGCTGTGCAGCCGGTCCGGGAATGCCGCCGGAAAGGCTAAAGCGCCTGCGGACCCGAGCCCTTAACCAGGAATTCCGTCACCGGCCGGCCGAAGATCAATACCGCCACCACCAGCGCGGGCACCAGCAGGACCAGCCCCAGCAGCACCTGGCCGGCATTCAGGGTCGGAACGGCCACGACAATCATGAATACCTGCCAGACAATTGCTGCCGCGCGCGTCCAGCGGTAGCCGCGGAACATAAAATGCCCAACGGCCAGCAGCCACACCGCAAAGAGCAGGATCAGCACGAGCTGGAAAATGGTGCCGCCCAGGGACAGCGGCGTCTGGGTCAGCAGGCCGGCCACGAACCAGGCGGCCGTGGCCAGCAGCAGCAGCGCCTCGAAGACCACGGCCAGGGAAATGATGATGATGGAAACCGGACGCTTCACAGCGCCGGAAGCGGACGAGGGTATTGACACACTGGCACCCTACCCTAGATAGTCGATTTGCAGCCGTCCCCCGCGGCTGGAGGCAGAGGCCGCACATTTGGTCAGCCGCTCCGCCGGCGCCGCCGATGTGCCATGTGATGAAAGACTCACGCTTGAAGGGCATTAAGTCCGCAGCGGCCCTTGTTTACACAGATTTAACATGAAACGCTTGTTTTTGAATGAATTCGGGGGGCCTGAGCAGCCCCCCTTTGCTATGGGCCCGCAGCGAGTGTTTCCCCAAACCGTTCCCCGGGCCATGTCCTCAAAAAGGAGTAAGTGATCAGATGGATTGGCGTAGCCGTGCGGCGTGCCTCGACAAGGACCCGGAACTGTTCTTCCCGGTAGGAAATACCGGCCCGGCCCTGCTGCAGATCGAAGAGGCGAAGAGCGTTTGCCGCCGGTGCCCGGTGATTGACACGTGCCTGCAGTGGGCATTGGAATCAGGCCAGGACGCAGGTGTCTGGGGCGGCATGAGCGAAGACGAGCGCCGTGCCCTGAAGCGGCGCGCAGCCCGCGCCCGCCGCGCTTCCTGACTCTGGCGACCCCCACACGCCAGGAGCGGGCACAGGCCCGCCGAAGGCCGCTGCCGGATCCGGCAGCGGCCTTCGGCGTTTCGGGCACCCTGGAGCAGAGTGCCCGAAAGGGAAGCGGCAGGGGTCCCCGGCCGAGCCTGCGAGGCCGGGGCAGCCGCTGAGCGCTCAGCGGGCCGGCGCATGGTCCAGGACCAGGCTGATGTCGACGCAGGTGCCGCCGCCCTCCCGCGGCTTCCAGTCGATGGTCCCGCCCAGCTCACTGGTCACCAAGGTCCTGACAATCTGCAGGCCCAGGCCCTCGCTGCGGTTCTCCGCCGGCAGCCCGATGCCGTCGTCCGCCACACTCACCTTGAGCACCTCCGCGTCGTCGTCGCGCTGCTGACGGCTGGCGGTCAGCCAGACGGTGCCCTTACGGTCATGCAGACCATGTTCGACGGCGTTGGTCACCAGTTCGTTGATCACCAGCGCCAACGGCGTGGCGAATTCGCTGGGCAGCTCGCCGAAGTCCCCGCTGCGTTCGGTACGCACGGCCTGGGACGGTGAGGCCACCTCGGCCGAGAGCCGGAACTGGCGGCCGATCAGTTCGTCGAAATCCACGTTCTGGGCCAGTCCCTGGGACAGGGTCTCGTGCACGAGGGCAATCGTGGCCACCCGGCGCATGGCCTGCTCCAAGCCCTGTTTGGCCTCGTCGCTGACCATCCGGCGCGACTGCATCCGCAGCAGCGCCGCCACGGTCTGCAGGTTGTTCTTCACCCGGTGGTGGATTTCGCGGATCGTGGCGTCCTTGGAGACCAACTCCATCTCGCGCCGGCGCAGTTCGGACACGTCCCGGCACAGCACCAGCGCCCCGAAACGCTCGGTCTCGTTGCGCAGCGGGATGGCGCGCAGGGACAGGCTGACGCCCCGGGATTCAATCTCGGTGCGCCACGGCATCCGACCGGTCACCACCAGCGGCAAGGTTTCGTCCACCATCCGCCGGTCCCTGAGCAGCCCCGTGGTGACCTCGGCCAGCGACCGTCCCTCCAGGGACTCGACGTCGCCCAGGCGCCGGAAGGCCGACACTCCGTTGGGGCTGGCGTACTGCACGATGCCGTCGGCATCGAGCCGGATCAAGCCGTCGCCAACCCGCGGCGCGCCGCGCCGGGATCCGGTGGGCGAGGCAAAGTCCGGCCACAGGCCCAGAGTGCACATGCGCAGCAGGTCGTAGGCGCACTGGCGGTAGGTCAGTTCCAGGCGCGAGGGCATCCGCGAGCTGGACAGGTCCATGTGCGAGGTGATGACCGCCAGGGTGCGCCCGTTGCGCACCATCGGCACCGCTTCCACCCGCATGGCCATTTCGGTGGTCCAGTCGGATTCGCGGGAGCGTTCGATGGTCTGGGTCTGCCGGGCCAAGTCCACCAATGGCATCAGGTCCGCGCGGATCCGTTCCCCCACGAAGTCGCTGTGGAACACGGTATGCGTGGTCGAGGGGCGCACATGGGCCAGGGCGACATAGCTGCCGTCGGGTGTGGGAAACCACAGGGCCAGGTCGGCGAACGCAAGATCCGCGATCAGCTGCCAGTCCCCGACGAGCAGATGAAGCCATTCGGCATCTCCGGGCCCGAACTCCGCATAGTCCTTGATGGGGTCCGTAAAGATGGCCAAATTACCTCCGAACGATCGAGCGCATCAGGCGGAGGGCCACCGACAGCGAGGCCATGTCGTCCTGATCCAGTTTGTTGACTTCTTCCAGCATATTGCTGGCACGCTCGATGCTTTCGGCATTGGCGCTTTCCCACTGGTGCAGCCGGTCCTCCGCCGGCAGGCTGGGCAGGGTCGAATGCATGATCGACGTGGTCATGTCGGTCACCGTCTGATACAGGTCGTCGCGCATGGCGGCGCGGGCCAGGGCCTGCCAGCGGTCCGTCCGCGGCAGGTTGGTGATGCGTACCAGCAGCGAATCGACGTCGAACCTGTCGTAGACCGTGTAGTACACGTGCGCCACATGGTCCACGGGCTCCTCGATCCGGGCGGCAATCCGGGCGACGTCGAGCAGTCCGAAGCTTTCGAACTGCTCGGCCCAGTGGTGCGCGAGCGAGTCCGGCAGGCCCCAGCCTTCGGCCGTGGCCAGCCATTCGCGGACCCGGGCCAGGTCATTGCCGCGCAGATAATTCACCAGCCTGGTCCGCAGCGGATCGATCAGCGGCTTGAACGTGGCAATGCTCTCGGCGACCGGCGTGCCGTGGCCGACGTGGTTGGCGAACCAGCGCACGGCCCGGTCCAGCAGCCGGCGCATGTCCAGGTGCACCGTGGTCCATACCTTGGTCGGAATGCTGGCCGGCAGTTCGTTCACGTCGTCCATGAACCTGTCCAGTTCATAGATTTCCCGCAGCGCGACGAAGGCCCGGGCGATGTGCTCCTGGGTCACCGCCGTTTCCTCGATCGCCCGGTAGACGAAGGTGATGCCGCCCATGTTGATCATGTCGTTGGCCACCACGGTGGCGATGATTTCACGGCGCAGCGGGTGCAGGTTCATCTCGCGGCCAAAGCGGTCCGCCAGCTGCCGCGGAAAGTACCCCTGCAGGACCTTGTCGAAGTACGGATCATCGGCCAGGCTGGACTGGGTCAGGGCCCGGGACAGTTCGATCTTCGCGTAGGCGGCCAGCACGGACAGCTCCGGGGAGGTGAGCCCTTGGCCGGCGGCGATCCGCTCGCGCAGCTGCTGCGTCGTGGGCAGCGCCTCCAGCCCGCGGTCCAGCTCCCCGCGGCTCTCGAGCGAATCCATCAGGCGTTCATAGCTGGGGCTCCACTCGATCACGCCCTGCCGGTCGTTGAGCAGCAGCACATTCTGGTCCACGTTGTCAGCGAGCACCAGCCGGCCCACCTCGTCCGTCATCGATTCCAGCAGCTGGCTTCGCTCCGCGGCCGGGAACTTGCCGGCAGCGATCAGCTGGTCGAGCAGGATCTTGATGTTCACCTCATGGTCCGAGCAGTCGACGCCGGCGGAGTTGTCGATCGCGTCCGTATTGAGGATCACCCCGTTCAGCGCCGCTTCGATGCGTCCGCGCTGGGTCATGCCCAGGTTCCCGCCCTCGCCGACCACCTTGGCGCGCAGCATCCTGCCGTCCACCCGGATCGGGTCGTTGGCCTTGTCCCCCACCTCGGCGTTGGTCTCCGCCGCGGCCTTGACATAGGTGCCGATGCCGCCGTTGTAGAGCAGGTCCACCGGTGCCTGCAGGATCGCGCGCAGCAGCTCCGGCGGGCTCATGGCTTCCACCGAGGCCTCCACGCCGAGCACCTGGCGCATCCGGGCCGAAAGCGGAATGGACTTGACCGTACGCGGGTAGACCCCCCCGCCGGGGCTGATCAGTGCGGAATCGTAGTCGGCCCAGGAGGAGCGGGGCAGTTCGAACAGGCGCCGGCGTTCGGCGAACGAGGCGGCCGGATCGGGATCAGGATCCAGGAAAATGTGTCGGTGGTCGAACGCCGCCACCAACAGGATGTGCTCCGAGAGCAGCATGCCGTTGCCGAACACGTCGCCGCTCATGTCCCCGATGCCGGCAACGGTAAAGTCCTCGTTCTGGGTATCCACGCCGAGCTCGCTGAAGTGGCGCTTGACCGATTCCCAGGCCCCCCGGGCGGTGATGCCCATGGCCTTGTGGTCGTAACCCACCGACCCGCCGGACGCGAAGGCGTCACCGAGCCAGTGCCCGTACTCAAGCGAAATTTCGTTGGCGATATCCGAGAAGCTGGCCGTACCCTTGTCCGCGGCCACCACCAGGTAGGAATCGTCCCCGTCATAGCGCACCACCCGCGGCGGCGGCACCACATGGCTGCCCTCAGCGGTGCGGACCAGGTTGTCGGTGATGTCCAGCAGCCCGCGGATGAAGGTCCGGTAGCTGGCCTGCCCTTCCGCGAACCAGGCCGCACGGTCCGCCGACGGATCCGGCAGCCGCTTGGCGAAGAAGCCGCCCTTGGCCCCGGTCGGGATGATGACCGCGTTCTTCACGATCTGGGCCTTGACCAGGCCCAGGACCTCGGTGCGGAAGTCCTCGCGGCGGTCCGACCAGCGCAGGCCGCCGCGCGCCACCTCGCCGAAGCGCAGGTGCACCCCCTCCACCTGCGGCGAGTAGACCCAGATCTCGTACTTCGGCCGCGGGAAGGGAGCACTGTCGATCTGCTCCGGGCTGAACTTGAAGCTCATGTACGGCTTGTGCTGGAAATAATTCGTCCGCAGCGTCGCCTCGATGATGTTGGCCAAGGTCCGCAGCGCACGGTCCGCGTCCAGTGTCGGAATGGCCTGCAGTTCGGCGTTCAGCGCCTCGCGGGCCCGGGCCAGCTGCGCAGGCCGGGTATCGGCGCTCAGTTCCGGATGGAAGCTGACGTTGAACACCTTCAGCAGGGCATGGGCCACGGCAGGGTTGGCCAGCAGGGTATCGGCAACGAAGCCGTACGAACTGGCGTGGCCCAGCTGGACCATGTACTTGGTATAGCTGCGCAGCACCGCCACCTGCCGCCAGTCGATGCGCTCGCGCAGGATCAGCCGGTCAAAGCCGTCCGATTCGCTCTGGCCGGTATCCACGGCCGAGAAGGCGGCCTCGAGCAGCTCCCCGGTCCCCTCCGGCGCCACCGATTCGGGGTACTTCAGGCCCAGGTCATACAGGAAGAACTGGGCCCCGTCTGCGGTTTGGATCTCGAAGGGGCGCTCATCGAGCACCTCCAGCCCGAGGTTCTGCAGCACCGGCAGGATCTGGCTCAAGGACTTCGGTTCGGTCAGGTAGAGCTTGAGCCGGGCGTCCTCGTCCAGGTCCCCGACCCCGGCCGGCACATAGACGTGCATGATCGGGGCGGCCGCGCCTTCGGCGGCAAAGCTTTCGAACCGTTCGAGGTCCTCCAGGGCGTCCTCGACGTCGAAACCCACCCGGTAGGTTGCCGGGAAGGCCTCCGACCAGCGCTCGGCCAGCCGCTGGGCGCGCTCGCCGTCGTACTTGCCGTGGATCACCTTGGTGATGCCCTCGCCCCACGACCGCGTAGCGTCCGCCAGCCGGCGTTCCAGGCTGGCGGTGTCCACCTGCGCCACCTGGGCCCCGCGCGGCAGCCGGATCCGGAAGAACAGCCGGGCCAGTGCAGATTCGGTCAGCCGCGCCTCGTAGTCGATGGCCTGGGGCTGGAAGGTCCGCCTCAGTTCGTCCTCGATCCGCAGCCTGACCGCGGTGGTGTACCGGTCGCGGGGCAGGAAAACCAGTGCCGAGACGAACCGGCCGTAGATGTCCTGGCGCAGGAACAGCCGGGTGCGGCGGCGCTCCTGCAGCCGCAGGATGCCCAGGGCCGTATCGGCCAGCTCGGCCTCGTCCATCTGGAAGATCTCATCCCGCGGGTACGTCTCCAGGATCGCCAAAAGGTCCTTGCCCGAATGCGAATCCGGAGGGAAGCCGCAGTGGCGCAGCACGGCCTCGACCTTCGTGCGGACAATCGGCACCGAATGCACGGAACTGTTGTAGGCGCTGGTGGCGTACAGGCCGACGAAGCGCCGCTCGCCGTCGACATTGCCCTGCGCGTCGAAACGTTTGACGCCGATGTAGTCCAGGTAGGCGGCCCGGTGCACGGTTGAGCGTGAGTTGGCCTTGGTCAGCACCAGAGCACGCTTCTCCCGGGCCTTGGCCCGGCCGGCCTCGGTCAGGTGCTGGATGCGGTGTCCCTCCGGCTGCTGGCGCAGGATGCCCAGACCGCTGCCTTCGTGCGCCACCAGCACGTCCTCGCCGTCCTGGACGACCAGGTCATACTCGCGGAAGCCCAGGAAGGTGAAATTGCCGGCGTCGAGCCAGTCCAGCAGTGCCTTGGCTTCCTGCAGGTCCGGGATCTGCCCGGCTCCGGTAATCGAATCAAGCGAATCGGCGATTTCGCGCACCTTGCGGCGCATGGCGGGCCAGTCCTGCACCGAGATGCGGACATCGGCGAGGACCCGCAGCAGCCCGGCAACCAGCTCCGCTTCCTGCTTCTCGGTGCCGATCTTCGCCGTTTCCACGGCAATCCAGGACTCGACGAACGTGGCGTTCCCGGGGCTGGCCGATTCCGCGGACAGGCTCGGCAGCGCGGCAGTATCACCGCTGGAGAGCCCGGCATGGGCCGGAACCCGCCTCAGGTCCACCAGTTCGTGGGTCTCGCGGTTGCGGGTGGCCAGGAAGATGGGGTGGTTGAGCATCCGGATGGCCGCTCCCTGCCGGACGATCTCGGCCGTGACCGAATCCACCAGGAACGGCATGTCGTCGGTGACGATCATCACCACGCTGGCGTGCTCTTCCTGGAAGATCCGCACCACCGCCTGGCCGTCCGCCCGACGCGCGGCCAGGTCCCGATGCGCGTACGCGCGCTGCTGGAGCACCTCGAGGGTGTAGTTCTCCGCATCTTCCTGGGCGAGGTGCTCGTAGTAGTCCGCGATGAACTCGTCGGCGAACTTTTCCGAACTCAACAGATCCGCCACACTGGACCCAGACGACATGGCATTAGCCTCCGCTTAATGGTTCCGGCCGCCCCATTGCGGCCGTAAGGCCTAGCCTAGCCGCCCGGCATCAAAACTTCACTTTGGCCGGCGGCCGCCGCCCCGGGCCCCGCCGCCGGGCCGGCTCAGCGATCCCGGCCAGCCTGGCGACAGCCTGCCGCAGGGCCGAATCAGGCGCCGTTTCCAGCAGCACGGAGCCGCCCAGCAGGGCCGCGTCGGCGGCCGCGAAGTCCGCAGGCAGGAAGGCCCGGACTTCACGGTCCGGTGCGAACCGGGTCCAGGCCTCGCGCAGCTGCCGTTCCGGGCTGCGGCCCACCGAGCCGGGGCGGACCCGGTTGAGCACTGCCTGGGGCGACGCGGATGGAACGGCCTGCTCCAGTTCTGCCAGCGCCCGGACCAGCCGGGGCACGCCCAGCGCGTCGGCGCTGCCCACGGCCAGCACTTGGTCGGCAAGCTCCAAGGCCCGCAGGGTGGCACCGTTGCGCCGCGGGGCCAGCGTGTCGAAGCTCAGTTCCTCGTCGCTTTCCAGGCAGAAGCCGCAATCGATGACGGTGACATCGGCGAGCGCACGGGCCAGCGCCAGGACGGCGCCCAGCGCACCGGGGCGGATTTCCGGCCACCGGTCCGCGCGGGTGATCCCGGTCAGGACCAGCAGGGGTGCGCCGGAAACAGCAACCTTGACCGCTGCCCGTTCCAGCGCCGGGGTGTCCAGCAGCCCCTGGTCCGCGAGCCGGCAGGCATGGGCCAGGGCCGCCGATTCATCCAGCAGCCCCAGGTAGGTGGCCACCCCGGGGGCATAGGTGTCCGCGTCCACCAGCAGCACCCGCCGGCCGGCCGCGGCGTATTCGGCAGCCAGGTTGACTGCGAGCAGCGTCCGGCCGGGTGCGCCTGCCGGACCCCAGACCGCAATGACCTCGCCGGCGGCGTCGGCCGGTTCCCCGTCCGTGCGGTCCGACCCCGGCGCGGCGGCCAGCGGCTGCAGCGAGTGCGCAGGATCCGCATAGCCGGCGCCCGGCCGGTGCGCGGCCGGCACCTCGTCTGCACTGCCCACTGCCTGCACCACGAGTGCGGCCAGCGCCTCCGGCGCGGTGCCGTGGCTGCAGTGGCGCACCCCCAGCCCGTCGAGGCGGCGCTGTTCGCCGCCGTCGTCGGTGAGCACGACGACGGCGGCGCCTGCGCCGCGCAGGCGGTCGAGCAGGGCCAGGCCCAGCGCGTCGCTGCCCGAGGCGATGATCGCGGCCCGGGCCAGGCCGCTTTGGCAGGCGGCGACCAGCTCGGCCAGCTCGGTGCAGCGCCGGACCACCGTCACCGGCCCGTGCAGCCGCTCGAGGCCGGCAACGAAGTCCTGCGGGCCGTCTCCGACCGTGGCGACGGGAATGCTCACGGTGTGCCGCCCGGGTTCAGCACCACGTTGATCCGGGCTCCGTTGGAGAGTGCATGGAGCAGCACCGGCATCTGCTGGTCCGGAACCAGCACGTGCAGCTGCTCGGCCTGGAGCCCGCCCAATGCCGAGGAGGAGCGGGTGAGCTGCGAGATTTCGGCCGCCTCCAGCAGCAGCTGTGGCTGGCCGAAGCCGTTGCTGCCATCCGGCAGGGCCACCCAGACGTCGACGCGGAATCCCGGCCCGGTGCCCTCGGGCAACGGGCTGTCCAGCGGCAGCGCCACCGGTTTACGGTCCAGCTGGTCCGCCTGTCCCAGTGCCGAGCGCGGCACCAGCTCACCGGGACGCAACAGGGAGGTGGCCACCGCATTGGCCGGCAGCTGGTCCGCGGCGCGCAGGTAGGCCCCTTCAAGGTCGCCCAGCCGGGCGTCGACGACCACGAAGTCGGCGGACGTCAGCGCCGCTCCGACGGCGACCTGTTCCCGGGCCGCCAGCATCGGCACGGTCTTATCCGCGCTGGAGACCAAGGCGGTGACGCCGGCCAGCGAGGCCAGCACCAGCAGAATGCCGGTGAGCAGCCTCGGATCCTTCCAGGACGGGCGTTTCAGGCGGGCGGCGGGCACGGACAGATCAGCTGCAGAACTCATAAGGGTCCCCTTTGATGGCTCCGTCCGGCGGAAGGACATACTCCCCATGGTTGTCCTCGTCGGTTCCGCCGGCCGGGTGTGGCTGAGTCCATTCTTATGCACGCGGTTGGAAAATCAATCAACAGGTCTCCCGGCTGTCCATAACTTCTATTCACAACAACAACCCAAAGGGGCCAAACGGGACCAAATGATGTCATAATCGCAGCAAGGCATCTCACGGCATTCCGCTCCAGCCCACCCGAAGGACTTCCCATGCCACGGTTCCTCACCCTGACCGACGTTGCGGAGGAGCTACAGATCTCCTCCTCGCAGACCTATGCCCTCGTGCGCAGCGGGGAACTTCCCGCCATCCAGATCGGCGGCCGGGGCCAGTGGCGGGTGGAACAGGCCATGCTGGAAAAGTACATCCAGGACAAGTACGCCGAAACGCGCCGGCTCATCGAGCAGGCCAAGGCGGAGCACGGGGGCTGAGCAGCCCCGGTCAGGTACGCCGGGCGGAAGCGAGTGCGGCAACCGCGCCGAAGGGCACGGCGTGCACTCCGCGTACGTTGACGGCGCGCCGGGCCTCGCCCCACGGCACCGCGGCCAGCTCCAGGTAGTCCTTGCCCACCCGGTCGATTGTGCCGGAAATGGTTTGGACGCCGCCGTCGGGACCGCAGGCCAGATACGCCATGACTTCTTCCCGGTCCCGTGCCAGCGCGCGCAGGGCCGAGCCCAAGCCCAGGCGCCGCGGACGCCCGGCGTCGTCCGGAGCGGCTGCGCGTGAGAGCCCTTCGATGAGCCGGACCGCCGACAGCACAACCAGCACACTGCGCGCCGGCTCGTCCAGCACGATCCAGCTGGAGCCGATGTGCGACAACCTGCCGTCGAAGACCAGGCTGCCGCCGAGCCGGACCCGCAGGGCCGCTCCCTGCTGCCCGCGCAGCCGGTCCGTCAGTGACAGCGCTGCCTGGTCCATCCGCGCCCGCTCGTTGGCCTCGCTCTCAAGCGCGAGCTGGCCGGCGGCATAGAGTTGCGCTTCCAGGTCCGAGAACAAGCCATCCCACCGCATGCCGCCAGCCTAGGAGCGGCCGGCAAATGGCGTCAACGGCGGCCGGCCCTTTACAAACCCAGACACAGCTGCCAGCATTTCAATTCAATCCACAGCAAACGACATCAAATTACATCAAAATACGAATCCCGGCTTATACATCCCGAGGAGGACCGGATGACGGCAGCGCAGTCAGGCCCCGACCGGCAGGCGGCACGGACACGGCGGACGGGAGCAGTACGGCCACGGCTCCGCCGCGGCGATGCCGCCATAGCCGTGCTGCTGCCGGCCTGCGGGGCGGCGCTGGCCTGGGCAGGCTGGCTCATCACGCGCAGCGGCCGGAACGGTGCCGCACTGCCGTGGCACAGCTATTCCGAGCTGCTGGGCCTGGCCGCAGCCGCCGCGGGTCTGGCGGTCCTCGCCTGGTGCGGGCTGGGGCTGCTGCTGGCCGTGGCCGCCAGCGTGCTGCATCGCCTGGGCCATGCCCGGTTGGCCGCGGTCTCCTTCGCCGCCAGCCCGGCCTTCCTGCGGCGCCTGGTGGTGGCCGTGCTGGGCCTGCACCTGCTGGCCGCCCCCGCATCCCATGCGTCCGTCCCGGCAGCCGGCAGCGGTGCCGCGGTCCCGGCAGCGGACCCGTCCGTACCGGATGGCCGGCCGGCGGACCCGTACTTCGCCGTCCCGGACCGTTCGGGCGCCGGACACACCGGCGGCGTCGTGGACCCCTCCTGGCAGCCACGGTCTCCGGCCCCCTCCCCCGGCCTGCTGGCCGGCCACGCCCCGGACGCCGGGCGGCAATCCGGCCCCGGCACCGTGACTGTCAGGACCGGAGACACCCTCTGGGGCATCGCAGCCAGGGATCTGGGCAGCCTCGCCACGGACGCCGAAATCGCCAGGCACTGGCCACGCTGGTATGCCGGCAACCGCGGCACCATCGGCGCCGATCCGGCCCAGCTGCTTCCCGGCCAGATCCTCACCCCGCCCTCGAAGGGCTGACCGGCAGCCAGGATGAGAGGAACGAGCATGAGCGAACAGCCACAGGATTTGGCGGCCGCCAGCGGGGCTCCCCGGCCCCTCACCGTACGTCCGGTCCGGCCGGCCGGACCGGACAGCTACGTAGCGCCCGTCATCCGGCTGCGGCCGCAGGATAAGGAACCGGCCCCGGAACCGGCCCCGCACCGTGCCATCGAGGCCTCGGAGGCGGACGAGGCGGACGAGCTCCGCCGGGCCGCCGGCACGGCCAGATCCGTTGCCCAGGCCTGCATGGAAGTGATCGGCGGCAGCCGGCCGGTCCAGCAGTTGGCGCGCTGGCTGGACCCGGACTGCTACGACAAGCTCGTCCACCGGGCAGCCCTGGCGCAGGAACGCGGGGCACGGCGGGCGTCCGGCAGGTCGGCGCTGCAGGCGCTGCCCAGCGCCGTCGTCCGGTCGGCCAGGGTGTGCCGCATCGGCACCGACGTCTACGAGGCGGCCCTGGTGGTCGTGGAACCGCACAGAGCCCGCGCCGTCGCGCTCCGGCTGGAGCGGCGGCGCGGGCTCTGGAAGGTCACGGCACTGGAGATCGGCTAGCGAGTGGGGCGCTCCCGCAGTGTCGGCTGCGCCCGTTCACGGCCACCCCGCACGCTTCGCGCACAGGGGGCCCCTGGCCGTTCTCTTAGGCGGGCCCCTCGCGCCCCACTCTTAGGTTCCAGCTGGGTGGCTACTTGCGCCGGCGGGCCTTGCGGCTGGGCTGGTTCCGGGTCTGCCCGTTCCCCCCGCCGTTCTGCTCCGGATCTTTGGCCGCAGCAGCATTGCGCTGGCGCTCGATGTGCGTTTCTGCCTCGCCGCGTTCGGTCGGGGCGGTGAACTGCAGGGCCGCCGGACGCTGCGGGGCCTCGAGGCCGGCGGCGGTGATCTGCGGATGCTTGACCAGGCTCCGGGCATCGGCCACCCCCGGCCAGGCGACCGGCGCCGGCTCCTCGACCTTGACCTCGAGGTTGAACAGGTAGCCGATCGATTCCTCGCGGATGGACTCCATCATGGTCTGGAACATGGTGAACCCCTCGCGCTGGTATTCGACCAGCGGATCGCGCTGGGCCATGGCCCGCAGCCCGATACCTTCCTTGAGGTAGTCCATCTCGTAGAGGTGTTCCTGCCACTTGCGGCCGATGACCGAAAGCACCACCCGGCGCTCGAGTTCGCGCATGTTCTCGGACCCGATGGCGGCCTCGCGCGCCGCGTAGGCGACCTTGGCATCGGAGACGATCTCCTCGCGCAGGAAGTCCGCGGTCACCGCCGACCTGCCGCCGGCCTCCTCGACGACCTCGTCGATTGTCAGCTGGATCGGGTACAGCTGCTTGAGGTTGGTCCACAGCTGCTCGAAGTCCCAGTCGTCCCCGTGGCCTTCCATCGTGGCCTCGTTGACCATCGCGGTGACCACGTCCTCGAGGAAGAAGCCGACCTTTTCGTGCAGGTCGTCACCTTCGAGGATGCGGCGGCGGTCGCCGTAGATGGCTTCGCGCTGCCGGTTGAGCACATCGTCGTACTTGAGCACGTTCTTGCGCTGCTCGGCATTGCGGCCCTCGACCTGGCCCTGGGCGTTCTCAATGGCCTTGGAAACCATCTTGGACTCCAGCGCCACGTCGTCGGGCATGCGCGAGGAGTTCATGATCCGTTCGGCGGCACCGGCATTGAACAGCCGCATCAGGTCATCGGTGAGCGAAAGGTAGAAACGGGATTCGCCCGGATCGCCCTGGCGTCCGGACCGGCCGCGCAGCTGGTTGTCGATGCGGCGGGATTCGTGCCGCTCGGTGCCCAGCACATACAGGCCGCCCAGGGCGAGCACCTCCTCATGCTCGGTCTTGACCGCGTCCTGGGCAGCCGCCAGTGCCGCAGGCCAGGCGGTCTCGTACTCCTCGGCGTTCCCGGCCGGATCCAGGCCGCGCTTTTCCAGTTCGGCCACCGCGTTGAATTCCGCGTTGCCGCCGAGCATGATGTCGGTACCGCGGCCGGCCATGTTCGTGGCCACAGTGACGGCGCCCTTGCGCCCGGCCTGGGCCACGATCGACGCTTCACGCGCGTGGTTCTTCGCGTTGAGCACCTCGTGCCGGATACCCTGCTTGGCCAGCTGCTTGGAGAGGTACTCGCTCTTTTCCACGCTGGTGGTGCCCACAAGCACCGGCTGGCCCTGCTCATGGCGTTCGGCGATGTCCTTGACCACCGCCTCGAACTTGGCAATTTCGTTCTTGTAGATCAGGTCCGGCTTGTCCACGCGCTGCATCGGCTTGTTCGTGGGAATCGGCACCACGCCCAGCTTGTAGGTGCTCATGAACTCGGCCGCCTCGGTCTCGGCGGTGCCGGTCATGCCGGAGAGCTTGCCATAGAGGCGGAAGTAGTTCTGCAGCGTGACCGTGGCCAGTGTCTGGTTCTCGGCCTTGATCTCCACGCTTTCCTTGGCCTCGATCGCCTGGTGCATGCCCTCGTTGTAGCGGCGGCCCGCGAGGATGCGGCCGGTATGCTCGTCGACGATGAGCACCTCGCCGTTGAGGATCACATAGTCCTTGTCCCGCTTGAACAGTTCCTTGGCCTTGATGGCGTTGTTGAGGAAGCCGATCAGCGGAGTGTTCGCGGATTCGTACAGGTTGTCGATCCCGAGGTAGTCCTCGACCTTGTCGATGCCGGACTCAAGCACGCCGATGGTCCGCTTCTTCTCGTCCACCTCGTAGTCCTCGTCCGCCTTCAGGCGGGTAACCACCCGGGCAAACTCGGTGTACCAGCGGTTCACGTCCCCGGAGGCCTGGCCGGAGATGATCAGCGGCGTGCGGGCCTCGTCGATCAGGATGGAGTCGACCTCGTCGACGATGGCGAAATGATGGCCGCGCTGGACGAGTTCGTCCTTGCTCCAGGCCATGTTGTCGCGCAGGTAGTCGAAACCGAATTCGTTGTTGGTGCCGTAGGTGATGTCGGCGTTGTACTGCTGCCGGCGCACGGCCGGGTCCTGGTTGGACAGGATGCAGCCGCTGGTCAGGCCCAGGAAGCGGTAGACGCGGCCCATCAGGTCCGACTGATATTCGGCCAGGTAGTCGTTCACGGTGACCACGTGCACACCCTTGCCGGTGAGGGCATTGAGGTAGGCCGGCGCGGTGGCCACCAGCGTCTTGCCTTCACCGGTTTTCATCTCGGCGATATTGCCCAGGTGCAGGGCGGCACCGCCCATCAGCTGGACGTCGAAGTGGCGCAGGCCCAAGGTCCGCCCGGCGGCCTCGCGCACGGCGGCGAAGGCCTCGGGCAGCAGGTCGTCCAGGTGTTCCCCGTCCTGGTAGCGCTGCTTGAGCGTATCGGTCTCGGCGCGCAGCTCGGCATCGCTGAGGTCCCTGAAATCCTGCTCGAGCACGTTGATCGCGTCGGCATAGGCCCTCAGTCGTTTCAGCGTTTTCTTATCGCCGGTTCTAAGGACTCGCTCGAGAATCGAAGGCACTACTATGCTCCCAGTCGTTTGCGCACATTGCTGGCTTGTTCAGTCTACGGGAGAGATGCCTCCGGAAGCGCCAGTTCCGCCGCGGCCGCCGGCCGCTGCAGCCGCTCCCCCAGCGCCGCGGCCAGTGCCGGGGCCAGCCCGCCGCGGTCCTCGACCGCGATGCCGCCAAGGCCCAGCCACTGTGCCAGCAAATCCAGTTCCCGGGCCAGCTCGACGGCGGTTTCCACCGGTGCGGCCGGCTCGGCATAGGCCCCGCGCACCAGCAGCAGGCCGGCGGCACGGTCCGCTTTCAGGTCCACCCGCGCGCAGACCGCCTCGCCGAGCAGGAACGGCAGCACGTAGTAGCCGTACCGGCGCCGGGCGGCCGGCGTGTAGATTTCGATCCGGTAGTGGAAGCCGAAGAGCTGCTGGAGCCGACGGCGTTCGAAGACCAGGGAGTCGAAGGGGCTCAGCAGCGCCCGTCCGCTGGCCCGGCGCGGCCTGGCCGCGGCCGGATGCAGGTACCGCGGCCCGGGCCAGCCCTGCACCTCGACCTCCTCCAGCTTCCCCTGCGCGGCCAGGCTGGCCGCGGCGCGGGCGGCAGCCTGGACCGGGACGCGGAAATAGTCGGCCAGGCATCTGACGCTGCCGATGCCGTGGGCTGCCGCCGCGGCCTCGACCAGGCGCAGCATGGCTTCCTCCCGATCCGGCAGCCGCAGCGGATCCTGGTCCGGTGGAAGCACCCTGGCGGTCGGCGCGTAGAGCCGCTCGAACTGCGCGGTGCGGCCGGCGGCACTGACCACTCCTTGCTCGAACAGAGCTTCCAGCACGCGCTTGACGGCGTTCCAGTTCCAGCCCCACTCAAGCTTCGGCACGTCTTCTTCGTGGCCTATGCGTGCTGCCACCTGGCGCGCGGTCAGCGGGCGGGACGACTGCAGGACCTGCAGGATCCGCTGCTCCAGATCCCGCCGCAGCAGCGGGTCCAGGCCCGCGGCACCGACCCATTGGCGCCGCTGCCACACCCGCAGGTCGGCAAAGGACTCCGGCCGGACGTAGCAGGCTTCATGTGCCCAGTACTCCATCAGGCGGCGCGGAGCCCGGCCGGCCAGCCGGTCCACGATCGCGGCGTCGTAAGGTCCAAGCCGGGAGAAGAAGGGCAGGTAATGGGACCGGACCAGCACATTGACCGAATCGATCTGCAGCAGCTGCACCCGGGCAAAGGTCCGGCCCACCTGCCGGGCAGTTACCGGGCGGGTGGGCCGTTCCTTGGCCAGGCCTTGGGCCGCGAGCGCGATGCGCCGGGCCTGGGGCAACGTAAGTTTTGCGGTCATTCCCTCATACTAGGGACGCGGACTGCTACGACCGGTAGGCCAGCAGCTCGGACTGCGCATCGGATGCCTTCTCGCAGTTGGCATCGAGGGAAATGACACCGTAGGTCCAGCCGCGCCGGCGGTAGACGACGCTGGGCGACCCCGTGGCGGTGTCGATGAACAGGTAGAAATCATGGCCGACCAGCTCCATATTGTCGACAGCGTCGTCGAGCGTCATGGGCAGGGTCGGGAAGACCTTGCGGCGGATCAACACCGGTGAGTCTCCGGCAGGAACGTCGTTCTCGATCTCATAGCCGGTGCGTTCCTCCACCGGTTCCGCGGTCTTCGCTGCGCGCGCTGATGTCTCTTCATGCAGTGGCATGGATGTGCTCGCCGGTTCGAGCGGTGCGGTTGCCTCGTGGACCCCCTTGGGAACGTGGCGCCCGTGGTGGACCTTGCGGCGGTCGCGGGCCCGGCGCAGCCGTTCCATCAGCTTGCCGTAGGCGAGGTCGAAGGCGGCGAACTTGTCCGCTGCGGAAGCTTCGGCACGGACCACGGGTCCGCGGCCGAGGACGGTCAGCTCAACGGTCATGGAACTCTCGGCGTTGCGGGCTTTGGCCTCCTTGGTGACTTTGGCATCCAGTCGCTGGACCTTGTCCCCCAACTGCTCGATCTTGGAGACTTTCTCTTCGGCGTATTCACGGAAACGATCGGAAACGGCCAGGTTCCTACCGCTGATGTTGAATTCCATGGTGCCCTCCGTACTTGCGTAGATGACACAACAGCGACTGCAGGAATAACTCCTCTCAGTCGCTGAAGATGGGTTCTCGTCCTTGTCCAGGAGCCCATACTTCACGTTAGAACAAGGCCCGGATTTATTCATCCTTTCGCCACATTAAATTCACCACCTTGGGTCTTCCGCACCGGCGGAAGCGCCGATTGCCGCCGGTCACGGGCCGGATTTCGCTACTGGCTGATCCTCCGCGGCCACGTTCCCGGAGGGCGCAGAGGCCGCAGCCAGCACCACCCCGCCGGCCACCCGGCCGCCCGCCTCGCCGATGACCCGGGCCAGCTCGGCGAGGGTGGCACCGGTAGTCAGCACGTCATCCACCAGGATGCAGCTGCGCCCGGCCAGGGCCCGGCGGAAGCGGGGACGCACCCGCAGGGAGCCGGAGACATTGCGCCGCCGCGCGGACCGGCCCAGGCCCTTCTGGGACGGGCCGGCCAGCAGTCCGCGCAGCCTGGCACCCGGTCGGGTCCGAACGGCCGCTGCCCGCAGCGGCATGGCTCCGCCCGGCAGCAGCCGGCGCCGTTGAAGCCGGCGCAGCATCAGTTCCAGCGGGTCGTACCCGCGGCGGCGCCGCGAGCCTGGCCTGGGCGGCACCGGAACCAGCAAGCACGGCCCGGGGGCCAGCTGTGCCGCGGCGTACTGCACGGCCCGGGCCAAGGTGGCGGCGAGGACCGGGGCCAGGTCCGTCCGGCCGTGGTTCTTGAAGGCCAGGATGACCCTGGCCAGCTCGTGCCGGTAGCGGCCGGCCGCAACGACCGGCAGGACCGCAGCATCCGGCCGGTCCGACAGGAAGGGCAGCGAACCGGCCCCGGCTTCCGCCCGGTAGGGCCGCACCGTGGCGCGGCAGATCCTGCCGCGGCAGGCAGCACACAGGCTTTCATCCGGGGCGGCACAGCCCGCGCACTGGGTGGGCAGCACCAGCCTGCCGAAATCGGACCACCAGCGCAGCAACAGCTGGACGACCGGATGGTAGTACGCCGCGTCCAGGACGGCGGCCAGCGACGCAGGACAGAACATGGAACCCATGCTGCCGGCTGCGGCACTGCGGCGGGGCACCGGACGGCGCCGGCGGGAAAACCGGCTCCGTGCTGCCGCTGTGCAGGACGAGTCGCCGGACCGGGCCGGCCGGCGTGCTAGCCGGGGAAGGCCCGGTCCTGCACTACCGGCGGAGACTGCGGAGCCCAGCTGTTGCCCACCCGCACATACAGGCTGTCGCGGGTCTGGGCGTAGACATCCTCAGCGCCGTTGCCGACGCTGATTCCCAGCATTCCCGCCAGCGGCGCCATGCGCAGCGAGCTGGAATCGAGCCCGAGGGCCTGGGCCGTCACTTCCGTGTCAGCCTTGTCGGCGGCGGCCATCACCACCACGGTCCCTTCAGCAGCCCAGACGCCCCGGTCCACGGGCACCGCCGGCTTGAGGACTATCGGAGTGTTGATGCTCTTGGGCCGGCCTTGCCGGTCGCGCACCACACCGGCGACGTAGACCATCGTTTCGCCGCCGTCGTCGGCAATGATCAGGGCGCGCGATCCCTCCCGCGAAATCTTCAGTGACTTGACTGTGCGCTCGGTCAGCCACTGGGCGCCGACCTCAACCCGGGCTCCGGAGTCCCGGTCCGGGTCCACCGCGTAGACCGCGCCGCTGCCGTCCCCGGCGGCGGTCCAGGCCCAGCCGAAGGGATCCACGCTCGGAGCAGTCAGGGCGCTGCCCGATGCCGCTTCGCGCAGCGTGCGGTCCGCGCCGATCACCAGCATGCGCGTCCGCTGCCCGTTCAGGAGGGCAATATGCCGCTGGTCCAGGGACATGGCCGGATCCCGGGGCGAGTAGGCCGCCACCGAGGGTAGACCGTCCGGACGCTGCGGGCGGGATCCCTCGTAGTAGACCAGTTCATCGTTCAGCAGGGCGATCTGGGTGCTGCCCACGGCCGGGTTCCGCACCGCTGCCTTGAAGGCTGGGTCCGGGTTGCCGCCCAGGTCCACATCGCGCTGGTCCACGGTGAGCTTGATCGTGCTGATGGTATGCAGCCCGGCCAAGGTCAGTTCGAGCTGCTGCTGCATCTGCTGGCGCCGCAGGAACGTGGTCCCGGTCAGCACCTCGCTGGACAGGTCCACCGTGGCCTCGCCGGATTCCACGGGTACCGAGCGGCGCACCAGCGTGGTCCCCTCCGGGAAGGCGCTGAGCACCGCACCGGCCAGATAGGGCGCCGGGCCCTCCAGCAGTGCGGCAACGATGGCCGCCGAGACACCCTGCCGGCTGGCAAACCAGCGGACATCCGGTACCGCATAGGTATAGGTGGCGTCGTAGAAGTACAGATCGTGCGGGTCGAAGAGAGTGCGGAAATCCGTCGCGGAGAGCATGGTGCCGTCCGGGATCTGGGCGATCCGCCACTGGCCGTCCACCTGGACCAGATTCACCTCCACCGATTCGGTGGTACCTTCCGCAGCTTCCTGGAGGATGCCGCGTTCGTCCACCACGGCTTCCACCTCGAGCTGGACCACGAATTCGGACTTGGACGGCGAACCGACGACTTTGGCCGTGTTCCGGTAGACCAGCGTGCGCTGTACCGGCTGCCACTCGCCGGCCAGTGACGGGGCGAGGAACTCGCGCGCAATCTTGTAGTCGTCCTGGGTGGCCGTGCCGGCCAGCAGGAATCCCTGCACGATCTCCTGCGGCGTGGCTCCCTCGGCCGGCCCCGGCGGGTTGAACGTGAATTCCGGCCCCTGCTGCCGATCGCCGTCGTCGGCCAGGTATGTGCTGACCGGGCCGGAGGTGGGAATGGACGAGCAGGCGGTGAGCAGGACGGCCAGCAGCACGACGGCGATGCGCAGCGCCGTCGTCGCGAACCGGCTGCGCCGGCGGTCAGGGCGCCGCACGCTCGTCCTCCTTGTGCAGTTCCGCATCCGGTACCGCGTCCGCGGCTGCCTCCGGCTGCGTTGCCCCATCCCACTGCGGCTGCGGCAGCGGGGACTGCTGCAGCACGGTGTCCCGGTGGCGCGGCAGGGTTAGCCGGAAGCAGGACCCCTCCCCCGGCTTGCCCCAGGCCTGCAGCCAGCCGCCGTGCAGCCTGGCGTCCCCGGCCGCGATGGACAGCCCCAGCCCGCTGCCCCCGGTGGTCCGGGCCCGGGCCGGATCGGCACGCCAGAACCTGTCGAAAACCTTGGATGCCTCGTCCTCGGTCATGCCGATGCCGTGGTCCCGTACGGCCACCGCGACGGCCTCGTCGGAAGCGGCCACGGTGACCTGGACCGGATTGCCTTCGCCGTGTTCGAGCGCATTGACGATCAGGTTGCGCAGGATCCTGTCGATCCGGCGGTCGTCCATGTCCGTGATGCAGCGGGTCTGCTCCGTCACCAGCTCGAGGGCCGAACCTGAGTTCTCCGCCAGCGGACGGGCGTCGTCGATTGCCCGGCGGACGACGTCGAGCATGTCCGTCGGCTCCGCATCCAGCACCGCCGCGCCGGCGTCGAACCGGGAAATTTCCAGCAGGTCGGCCAGCAGGGCCTGGAAACGTTCCACCTGGTTGTAGAGCAGTTCCGCCGAGCGCGCGCTGACCGGGTCGAAATCCCCGCGGGCGTCGTACAGCACCTCGGCGCCCATCCGGACGGTGGTCAGCGGAGTGCGCAGTTCGTGCGAAACGTCCGAGACGAAGCGCTGCTGCATCTCCGACATCGCCGCCAGCTGGGTGATCTGCTCCTGCAGGGTCTCGGCCATGTGGTTGAAGGAGGCGCCCAGCCGCGCCAGTTCGTCCTCGCCCTTGACTTCGAGGCGTTCCTGCAGCTGTCCGGCGGCAATCTTCTCCGAGGCGGCCGCCGCCTCGCTGACCGGATGCACGACGGCGCGGGTCACCACCCAGGCGACGCCGCCGATGAGGACCAGCAGCAGCGCACCGCCGGCCCAGAGCACGCGGTGGATGTAGTCCAGGGTCTGCTGGACCGAGGAAAGGTCGTAGATCAGGTAGAGCGCGTAGGCATTGCCAGGTGGCAGCACCACCTTGGTGCCGAACGCCACGCCGGGCACGTCCCGGTCCCCCACCGGCAGCGCCAGCGGCTGGCTGTACTGGCCATCGCCTTCGGCGACCGCCCGGCTGAGCGCCTCCGGGATGGTGGCGGCGGTAATCGTGGAATTGGTCAGGCTGGCCACATAGAGGTTCTGGGCGTTCTTCAGCGGAGTCAGCAGAAAATGCCGCGGCGCCTCGGCCCCGGTGCCTTCGAGCAGCTTGAGCGTGTCGGTGACCATACTGGTGACCGTGGCCCGGTCGCTGGCCGACGAGTTCTCAAAAATGCTCTTGACACCGGACAGGCCGCGCTGGGCCTCGGCCTCGGCCTGGTTCACCCGTTCGTCGTACAAACCGGTGGCGATCTGGCTGGACAGGAAGGCCCCGACACCGGTGAAAGCCAGCGCCGTCAGGAGCACCGTGGCCGCCACCGTGCGGAATTGCAGGGAACGGCGCCACTTGAGCGCGAACCGGCGCGGGAATTCCAGGATGGCATGCCGGAAGCTGGCGGCGGCAGCCGCCAGCCTGACGGGCCGTGATGAAACGACTGCTTCCAACTAACCTTGGCCAGCCTTATAGCCGACGCCGCGGACGGTGAGCACAACCTCCGGCGCCTCCGGGTCGCGTTCGATCTTGGACCGCAGACGCTGGACGTGCACATTGACCAGCCGGGTATCGGCAGCGTGGCGGTAACCCCACACCTGTTCCAACAGCAGTTCGCGCGAGAACACCTGCCAGGGTTTGCGGGCCAGGGCCACCAGCAGGTCGAATTCCAGCGGGGTGAGCGAAATCTTCTGCCCGCCGCGGTGCACAGCATGGCCGGCGACGTCGATGACGACGTCGGCGATCCGCAGCGTTTCGGGGGCACGCTGATCCCCCGGCCGCAGGCGGGCCCGCACCCGGGCAACGAGTTCGGCAGGCTTGAACGGCTTGGGCACGTAGTCGTCCGCACCGGATTCCAGGCCGCGCACGACGTCGGAGGTATCCGACTTCGCGGTCAGCATCACGATCGGCACATCCGATTCGCCGCGGATCTGGCGGCAGACTTCGATTCCATCCATGCCCGGCAGCATCAGGTCAAGGAGCACAAGATCCGGCTTCGAACTGCGGTATACGTCGAGGGCCTTGGCGCCGTCCGCGCAGAAGACCGGGTCGAACCCGTCATTGCGCAGGACGATGCCGATCATCTCCGCCAGCGCCTCATCATCGTCTACGACCAGAATTCGTGCCTTCATAACTCCATATTCTCCCGGATACCTCCGATTGTGCCCGGCATTGTCCACCGGCGCGCGTTCTATGAACTGTCCGGCGGAAACTATAGGCTGTTCGAAGGCTAACACTTTGACCAAAACAGGGGGATTTTCTTGAGCCACGGCCCAGTTCCGGACGGCCAGCAACCGCAGTGGGGACAACAGCCCCAATGGGGCCAGCAGCCGCAGTGGGGCCAGGCCCCCGGCTGGTCCCAGCCTGCCGGGCCCTCCCCCTCGGGGTATCCCGGGTACCAGGGCTACCCGGGCTACACGGCCCCGCCCAAGCCGGGGGTCATTCCGCTGCGGCCGCTGGGCGTGGGGGAAATCCTGGACGGCGCCTTCCAGGCTGCCCGCAAGAACGCGGCGGCGGTCTTCGGCACGGCTGTGCTGTTCCAGGTGGCCGTCAGCCTGCTGTCGTGGCTGGCCGGCGGCCTGCTGCTGTCCGTCCTGGGTGGGGCGCAGGTGCTGGCCAGCGAGGAACTCCCGGACGAGTCGCTGGTCTCGCTCGGCGCGTCGCTGCTGGTGTCCTCGGCTGTTTTGGGACTGCTCTCCGGAGTAGGTGTCCTGCTGCTGCAGGGCGTCGTCGCCATTCCGACCGCCCGGGCGGCGGTGAACCAGAAGACCGGATTCGCCTTGATGTGGTCGCTGGCCCGCGGCAGGATCTGGGCGTTGATCGGCCTGGGCCTGCTGTATCTGCTGCTGACTGTCATTGCCGTGGCCGCCATCGTCCTCGGAGCGGTCGTCCTCGCGGACCAGTTCGGTCCCACGTCGGCCTGGGGCATCGTCCTGGGCGTCTTGGCGCTGGTGCTCGCCTCCGTCTGGATCGGCATCAAACTGATGCTGGCCCCTGCCGCCATGGTGCTGGAGCGGGCACCGCTGTTCCGGTCGCTGGCCCGCTCCTGGCAGCTGACCAACGGCAGTTGGTGGCGCACCTTCGGCATCGTGCTGCTGTGCACCATCATCGTTTCGGTGATCACCTCGGTGATCAGCATGCCGATCTCCTTCGCGATGGGCCTGGTGGCCCCGCTCACCGGCGACCCGTCCTCGGCCGAGGACATGCTGGCGGCCATGGGACCGCTGACGCTTGCCTCGATGCTGGTCTCCTCGATCTTCTCCGCGATCGGCTATGCCTTCCAGGCCGCCGTCATCGCCCTGATGTACCTGGACCTGCGGATCCGGCGCGAAGGATTCGACGCCGTCCTGGCCCGCGAGCACGAGCAGGCGGCAGGGCTTGAAACCCACACCATCCCGGGCCTGGCCTCCGGCCCTGCCGGGCCGGCCCAAGCGCCGGGCACCCCGTGGGTCCGCTGATTGCCATCCTGGCCATGGGTGCGGTTCCCGGGGCTGCCCCCCGCTTTGACGCGCCCGTCACACCGGGGCCGGACGAGGCCCGCGAACTACTGATCCGGGAACTGGCCCGGCAGCCATACCAGGACGCCAAGCCAGGGCTGCTGCAGGACCTGCTCAACCGGTTCCTGCAGTGGCTCGAAGACCTGCTCACCTCGCTCAAGGGCCTGGACCCGAACGCCGGCACCCTGCTGATCGGGCTGACCGTCCTGCTGCTGATCGCCGCGATGATCTGGATTGTCAAACCCCGGCTGGACCGCCGCCGGCGGCGCGAGGCCGAGGTGTTCGACGCCGCCATCGTGCGCACCGCCGCCGAACACCGGGGCCTGGCCGCGGCGGCTGCGGCCCGGGGTGAGTGGAATACCGCCGTCACCGAACAGTTCCGTGCGCTGGTCCGCGCCTGCGAGGAACGGACGGTGCTCGAGGCACAGCCGGGCCGGACCGCCGATGAGGCCGCCGGGCAGCTCGGCCCCGTCTTCCCCGGCCACGCGGACAGCCTGCGCCGGGCCGCCGCCCGGTTCGATGCGGTGCGGTACGGAAATGTTCCGGCAGACCGGGACGGGTACCAGCGCATACGGGAGCTGGACACGGCACTGGCCGCGGCCGCACCGGTCTTCCCGGGGCAGCCCCTTCCGGATCCGGCGGTGCCGCGATGAGCGCCCCCGGGCCGGCGGAACTGGCCACGGACATGCCGGACACGGCGGCGGGGCCGGCTCCCGGCACGGAGCGGGACGGTTCCGGCGGTCCCGCGAAGACCGGCGCGGCTGATGGCAATTTCCGCAGCATCTCCAGCAGACGTTCCCGCACTGGTTCCCGCGGAGCGGTGCGCCGCTGGGGGTTCTGGATCCTGCTGTTGCTGCTGCTCGCCGGTGTGATGGTCCTGCAGCTGACCCGTTCGACCGGCGATGACCGCGAGCTCTCCCCCGGCAACGCCGGGCCCAACGGCGCCCGGGCCGTGGCCGAGGTGCTGCGCGGCCACGGCGTGCAGGTCCTGCTCCCCCAGTCCCTGGACGAGACCCGCCGGCTGCTGGAGGGCGCGACGCCGGCGACGCTGTTGCTGCACGACGCGGACGGCTACCTGCAGCCAGCCCAGCTGGCATCCCTGCAGGGCAAGTCAGCCAAGCTGGTACTGGTCGAGCCCTCGCTGCCGCAGCTACGCTCGCTGGCGCCAGGCATCCTGCCCGCGGGCCTGGTACCCACCGAGGGCAGCCCGCTGCCGGCCGGCTGCACGCTGTCCGGTCCGGCGGCTGCGGGGTCCATCTCGCGGGGCGGCCTAGCCTACCGGGGCGGTTCGCTGTGCTTCACCTTCCAGACCCGTGCCCAACCCGCCGGAGCCTACGCCTCGACGGACGGCGGCCGCACCGTGGTCCTCGGTGCCGGCCAGGTGCTCAGCAACGGACAGATCACGCAGGACGGCAACGCCGCACTGGCCCTGCACACCCTGGGCAGTACCGCAACGCTCGTCTGGTACCAGCCGACCGCCGCCGATGTGGCACTGTCCCGGGAACCGCAGGACCCGCTGAGCCTGCTGCCGGCGTGGGTCACGCCCGTCTCGCTGTGGCTGATGGCGGTCGGCGTGCTGGCCATGCTGTGGCGCGGCCGCCGGCTCGGCCCGCTGGTAACCGAGCCGCTGCCGGTGATCGTCCCGGCAGCGGAAACGGCGCAGGGACGCGCCCGGCTCTACCAGCAGTCCAGGGCCGTGGCACGGGCCGCAGCCGGTCTGCGCGCCGGCACCTTGACCCGGCTCGCGGCGCACCTGCGGCTGGGACCGGAGGCGGACTCCGCCGCCGTCGTCCGGGCTGCCACCGCCGTCCTGCACCCGGCGGCCGGCCCAACCGGCGCTGCGTCCGGTTCCCGGCATGCCGCCCTGCACTACAGTCCGGACCGGATCGAGCAGCTGCTGCGCAGCTACCTTCCCGGCACCGAAGCCGAACTGGCCAGCTGGGCCCAGGACCTGCTGGCCCTAGAGAAAGAGGTAATCCACCGATGAGCGAGCAGCACCACTCCAACCCGCAGCTCGAGGCCCCGTGGGACGAAGCTGCGGCCGGCACCGGCCCGGACCGGCCCCGGCAGGCGCTGCTGGAGGTCCGCGCGGAGGTGGCCAAAGCCGTGGTGGGCCAGGACGCCACGGTCACCGGCATGCTGATCGCCCTGCTCGCAAACGGGCACGTACTGCTCGAGGGCGTGCCCGGCGTCGCCAAGACGCTGCTCGTGCGCTCGCTTTCGGCGGCCCTGAGCCTGCAGACCAAGCGGATCCAGTTCACCGCCGACCTGATGCCCGGCGATGTCACCGGTTCGCTGGTCTACGACACGCACACGGCCGAATTCACCTTCCGCGAGGGCCCGGTCTTCACCAACATCCTGCTGGCCGACGAAATCAACCGCACGCCGCCGAAGACCCAGGCCTCGCTGCTGGAAGCCATGGAGGAACGCCAGGTCTCCGCGGACGGCGTCTCGCGCAAGCTCCCCGACCCCTTCATTGTCGCCGCGACGCAGAACCCGATCGAGTACGAGGGCACCTACCCGCTGCCCGAGGCCCAGCTCGACCGCTTCCTGCTCAAGCTGACGATGCCGCTGCCCGAGCGCGACGCCGAGATCGAGATCATCAGGCGCCACAGCCTCGGCTTCAATCCGCGCGATCTTGCCGCGGCGGGGGTACGGCCGGCCGCTTCCGCCGCCGACCTCGCCGCCGCACGCGCCGAGGTGGCGGCCGTGGCCATCTCGCCGGAGGTCCTCGGCTACATCGTGGACGTCATCCGGGCCACCCGCTCCGCCCCGTCCTTCCAGCTGGGTGTCTCGCCGCGCGGCGCCACCGCGCTGCTGAACACCGCGAAGGCCTGGGCCTGGCTGACCGGGCGCAGCTTCGTCACCCCCGACGACGTCAAGGCGCTGGCGCTGCCCACCCTGCGGCACCGGGTGGGCCTGCGGCCGGAAGCCCAAATGGACGGCGTCCAGGTCGACGATGTGCTGCTGAGCATCCTGGCCACCGTACCGGTGCCGCGGTGACGGCCGCACAGTCGGAGTCCCGATGGCCCTGACCGGACGGTTCATCCTGCTGGCGCTGGCCGGCGTCATCCCGCTGCTGCTGTTCCCCTCCGGCACGACCGCGCTGTGGTGGGTCCTGCTGCTCGCCGCCGTACTGGGCACCGACCTGCTGCTGGCGGCCTCCCCGCGCCGGGTCATCGTCCGGCGGACAGTCCCGGCCAATGTCCGGCTCGGCCAGGATTGTGCCGCGGTACTGGAATTGACCAACACCGGCAGGCGGACCCTGCGCGCCCGGGTCCGGGACGGCTGGCAGCCGTCGGCGGGAGCGGCCGATCCGGTCCAGCAGCTGTCCGTGCCCGCCGGTGAGCGGCGGACCATGACGGTCCGGCTGCGGCCTCAGCGCCGCGGCGACCTGCGGGCCCATCATGCGGCCATCCGATCCTTCGGACCGTTGGGCATGGCGGCGCGCCAGCGCACGCTGGACGCCCCGGGAGCGGTACGGGTGCTCCCGGCCTTCCGGGCCAAGCGCCACCTGCCGTCCAAGCTGCGCAAGCTGCGCGAACTGGACGGCCGGGCGGCAGTGCAGATCCGCGGTGCCGGCACCGAATTCGATTCACTGCGCGACTATGTGCCGGGCGACGATGTGCGCTCGATCGACTGGCGGGCCACCGCCAGGCGCCAGGCTGTCGTCGTGAGGACCTGGCGCCCGGAACGGGACCGGCGCGTTGTGATCGTGCTGGATACCTCGCGCACCTCCGCCGCACGGATCGACGACGAACCGCGGCTGGACACCGGCATCGAGGCAGCGCTGCTGCTGGCGGTCCTGGCCGAGCACGGCGGGGACCGGGTGGATTTCCTGGCCTTCGACCGGCGCGTGCGGGCACGGGTGAAGTCCACCGGCAAGGCCAACATGCTCAACCAACTGGTCACGGCGATGGCACCGCTGGCACCCGAGTTGATCGAGACGGACTGGAGCCAGCTTCCGGCCCAGGTGCAGGCGGTCGCCTCGCACCGGTCGCTGGTGGTGCTGCTGAGTGCGCTGGACTCGGGCGCCGCCGAGGAGGGCCTGCTGCCGGTACTCGCGCAGCTGACCGCCCGGCACATGGTGGTGGTGGCTTCGGTGCGGGATCCGTACCTGGACGAACTGCGCCAGCGCCGCGGCACGGCGACCGAAACCTTCCGCGCGGCGGCGGCCGAGCATGCCCTGCTCGAGCGGGCCGCCGTCACGGCGGCCATCCGGCAACTGGGGGCCGAGGTGGTCGATGCCACCCCGCACGAACTGCCGCCGGCGCTGGCCGATACCTATATCCGGCTCAAGGCCGCCGGACGGCTCTAGGAGGGGCGGCCCATGTCCGTTTACCGGCTGGCGATGGGAGCCGGATTCGCCCGGCTGCAGCCTGAACTGCAGGACTATTTCGACCTGGATCCGGCCGGCCCCCTGGCCTGCGGCACCGGGACCGGGACCTTCGACGTCGCCGGCTGTCCGCTGCCGGCGCTGCGGCCGCTGCTGCGGCTGTCCGCCCGGGACCGCTCGCTGTTTCCGGAATACCAGCGCAACGTCCCGTTCACGATCGTGAACCGCGCCGGGCTGGACGCCGCCGGACGGCCGGCGCTGAGCGCCGTGCGGACACTGGAATTCGCCGGCCGGACCCGGATCATGGAGGACGTGACCGTCTGGGATCCGCAGCGGGGCGTGCTGCTGGACCGGGTCGGCCGCAGCGGCCTGCTCAGCACCGACCTGGAATGCAGCGCCGGTGCGGATGGCCGCATGCGCCTGGTGTCGCGGCGGAGCCGCCTGCTGGCCGGACCGTTGTCCCTGCCGCTGCCCCGGCTGCTGGAGGCGGCCGCATTCACCGAGCAGTGGTGGGATCAGGCCGAGGGCCGGTTCCGGATCCGTACCAAGGTGATCCAGCGCCAGCTGGGCACGGTGCTCGAATACGACGGCGCGTTCAGCTACCGGCCCGGGTCACCTTAAGCTTCGGCGACGACCTGGTTCAGGGCGTCGGCCACCTGCCCGAGCCGGGTCAGGACCAGCCGGGCGGCGTCCAGGCTGTGGCCGGCGAGCCCGGTGGACGGGGTGATGCGCAGCTGCGGCAAGCTGGCCGCGGGCAGGCCCAGTTGCCGCCATGGACGCAGCACGGACTCCACCAACTGCCTGACCTGCGGCAGGGGCGCCGCCGGGTCTGCGGTGTGCACGGCACCCAGCCAGATCCTGCGGTCCGATTCGACGGCGGCCGCGATGGCTTCCCACCGCGCGGTAGTCAGTCCCGCAGCCGGCAGGGCAAAACCGTCGACGCCGGCGGCTGCAACCGCCTCGAGTGCGGCGTCCTCGGCCGGAATGGCCAGCACGATTTCGACGGCGCCGGCCGCGCGCAGCGCATCCGCCACCTCCTGCCAGGTCCGCGAGACCTCCGGTGCGGGAATGGAGCGGAGTGTGCGGTAGCCGCTGGCCGTGGGAATGGACCCGGAGAGCACCTGGCCGATCTCCGGCTCGTCGAGCTGGACCACCAGCTGGGTACCGGCAGGCACCGCACCGGCCACCTTGGACAGGTGCTCGGCGGCACCGGCCGCCAGCGACTGGGCGATGTCCCGGCGGGCGCCGGCATCGAGCAGCGCCCGCTCGCCATAGTGCAGGTAAAGATTCGCGGCCAGGGACAGTGGACCGCGCAGCTGCAGTTTCAGCTGCCGGCCGGGGTTCTCTTCCGCCCCGACGACGTCGGCCAGAACGCTCAGGTCCGTGGCCAGGGCCGAAACGGCCCGGCGCTGGTCTTGCCCGGGCCGGTCCACCAGGCGCCAGCCGTGCGGCTGCAGGTCCACGGCCAGGTCGACCAGCATGGCGGCGGTACGCCCCACCGGATCCGAGCCGCTGCCGCGGTCCGGCAGTTCCACCAAATGCGGCAGGTTCGGCGCGCCCAGTTCGCCGCGGACGGTGCGCGCGGCTTCCACCGGGTCCGTCCCGGGCCAGCTGCCCAGCGCGGTGGCGGCGACGACGGTCGGACGTTCGGGTCCGCCGGCCGCAACGGACGCAGGCGCCTCAGCGGCCACTTGTCGGTTCTCCGACCTGTTCCGACTCAGCTTCGTGGTTCTCCGCGATGGCCTGATGGTGCCGGATGACCTCGGAAATGATGAAGTTCAGGAACTTCTCGGCGAACGCCGGGTCAAGGTGGGCCTCCTCGGCCAGCCGGCGGAGCCGGGCGATCTGCGCCACCTCGCGGTCCGGATCGGCGGCGGGAAGCTTGTACCGGGCTTTGAGGTAGCCCACACGCTGGGTCGCCTTGAAGCGTTCGGCCAGCAGGTAGACCAAAGTGGCGTCGATATTGTCGATGCTGCCCCGGACGGAAAGGAGCTCTTCCATCACTTCCGGGGCCACCTGGCCCGAGAGAGAACTGGCTGAGGGATCAAAGCTGTCGGCGTGCGGTTCAGTCATGCGTCCAGTCTATTGTTTCGTCCGATCCCGGTGCGCAGGGTACTCCTTGTGTGAAGTCGCTTCTGACTGAACTGGCTGGCCCGGTTCTGCCGCGATCCTGATCCGCCGTGCGGCGAGGTCTGCGGCCTTGAGCCGGTCGAAAAAGCCGTTGCGGATCCAGTCGCCGCGACTGACGGTGCCGAACGGCACAGCCCGCAGGGACCGGGGCGAAACGGCGGTCGGGCGGGCGTAGGGGATCCCGTCGATCATTGCCAGCTCCCAGGCGCCGGTGTGGATGAAGGTGTGGTGCTGCGGGCAGAGCAGGCACAGATTGCCCACGTCCGTCGGTCCGCCGCGCGAATACCACACCACATGGTGGGCCTCGCACCATGACGGCGGCCGGTCGCAGCCGGGGAAGATGCAGCCCTGGTCCCGGACCGCGATGGCCCGTCGCTGGGCGGGGCTGGCCAGCCTGACCGAGAGCCCCAAGTCCAGCGGGGCGCCGCGCGCGTCGATGACCACGCGCTCCAAGGTCGAATCGCACAGCATCCGCGCCATCGTGCCGGCCGAGATGCCGCCCAACTGTTCACAGGACGGCGGCCCGTATCCCGGGCTTTGCCCGGAAGCCCCGGCTGTGCCGCCCACCGGGCTGCGAGCCGGGGCGCAGGCAGAATCCGGGGTCGTACCAGGCGCCGATGTGCCGCCGCGAGCCTGATGCACTGCCCTGAGCTTCAGGAAGTCCTGAAGCGAGGTGACGATGCTGACCCGGACGGGCCGGCGTCCGGACCGTAATTTGGCGGCCTTGCTGCTGCCTGGGTCCTCAGGCAGTTCGAAGAGCAGGTCCCGTCGGGCCTGCCCGCAGCCTGCCGCGTCCCCGGCCGACAGGGGAAGCCCCAGGTGCCGCGCCCCGGCCCGCACGGCCTCCATCAGCGCGTCCGCCCGCCGCTGGGACGGGCTCCGTTCGTCGCGGGCCACCAAGTTGCCGTGTTCATCCTTCTGGTCCGGGCGGGGAGCGCTCAGTGGTTCCAGGATGCTCTTGAGCTCAGCCCCGGCATCCGGGTCCAGCTGGTAGTGGCCCCAGACCATGCCGGTCTGGTCCGTACCCAGGGTGACCGACCGGCGGTTGAAAGACTCCGGGTCGTAGTGGTCGTCCCGGTCCGCTTCCAGGGTGCGCAGGAGCCTGTCCGCAATCCGCTTGATCTCCGCGACGGTCGTCTTTGGCGCGTGCTCGGCCAGTAGCCCGGCAGCCTGTTCAATGACCGGCTCGGACTTCAACCGTTCCGGCAGTTGCTCCAAGGTGCGCACGGCCGTATCGGCGTGGGCCTTGGTGATTTGTCCGGCAGCCAGTAGCGCACCCAGCAGCCGAAGTTTCCCGGACGGCCTGCAGGCGGTGGAACCTGCCGTCCCTGCGGACAACCCGCTGCCCGCACCGTGGATCGCTGCGGCCGCCGCCACGTCGGCCTTCGCCCGGCCGGGCGCGACTCCCAACTGTGTCCTCAGGAACACCTGCACCGAACACGGCGTTCCGTCCCCCAAGGCACCCGCATCGGCCTGCTCGAGCCGTGCCACGGCGGCCAGGAAGGCGGCATCGAGCCGTCGGCCCATCCTGTCCAGCAGTCGCGCGACCACACGTGTTTCCCCGCCTGACAGGCTGGCGAAGTCGCTGCGCAGCAGGGAGTCCAGGCCTTCTCCAATCTGCTCCAAGGCATGGCCGACGGCGGGACACCGTTCCAAGCTGTCCGGGTTCCGAACCACTTCGCGCTGCACTCCG
The DNA here is from genome assembly GCF_022012395.1 of Arthrobacter hankyongi. Taxonomy (GTDB): domain Bacteria; phylum Actinomycetota; class Actinomycetes; order Actinomycetales; family Micrococcaceae; genus Crystallibacter; species Crystallibacter hankyongi. The sequence continues at coordinate 122,403 of NZ_JAKLTQ010000008.1, forward strand.
GGCGCACACCACAGGTCCGTTTCGTCCATGCTCACGTGTGTGCCGCCCGCGGCCCTGTCCACCGGGACGTCCGGCGTCCGAACCACGGCCGGTACCGCGGACGACAGCGGACCGGTCGATGGGCATGCCAGGACGAGGTGCCCGACCCGGCCAGGCGCAAGCCGGATCCGGGCCTTTCGTGCCGCAGTCTTCACGCATCCACCTCCGCATCGAGGTCCCCGGTGGTCACGGTGCATCCTCCAACGGCCCGGCACCGCATGGATACATGTCCTCGTCAGCATGGGCCCTTGGCGAGGCACAGTTGGTTGACGGCATCTTTCGCGGGGCCTTATGCCGTGCAGGCGGGCAGTCGGCAGGAGGGCATTTAGCGGCCAGCGCCGCCACCACCCGCCTGGCATACTCCGGAGTGATCTCCACCGTCGCCCACCTCCGTACGGATTATGGTGCCTGCGGCCCCGCTACTGAACGGAATTGCCTTAGCAGGAACGCTACGGCCTGCTACTGACAAAATAGCGACCGGCTTCCCCGAATGCCGCCATAACCGGACTGGCCTGACGTGCCCTAGGAAACCCCGTTCGCTACCGGCCTGAAGGCTATCGGCGGCCTCCGACGGTTTTGTTCCTCCCAGATCTGCTCCCGCAGCAGTGCCCCGTACCCGGGGGTCAGGAGACCTTGGCCGGATCCCAGCTCAGCGAGCGGGCGGAATCAATGGTGGCCTGCCCCAGCACGCGGCTGCCCTGGTAGAGCACCATCGTCTGCCCCGGGGCGACGCCGCGCATCGGCTCCAGCAGCGTCAGCACCAGTTGCTGCCGTCCGTCGGAGGACTCCGCCCTGGCCCTGGCCGGCACCGGGTCGCCGTGGGCGCGGACCTGCACCATGCAGTCGAACTCGGCCTGTGCTTCGACCTCGGGAACCGGCAGTCCGGCCCAGGACACCTTGATCCCGCGCAGCTGGTCCACCGCCAGCAGGGCCTCGGGCCCCACCACGACCTTGTTCTCCTTGGGCCGGATCTCCAACACAAAGCGCGGCTTGCCGTCCGCGGCCGGGCGGCCCAGCTTCAGCCCGCGGCGCTGGCCCACGGTGAAGGCGTTGGCGCCGTCGTGCCCGCCCACGACCGCACCGGTTTCATCCACGATGTCACCCGGCTGCATCTCGATCTTCTCGGCCAGCCAGCCGCGCGTGTCGCCGTCGGAAATGAAGCAGATGTCATGGCTGTCCGGCTTGTTCGCCACCGACAGGCCGCGCCGGGCTGCCTCGGCCCGGACTTCCGCCTTGGACGGGGTGTCCGCCAGCGGGAACAGCGAATGCTTAAGCTGCTCGTGCGTGAGCACGCCGAGCACATAGGACTGGTCCTTGGCCCAGTCCGCGGCCCGGTGCAGCTCCCGGTTGCCGTGTTCGTCCTCGACGACCTTGGCGTAGTGGCCGGTGCAGACGGCGTCGAAGCCGAGCGCCAGGGCCTTCTCCAGCAGTGCGGCAAACTTGATCCGCTCGTTGCAGCGCATGCAGGGATTCGGGGTGCGGCCGGCAGCGTATTCGGCCACGAAGTCGTCGACCACGTCTTCCTTGAAGCGCTCGGAAAAGTCCCACACGTAGTAAGGAATACCCAGGATGTCGCAGGCACGCCAGGCGTCACGGGAATCCTCGATGGTGCAGCAGCCACGGCTGCCGGTGCGCAGCGTGCCGGGCATCCGGGAGAGCGCCAGGTGGACGCCGACTACATCGTGGCCGGCGTCCACCGCGCGCGCGGCCGCCACGGCCGAATCCACGCCGCCGCTCATCGCTGCCAGTACCTTCATCACCAAATCCTTGTGTTCTCGTTGTCGTTTTGCCGCGCCGGTGCCCGGCTACGGCTGCTGCGTGCCGGCAGTCTGGATGCTGGAGGCATGCCCGGCCATGCCCGCTTTGCGGGCGCGGGCATAGGCCTCCGGCAAGGCGGCCACCAGTGCTTCAACGTCGGACTCGGTCGAAGTATGCCCGAGGCTGAAGCGCTGCGCCCCGCGCGCCTGTTCCTCGGACAGGCCCATGGCCAGCAGCACGTGCGACGGACGCGGCACGCCCGCGGTGCAGGCCGACCCGGTGGATGACTCCACCCCCGCCAGGTCCAGCAGGAACAGCAGCGAATCCCCCTCGCAGCCGGGGAAGGTGAAGTGCGCGTTGCCCGGCAGCCGCAGTCCGGCCAGCGAGGGATCCGGCGTGCCCCGCAGCACCGCTTCCGGAATGGCGGCGGAGACGCCGGCGATCAGCCGCTCGCGCAGCCGGGCCAGCCGGGGACCCTCCTCGGGCAGGTTCGTGACGGCGGCATCGGCCGCCGCCGCGAACGCCGCGATCGAGGGCGTATCCAAGGTGCCGGAGCGGACGTCCCGCTCCTGGCCGCCGCCGTGCAGCAGCGGCACCAGCTTCACGGCGCGGCCCACCAACAGCGCGCCGACGCCGACCGGGCCGCCGATCTTGTGCCCGCTGATGGCCATCGTGTCCAGGCCGGAGGCGGCAAAGGAGAGCGGCAGCGAGCCGAAGGCCTGCACGGCATCCGAATGCACCGGGATGCCGTATTCATGGGCCACCTGGACAATGTCCGCAACCGGCTGGACCGAGCCGACCTCGTTATTGGCCCACATCACGGTGACCAGGGCGACCGCCTCCGGATCGGCCTCGATCTCGGCGCGGATGTCGTCCACCGACACCACACCGTTCTCATCCACCGGCAGCCAGCAGGCCTGGGCGTCCTCGTGGCGTTCCAGCCACTCGACGGTGTCCAGCACGGCATGGTGTTCCACCGGAGAACAGATGATCTTCCACCGCCGCGGATCCTGGTCCCGGCGCGACCAGTAGAGTCCCTTGACCGCCAGGTTGTCCGCCTCGGTTCCGCCGGAGGTGAAGACCACCTCCGAGGGATGGGCGCCGGCGGCGGCGGCGAGCACCTCGCGGGCCTCCTCGACGACCCGGCGGGCATGCCGGCCGGAGCCGTGCAGGGAGGAGGGGTTTCCGCAGCGGCTGAGTTCACGGGTGAGTGCGGCCAGGGCCTGCGCCGAAAGGGGCGTGGTCGCCGCGTGGTCAAGATACACGGGCACGGTGCCATTTTACCGGCCGGAGCAACGAGGCACGAACCGGCCCCGGTTCCCGTTGACTTGCCCCCGGCCCGTTCCTATGGTCGGAGCAGGCCACCGGCGGTGGCGCCGTCCGGACAAAGGAGCACACCATGAGCTCGAACCACATCATCATCGCCGGCGCCGGACTGGCCGGTGCGACCGCAGCCAAGACCCTGCGCGAGGAGGGCTTCGACGGCAAACTCACCCTGGTGGGCGCGGAAACCGAGTATCCGTACCTGCGCCCGCCGCTGTCCAAGGCCTTCCTGGCCGGGAAGGAGTCCGCGGAAGACGGCCAAATCCAGGCACCTGCCTGGTATGACGAACAGGACATCGACGTCAAGCTCGACGAAGCCGTGGACCGGATCGATGCCGCGGCGCACCGCGTGGTGCTCTCGCGCGGCGGCGCCCTGTCCTATTCCAAGCTGCTGGTCGCCACCGGCGCTTCTTCCCGCCGGTTGGACATCTCCGGTGCCGGGCTGGAGGGCGTGCATTACCTGCGGACCATCGACGACAGCCGGGCCCTGCACAATGCCCTGGCCCGCGGCGACCGGCAGCTCGTCATCATCGGCATGGGCTGGATCGGGATGGAGGCTGCCGCCACCGCCCGCCAGCTGGGCAATGCCGTGACCGTGGTGGGGCCGGGCGAGGTGCCGCTGGCCAGCGCGCTCGGACCCCAGATCGGCTCGCTGTTCACCGCCAAGCACCGTGCCGAGGGCGTCGGCTTCCGTACCGGCCGCACCCCGGTGGAAATCGCCGCCGCCGGCGGCAAGGCTGCCGCCGTCGTGCTCGATGACGGCGAGCGTCTGGCCGCGGATTTGGTGCTGGTGGCCGTCGGGGCGGTGCCGAACACGGCGCTGGCGGAGGCCTCCGGCCTGGCCGTTTCACGCGGAATCGACACCGATGGCTCGCTGCTGACCTCCGCCGCGGATGTGTATGCCGCCGGCGACGTCGCCAATGCGTTCCATCCCGTTCTGGGCACCCGGCTGCGCAGCGAACACTGGGCCAATGCGATCGCCCAGGGCACAACGGCGGCCAAGGCGATGCTCGGGCAGGACGCAGTCAATGACGACATCCCGTATTTCTATACGGACCAGTTCGACATCGGGATGGAGTACTCCGGTTTTTTCCCGTGGGCGACCAGCGTTCCGGTGATCCGCGGAAATCCGGAAAACATGGAGTTCATCGCCTTCTGGCTGCGGGATTCGAAGGTGGTCGCTGGTATGAATGTAAATGTCTGGGATGTGCAGGATGCCATCCAGGACCTGATCCGTTCCGCACGCCCTGTCAGCGTCGCGGAACTGTCCGATCCGGCCAAGGAGTTGACCAGCCTGTGACAGTACCCGACGTCGCCGAAGGACCGCCGGGAGCCTTCCTGCCCGGAATGCTGCACCCGGTGCACGCCTTCGGAACGCGGACGATCGATTTCCGCCGGCAGGTCGCCCTGATGGCCATCATCAACCGGACGCCCGATTCCTTCTACGACGCCGGCAGGACCTTCGCCTACGACGCGGCCGTGGACACGGCGCTGCAGGCCGTGGCCGACGGCGCGGACTGGGTCGATATCGGCGGGGTACCGTTTGCGCCGGGACCGGAACTGCCCGCCGCCGAGGAGGCGGCACGGATCGTGCCGGTCATCGCGGCGATCCGGGCCGCCTCGGACGTCATCATCTCGGCGGACACGTTCCAGCCGGAGGTCGCCGAGGCGAGCATCCGGGCCGGGGCCAACGTCATCAACGACACCACCGGCCTGCGGAACAAGGACCTGGCCGCCGTGGTGGCAGCCGGCGGCGCCCATGTGGTCATCACCCATTCGCTGGCCGCGCCGCGCACGGCCTACCCGCGGCCGCAGTACCACGATGTGGTCAAGGAGGTGGCCGATTTCCTCGCCCGCAAGGTGGACCTGGCAGTGGAACTGGGGATTCCTGCCGAAAAGATCATCATCGACCCGGGCCATGACCTGAACAAGAACACGCTGCATTCGCTGGAGCTCACCCGGCGGTTCGCCGAAATCGCGGGCCTGGGGTTCCCGGCACTGGCGGCTGTTTCCAACAAGGACTTCATCGGCGAAACACTGGCTGCGCCCAAGCAGGACCGGCTGGCCGGGTCCCTCGCCGCGGCGGTGATCTGCATCATGAACGGCGCCCGGATCGTCCGCATGCACAATGTCCCGGAGGCCAATGCCGCCGTCCGGCTGGCCGAGGCGGCGTTGGGCTGGCGGCCGCCTGCCTACCTGAAGCACAACATGGGCGACTTCAACCTCCCGGCCGGCCAGGGATGAACGGCTCCGCCGGGCTGCGGGCCATCAACCGCGTATATCCGGACCCGGTCCGGGACGCCACCGACGCACAGCTGCTGGACTGGTACGCGGTTCCGGCCCGGGAGCAGCCGTGGGTCAGGTTCAATTTCGTTGCCAGCCTGGATGGAGCCGCCACCCATGAAGGCCGCGCCGGCGGGCTGGGCGACGCGGTGGACCAGCACGTCTTTATGCTGCTGCGGCGGCAGGCGGACGTCATCCTGGTCGGTGCCGGAACCGTGCGGGCGGAGGGCTATGCCGGCCCGCTGCTGTCCGAAGCGGACTGCCGCTGGCGCCTGGCGAACGGCCTGCCGGCCCATCCGGGCATCGCCGTCGTCTCCGGCTCGCTGGATCTGGACCCGGACGGGGCGTTCTTTGCCCAGGCTCCGGTCCGGCCGCTGCTGCTGACCACGGCCCGCGCCGACGCCGGACGGCGGCGGGCGCTGGCGCCGGTGGCCGACATCGTCGATGCCGGCACAGAGTCCGCCGAGCCTGCCTTGATGGTGGCGGCACTGGCTGCCCGCGGCCACCGCAGCATCCACAGCGAGGGCGGCCCCGTGCTGTTCGGCGCTTTCCAGGCCGCAGGGCTGGTGGACGAGCTGTGCCTGACCGTGTCGCCCGTGCTGGCCGGCGGGACCGGAAAGCGGATTGCCGACGCGGTGACCGAGCATCCGCTCCAGCAGCTGGAACTGGTGCATATCCTCGAATCCGGCGGCATGCTGCTGCTGCGCTACATAAAGGCCGGCCGCCGCGCCTGAAGACGCCCGCCGGGGCGCGGAACGGGCGCGGCCGCGCAGACGTTGAATCAGGGCAGACCAACGTTCCGTTTCCACTGAGAAAGGCATCTGTGTGACTCCCCCATCCCACTACGACATCCTGGGGGTGCCCACCAACGCCACCGAGCGGCAGATCAAGGCCGCCTACCGCCGGGCGGCCCGGGCCACGCACCCGGACCACGGCGGCGACGCCGCCCATTTCCGCGAGGTCACCCTGGCCTACGAGGTGCTCCGCGATCCGCAGGCCCGCCGGCAGTACGACCGCTCCTACGGCGCCTCCGGCCCGGCTCCCCGGGCCCCGGAGGCTTCCTCGCCCTCGGCCTCCTATACCGCGGGCCCGGCCTTCACCACCCGGGTCCGCCAGCCCGGGGACCGGGCGGACGCGGCGGCCGTGTACGTACCGTCCTACGACACCGCCGAGGCCTCCAGCACGGTCCCGTTCGAGGTGGCCCGGCAGCAGATCCACGGCGTGCCGCGCAAACGGGGCGTCTTCGGCGCCGCCTCCAGGCTGCAGCGCGAAGCCCGCACGGTCGCGCTGCTGTCCCAGCAAATCCTCACCAGCATGCCGTCGGCGCGGCTGGTCAACGGACTGCATTCACCCGGGGAACACGGCTACATCGACCATGCCCTGCTGGCGGGCTACCGGTTGGCGCTGGTGGATTCGATGCTGCTGCCCAAGGGTATTTTCCGCTGGGACGGCTACACGCTGCACAAGGACGGCCGGGTGGTGGAACCGCCGCGGCTGGCACCGGCGGTCCGGCGGATGCAGGACCTCTTCCCGGAGCTCAATGTGCAGGGCTGGACAGTGATCCACAGCCCCGACGGCAACCTCCACGAACCCGTGGTGGACTATGCCCGCGGCTACGACCCCAGCGGGCAGAACCTGGTCCATGTGGTCAATGCCGCCCGGCTGGTGCGCGAGCTCAAGCAGTTCCTCGCCTCGGGCCCGGCTCCCAACACGGTGCACGTGCCGTCGCTGGCCCGGCTGCTCGCCGGCATGCACCGCTGAGGCCGGCCGGCGGCGGGCATAAGATGGAAGCCGTGTTCCGCATCCTCTTCTATACCCCCGAAATTCCCGGCAATACCGGCAACGCCATCCGGCTGGCCGCCGTTACCGGCGCCGAACTCCATCTGGTGGAGCCGCTGGGCTTCACCTTCGAGGACGCCAAACTGCGCCGGGCGGGACTGGACTACCATGACCTCGCCGTCGTCCACGTCCACCAAACCCTCGCAGACGCCTGGCAGGTGCTGCAGCCGGAAAACGTCTATGCCTTCACCTCGGAAGGGGAGCACTCCTATACGGACATCAGCTACGCTCCCGGCGACGTGCTGATGTTCGGGCCCGAATCCGTGGGCCTGCCCGAGGACGTCAAACAGGACGCGCATGTGACCGCGCGGGTCCGGCTGCCGATGCTGCCGTCGCTGCGGTCCCTGAACCTGGCCAATTCGGCCTCCATCGCCGTCTACGAGGCGTGGCGCCAGCACGGCTTCGCCGGGGCCCAACTGCGGGGCTGATTCCAGCCGCGCCCGCAGCTTTCTCCTCCCCCACCGGAGCGCGCCACCACCGTATGCTGGGCATATATGGAAACGCCAGCAACACCGGACAGCAATGACGCACGACGCAGGGACCCCGACCCGACCGAGCAGGGACCGGACGCCGACGACAATTCCGTTCTACACGCGGACCAGCTCACCGCCGACGACGATGCCAGTGGAAAACGGCCGACGCCGCCGGCAGCCAAATGGCTGCTGGCCGTCGTGGCCCTCATTGTCATCGTCGTTGGCGGAATCGTGCTCTTCCAGACCTTCGGCGGCCGGTCGGCCGAGGACGCAGTACGCCAGGCGCCTGATGTGGCCAGCACCTCGGTGCAGGCCTCAGCCGGCACCGCCACGGTCGAGGTCTCACGCAGCGAGGACGCCGCCGTCGTCACCTTCAAGAATCTGGCCGCCCCGGGCCGCACCGAGGTCTACCAGCTGTGGATGATTCCCGCGGACGGCTCCGCGCCCATCTCGGCCGGGATGCTCAGCAAGGAAAACATCGCCGGCAGCAAGCCGGTCGTGCTGGAAAAAATTGCCGGCAGCAAGGAAGCGGCTGTGACGCTGGAACCGCCCGGCGGCTCGCAGTCCCCCACCCCGCCCTTCGCACTGACCATCCCGCTGACCAACTGACACCGCAGCAAGGTGCGCGGCGGGCGACTGGTTCCCGGCCGCCCGCCCCACGCCACGGTCAGAAGCCGGCGAAGGTAGCCGGCGTATTGATTCCGACCACGTGGAAGACCTCGGCACTGCGGCCCTCGCGCAGACCGCCGCGGGCCGCGTTGTCCTGCAGATTGCTCCGGACCGTGGCGTCCATCCGGTCCAGGTCCGGATGCTGGCTGGAGTGGATGCGGATCGCGGCCAGTTTGGCGTCGACATAGTCCGTCACGTCCACGAAGTGGTTGTCCCGTTCCCTCGGCCCGCCGTAGAACCACAGGTAGGGAACCTTGTAGGCGGCCAGCCCCGCCTCGGCCAGTTCCGGGTAGGCGTAGGGGTTCTCCACCGCCGGATAGACCGCCCGGGTGACCGCCTCGCCGCAGGCCAGATGGTCCGGGTGGCTCTTCTGGATCCGATCCCAGGCCCGCTCCGGATGCATGGCCATCACCACGTCCGGACGGATCTCGCGGATCAGCCCCACCACCTGCTTGACCACCTCGTGGCTGGCTTCCAGGTAGCCGTCCCGCTGGCCGAGGTAGCGGATGTCCTCCACCCCGACGATGGCGGCGGCCGAGGCCTGCTCGCGCGCCCGCATCGCGGCGATGTCGGGGCGGTGCGACTCGTCGAAGCCGCCCGCGTCGCCGTCGGTCATGATGCAGTACACCACCTTGACGCCGGCAGAGGTCCAGCGGGCAATGGTGCCGGCCGCGCCAAAGTCCACATCGTCCGGATGCGCCGCGAAGACCAGCACCTGGCGGATGCCGGCTTCGGGCCTGAAACCGCCCTGTTCCACGCCGGCCCTAGCCCTTCCGCTTCCTGATTTCCCCGGCGGCCTGCGGCAGCACCTGGAACAGGTCCCCCACGACACCGAAATCCGCAATCTCGAAGACCGGGGAGTCGGCGTCCTTGTTCACCGCCACGATGACCTGGGCGGTCTGCATGCCGGCCTTCTGCTGGATGGCGCCGGAGATGCCAGCGGAAATGTACAGCTGCGGCGAAACCGTCTTGCCGGTCTGGCCAACCTGGGCGGAGTGGTCGATCCAGCCGGCATCGGTGGCGGCACGCGACGCGCCGACCGCGCCGCCGAGGGCGTCGGCCAGCTCCTCGATTGGCCCGAAGTCGCCGTTCACGCCCCGCCCGCCTGCGACGACCACCCGGGCTTCGCCCAGGTCCGGACGTCCGCTGGCCGGCTTGGCGCTGCGTTCGGTGACCCGGGCGGCGGGACCGGGCTCGCCGGGGTCCACCTCGACGACGACCGGCATTCCGGTTCCGGTTCCGGCGGCCGCCTCGATTGAGTTGGCCTTGACCGTGATCAGCGGCGTACCGGTGGTGACCTTGGCGACCACCGTATAGGCACCGGCGAGCACGCTCTTGGTCACCGACAGGTCCGGTGCCACCGCGATGGCGTCCGTGACCACGCCGGAGGAGAGCTTGATGCCCAGCCGGGCGGCGGTTTCCTTGCCTTCGTAACTGTTCTCCAGCAGCACCGCGGCCGGTGCCGCTTCGCGCACCACGTTGGCCAGGAAGGCCGCATTGGGTGCGACGAGGCTGTCCTCCAGCTGCGCCGCCGGCTGGTAGACGGTGGCGGCGCCATAGCCGGCCAGCTCGGCGAGCAGCGCCTCGTCCGGCGGGCTGCTGACGGCGGCGGCGGGCTCGCCCAACGTACCGGCCAGGGTGAGCAATTCGCGCTGCACCTTGTGCAGGGGGCCGTCGGGAGAGTCGATGAATACCAGGATCTTTGCGGTTCCAGCCATGTCCATGTCCTCCTACAGCAGCTTCCGGGAGGCGAGGAAATCGACCAGCTTGATGCCCGCGTCGCCCTCGTCCGTGATGATAGTGCCCTGTCCGCGCGGCGGCCGCGCTTCGGCGGACAGGACCGTGGTCCAGGCGCCGGTCCGGCCGACCTGGCCCGGGTCCAGGCCCAGGTCGGACAGCGCCAGTTCGGCCACCTTCTTCTTCTTCGCCGCGATGATGCCTTTGAAGTTCGGGTACCGTGGCTCGTTGATCTGATCCGTCACGGACACCAGCGCCGGCAGCTGCGCCTGCACGGTTTCCGACTCCTGGCCGTCGTCCCGCCGGGCCGTCACGACGCCGCCGTCGACCTCAAGCGAAGCCGCGAAGGTCAGCTGCGCCAGTCCCAGCCGCTCCGCCAGCTGCGCCGGAACCAGCGAGGTCTCACCGTCGGTCGATGCCATGCCGGTGAGGACCAGGTCCACCGGGCCAAGGCTCCTGATAGCTGCCGCGAGCACCAGCGACGTGCCGGATGCATCCGAGCCGGCCAGCGCCTCGTCGGTGACATGGACACCGTCGGTGGCACCGAGCTGCAGCGCCTTCTTGACCGCGTTGACCGCCGCGGCCGGGCCCACAGTCAGGGCAGTGACCGTGTTGCCGGCCTTCGCGCCGCCGCGGGCTTCAATCAGCTGCAAGGCAGCCTCGATCGCATATTCATCCAGTTCGGACAATATGCTCTCGGAGCGGTCGACTGTATGACTGTTGGCGGTCAAGTGCCGGTCGAACTGTGTATCCGGTACGTACTTGACCAGAACCACTATCTTGAGCGCAGAGTTGTCTGCCTTGTGCATCGTTGTCCGTCTTCCTTCCGCGGTAAGCCGCAGCCCGGGGCCATGTCATGCGCCGGGCGACCGCATCCGAGGCCCGGTGTGCCAGCGGCTGCGAACGTAGCTAACCTTACCGGCACGCCGCCGGGAACCGGGATTCGTCCTCTTCGTGCGGGCCTGGCCGTTGCCCGGGCAGACCGGTCCCTAACCCGGGTTCAGCTCCGGTACGTCGGCAAAGGAATATGGTGGCCACGGCCCGAGAAACCGGATCTGCGCAGCCTGTTCTTCCGCGGCGATGGCGCTCAATTCGCCGCCGATCGCCGTCACCGCACTCCTCGGGACCAGCAGGGCGATGTTCAGCACGGAGACAGACGCCGGGGGCTGGTGCGCATGGCGGTTCTCGGCAAGATCCTCGGACAGCGTGGCCAGACGGCGGCGGTACTGGGGATAAAGCCGGCCCGCCAGACGTTCAGCAATGCCGCGCTCCATACCGTCCAGCCGCTTCCGCAACAGCCTCTGGACTCCTGCCGGCCGATGCTGCATTTCCTCCCGCAGGGCTGCCACCTCCGGATCATCCCCGGCGGCCAACTGCTGGTCCAAGGAGATTTCCACCCGCAGTTCGACCCGTTCCCGGAGCGCGTCGAGCCGTCCGGCCAACGCCGGGCCGGAGGCTGCCAGCCACTGGGCGAGGCGGGCCGAGGCCGGCATTCCGTCACCGGGCGCAACGATAACGTTGAAGCTCATCGGCAGCACCGTCCCGGCCTGCTCCCAGCAGCGCTCAACCACGTTGCTGTGCTCCAGTATCCAGCGTTGGACGTCGTCATCGGCGCCGCTGTAGGGGGCCCGGCGATGTTCGTGCACGACGGCGGCGGGCCCGCCCCCCGCGGCCACCAGCTTGAGCGGGACATCGTCAATGCCGGTCCCAAGCGCCAGCGCGGGAAGGGACCCAGGTATGACGGCGTAAACATACAGGCCAGGTGAGTCCGTCATCTGATGGAATCGCCCTGTTCCCGGGCCCAGCGCTGCGGATTGATCAGTTTATCCACGACGTCATCGACAACCTCGTCCAGCCCGCGGCGCAGCTCCGCCACCGACCCGGTAATGCCATGGTCCTTCTTGATCTGCTCCATCGCCTCGTCCAGCTCCAGCAGGGCGTTGCCCAAGCGGTCCTGTTCCTCCTCGGTCAGGCCCCCGCCTTCGAGCCGGCGCAGCGCCTGGTTCTCCAGCGCCTCCTGGATCACTTCCACGAGTGTCACTACGAGCGTCAGCACACCGTTCTTCAGGCTGTCCTCGTCAACTCTCAGCATCATCAACCTCCGGCACACCTGTGTCCCTGCGGCCCGCCCGGCTCACGCCCCGCAGCAACATCGCCCACTGCTCCGCCCTGGCACTGGCAAGGCGGATTGTTCCTTCGGCCGTTCCTAGGATCAGGATAGAGGAAATTCCTGCCGGCAGCCGTGCCTCGTCCGTGCCGGCAGACTCGATACCGGCGGCCGTGATCTCGTCGGGCTGCAGCCGGATCGCGGGCCGGCGGTCGCGAGGGTCCTGCCAGGTGAATCCTTCCTGGACGTCGTACCTACCCGTGCCACCGCGCCACACGGGGCCGGTGGCACGGATCTCCTGATACCAGAGGTCGCCCTTGAACAGCAGCGTGTCCGGCTCCTCCGCGCCGTCCCCGGCCTGGCTGCTGCCGAAAGCCGGTGCGCCGGCGGCAATTTGCCCGGTGCCGTCCAAGCGGTTGCGCACCAGGTCCTTGAGCCGCGCCGGCTCGGCAGCAGACAAAAGCGCCGCGGCGCCGTCGTCGGTCCGCACCAGCAGCCGGGTGCGGATTGCTCCGCCCACGGAAGGCTCGGTCCGCAGTTCCAGGCCGGATACCGCTCCCAGGGCCGCCTGCCACAAGACCTCCGGTGGCTCACGGCGGCACACAATCAACCGCTCGGTGGTGAGGTAGATGCGGCCTTGCCGCCACGTGGCGGCAGAGCTGGATGGATCCTGCCAGTAGTACCCGCCGGCCATCCCGGCCACGACGTCCTCGTCTGGACGCAGCAGCACTTGCCGCGCCACGGAGTCCCTGACCCAGGCGCGCGTGCGTTCATCCCAGCCGTTCATCATGCCGTATTCGAGCATTGTCTCCATGCCGGCGATGGCAGCGCGCAGGCTGATGCCGATGAGCGGGATGTCGGCCACGGTAATGACCAGGTCCAGATCCAAATAGACACCCTTGTTCAGCAGGGCATCAACCAACTCCGACAAGGTAGCCTGAGGATCCCGTGTAGGCTGCATGTCCTCATCGCGGCCGGTATCCATTTACCCTCCGGCTTACTCTTCGGTGTGCGTCCGGCGGTGCTTGGAACCGTCATCGCCGCCGGAACTGTCCTCCGACGAGCCGAGCCGGGGCCTCCCGCCCGCGGTGTCGGAATCCTCGGCTGCAAGGGCCCGGGCGCTCTTCCAGCCGCACCAAGGGCAGGACTCGTTCAACAGCTCCTCAAGGGGAACCCTCTTGCCACATTCGGGACAGGTCTCCTTTTCCTCGGTCGCGTCCTTCCAGGCGAGAGTGCCCCGGTCGGTGCCGGCCGGGAATTCCAGACCATAGCGGGCGGCGGTCTCAAACGATGCCAAGGCAGCACGGATACGGATACCCAGAAGTTCGACGCCCGCCACGGACACCATGATGTCGGCGTTGATCACCAGGCCCTTGTCAAGCAGCGTCTCAATAACGTGTGTGAGCGTCCCTTCCCGGCTGCGCTGCGGCTCCATGATCTGGCCGCGGGGCGTGCCCGGAACAAGACGACCTTGTCCCGGCGGACCGCCTGCGTTGCTCAGAGTCATGTTCGCCTCGTCTGGATCTAGGTAGCCTTCCCTCGACTATGGCCTGCCTGTTTCTGTCCGGGGCCTGGCTAGTCCCCGCGCGGGCGGCCGCGCACATAGCGGGAACCGCGTGCATACGAAACCAGTTCGCCGCCGCTGTCCAGAACCACCTTGTATTCGGCCAGCAGATCGCTGGTGCTCGGAACGTGACGGCTTTCCACTACTTCCACTACCACGGTCCAACCGCCGTCGTCATTTTTGCTGATGCCGACGATACCTTCAGCCTCCCTGCTCGTCAGCATCTCCAGCTGTGACATGGCTGCCCGCGCTGCCTTCACTGCGCTGATCCTGGTACCGCCCCGGCCAGGATGATGCTCGGCCTCGCCACGCCCGCTGTCCCCCTCCCTTGCACGGGCATGGTGCTCCGGGGACGGCCTGCCGCCGGTACTGCCGGAACTGGTTTCGGAACCATCGGCGCGGCCCTCCGCGGGCTTCCGAGGTTCAGCTCGGCGGACAGGCTTCTCCCCGATGCTGCCGCTGCGGGACGGAGGCTTCCTGGTGGCGCTCTGCTCCTCGACCATGCGGATCATCCCTCCCGACGTGCGCGCCTGCCGGCTTCGATCAGCCTGCCCACCAACTCCTGTTCCAAAGCACTGGCTTCCTCTGCCGTGAGGGTACCTGCTGCTTTCGCATCGGCCACTTCCTCGAGCTTACGGCGGATGGTTCCAGGATCGTAGTACTGTCGCTCCGCCTCCTCAAGCACGCGTTCGGCAATCCAGCCCACGCCGCGGACCGGTACCAGCGGCAGGCCCAGGAGCCCGGACAAGAAACCCACAGCCTAAACCTCTCCGACGAAGTCATAGGGAGCCTGCGGACCCAGCAGCCGGAAGGTGATCCGTCCGACGGCATTTTTCGCCAGGTTCTCGACCGCCTGTTCAAACCGTTGCTGGGAATCCTGGTCCACCAAGGCCGCAAGTTCGACGACATCGTCAGCGTGACCGGCCTCCCGGGTCACAGTTTCACGGGCCAAGGGTGCCAGTGCATTCACAATGACGTCGGAATCACCGGCGGCCTTCCGCCGGAGGTCTTCGACCACCAATTCGCCGAGCCGGATCCGGTCAAAGTGAGAAGCTTCCTCGCTCAGGCCGGCGGTAGCCTCGCGCAACCTGGCGACCTCGGGATTCTCGGACACGATCTCGGCGAGTGCCACGTCCCGCACGTAACGCGCCCTTACGGTGAACTGCGCCGCATCCCGGACGCGGCGCAGACCGGCGGCATACACATCCTGCATCGAGGGCAGCACCTGGTCCGTGAGCACCTCTGCGTCCGGGACAACCGTGCCAAAAACCATCGGCAGGACCGGACCTGCTGCGGCGATCCGGTCCAGTACTGCGCTATGGGCCAATAAGTCATCCGGGGTACCTAGGGACTCGACGTCCTCGATCGGCGTGACTACTGCCGCAAAATCGCCGGCGACGCACGTTTCGACCGGGTGTCCCTTCACACCAGACAAGTCCGACGGAACGATGAACTCCGACGGGACTATTCCATACACATATTGACTTGGCATTTGGCTAATCGGATCCTCCTTCATTCGGACTTTCTCGGTTGTGTCCGGCTCGCGGTCTTTTGACGGGGGCGTTCCTCACGTTCCTCATCCGGACGGCCGCGTTGATCATCGTCACCGCCGGTCAGGGCTTCCTTCACGCCCGCGAGCAGGCCGCTGCTCTTCCCTTTGGCACCGCTTCGGTTCAGACCCTCCATCACCTCCGGCAGATCCTTGCCGTGCTGGTAGAGGTCAAGCCTGTTGGTGGCCTCCGCAAAGCGCAGGTAGGTGTCCACGCTGGCAATGACGATGCGGGCGTCAATGGTCAGGATCTCGATGCCGACCAGAGAGACACGGACGTACGCGTCAATCACCAGCCCCTTGTCGAGGATGAGTTCGAGGACGTCCGCCAAAGAACTCGAGTGCGGGCGGTCGATGTATCCACCGCCCCGTTGTTGAGCCATGCTGGTCATCGATGTACCTACTCCCTGAGTGAAGCAGTTCCTCTGTGCGGGGTTTTACTTCCCGCTGCCGGGTCCTGGCACCGCCTTCCTCAACGTCGCCGCGGGACTGGCGCCTCTTCTTCTTCGGTTTCCTCCTCTGGTTCTTCCTCGTAGCCCTCTTCCTCGGCCTCCGGGCCTTCCTCTTCCTCTTCCTCGTAGCCCTCTTCCTCGGCCTCCGGGCCTTCCTCTTCCTCTTCCTCGTAGCCCTCTTCCTCGGCCTCCGGGCCTTCCTCTTCCTCGTAGCCCTCTTCCTCGGCCTCCGGGCCTTCCTCTTCCTCTTCCTCGTAGCCCTCTTCCTCGGCCTCCGGGCCTTCCTCTTCCTCGTAGCCCTCGGCCTCTTCCGCTTCGGCCCGCTCCCGTTCTTCCTCTTCGGCCTTCTCCTGTTCGACAACCTCTTCATGAGTGCGGACGATCTTCTCGTCCCGGATTTCGCCGCGCCAGCCCTCAACGCTGTCAGGATCCAGAATGGTGCTGGTCATGACATGGCGAACGTAGCGCTTCATTTCCACCCTTACCCGGCGCCCTACAGCACGCCAGATCTGCGCGGTCTTCTCGAAGAGGCCCTGGGGGTAGTATTCGACCACGATGCAGATCTTGGTCAGCCGAGGCGCCACTTCATGGAAGGTCACACCACCGTCCAAGTGGCCCTTGGCACCTGTCGACTTCCAGATGATGCGATCATCCGGCACCATCTCTTTGATAGTGGAGTCCCAGCGCCGATGGGAAAGGAAGACCTGCCCCTTGAAGGCAACTTTCCCTTGGTCCTTGTTGTGCTCGACGTTCTCGACTTTCTTCATGAAGTCGGACCACTGCTCGAATTCCGTCCACTGGTTGTAGGCGACCTTGACCGGAACGCCGACCTCGATCCACTCGACGATGTTGGCGAATTTCTGCTGCCGGCTGCCGCGGCCTCCCCCGCCGGTGAAGAGATTCTTGATCTTGTTCTTAACACCGGTCAGCATGCCCTTGGCTGCCCCAACGGCAGGGCTATTCCCCTTCAACCCCGCCTTGGCGGCCCCTACTGTTGCCTCGCTCTTCACGCTTCGCGGCTTGCCTTCGGCGTAGTCTTCGAGGTTGCCGCTCAGACCTTCCACCTTCTCGGAGACCTTGCCCAAGGCGTTGCTAAGCAGGGACTTGCCCAGACTGCCCGCAGCATCCTTCAGACCGTCCAGTGGGCTCTTATCCGTCGATGAGGACGAACCGGTTTTCTCACTCTCAGCCGTTTCAGACATGTCACCTGCTCCTTACTTGGTAGAAGACCTACCGCTTGCGGCTGACCTGCTACCGCCACTGCGAGGAACTGGTTTTCGCTCTCCGGATGCGCTCCTGGCCGCGCCTGCAGCCTTCTTCGGAGCGGCGGCCTTTGAGGCGGCCGCTGTCTTTTCAGCGGAGGCCGACCTGGATGTCGTCTGGCGCTGCTGGCTCGGTTTGCGAGCCGCTTGGCTTTCAGTCCGGGACCCACGACGAGGCGGCTGCTGCCTGCCCTTCGGCTGTTCCTCTTCAGGCTCCTCTTCCTCAGGCTCTTCCTCTTCGGCCTCGGCCTCCGGGTGCTCCTCTTCCTCAGGCTCTTCCTCTTCGGCCTCGGCCTCCGGGTGCTCCTCTTCCTCAGGCTCTTCCTCTTCGGCCTCGGCCTCCGGGTGCTCCTCTTCCTCAGGCTCTTCCTCTTCGGCCTCCGGGCGCTCCTCTTCGGGCTCTTCCTCTTCGGCCTGCCGTCGCTCAGCGCGGCTCTTGAACGGATGGGTAACGGACCTTAGGCCCTTGGCAGCACCGGCACCTGCAGCACCTGCGCCCTCCGCAGCCTTGCCTGCCGCGCCCTTGCCTGCTTCCGCGGCCTCGTCAACACCCGCATTCAACCGGTCTGCACGGTTTTGCAGGTTGCTGCTTACGGATTCAATTCGCTTTGAGGCGCTGGCAATGGCGGCTCCCGTCGCCGCTGCAACCAGCCTGCCCGTAACCTGCTCGGTGAGCTGCTTGGCCTCCGGCGAGGACTGCACCAATTTAGTGACTTGAGCGAGCAACGTTTCCCTGTTGTTCATCACTTGCTGGCCGCCGAGCGTACCGGCAATAGTCATCGCCAGCTTCAGCTTCTTCGTTCGACCGAGCAGATACCCGGCCAGCACCAATGCTGTAACCTTCGCTTTGCCGTCCACCGGAGTCCTCCTTGGATTTTTGGGACCTTTCGGGGGGATCATGCCTTGCGCAGGAGGCAGATCCCGAGCATGAAACTAACGATGCCATACCCTCGCGAGTCTGACTAGTAAGCCCCCTGATTATTTGGCCCTGCTGCCACCCTTTCACCTCCAGCGCAAGCACCAATGCAGAAAGTCTTCCGGTGAGGTGGTGCTGTTGCCCCATCCACCTCACCGGAAGACTTCGATGTGCCGGGAGTATCATGCCGAATGCCGTCGCTGGACGGCTTGGCACGGTCAGCTCTTCGGGGTCTCCCCGAGGGTGACATCCAACTTGCGCTGCTGGCCGTCGCGCACCACGGTCACCGCCACCTTGGAACCGCTGGTGTGCTCGCGGATGGCCGCGGTCAGGGACTGGCTGTCCTCGATCGGCCGGTTTTCAACGTCGGTGATCACGTCTCCCTTCCGGATGCCGGCGTCGGCCGCCGGGGAGCCGGAAACCACATCGGCCACCGCTGCCCCGACGGAGAACTGCGTGTTCTGCGAGGAGCTCTCTGCCGCCTGGGCCGTGACGCTGACGCCCAAATAGCCGTGGCTGGCCTTGCCGTCGGCGATCAGTTCCTTGGCCACACGCTGGGCGTAGTTGCTGGGGATGGCAAACCCGACGCCGATGCTGCCGCTGTCCTGGCTGGAGGAGGCGATGGCCACATTGACGCCGATCAGTTCGCCGGCCGTATTGACCAGCGCCCCGCCGGAGTTGCCGTGGTTGATGGCCGCGTCCGTCTGCATAACGTTCAGGTAGATGCTGCCCTTGTTGTTGGACTGGCCCTGTTCCTGGCCCGGGAACTGGAAGTTGAACTGGTCCTGGGGATTGCTCTGGCTGTTGTCGCCGGAATTCTCCGGAACGGCCGAGGAGGAAACACTGATCGTCCGGTTCAGAGTGGAGATAATGCCGTCCGTCACGGTGCCGCTCAGGCCCAACGGCGAACCGATGGCGATGGCGGTATCCCCGACGTTGAGCTTGTCCGAGTCCGCGAAGGCCACCGGGGTGAGGCCGGAAGCATCGATCTTGATCACGGCCAGGTCGGAGAGCGGATCCGTGCCGACCACCGTGGCCTTGTGCACTTGGCCGTCCTGGGTGCGCACTTCCACCGTCGGATCGGACACGCTGCCGCCAAGGGTCACCACATGGGTGTTGGTGAGGATGTGTCCTTCGGTGTCGAGGATGATGCCGGAACCGGATCCTCCGCTGCTGCCGCCGCTGACCGAGATGGTCACCACGCTCGGCGAGGCCTTGGCCGCCGCCGCGGTGATCTCGTTGACCGAATCCGTGTTGTTGACGATCAGCTGCCCGGACTGGGCGGCAGGGGCGATGGCGACCGGGGATCCGGCGGTCAGGGACTGGCTGCCGACGGCGACAGCACCGCCGGCCAGCCCGGCCAACAGCATTCCGGCCACCAGGGTGCCGGTACCAAAGCGCTTGCGCGACGACGGTTTGGCGGCTTGGAACGCAGCGGTGCGCGGGGTGTGTCCGGCGCCGGGGACCTGCCCGTCACCGGGGCCGTGGAACGAGGCACCCGGGGCATAGGCCCCGTAGCCGGGTGCGCCGTGCTCCGAGGGTCCCGGGGCTGCTGCCGGCGCCGGGCCGTCAGGCCGGTACCAGCCATCCTGCTGGCGGGGTGCGTTGCCGGTTTCCTCGGAAACGGGGCCGATCGGGCGGGTCTGGTTGGCCATGGGCGCGATGGGCTGGGTGTGCTGGGGGTCCGAGGCCGGAACGGGCGGCGCCGCCGCTTCGGCCGGGCCGGACGGTGGCTTCTGCGGCTGCGGCGGCACCGGCCTGTCCGCCGGATCCTGCAGGTTCTCGCTCATACTTATTCCTTTCATCGAACTAAGTCCACTATGCCTGCGCAGTCTGTGACAACTGCCTACATTTGCTGGAAGAAATCTGGGAGCTTGCCGAAAGCTCACGTGGTCCGCTTGTGTGGACGCTCCTTGAAGCGCCCCATAGAATCAAAACCGGATGCAGGCACGGAGAATTCCGGCATCCGCACAACAATCGTCCGGTTCCCGGGGACCGGATCGCAACCGGGGGTTGTCCATGCGATCACTGATCCAGGCTCTCGCGGCGTTTAAGCTGCGGCTGGCCCTGCGACTTGCCGCAGTGGCCGGGCTAGTGGTGCTGCTTGCCGTCCCGGCGGCCGCCCACGCCGAACCACCGGTAACCATTCCGCCAGGCGAGTTCGTGGTGGACAACGCCGGTGTCCTCGGCGACCAGGCCGGCGAGGTCGAAGATGCCGTGCGGAAACTGCAGCAGGATCATGGAATCGGACTGTACCTCGTCTATGTGGACACCTTTACCAACCCGGACAATCCCCGTGAATGGGTGGTCGCAACGGCCCAGAAGAAAGGCCTGGGCAGCTCGGACGCCATGCTGGCCGTCGCCGTCGATCAGCGCGCAGCGCACTTCCAGGCCGGCCAAGGCGGCCCGCTGGCCGGCAAGGAGCAGGCCATCTACCAGTCCGTTGTTCCGGCGCTGGGCCGCAGCGACTGGGCGCAGGCGGGACTGGATGCCGTCGCCGCGGTCGAGGACGCCGCCAGCGGCGGCAGCGGCGCGGTCAAATCCGGTGGCTCCGGCGGATCGCTGGTCCCGGTGCTGCTGGTCGGCGTCGTTGCCGCGGGCGGGGTGGGCACCTACCTCTATGTCCGCAACCGGCGCGGCAAGGCAGCCGGTGGGCCGGGCAAGGCACGGACCGGCGGCCCGCCGCAGGACCCCAACGATGCGCTGAGCGTGGAGCAGCTGCGCCGCAAGGCTTCCAGCCTGCTGGTCGCCGCCGACGACGCGATCAAGTCCAGCGAACAGGAGTTCGGCTTCGCGCTGGCCCAGTACGGCGAGGAAGCCGTGCGGCCCTACCGGGAGGATATCGACGCCGCCAAGCTGCACATGATGGAGTCCTTCAAGCTGCAGCAGCAGCTTGATGACCACGTACCGGACACCGAGGAACAGCAGCGGGCCTGGCTCGGGGACATCATTCGGCGGTGCGAGGCCGTGAATGAATCGCTCGAGCGGCACAAAGCGGACTTCGACGCGCTCCGCAAGCTCGAAGCGACGGCACCGGAGGCCCTGGAAACGGTCCGCGCCGCCGCCCGGACAACCCGGGACCGGCTGGCAGAAGGCACGGACCAGCTACAGCAGCTGCGGGCCGGTTACCTGGACTCGGCGCTGGCCCAGATTGCGGACAATGTGGGCCAGGCCCAGGAACGGCTGGACTTCGCGGAGAGCACCGCGGCCACGGCGCAGGAAAAGCTCGACGCCGCCGACCGCAGCGCCGCCGTCGTCGCCATCCGCTCCGCCGAAGAAGCGGTCCACCAGGCGGACGTGCTGCTCGAGGCGATCGGCAGGACCGCCCGCGACCTCGGCACCGCCCGGCAGGCGCTGGAATCCGCCGTCGCCGACGCCGCCCAGGACCTCGCCCAGGCCAGGGCCCTGGCCGGCAGCGGCCAGCATCCGGAACTGGCCGGTCCGGCAGCGGCCATGGAGGCCGCGCTGGGTACGGTCAAGCAGGCGGTGGCGGCGGGCCGGATCGATCCGCAGGCCGTCCTGCAGAACCTGGACGCCGCCCAGCGGCAGCTGGACAGTGCGCTGGTGGGGGTCAGGGACCAGCAGGAACGCATCCGCCGGGCCCGTGAGCAGCTGCAGCAGGCGATCATGTCCGCCCAGGCGCAGATCGCCGGGACCTCCGACTACATCCGGGCCCGGCGCGGCGGGGTCGGCAGCCAGGCCCGGACCCGGCTGGCCGAGGCCGAACGCCATCTGGACCAGGCCATCCAGGTCGCGGATGCGGATCCGGAGCGCGCCCTGAACTATGCCAACCAGGCCAATGCCCTGGCCCAGCAGGCCAGCCAGCTGGCCCAGCAGGACGTCGACGATTTCAGCGGCATGGGCGGTTTCGGCGGCGGACGCCGCGGCGGCGGCGGAGGCATGGGCGGCGCCATCCTCGGCGGCATCCTGATCGATTCGATCCTGCGCGGCGGCCACCATGGCGGGGGCGGAGGCGGAGGCGGAGGCATTTTCGGCGGCGGCGGCTTCGGCGGCTTCGGCGGAGGCGGAGGCGGGGGCTTTGGCGGCGGCTTTGGTGACAGCGGAGGCGCCGGCGGCAATTTCTAGGTGCCCGGCTCCCCCACCGGCCGGCCCGGCCGGGACAGGGTTTTGATTAGTTGTTCAGGGTTTCCATTGGTAGGCAGAAGGAAGGGCAATATCGTGGTAAAGCAGTCAATATTCGGCCGCATCGCACAGCTGGCCAAGGCCAACATCAACGCGCTGCTGGACCAGGCGGAGGACCCGCAGAAAATGCTGGACCAGATGGTCCGGGACTACAGCAACAACATCGCCGAAGCCGAAAGCGCCATCGCCCAGACCATCGGCAACCTGCGGATGCTGCAGGACGATTACAACGAAGACCTGGCCAATGCCAAAGACTGGGGCAACAAGGCACTGGCGGCGAGCCGGCAGGCAGACAAGTACCGTACCGAGGGCAACACCTTGGACGCACAGAAGTTCGACAACCTGGCCAAGGTCGCCATCCAGCGGCAGATCGCCTCCGAAAACGAGGCCAAGGGTGCCGAGCCGACGATCGCCTCGCAGACCGAAATCGTGGACAAGCTCAAGACGGGCCTGAACCAGATGAAGGGCAAGCTCGTTGAGCTGCAGAGCAAGCGCGACGAGCTGATTTCCCGGGCCAAGATGGCGCAGGCACAGCTGCAGGTCCATGACGCCATCAAGAGTATCGACATCATGGATCCCACCAGCGAAGTCAGCCGCTTCGAGGAAAAGGTCCGCCGCGAGGAGGCCAGGGTCCGCGGCGCCAACGAACTGGCCGCCTCCAGCCTCGACACCCAGTTCGAGAGCCTCGAGGACCTGGGCGAACAGACGGAGATCGAGGCCCGGCTGGCCGCGCTCAAGGCGGGCAACGCCGCGCCGTCGCCCGCCTCGATCGAATCCGGCCAGTAGCGTCTGGACAACAAAGCAGGGCGGTCCCGATCGGGACCGCCCTGCTTTTGATGGTTGCGGGGAGAGGATTTGAACCTCTGACCTCTGGGTTATGAGCCCAGCGAGCTACCGAACTGCTCCACCCCGCGGCGACTCATGCAACTTTACCGGCCGCGGGGTGGGGATGCAAATCCGGACGCGTCAGCGGCTCGGCGTGGGCGTCGGCGTAGGTGTCGCGCTGCCGCCGGTGGACGGAGCGGTTCCGGCGATCTGGGCTTCGGCGTTGATCGCGTCCTGGAGTGCCTTCTGCAGCTTCTGCTGGGCCGTGCCATAGGCAGCGAAGTCGCCCTTGGACAGTGCGGCCTGGCCTTCCTCGATGGCCGCCCGGGCGTTCTGCAGGGCCGTCTGCAGCTTCTCCTGGGCCGTGACCTCCTGGGTGGGAGGCGTCGCCGGCGTCTGGCCGACGTTGCCCTCGTCCCCGGTGGTCGCTCCCGAGTTGCCTTGGAACACCTGGTCCAGCGCCTCGGCCAGGGTCGGCGCGAAGCCCACCTTCTCGCCGAAGCTGACCAGCACCCGGCGAAGCGTGGGATAGGACGAGGCACCGGAGGACTGCACGTAGACCGGCTGGACATACAGCATGCCGCCGCCGACCGGCAGGCTCAGCAGGTTGCCGTTGATGACCTCGGAGGCGCCTTGGCGCAGCAGGTTCAGGGCCTGCGAGACGGTGGTGTCCGAGTTGAACAGGTTCTGGGCCTGGCCGGGGCCCGGAACGGTCACCGACCGCGGCAGCTCAAGCAGCCGCAGCTTGCCGTAGTCCGGGGACTTCTGCCCGTCCTTGCCGATGCCCGCGTCCGCTTCCGCGGCGAGGAAGCCGTAGAGCACGTTGCGCGGTTCTTCGCCGTCGGCCGTAAACGGAATGAACGGCGTGGTCAGCGAGAAGGCTGCGCTGTCCTGCCCGGGCATCTTCAGCGACAGGTAGTATGGCGGCTGCTTGACCGTGGTCTTCGCGCCGAGGGTGGGATCGGTCGGCACGCTCCAGGCGTCCGAGTTGGAGTAGAACCGGTCGACGCTGGTCACGTGGTAGCGGCCCAGCAGCTCGCGCTGGACCTTGAAAAGGTCCTCCGGGTAGCGCACGTGGGACATGAGCTCGGCCGACATCTGGCTGTACGGCTTGAGCGTGGTCGGGAAAACCTTCTGCCAGGCCTTCAGCAGCGGATCCTTGTCATCCCAGGCATACAGGGTGACCGAACCGTCGTACGCGTCCACCGTGGCCTTGACCGCGTTGCGGATGTAGTTCACATCCTGCGGCGGCAGCGCCACGGTCCGTCCGCCGGCGGTCAGCGAGTCCGCCGTGGCCGAGGCCAGCTGCTGCGGGGTGGAGTAGGGGAAATGCTGGCTGGTGGTGTAGCCGTCCACGATCCACTTGACCCGGCCGTCGATGATGGCCGGGTACGCGTTGCCGTCGACCGTCAGGTACGGGGCCACCTTCTCGACCCGGTCGCGGGGATTGCGGTCGTAGAGGATCTGGGATTCGGAATTGACCGCGTCCGAGAGCATGAGGTCGGTGGACTGGAACTTCAGCGCGTAGACCAGCCGGTTGAACCAGTTGCCGACATTCGGTCCGCCGTTGCCGACGAAGGTGTTCTTGGATTCGGTGTCCGAGTCCTCGCTCTGCGGCCGGTCGATCTCCACCGGGGCGGCGCCTTTGGGGCCGCCGACGATCGAATAGTCCGGCGAATACTCGCCGAAGTAGATCCGCGGTTCGTAGGTCTTGTCATTGCCGAGCACACCGGTGGACGGAATGCCCGAAAGCATGAAGGAAGGCTTGCCGTCGGCCTGGACCTTGGAGCCGGCCGCTGCCACCACGCCGTAGCCGTGGGTGAACAAAACGTGCTCGTTGAACCAACCGGCCGGCACGCCCGCGGTGTTCAGTTCGCGCACCGCGATCACGGTGTCCTGGGTTTCGCCGTTGACGTCGTAGCGGTCCACGTTCAGCGTGGGGGCGAACTGGTAGTACTGGCGGAACTGCTCGAGCTGGCCGAATGCGTCCGAGACCAGGTTCGGGTCCAGCAGGCGGATGTTCGCGGTGGTTTCCGCGTCCTTGCGCAACGCCCCAGCCTCCGCGTTCACGGTGGCGTTGTAGGGCGTGACCTCGGTGTCGGTGAGCCCGTAGGCCTGGCGGGTCAGGGCGATGTTCCGCTCGATGTACTGGCGCTCCAGGCTCAGTTCGGAGGGGGTCACCTGGAAGCGCTGGACCACCCAGGGGTACACGCCGCCGGCCAGGATGGCCGTGATCACCAGCATCGCGGTGCCGACCAGCGGCAGCCGCCAGCGTCCCATGACCGCGGCGACGATGAAGAGGATCGCCACGATCACTGCCGCCACGGCAAGGATCGACTTGGTCGGGATGACGGCATTGACATCCGTGTAGAGGGCACCGGCCCACTTGCCCGAAGTGGACTGCAGGGTGCTGTACCGGTCGAGCCAGTAGTTGACCCCCTGCAGGAGCAGGAACAGGGCGGCGAAGACCGCGATGTGGATCCGTGCCGCCGTCGAGGCGAACAGGCCCTTTTCTTCCAGACGGATCCCGCCGTAGAGATAATGCGTCAGCAGGCCTGCGATGCCGGCGATCAGGACCACACTGACCAGGAAGCCGGTCACGAAGCCGATGAAGGGCAGCGTATTGAGGTAGAAGCTGTAGTCCAGGCCGAACTGAGGATCCGCGGTGCCGAACGGCTCCTGGTTGAAGAACAGCAGCACCGTCTGCCACGCGGAGGCCGCGGCCGTTCCCGCAAACCCGCCGAGCACCACCGGAATGCCGATCATCAGCAGCTTCCGCACCGGCTCCAGCTGCGCCTGGTAGCGGTTCAGGTTCTCCTGCAGCGAGCTATCGGGGGCATAGACCGGACGCGACCGGTAGGCGATCCGCAGGCTGAGATAGACCGAGACGGACATGATCAGGAAAGCAGCCAGGAAGATGGCGATCTTGGTGCCGTTTTCCTTCAGGAAGACTTCCAGGAAGCCGAGCTGGTTGTACCACAGGACGTCTGCGTACACCTGGGAGAAGAAGACAAAGCCAACCACCAGCACGGCGACCACAACCAGGGTGGGCACCAAGGCGGAGCGCTTCCGTCCAAGTTTGGTCGGCGGCGTCGGCCGCTCGTCATAGGGCCGGTCTGGTCCGAAAGTCACTCGTTACCTCATCGTCTGGTGCTTAGCTCGCGAAGAACCCCGCGACTGCATGGGAGTATCCCTCGCTTGAACCACGATTGAGCAGCCACAGAGGTTCCGCCTCCTGCCATTCTGCCCTGCCGGTTCCGGCCGGAGCCACCTAGCGGGCCGGAACCGGCGAATCTGTGTCCCGATTGTGACTGAAAACGGATTGACTGCCACGCTGATCCGCCGTTGAGGCTCTTTTCCTTATCCACAGCTGGGCAGTGCCGAGGAGTCCTTGCCCTGCCCGATGAGCGTCACGGCATCCACGGCCTCCGTCAGGGTGGAGACCTTCACCACCTGCATGTGGTCCGGGACGTGCCCGGACACCTCACCGCAGTTGTCCGCCGGGGCCAAAAAGACGGTGGCGCCGCGCTCTGCGGCGCCGAGCATCTTCTGGGCAATGCCGCCGATCGGCCCGACCTCGCCGTCGGCGTCGATGGTGCCGGTGCCGGCGAAGTGCTTACCGCCGGTCATCGGCCCGGGGGTGAGCTTGTCGACGATCCCGAGCGCGAACATCATCCCCGCGCTCGGACCGCCGACATTGTCCAGCTGGATCTTGACCTGGTAGGGAAAGGAATAGGCGATCCGCAGTGCCACCCCAAGCTGGTACACGCCCTGGGGATTGGCCTTCGGTGCGATCTTCTCCGTGATCCGCTCGCCGTTCCGGCGCACACCGAGATCCACCGCCTGCCCGCCGCTGGCATTGAGTTCGCCGCGCAGGACATCGATGTCCTTGACCGTCTTGCCGTTGACGGTTTCGATCGCGTCGCCGACCTTGAGCACGCCCTTCGAGGCCGAGTCGTCCGCGAAACCGGCCACGGACAGCTTCTGGCCGTAGTCCACGCCCAGATAGCTGAACGCCGCCGCCACCGAGGATTCCTGCGAGGACGTCATCGCTGCGGTGTTCTGTTCGTTGATCTGCTCGCCGGTGGTTCCCGGCGGGTAGACGAGTTCGACCGGTGAAACACTGCGTGCCGGATCCAGCCAGCCCGCCAGCACCTCCAGGAAGGTGACCGGCGCGTTCGGCCCGCCGCTGACATAGACGGTGGTCAGGTCCAGATCGCCGGTCGCGGGATAGGTGGTCCGGCCGGGGATCTCGATCAACGGCCGTTTCTGCAGCTCGCCAATGGTATTGAACGTCGGGCCCGGCGACTCCACCACGTACGGCGCCGGCAGGGCCAGCGCCGCCAGACCCAGCAGTACGGCGGCCGCGCCGGAACCGAGCAGCACTGCCCGCCGCCGGCCGGCGCGCCGGCGCGCGGGAGCCGGGCGTTCGTCGTGGGCTGTCTGCTGGACCAAATAGCTTCCTTTTCACTGGACGTTGCCGCACCGACGCCGGGGCGGATGCAGAAAGATACGCCGGCTGGTCCCGGCGCAGGAACCAGCCTACGCCGTCGTACTGGACGGATGCTGGGAAGGGCGCCCGCCGCGCGGCCGGATCCGGACCAACGCCCAGAGCGAACGAGGCAGCAGCGGCGGCGACAAGGCCGATTTACTGCCGGTAACGTGGAGCTATACCCGCAGAAAAACCCCACGAGAAGCGGTGGTACAGATGACTTCCAACCGACCGGACGACGACGGCGACCAGCAGGATCCGCTGTCCGAGATGTTCGCCAAGCTGTTCGGCGGCCAGGGCGCCGGCATGGACCCAGCCGAGCTGGCCAAGGCCGCGGGCCTGCCCTCGGACCCGAATATGCTCGCCCAGATGTTCCAACAAGTGCAGGCCATGATGAGCGCGGGCAACGAAGGTCCCGTGAATTGGAAGCTGGCACACGATAATGCCCGCCGTGCCGCTGCCGTGGACGGGGACCCCTCGGTCAGCCCCGGTGAGGCCCGCGAGGTTGACGAGGCGTTGCGGCTGGCCGAACTCTGGCTGGATCCGGTCACCGACTTTGCCGGCACCGGGATGATCGGCAAGGCCTGGGCGCGTGCCGAATGGGTCGAAGCCACGCTTCCCACGTGGAAGCAGATGACCGAACCGGTGGCCAACAGCATTGCCTTCGCGCTGACCTCGGCGCTGACCGAGCAGGTCCCGGAGGAAATGAAGCAGATGATGGGTGGTGCCCGCTCGATGCTGCAGAACATGGGCGGTGCCCTGTTCGGCATGCAACTGGGCCAGGCAGTGGGCGCGCTGTCCAAGGAAGTGGTCAGTTCCACCGACATCGGCATCCCGCTGGCGCCGGGCACGATGGCGCTGCTGCCGGCGAACGTCAAGTCGTTCGGCGAGGGCCTGAACGTCGAGCAGAAGGATGTGCTGCTCTTCCTCGCCGTGCGCGAAGCCTGCCATGCCCGGCTGTTCACGCATGTGCCCTGGCTGGGTGCGCACCTGCTCGGCGCCATCGAAGGCTACGCCCGGGGCATCCACATCGATATGTCACGCATCGAGGAGGCGGCCAGGGAAATCGACCCGGCGAACCCCCAGTCGCTGCAGGATGCCCTGTCGCAGGGTGTTTTTATGCCCGCCCGCACACCGGCGCAGGATGCGGCGCTGGCCAAGCTGGAAACCGTGCTGGCCCTGGTCGAAGGATGGGTGGACGAACTCACCGCTGCCGCAACCGCCAACCTGGCCTCGGCCGAGGCGCTGCGGGAGATGGTCCGCCGCCGCCGGGCGACCGGCGGCCCGGCCGAACATGCCTTCTCGGCGCTGGTAGGCCTGGAACTCCGGCCGCGCCGGCTGCGCGAGGCGGCCGCGCTCTGGGCTGCTCTCGGCGACGAGCGCGGCATCGCGGGCCGGGACGCCATCTGGCAGCACCCGGACCTGCTGCCCACCGCCGAGGATCTGGACGACCCGGCAGGCTTCTCGGCCCGACGCCGGCGGCTCGAGGCCTCGGAGTCCGAGGTCGACGAGGCACTGCAGAAGCTGCTCGAGGGCGGCTTCGACAAGCCCGACTCCGGTGATACCGGCGGGACCGGTACCGATCCGGAGGACGACGGGGGCCAAGGCCGGGAAGGGCGCTAACGTCCGGCGGCAGGGCCCGCTCCGGCGGGAACCTGTTGCTGTTCGGCAGCCTCTCCGCCGGCTCCGTCCACCGGATCGTCGGCAAGCCCGCGGCCCATGGCGTAGGCCGCCCCGTCCAGGAAGGCCTTGGCCCGGTCCAGCTCTGGATAGCCGGCAAGCAGCTGCCAGAACCTTGGACCGTGCCCGGCCTCCAGCAGGTGCGCCAGCTCGTGCAGGATGACGTAGTCCACCACCCATCCCGGCATGCCCTCGATCTTGTCCGAGATCCGGATGGTCCCCCGCGCCGGAGTGGCCGAGCCCCAGCGGCCGTTCTGGTTGGAGACCCAGCGGATGCTCGCCGGCTCCGCCCGGCCGGACAGGTAGCGCCCGGAGAGGTCCAGGGCCCGGCGCAGCAGGTCTTGGTCGCTGCGCGGCGCGCTGCCGCCGGCGGGCCTGGCCTCGAGCTTCTCCAGCATCCGCCGGACCCAGAGCAGTTCCTGGGTCTTGCTGAAATATCCCGGGATCGAAATCACCGCTGTGCCATCGCGCCATGCGGCCGAGACCGTGCGGCGCCGCCGGTTCGACCGTCTGACCACCACTGGGGCGCCATCCCGGGTGGTCACCGGTTGCGTGATGCCGTTGCCGGCCGCTGCCGGGTCGTGTCCATGCATGCCCTCGACGTTACCCCGGCGTCCCGACAGCGTGCACGCTGGCCGGCGGGCGGGGCCGGATCTGTGGATAACTCCTGTCCCGGTTCTGCGGTCGTGCCAGCATGGACGGTGCCAAGCACAGCATCAAGGCGAAGGAGACTGCCGTGGCACATCTTCGGATCAACCCGGGACTGCGCATCCTGCGGCGGGACTCTGGTTCGCTCCAACTGGGAACAGGCCCCGGCGGGGTCCTGCTGGACGGCACCGACGAAGCGGATCTGGCCTTCATCGGCCAACTGCGCCGCGGGCTGGACCGCGGTGGCCTGCGGATGGCCGCGGCAGAATGCCGGATCAGCACGGTGCGGGCGGAAGCGCTGCTGGCGGCGCTCGAACCTGTGCTCGTGGACGAAGCAGGGCAGGACCTTGGCACCGATGGGCTGCGGGCGGACCGGCTGGCACCGGACCGGGACCGGTGGTCCGCGGTCTATGGCTGCGACGGCACCAGCCTCGTGGCCCGCCGCAGTTCCGCCGCCGTGCACCTCATCGGCCTGGGCCGGACCGGTGCAGCCGTCGCCTGCGCCCTGGCGGCCGCCGGCGTGGGCACCTTGCTCGTGGAGGACCCGCGGCCGGTGGGGGCCGCCGATATCGGGGCCGGCGCCTACCGCCTGGCGGACATCGGCCTGAACCGGGCCCAGGCGCTGCGCCGGAACGTGCACCAGATCGATCCGACCATAGGCTGCTATCCGATTGGCGGCACGTCCGGCCGCAGCGAACACGCGGTGCCCCGGATGCTGAGCCTGGCGGTGTACACGGCCGCGGAGGTGGCCGACAGCACCGTCGGCGCGGTCCTGATGAGCCGCGGGCATCCGCATCTGGGCGTGCTCTGCCGGGAGCAGGATGCACTGGTGGGCCCGCTCGTAGTGCCCGGCGAGTCCGCCTGCCTGGAATGCCTGAACCGGCACCGCGCGGACACGGATCCCGGCTGGTACACGCTGAGTACCGAACTGGCGGCCCTGCAGGCCACGGCACCGCCAGCGGACGAGGCGTCCCTGGCCGTGGCCGCGGCCGGCCTGGCGGCCCTCCAGGCACTGCTCTACCTCGACGGCAGGAACCGGCCCGCCGCCTGGTCTGCAGTGCTGCAGCTGCGGCCGGCCGACGGCACGGTGCTCCGGCACGAATATCCACCGCATCCGGACTGCGGCTGCGTGCTGCCGCCGGAACGGGCCACCGGAGGCTAGTCGGAGCCGAGCGTCCGGAGCACGTCCTGGCCGTAACGTTCCAGTTTCGCGGGACCGACCCCGGGCAGCTTGGACAGCTCCTGCAGCGAACCAGGCCGTGCCTCGGCGATCGCCGCCAGCGTCGCGTCGGTGAAGATCACGAAGGCAGGCATGCCGGCTTCCTGGGCGGCCTCCTTGCGCCAGGCGCGCAGGGCCTCGAAGGTGTGCTCGTCATAGCCGGGCGGACAGTTGGCGCAGCGGCCGACTTTGCGTTCGGCCCCGGTGGTCAGCAGGGTGGCGCACACCCGGCAGTGGGCGGGAGCGGACTGCCGCCGTCGCCCGGTCCGCTCGGCACCGTGCGCACCGCTGCGGAGGCCCGTGCGTGAGGACGACGCCGGGCGCAGCCCGTCGAGGAAGCGCGACGGCTTCCGGTTGGCCCGTCCGCCCGGAGTGCGGGCAAGGGACCAGGACAGGGCGAGATGCTCGCGTGCGCGGGTAATGCCGACATAGAGCAGCCGGCGCTCCTCGTCCACGGCTTCGTCGGTATCCGCGAACGAGATGGGCATCAGGCCCTCGCTCAGGCCGACCAGGAACACGGCGTCCCATTCCAGGCCCTTGGCCGAATGCAGCGAGGCCAGCGTCACGCCCTGCACGGTGGGGGCGTGCTGGGCGGCGGCGCGCTCCTCAAGCTCGGCGACGAAGTCCTGCATGGTGAAGACGCCGCCAGCGGCCTCGCCCCGGGCCAGGTCAAGCTCGTCGGCGAGCGCCACGAGTGCGGCCAGGGATTCCCAGCGTTCGCGCACCGCGCCGGAGGACTGTGGTGCCTGGGCGGTGTAGCCGAGGTTGGCCAGCACGTCCCGGGCCAGCTGGGGCACCGGTTCGGTACCGGCGGCACGGGCCGAAGCACGCAGCTGCAGCATTGCATCGCGGACCTCGCGGCGGCCAAAGAAGCGTTCCCCGCCGCGCAACTGGTAGCCGATGCCGGCCGAGGCGAGGGCCTGCTCGTACGCCTCGGACTGGCCGTTGGTGCGGAACAGGATGGCGATTTCGCTCGCCGGCACCCCGGCCTCGAGCAGCGAGCGGATCCGGGCTGCCACCTGCGCCGCCTCTGCTTCGTCGTCGGCGCATTCAGTGAAGCTCGGTGCCGGGCCGGCAGGACGCTGGGCAGCCAGTTCCAGCGGGGCGGGCCACGGATCCGGACCGCTGCCCCGCCAGGGCTGCTTGGTCCGGGCCGCCAGCAGCGAGTTGGCCAGCTGCACCACCTGGGGTGTGGAACGGTAGTCACGCACCAGCTTGACCACGGCCGCGTCCGGGAAGCGCTTGGTGAACTGCAGCAGATGGCGCGAGGTGGCGCCGGTGAAGGAGTAGATGGTCTGGCTCGCGTCCCCAACCACGCACAGGTCCCCGCGTTCCCCCAGCCACAGGTCCAGCAGCCGCTGCTGCAGCGGCGAGACGTCCTGGTACTCGTCCACGACGAAATGCCGGTACTGTTCGCGCACGGCGGCCGCAACCTTCGGGTCCTCCTGCAGGATGCCCACGGTGATCAGCAGGACGTCCTCGAAGTCAATGATGTTCCGGTCCGTCTTGACGTCCTCGTAGGACTGGAAGAGCCGCGCCACGGTCACCAGGTCGAAGCCCGCCGGCTCGGCCCGGCCGGCCGCGGCCCTGGCATAGGTGTCCGGGGTCAGCATGGACACCTTGGCCCATTCGATCTCGGCGGCCAGGTCCCGGATCGCGGCGCGGTCCGCGGAGAGCCGGAGCCGCCGCGCTGCCTCGGCAATCACGTTGGCCTTGTGGTCCAGCAGTCCGGGCAGCGGCCCGCCGACCGCCTGCGGCCAGAAGTACTGCAGCTGGCGCAGCGCTGCGGAGTGGAAGGTCCGGGCCTGGACCCCGCCCACGCCGAGGTCCCGCAGCCGGGTGCGCATCTCGGCGGCGGCGCGGGCCGTGAAGGTGACTGCGAGCACCCGCTGCGGCTTGTACACCCCCGAGTGCACGCCGTAGGCAATGCGGTGGGTGATCGCCCGGGTCTTGCCGGTGCCGGCGCCGGCCAGCACGCACATCGGGCCCGCCAGGGTCGAGGCCACCTGCCGCTGTTCGGCGTCCAGACCGTCGAGGATCCGGGCTTCCAGGCTCTGCCCTGCCGCGGCGGTGAATCCGGTTGGTGCCATCGTCACTGCCAGGCCTGCGGCTCCGGCAGCGGTCCGCCATACCAGTGTTCGATCAAGGCCCTGGCGATGGACAGGCCCCCGGCCACCTGCACCTCGCCGCTGCCAATGCAGGCGGCCAGTTCCTCGCGCGTGAACCAGCGGACATCGGCGATTTCGACGCCGTCGGGCTTCAGTTCCGTCCGCACAGCCGTGGCCGTGAATCCAAGCATCAGCGAGGCAGGGAAGGGCCAGGGCTGCGAGCCCAGGTACTGCGGCGAATGCACCAGGACGCCGGACTCTTCCTCGACCTCGCGGATCACCGCTGCCTCAAGCGACTCACCTGGTTCGACGAACCCGGCGAGGGTGGAGTACCGGCCCGCCGGCCAGGCCTTGTTGTGCCCCAGCAGGATCCGGTCCTGGTCATCCAGCACGGAGACGATGATGGCCGGATCGGTGCGCGGAAAATGCTGGGTTTGATCCTCCGGGCAGCGGCGCACCCAGCCACCCTGCTCGATCCGGGTGGGTGTCCCGCACAACGGGCAATGCTGGTGGGAGGCGTGCCAGTTGGCGATGGCCGCAGCCTCGACAAACAGGCCGGCATCCTGCGGGGAGAGCCCGACGGCCACCTCCCGCAGGCCCAGCCAGTCCCCAGCGCTGCCGTCCGGCAGGCCCGCCTGCCCGGGTCCGTCCAGGATTTCGAGCACAATGTCCGTCCCGACCGGGACGTCGGCGCCGGGCAGGGCCCGGCCCAGGTAGACAGCCATAGCCGGCAGCGGGCGGCCCTGCGAGGGCAGCAGGACGATCTTGTTCTCCCGCACCAGCGTGCGCGCATCATCCATGAGCATCACATGCGTGGAGGCGGCGCCCCAGATCCCCGGCAGCAGCCCGGCATCGCTGCGGCGTTCGCAGCCCCGGTCCATCCTGGTCTGGGCCAGGGTCAGCGCGCCCAGCGGTGGAAGGCCTTCGGACTGTGTCACGGTACTCATGTATCTACCGTACTCAGTCGCTTGGACATTTGATATTTCGGGGATCGGCCCGGGATGGGTGCAGCGACTCGCCGCCGACCTCTGTGTCGATACGCACAGATGCAACTACCGTGGTGTAGGTGAAGAGGACACCTATGGAACTGGCAGCCATGGCCAGTGCGGCCGTACCGGGGCTGAGCCCGACCGGCGCCGCCAGCGCACCGGATGATGCCGCGGACTTCACGTCCGCCGTCCTGCTTGACGACGCCGGAAAACAGTGGCGGGTCCGGTCGCCCCGGCATCCGGAAGCGAGCATCCGGCTGGAAACCGAGCTGCTGGTACTGCGCACCTTCACACCGGCGATCCGTGCCGAACTGCCTTTCCAGATCCCCTCGGTGGCCGGCACGGTCCGGCAGGGCGACCTGCGCACCTTCGTCTACAACCATGTTCCGGGCATGGCCCTGGACCTGGAATCCCTGGTCGCCGAGGGCGGACGCGTCCCCACCGAGATCGGCCGGGCCATGGCAGGCATCCACGACCTGCCGCAATCGATGGTGGACCGGGCCGACCTGCCCAGCTACACGGCCGACGAATTCCGCCAGCGCAAGCTCAACGAACTGGACCAGGCGGCCACCACCGGCAAGATCCCGCCTGCCCTGCTGCGCCGCTGGGAACATGCCTTGGAAGACGTCACGCTCTGGAAGTTCAATCCGTGCGTGGTCCACGGCGACCTGCACGAGGACAACCTGCTCATCGCCGACGGGCACGTCACCTCGGTGGCAGGGTGGACCGACCTGCGGATCGGGGACCCGGCCGACGACTTCGCCTGGCTGATCGCCGTCCATGAACAGGCCTTTGCCGAGGTAGTGCTCGAGGCCTACCACGAGTACCGCCGGGAACCCGTGGACCCGCACCTGATGCGGCGGGCCGCGCTGGCTGCCGAATTCGCGCTGGCACAGTGGCTGGTCCGCGGCCTGGCCGCCGGCGATGAGGACATGGTGGCCGAGGCCCATGAGATGCTCGCCGAACTGGAATCCGACATCCGCCAACACGGCGGCCAGCAGATCAGCGTCGAGGAACCGCCGGTTCCGCTGCGTCCGGCGCCGGCCGCGGCGGCGGAGGCGCCGGAGGAAGCCCCGGCGGGGCCGCGGGTGGTGCTGCTCGGCCCCGCAGAGGCGCCGGCCCCGTCCTCCGGTGCCATCCAGGCGGTGGTCCCGCCGAAACCGGAGGCGGCACCGCGCGAGCCCAAGGTGCTGCGGGTCAACCCGGCCGCCGTCGAACGGCTGGCCGACGCCCCGGCAGCTTCCCCGGCAGCGGAACCGGCCCAGGCACAGGAGCACGCCGCTGCACTCCCGCCCGCCGGCGCGGCGGACCCGGCTCCCGCCGGCAACGAGGCGGCGGCGGCCGGTAAACCGGCGGAGGACACCAGCACCAGTTCCATCCCGTTGCTGCCCGGCGCAGACCGTCAGCGGCCGTAGGCGGACCGCACGATGGCTTCCAGTTCCGCCGCCCCGGCCAGGTCGTGCGGCCGGACGACTTTGTCCGAGGCCACGTAGTAGAAGGCCGCGGACACCTGCTCCACCGGCACGTCCTTCAGGCGGGCCCAGGCCAGCCGGTAGGCCGCCAACTGGACCGCACGGATCTTCAGCTTCTCCCCGGCCGGCGGCGCCCCGGTCTTCCAGTCGACCAGTTCCCAGCGCCCGTCCGGATTCCGGAAGACCGCATCGATGCGACCGCGGACCACCACCTCGTCGATGCGCGTTTCCACCGGCACCTCGATCGCCGCCGGAATCTTGTCCGCAAACTCGGAGGCCTTGAAGGTCTCCATCATGGCCGCCAGATCGTAGGCCTCGTCCACATAGGCATCCGCCGCTTCGACGTATTCGTCCAGGTCCAGCATCCCGCTGGTGCCGAAGAACTCCTCGACCCAGCTGTGGAACGCCGTGCCCTTGCGCGCGGCCATACCGGGCCGGCGCGGCACCGGCCGGCGCAGCGCCCGGGTGACGGCCGCCGCATCCTCCCGGAGACTGACGAGCATGGACGCCGAAATGTGCGCGGGCAGTTCCACTTCGCGGACCCGCGCTGCGGCATTATGACGGCGGAGCAGCAGCTCCGCCTCCCTGCCCCAGGCACTTTCCGGCGCCGGGGCCAGCCCGGCAGCGGCGGCCGCCAGGACCGCCCGCGCGGCCTCCTCCATGACGGCCCGGCGGCCGGGACGGACCGGCTCGGCCTCCCCACCCCGCAGCACACGCGGCCCTTCCAGCGGGTCATAGGGCCAGAGCGCGGTTTCGATCTGCACCCGGAACGGGTTCTCCTCCCCCAGCTCTTCGTCCTCGACCCAGGTACCGATCCCGGTGCCGGGGCCCTGCCCGGCGGGCCGTCCGGCCACCAGCTCCTTGAGCTCAGTCAGGAAGACCGACGGCGCCACCGGCTTGGTCCGGGTTCCGCACCAGCCCGACGAGCTGCAGACCAGCAGGTGCTTCGCCCGGGTGTAGGCGACATAGGCGAGCCGGCGTTCCTCCTGCTCGCCGTGGGCCTGGACCGCGTCCCGGAAGAGCGACTCGGCATTGAACCAGGACAGCTGGTCCGGCTGGTCCGTGTCCCACTGCGGCAGGTCGTGCCGGTCCCCGCGCAGCGGCCAGGGCAGCGCCTCGTTGCCGCTGCTCCAGCGGTTGTCCGTTCCGCTCGGGAACGCGCCGTCATTCAGACCTGGCACGAACACCACATCCCACTCCAAGCCCTTCGAGGCATGGACCGTCAGCAGCTGGACGGCGTCGCTGCTCACCTCCACCTGGGTGATGTCCAGGCCGTCTTCCTCAACCGCCGCGGCTTCGAGCCAGCCGAGGAAGGCCAGCAGGTCCACCCGCTGGGCGGTCTGCACGAATCCGGCGGCGGCGTCGTGGAATGCGTCCAGATGGCGCCGGGCCTGGTGGATGGAGATGCCGGGCTTGGAGGCGACCTCGATGTCCAGCAGCATGGCCCGCTCCACCTCGCCCAGCAGCAGGGTCAGGTCGTCTCCGGCGAAGGTGCGCAGCTGGCGGATTTCCTCCGCGAGCCGCGACAGCCGGGCCAGTGCCGCCTCCGTCAGGGAGCGGCCGTGCCGGGAGGTCCAGCCGGGTTTGGGCAACCGGTCCAGCGCCTCGACCAGGGAGGCCGCTTCCGCCACGTCGCTTTCGACGACGGCGCCCGGAGCCGCCTCGTTGCGGTCCAGGTCCGGCTCCTCGCGGCTCGTCGCTGCCCGCCGGCGCTGGCTCTCGAGGAAACGCGACCAGTCCGCGAACGCCATCAGGTCCGCCGGTCCGAGCCGCCACCGGGCGCCCGCGAGCAGGCGCATCAGCGCGTCCGACCGGCCGGGGTCCGCCAGCACCCGCAGGGTGGAGACCAAGTCCACGATCTCCGGCTGGCTCAGCAGCCCGGCCAGGCCCACCACCTCGTAGGGCACCCCGGCAGCCTCCAGCGCCCGGGCGATCACGGGAATCTGGGCCCGCCGGCGGCAGAGCACGGCGGCCGAGACAGGCTCGGCCCTGCCGGTCTCAGGGTCCCGCTCGTAGACCGTGCGGCGGGCGGCCGCGACCTGCTCCGCCAGCCGGGAAGCCTCCTCCAGATCCGTGCGGTAGCGGGCCAGGACCACCTTGCCGTCGGCCGCCTTCGGCCGCGGCTGCAGCGGCGGCACTTCGATCCGGGCCGGGTCCGGCCGGTTCGGGTCCACCCGGTTCAGCGGTGCCGAGATGGCGTTGGCCATGGCCAGGATGTTCTCGGCGTTCCGCCAGGCGGTGGTCAGGAAGCTGGCCGGGGCCGGGGCACGGCCGCCGTCCATGGCGACCGCCGGGAAGTGCTGCCGGAAGGCGAACAACTGGCCGGCGGAGGCGCCGCGGAAGCCGTAGATGGACTGGTTCGGGTCCCCCACGGCCGTGACGGCATGGCCCTGGCCGAAAAGTTTGGAAAAGAGCACCATCTGCGCATGCGACGTGTCCTGGAACTCGTCCAGAAGGACCACCTTGTAGCGGCTGCGTTCCAGCTCCCGCGCCTGCGGGACCTCGCTGGCGATCCGGGCGGCCAGCGAAACCAGGTCGCCATAGTCCAGCACGCCCCGGTCCCGCTTGGCCCGGGTGTAGGCCGCAGCCAGCCCGGCCACGGTAATGCGGGTCCGGAGCCGGTCCAGCAGCTTCAGGACGTCCTTCTTCGCCGGTTTGGTGCTGCCCTCGACATACGGCAGCGCCTGAATCCGGGACACTTCGGCCTCGAGATAGGCGGCGGCCTCGTCGGGGGCGACCAGGTGTTCGGAGCACTCTCCGGCAAACTGCATCACCGCCTTGACCAGCGTGGACTTGGCCGCCACGAGGTGGTCCATGTCCCCGTCCCAGGCCTCCACGACCTGGCTGGCCAGCTGCCAGGACTGCGCGCTGCCCAGCAGCACCACATCACGTTCGATGCCCAGCCGCAGCCCGTAATCGGATACCAGCCCGTTGGCGTAGGAATGGTAGGTGGAGACCTTCGGCTCCAGCATGCCGGCGGCCTCGTCCTCGTCCGCCGGCAGCAGCCCGTGGCGGTCCAGCTTGGCCAGCTGGGCACGGATCCGGGCGGCCAGTTCGCCGGCGGCCTTGCGGGTGAAGGTGACGCCGAGGATTTCCTCCGGCCGGACCAGACCGTTTGCCACCAGCCAGACCACCCGGTCGGCCATGGTGGCCGTCTTGCCCGAACCAGCGCCGGCGATCACCAGCAGCGGTGCCAGCGGCGAGCTGATGATCCCGGACTGCTCCGGCGTCGGCTGGTGCTGGCCCAACAGCAACGCCAGCTCTTCGGGGGCGTAGACGGCTGTGGCCTGCCCGGCCGCGGTCTCGACGCCGCTCATTCGGTCACCTGCTTTCCTTCGGCACACAGTGGGCAGATCTGCGGGGCACGGCAGCCTTGGGCGCCGTGCCCCGCGTTCTGCGGATCATGGCGGGCCTCGAAGGCCGCCCCGGACATCAGCACCGCGGCATCGTGGATCATTTCCTCGGCCCACCGGTCGCCGTCGGCCAGTCCGTCCTGGTGCTGGACCTTGACGGACTTCAGGTCCTTGCCCAGCTGGACCAGCGCGGCGCCGCCGGACGGCGGTGGGACGTCCCCGGGAACGTCGTCGAACGCACCGGCCTGGACCGCAGCCTGGTAGCTGGCCAGCTGCGGATGCCGCTGCAGTTCCCGCTCGGTCGGGGCCGACTTGCCCGTCTTCAGGTCGATGACCACCAGCCTGCCGTCCGCGTCCAGCTCCAGCCGGTCCACTTGGCCACGCAGCCGGGCCACCCGTTCCGGGCCCCGCAGGTCGACGGAAAAGTCCCGTTCCACGGCCAGCAGCCGGCGCCCCTCGCGGCGCATCAGCAGCACGTACTGGGCCAGCCGGCGGACCATGCCCTCGGCGCGCTGGAAATCCAGCCGCCCTTCCCAATTGTCCTTCATGCCCAGGCTGGGCCAGCGGCGCACGAGTTCGGCGGCATATTCGGTGCCGGTGGCCTCCGGCATGTCCTGGGCGATCGAGTGCACGAGGGTGCCCAGGCTGCGCGCGAAGTCCGTGGTGGCCTCGCCCCCGGCTGCCTGCACGAACCAGTCCAGCGGCGATTTGCGCACCGCCTCCACCCGCGAGGGCGAAACCGGGACAGGTTCGCCCTCGGGCACGATGGGCGCCTCGGAGCTCAGCGGCAGCAGGCCCCACCACTGATCCGGGTGCACGCCGGGGACGGGAACCTCGCTGGCCACCAGCCGGGCCAGCACCGTGGCCGCATCCGCGGCCTGGGCCGGATGCTCCCCGGCCTGCTGGGCCCATTGCCGCAGCTCGGCGGCGAGCGCCCGCAGCGTGCGCGGCCGCAGCACCTCGGTGGCCGGCCGCGGCCGCTCCGGGTCCAGCCAGGGATCCACCAGGTCCAGGAAGGGCGAGGGCTGGGCATCCTCGGACTGGACCGCCACGCAGACCAGTTCCCGTTCGGCGCGGGAAACCGCGGTGGCGAAGCTGCGCAGTTCGTCATAACGGGTTTCGCGCAGCCGGGAGACCGGGTCGCTGCGCAGCGCCGCCTCGGCCCCATGCTCGAGGGCCTGCACGTACCGCGTACTGCCCAGGAGCTCACCGCGCAGCCGGGTGTTGGGCCAGATCCCGTCCTGTACCCCGGCGATAATCACCATCGGCCAGCCGCGCCCGGCGGCAGAGGCCGGGGTCATCAGTTCAACGGCCTCATGCAACTGGGCGCGCGGGGCCAGATTGTCCATTGGCAGTTCCTGGTTGAGCAGGTAATCCAGGAACTGGCGCGGCGTGGAACCTGGCAGCTGGTCGACGAAACGTTCGGCGGTCTGGAACAGGGCCATCATGGCATCCAGGTCCCGGTCCGCCCGCACTCCCGCCGGACCGCCCTGCAGGGCCAGCGCGGCCCAGCGGTCCGACAGCCCGGCGGTGGACCAGAGCGCCCAGAGCACCGTCTCGGCGTTGGCGCCGGGCTCGGCCGCGGCTTCGCGTCCGGCCTTGAGCATCGAGGCGATGCGCCGTGCCGGCCCGGCCTCGCGCCCCAGCGTCTGCAGCCGCGCGGGGTCCTGCAGGGCCTCGACCAGGAGCACGTCGCTGGCCCGGCCGCCACCGCCGAGCAGTTCCTCGCGGCGCAGCGACTGGCGCAGCCGGCGCAAATCGATCGCCGTCGCTCCGCCGATGCGCGAGCCGAGCAGCTTCACGGCATCGTCCGGGCCGAGTGCCGCCGGCTCCAGGACCAGGGCCAGCGCGTCCAGCAGTGGCCGCACCGCGGCTTCGTCCCGGACCGGAGTTTCGGCTACCGGCACCTTGACCGCGATGCCTTGGCCGGTGAGGTAGCGGGCGAGCTCGGACAACTGGCCTCCGGTCCGGACGACGACGCCGATCTCGCCCAGCCCGTACCCGCCAAACAGCGTCGCTTCAAGGATTCGTTGGGCCACGTACCGCTGTTCGTGGACGGCGGAGGCCACCACATGGGCCGACACCACAGGACGGTCCACCGTGCCCTCCGGGCCGGCGGCGTCCGGCGGCGCACCGGCCGGCTGCAGCTCGCGGGCGCGGTGGGTACCGGCAACCTGCGATATCCGCGAGGCTACCGATTGCCAGGCTGCGGCCACCGGGGCGGCCATTCGATGGGAGGTGTGCAGCAGGATGGTCCGCAGCCGCGCCTCCCCGGCGCCGAGCAGCCCGGGCAGCTGTGCCAGCAGGTCCGGACGCGCGCCGCGGAAGCCTTGCACCACCGTGTCCGGGGAGGCGGCCAGCACGGCGTCCTGGCCTGCTGCCAGCACGGCCAGCAGTTCGTAGACAGCAGGGTTGGCTTCCTGCAGGTCATCCACCAGGATCAGCTGAAGCCGGCGGCGTTCCTCGGCCAGGAAGTCCTCGTCGTCCAACAGCAGCTGCCGCGCGGAGGTGAGGATCCCGGCAGGGTCGAATGCCTCCGGCATGCGCAAGTCGATCAAGTCCCGGTATTCACGGTAGAGCGCCGCGGCCGCGCACCAGTCCTGGCGGCCGCAATACCGGCCCAGTTCCTCCAGCTGCTCCGCGGTGCCGCCATACTCGATGATGCGGTCGAAAAGCTGGCGGACTTCCTGCCGGAAGCCACGCGTCTTCAACGCCTCGGCCAGGTCCTGGGGCCATTCCACCGGGGTCCCGAACCCGTCCCTGTGGCCGGCGAGCAATTCCGCGATCATCTGGTCCTGTTCGGGCCCGGAGAGCAGCCGGGGGCTGCGCTCGAGCAGGGGCAGGCGGCCTTCGATCCGGGCCCGCCGGATCAGATCGAAGGCGTAGGAGGACCAAGTCCTGGCCGGCGAGGTGCTCAGGCTGCGGTCCAGCCGCGCGGTGAGCGCATCACGCAGCCGGCCCGCGGCCAGGCGGGTCGGCGCCAGCATGAGGATTCCCGCCGGGTCCAGACCTGCCTCGACCCGCTGCACCGCGTGCTCCACCAGCACGGTGGACTTTCCCGTGCCGGGCCCGCCCAGGACGAGCACCGGACCGCAACCGGCAGGCAGACCGACCACCTGGGCCTGGTCCGGGCCGGGAACGGGCACCGCCGAACGAAGACGTTCAGGCGGCGCCAGCCGCAGCTCGGGGACATTCAGCAAGGGATCGATCACGCGTCTATTCCATCAGCCGGCGCCGACAGTTTCCTCCTCAGCTGGGCAGCGAGGCGGTCGATGCGCCCGAAATCACCTTCTTCGGGCATCCAGCGTGCGGTCGCCATCCGCACCCGCGGTACGCTCGGCCGCCGGCCGCCTGACGGAAACACCAGCTCCGTACCCTCCCGGCGATAATGCGCCAGCGCCCGCTGCATCAGGTCCGCGGGCAGCGAACCATCGGCCCGGACGATCCGCCACCACGCCACGGCGGCACCGTGCAGGGCCATCACCCGGCCCACCTGGCGCGGCCCGGCCGCACCGAGCAGTTCCGCAATGTCCCCGTAGGACAGGACCTTGCCTGCAGGTACCAGGGCGGCGGTCTGCAACACAGCCTCGACCAGTTCCTCGCGCATGGTCCCACTGTATGGGCGCAGCCGGTAGCGTTGTAGGCATGAACAGCTGGCATGAATTCCCCCGCGCGGCCTTCGACCTCGAGACGACCGGCCGCGATCCCCTCGAAGCACGGATTGTCACCGCGTCCATAGTGCTGGTGAACGGCAGGGGTGTGCCGCTGCAGCAACCGGAATGGCTGGTCAATCCCGGGGTGCCCATCCCGGAGGAGGCCTCCGCCATCCATGGCATCACCGCCGAATATGCCAGCCGGGAGGGCCAGGAGGCCGCCGGGGCCGTGGCCGAAATTGCCACGACCCTGGCTGGCTACTTCGCGGCCGGCATTCCGGTCCTGGCCTTCAACGCCGCCTACGACTTCACCGTCCTGGCCGCGGAGTGCCGCCGCCACGGGCTCACCGCGCCGGACCCGCGGCCGGTGATCGACCCCTACATCCTGGACAAGCAGATGGACCGCTACCGCCGGGGCAAGCGCACCCTGGTGGCCCTGAGCGAGCTCTACCAGGTACGGCTGGACGCTGCGCACACTTCCGCCGCCGATGCGCTGGCCACCATCGGCGTGGCGGATGCCCTCGCCCGAAAGTACGCTTCGCTGCAGACCGAGCCCGGCGAACTGCACGACGCCCAGGTGGGCTGGGCCGCTGCCCAGGCGGCGTCGTTCCAGGAATGGCTGCACCGGACCAAGCCGGACGCGGTGGTGGACGGGACGTGGCCGGTCCGGGAGGCGGTGCCGGCCGCTGCCGGCTAACGGCCCGCAGGGCAGGCCGGGCGGGGACGCCGTCACAAAGTACTGCCGGCGGCGCGCGGCCCGCGGTTCGGGATGCAGCCGGTGGCTGTCATACTTAACTGCGGACCAGGCCTTGTGCTAGCGCGCGTGCGAGGCGATGGGTCCGGACCTGCCCACTGTCCGCCCAGCCAACAGAGGATCCATGATCACAGTCACCGACCTGCGCAAGGTCTACCAGCAGGGCAACCGCGAGGTCGTTGCCCTCGACGGCGTCAGCCTCGAGGTGCCCAAGGGGTCCATCCATGGCATCGTCGGCCATTCCGGCGCCGGCAAGTCGACCCTGGTCCGCTGCCTGACCCTGCTGGACGCCCCTACGTCCGGATCGGTAAGCATCAACGGGGCCGAGCTGAGCACCTCGCGGGACCAGGACCTGCGCACGGCCCGGCGGCGAATCGGGATGATCTTCCAGCACGCGAACCTGATGGACTCACGTACGGCCCTGCAGAACGTGGCCCATCCCTTGGAGATCGTCAGGACGCCGAAGAACGACATCCGCCGCAGGGCCGCCGAGCTGCTGCGGCTCGTGGGCCTGGCGGGCTTCGAGGACGCCTATCCGTCGCAGCTTTCCGGCGGGCAGAAGCAGCGCGTGGGCATCGCCCGGGCCCTGGCCTCGGATCCCGATGTCCTGCTCTGCGACGAACCGACGTCGGCCCTGGACCCGAAGACCACCGATGAAATCCTGGCGCTGATCCAGGAACTGACCCAACGGCTGGACCTGACCGTGCTGATCATCACGCACGAGATGCACGTGGTGAAGCGCGTCTGCGATTCGGTGTCGCTGCTGGCCGGCGGACGGATCATCGAACACGGACCGCTGCGGGACGTGGCGGCCAACCTCGGCAGCGAACTCTCCCGCACCCTGCTGCCGCTGCCCGCGTCGGAACCGCTGGGCGCCGGCGCCGTGCTGGAGATCCTCTACTCGGGGGAACGGGCCTCCGCGCCCATGCTGACCTCGGCCGCACGCCGGTTC
This sequence comes from Arthrobacter hankyongi, assembly GCF_022012395.1. Lineage (GTDB taxonomy): Bacteria > Actinomycetota > Actinomycetes > Actinomycetales > Micrococcaceae > Crystallibacter > Crystallibacter hankyongi. The sequence goes on from NZ_JAKLTQ010000008.1 coordinate 166,662, forward strand.
GGCATCGACCTGAACGTCCTCGCCGGCAGCGTGGAGACGCTCGCGGGCACCCAATTCGGCCACCTGCGCATCCAGTTGCCGGACGGTGCGGATCCGGCCCCGGTGGCCGCCTACTTCGGCGAGCAGGGTGTATCGGTCCGGCTGGCAGAAAAGGATGCCGTATGAATTTCCTCGATGAACTGATCACCAACCCGGGCATTACCAAGGCGCTGCCGGTAGCCCTGATGGAAACGCTGCAGATGGTGGGGATCTCCGGCGTGTTCACGCTGGCCATCGGGCTGCCGCTGGGCGTCTTCATGCATGCCAGCGGTCCGGGCGGCGTGCGGCCGATGCCGGCCACGAACCGCGTCGTCTCCATCATCGTCAACATCACCCGGTCCATTCCGTTTGCCATCCTGATGGTGGCGCTGATCCCGCTGTCCAGGTTCATCACCGGGTCCTCGATCGGACCCATCGCCGCCTGCGTGCCGCTGACCATCGGCACGGTTCCGTTCTTCGCGCGGCTGGTCGAAAGCGCCCTGAGGGACGTGGACTCCGGCAAGATCGACGCCGCGCTGGTCATGGGCTCCACCCGGATGCAGATCATCCGGAAGGTGCTGGTGCCCGAGGCGATGCCGGGCCTGGCCGCCGCCCTGACCACCACGCTGGTCACCCTGGTGGGCTATTCGGCGATGGCGGGCATCACCGGCGGCGGCGGCCTCGGCCGGCTGGCCTACAACTACGGGTTCCAGCGCTTCGATACGGCCGTCATGATCGTCACGATCGTCATCATGGTGCTGCTGGTGCAGGGCATCCAGTGGGCCGGGGACGCCGCCGTCAGGCGCGTGGACCACCGCAATGCTGCCAGCGCCCGTCCCGGCAAGGTGCGCCGGCCCGAGCCGGACACCGCCGTCGGCATCTGAGCATGCCCCAGTTTTCCGTCCTGCCGGCCGCCGGCCCGGGGCGGGATCATGCAGCCAGTAGCCGCTAGCTGCACCACGTCCGGACCGGCAGGTTTTGCCCCGGTCCGGGGATATTCGAAAGGAACGCACCCAGATGCGTAAAGCACTGACCCTCCTCGGCACCGGCCTTGCCGCTGCCCTGGCGCTGACGGCTTGCGGCGGGGGCAACAACGCCTCCGCCCCCAGCGCCGCGGCAACCCTGGATCCGGCCAACCCGACCACGGTCACGGTCGGGGCCACGCCGACCCCGCAGGCCAAGATCCTCGAGTTCGTCGACCAGAAGCTGGCCAAGGAGGCCGGCATCGACCTGGAAATCAAGGAATTCGACGACTACCAGACACCGAACATCGCCCTGAGCGACGGATCGCTGGATGCCAACTACTTCCAGCACCTGCCCTTCCTCGAGGACCAGATGAAGACCAAGGGCTACAAGTTCGAGCACGGTGCACCCATCCACATCGAGCCCTACGCCGGTTTCTCCGCCAAGCACAAGAAGATCAGCGAAATCCCCGATGGCGCCACCATCGCCATCACTAATGACCCGGGCAATCAGCCCCGCGCCCTGAAACTCCTCGAAAGCGCGGGCCTGCTCAAGGACATCAAGGACGATTCGTCGGCGCTGACCCTGTCGGACGAGCAGAACCCGAAAAAGCTGAAGTTCGAAGAGAACCAGCCGGAAATCCTGCTGCCGCTGGTGAAGGACCCGAAGATCGACATGGCCATCATCAACGGCAATTACATTCTGGACGCGGGCCTGAACACGGATGATGCCCTGGTGGTCGAGTCAGTGAAGGACAGCCCCTACGGCAACTTCCTGGTCTGGCGTGCAGGCGAGGAAACCCCCGCCATCGCCAAGCTGGAGGAGCTGCTGCACTCCCCCGAGGTCAAGGCCTATATCGAGAAGACCTGGCCGAACGGCGACGTGACCCCCGCCTTCTAGCAGCCTGATGGTCCGGGTGTGCCCGGACCGCCAACACAAAGCCCGGTGGCCTCCCCTTTCGAGGGAAGGCCGCCGGGTTTGTTTGTCCGTCGGGAGTGCCCGGTCCTCAGGCCGTGGGGGCCGTGGCCGCAGCGGCGGCCTTGGCCGCCGCCGGCAGCGCGGACAGGATGTGCTCCATCGCCGCGTCGTCGTGGGCAGCGGACAGGAACCAGGCCTCGAAGACCGACGGCGGCAGGTACACCCCGGCGTCGAGCATGGCGTGGAAGAACGGGGCGTAGCGGAAGGACTCCTGGGCCTGCGCATCCGCATAATTGCGCACGCCGTGGGCGGAGGTGCCGAAGGCGACGCTGAACAGGTTGCCGGCCCGCTGGATGCTGTGGTCCACCCCGGCCGCCGACAGCGCCTCGGAGACGGCCGCGGACAGCTGGGCGGAGCGGGCGTCGATGAACTCGTACACCGCGGGCGTGGCGTGCGTCAGCGTGGCCACGCCGGCCGCCATGGCGATCGGATTGCCCGAGAGCGTGCCGGCCTGGTAGACCGGGCCCACCGGGGCGAGGTAGTCCATCACGTCGGCGCGGCCGCCCAGGGCCGCCACCGGCATGCCGCCGCCGATGACCTTGCCGAAGGTCAGCAGGTCCGGCACGAACGGTGCGGAGGCACCGGGCGCGCCGCCGGTCAGGCCCCAGTAGCCGGCGTAACCGGTGCGGAAGCCGGTGAGCACCTCGTCGAAGATCAGCAGCGCGCCGTGTTCGGCGGTGATCCGGGAGAGTGCGGCGTTGAAGCCCTCCCCCGGTTCCACCACGCCCATGTTCGCCGGCGCGGCCTCGGTGATCACCGCGGCGATGTCCTGGCCGCGGGCGGCAAAGGCTTCCTCGACCGCCGCAAGGTCGTTGTAGGGCAGCACCAGGGTCTCGGCCGCCGTCGCTGCGGTGACACCGGCCGAACCGGGCAGGGCCAGCGTGGCGACGCCGGAACCGGCGGCAGCCAGCAGCCCGTCCAGGTGGCCGTGGTAGCAGCCGGCGAACTTGATGATGAGGTTGCGGCCGGTGAAACCGCGGGCGAGCCGCACCGCCGTCATCGTCGCCTCGGTGCCGGTGGAGACCATGCGGAGCCGTTCGACGGCGCCGACCCGGCCTGCCACCAGTTCGGCCAGGTCGGACTCGGCAGGAGTGGAGGCGCCGAAGGACAGGCCCCGGTCCACCGCGGCATGGACGGCGGCCAGCACCTCGGGATGGGCGTGGCCGAGCAGCGCCGGCCCCCAGGAGCAGACGAGGTCGACGTACTCGCGGCCGTCGGCGTCGGTCAGGTAGGGGCCGCGGCCGGAGACCATGAACGGCGGCGTCCCGCCTACCGAGCCAAAGGCCCGGACCGGCGAGTTGACCCCGCCCGGCATCAGGGCGCGGGCGCGCTGGAAGAGCTCTTCGGAGGAAGTCACGATGGGTCCTTTCGGGGGAGAAACCAGGAGGTAAGCTGCGGGCACGGGTGCCGTGGGACGCCGGATCAGGCCCTGAGCCACTGGGCGATCTCGGCAGCCCAGTAGGTGAGCACCATGTCCGCCCCGGCGCGGCGGATGCCCAGCACCGACTCCAGCACGGCCGCCTTGCGGTCGATCCAGCCGTTCGCAGCAGCGGCCTCGATCATCGCGTACTCGCCGGAGATCTGGTAGGCGGCCACCGGTACCGGCGACATCGCCGCGACGTCGGCGACAATGTCCAGGTAGCTCATGGCCGGCTTGACCATGATCATGTCCGCGCCTTCCCCAAGGTCCAGTTCGACCTCAAGCAGGGCCTCGCGGCGGTTGGCCGGGTCCATCTGGTAAGTGCGCCGGTCCCCGGTCAGCTGCGAATCCACGGCCTCGCGGAACGGACCGTAGAACGCCGAGGAATACTTGGCCGCGTAGGCCAGCACCGAGGTCTGCTGGAAGCCTGCGTCGTCCAGCGCCTGGCGGATGACCGCCACCTGTCCGTCCATCATGCCGGAGGGTCCCAGCACGTCGGCACCGGCTTCGGCCTGGGCAACGGCCATCCGGGCGTAGATTTCCAGGGTCGCGTCATTGTCCACGCTGCCGTCGGCTGCGAGCACGCCGCAGTGGCCGTGGTCGGTGAATTCGTCCAGGCAGACGTCGCCCATCACCACCAGGTCCGCGCCGACCTCGGCCTTGACGTCCCGGATTGCCTTGTTCAGCACGCCCTCCGGATCCAGGCTCGCCGTGCCGGTGGCATCCCGCGTGGCGGGCACGCCGAAGAGCATGATGCCGCCAAGCCCGAGCCCGGCCGCCTCGACGGCCGCGCGCTTGAGCGTATCGGTGGTGTGCTGGACGACGCCGGGCATGGACTGCAGCGCCACCGGCTCGCCGATCCCTTCGCGGATGAAGGCAGGCAGGATCAGCTGCGAGGGCTGCAGGCTGGTCTCGGCGGTCAGGCGGCGCAGGGCCGGGGTGGCACGCAGCCGGCGCGGACGGTGGTGGGGGAAACTCATGATGGTCCTCTGCTCGATTCAGTCTGTTCGTGTGCCGGCCCGCCGGTCGGCGCAGGCAGTGCTGCGGCCACGGCGTCGGCAATTCCCGCCGGGGTCGGTGCCGCTGCCACGGCCGCGATGGGCAGTCCCAGCCTGGCGGCCTCGTCCGCCGTGCTGTTGCCGATCGCCACCAGCCGCACCCGGTGCGGCAGGGCGGGGGCCACCTCATGGAGCCGGCGAACCACGCTCGGCGAGCTCAGGACGACGGCGCCAATCCCGCCGTCGGCCGCCGTCCGGTTGAAGTCCGCCACGGAGAGCTCTGCCAGCTCCGCCGCCCCGCGGCCCGGGGCGCCGTCGTCGCCGTGGGCGGCGGCCAGCACCGCGGTCAGCCGCCGGTCCGCCCGGGCCGGGTAGTCCACCGTGTGGTAAGCCACCACCGCCCGCGCGTCCCAGCCCTTGGCGGCCAGCCCCTGCTCGAGGGTCGGCGCGGCGATGTCGGCCTGCGGCATCAGCACCCGCCCGGTGCCGTCGGGGGCGGGCCCGGCAACCCGAGGCGGCCAGGCAGCGACCAGCCCGACGGCGTCCATGCTCGCGTCCGGGACCAGGTCGACGGCCAGCCCCTCGGCCCTTAGTGCCCTGGCACTGGCGGAGCCGACGGCGGCGACCTTGGTCCGCCGGGCCAGCTCGGCCAGCGGAGTACCGAGGACGGCGGCCCGCTGCTTCAGCGCCCGGACGGTGGTGATGCTGGTGACCACCAGCCACTCGAAGCCGCCCCGGCCCAGCTGGACCAAGGCCTCGTCCAGCGCATCCGTGGATTCCGGTTCCTCAAAATCGATCAGCGGCATCGCCAAGGGCAGGGCGCCGCGCCCTGCCAGTTCCGCGGCCATGCCGGCCGCCCGGTCCGCGCTGCGCGGCAGCACCACCACAACCCCGGCCAGCGGACCGGCCGGGTGCGCGAAGGCATGCGGGCTGGCAGCCATGGTCAGCGCCCGGCCAGCCCGGCCAGCTCGGCCGCACCGTCCGCCAGCAGCTCCTCGGCCAGCCGCACCCCGAGTGCCGCGGCCGCATCAAGCGTGGCCTCGGTGCTGTCCAGGCTGCGGCGCAGCAGGGACGACCCGTCGGTGCTGCAGACCACCGCTTCCAGCCGCACGCCGCCGCCGTGCACGGTGCCCAAGGCACCGACCGGGGCGGCGCAGCCGGCCTCGAGGCGGGACAGCAGCGAGCGCTCCGCAGTGACGGCGAGCCGGGTGTCGAAGTCGTCCAGTTCGGCCAGCGCAGCGGCGATCAATCCGCCCGCCGCCGTTTCCGGACGGCATTCCACGGCCAGCGAACCCTGCCCGGGGGCGGGCAGCATGATGGCGGGATCCAGGTACTCGGTGATGTGGGATTCGAGCCCCAGCCGCGTCAGTCCGGCGCTGGCGAGCACCACGGCGTCGAGGTCACCCTGGACACCGCGGCCGACGCCGCCGTCGTCGGCCGCCGGCGCATTGCCGGCCACCCGGCCCAGCCGGGTGCCGACATTGCCGCGGATATCCACGATGACCAGATCCGGGCGGGCAGCCCGCAGCTGCGCGGCACGCCGCGGCGAACCGGTGCCCACCGTGGCTCCGGCCGGGAGGGTGGCCAGGGTCAGGCCGTCCCGGCCGCACAGGGCGTCGCGCACGTCGGCGCGCACCGGGGTCGCGGCGATCACCAGACCCTCGGGCTGGACGCTGGGCAGGTCCTTGAGCGAGTGCACTGCCACGTCGCAGCCGCCGTCCAGCAGGGCCAGCCGCAGTGCCGCGGCGAAGACGCCGGTGCCGCCAAGCTGGGACAGCGGCCCGGTGGTGACGTCGCCCTCGGTCTTGACCCTGACGATCTCGTACGGGTGTCCGCTGGCTTCCGCCAGCGCCTCGGCGACGGTGGTGGTCTGGGTCAGCGCCAGCGCGCTGCCCCGGGTACCTACCCGGAAGGACGCCTGCGCTGCCGAGGTGGAGGCTGACTGGCTCACGGCTGGGGAACTCCTACTTCCGAATCGACGGCGGCGATGGTCGGTTTTACGGTGCCGTCGCGCATGACCTTGACGCAGCAGTTGGGCCGGCAGACGTCGAACCACGGACCCAGCTCGGCGGCACTGGCGCGTCCAGGAAGCAGCGCCTTGCCGTCCGGGCCGGCGGTGCGCTCGGAAACCAGGTCCACGATGCCGCGCACATACTCCCGGTGAGTCCCCGGCGTCGGGGCGCGGTGGAAGGCCAGCCCCAGTTCGGCGCAGGTGTCCTTGGCCTCGGTGTCCAGATCCCAGACGACCTCCATGTGGTCGCTGACGAAACCGATCGGCACCACCACGACGCCACGGGTGCCGGCGGCGGCGTATTCGGCCAGGGCGTCATTGATGTCCGGTTCCAGCCACGGGACGTGCGGGGCGCCGGAGCGGGACTGGAAGACCAGCGACCATTCGAGGCCGGCGGCGTCGGGAACCCGGTCCAGGACGGCCCGGGCCACGGCCAGGTGCTGGGCGGAATAAACATCTGCGTCCAGTTCGGCGGCCAGGTCCCGCGGGCCGGCCGCCGCGGCATCCGAGGTGGGGATCGAATGCGTGGTGAAAACGATCCGCAGCGGAGCCTGCTCCTCGCCTGCGGCAGCCAGCTGGGCGCGGACGTCGGCCAGGCCGGCAGCCAGGCCCTCGGCGAACGGCTCGATGAAACCAGGGTGGTCGAAATACTGGCGGACCTTGTCCACTTCCAGCCGGCCTTCGAGCCCGCTTTCGCGCAGCGCCACGCCGATATCCTCGCGGTACTGCCGGCAGCTGGAGTACCCGGCGTAGGCGCTGGTGGAGAACATCAGCACGCGGCGGTGGCCGTCGTCGAACATTTGCTGCAATGTCGGCTGGATGTAGGGCGCCCAGTTGCGGTTGCCCCAGTAGACCGGCAGATCGATCCCGCGGGCGGCAAGCTCCGCCTCCATGGCCGCCTTCAGGGCCCGGTTCTGGGCGTTGATCGGGCTGATGCCGCCGTTGGCGCGGTAGTGGGTGGCCACTTCCTCGAGCCGCTCGTCCGGGATCCCGCGGCCGCGGGTGACGTTGCGCAGGAACGGGATCACGTCGTCCTGGCCCTCAGGCCCGCCGAAGGACGCCAGCAGCACGGCGTCGTACGGCTTGGGCGCCATGACTCCGTCCGCGTCGTAGCCCTCGCGCGGATCGAAGCTGAAGTCCGCGGCGGAACCGGTACCCGTCACCGCAAAACCTCGGCGATCTCGGCCACGCTGATCCGGCGTCCGGTGTAGAACGGGATTTCCTCGCGCACGTGGTTGCGCGCGTCGGTGGCACGCAGGTGGCGCATCAGGTCCACCAGGTCCACCAGCTCAGGGGCCTCCAGGGCCAGGATCCATTCCCAGTCGCCGAGGGCGAACGAGGATACGGTATTGGAAAGCACCTGCGGGAAGTCCCGGCCAAGCATGCCGTGGTCGCGCAGCATCCGGCCCCGCTCTTCGGCCGGCAGCAGGTACCACTCGTAGGAGCGCACGAACGGGTAGACGCACAGCCAGGTGCTCGGCTCGACACCACGGGAGAAGGCCGGGGCGTGGTTCTTGGCGAACTCCGCCTCGCGGTGCACGCCCATGGCGGACCAGACAATGTCGGTGTCCTCGAACAGGGCGGTGCGGCGGATGGTGCGCACGGCAGCCTGCAGTTCCTCGGGCTTGGATCCGTGCAGCCAGATCATCACGTCGGCATCCTCGCGCATGGCGGAGACGTCATAGGCTCCGCGCAGCGTCACGCCGGACTCGGCCAGCTTGGTCACGGCGGCTTCGAAGTCCGTCAGCGCCGAATCCTGGATCGGGGCGCCGGAGCGCTTGAAGACGGTCCACAGGGTGAAGTACTGCTCTTCGGCGGCGGGGGCTGCGGATTCCGACACGGACGTTTCACTCATGCTTACAGTCTGCCTTCTTTGTTGGTGTTATATCGAAAGTACAGGACGGGCCGCTCCGGCTTCTTCTACATAGTGTAGAAGAAATGGCGGCTACGGGGTATCTGCAGCCGCCGAATGCTCTTCCGGCCGGGTTCCGGCCCCAAGGTCTTCGGCCAGCAGCCGGGCCCGCTGCCGGGCGTCGCCGATCACCGCGACCAGCCCAGTGCCGGCCAGCCACGCGCCGGCCAACTGCAGGCCGTGCTGTCCGCTGGCCAACCGGCGGACCTCGGCCACGCGGGCCCGGTGGCCCAGCGTCGCCGAAGGCAGCGCCCCGACCCACCGGACGACCTTGCGGCCCAGCACGTCATCTGCACCGATCGGCAGGCCCAGCAGCACCGAGGCGTCCGCGAGGGCCTGGCCGTACAGCTTGTCATCCGGCCAGGCGGTGAAGTCTTCGCGCTCGGCGCCGTCACCGGCGCCCACTGCCCTGCCATAGGACAGGCGCAGCACATGGTTTCCGGGACCTGCTTCGGCGGCCAGCCACGGCCATTTCGCCGTGGCGTGGGTCAGGGCCTTGGCACGCACGCCGACCACGCCGGGCGCGACCAGCAGACCGGTGCCCCGCGGAGCGGCGTCGAGTTCGGGCATGTCCACCACCAGAGTCACCAGCGCGACCGCAGGTCCGGGGGCCGGTTCAGCGGCAGCTAGCCCGGGAATGGACGCTGCCAGCAGCCGCACCGCGGATCCGCCGTCGGTGGCCACAACCAGGCCCGCGGCGTCGAAATCCCCGGCAGCGGAACGCACCTGCCAGCCACCGTCGGCCCGTTCGAGACCGGTCACCGGAGCGCCGGCAACCAGCTTCACCCCACGATCCTTCAAATCCTGGACCAGGCGCTCCACGAGCAGGCCGATGCCGCCGGCGATGCCGGCCACGGCCGAGCCGGCCGGCGCGGCCTGGCGCAGGGCACCCACGGCCGCGGCCAAGGAACCGTGCTTGGTCACGGCGGCCCGCAGGCCGGGGACCACCGAGTCCACATCCAGGGCATCCGGGTCCGCAGAGTACACGCCGGCGGCGACCGGGGCCACCAGCCGGTCCAGCACCGCCGAACCCATCCGGGCGCGCACCAATTCGCCCAGGCTGAGCTGCTCCTTGCGCAGCAGCGTGCCCAGCGGAAGAACCTTGTCCGCGGCGGCGCGCAACGAAGCACGGCGGCCGATGGCCTTGACGATGTCCGGGGCGGCCGGATCCGCCGGGATCCCCAGAATTCCGGTGCTGGGCATCGGCTGGGCCGATTCGGGCAGCTGGAGCCAGGCACCGACCGGATTTGGGGCGGCGATGCGCTCCCCCAGCCCGAGTTCGGCCGCCAACTCGGCGACGATCGGCGACCGGGTGGCGAAGGATTCCGCCCCGGCATCGAGCATCAGTCCGGCCACCTCATGCCGTGCCACGCAGCCGCCGAACGCGTCGGTGGCTTCCAGCACGGTCACGGCCAGGCCCTGCCGGGCCAGTTCGCGGGCGGCCACCAGCCCGGCCACGCCGCCGCCGACGACGACGGCAGCAGGGCCGGCCGGTTCGGCTTTCTGCTGCTCCTGGCGGTGCTGCGCCCGATGCTGCTCGGTGACCTTGTGGAGTGCGGCAGTGATGGGATGGCGTTCGCGGGACTGCACGGCTACGGCTCCACCGAGTGGATCAGCTTGACCACACGGGTCAGTACCTCCGGGTCCGTTTCCGGCGGAACCCCGTGTCCGAGGTTGAGCACGTGGCCCGGAGCCGCCGCACCGGCGGCGATCACCTCCCGCACATGCGCCTCGAGCACCGGCCACGGCGCGGCCAGCAGTGCCGGATCGATATTGCCCTGCAGCGGCGTGGTGCCGCCCAGCCGGCGGTTCGCCTCGTCCAGCGGCAGGCGGTAGTCCACTCCGACCACGTCCACGCCGACGTCGCGCATGGCGACCAGCAGTTCCGAGGTGCCGGTACCGAAGTGCACCAGCGGTGCGCCGAGTCCGCGCACGTGGTCCAGAGCGCGGGCCGACGACGGCGCCACATGCCGGCGGTAATCGGCCAGACTCAGGGAACCAGCCCAGGAGTCGAAAAGCTGGCCGGCGCTGGCGCCGGCCTCCAGCTGCGCCCGCAGGAACATGCCGGAGGCGTCCGCGGCCCAGGCCGCCAAGGCGTTCCAGGCCTGCGGATCCGCGTGCATCATGGTGCGGGGGCCGAGGTGGTCCCGGGAGGGCCTGCCCTCGACCATGTAGGCGGCGAGCGTGAAGGGCGCGCCGGCGAAACCGATCAGCGGCTTGCTGCCCAACTCGGCCACGGTGAGCCGGACCGCTTCGCGGATCGGCTCCAGCGCCTCCTCGGTCAACTGCGGCAGCCTGGCCACATCCTCGGCGGTGCGGATCGGCGTGCCGAGCACCGGCCCGACGCCGGGGACGATGTCCACGTCCACGCCGGCCAGCTTGAGCGGAATCACAATGTCCGAGAAGAAGATGCCCGCATCCACATCATGGCGGCGGACGGGCTGCAGGGTGATTTCCGCCGCAAGTTCGGGCTTCAGGCAGGAGTCCAACATGGCGATGCCCTTGCGTACCTCCCGGTATTCAGGCAGCGAGCGGCCGGCTTGGCGCATGAACCACACCGGGCGCCGCTCCGGCTTCCCGCCCCGGTAAGCGGTGATCAGCGGCGAATCCGCCGTGCGGCCATCCATCAGTGGGTGGGAGGCATTCAATGTCATGACATTAGATTCTGCTCCAGTTGCGGTACCGATTGCCAACCGACGGTGCGGCAGTGGACGCGCAGCGGCCCGGCAGGTAAGCCGATCCTAATAGCTTCCGCTGCCGGGCAGTGGCTATCATGTAAGGCGTTGTGGTTCTACTTTCACTCGTTGCCTCGCATTCCGACGTCGATCTGGAGACCGTGGCCCGCCTCAGTGCCGGTTCCGCCCAGGTCGCTTCCGGCGTGCTCGAGGACGGAAAGGCCGTGTCGGGCGCTGTCGTCCTGTCCACCTGCAACCGGCTCGAGATCTACTGTGAGGCCGAGTCCGAAGCCGAGATTGAGACCGCGCGCGCCGAGGTCATTTCGGCCATCAGCGGCGCCGCCGGACTGGCCGAGTCAGTCGTGGCCCGGTGTTTCGGCACCAAGATCGGTTCCGCAGTCACCGAACACCTGTTCTCCGTCGGGGCCGGGCTGGACTCCGCAGTAGTCGGCGAACGCGAAATTGCCGGACAGGTCCGCCGGGCGTTGATCCAGGCCCAGGACCAGGGCACCGCCAGCGCCGGACTGGTCAGGCTCTTCCAGGCCGCGTCCCGCACCGCCAAGGAGGTCGGGGCCCGCACCGCCCTCGGCGGCCGCGGACTGTCCGTCGTCTCTGTCGCCCTTGACCTGGCCACCGACCTATCCGAAGAGCGCAACTGGGCCGGGAAGAACGTTGTCGTCTTCGGAACCGGCGCCTACGCGGGTGCGACCATGGCCCTGCTGCGCGAGCGCGGCTGCACCGACATCTCGGTCTACTCCCCGTCCGGCCGCGCGGCAACCTTTACCGCCACCCGCGGCGGAACCCCCTTGACCCGCGACAGCCTGCCGGCCGCCCTCGCCGCCGCGGACGTGGTGATCGGCTGCAGCGGCAGCGACAGCCAGGTCGGGGCCGATGACGTCGCCCGCGTACGCGAAGGGGCCGGCAAGCCGCTGATCATCGTGGACCTGGCCCTCACCCATGATTTTGATCCTGCGGCGGCAGACCTCGAGGGCGTGGAACTGATCACCCTCGAATCCGTCCGCCTGGCCGCACCTGAGGAACAGGCCGGTTCGGTGCGGCAGGCCGCGGAAATCGTGGCCACTTCCGCCCGGGCCTTCGAAGACCAGCAGAAGGAACGGTCCGTCGACTCGGCCATCGTGGCGCTTCGCCGGCACACCATGCAGGTCCTGGAGAATGAACTCGAGAAGGTCCGGAACCAGCACGGCTGCACCGGCCCGGCAGAAGAAGTGGAGTTCGCCATGCGCCGCATGGTTAAGCAGCTGCTCCACCTGCCCACGGTCCGCGCCCGCGAGCTGGCATCGGCCGGCCGCCAGGACGACTACATCGCTGCCCTCGAGGCGCTCTACGGCATCACCGTGGAAGAGCCGGCTGCGCGCGGTGCCGCCGCGGCACCGGACGCCTGCCCGGTGCCGCACGGCAGCGCCGTCGCCGAATCTGCCTAAGCGCCGAGGCCGAATCCGCCTGAGCGCCGAGGCCGCAGCTCAGTAGACCGGCTTGGCCGGCTCCACCTGCCGGATCCATTCGAGGATGCCGCCCTCCAAGTGCTTGACCCGGACGAAGCCCTGCTGCTGCAGGAAAGCGAGTACTGCGGCCGAGCGGGCACCGGATTTGCAGTGCAGGACGATGTCCTCGTCCCGAGGCAGCTCCGGCAGCAGCTCGCCGGAGAGGATCCGGCCCTGCGGCAGCAGACGCGCCCCGGGAATGTTCACGATGGAGTACTCCCCTGGTTCCCGAACGTCGATGAGTTCGAACCGTGACCGGCCGTCCTGCCGGGACGCCAGCATCCCGGCCAGCTCCGCAGCCGTCACCACCGGGACGGCCGCCGCGGCGTCGTCGTCCGCAGGCAGCAGGCCGCAGAACGCCTCGTAGTCACCCAGTGCGGTGATCGGGGCGGCATCCGGGTCCTTACGCACCCGCAGTTCCCGCCAGGTCATGGCCAGCGCATCGAAGATCAGCACACGGCCGAGCAGCGGGCGGCCGATACCTGTGATCAACTTCACGGCCTCGTTAGCCATCACCGAGCCGATCTGCGCGCACAGCACGCCGAGCACACCGCCTTCGGCACAGGACGGCACCGATCCGGGCGGCGGGGCCTGCGGGTAAAGATCCCGGTAGTTCGGGCCGTGGGCATCCCAGAAGACGCTGACCTGCCCGTCGAAGCGCAGGATCGAGCCCCAGACATAGGGTTTGCCCAGCAGCGCGGCGGCGTCATTGACAAGGTAGCGGGTGGCGAAGTTATCTGTGCCGTCCAGGATCAGGTCGTAACCGGCGAAGATCTCCAGCGCATTGGATGCCGCCAGGCGGACCCGGTGCAGCACCACGTCCACACCGGGATTCAGCTCCTCGATGCTGCTGCGGGCGGATTCGGCCTTGGCGCGTCCGACGTCGGAAACCCCGTGGATGACCTGCCGCTGCAGGTTGCTGGCCTCGACGACGTCGTCGTCCACGATGCCGAGCGTGCCCACGCCCGCGGCCGCAAGGTAGAGCAGGGCCGGGGAGCCCAGGCCGCCGGCGCCAATGACCAGCACGCGCGCGTTCTTCAACCGCAACTGCCCCGGCATACCGACCTCGGGGATGATCAGGTGCCGCGAATAGCGCTGGACCTCCTCCGGGGTCAGCGAACCGGCCGGTTCCACCAGCGGCGGCAGGCTGTGTTGGGCAGCGGACTGCGCCGGACCGGACGTGATGGTTTCATTTCCCATACCGCCAATTTACGCCACACCCGGCCGCATGCCCGGCGCCCAGGCCCACCGGGGTGGCCCGACCGCGAAGTAAGATTACTGGGAACCGGCTGCAGACCGGACTCCGGGCCCGACTGCCGGGCCGGGCACGATTTACAGGAGAAGGGTCCGAAGAGTGAGCTGTGACAGCGAGTTGCGCCCGTGAGCGATGCCAGGCCTGCCAGGAGCACCCGGCTGCCGCGGATTGAGCGCCGCCGCCAGCTTCTGCAGGCTGCCCACGAGGTATTCGCCGCCAACGGCTACCATGGGGCGGCCATGGACGAAATTGCCGACGCCGCGCATGTGAGCAAACCGGTGCTCTACCAGCACTTTCCCGGCAAGCGGGAGCTGTATCTGGCCCTGCTGGACCTGCATCTGCAGTCCCTGACCGGCATGCTGAGCGATGCCCTAGGCTCCACCACGGACAACAAGGAACGGGTCCGGGCCGCCATCGGGGCTTACTTCCGCTTCACTTCCGAAAAGGGCCAGCCGCACCGGATCGTCTTCGAATCGGATCTGGCCAACGATCCGGACGTCGCCGCCCGGCTCGAAGGATTCAATGCCCGGCTGGCCGGCTCCATCGCCGAGGTCCTCGCCGAGGAAACGAACCTGTCCTCCGCCGAGGCCACGCTGCTGGGCCGCGCGCTGGCGGGCATGGCCCAGGTCAGTGCCCGGTACTGGCTGGAGTCCGATGCCGGACTGGACCGGGATGGGGCCTCCGAACTGATCTACCGTTTAGCTTGGCGCGGAATTTCCCGGTTCCCGAAGGAACCGTAGGGCAAAGTCGGATAGATTTCGATCCGGAAGTACCGTCAGATCCAGGAGGCAACAGCGTGGAAATCAAGATCGGCATCCAGAACGTGGGCCGGGAAATTGTGTTTGAATCGGCCGAGACGCCCGAGGCAGTTGCCGAACTTGTCAGCCGCGCCATGAACGGCGGCGCCGAACTGCGCCTCAAGGACACCAAGGGCCGCGTGGTCATTATTCCGTCCAGCGTGCTCGGCTACGTCGAAATCGGTGCCGAGGAAACCCGGCGCGTGGGCTTCGGCGCCCTCTGACCTGCCGCCGGGCCGGAATCGGAACCCGTCGTGGTTGAGTTCATCCTGGTGGTGCTCGCAGCTGCCGCCGCCGGCTTCACAGCCTGGGCGGTAGACCGCAACCGCAGCAGCTACGGCGTGCTGCTGCTGCCGGCCGCCGCGGTGGCTACTGCGGTGCTGCTGCGCACCGTCCTCCTGCTGGTCGGCCTCGACAGATCCGGACTTGCGTTCCTGGCCTGGCTGCTGCCGATCATCGGTGCCATCGCGGTGGCTGCAGCCTGCGCCTGGTCCGTTGGGCGGCGGCGGGCGGCCGCCGACAGGGAGCGGCTGAGCACGATCCTGCGCTGGCACTGAGCGCAAGGATCTCCCGGATCGGTATCCGCCAGGCTAAGAGCTGGCCGGATACTGGTCCGGTTCCGCCACCGCGCCCAGCCGTTCGGCGAGCACGCTCACCGTGGCCGCTGCCGAAACATCGCGAGTGGTCACCTGTCCGCCGGCGTCATGGGAGGAAAACCTGACCAGCACCCGGTTATAGCGCCAGTCCAGGTCAGGGTGGTGGTTGGCCTCCTCGGCGATGTCGCCCACGGCGGCAATCAGGTCCAGCGCCTGCCGGGCATTCTCCAGCTTGTAGACCGTGACCAGCCCGCCCTGCACGTAGGCCCACTGTGTGAGTCCACGCAGTTCCAGGTCGATCTGCTCACGGGTCAGGGCGTCCTTGGCTCCGGGCATTTCGTCTCCACTCGTCAGTGCGCAACTGCATGGTGTTGCCAGCGTAGCGGGGATCGATTCTGGTTTGAAGGCTCAGGCAGTCAGGCCGAGGTCATTCATCCGCCGGGAATGGTTGCCGGTCAGCCGCGCGAACAGTGCATCGGTCGCTGCCTTCCGGGACGCGGGATCGGTCCGGCGCAGCAACGCGCCGAGGAACTGATGCTCGAACGTCACACGCTGTGCCTGGGTCAGTGCTTCGCCCACCAGCCGCCGCCCCCACAGGGCCAGCCGCGATGCGAGCCGTGCGTCCCCCGACAGGGCCTGGGCCAGCCGGACCCGCAGCACCTCGGCCTGCCCGGTGTCGGCCTTGATCCGGGAAACCAGCGCCCGGCTGGGCGGGTCCAACGAAACGGCGACCGCACGGTAGAAATCCCCAGATACGGCATCGGACACGTAGGCCTTCATCAGCGCTTCATACCAGTCCGCCGGCCGGGTGCGCTCATGGAATGCATCCACGAAGGCCTGAAAGGGTTCCATCGCCGCTTCGACGTCGGCCCCCAGGTCCGCAAGTTCGGCACTGACCAGCTCGAAATGGGCAAACTCCTCCGCCGCCAGCTTCCCGATGGTGATCCGGTCGTGCAGCGTCGGGGAGAACCGGGCGTCAGCCGAAAACCTTTCGAACGCAGACAGTTCGCCGTAGGCCATCGCACCGTAAAAATCGATGACGAACTGCCGGTGCTCTTGCTCTGGTCCGCTGCCCATGCTGCCCAGCCTATCGGCTGCCGCGCCGCCGCTCCGCACGGCAAGAGAGTTGCCCGGGGTCCGCGTGCTGAGCTTGCGAAGCACGGGGTAGGCAGTGAACGTAGCGCCTACCCGCCTTCCCACAGCTCGCTTCGCTCGCGGCGGGGCCCTCGGCAAGAGAGCTGCCCTGGGTCCCCGTGCTGAGCTTGCGAAGCACGGGGTAGGCGGTGAATGCTAGCGCCTACCCGCCTTCCCACAGCTCGCTTCGCTCGCGGCGGGGCCCTCGGCGGCTAGGCTGGGGAGGGTGAAGCATTCACGACTGGATGCCAAGGTGCATGAGTCCCAGAACCTGCTGGCCCAGGTGCTCGGCCAGCTCAGAGTCCAGTTCGACCTGCCCGCGGAATTCCCGCCGCAGGTGATGGCCGAAGCCCGGCAGGCGGTTTCCGGCCATGCCCTGCCGCCGGCAGACCTGACCGGCCTGCCCTTCGTCACCATCGACCCTCCGGGATCGACCGACCTGGACCAAGCCATGTACCTGGAGCGCGCGGAGGCAGGCTACCGGGTCTGGTATGCGATCGCCGATCTGCCTTCCTTCGTCGTCCCGGGCAGCGCACTGGATGCGGAAACCCGCCGGCGCGGCCAGACCCTCTATGTTCCGGACGGCCGCATTCCGCTGCACCCGGAGATCATCAGCGAAGACGCCGGCAGCCTGCTGCCCGGCCGGAACCGGGCGGCCTATGTGTGGGAATTCAGGTTGGATCGGCAGGCCAACGTGCTCTCCGTGGCGCTGCGGCGCGCCACCGTCCGCAGCCAGGCCAAGCTGAGCTATGCCGAGGTCCAGCAGGACATCGATTCGGGAGACGCACCCGAGTACCTGCAGCTGCTCAAGGAAATCGGACTGAAGCGCATCGAGCTTGAACGGCGCCGGGGCGGTGCCAGCCTGAACATTCCGGACCAGGAAATAGCCCACGACGGTCGCCACTACTTTATTGTTTCCAGTCCACCGCTGCCGGTCGAGGACTGGAATGCCCAGATCTCGCTGATGACCGGCATGGCCGCTGCTCAGCTGATGCTTGAGGCCGGCGTCGGGATCCTGCGGACCATGCCGGCCCCCGATACGGAGGCCGAGGCGCACTTCCGCCGGCAGACCCAGGCCTTGGACCATCCCTGGGCCGAGGACGTGCCCTACGGCGAATACCTGCGTGGCCTGGACGCGTCGGATCCGAGACAGCTGGCCCTGCTGCACGCCGCAGCCTCGCTCTTCCGGGGCGCCGGCTACACGGCCTTCGACGGGCAGATCCCGGAGGAGAAACTCCAGTCCGCGATCGCCGCGCCCTATGCCCACACCACGGCCCCGCTGCGCCGGCTGGTGGACAGGTTCGTGCTGGTCATCTGCGAGGCCCACTGTGCCGGCACCGAGGTCCCGCAGTGGGCCCGCGACGCCCTGCCAGACCTGCCCCGGCTAATGTCGGTCTCCGACCAACTGGCCGCCCGGGTGGACCGGGCGGCGTTCGACGCGGTCCAGGCGGCCCTGCTGAGCCACCGGGTCGGCGAGGTGTTCGACGCCGTCGTCATTTCCGGCAGCCGCCCGGGCAACGGCCAGCCGGCAGCCAACGGCAACGGGAGCGGCCCGGCGGGCACTATCCAGCTGCGCCATCCCGCCGTGACGGCCCGCTGCTACGGCGTGTTGGAGTCCGGCACCGCGGTCCGGGCCCGGCTGATCGAGGCGGACATCGCCGCCCAAACCATCCGCTTCGAGCTCGACGGCGCGGCAACCTGACGCGGCTGCGGCGCGGTGCCGCGGGCCGATTTGCACGTTCCGGTAGACTGGAGGGTGTAGTAATGGATGCCCGGTCGTTGATTTTTAATTGAGTTTGCTGGACAAACAAAATCACCTGATCCGCACCTACGCGATCTTTGACCGCCGCGACTGGCCTGCCACGGCCATGACCGGCATGCAGTTGTTAGCCCGCGATCGGCTTCCACTGGATGCGCCACGCTTCCGCCGTGTTCCGCGCCGCCACCACGCGTGGCGGTCACGTTGAGCACCGCGGCCAAGGCGCCTGATTGAACGGTAAGTACTTGAATACAGAGAATTCCACCGCGCAGGCGGACCTGAACCTGCACGCGGAGAACAGCAGCGAGCAAATCGAAATTGAAGCCTCGCTCTCCTCCGACGAACGGCCCCACGAACTGCCGAAGCAGACCTTCGCGGATTTAAACGTCCGTGCCGACATTGTCCGGTCCCTCTTCGATGCCGGCATCACCCACCCCTTCCCGATCCAGGCCATGACCCTGCCGGTGGCCCTGGCCGGCCACGACATCATCGGCCAGGCCAAAACCGGTACCGGCAAGACCCTGGGCTTCGGCATCCCGGTGCTCCAGCGGGTCATCGGCCGCGACGACGACGGCTACGACAGGCTGCCCGTGCCGGGCGCCCCGCAGGCGCTGGTGGTGGTGCCGACCCGTGAACTCGCGGTGCAGGTGGCCCGCGACCTGGACACCGCCTCCCGGCAGCGCAATGCCCGGGTTGCCGTGATCTACGGCGGCCGCGCCTACGAACCGCAGATCGAAGCGCTGAACGAAGGCGTGGAAGTTGTGGTCGGCACCCCCGGCCGGCTGATCGACCTGCACCGGCAGCGGCACCTGAGCCTGAAGAACGTACGCGTCGTGGTGCTCGACGAAGCCGACGAGATGCTGGACCTGGGCTTCCTGCCCGACGTCGAAACCCTGCTCAGCGCCACGCCCGCCGTCCGCCAGACCATGCTCTTCTCGGCGACGATGCCCGGCCCGGTGGTCGCGATGGCCCGCCGGTACATGACGCAGCCGACGCACATCCGCGCCGCGGACCCGAATGACGAGGGCATCACCAAGAAGGACATCCGGCAGGTCATCTACCGGGCCCACAACCTGGACAAGACCGAGGTGGTGGCCCGGATCCTGCAGTCGCGGGGCCGTGGCCGGACGATCATCTTCACCAAGACCAAGCGCACTGCGGCCAAGGTGTCCGAGGAATTGGTCGACCGCGGCTTTGCCGCCGCGGCCATCCACGGGGATCTGGGCCAGGGTGCCCGGGAACAGGCGCTGCGGGCCTTCCGCAGCGACAAGGTGGACGTCCTGGTGGCCACCGACGTCGCCGCCCGCGGCATCGACGTCGAGGATGTCACCCACGTCGTCAACTACCAGTGCCCGGAGGACGAAAAGACCTACCTGCACCGCGTGGGCCGCACCGGCCGCGCCGGCAACAAGGGTACGGCCATCACCTTCGTGGACTGGGACGACGTTCCGCGCTGGGGCCTGATCAACAAGGCTCTGGGCCTGGATGTGCCGGAGCCTGTCGAGACCTACTCCTCTTCCCCGCACCTGTACACCGACCTGGACATTCCCGAGGGCACCAAGGGCCGGCTGCCGCGCAACCAGCGCAAGCTCGCCGGCATCGATGCCGAAAAGCTCGAGGACCTGGGCGAAACGGGCAAGAAGCACGCTGGCCACGGGACGCGTACCGGCCGCGGGCACGAACGCGATGAGAAACACAGCAGCGGGCGCGCCGAGGGTGCCGGCCGCAGCCGGACGCGCAGGCGCAGCCCGGCTCCGGAGTCCGCCGAGGCGGCGGCGCCGGCTGCAGCCGCTGCACCGCCGGCCGACGACGCCGTGCAGCCCGTCCGGCGCACCCGGACGCGCAGCCGCACCCGCCGCCGCAACGGCGAGGTCGTGAAGGACCGCCAGGGCGCAGCCGAATAAATGGCTGCCGCTGGTGACGGCGGAACGGCCGGACCGCTGTGGTCGCCGTCGGGCCGCTCGCTGGTAGTGGAGGCGGACAACGCCAACTACCTGCCGACGCTGCCCGACGGCGCCTTCACGCTCATCTACGTCGACCCGCCCTTTAATACGGGCCGCAGCCAGCGCCGGCAGCAGACCTCCATGGTCCGCAGCGCCGACGGCGAAGGTGACCGGATCGGCTTCAAAGGCCGCTCCTACCGCACCATCAGGGGCACCCTGGCCAGCTATGACGACGCCTTCGAGGACTACTGGTCCTTCCTGGAACCGCGGCTGGCCGAGGCCTGGCGGCTGCTGGCCGACGACGGCACCTTGTACCTGCATCTGGACTACCGCGAGGTGCACTATGCCAAGGTGCTGCTGGACGCGCTGTTCGGCCGCGAGTGCTTCCTGAACGAGATCATCTGGGCTTACGACTACGGGGCCCGGGCCACGCGCCGCTGGCCGACCAAGCACGACAACATCCTGGTGTATGTCAAGGACCCGGCCCGGTACCACTTCGACAGCGCAGCGGTCGACCGGGAGCCGTACATGGCGCCCGGGCTCGTCACGCCGGAAAAGGCTGCGCGCGGCAAACTGCCCACCGACGTGTGGTGGCACACCATTGTCTCGCCCACCGGGCGGGAGAAGACCGGCTATCCGACGCAGAAGCCCGAGGGCCTGCTGCGCCGTATAGTGGCGGCCAGCAGCCGCGAGGGTGACTGGGTGCTGGATTTCTTCGCCGGTTCCGGCACCCTGGGTGCCGTGGCCGCGTCGCTGGGCAGGCAGTTCGTCTGCGTGGACCAGAATCCCCAGGCCATCGAGGTCATGCGCCGGCGGTTGGGCGAGCATGCGGATGTGGCCGGCTTCGAGCCGGAACTGCAGCAGGCCGGCCGGTCCCAGGCGGTGCCGCCGGCCGCGGAAGGCTAACCGGCCGCGGAAGGCTAACCGGCGGCGGCCCGTCCGGGCAGGAACGCTTCGGCCCCGGTGCCCTGTTCCAGGATCCGGTACAGGACTGCCTCCGCGGTGGTGTTCTCGCCCAGCCGGTTCGGCTTGCCGGTGCCGTGGTAGTCGCTGGAACCGGTGACGAACAGGCTGTGTTCCGCCGCGAACCGGCGCAGCCAGGCCTGTCCTTCCGGCGGATTGTCCCGGTGGTCCGCCTCAACGCCGGCCAGGCCGGCGTCGACCATCCGGCGGAAGACCTCCTCGCCCACCACCCGGCCGCGGCTGCTGGCCACCGGATGGGCGAAGACCGGCACTCCCCCGGCCTGGCGGACCATGCCGACGACGAGGGCCGGGTCCGGCGCGTAGTGGGTGACGTAATAGCGCGAATGCGACGTGAGGATGTTGGCGAAGGCCTCGCTGCGGTCCGCCACGATGCCCGCCGCCACCAGGGCGTCGGCGATGTGCGGCCGGCCGATGGTGGCCCCGTGCCCGACATGGGCGTGGACGTCCTCCCAGGTAATGGGAAAATCCTCCGCGAGCAGCTCCACCATCCGCTCGGCGCGGGTCACCCGTGCCTCGCGGGCCTTGGAAATTTCCGCCAGCAGGCCCGGATGGTGCGGATCCTGCAGGTAGGCAAGGACATGCACGCTGATGCCGTCGCCGGTCCGGCAGGAAATCTCCATCCCGGGAACGAAGCCGATGCCCAGTTCCCGCGCCGCCGCCCCGGCGTCCGCCCACCCTGCGGTCGTGTCGTGGTCGGTCAGCGCGACGACATCAAGGCCGGCGTCGATGGCGGCCCTAATGACATCGGCGGGGGGCTCGGTGCCGTCCGAAACCCGCGAATGGGTATGCAGGTCAATCCTCACAACCCCAATGTACGCCCCCGTGAGACCATGGACGGGTGAGCAGACAGCAGAATCAGGACAGCCACGCCGACGTTCAGCCGCTCGAGGACCGTGTGAACAACCGTTCCCAGCGTCCCGAATCACAGGCATTCAAGGATTTCATGGGGTCCGCCTGGGCCCCTGCCGACACCGAGGCGGTACCCCGGGCGGAGGTGGCCGGGTATGCTGCCCGCCGCCGCCTGGCCATCTCCCAAAAGTTTCCGGGCGAGCGGCTCGTCATTCCCGCCGGGCCGCTGAAGGTCCGGTCCAATGACACCGACTACCGGTTCCGGCCGCATTCGGGTTTCGCGCATCTGACCGGGCTGGGCCTGGACCACGAGCCCGACGCCGTGCTGGTGATGGAGCCGGTGTCCCCGGGGACCGGGGACACCGGCGGCAACCACCTGGCCAGCCTGTACTTCCGCCCGCTGTCCGGGCGCGAATCGCCCGAGTTCTATGCCAACGCCCGCTACGGCGAATTCTGGATCGGACCCCGGCCCACCCTGGCCGGGCTGCAGCAGCAGCTGGACCTGCCCACGGCAGAGCTGGACGAGCTGGAGGTCGCGGTGACCAAGGACGCCGGCGTCGTCGCGATCGGGGGCATGCGCATCCGGCTGCTGCGGGACGTGGACCTGAACGTCGACGCCTTGGTGGATACCTCCCGGATCAACACCGGCGTGGATCTGGAGGAATCCGACAATCTTGACGCCGAGCTCTCCGAGGCCCTCTCGGAGCTGCGGCTGCGCAAGGACGAGTGGGAGGTGGGCCAGCTGAAGAAGGCCGTCGCCGCCACCGTCAACGGCTTCCGCGAGGTGGTCAAGGTGCTGCCGCGGGCCATGGCCCACGAACGCGGCGAGCGTGTGGTGGAGGGCGCGTTCTTCGCGCGGGCCCGCGAGGAGGGCAACGATCTGGGCTACGACACCATCGCTGCCGCGGGCAACAATGCCACCATCCTGCACTGGATCCGCAACAATGGCCGCGTCCGTGCCGGGGACCTGCTGCTGCTGGACGCCGGCGTCGAGGCTGATTCGCTCTACACGGCCGATGTGACCCGCACGATCCCGATCAACGGCGCCTTCACCCCGGTCCAGCGCAGGATCTACCAGGCAGTGCTGGACGCCGCCGATGCGGGTTTCGCCGCGGCCCGGCCCGGCGCCAAGTTCCGTGATGTGCATGCGGCCGCAGTGAAGGTCCTGGCCGAGCGGCTGGACGAGTGGGGCCTGCTGCCGGTACCGCTCGAGGTGGCGCTTTCCGAGGAGGGCCAGCACCACCGCCGCTGGATGCCGCACGGCACCAGCCACCATCTGGGCCTGGACGTGCACGACTGCGCCCAGGCCCGCCGCGAGCTCTATCTGGACGGGCTGCTGGCCGAAGGCATGGTCTTCACGATCGAACCCGGACTCTACTTCAAGGCCGAAGACCTGGCCATTCCGGAGGAGTACCGCGGGATCGGCGTGCGGCTCGAGGACGACATCCTGATGACCGCCGGCGGCCCGGTCAACCTGAGCGCGGCGCTGCCGCGCACCCCGGACGACGTCGAGTCCTGGATGGCGGGCATCTACGCCGGCGAATGATCCACTAGTCCTGAAAAGGCCGGGGCCGCGCCTGACGGCGCGGCCCCGGCCTTATGAGTCTTGTCCAGGCTGATTCTCAGTCCTGCCTGGGCTCTTCCCGGCCTTCGGTGCCGGACTTGCGCTCCGCGGCCGGCTCCTGCGTGGCTGCCGGCTGCTGCGGGAGCCGGACACCGAACTGCGGCCGGCCGTCCGGCAGGTCCGGGTAGCTGCCGCCGACCGGGACCCCGGGCGGAACCTGCTCTGGCTGGGTCCCGGCATGTTCTGCCGGGCCGCCCTGACCGCCGGTTGCCTGCTGGCGGTCCCGGGCAAAAGGATCCTCACCCCACTGGGCGGGCCGTTGGGGCTGCTGCGGAGCCTGGCCATAGCCATGCGGCGGCTGGCCGGCCCGAACCGTGCCGGTCACCGGCAACTGGGCGGCCAGCCGGTGCGCTTCATTGGCGACCTCGGAGGCGACCACCACGTCGTAGCTGGTGGCGATGACCTGGTTGGTGGAGGTGAAGTCCCGCTTGCCGCGCTGCAGGGCGTAGCTGATGATGCCAAAAAGCATCCAGAACGCCGCACCCATGGCGATCGAGGACAGGACCGGACCGTAGTTCGGCGTATTGCCGAACAGCATCAGCAGCAGGCCGACGAACAGGCCGAACCATGCACCCGTGGCGGCGCCGGAGAGTGCCACCCGCGGGTAGCTCAGGCGGCCGGTGACGCGCTCCACCGTTTTGAGGTCGTTGCCGATAATCGACACATGCTGGACGGGGAAGTTCTGGTCCGCCAGGTAGTCAACCACCTTCTGGGCATCAAGATAGGACCGATAGTTTCCGACCAGCTGCCCTTCAGGCAGTGCACGGCCCAGATCCCGCGCGTCGGAACGGCCAAGCATGCTCGACATATCCTTATTCTCCACCATTCCCACCGCGCCTTCGGTGCGCCGGAGCAAGGTATCGCTGCTGGTGAACACGCGGAACTCCGCCACGCGGCGGCCGGACGCTTCCACTGCGCACACCGGGCCGGGACCACGTAGCCTAATGGGGTGAGCACCAATTCAACCCGAGTCTTTGTCGCGCGCCTGCTGGGACTGGACGTCTTCGATCCGCTCGGCGACCGCCTGGGCCGGCTGCGCGACGTCGTCGTGCTGGACCGCGGCCCGGTCAAGCCGCCGCTGGTTGTCGGCATCGTGGTCGAGGTGCCGGGCAAGAAACGCGTCTTCGTGCCCATGACGCGCATTACCTCGATGGATGCCGGGCAGATCATCTGCACCGGACTGGTCAACCTGCGCCGCTTCGAGCAGCGCGGCGCCGAAATGCTGGTGATGGCCGAGATGTTCGACCGCCGGGTCATCCTGGCCGACGGCAGCGGCAGCGCCACCATCGAGGACATCGGGATGGAACAGGTCCGGAACGGGGACTGGTACGTCTCCCAGCTCTTCGTCCGGCGCGGACACTCGATGTCCCCGCTGCGCAGCCTGCGGCGGAACGAGACCCTGATCGTGGACTGGAACGAGGTCCAACAGGGCGGCCGGAACGAACCCCAGGCTGCCACCACGTTCGTGGCCAGCCACGAGGACCTGAAGCCGGCGGACTTTGCCGAGGCCCTGCATGAAATGAATGACAAGCGCCGCCTCGAAGTCGCCAGCGAACTCCAGGACGAGCGTCTGGCCGACGTGCTGCAGGAACTGCCCGATGATGATCAGGTCCAGATCCTGTCCTCGCTCGACCTGGAACGTGCCGCGGACGTGCTGGAGGAAATGGACCCGGACGACGCCGCCGATCTGCTCGCGGAACTGCCCGAGGACCAGAAGGAGCAGCTGCTGCAGCTGATGGAGCCGGAAGAGGCCGAGGACGTCCGCCGGCTCATGCAGTACGAGGAGAACACTGCCGGCTCCATCATGACTCCGGTACCGGTGATCCTGCCGCCGGAGGCCACCGTGGCCGAGGCGCTGGCGCATGTGCGGCGCGAGGAGCTGACCCCGGCCCTAGCCTCGGCCATTTTTGTCTGCCGCCCGCCGCTGGAAACGCCCACCGGACGCTACCTCGGCGTCGTCCACATCCAGCAGCTGCTGCGCTTTCCGCCGCCGGAAGCCCTGGGCAACATCGTTGATTCGGACCTCGAACCCATCTCGGACCATGCGGCCGTCAGCGAGGTGGCGCGGACGCTGGCCACCTACAACCTGAACGCGGTGGCTGTGGTCAACGACGCCGGCCGGCTTGTCGGTGCGGTGACCGTCGACGACGTCCTGGACCAGCTGCTGCCGGATGACTGGCGGGCCCAGGAGGGTGAACCGCCGCAGACGATGACTGGAGGTGCTCGCCGTGGCTGAGCCCAAGAAGACCGGCGGCCTGGACACTCCGCGCGAAGCCCGTGCGCGGCTGCTGCCCCGATTGACCCCGAATCCCGATGCTTTCGGCAAGGCCACGGAGAAATTCGCCCGTTTCATGGGTACTCCGCAGTTCCTGGTGTGGATGTCCGTCTTCTGCATCGTCTGGCTGGGCTGGAATACGTTTGGCCCGGAGCCGCTGCGCTTTGACAGCGCTGCCCTGGGCTTCACCGCGCTGACCCTGATGCTCTCGCTGCAGGCTTCCTACGCCGCACCGCTGCTGCTGCTGGCCCAGAACCGGCAGGACGACAGGGACAAGGTGACCCTGCAGCAGGACCGCCAGCGGGCCGAACGCAACCTCTCGGACACCGAGTACCTCACCCGCGAACTGGCGGCCCTGCGGATAGCCCTGCGTGAAGTGGCCACCCGCGACTTTGTCCGCAGCGAGCTGCGCAGCGTGCTGGAGGAACTGCTCGAAGAGGACCGCGAACGGCGGCCGGCACGCAAGAACAGGAAGAAGAAGGCCGGGGACGCCACGATGAGCCTGCCGCGCGTTGACGCTGCGCCGGACGAATTGCAGGACCTGAGGAATGCCTCCGACCAGGTGGCAGGATCGGAGCCGTAACGGTGGTGGAAGTAACGACGCAGGCCGTGCGCGAGGCATTGGGCCAGGTCCTGGATCCGGAGCTCAGGCGGCCGATCGCCGACCTCGGCATGCTCAAGGACGTCCTGGTCGACGACGCCGGCAATGTCACCGTCCAGGTCCTGCTGACCATCGCCGGCTGTCCGCTGCGGCAGACCATCACCGGCGACGTCGAACGGGCCATCGCCGGTATGGACGGCGCCACCTCGGTCAGTGTGCAGCTGGAAGTCATGACGCCCGAACAGCGCCAGGCGCTCAAGGAGCGGCTGCGTGGACCGGGAGCGGCCCGGGGCATTCCGTTTAATGCCCCGGGCTCGCTGACCCGCGTCTATGCGGTGGCCAGCGGCAAGGGTGGTGTGGGCAAGTCCAGCATCACGGTGAACCTGGCCTGTGCGATGGCGGCCCGCGGGCTGCGCGTAGGCATCATCGACGCGGACGTGCACGGTTTCTCGGTGCCCGGCCTGATGGGGATCACGCAGCCGCCCACCAGGGTGGACGAGATGATCCTGCCGCCGGTCGCCTACGGGGTGAAAACCATCTCCATCGGCATGTTCGTCACCGGCAACCAGCCGGTGGCCTGGCGGGGACCGATGCTGCACCGGGCCCTGGAACAGTTCCTGACCGACGTGTACTTCGGCGACCTGGACGCCCTGTTCCTGGACCTGCCCCCGGGCACCGGGGACGTGGCGATTTCGGTCGCCCAGCTGCTGCCGGCGTCGGAAATCCTGGTGGTCACCACCCCGCAGGCTGCTGCCGCCGAGGTCGCCGAACGGGCCGGTTCCATCGCGGCCCAAACGGGCCAGCGGGTGGCCGGTGTGATCGAAAACATGTCCTGGCTCGAGTTCGCGGACGGTTCCCGGATGGAAATCTTCGGCACCGGCGGCGGCGAGTCGGTGGCCGAGCGTCTGGCGGAAACCCTGGGGACTCCCATCCCCCTGCTGGGCAGCATTCCGCTGGAACCGCGGTTGCGCGAAGGCGGCGATACCGGCCGGCCGATCGTGCTGTCCGCAGAGGAATCGGCCGCAGCCGAGACGCTGCGCGGCATTGCCGGCACACTTGCCGCCCGACCGCGGGGCCTGGCCGGGCGTCCTCTGGGAGTAACGCCCCGCAGCTAACCCTCCCCCACCCCACCCATCGACTGGATACATAACGCCCTTTCCAGCCG
>NZ_JAKLTQ010000009.1 GCF_022012395.1 Arthrobacter hankyongi
TGCGGTTTTGTCCGGCGCCGTTTTCAATGCTGGGGGCGGGGGCACCGGGGCCGGCAGCGGACGACGGCGGCGCCCGCCGCGCCGGGGCGGGCACCGCCGTCGTGGCAGGCCTAGGCCTGGGCGCCGGCGATGTTCACCAGCCAGCTGATGCCGAACTTGTCCACGCACATGCCGAAGATGTCGCCCCACGGCGCCTTCTCCAGCGGCACGGTCACGGAGCCGCCGTCGGAGAGCTTGTCCCAGTAGCCGCGCAATTCCGGTTCGTCGTCGCCGCTGAGGGAGACCGAGATGCTGCTGCCGGGGGTGTAGTCCATGCCGGTCGGGGTGTCGGAGGCCATCAGCACCAGGCCGTTGGGGGAGGTCAGCATCGAGTGCATGATCTTGTCCCGCTCGGCCGGGTCGTCGCTGGCGCCGAATTCGCCAAAGGTGCTGCTGTTCAGGTCGCCGCCGAAGATGGAGTGGTAGAACTCCATGGCCTGCCCGGCGTTGTCACGGAAACTGATGTACGGGTTGAGCTGAATGGTCATCTCTGTCCTTCTGGTCGGCATCGTCAACGGTCCGATTATTGACGACCGGCAGGCAATGGGGAAGCCCGGCCGGTCCGTCGCGCCCGGCCCGGTTAGGCCGCGCCGGTGAGCCGGGCGACGGCGATCGGCACCACGATGAGCGCCGCGGCGCAGGCGGCGGCAATCCACCAGCCCCGGCTGCGGCGCACCAGTGCGATGCCGGCCAGCACCGGGGCCGCCGCCATCACGGCCAGGGCGGTGACGCCGAACATTCCGATGCCCGGATCCGGCGCGGAGCATTCGATGAAGCAGCCGGTGAAGCCCACGGCGGCGGCCAGCAGGGCCCAGAACATGGGAATGGCGAGCGCGGCCCAGGCCACCACGGTGAGCAGGATGCCCCACCAGACCGGGCGCCGTGCGGCGTTTCCGGCGATGCCGCCGGCCCCGGACCGGCTATCCGGAGAACGGCGTGAGGACGAGCTTGCCACCGGTATGTCCCTCCATGCCGGCCCGGAACGCCTCCGCGGCCTGCTCCAGCGGATAGGTCCGCTCGACGTCGACGGTGAGCTTGCCGGCGTCGGCCAGGGCGGTCAGCCGCGCCAGTTCCCGGCCGTCGGGGCGCACCCAGACGTAGCTGCCCCCGTGGTCCCGGACGGACGGGTCGGCGATCGAGGCGTGCCGGCCGCCGCCGCGCAGCACGGCCAGGGTCTCCGCCAGCACGCCGCCGACGAGGTCCGCCGCGGCGTCCACGCCCTGCGGTGCCAGCCTGCGCACCCGGGAAACCAGGCCCGGTCCGTATTCCACCGGTTCCGCACCGAGTTCGCGCAGCCGTGCATGGTGGCGGCCGGAGGCGGTGGCGATCACCCGGGCGCCGCGGTCGACGGCGAGCTGGATGGCCATCCGCCCGGCCCCGCCGGAACCGTTGTGGATCAGCAGCGTCTGGCCGGACGCCAGCTCGAGCAGGTCCAGCGTCCGCTGGGCGACCATCCCGGTCAGCGGCAGGCCGCCGGCCTGTTCCCAGCTCAGCGCCGCCGGCTTGCGCGCGACCATGGACACCGGCAGTGCGACCAGTTCGGCAAAGGTGCCGCCGCCCACCGAGTCGCGCCGTCCGTAGGCGTACACCTCGTCGCCGGCAGCGAATTCGGGGGTGTCGAACCCTACCGCCTCGACCACGCCGGCCACGTCCCAGCCCGGAATGACCGGGAAATGCACGTCCAGCAGCCCGTCGAGCTTGCCGCTCATCACCTTCCAGTCCACCGGGTTCACGCCCGCCGCCTTCACCCGGATCAGCACGGAGCCCGGGGGCAGTTTCGGGGCCGGGACGGTGGCGGCCTCCAGGACTTCCAGGCCGCCGTAGCGGGCATAGGTCATGGCTTTCATGGTCCTGTCCATGGCCCCAGCCTACTGGGCGCGTACCGGTCCGGCGCGGTGCCGGCCGGCCCCGGAAGCTCAGCCCAGCGCCGCGGCGATCGCGTCGAACGCCTGGATGGTGGAGAACAGCCGGTACGCATCCTGCGGGTACGGCCAGCTGGAGAGCTTGACCGCAACCAGCTGTGCCGCCTGGTTGATGTAGATCATCTGGCCGTGGATGCCCAGGCACAGCATCACGTTGCTGCCCGGGTACGGGAACCAGCACTGGTTGCGGTACATGCCGCCAGGCATCACGGCGGCATCCGGGCTGGCCGCGAACGCGGCCCGCGAGTCGGGGCCGCCGGCGAGGGTGTCGGCGATCCAAGCCGGGGAGACCACCGGCTGGCCGGTGAGGCTGACGCCGTCGCGCAGGAACAGCGAGCCGAAGCGGGCCAGGTCGCGCAGGCCCGCGTTGATGCCGCCGTCGAACATCCCGGTGCCGACCGGATCGACGCCGATTGTGGCGTCGGCCTGGGCGCCGATCCGGCTCCAGACCAGCTCCGAGAGGAGCACGGGCATCGGGGTGCCGGCCGCCGCTTCGCAGACCCAGCCCAGCACATCGGTCTCGCAGGAGCGGTAGTTGAAGGGGCCGCCGTGCGCGGACTTCTGCTGCAGCGTGAGCAGGAAATCGTACATCGTGGCCGGACCGGCCGGATTCCGCCGGGGCGCCCAGCCGATGGCCTCCTCGAGCAGGCGCACTTCGGCCTGCGGGTCCAGGTAGTCCTCGGAGAACGCGATGCCCGAGCGCATGTCCAGCAGGTGCCGCACCGTTGCCCCGGCATAGCCGGTTCCGGCCAGGGCCGGGACGTAGGCGGTCACGGCCGTGTCGACGTCGAGGGTGCCGGCGTCGCTGAGCGCGCCGACCACGGCGGCCACCAGGGTCTTGCTGACGGACATCAGCAGGTGCGAGGTGTCCGCCGTCATCGTGCCGAAGTACTGCTCGGTGACCGTGAGGCCGCGGTGCACCACCATCCAGCCGTCCGTTTCCGTGGCGGCCATGATCTGGCCGACGGTCCGCGGCCCGCCCAGCGCCGGCAGCGGGACGACGACGGCGTCCAGCGGCGAGGGGGCGGCGGGCAGATCCGCCACCGGACCGGCGCCGCGGAAAATGCGCGCGGTCGGCAGGAACCCGGCGACATTCTGGAAGGTCCAGTGCTGGTTCGGGGCGGTCTGCCAGTTCGCCAGGTCGATGCCCGGGGGAAACCCCTGCTGGCCCAGGCCGGGTGCCGCCCCGACCCTGTCCCGGGGACCACCGGGCGGGGGCGGTTGCTCCGTGCCAGAGGTCATTTGACCCCGTCCGCCGGCAGGTCTTTTGGGGCGTCGGCGTCCGCCAGCGCAACCCCCGCATAGGCGGCCCGCAGCGACTTGATCAGGTGCTGCGCGCGGATGGTCAGGGCCGTGCCGTTCTGGCCGGCATCGAACTGCAGCCGCCCCTTCGTCACCAGGATGCCCAGGTCGGCGCCCTTCCATCGGTAGTCGCCCGGGCCGTAGACGCGCAGGAAGAATGCCTCGGATTCGTCCTGCAGCTGGTGCCAGTCCAGGGCGGCGCGGCCGAACACCAGGGCGCCGCTGGCATCGAGATAGTACTGGCCGGTGCGCGGCGTCGCGGTCAGCTGTTCGACGATCGGCGAGGTTTCCTTGATGATCATCTGGCTCCAGACATCGGCCGAGGCCAGCTCGTCCCACCGCTGGTTGATCTCATCGACGTCGAGCTCGAAGTCCACATCCATGAATTCAAGCAGATGGAAGAGGAACAGGGGAACATCGGCGTAGGCGCCGGCCGTCACGTTGGTGATGGCCGAGGCGCCGCTGATCCGCGGGTTCAGTTCGCCGAGGTAGACCTCGCCGTTGTCGGTATCGACCAGCAGGTCGACTTCGAAGAAGCCCCGGTAGCCTTCCTTGGCCAGCCGGTCGCCCAGGCGCCGGACCAGTTCCACGGCGCGGGTGCGCTGCCCGCCCTCCAGCACGCACGGGTGCATTTCGTTGCCGCACCAGCCGCCGCGGTAGGGCGTGAGCTCGGCATAGCCCGTCAGTTCCGTCATGAACGGCCCGACGACGGTACCGCAGCGGGTGAGCACGGCCTCCACCGCGACCGGGCGGTTGTTGATCCGGCGCATCACCTTGATGTCCTGGCCGATGATCTGGTCCTTGTGCCGGTCCCAGTCCGCTTCCGAGCAGATGAAGAACGTGGTCTTGCCGGAGTCGCCGTACGGGGTCTGCACCACCAG
The DNA here is from genome assembly GCF_022012395.1 of Arthrobacter hankyongi. Classification (GTDB taxonomy): domain Bacteria; phylum Actinomycetota; class Actinomycetes; order Actinomycetales; family Micrococcaceae; genus Crystallibacter; species Crystallibacter hankyongi. The sequence continues at coordinate 4,145 of NZ_JAKLTQ010000009.1, forward strand.
CTCATCGCCGAGTCCCGCCGCTTGGGCGGCGGCCACGAGCCCGGGCCAGTCCTCGACCTTGGTCAGCACGTTCGGCACGCTGGGGGCGTTGGCCTCGTTGCCGAGCCGGGTGGTGACGATCTTGGAGTCCAGATGCTCGCGCAGGCCGGCGGCGGGCAGGATCAGGTCGTAGCCGAGTTCGGCGCAGATGCCCTCGGTTTCCGCGTCGAAGAACACCATCGCGACCTTCGGCCGGGCTCCGGCCGGCGTGCGCCGGGACATAAACGCCCTGACTTCGGGATTCCTCAGCAGCCAGTTGTTGATCTGCTCGGCGCTGTTGAACGTCCGTTCGGACTTCTGCGCGGGGGAGAACAGCCGGGGGTGGGCGCCATCCCAGCCGTCGTAGTAGGAGATGTAGGAGAAGTTCCGGACCCAGCGGTCCAGCCCCAGCAGATTGAACGGAGTGGCGCCGACGAAGAAAATCGGCACGTCGTTGGTGCGGAAGAAATGCCGGACCTCGGACACGTTCCGCAGCGCATGCCGCACCGGGGCCGGTGCAGCGGGGGCGAACGCGGCGTCGGTGCCCACGCTGATGTCCTTCGGGCCGGCCGGTGCCGGGGCGGCTGCCGCCGCCAGCTGCGCCTGCTGCTGTTGCTGCTGTTCCAGGACCTGCACCAGGCTCGGGGCCTGCTCCTGCTGCGGCCGGTGTGCTGCGGTATTCCGGAACAGGCGGCTGAGGCCAGCCTTGGGTTTGGGGCGGTTCAAAGGCATGATGATGGGCCTTCCGTACGTGGCGGCTGGGAGTGGATGGTGGCTCGAGGCGGGCCCAGCTTAACCAACGTGGGTAGCCGTTTCGTTATATAAGTGCGCTGACTTGTTACCTGTTGGGAGGCTGGCGGATAAGTTCCCAAGTCAGTGCCGGGGGAGCGGGCAGGGCGCGGCAAGCCCGGCGCATAACGGGTGCGTAACGGTTCGACACAATGTTGTCCGGATTACAAAAACGGCTTGGGTCTCTGCCGCCGGCGCCGGGCGGGGCAGGATCCGGGGTCAGGGGAACTCGGTGTAGGGGGTGTCCGCCTTCCCGTCCCGGTCCTTGTCGCCGTAGGCTTCCCGCTCGAGTTCCTCGGCCTTGGCCTTGCTGCCGCCGTGGGCCAGGTCCTGCGGGTCCCCCAGTTCCCTCAGCTCTTCGTCCAGTGCCGCGTTGGCACGTTCGTCCTCGCGGCTGGCAGCGCTGCGCAGCGGCACGGACCAGGATGCACGGAACCCCCTGTCGGGATTCGGGAGGCTGCCTCCCGGATCCCGCCAAGGGGTTCCTGTACCTACGGATTTCCAGCGGCCGGGACGGTTAGCCCGCGCCGCCCTGCCACAGCGCGTCGAACGGGGCGTTGGAGGACACCCTGGCCTTGATTCCCGCGGTCACGAAGGCCTTGGCCGTGCGGGCCGCCTCCAGCGGTGCGGCGCCCTTGGCCAGCTCCGCGGTGATGGCGGCGGCCAGCGAGCAGCCGGCGCCGCTGACGGCGACCTCGCCCACCTTCGGGGCTCTGAGCACCTCAAGGGTCTGCCCGTCGTAGTAGACATCCACGGCGTCCGGGCCCTCAAGCCGCACGCCGCCCTTGGCTAGCACCGCCGCGCCCGAGGATTCGTGGATGCGCCGCGCGGCCTCGGTCAAGTCCTCCACCGACGTGATCGGCATGCCGGCCAGGGACTCGGCCTCGAAGTGGTTGGGCGTGACGAAGGTGGCCAGCGGCAGCAGCCGGGCCTTGAGCGCCTGGTCGGTGTCCAGGGCGTGGCCGGGCTCCTGGCCCTTGCAGATCAGCACCGGGTCCAGCACGATGTGCTTCCAGTCCTGGGATTCCAGGGCGGCCGCGACGGTGTCGATGGTGGCGGGCGAGCCCATCATGCCCAGCTTCACGGTGTCCAGGGAGCCGGCGTAGCAGCTCTGCACGGCCTCGAGCTGGTCCGCGATGACCTGGGGCTCCACCGGCACGAATCGGTGGTTCCAGTTCTCCTTCGGATCGAAGGAGACGATGCAGGTCAAGGCCGCGATGCCGTAGGTGCCCAGCTGCTGGAAGGTCTTCAGGTCGGCCTGCGCGCCGGCACCGCCGGTCGCTTCGGAGCCGGCGATGGCCAGGGTGATCGGGGGAGTGGTCGAAGCAGACATGGCCATAATGCTATCGGGCCGACGGCGGCGGCCTGGCACCCGGGCCGGGCAGCGGGCGGGCGGGAACGACGCCGGCATCCGCCGTCGTACTAACCGCGGACGGTGACCATGCGCCAGACCGAGGCGCGGCCGATCGCCGCGCACAGGCCCACCATCACGGCGAACCAGACGGTCTCCAGCGGATCCCCGCCGTACAGCAGCAGGAAGATCAGCCAGGCGGCGAGCCCGACGACCACGAAGAAGGCCAGCACATGCAGCCACTGGGCGCGGACCGGCCGCAGCAGCATGCCCAGGGCAAAGGCGATCGGCGCCCCGAGGACCAGTCCGATCGCGGCCACGTAGAGGAAGACGACCAGGCCCATGAAGACCGTGCTGCTCAGGTGCAGCTCTCCGTAGGGGCTGCCGACCAGGGAGATGGCCAGGACCGCCACGGAAAATACCGCCGCGGTGCTCAGGAAGCCCACGGCGAAGGCGCCGGGGCCGAAAATCACCCGGTGCCGCGGGTTGGGGTCCAGGAAGTCGTCGAATTCCTCGACGTCGAAGCCGTCATCGGGCTCCTGCGGCTCCTGCTCCGGCGCCCTCATGCCTTCTCCCCACGGATCAGGCCGGCGGTCTCCTCGATGATCTTGCGGACCACCGGCAGCCGGGCCAGCACCACGAGCTTGGCCACCAGCGGCACCCCGTTGGCGATCAGCCGCCGGGTCCGTTCCTGCCTCGGGGAGCTGTCGTAGGCCCAGTACAGGGTGATGCCCCGGTGCAGCAGGCTGAGCAGGTCCGGCAGGCTCGCCCGGACGGCCAGCGGCGGCAGCGGACGGGAGCGCCGCACCGCCTCGCGGAACAGCTCCACCGACGCCTGCCGGGCCGGGGCGCCGGCCGGGACGCTGGTTCCCATCGCGGCGGACACGAAGACGGGGCCGAAGCCGTGGTAGGGCCCGAGCACGTCCAGCCCGGCGCCCAGGATGGCCCGCAGGTGCTCGCCGAGGCTCTGGCCCTCCCGCAGCAGCGGCAGGCAGCGGGCCAGATGCTCGGCCTGCAGCTGGCCGTAGAACTCGCGCACGAGCTCGTCCTTGGAGCCGAAATAGTAGTACGCGTTGCCCACGGAGACCCCGGCGGCCAGGGCGATGGCCCGCATCGTGGTCTTCTCGTAACCGCCGTCGCGGAACAGCCGCATCGCCGTGTCCACCAGCAGCTGCCGGGTCTGCCCGTGCCTGGGCGTCCGGACGGGAAGGACCGGAGCGGCCGCCGTCATCATTCCTCCTTGCCGGTGCGTCCGGATCCGGGCCAACATGGTTTTTGAACGCGTTCAAATGATATACGACCGCGCCGGGGTCCGGACGTGGGACAATGGACGGCGGTCCGGGTGGCAGGCGGGCCCGAGCGGGGTGCGGTCCACCTGCTGTGGCGGCGAAACCGGCACCGCGGGAGCACTCCATCCCTCCAGACAGCGGACGCACTTTTGTACCCGGCCCGGGGCGGCAGGCGTCGCGCGAACCACTAGCTACCAAGGTGAACCATCGGATGACTCAACTGCAGACTGCCCACCGCGCCCGCTTCGCCTCGATCGGCAGCCCCTACTTCGGCATCATGCTGGCCATCATGGCGGTGGTGCTGATCCTGTCCAACATCGGCGCCTCCAAGGGAGTGCTGATCGGTCCGGTGGTGACCGACGGCGGCTTCTTCCTCTTCCCGCTGGCCTACATCCTCGGCGATGTGATCAGCGAGGTGTACGGCTTCAAGGTGGCGCGCAAGGCCATCGTCACCACCTTCGCCCTCTCGGTCTTCGCCTCGCTGTGCTACTGGGTGGTCATCGCGCTGCCCGGCTTCGATGACGACTACGGGCTGGCCAAGCAGGCCGCGCTGGAGAACGCGCTCGGCCCGGTGCCGCTGATCGTGCTGGCCAGCCTGCTCGGCTTCCTGGCCGGGCAGACCATCAACTCCTGGGTGCTGGTGAAGATGAAGCAGCGCTTCGGCGAGCCGAAGCTGTGGGCCCGGCTGATGGGCTCCTCCGGTGTGGGCGAGTTCGCCGACACGCTGATCTTCTGCTCCATCGCGGCCTCGGTCATCGGCATTACGGACTTCGGCATGTTCGCCAACTACGTCGTCGTCGGCTTCGTGTACAAGACGCTGGTGGAGTTCCTCTTCGTCCCGGTGACGACGGCGGTGATTCGCTGGGTGAAGCGGCGCGAGCCGTCCTACGGCCGGATCGCCGCTTAGCGTTCGCCAGCTAGTGCCGAGGGACCCGCCGCGAGCGAAGCGAGCAGCGGGAAGGCACGACGCGCTGCCCCGCACGCTCCGCGCACGGGGACCCCGGGCGGGCTCTCTTGCCGGACCGTCAGTTGAGGGAGAACGCCGGGGCGGCCGACAGGTCGGTGACGGTCCGCGGCTTGGCAATGAGGTAGCCTTGGGCCGTGTCGCAGCCCAGTTCGCGGAGCACCTGAAGCTGCTCCCTGCGCTCCACACCCTCGGCGGTCACCTTCAGCCCCAGCGCGTGGGCGGCCCGGATGAGGCCGCCCACGAACGAGGCCTCATGGTGCGACCGGTCGATATCGTCGATGAACGATTTGTCGATCTTCACGGTGTTGAGCGGAAGGCTCCGCAGCATCGAAATCGAGGAATATCCGGTGCCGAAGTCGTCCAGGTCGACCCGGATGCCGATGGCCTGGAGCTGCCGAAGCTGCCGGCTGGCTTTGGGCAGGTCCGCGATGGCAGAGCTTTCGGTGATCTCCACCCGGATCAGGCTGGCGGGTATGGCCTGGGCCTGCAGCGCCGCGGTCAGGTCCGCCACGACGTTGTCCGCGGCAAGCTGGATGGGCGAGACGTTGATCGAGATGGTGCGGGGGGTGCCCGCGTCCAGCCAGAGCCGGGCCTGGCCGCAGGCTTCGTTGATCACCCAGCGGCCGATATCGTGGATCAGCCGGACGCTTTCGGCGATGGGGATGAACTCGGCCGGGGGCACGTCCCCGAGTTCCTCGTCCTGCCAGCGCAGCAGTGCCTCGACGGAGGAACTGTTGCCGGTGGAGAGTTCCAGCTGGGTCTGGTAGTGCAGCCGGAACGAGCTGTTCTCCACGGCCAGCTGGAGCCGGCGCCGGATGTGCGCGTGCCGGGCGAAACGCGAGGTTTCGCGGCGCTCCAGCCAGACCACCCGCCCCTTGCCGGAGTTCTTCGCCTCCAGCATGGCCCCGTCGGCCTGGCGCAGCAGCACGTCCAGCTGGCTGAGCTCCTCGTCCTGGACGATATCGCTGGCCATGGCCAGCCCGATGGACGCCGAAATATGCAGGTTGTGGCCTTCGTGGAAGAAGGGCTCGGCGGCTTCGTCAAGGATCCTGTTGGCAACCCGGTGTGCCGCGTCGGCGGTGACATCGATCAGCAAGGCCGCAAACTCATCACCGCCCAGCCGCGCCAGGACGTCGGTCGGACGGACGCAGCGCCGCAGCCGTTCGGTGAACTCGACCAAAACGTCGTCGCCGGCGCGGTGGCCGAAAGTGTCGTTGACCGTCTTGAAGCTGTCCAGGTCGATGAAGAGGATCGCCACCCGGCTGCGGTCGCAGTCGCCGATGAGGTCCAGGCCTTGCTCGTCCAGCAGCCGCCGGTTCGGCAGGCCGGTCAGCCGGTCATGCAGCGCCTCGTACCGGAACGTATCCGAGATCGCGTGGAAGACCTGCGAGACGGACACGACCCGCGGGCCGTCCTCGCCACGGATCAGGAAGTCCTGGTAGCGGGTGCGTGCCGGACGCTGCAGGATCAGCTGGGCGGCCGCCAGCAGGGGCAGGCGCGGGTTGAGAGTAAACGTTTCATCAGGGGGCAGGTCGGCCACCTTGGTCCGGCTGTGCAGGGCCCGGCCGTAACCGAGCCGCCCGCTGAGCTCGAACTCCAGCCGTTCCCGGGTCAGCAGCCAGCAGCTGCCCGGGGTCTCGACCACCACGGACCGCAGGGTCCGGTCGGCGCGAAACGAGGCGTCCAGCTCCCTCACCGGGATTTCCGCGGAGACCACGGAAACCTCGTGCCCCAGGCTGCACAGCTGCGGGATTCCGTCCTGCCGGGGCATGGCGAAGGGGGCGGCACTGATAGTCATGGCGTATGCATACCACATCCGGATGCATGCTAAGTGAACCGATTCACCATGGTGGCAGGCGTAGCCTTGAGCCATGGAGTTCCTCACGGGTGTGGGCCTCTCGTCGGCCGCCGGGCTCAACGCCTATATCCCGATGCTGATCCTGGGCCTGCTGGACCGCTATACCGGGCTGGTGCAGCTGCCGCCGGCCTGGGCCTGGCTCTCCAACGGCTGGGTGCTGGCCATCCTTGGCGCCCTGCTGGCGGTGGAGATCGTGGCGGACAAGGTTCCGGTGCTGGACAGCATCAACGACTGGCTGCAGACCGTGGTGCGCCCGGCCGCCGGCGGGATCGTGTTCAGTTCGGGTGTGTCCTCGGAGACCGTGAGGGTCGCCGATCCGGACTCGTTCTTCGGCAGCAACCAGTGGATCCCGGTCGCGATCGGGATCGGCATCGCGCTGGCCGTGCACCTGGTGAAGATGACGATGCGGCCGGTGCTCAACGCCACCACCGCCGGTACGGCGGCACCGGTGGTGAGCACGGCCGAAGACGCGGTCAGCGCGGGGCTGTCTTTCGTGGCCGTGCTGCTGCCGGTGCTGGTCCTGGTCGGGCTGGCCGCCCTCGGCATGGTCCTGTTCCGGACCTACCGGCGGTTCCGGCGCCGGGCCGCTGCCTGAGCTGCGGCAGGGGAGCGGACGGCTATGGCGGAGCACCAATCGACAGCCGGATCTTATCCCTATCACAGCTGCCTCCTAGGTTCTGCGCCTAGGCTGGTGGCCCGCAGCCTCACTCCTCACGTTGCCGGGCCGGACGGCAGCACGGACCGCACGGTGGGATGACTGCGGTACCGCAGCTCCTGCCTGAAGACGAAGCGTCGGACTTGGGAAGGCGGATCAGGTGGACGAAAACCTGGCTCCGGAACCATCGAACAGCCTGCTCGGCGGCAGGTACCGGCTGGGGCCGGTGATCGGCCGCGGCGGCATGGGCGCCGTCCACCGCGGCCTGGACCAGGTCCTGGACCGGGAGGTGGCCGTCAAAGTGTTCGGCCCCGACCAGATGGACCCGGGCCAGCTCCGGTGGCAGCAGCAGGAAATCGCCATGCTGGCGCGACTGAACCACCCGGGGCTGGTTGCGCTCTACGATGCGGGAAGTTCCCCGTGCGACGGCGGGACACTGTGCTGGCTGGTGATGGAACTCATTCCCGGTGCGGACCTGGGACTATATCTGGAGTTCGGGCCGCTGGACCTGGGAGCGACGGCCCGGATCGGCGCAGAGCTGGCCGATGCCCTGCACTACATCCACCGGTGCAATGTGGTCCACCGGGACGTGAAGCCGGGCAACATCGTGATGGCCCGGTATTTCGACGACGACGGACCCCGGCCCAAACTGGCCGATTTTGGCATCGCCAAGACGATGGACGCGGTCCAGCTGGCCTATGCGGACACGTCGCTGGGCACGGCAGGCTATCTCAGCCCGGAGCAGGTCACGGGGGCGGACGTCGGGCCGGCATCGGATGTGTACTCGCTGGGACTGGTGCTGCTGCAGTGCCTCACCGGCAGGGTGGAGTATCCAGGGCCCGCCATGGAATCGGCGCTGGCCAGGCTGGCACGGCCGCCGGGCATTCCGGCGAGTCTGGACCCGCACATGGCCGGGCTCCTGGAGGCCATGACGGCCACCGAGCCCCGGCGGCGCCCGGACTGCCTCGAAGCGGCCCGGACCCTGCGCAGGATCGCCGGCCGTGACGAGGCGCCCGCGGGCCGGGACTGGCCGGCCGCGGGGTGGGAGGGAGCAGCCGCTGGTTGGGAGGAGCCGGCCGCGGGGTGGGAGGGAGCAGCCGTTGGTTGGGGGGAGCCGGCCGCGGGGTGGGACAGACCGCCTGCCGGCCGGGACGCTGATACCGCGGTCTACCGTCCGGCACCCACGGCCCGCCTCTTTGCCGAGGAGGCTCCGGACTCCGCCGGGCCGGCCCCAGCCCCTATCCTGCCGGCGCTGGAGGCCAACCAGCTGACCAACGCCACCCAGGCCTGGCCCTGGCTGCCCCTGTCGGATCTGCCGGCATGGCAGCCATTGCCCGACGACGGGTTCACCCGGTCCGGCAGCAGGCCCACCCGCGGACTCCCCGGCCGCCTGCTGCGGCTGGCCCTGGGGGCAGCGGTGGTCCTGATTTTTGCGTCCGCGGCGCTGGTTTTCGGCGCTGCCCTGCTCGGTCCGGCGTTGTCCGGCCTGGGACCATCGCCGTCGCCCGCCGTGCCTGCCCAGCTGGAGGACCACCTGCGGCAACTGGAAGGAAGCCTGACGCCATGACCCGGCCGAGAATCCTTGTCCGTACGCTCCTGCCCGGTATTTTCGCCGCGGCCCTGCTCGGTGGCTGCAGCCTGCAGACAGCGGAGGTCGCCGGAGCCGCAGCAGACAAGCTGCAGGAACGTGTCCAGACTGTCAGGCAGCTGGTTTCGGAACAGAAGCCTACCGCGGCCCTGGACGAGATCAACGCGCTGGCTGACGACCTGGCTGCGGCGGCCGCCAACGGGGAAATCTCGACGGCGCAGCAGCAGCGCGCGGAGACGGCCCTCGCCGCCGTCCGCACGGATCTGGAGTCGATGGTCCAGGACACCACGGCCCCGGCGGAACCCACCGACGAAAGCAGCGGCGGCCGGGACGGCCGGCAGGAGGACGGGGACCGCAGCGGCGGCCGGGACGGCCGGCAGGAGGACGGGGACCGCAGCGGCGGCCGGGACGACCACGACAGCTGGAACCACGACGAGGCCCAGGACGAAGACCAGGACGGTGAGGACCAGGACGACGACTATGGCTGGGACGAGGACGATGACTGACACCGCCGCCGGCGGGAGCGCTCAGCCGTAATAGCGGCCCAGGGTCTCCGCCTTGAAGTCGAAGAAGGTTCCGTCCGCGATGGCCCGCCGGGCGTCGTCGACCAGTTTGACGATGAAGCGCTCGTTATGGATGGAGATCAGCGTGTGGCTGACCATCTCCCCGGCCTTGTGCAGATGGTGGATGTAGGCGCGGGTGTAGTTCGCGCAGGCGTAGCAGTCGCAGCCCTCCACCAGCGGGCCGAAGTCCTTCTTGAACCTGGCGTTGGACAGGTTCTTGCGGCCTGCCGGGGTGTAGAAGGCGGAGTTGCGGGCCACCCGGGTGGGGGAGACGCAGTCGAAGGTGTCCGCGCCGTTCTCGATGGCGGTGAAGATGTCGTCCGGTTCGGAGATGCCCAGCAGGTGCCGGGGCTTGTTCTCGGGCAGTTCCTCGTTGCACCAGCGCACGATGGTGCCCAGGTTCTCCTTCTCCAGCGCCCCGCCGATGCCGAAGCCGTCGAAGTTCATGTTGCCCAGGTCCCGGCTGGCCTTGCGCCGCAGGTCCTCGTACTGGGCGCCCTGGATTACGCCGAAGAGCGCCTGGTACGGCCGGTGCGAGCGTTCGGCGGTCAACCGTTCGTGCTCGGTGACGCAGCGCTCGGCCCAGCGCCGGGTGCGTTCGAGGCTTTCCTCCTGGTAGCCACGGGAGTTCTGCAGCGTGGTCAGCTCGTCGAAGGCGAACATGATGTCCGCGCCGAGCTGGTGCTGGACCTGCATCGACACCTCGGGGGTGAAGCGGTGCCGGTCCCCGTTCAGATGGGACTTGAACCACACGCCGTCGTCGTCCACGTGCGCCAGGCGCTCCTTGCCGGCGGCCACCTGGTCGTCGGGTCCGGACTGGTCCACCGCGTCCATGTTGATGACCTTCTTGAACCCCGAGCCCAGGCTCATCACCTGGAAGCCGCCGGAGTCGGTGAAGGTGGGGCCGGCCCAGTTCATGAACCGGCCCAGTCCGCCGGCGGCGTCCAGCACCTCCGGGCCCGGCTGCAGGTACAGATGGTAGGCGTTGGCCAGCAGGGCCTGGGCGCCCAGGTCGCGCATGGCTTCGGGCAGCACGGCCTTGACCGTGGCCTTGGTGCCGACGGCGATGAAGGCCGGCGTCTGGATCTGCCCGTGCGGGGTGGAGATGGTGCCCGTGCGCCCGAGGAATCCGCCGCCGTTGGCTTGGGTGTGGGCGGCCGTCGGCGCAGCGGTCTCGGCCAGGCGCTGGCCGATGGTGAAGGAGAAGTCAGACTGGGGCACCTATCCATTTTGCCCGACGCCGCCAAATCGGGTCCGGCGGGGCCGGACGGTGACTGGTTGGTCACAAAAGTGGGCGGCCTAGGTAGTTGACCGGTAAACTATCTGCGTGGCGGGTGGCCATGGATCCGCGGCGGTCCGCCGCCCGGCCCCCGAAGCCGCCAGTGCCGCCGGAACTCTCCTGCCGGATCCGGCAGGGCAGGCAGCGCCCCTCGGCGCACCCCGGATTTGCCAGCCGGCCCGGGCCGGCTTCGGCCCGCCCGCGCCGGACCTGGATGTATTGGCGCAGGAACAACGAAAGGACCCGCAGACAGGCAGTGGCAGGCACACTCAAGCAGCACGTCAAGGAATTCCTCCGGGTCGGACCGGCCCGGAACGACCACTATGTGGCCACCCGGGTTGCCATCAGCGGCGGCGTACCGCTGCTGGCCCTGCTGGCCATGGGCCGGTACGACCTGATGGTCTTCGCGGCCTTCGGCTGCATTGCCGGCATCTTCGGCCGCGGCGAGGAGCACGGCAGCCGGCTGGTCCACCAGGCGCAGGCCGGCGGCCTGCTGATGCTGATGATGTTCTCCGCGTATCTTGCGTCCCTGCTCGGCGGCGGGGCCTGGCTGACCGTCGCCGGCGTCTCGGCGGCCGCCATGCTGTTTTCGCTGGCGGTCAACTACTTCGAACTGCGGCCCGGAGGCGTCGTCTTCTTCACCTTCGGCTTCGGCGCGATCGGCTCCGTCCACCACACGGCGCCGCTGTGGCAGGCCATGCTCACCGGGTTCCTGACCGTCGTCTTCTCCGTCCTGGTGGGCATCAGCAGCCGGCTGGTTCCGTCCTGGCGGACCTCGCTGGCGCTGCCCCGGCGTGCGCACTTCGACCGCGCCCGGTGGCGGGAATTTGGCATCGAGGCCGGTGTCAACGGGCTGGCGGTGCTGGCGGCCGGCAGCCTGGCGACGGTGGTGGGGCTGGGGCACAACTACTGGGCGATGGTTGCCGCGGTGGCGCCGCTGACCGGCCCGTCGCTGGCCCAGCGCGTGCACAAGGGCGTGCACCGGATCCTCGGCACCTTTGCCGGCGTCGGCACCACGGCCCTGCTGCTGTTCTGGCATCCGCAGCCGTGGGCGATGGTGCTGATGGTGATCTTCATGCAGTTCATGGCGGAGATGCTGGTCATCAGGCATTACGCTGCGGCGCTGATGTTCATCACCCCGATGGCGCTGATCATGGCCGAACTGGGCAAGCCCTCCGATCCCGGGCCGCTGCTCGCGGACCGGGCCTTCCAGACGCTGATCGGCGCCGTCGTCGGGCTAGCGCTGGTGTACGCGATGCACCGGCGGACGCTGCGCAAGCAGGCCGCCGGCCGCCGGCTGCGGGACCGGGAAACGGCCGGAGGTCAGCCGCCGGCGATCGGGCCCGCCTCGTTGCCGATCACCAGCGGTTCGGAGGACGGGAAGTGCCTGGTCCTCCAGCCATCCCACTTCGAGCGCAGCTCCGAGAGGGCCTTGGCACCCAGACCGTAGCTGGTGATGAGCACCTGCGTGCCGCCGTCGGGCCGGGTCGGCGTGGCGGGCAGGTCCGCCACGATCAGCAGTCCGTCCCCGTGCCCGGCGTAGGAGCGCACGGTCAGGCCCACCTGGTGCGCCGACCGGAACCAGACCTTGCCGGCCAGCGATTCGCCGGTGCCGAGCGTGGCTTCGTAGTCCTCACCCGGTGCCGGCAGCTTGTCCAGGCCGAGGTTGTGGGCGGCGCCGCCGTGCGGGGCCGAATTGTCCTGGAAGTAGGTGGTCTGGCGCTTGTCGTTTGGATGGCGTTCCAGCGCGAACCGCAGCTGCTGCAGGAAGGACTGCCAGCCCTCGCGGACATCCTCCTCCGGCGGCTCGTTGGGACCCGGTGCGGCGCCGCTGCGCGCCACGGTGACCTTGGTGCCGTCCCCGACCGGTTCCAGGGTGAACGTATAGCGGCCGCCGAGGGTCAGGCTCCGGTGGTCGGCACTTTCGACGGCGTCGGAGAAGTAGATCAGCTCGATCTCCTCGTCCAGGCCCTCCGTTTCCCAGCCATGCCATTGGGCCAGCCGGGACGGTTCGCGCAGCATGACCCACACCTGCCGGGCGTCGGCGTTGATGTGGACGCTCAGCGGCTCGGTCTCGGTATCAACAGTGCTATCCGACATGGCGCCGACTCTACCCCTGACGTGCGGGGGGTGGCCAGAGGCAGGGTGCGTGCCGCTAGTTCAGCGCCCGGATGGCAATCAGCTCGTTGCTGATCCGCCGGTCCAGCTCCAGCGGATCCAGCGTCTCGGAGCCGCCGTGCGTGCGCAGGAACATCAGCACGCCCAGGCGCAGCACCCGCCAGTCCCGCTCGGCGGGCTTGTCCACCGCCGCCATGGCGCGGTGGATCTCCTTGTCGTACAGGTTCGGCTCGTTCATCTGGCGCTGCCGCACGGTGGCGCTCATCTTGGCCCGGAACGGATCGCCGTCGTCGGCGGCGTCGGGGGCGCGCAGCGCCTCGGCGAACCGGTCCGCCGCCGCCAGGTCCCCGGCGTCGTAGCTGATGTAGGCGGCCAGGGCCAGCGCGGACTCGATCCACTTCCAGCGCCCGAAGTTCCCGTCGTAGGGCAGGTCCGTGATCAGCCGGCAGACGGTCAGGGCGTTGTCCTTGTCGTCCAGGTCCACGAACAAGGTGTGCGCCAGGTCCCGCACGTCCTGGAGGTTGCTGCCGGACTTGGTGTTCAGGCCGCGGCTGAGCCGGGCGGCGATGCGCTGGATCCTGGGCCGGTCCGGATGGGCGCGGGCGACGGCCACGATCACCGCCTCCGGGGTGCCCTCCTCGGCCGGAATCAGCTCCAGGTCATCCAGCGCCAGCGCGGTGCCCTTGATCAGCTTGGGCCGGTTGGAGACCACGCGGATGGTGGAATTGTGGGCGATCCGCACGCTGGTGCCGTCCTCGAGCGTGGCGATGATCAGCGCCGGGGTGCCGAAGTCGTCGTGTTCGACGGCGGTGGAGACCACCGCCGCCGAGTGCGTGCGGTTGCGGGTCAGGAACCTGTGTCCGCGGGTGACAGCCTCAGCCTTGACGATATTGATGTATGTCTTCAGCTGAAGCTCTATCATCGGTGCACCCTTCATCAACCCGCCTGAACCCGGCCCCCGCCCTAGTATATGGAACCGTTACCAAAGCGGCGGCGGAGCCACGCGGAGCCGGCGGCATCCGTCCGGCCGGATACGGCCCGGGCGGGCCGGAGGCAGACAGTCAGCGGCACCAGCCGGCATGGGCCAGGGCCTGGCGCAGCAGGTTGCCGCGGCCGCCGGTGAACTCGGCCTGCACCTGCGGGCTCAGGGCGTCCTGCGGGGACATCCAGGTCAGCTCGAGGGCATCCTGCCGGGGATGGCACTCGCCGGTGACCGGGATGAGGTAGGCCATGGCGACGGCGTGCTGCCGGTCGTCGGTGAGGCCGGTTTCCGACGGCGAGGGGAAGTACTCGGCCACGGTGAAGGGGATGGGGCTGGCCGGCAGCTGCGGCAGGGCCAGCGTCCCGAGGTCCTTCTCCAGGTGCCGGAGCAGGGCGGCGCGGATGGTCTCGCGGTACATCACCCGGCCGGAGACGAAGCTGCGCACGAACTCGCCGTCGGCGGTGGCCTGCAGCAGCAGGCCCACCTCGGTGATGTAGCCGAGGGCATCGAGCCGGACCGGGACGGCTTCCACGTAGAGCATGGGCAGCCGCTGCCTGGCTTCGTACAGGTCTTCTTCCGAGAGCCAGCCGGGGTACGGGTCGGGTGTGCGCACGTTCATATAGTTGTTCTACCTTACGACCCCGGAACCGTCACATTAGGGAGTGCTCCGGCCGCCATTACACTGGGCGCCATGGCTGCCGAACTGCCCGAACTGCTGCTGCCCGACGCCGCCGCCTGGCGCGGCTGGCTGGCGGACAACCACTTAGCGTCGCCCGGGGTCTGGCTGGTGCTGGGCAAGAAGGGCGGCGACGTCACCGCGCTGACCTACGACGATGCCCTGGACGAGGCGCTGTGCTTCGGCTGGATCGACGGGCAGGTGGCCAAGCGGGATGCCGGCAGCTACCGGCAGCGGATGACCCGGCGCGGGCCGAAGAGCGCGTGGTCGGCTCGCAACGTGGCGCATGTGGAACGGCTGGAGGCCGAGGGTCGGATGCAGGACGGCGGCCGGGCCGCCGTCGACGCCGCGAAGGCGGACGGGCGCTGGGAGACGGCTTACGCGGGCCAGGCCCGGGCCGAGGTGCCGGCGGACCTGCTCGCCGCGGTGGCCGCGGTACCCGAGGCGCAGGCGATGTTCGAGGTGCTGTCCGCGGTGAACCGCTATGCCCTCTGCTACCGGCTCAACGCGCTGAAGACCCCTGCCGCCCGGGAACGGAAGATCGCCCAGTTCGTGCAGATGCTGGCCCGGCACGAGGCACCGCACCCGCAGCGGAAGAAGCCGTAGGGCGGGGTGCCGGGCGGCGGTTGCGTGCCGCCCCGCCCGGTTTTGAGCCGCCGCCCCCTTGTTTACCCTTCAAGCAACGCGCCGGCCTGCGGCGATGCCGGCGGGGGATTTCAATGGTGGGCGGGGAGGCCCGCCGTGCCGGGCCGGGTCAGGCCGGGAAGGCGACGCCTTCGCCGATGACGCGCAGGGACAGCTCGGAGCCGGGTTTGGCCAGGGTGGCGTTCCAGTGCCGGATGGTGATGGTCTCGCCGTCCAGGTCGCTGCTGCCGCGGCCGTCCGGGTGGAGCCGGAGCCGGACGGTGATTTCCGGTCCGAAGAAGTCGGTTTCCAGCACCGTGCCCTTGATCTGCCCGTCCGGGACGATCCGGATCTGTTCCGGACGCAGCATCAGGTGCACCTTGCCCTGGCAGGTGGGCCGGCGCACCGGGATGCCGCCGAGCGCGCAGGTGGCCAGCGAGCCCTGCAGGTCGGCGTCCAGGATCACCGCATCGCCGAGGAACTCCGCGGTCTCGCGGTCGCTGGGCCGGGTGTAGACCACGAACGGGTTGCCGATCTGGGCCAGCTCGCCGCGGCGCATCACCGCCACCTGGTCCGCGAAGGACAGCGCCTCGCCCTGGTCGTGCGTGACCAGGATCGTGGTGACGCCGGCCTCGGCCAGGGTGCGGGCCACGGCTTTGCGGGTGGCCACCCGCAGGCCGGCGTCCAGCGCGCTGAACGGCTCGTCCAGCAGCATCAGTTCCGGTTCCCGGGCCAGCGCCCGGGCCAGGGCCACGCGCTGCTGCTGCCCGCCGGACAGCTCGTCCGGGCGGCGCCGCGCATAGCCGGGCTCCAGCGAGACCATCTCGAGCAGTCCGGCCACCCGGGCATCCACCGCGGCCCGGCCGGCGAACTTCTTCTTGTCCAGGCCAAACGCGATGTTCTGGCCCACGCTCAGATGCGGGAACAGCGCCCCGTCCTGTGCCACATAGCCCACGTTCCGCCGGTGCGCCGGAATCCAGCGGCCCTCGCCGGCCACGCGTTCGCCGGCCAGGGTGATGGTGCCCGAGTCCGGCGCCTCGAACCCGGCAATCAGCCGCAGCAGCGTGGTCTTGCCGCTGCCCGAGGGGCCCACGATCGCCGTCGTAATGCCCCGGTGCACGGACAGGCTGACGCCGCGCAGCACCTCGGTGTCGCCGAAGGATTTGGTGACCTTGTCGATGATCAGGTGGCTGTCCGGTGTAGGGGTATCGGCTGAGGCTGGGCTCACGGGTGGACGCTTTCGTTTGGGGCGGGGCCGGGCTTACTGCCCGGCGGCCTTCTGGGACTGGGTGTAGAGCAGGTAGGTCATCGGCAGCGAGAGCAGGATCAGGATCAGCGCGTACGGCGCGGCGCCGCTGTAGTCGATCTGCGAACTGAGGATCCAGAACCGCGTGGCCAGGGTGTTCACGCCGGTGGGCGAGAGCAGCAGCGTGGCGGTCAGTTCGTTGGCGATACCCAGGAAGACCAGCGCCGCGCCGCCGGCGGCCGCCGGGGCGGCCATGCGCAGGGTGATCTTGACGAACGTCGCCAGCGGGGAGCGGCCCAGCGACTGCGAGGCTTCCTCCAGTTCCTGCGGGACCTGGGCCAGCCCGGAGCGCAGGTTGACCAGCGCCCGGGGCAGGAACAGCAGGGCGTAGGCGGCGATGACCAGCGGCACACTCTGGTAGAGCGGGCGGAGGAAGTTGATGGCCACGGTCACGAAGGCCAGCGCCACCACAATGCCCGGCAGCGAGGAGGTGATGTAGTTGGTCCCCTCGAGCAGCCGGGTGAACCAGCTGGGGTAGCGTACCGCCAGCCAGGCCAGCGGGAAGGCCAGCAGCACCGTCACCAGGGCGCCGGCCAGGCCGAAGAACAGGGTCTGCAGCAGCGTGTGGACGATCATCGGCCCGTTCCAGACCTCGGCGCCGCCGGCGAGGGTCCAGCGCAGCACGTTGCCCAGCGGCACACCCAGGGCCAGCAGCGCCAGCACGGTGACGGCGGCCAGTGCCGGCAGCCGGTAGCGGCCCAGCGGCAGGGGCTCGGGCCGGCCGGCGACGCCGGAGCCGAGCCGGGCGTAGCGGGCGTTGCCGCGCAGCCGGGATTCGAGCAGCAGCATCAGCAGGCAGAAGCCCACCAGCACGCTGGCCAGCATGTTGGCGGCGGCGCCGTTGAAGGTGGAGCGGTACTGTTCCATGATCGCCGTGGTGAAGGTGTTGAACCGGATCATGGAGAAGGCGCCGAATTCGGCCAGCAGGTGCAGGCCCACCAGCAGCGCCCCGCCGGTGATCGGCAGCCACAGCTGCGGCAGGATGACCCGGAAGAACGTCCGCCAGCGGCCCAGCCCCAGCGAGGCCGCCGCCTGTTCCTGCGCCGGGTCCATCCGGCGCAGCGCCGCGGCGGCCGAGATGTAGACCAGCGGATAGTAGGAGAGCACCGAAATCAGGGTGCCGCCGCCGATGCCGCTGAGCGAGGGGATGGTGCTGACCCAGGCGTAGCTGTTCACGAAGGCCGGCACGGCCAGCGGCGCGGCCAGCACCAGGGCCCAGAACCGGGCGCCGGGCAGCCGGGTGCGTTCCACCAGCCAGGCGGCGCCGATGCCGATCACGATGCACAGCGGCACGGTCAGCAGGATCAGCGCCACGGTATTGAACAGCAGCTCGCCGACCCGGGGCCGGAAGATGAGCCTGGCCGCGGTTTCCCCGCCGGTCAGCACGGTCATGGTGATGACGAAGCCCAGCGGCACCAGCGTGGCCAGCGTGACCGCCACGGCCGCGGCAACCATGCCTGCCGGCGGGCGGGAACGGCCGCGCCGGTTCCGGACCCGGCCCCCGGTCTTGTCGCGGTTCGGGCGGGAGACGACCGTAGCCGGGGTCATCGGACCCCGGCTACCGGCAGAAGATAAAACACCACTTCAGAATATCTGGTTCTAGAGCAGGCCGGCGTTCGTCATCAGTTCGACCACCTGCTGGCCGTTGAGCTTGGCGGGATCCACCTTGGGGGCCTCCAGCTCCTCGATCGGGACCAGGCCCGCGCGCAGGGTGGCATCCTTGCCCACCGGGTACTCGTAGTCAGCGCCGGTGCCCAGCGTCTCCTGGCCCTTCTTGGACGTGATGAACTCCACGAACTTCATGGCGTCCTCCTGGTGCTGGGAGGACTTCAGCACGCCGGCGCCGGAGATGCTCAGGAACGCGCCGGGGTCCTGGTTCTTGAAGTAGTGCGTGGCCACATTCGCGGAGTTTTCCTTGGTCTTGGCCTGGTCCGCGACGTAGTAGTAGTGGTAGATCACCGCGCTGTCGATCTCGCCGGCGTTGACGGCCTTCATGGCGGCGCCGTTGCCGGGGTAGACCTTGGCGTTTTCCTTCATGGCCTTCAGCCAGTCCGCGGTGGCCTGCTCGCCCTTGAGTTCCAGCATCGCGGAGACAATGGCCTGGAAATCGGCGCCGCCGGGGGCGGCGCCCCACTTGCCGGCCCACTTCGGGTCCGCCAGGTCCATCAGGGACTTGGGCAGGTCCGCCTCCTTGAGCTTGTCCTTGTTGTAGACGAAGACGGTGGAGCGGGCGGCGACGCCGGTCCACTTGTCCGAGGACGGGCGGAATTCCTCCGGCACGTTGGCCTTGACGGTGTCCGAAATGTCGGCGAACAGGCCGGCATTCTCCACCTGCGTCATGGCCGGGGAGTTTTCGGTGATGAAGACATCGGCGGGGGAGGCGTCGCCCTCCTGGATGATCTGGTTGCTCATTTCGGTGTCGTCACCCTGACGCAGGTTGACCTTGATGCCGGTCTCGGCGGTGAACTCGTCCACCCAGGCCTGGGTCATGGTTTCGTGCTGCGCGTTGTAGACGGTGATCCCGGCGCCGCCGGAGCCGGCTCCCGCGGAGCCTTCGGGGGTGGCGCTGCCGGAGCCGCAGGCGGCCAGCGTCAAGGCCGCGGCGGCGGCGGTGGCAGCGAAGGACAGCTGCTTGAGTCGGAACTTCATCGGAAACCTTTCGGGAACAGGGGCCGGGCAAGGGTAGGTATGCCTTACCCGGCGGAGCATTCCCCGCTATTGTTCACGACGGTGCGGCTATTTCGCAACATTTACGTCACCTAATGACCGCGGCGGCTTCGAGGGTCAGCCAGGCCTGCAGCTGGGTGGACAGTTCCACGGCCGTCCCGGGCGGGTAGGATTCCTCCGCCGCGACGGCCGCGTCCGCGGAGAAGACCAGCGACTCCCCGGTCCGGTGGCGCTGGAACCGGCGGCCGTCCCAGAAGGCATCCGCCGTCCGGAGCACCAGCCCGGCGGCCAGCTGCCGCACCCCGGAGGGCAGGCCGCCGGCGGCCGCCGCGGCGGCGAGGTAGCGGGCGAGGATGCCGGTGAACAGCCCGCCGTCGCCGGACCCGTGGCTGAGCAGCACCGGCCCGCCCGGCAGCTGCCGGGTCAGCCCGCCGGCCACCCCCTGGACGACCTCCGCCGCGCGGCGCAGGTCCGGCCCGGTACCCAGTTCCAGCAGCGCCCCCAGCACCGGACCCTGGTTGTAGCTGTAGACCTCGGGCACCAGCGTCTGCCGGCCGCCGGCGGTGCGGATGCCGTCCTGGTACAGCTGCCGCGCCGGGTCGTAGAGCCGCGCGTCCAGCCAGTCCAGCAGGTCCCGGGCCCGCTGCCGCTGCCCGGTGCGGGCAAAGTACAGGGCAGCCGGGGCGGTTGCCGGGGTGTTCTTGAAATCCCGCGCGATGTTCCAGAACAGGCCGCCGCCCAGTTCCGGGGTGTGCGCGGATTCCAGCTGGGGCAGCAGCACCGCCGCGGCGTGCCGGGTGCGCCGCCGGGGCTTGCCGGCCGCGGCGGCCAGCGCGTCCAGCCGGTGGGCGGCCAGTGCCAGCCAGGCCATGTCGTCGAAATAGGCATTGGCGAAGCGCAGATGGTTGCGCAGCCGGATGGTGCCCAGCACCCGCGCGGCCAGGGCGCCGGCGCTGGGGCCGTAGCCGCCGTCGTAATGCAGCCCGCGGACCAGCTCCCGGCGGCCGGCGTCCACCAGGGCGTCGATGTAGTGCGCCTGCCACCAGTAGTGCCACGGCCGGCCGAGGTAGCACGGCGCCCGCCGCGGGCTGCTCACCGCGCCCAGGTGCGTGCCGGGCAGGCCCAGCAGGCGGCGGCCGAACTGGCCGACGACGGCGGTGGCGGCCTCGTCCGCCCGGCCCCCGGCCAGGCGTGCGGCCCGTTCGTCTGCTGCGGTCGACATGGCCCCAGCATAGGGGCCCGGGCCGGCCGGCAGGGCCGGGTTATGCTGGCGTCGTCAGCGCGCCGGACGGCGCACCGCAGACCGCAGGGAGCAGCCCATGGAGATTGCCAACACCGTTGCACTGATTACCGGCGGCGCGTCGGGGCTGGGCGCGGCCACCGCCCGCAGGCTGTACGACGCCGGGGCGTCGGTGGTCCTGGTGGACCTGCCGGGGGCGGCGGGCGAGGCCGCGGCGGCCGGGCTGGGGGAGCGGGCCCGGTTTGTGCCGGCCGATGTCACCAGCGGCGAGCAGGTGCAGGCGGCGGTGGAAGCCGCGTCCGGGCTGGGGCCGCTGCGGATCGTGGTCAACTGCGCCGGCGTCGGCACCCCGGGCAAGGTGCTCGGCCGGGACGGCGTGCTGCCGCTGGAGGCATTCGAAAAGGTGGTGAAGATCAACCTGGTCGGCACCTTCAACGTCATCCGGCTGGCTGTCGCGGCCATGGCCGCCACCGAGCCGGTGGAGACCGGGCTGGGCGGACCGGAGCGCGGCGTCATCATCAACACGGCCTCGGTGGCCGCCTTCGACGGGCAGATCGGGCAGCCGGCCTACGCCGCCTCGAAAGGCGGCGTCGCGGCCATGACGCTGCCGCTCGCGCGCGAGCTGGCCCGGTCCCTGATCCGGGTGGTGGCCATCGCGCCGGGGATCTTCGAGACCCCGATGCTGGCCGGGCTGCCGGCCGAGGCGCAGGAATCCCTGGGGCACCAGGTGCCGCATCCGGCCCGGCTGGGCCGGCCGGCCGAATTTGCCGGCCTTGCCGCGCACATCGTGGAGAACGCGATGCTCAACGGCGAGGTGATCCGGCTGGACGGCGCCATCCGGATGGCGCCGAAGTGACGCACGCCGGCGGCAACGGCGTTCCCGCCGGCCGGGGCCGGGCAGGCGCCATCGATGCCCGCGGCGCCGGTGAAGCCGGCCTCCTGATTGTTTGCCGGCCCGCCACAAGAATTCATGAACTTTGCCTAGTACGGCAGCGGGCTGCGGATTATTGTGTGCTTAACCGATTCATTCGCCCGGACCGGTTGCCACTTGCCACGCACCCTGAGGAGTACTGCTGTGTTCAAACGAGTCCTGACCTGTGCCGCTGCCGCCGGCCTGGCCGCTATCCTGGCGGCAACTGCCGCCGGCCCCGCCTCCGCCGCCGGCCCGAAGGACGCCGACCGGGACGGCATCCCGACGAGCTGGGAAATCAAGTACAAGCTCAATCCCCGCAGCGCCAAGGATGCCCGCCTGGACTACGACCGGGACGGGCTGAACAACCTCCAGGAGTACAAGCACAAGGGCAACCCGCGCGACGAGGACACCGACAACGACGGCCAGGATGACGGGGATGAGCTGGCCACCCGCACGAAGGTCAACCGGGCCGACACCGACCGGGATGGCATCCTGGACGGCGACGAGGACCGCGACCGGGACGGCATCGCCAATGAGGACGAGGACGACGCCCGCGAAAAGTGCTCCGCGGACGACGACGACGTCGACCGCGACCACGTGGCGGACGAGGACGAGAACGAACTGAAGCTGAAGGTCGGCCGCGCGGATTCGGACCGGGACGGCATCAAGGACGGCGCCGAGGACGCCGACCGGGACGGCCGGACGAACGAGGACGAGGACGACAACGCCAAGGACCGCTGCCGGCACGACCGGGACCACGACGAGCGGGACGACGAAGACGAGGACGACCTGTTCGGCACCATCGTTTCCTACGACCCGGCCACCGGGGCCCTGGTCATTTCCACCGCGGCCGGCCGGTCCGTGACCGTCACGGTGACCGACCGGACCGAAATCGAGCAGGAAAAGTCGGAGGATTCCGAGGGCCGGGAGCACGAAGATTCCGACGACGAGGATTCGGAGCATTCCCGCGACGGGGAAGACTCCGGCGATTCCCGTGACGAGGCCGGCGACGACGCCGGCACCGCGGCCTTGACGCCCGGACGCAAGGTCCTGGAACTGGAATTCAGCCGGAAGTCCGGACAGCTGAAGGAAATCGAGCTCGGCTAAGTCCCCTGCCGGGACCGGTCCGCGGTCCGCCGTGCCACCGGCGGGACCGCGGACCGCCGAGGCACCGCTTCCGGCCTAGAGCGTTTTCTCCCCGGCCTCGACGGCCAGCGGGAGCCGGTTGGCCGCGAACGGCTCGGGACAGGATGTATGCGCTGAGAAGGCGAACGGGTAGTCCAGCGTGCGGTTGAAGTCCAGGTGCACGGTGCCGTCCGGGGCCGGCGCGGCGGCGTCGAGGTAGCGCCAGGCCGGGGTGGTGCGCCCGTTGGTCCGGTCCCGGAACGGGATCCGCAGCCCGTCGGCGGAGGCCTCCACCGCCAGCCGGCAGGCGGTGCCGCGGTACCGGAAGCTGACCTCGCCGGCCGCGTGCAGGGTCAGCTCCACCTTCGGGTGGGCGGTGGGCACCCGTTCCGGGACCGGCGCGGCGAAGGAGGTGTAGTGGCCGCGGAGCACCCAATCCGGCGAGTAGTCGTAGGTGGGCACGCCGCTGAAATTCTGCTGCTGCACGGACCCTTCCTCGCGGGTGCGCACCAGGTAGCGGTGGTCCCGCCGCAGCAGTTCGACGACGACGTCGTGCTGGCCGCCGGTCCACTTCACCCACAGCGCCTGGCCTCGCTCGTCCAGAGCCTTGGTGAGTTCGCCGATGGCGTCCCGGCCGCCGTCGCAGAGCACGAACTCGTCCTCGTGCCGGGCCACCAGCGCGGCCCCGTGCTCGTCCGCGCTCCAGAGCCCGGGGACCTCGTCCACGGCGTCCGGTTCCGGTCCCAGGCGCTGGAAGGAGGTCAGGCTCAGCCAGCCGAAGTCCGCGGCCAGGGCGTCCTCGCGTGCCCGGCGCCAGGCGGACCAGTCGGCTTCGGCCGTGGTTACTTCATTCTCCAGGCTGGTCATGGCCCTCCCTTCCGGTGCCGCCGCCGTCGCCGTCGGCCACGGCAGCCTGCCACAAAGTCTGCTCCTGCCGCCCGAACAGGACAAGTCCCGCCGCAACGGTTAGCCTTGCGATTAGCGGCCTGCCGTTCCTCGCCCCGTGCGGAGCGGGAGCCTGGGCCGTTGGACTGCAATGTTGTTGGCACCTTCGACGGAAAGTTCCATGGAATATGCCTGCGGTGACCCCGGCCAAGGACCTTGATGCGCGGCTGCGCGCGGATGTGCGGCGCGTGAGCACCCTGCTGGGCGAATCGCTGGTGCGCCAGCAGGGACCGGAGCTGCTGTCGCTGGTGGAGCAGGTGCGCCTGCTGACCAAGGAATCCAAGGAAGCGGCCCGCGGCGGCGGCGAGGCAACCGGCCCCTGGACGGCGCGCGACGTCGCCGAGCAGGTGCGCGAGCTGCTGGCCGGGCTGCCCACCGGCCGGGCCACTGACCTGGTCCGCGCCTTCGCCTTCTACTTCCACCTGGCCAATGCTGCCGAGCAGGTGCACCGGGTCCGCGGGCTGCGGACCCGGCCGGAGGAGGACGGCTGGCTTGCCCGGGCGGTGCGGGAGATCGCCGGCCGGGCCGGGCCCCGGGTGCTGCAGGAGGTGGTGGACCGGCTGGATGTCCGCCCGGTCTTCACCGCGCATCCCACCGAGGCGTCCCGCCGCTCCGTGCTGGACAAGCTGCGCGCCCTCTCCGACGTGCTGGCGGCCGACACCGCCGAGGGCAGCGCGGCCCGGCGCCGGCAGGACCGGCGGCTGGCCGAGATCATCGACCAGATGTGGCAGACGGACGAACTGCGCCAGGTCCGCCCCACGCCGCTGGACGAGGCCCGCAATGCCGTCTACTACCTGGACAACATCCTCACCGACACTATGCCCGGACTGCTGGCGGAGCTGGCCGAAATCCTCGCCGGGGCCGGTGTCAGCCTGCCCGCAGCGGCGGCCCCGCTGCGGTTCGGCTCGTGGATCGGCGGGGACCGGGACGGCAACCCGAACGTCACCGCGGAAACCACGCGGGAAATCCTCAAGATCCAGAACCAGAGCGCGATGCGGATCTGCCTGGCGTGGGTGGACGAGCTGATCTCCATCCTGTCCAACTCCACCGCGCTGGCCGGTGCCAGCGAGGAACTGCTGGCCTCCATCCAGGCCGATGTGCAGAAGCTGCCCGGACTGGACCCGCGGGTCTTCGAGCTCAATGCCCAGGAGCCATACCGGCTGAAGCTGACCTGCATCAAGGCCAAGCTGATGAACACCTCGCGCCGGGTCCAGGCCGGCTCCCGGCACGAACCCGGCCGGGACTACGTATCCACCGGCGAGGTGCTGGCCGAGCTGGCGCTGGTGGAGCGCTCGCTGCGCTCGCACTCGGCGGGGCTGGCCGCCGACGGCGCGCTGGCCCGGGCCAGGCGGACGATTGCCGCCTGCGGCCTGAAGCTGGCCACGCTGGACATGCGCGAGCTGGCCGAGCGCCACCATGCCGTCCTGGCGGTGCTGATGGACCGGCTGGGCGAGCTGCCCGGGCCCTACCTCGGGCTTGGCCGCGCCGAGCGGTGCAGGGTGCTCTCCGCGGAGCTCGGGTCGCGGCGCCCGCTGGCGCCGTCGCCCCCGCCGCTGGACGCGGACTCGGAGCGGATCTTCGCGGTGTTCGGGGAAATCCAGCGGGCCCTGGACACCTACGGCTCCGACGTCGTGGAGTCCTACATCATCTCCATGACCCGCGGTGCCGACGACGTGCTGGCCGCCGCAGTGCTGGCCCGCGAAGCCGGGCTGCTGCGGCTGCACGGGCCGGAGCCCTACGCCCGGATCGGTTTCGCGCCGCTGCTGGAAACGATCCCGGAACTGCAGGGGGCCGGGGCGCTGCTGGACGAACTGCTGTCCGATCCGCACTACCGCCGGATCGTCCAGCTGCGCGGGAACCTGCAGGAGGTGATGCTCGGCTACTCGGATTCGAACAAGGAGGCTGGCGTGGTGACCAGCCTCTGGCAGATCCAGAAGGCCCAGCGCAGCCTGCGCGACACCGCGGCGCGGCACGGCGTGCGGCTGCGGCTGTTCCACGGCCGCGGCGGGTCCGTCGGCCGCGGCGGCGGGCCCACCTACGAGGCGATCATGGCGCACCCCAACGGGGTGCTCGACGGCGAAATCAAGTTCACCGAACAGGGCGAGGTGATCTCGGACAAGTACTCGCTGCCGGAGCTGGCGCGGGAGAACCTGGAACTGTCCCTGGCCGCCGTGATGCAGGCGTCGGCGCTGCACCGTACGCCGCGCTTCTCCGCGGACGAACTGGAGCGCTACGAAGCGGTGATGGACGTGGTCTCGGACGCCGCGTCCGCCAGCTACCGCCGCCTGATGGACCACCCGGACCTGCCCGGCTACTTCCTCGCCTCCACCCCGGTGGAGCAGCTCGGGGCGCTGAACATCGGCTCCCGTCCGGCCCACCGCCCGGGCACCGGGGACGGCCTCGCCGGGCTGCGGGCCATCCCCTGGGTGTTCGGCTGGACCCAGTCCCGGCAGATTGTCCCCGGCTGGTTCGGCGTCGGCTCCGGGCTTCGGGCCGCCCGCGAGGCCGGGCTGCAGGGTCAGCTGGAGGAGATGATCGGGCGCTGGAACTTCTTCCAGACGGTCGTTTCGAATGTCGAAATGACCCTGGCCAAGACGGATATGGACATTGCCGCCCATTACGTGGACACCCTGGTGCCACCCGAACTGCGGCACCTGTTCGGCACGATCCGCACCGAGTACGAGCTGACCGTGGCCGAGGTGCTCAGGCTCACCGGGGAGCAGGAGCTGCTGGAGAACCAGCCGGTGCTCAAACGCTCGCTGGAGGTCCGGGACCAGTACCTGGATCCGATCTCCTACATGCAGGTGGAACTGCTGCGCCGCTACCGGGCGGGCAAGGAAGCGGGGGATGGGGCCGGGAGCCTGGACGGCAGCCTGCAGCGCGCCATGCTGATCACGATCAACGGCGTCGCGGCGGGCCTGCGCAATACCGGCTAGCCTGTTACCGTGCCTTCCTACCGAGCCCAGCTGGGCATTGCCGGCCTGCGTCCGGGACACCGGCCCGAGCGCGTGATGGAAGCGGCGGTCGACGCGGTCGGCTCCGCCCATGTGGTGGAGGCGAACCAGCTGGACATCGTTGCTGGGACGCCGCGGATTGCGGTCCGGTTCACCGTCGATCCCACCGCCCGGGACATCGAGGACCGGCAGGCGCTGCAGGCGGCGGCGAACATGCGCCACGCCGTCGGCCAGGTGGCCGTCACCGGGCAACTGCAGGTGCTGCGGCGGGTGCGCGGGCGCTGGGAGCCGGTCGGCTGAGGAAGGTGCGCCGCGCTAGGACGCCACCGGGCGGCGGTGGCGCAGGTCCAGGTGCTCCTGGTGTTCGACATCGGAGCGGCGGGTCAGCCCGCACACCAGCACGAAGAACATGCCGAAGCCGGCTGCGATCGCCACCGGCGGGGACTGCGGCTCGCCCGCCCACCGGGCCACCATCAGCCAGGCCAGGCCCCAGCAGAGGGAGAGCGCCACGGACAGCCGGCCGCGTCCGGACAGGGCGGTGGCGGCGCCCGCGGCCGCGGCTGCGGCCACCGCCAGCACGGCCCAGATGGTCCGGTCCCCGAAGCCGATCCGCTGCACGGTCAGCCAGATGGCGGCGTTGGCCGCGGAGGCGAACAGGATCCAGCCCAGGTACAAACCCATCGGCGCGTCCACGAGCAGGCCGTCCGCCCGGGTTTCGTCCGGGTACCGGTTCAGCACGTGCACCGCGGCGGCCAGCACGGCCAGCAGCAGCAGGATGACGATCAGGGTCAGCCCGACCTGGCCCGCCTGGGCGGCATAGATCCAGCCGGCGTTGAGCAGCATGGCCGCCGCCGCCAGCCAGCCCATGCCCCGCTGCCGACGGCTGCGGCGCTGCGCGGGCCACCATTGGTACACGGTGTAGGCCAGCAGCCCCAGATAGATGGGTGCCCAGATCAGGAAGGCGCCGTATCCCGGCGAGAGCAGGGTGTAACCGGGAGCGAAGGCGCCGCCGGCGGCCTCGGCGATGGGGGCGGCGCCGCTCAGGCTCGAGCCGCGCACGGCGGTGTAGGCGCAGGCGGCCAGGGACAGGGTCACGGCGAGCTGGCGGGCCACATCGGCGGCCCCGCGCAGGCTCATGGCCAGACCTCCTCCAGATCGGTCTCGTCCCCGTCCTGCACGGGTTCGGTAGTTTTGGCCCGGTGCCGGTGCCGGTGCCGGTGCCGGTGCGCGAGCACGGCGGCAATCAGCGAACCGGCGGCGAGGCCGATCCCGGTGCCGAGCGCGAGGCTGGCCCAGAAGGGGAAACCGGTGGCCAGCCCTGTGGCCATGCCGAGGCCGACCTGCCAGGTGGCCCAGAGCGCGGACCCGGCGGCGGACAACGCGATGAACGGGCGGAACGGCACGGCGGCCAGGCCTGCCGCCGCCACGGAGGCGGTCCGGCCGCCGGGCACGAAGCGGGCGGCCAGCACGGCCGCGTAGGTGGATGAGGTACCGGCGCGGTGCAGGGCGGCATTGACTCCGCGGTCCAGCGCCCGGCCCCAGCGGAACCGCCCGAGCCAGGCGCTGATCCGGCGCTGGACGAGCAGGAACAGGATCAGGTCCCCGGCCCAGCTGCCCAGGAACGCGGTACCGTACACCAGGGGCAGGACCAACTGCCCGCCGGCCAGCAGCGTACCGCCGCCGATCACCGCGGCTTCGGACGGCGAGGCCGGCATCCCGGCATCGAGGATGACCAGCACGAAGGTCAGCGGGTAGTAGAACCACTGCCAGGGGCCGTCGGGCATCTCCACTTCTTAAATCTAGTCTCAACCACCGCCCCGTGGCAGACTCCGGTGCCATGGAAATCAGCATTCTGCAGGGCGACATCACCGTCCGGCCGGTGGACGCCGTCGTGAATGCCGCAAATTCGCGGCTGCTGGGCGGCGGCGGGGTGGATGGGGCCATCCACGCCGCGGCCGGGCCGGCGCTGCTGGCCGCCTGCCGGGACCTGCGCCGGACCACGCTGCCCGGCGGCCTGCCGGTGGGGCAGGCCGTGGCCACCGCCGGGTACCGGCTCCCGGCCCGGTGGATCATCCACACCGTGGGACCGAACCGCGGCGCCGGGCAGACGGATCCCGGACTGCTGGCCTCGGCGTTCCGGCAGAGCCTGCTGGTGGCCGAGGACCTCGGGGCCCGGACCGTCGCGTTCCCGGCGATCGGCGCGGGCATTTTCGGCTGGGACGCCGACACCGTGGCGCGCGTGGGGCTGGGCGAGACGCTGGGGCACGACGGCGGCGTGCAGCTGGTGGAGTTCGTGCTGTTCACGCCGCGGCTGGCCGAGGTGTTCCGGCGGGTCCATGCGGAATTGGCCCGCTGAACCGCCGGCCTGCACATTTTGGGCGGGATAGATGCTGTTTTCACCCGTGAAAACAGCATCTATCCCGCCCAAGTTTCAGGGTGGGGAGGGGAGGGGGGTGGGGCGGTTACGGTGCGGTGTGGGCAAGGCCTGCGGCGGCCCATTCGGAGAGTTCCAGCTGGCTGCGGTACTCGACCGGCTTACCGGAGAGAGGGTCGGTGAAGCGGATGCCGCGGGCCAGCAGCTGCAGCGGGCGGCCGAAGTCGTCCGGGGCCTGGTCCAGCAGCACCGGGTAGAACGGATCGTGCAGGATCCCGATCCCCAGCGACGCCATGTGCACGCGCAGCTGGTGGGTCTTGCCGGTATGCGGCTGCAGCCGGTACCGGCCTAGCCCGCCGCGGGAGTCCAGCAGCTCGATCCGGGTCTCGGTGTTCGGTTCCCCGGCCACGGTTTCGGCCAGCAGGTAGGTGCGGGACTTGACCATCCGGTTGCGCACCAGCAGCGGGTATTCGTGCTCCGGGTCCACCGGTGCCACGGCCTCGTAGTCCTTCTGCACCCGGCGCTTCTCGAACAGAACCTGGTACCGGCCCCGGGTCGCCGGATTGGTGGAGAAGAGCAGCACGCCGGCGGTGAGCCGGTCCAGCCGGTGCATCGGGATCAGGTCCGGGATATCCAGCTGGACGCGCAGCCGCACCAGGGCGGATTCGCTGATGTAGGTGCCGCCCGGCGTCGTGGGCAGGAAGTGCGGCTTGTCCACCACCAGGATGTTCTCGTCCTGGTGCAGGATGTTGATTTCCACCGGCAGCCGCTGCTCGGCCGGCAGCGTCCGGTAGTACCAGATGAAGGTGTGCTCGGACAGCGCGGTGCCGCGGTGCAGCCTGACCCCGCCCTGGCCGACGATCTCCCCGCGGTCGAAGCGCTCGCGGATGCCGTCCGGATCCACATGGCCCCAGCGGTGCAGCATGTAGTCCAGGGCAGTGGCCCACGGCCCGGCGGCGGGCAGGCGCAGCCGGGTGGCATTGACGCCGTCGCGCACGGGCAGGGGGGATTTCATCACCCATCAAGGGTACCCGGCCGTCCCGGCGGTCAGGCCCTGGCCGTGACCGACCAGACCGTCCGGGGCCGCTCCAGCCGCACCCCGTCGACAACCAGGTCCACCCGCTCGTTGAAGAAGCACAGCAGGTCGCGGATCTTGGGGATCTCCGGGATCGGCTCCGGGTAGCTCCAGGCCGCATCCCGCACGAAGACGTCCCCGGCCCGCAGCGACCAGTAACGGGCCAGCCCCTTGTAGGGACAGGCCGTGACCGTGTCGCTGGCTTCGAGCAGCTCGGTGCGCACGTCCTCGAACGGCAGGTAGTAGCGGACCGGCAGCCCGGTCTCGAAGAGCAGCAGCGGCCGGACACTGTCCGCGACCTGCTGCCCGCCGGCGAACACCTGGACCCGGCGGGAGCTGCGCAGGGTGTCCACGCGCTTGTGCGGATCCCGCGCATGCACCTGCACCCGCTCGTCCTCCTCGTACCACTCCAGCTGCTGCCAGGAAAAGGTGACATGGCCGGCCAGTGCGGCCAGCGGGCCGGTCGGAGCGGGATGCGACCACGCCGCGCCGCGGGCCTGCCTGCTGCCCGCCTGGACGGTCCAGGTCCGCCCGCCCTGGCGGCCGGCGGCCTCGTCGACGAGGGCCCCGGGGAGGACATCCTCCAGCGGCAGGAAGTAGGTGGGCAGTCCGTGGGCGTCGTACCGGACCAGCAGCAGCGCCCGGGTGCTGTCGGCAACCAGCCGGCCGTCCAGCCGCACCCGGATGCGCCGCGGCGTCGGCTCGACGAAGGGAACGGAGGTCTCCATGGCGGACACTCTACTCCGGCTCACCCCTTCCGGGCCGCGGGTGCAGCCCGGGGGCCGGCAGGGTGCTATGGCGCAGTTGCGAGCATCTCGGCGATCATCACCGCGGGACATTCGCAGCCGGTCCGGCGGGACATCCCTGGCGGGGGCCGGACGATCGATCCGCTGCTGGCCAATCCCTGGAGCAACCAATGGTTGCACATAAAGGAGGAATGCCCTACAGTCATATGCAACCAAAGGTTGCGAGAGGGCGGGAGAGTGGAATGGAATACGGCAGCATCGAGCGGACGATCCACATTGAAGCCGCGCCCGAGGTGGTCTACGAGGTCATCAGCAAGCCCGAACACCTGCGGCAGTGGTGGCCGGACGAAGCAGAGTTCGAGCCGGTGCCCGGCGCCGCCGGGGTCATCTCGTTCGGCGACCGGACGGCACCGGAGGCGCACGTCGTACCGCTTACGGTGGTGGAGGCCGACCCGCCGCGGCGGTTCTCCTTCCGGTGGGTGTACGACGAAGGTGAGGCCGCGACCTCGGCCAACTCGCTGCTGGTGACCTTCGAGCTGGTCCCGTCGGGCGCAGGCACGCTGCTGCGCTTCACCGAGGCGGGGTTCCGGGAGAAGGGCTGGGAGGCGGCCGTGCTCGAGGAGCAGTACCGCGAGCACGTCGCCGGCTGGGACTACTTCCTGCCTCGCCTCGTCACGTATGTCGCCGGGCTGGTGTCGACGCCATGAGCGTCACCATCGACGACGAGCTCTGGTCGGCGGTGGGGGACCCGACCCGGCGGCGGATGCTCGATCTGCTGTTGGCCGACAGCGGCGGCACGGCGACCACGCTGAGTGAGCAGCTGCCGGTCACACGGCAGGCGGTCGCCAAGCACCTCGGCGTGCTCGACCGGGTCGGTCTGGTCCACGCCACGCCGTCCGGACGCGAGCGTCTCTACGAGGTGGACGAGGCCCAGTTCGCCCGCGCGGTCGCACAACTGTCGTCGGTCGGGGCCGCCTGGGACGCCCGGCTGCACCGCATCAAGCGGATCGCCGAAGAAATCCAGCGCAGTCAGGAAGGCTGACGCCCCGCAAACGAATGCCGTCACATCCGCGGCGGCGCTGATGAACCGCGCCCGAACGCGGGCGCCTGCACAAGAAACCGGCACAAGAAGAAAGAGGTATCGAGATGGTGGACATCCTGCATCGGATCGGAGTCACGTCGTCTCCCGACGACGTCTACGCGGCCTTGACCACGGTCGATGGGCTGGCGGGCTGGTGGACGGAGGACGCGGAGGGCGACGGCAATGCCGGGGGAACACTTCGGTTCCGCTTCGGGCCCGGCGGGTTCGATATGAAGGTCCTGGAGGTTCGGCCCGCCGAGCTCGTGCTCTGGGAGGTCGTCGACGGTCCCGAGGAATGGATCGGCACGCAGGTCCGCTTCGAGCTCAAGCAGGAGGACGGCTTCACGATCGTGTTGTTCCGGCACGAAGGCTGGAAGGATCCGGTGGAATTCATGTACCACTGCAGCACCAAGTGGGCGACCTTCCTGATGAGCCTCAAGAAGCTGCTCGAAACCGGCAAGGGCGAGCCCGCGCCGCATGACGTCAAGATCAGCAACTGGCACTAGACCTTGAAGCGGATTTCAGGTTGCGGGCCCGGGCGGGCTCCGCGCGTCGGACCTTCCCACCACTCGCTTCGCTCGCGGCGGGCCCCTCGGTCCTAGCTGCAGCCGGTGATCCGGTACAGCCTCGCGTCCGGGCCCTGCTGGTCCACCAGCTCGAAACCCGCGGACCGGGTCAGGTGGTCCAGGCCGGCCACCTGGGCCGGCTTGTCCCAGCTCACTGACTGGTCGCCGAAGTCCAGGACGTACTGCACCTTGCGCTCGCGCACGATCGGGCAGATGGCCGGGTCCGTCTTCATCTCGTCCAGTTTCGCCACCAGCAGCTGGGCATCCGTCATCGGGGCGGTCTCGCCCGAGGGCAGCAGGGTCCGGATCCCGGTGTACGCGTAGGACAAGGCGGCGCCGGTGAGCGGATCCCCGATGGTCATCGCGCCGGCGGGCACCCGTTCCGGCAGCCGCTCGATCAGGGCCAGTTCGTCCGATGACAGCAGCGGCGAGGTCGGGGTGAACCGGTACTTGGCGGCCGCGACCTCCACCCCGCGGGTAACGGCAAAGAACGGCACCACCGCCAGGCTCACCGCCACCAACAGCGCCGTGGCCGCCGGCCGCAGCCAGGCCTGCGGCGTCCGATCCCGCTTGACCAGCCAGGCGCGGAAGAAGGACCGGGCCGTGCTGGCCAGCGCGGTGCCGCCGATGGCTGCGGTGAGGAGCCCGGCCGCGGGCAGCAGGCCGGCAATCCGGAAGAAATCGTTGTAGAAGACGCCGGTGACCCACCAGCGCAGTTCCGGGGCTTCCTTCCAGTTGCCCACCACAAAGAATGCCGCGGCGATCAGGTAGATGCCCAGCACCCAGCGGTTCCGCCGGGTGTTCAGCACAACGGCGGCCCCCACCACGGTGAGCACCGTGGGCAGGACGGCCATCGGCCGGTCGATCGCCCCGTGGGTGAAGACCTCCACCAGCGAGCGCAGCACCTCGCCGAGGTTGTCCCAGTTCCGGGTGGCGCTGCGGCCCGGGCGGATGAGCACCCAGGCCACCACGACGGCGGCCAGGTAACCGGCCGCCAGCAGGCCGGCCGTGCGGCGGCGCCGTGCCGCCTCGGGGCCGGACGCCAGCCGCCGGGCGCGGCGCGCGGCGGCGAGGACCATTGGGACGGACAGGGCCAGCAGGGCCATGACGGCGGCGGGATGGGACAGCGCCATCCCCGGCAGCACCGCGGCCAACGCCAGCGCGGCCGCCTCCGTGGACAGGGCCGCCGGAAGGCCCAGGCGCAGCAGTTGGATGACCAGGCCCAGGGCCACCGGCAGGATCGCCATGGAGAGCAGGAACGGGTAGACCACGCCGAATTCCAGCAGCAGGTAGGGGAAGGTGCTGTAGGCGGTGGCCAGCACCCCGGCCACCAGCAGCGACAGGGTCCGTTCGCCGGTGACCCGGCTGGCCAGGAACAGGCAGCCCAGCGGCCACAGGCAGGTGATGACGACCAGGTTCGTCGCGTTGATCGCGGCCGGGATGGAAACACCGGAGGCGAGCTGGACCAGCGAGACCAGATCGTGCCAGCCGGCCGGATAGAAGGCGGTGCCGCCGGCGGTGCCCAGATAGCCCAGGGTCAGGGACGAGGCCTTGCCGGTGTCGGCAATGTAGCGCAGCGCGTTGAGGTGGAAGATGTTGTCGTGGGACTGGGCGATGTTGCCCGGCGAGCCGAAGACGCCCAGCAGCACCACGCCCAGGAATACCGCCGGCACCGCCCACGCCAGCGCGATGGACCGCCAGGGCGCCGGCGGCGGAGCGGCCCGCGGATCGTGATGCACCCGGTAGCGCCAGCGGTGCAGCAGCAGCCGCCGGGCCAGTGCCAGCACGGCGGCGATGGCGGCGGTGACCGCCAGCAGCAGCGGCCAGGACCAGGACCATCCGGTGAACCCGCCCAGTTCGGCGGCGATCACGATGGCCGTGACGCCCAGCGGCCCGGCCACGGCCAGCAGGGTCAGCCGGCGCAGGCCCAGGATGGCGCCCCAGATGAGGCCGGGACCGTAGAGGAAGAGGACCGCCAGCACCAGGGCAGGAATGGTCGACACCCAGTCCAGCACCCAGCTCATTGTCCCCCCTGAGGAATATCAGAGACCATCATACGGTGGGGCCGGGCTGGCAGTGCGGGCAGTAGTACAGATCCCGCTGGTCCAGGTCGGTATTGCCCAGCAGGGTGTGCACCACCGGTCCGCCGCAGCGCCGGCAGGCCTGCCGGGCCCGCCCGTAGACCCAGTAGCCCCCGCCGCGGGGCACCGGGCCGCCGGTGGTGCTGCGCGCGCCGCGGTCCTTGTTCGCCTCCAGCAGCCTCTTCGACAGGCCGACCAGCCACGGCAGGTCCGGCACCTGGCCCACCGGGACGAGTGGATGCACCCCGGCCAGGAAACAGACCTCGCAGCGGTAGATGTTGCCGATGCCGGCCAGGTTGCGCTGGTCCAGCAGCGCCAGCCCCACCGGCCGGGCCGGATCCAGCCGGAGCCGGCGCAGCGCTTCGTCCTCGTCCCAGTCCGGGCCCAGCAGGTCCGGCCCAAGGTGTCCGACGACGTCATCCTCCTTCTCCCGCGGGACCACGTCCAGCAGCCCCAGCTGGAAGCCGACCGCTGTCGCCGCGGCGTTCTCCAGCACCACGCGGGCCTGGAAGCCGGGTTTGCGCCAGCGCTCGCCGGGCCGGTAGACCTGCCAGCTGCCCTCCATCTTCAGGTGCGAGTGGATGGTCAGGTCCCCGGTGCGGATCAGCAGGTGCTTGCCGCGGGAGACCGCCTCCTCCACGGTCCGGCCGGACAGGTCCAGGGTGGCGTAGCGGGGCACCCGGAAGTCGGTGCGCAGCAGTTGGCTGCCGGCCAGGGCCGCGTGCAGCCGCCGGGCGGTGCGCCAGACGGTATCGCCCTCAGGCACGGAACCGCAGCCCGCGCGGAGTGCCGTAGAAGCCGGCTCCGGCCAGCGCCCGGGCCAGCTCGGTGTCCAGCACCGGGGCGCCGTTGACCTTCTCCACCGCCATCTTGTCCGCGGCGCCGCGCCGGATCACCGCGACCAGCGCCTGCGCACACCGGGCCAGCACGTCGGGGTCCTCGGTGAAGGTCAGCAGCGTCTTGCCGCCGCGCTCCACGTACAGGGCCAGCTCCCCGTCCACCAGGATGACCAGGGCGCCGGCCTTGCGCCCGGGCCGGTGCCCGCCGTCGACGGCGGGCCAGGCCAGCGCGGCGCCGTACGGGTTGGCCGGGTCCGTGGCGGCCAGCGCGACGGCGGCCGGCGGGTTGGCCGCCTCCGGCTGCAGCTGGGGATCCTTGACGAACGAGCGCAGCCGGTCCACGGTGGCGGGCACGGCGAACTGGGCGGCGCCCAGATGCTCGATGAAGTAGCCTCGCCGGCAGCGGCCCATCTCTTCCAGCCGTGCCAGCACCTTGTACATCAGGGCGAAGCCGCCGGGCACGCCCTCGGCCCCGACCGCCCCGCGGGTCACCACGCCGTAGCGGTCCAGCAGCAGCTCCGCGGCGGCGTGGGCGCGGACGGTCGCGTCGGCCTCCGCCGCCGGCAGCAGGGACCAGCGCCCGCCGGCCAGCGGCGGGGCGCCGCGCGCGGGTGCCGCGCCGCCGCCGTCGTCGTGCCGCAGCCCCGCGCCGGAGGCAGCGCCGAGCCCGCGCAGCCGGCCTGCCCGGCGGAACCCGGCGGTCCGGGCCCGCGGGGTGGCCGGACGCTGCCGGTGCGCCGTGGTGCCGCCGGCGAGCAAGGCCCGGACCGGGGCGAAGGTGTCGTTGCCGATCCGACCGGCCCAGACCAGTTCCCAGAGCGCGGTGACCACCTCGGCATCAGGCGCCGGTGACCCGGCGGCGGCCAGCGCGTCGGCCAGTTGGCGGAAGAAATAGGCGCCGCCGGGCTGTCCCGTCGAGCCGCCGAGCGCGTTGAGCAGCTCGTACTGCAGCACGCTGGGCTCGAAGTCCGGCTGCGGGTTCAGTGTCAGGTCCGCCGTGTCGGCCAGGTGCAGGCTGATCCAGCCGTCGTTGCCCGGCAGCGAGCCGGCACCGGACCAGAGGACCTCGCCGGTGGCCATCAGCTCGTCCAGCATGGCCGGGCTGTAGTTGTCCACCCGCGAGGCCAGCACCAGCGGTTCCCAGGCCGAGGCCGGGATCGGCACGCCGGAGAGCTGGTCCACCACGGTGGCGATGCCGTCCAGCCCGCGCAGCCCGGCCCCGACATTCTGCCAGGCGGGCAGGAAGCGCCCGTAGGCCGCCGGCTCGACCGGCTCGACTTCCTTGCGCAGCGCGGCCAGCGACCGCCGCCGGATCCGGCGCAGCACCTCGACGTCGCACCACTCGTTCCCACCCGTCCCGGCTCCGGCGGGCCGGAATTCGCCTTCGACCACGCGGCCGTCGCGCTGCAGCCGCTCCAGTGCGACGGCGACGACGGCGGGGCCCAGGCCCAGCCGTGCGGCGCACTCGGCGGCGGTGAAGGGCCCGTGGGTGCGGGCATAGCGGCCGACCAGGTCCCCAAGCGGGTCCGCGACCGGTTCGATGAAGGCCAGCGGCACACCCACCGGCAGCGGGACGCCGAGGGCATCGCGCAGCCGGGCGGCGTCCTCCACCGCGGCCCAGCGCGGGCTGCCGGCGATGTGGACCTGCAGTGCGCGGTTGGCGTGGACAAGTTCGGCCAACAGCGGCTCGACGTCGGCCTCGGTGACGGGACCGGCCTCCGGTGCCTGCACCCGCTCGGCGACCTCCACCGTCGTCAGCGGCCCGAGCAGGCGCAGCAGGTCCGCGATGCCCTCGATCCCGCGCACTCTGCGGTCCTCGGTGAGCCGCTGCAGCTCGCGCTCGGTCTGCGCGATGACGCCCTCGTCCAGCAGTTCGCGCAGCTCGGCGCGGCCGAGCAGGTCGTTCAGCAGCGCCGGGTCCAGCGACAGCGCCGCCGCCCGGCGCTCGGCCAGCGGGGAATCGCCCTCGTAGAGGAAGGAGGCGACATAGCCGAAGAGCAGGGAGCGGGCGAAGGGCGAGGGCTGCGGCGTCGTCGTTTCCACCATCCGCAGCTCGCGGCGCTCGATCCGCCCGGCAATGTCCTTCAGCGCCGGCAGGTCGTAGACATCCTGCAGGCACTCGCGCACGGTTTCGAGCACGATCGGGAAGGTGGGGTACTTGCGTGCGACGTCCAGTAGCTGGGCCGAGCGCTGGCGCTGCTGCCACAGCGGGGTGCGTTTGGCCGGGTTCTGCCGCGGCAGCAGCAGCGCACGGGCGGCGCATTCGCGGAAGCGCGAGGCGAACAGCGCCGAGCCGCCCACCTCGGCGGTGACGATCGTGTCCAGTTCCTCCGGGTCGAACAGGAACAAATCCGCCCCGGGCGGCTCGTCCTCCATCATCGGCACCCGCAGCACGATGCCGTCGTCGGCCGCCATCGCCGAGCCGTCCAGCCCGTAGCGCTGCTGCAGCCGGGCGCCCACGGCCAGCGCCCAGGGGGCATGCACGGGCAGGCCGAACGGGCTGTGCAGCACCACGCGCCAGTCGCCGAGTTCGTCGTGGAAACGTTCGACGACGAGGGCCCGGTCGCTGGGGATCACGTCGGTGGCCTGGCGCTGCTCGGCCAGGTAGGCCAGCAGGTTCCCCGCGGCCCAGTCGTCCAGCCCGCTGCCCGCCAGCCGGTCCCGGGCCGTGTCCTCGGCCAGGCCGGAGACTTCCCGGACGAAGCTGCCCAGCGCCCGGCCCAGTTCCACCGGCCGGCCCAGCGAGTCCCCCTTCCAGAAGGGCAGCTTGCCGGGCTGGCCGAAGGCGGGGGAGACCAGCACCCGGTCATGGGTGATGTCCTCGATCCGCCAGCTGGTGGCGCCGAGCGCGAAGACGTCGCCGACCCGGGACTCGTAGACCATCTCCTCGTCCAGCTCGCCGACCCGGCGGCCGCCTTTGTTTTTCGCATCGTCGGAACCGACCAGGTAGACGCCGAAGAGCCCGCGGTCCGGGATGGTGCCGCCGGAGGTGACGGCCAGCCGCTGGGCACCGGGCCGGCCGGTCAGGGTGCCGGCGATCCGGTCCCAGACGATCCGCGGGCGCAGTTCGGCGAACTCGTCCGAGGGGTAGCGTCCGGCCAGCAGGTCCAGGGTGGCCTCGAAGGCCGAGCGCGGCAGCGTGGCGAAGGGCGCCGAGCGGCGGACGACGTCGAACCATTCCTCCACGTCGATGCTGCCCAGCGCGGTGGCGGCCACGGTCTGCTGGGCCAGGATGTCCAGCGGGTTGGCCGGGATGGACAGCGGCTCGATCCGCCCGGAGAGCATCCGTTCCACGGTGACGGCGGTGTTGACCAGGTCCTGGCGGTGCTTGGGGAACAGCACGCCGCGGGAGACCTCGCCCACCTGGTGCCCGGCCCGGCCCACCCGCTGCAGCCCGCTGGCCACCGACTGCGGGGATTCGACCTGGACCACCAGGTCCACGGCGCCCATGTCGATGCCCAGCTCCAGGCTGGAGGTGGCCACGACGCAGCGCAGCCGCCCGGTCTTCAGGTCGTCCTCGATCAGGGCCCGCTGGTCCTTGCTGACCGAGCCATGGTGGGCGCGGGCCAGCACGGGCTCGGCTCCTGCGCTGGAGCCGGCCTGGGCCATGATCTGGGCCGGTGGTCTGGCGGCCTTTGGTATGGCCGCCTTGGGGACGCCGGATCGGCCCTCGGCCGGCGGCAACGAACGTTCCTCGACTCCCAAAGCTCGCAAGCTCGCTTCGGGTCCCTCGTCGAGTCTCTTAGCGGCCGCGGACGGCCTTGCATTATTAAAGCCGCCTTCCCCGAGGTCCGGTCCGGTTTGCCAGGCGTCACCTGCCGCCGCCTGCCGTTCGGCCCAGATTTCGTTGAAGCGGGCGGTCAGCCGTTCGGCGAGCCGGCGGGAGTTGGCAAAGACGATGGTGGAGCGGTTCTCCGCGATCAGGTCCACGATCCGCTCCTCCACATGGGGCCAGATCGACGCCGGCTGCGGGTTCGGATCCAGTTCGTCCGCCGGCGGCGGGACCAGGGCGGTCATATCCTCCACCGGCACGGCCACGGTCAGGTCCCAGCTCTTGGCCGCCGGCGGCGCCACGATTTCCACCGGCGAGTTCCCGCCGAGGAACCGGGCCACGGTGTCCAGCGGTTCCACCGTGGCGGACAGCCCGATGCGCTGGGCGGGCCGGACCAGCAGCGCGTCCAGACGCTCCAGCGAGACGGCCAGGTGCGCCCCGCGCTTGGTCCCGGCCACGGCATGGACCTCGTCCAGGATCACCGTGTCCACGGCCGCCAAGGTCTCGCGCGCCTTGGAGGTCAGCATCAGGAACAGTGACTCCGGCGTCGTAATCAGGATGTCCGGCGGGTGGCTGAGCAGCTTCCGCCGCTCGGCGGCGGGGGTGTCCCCGGAGCGCACGCCCACGGTGACCGGCGGCGCGGGCAGTCCGAGGCGCTTGGCGGTCTGGGTGATGCCGATCAGCGGGGCGCGCAGGTTGCGTTCAACGTCGACCCCGAGGGCCTTCAGCGGGGAAATATAGAGCACCCGGGTCCCGCGCGATCCCTGCTTCGGCCGGGCCGGCAGTTCTTCGATGGGCAGTTCCGGGGCCTCGCCGGCGGCCTGCAGGAAGCCGTCCAGCGCCCACAGGAAGGCCGCCAGCGTCTTGCCGGAGCCGGTGGGGGCGACCACCAGGGCATGGGAGCCGTGCGAGATCGCCGTCCAGGCGCCGGCCTGGGCGGGGGTGGGCGCGCTGAAGGCACCGGCGAACCACTGCCGGGTGGCCGGGGAAAACCTCTCCAGGACGGCCAGGTCTGCTGCCTGCTGCGCGTTTGTTCCGATGTATCCGAGACTATCGCCCGCTGCCGACAAGCCGCACCGGCACCTCTTCCCAAACTTGGGCGGGATAGTTGTGGTTATCCCGCTGGATAACCACAACTATCCCGCCCAAGTTTGTGATGGGAGGGAAAACCGGGCCCTACGGGGCCTGGAAGGTGCCCACGGTCATCAGGACGATCTTCTCGTTCGCGCAGCCGAGCGTGGACTGCGGCGCCACCAGCGAGGCCGTGTCGTTCGGCGGGTAGACCCGGACGCCGGCGACCTCGGTCGGCTGGCACTCCGTGCCGTAGTTCTGCGCATTGGTCTGCTGCACCTCGGCGACGGCGCTGCCGCCGGGGGCCACCGTCACCGCCGTCACCGCAGCGTCCGGATTGCGGTCGGCCGGTGCGCCTACCTGCTTGCCGGCGGCATCCACGTAGGACAGCCCCGGGTAACCGCGCAGCGTGCACGCGGTGGTGCCGGTGTTCGCCAGGACCACATTGCGGTAGACGCTGCCGGCAGCCCCGCCGCCGGGCTGGGTGACGATGCTGGCCTTGAGTTGGGCGGCTTTGCAGTCGCCGCCGGTACCCATGGCTCCGCCGGTGGCCGGGGCCGATGCGGTGGCGGCCGGGGTCGACGCAGCGGTGGTCGGCGTGCCTGAGGCGGTGGCCGCCGCGGAGGCGGACGCGGGGCTGCTGGCCGCATTGGAGCCCGTGGGGACCAGGCTCTGGGGCTGCCCGCAGCCGGTCAGGCAGAGGACCGCTCCCGCCGACGCTGCTGCCATTGCCGTCCACCAACGGTTGCGTTTCATGATTCCTCCGTCGCCCCGAACACTGCGTTACCACCCCATTATGCGTGCGCCGGGGCCGGCGGGCGCCCAGCCGGGCTGCCGTTTCCCCAAGTCACCGGCAATTTATTTGGCCGGCCTGCCGGGCGCGGGCAGCTTCGCGGGCCGTGGCCCCGGAAATCCGGGGCCACGGCGTGCGGCGGTGTTCGCTGTGGTGCGCGATGGTGCCGGTGCCTGCTGCGAAGCGGCGGGGTCCGGACTAGTTCTTCTGCTTGCGGGTGCGCAGCAGCGCGGCGCCGCCGGCCACCAGTCCGAGCAGGCCGGCGACCAGACCGGTCCAGCCCGCGGCGGCCGAGCCGCCGTCGCTGCTGGTCGCGGAGGCGGGTTCGGCCGCCACCTCGTGGGCCGCCGCTGCGCCGTGGCCGTCCCCGTCCGCGGATGCCGCGGTGACGGTGAAGGTGGGAGCCGGGGATTCCAGGTCGTGGTCGTCCTGGCCGGCGGCCGGGACCTGTGCCCAGTCCGTCTTGCCCTTCTCACAGGTCTGCAGCACCGGGAAGGCCAGGGTCTTGCCCTCGGCGGCCGGCACCTTCACCTGCACCTGCAGGGTGTCGCGGATGCCGTCGGGCAGCGGGGTCTTGGCGGTGTAGACGATCTTGCTGGTCCGCTCGGTGATGGTGGTCCCGGACTCCAGTTTCTTCGGGGCGTCCAGCTTTTCGGTCACCTTTTTGACCTCCCAGCCCGGGTGGGCCGTGGGGGTGGCGTCATCCAGTTCGGCCGGCAGGGAGATGGCGATGCCGGTGGTCGGGGAGCCGTCGCAGCCGTGCGCGAAGGAGAAGGTCAGCACCGAGGTGGACCCGGCCGCGGTGCTGTCCGGGGTCACATGCACGTGGGCCGAGGCGGCGGAGGCCCCGGCGGCGAGCAGGCCGGCGGTGGCGGCGGCGGTCAGGGCGGTCTTCAGGGTACGGCGGGAGGAGGTGTTCATGGCAGTGCCTTTCAATGGCGCGCGGGCGCGCGCAGGAACAGTAAGAGGGAAAGTACGGCCGGAGCCGGAAACTGTTGAGCGTGCGCAGCCCGCCCCGCACGCTTTGCGCACGGGGACCCCTGGCTGCTCGCTTAGGCGACTGCCGGAGGCCCGCGCCGCGGATCCAGCCGGTGGTGGATAAGGGTCCGGGGCAGCGGGAGTGCCGCCGGTGCCTCCGCCCGCGTTCCGGCCGGCGGAAGCACGACGGCGGCGGGCAGGTGGACGAGCGGGCGCAGCCAGGCCAGCAGGGTCCAGAGGGCCTGCTCGCCCTTGAGCAGCATCAGGCCGGCCAGCACGCTGGCCAGGATGTGGGCGGCGGTCATCGCCGCGCTGCCGGAGTGGTCCAGGCCGGACGCGGCGGCGCAGTCCAGGGCGGCAACGTCCCCGGGGAAGGTGTGCCAGGCGTGCAGCGTGCCGGCCGCTCCGCCGGGGGTGCAGGAGGCGGTCACGCCCAGGGCCGTGAAGGCCTGGTGCAGCACCCACTGGCCGCCGCCGAGCAGCCCGGCCAGCGACGCCGCGCCGAGCCTGCGCCCGGCCAGCACGGTGGCCGGCAGCATGGTCAGCGCCGCCAGCGCGGCCAGGATGCCGGGGGCCGGCAGCGTTCCGCCGCCGGCGACGTGGGCGGCCGCGGACAGGGACAGCACCACCGAGGCGACGGCGGCCGAGCGCAGCAGCCGCCATAAGGCGCCGGTCTGCATGCTGCCCCCTTCCCCGGAATGTCTTCTACGCACCGTCGAATAGTTGTTGGAGTTTACCGCGTCACCGGGCCACCGGCCGATTCCTGCGGCCCGGCGCCGGTATTAGACGTGATGGTACGGACGCCCGCCTGCGATTTCCTGAGACCGGTAGAGCTGCTCGACCAGGATCAGCCGGACCAGCTGGTGCGGGAAGACCAGCTTGGACAGCGACCAGACGAAGTCCGCCCGCTGGTGGACGGCCGCGTCCACCCCGTAGGCGCCGCCGATGATCAGGGTGACATTGCGGGCCGCATCCAGCGGCTGCTGCAGGGTGCGCGCCAGCGTGGGGGAGTCGATGTTTTTCCCGCGCTCGTCCAGCAGGATGACGAAGTCCCCGGCATGCTTGCCGCCCAGCCGGGCCAGCAGCGCCTCGGACTCCTCCCGGCGCGCCGCATCGTTCTCCCGGGCGGAGTGCGGGATGGTCAGCCAGACGGTGTCGAAGGGCTTCTTCAGCCGCTTCTCGTAGCGGGCGATGCCTTCGGCCACCCAGGGCTCGTGCTTGCGTCCGACGGCGAGGATGCGCAGCGCCACAATCAGGCCCCGGTGCCGGGGAACTTGCGGACCGTGAGGCTCTGGGCGGCGCGGCCGAGCAGGCCCTGTTCGTCATACAGTCCGGACTCGGTCAGCCCCACCCCGCCGGCGCCGAAATGCACCGTCGTATCCAGGCCGGTCCAGCCGTCCTCGGGCTGGCGGAAGAGGTGGACGGTCAGTTCCACATTCGGGAACATGTATTCGCGCGGGCTCTGCCGGACGGCGATGCCGTTGGCGGTATCCACCAGGCCCAGGAAGCGGGCGACCGGCTCGGTCGGCTCGCCGTCGACGATCGCCAGCGGGGTCCGGACCCAGGCCGCACCGCGGCCGGGGCCGCCGTCGTACGCCGAACGGCACTCGATGGATGCGATGTAGCCGCCGGGCCAGGCGGTCTCGATTCCATGCGGCGGGCATTCGGCCGGCGGCCGGAGCCGGCCGCCGGGGCCGCCGGCGACGTCGCTGGTGTCCCCGGCCAGCAGCCGCCAGATGAACGCGCGGATGGCGGGGCGGCCGTTGCCGGCCAGCGTGGCCTCGATCAGTTCGATGGTCCGGCCCGGACGGACCACCTCGGTGCGCACCTCGATTTCGCCGCCCGGGATCACCCCGAGGATTTCGAAAGTCACCTGGCTGATCACCATCTCCGGGCGCGGATGGCTGCGCAGCACCTCGTGGACCAGCAGGCCGGAGGCCGGGGCCATGTGCTGTTCGTGGTCGTTCCAGGCGCCCTGCGAGTGCAGTGTGGAATGGAAGCGGGGCCCGTCCAGCCGCACATAGTAGGCGTCGGGAACGGGGCCGCCGCCGGCACCAAGGTGCTCGCGGGCGGAAGTCGTCAGGGAATCGGCCATAAAGCCAGTCTAGTGAAGCCGCCGCCGCGGCCGGTCCCGGCTAGAGTCTGCCCATGGCGTGGTTCTACACGGTCCTGGGCGCGGTCCTCATCGCCGCAGGGCTGGTGGATGTCTTCCAGACCCTGCTCCATCCCGGCGGCCGGGGCAAGCTCAGCCGGCTGGTGACGCGGGCCGTGTGGGCGGCCGGCAGGATCGCCGGCGGCCCGGTCCGGTCGATCGTCGGCCCGCTCGCCATCGGCGCGGTGGTCACCATGTGGGTGGTGCTGGAGGTGCTGGGCTGGGCCCTGATTTGCCTTCCCTACGTCCCGGATGGTTTCTCGTATTCTCCGGGGCTGGAACCGACGGCGTATCCGGATGCCGCCGAAGCGCTCTACATCTCGCTGGTGACGATCTCGACGCTGGGTTTTGGCGAC
The DNA here is from genome assembly GCF_022012395.1 of Arthrobacter hankyongi. GTDB lineage: Bacteria > Actinomycetota > Actinomycetes > Actinomycetales > Micrococcaceae > Crystallibacter > Crystallibacter hankyongi. Next base: position 47,936 of record NZ_JAKLTQ010000009.1, read on the forward strand.
GTCGTCGCCACCGACGGCGGGCTGCGCCTGCTCCTGCCGCTGGAGTCGCTGACCGGCTTCGCCCTGCTGACCGCGGCGGTGTCCTGGTTCCTGCAGATCTATCCGGCCCTGGCCCGCCGGCATGTCCTGGCGATCCGGCTGGCCATGCTGGAGCGGACCGAGTACGCCCGCATCCTCGACAGTGCCGACGACACCAGCAGCAGCCGGATGCTGGAGATCCTGGCCCGGGACTTCATCCAGCTGCGGGTGGACCTGATGCAGAACCCGGAGACCTACTATTTCCACGAACCCGCTGCGGAGATCCTGCTGCCGGCCCCGCTGGTGCACGCGTACGAGCTGGGCCGCCGCGCGCGGCAGTCCCGTCGGCACGACCTCCGCCTGGCCGGGGAACTGCTGACTGCGGCGCTGGACGACCTGGCGTTCTTCCTGCGGAGCGAATTCGGCGGGCCGGGAGAATCCCCGGTGGAGATATTCCGCTCGCTGGGCGTCAGCCGGGGGGAGGACTGAGGGCCCGGCGGCAAATGCGGACCGGACAAAGCGGAAGGGCCGGTTTCCTGCGATGGCAGGAAACCGGCCCTTCCGGGTTGGCGGTGACGGAGGGATTTGAACCCTCGTTGGCTTTTACACCAAACATCATTTCGAGTGATGCACCTTCGGCCGCTCGGACACGTCACCAACGCCATAACTTTACCCGGTGTTCGGCTGCGGTCCCAAACCGGGGCTGCCGCCGGGCGGATTGGCCGGGATTTGCGCGGCCCGGGGTGGCGCCGGCGGGCGGCCGCTGGCATGCTCTGAGCGGCAGCACCGCCCGGACGAGGAGGACAGGTATGGACCGCAGGCACATTGCCATGGTCGGGATTCCGGCCCCGGGGCATGTGAACCCGGGCCTGGAAGTCATCCGGGAACTGGCCGCCCGCGGCCACCGGGTCAGTTACGCCAACGATCCGTCCTTCCGCGGCATCATCGAGGCCACCGGCGCCGGGTTCGTGCCGTACCGGTCCACCCTGCCCCGGCTCGGCGGAGACGGGAAACCGGACGGGGGCCCGGAATCCGGCGGGGCTTCCTGGGACGGCGACGTGATCGACCAGCTCTCGATCTTCCAGCGGGACTACGAAGCCATGCTGCCGCAGCTGCGTGCCGCCTTCGACGCGGACCGGCCGGACCTCTTCCTGTACGACATCGCCGCCGGACCGGCCCGCATCCTGGCCATGCAGTGGGAGCTGCCGGCCATCCAGCTCTCGCCCACCTACGTGGCCTGGGAGGGCTACGAAGAGGACATGCGCGGGTTCACCGACGGGCTGAAGGCGGATCCGCGCGGCCGGGCCTACTTTGACTGGCAGGCCGCGTTCCTGGCCGGGGAGGGCATCGGCATGGACCCGGCCGAATTCTTCGGCCGCCCGCCGCGCGCCGTCGTGCTGATCCCGGAAGTCCTGCAGCCGAACGCCGACAGGGTCAACCGTGAGGTCTACACGTTCACCGGCCCGGCCCTGGCCGCCGCCACCGGGCAGTGGCAGCGGCCGGCCGCGGCCGAACACGTGCTGCTGGTCTCGCTCGGCTCGGCCTTCACCGACCGGCCGGAGTTCTACCGCAGCTGCATCGAGGCCTACGGGAACCTGCCGGGCTGGCACGTGGTGCTGCAGATCGGCCGGTACGTGGATCCGGCGGTGCTGGGGCCGGTGCCGGCGAACATCGAAATCCACCCGTGGGTGCCCCAGCTGCGGATCCTCGAGCAGGCGGACGCCTTCCTGACCCACGCCGGTATGGGCGGGGCCAGCGAGGGCCTGTTCACCGGCACGCCGATGATCGCCGCGCCGCAGGCGGTGGACCAGTTCGACAACGCGGACGCGCTGGTGGCCGCCGGCGTCGCGGTGCGGATCGAAAGCGCGGCGGCGGATGCGGACCTGCTGCGCCGGGCCCTGGCCGAGGTGCGCTCACCCCAGGTCGTGGCGCGCTGCGCCGGGCTTGCCGCCCGGCTGCGGGCGGCCGGACGGGCCGCCTAGCGGTGCCCGGCGAAGAAATCGCGCAGCAGCGCCCCGCATTCGTCCTCGCGGACCCCGGGGTAGACCTCGACCCAGTGGTTCAGCCGGCGCTCGCGCAGGATGTCGAAGACGCTGCCGGAGGCGCCGGCCTTCTCGTCCCAGGCGCCGAAGACCACCCGCGGTATCCGCGCCAGCACAATGGCTCCGGCGCACATGGCGCAGGGTTCCAGCGTGACCACCAGGGTGCAGCCGTCCAGCCGCCAGGAGCCCAGCGCCCGGGCGGCCTGGCGGATGGCCACCATTTCGGCATGCGCGGTCGGGTCCTGATGGGCCTCGCGCTCGTTGCGTCCGGTGCCGACCACGGACCCGTCCGGACCGACGACGACGGCGCCGATCGGCACGTCCGCGCTGGCCAGCGCCAGGCGCGCTTCGGCCAGCGCCAGGCCCATCCAGCGGCCGTGGCTGCCGGAATCAAGGCGGGGGGTGGTGGAGTCCGTCATGGGCCCAATTCTTCCCGCCCCGGCGTCCGGGTCCAAGCCGCGGGGAGGCGGCGATCGCTACCGTCCAGCCGCCTCCCGCTCCTCGCTTCGCTCGGGGCGGGACCCTCGGCGTCTAGACTGGGTGCCATGCGCGTTCTCGAGGTCGACCACCCCCTAGTTGCCCACAAGCTGACGGTCCTTCGCGACCGCAACACCCCGTCCCCGGTGTTCCGGCAGCTGACCGAGGAACTGGTCACGCTGCTGGCCTACGAAGCCACCCGGGAGGTGCGCACGGAGCCGGTGGAAATCGAGACCCCGGTGACCCGGACCGTGGGCACGGCCTTCACCAAGCCGACGCCGCTGGTGGTGCCGATCCTGCGTGCCGGCCTGGGCATGCTCGAAGGCATGACCAAGCTGGTCCCCACCGCCGAGGTGGGTTTCCTGGGCATGGCCCGCAACGAGGAGACGCTCGAGGCCATCACCTACGCCGAGCGGCTGCCGGCGGACCTGACCGGCCGCCAGGTGTTCGTGCTGGACCCGATGCTGGCCACCGGCGGCACGCTGCGCGAGGCGGTCAAGTTCCTCTTCGCACGCGGGGCCTCGGACGTGACCTGCATCTGCCTGCTGGCCGCGCCCGAAGGGCTGCAGGCCCTCCAGTCGGAGCTGGCCGAGGCCAATGTCACCATCGTGGTGGCCTCCATCGACGAACGGCTGAACGAGAAGGCCTACATCGTGCCCGGTCTGGGCGACGCCGGGGACCGCCTCTACGGCGTGGCCGGCTAGCAGCCGGTCCGGAGAGCGGGCACCGCCCGCCGGGCCTGCCGTTACTTCGCGGTCGGCCGCAGTTCACCTTTTGTCCAAATAGTGGACGTTTTGCCAAAACGCCGCAGTTCTGCTTCGTGTGCCGCGTGGGCGTATGCCCTGTGAATAGGGCAAAAACTGCGCATTTGCAGTGGAAAGCATGCTTTCTTTCGGTCGCCGGAACCTGTTTGGACTGTGAGCTGCGCCACAAATAGCCGGAAAATCTCATTATGTGAGACGATTCGGCTTTTATTACTTGCACGTACCCTTTGTTACGACCAATATCTATGGCGTGAACAACATTGCAACAGCATCTGCAGCCGCAGCGACCCGGATCGGAACGTCCCCCGGGAGACGATGCTGTTGTCGAATGCAGGCCTAGCTCGGCATCCCAGAGTTATCCAGGCAATTCCTTCTGTCCAATGGCGGGCAACTTCATCCCGTGCGGGCACACAATGCATTCGCGCCGCGGTGACGGCCATTCACACTATGAGGTAAGAAATGTCAGTTTCATCCGGATACGTCCACATCTCAGTCCGCAACGCCCAGAACCGTGCCGCGGCGGCACAGCGCCAGGGCGGTGCCCGGCTGCTGGACCAGCAGGGCCACCGCGTGCTGCGCCCGGTCCCGGGCCAGGCGGTCCCCGACCAGGCACATCCCACCACCGCGCCAACCCCGGTTGTTGTCCCCAACGGAACCCCCGGTCCGCAGGCAGTCAGCAATGACACTGTGGCTCGAGGGTTCGTTTTGTATGTGGGCCTTGACGAGGCAGCCGCCGCCGCGGCCGGCACCTCGCTGACCCGGCTCGCTTCGCAGGTCCGCGCCTACGTGCAGAGCCTGGCCCCCGCCGCGCAGAGCCATGCGGCCGTGGCGCTGGCCCCGTCCGATGCCCCCGGCGAGAACATCGACGTCGTCCGCCAGGCGCTGGGGGACCCGACGGCCGGCCGCCGCCCGCGCACCGAGGCCCAGCACGCCCCGCAGCCGGCGGCGCAGAGTAGCCGCCCCAGCGGTGTGCTGATCGACCTTTCGCGCCGCGAGGTGCATCTGGACGGCGAGACCCTGAACCTGACGTTCAAGGAGTTCGAGCTGCTGAACTACCTGGTGGAGAACGCCACCCGCACGGTGGGGCGCGAAGAGCTGCTCTCGGGCCTGTGGAAGAACGCGGAAGAGGTGCCCAACGAGCGCACCATCGACGTGCACATCCGCCGGCTGCGCTCCAAGCTGGGCCGGCTGGCCAACACCGTGCGTACCGTGCGGGGCCAGGGCTACCGGTTCTACGAGCATCCCGAGGTTGTTGTCTGGGCCGCCCCGGAGTACTCGATCTAACGGCCGAGGGACCCGCCGCGAGCGAAGCGAGCCAGAGAGAGGTCAGGGGTCCCCGTGCGCGAAGCGTGCGGGGCAGGCCTCGAACGGGGAGGACGGTAGATCGCTAGCTGACGCCCCGCGTCAGAGCCCGTATTTCTCCAGCAGCCGCAGCCAGACTTCGCTGATGGTGGGGTAGCTGGGGACGGCATGCCAGAGCCGGTCCACCGGCACCTGCCCGACGACGGCGATGGTGGCCGCGTGCAGCAGTTCGGCCACGTCCGGGCCGGCGAAGGTCATCCCCACCACCACCCTGCGGTCCTCGTCCACCACCATCTGCGCCCAGCCGGCGTACCCGTCGGCGTGCAGCGAGGAGCCGGCCACGGAGATCGGCAGCTCGGTGGTGCAGACGTCCAGGCCTCGTTCCCGCGCCATGTCCGCGGTCAGCCCCACCATCGCCACCTCGGGGTCGCTGAAGACCACCGAGGGTACCGCCGCCTCGTCCGCCGTGGCCGCCCACGGGCTCCAGGCCGCCGGCTCGCCGTCGAGCTCTCCGGCCGCGCGGGCCGCGATGGCGTCCCCCGCGGCGCGCCCCTGGTACTTGCCCTGGTGGGTCAGCTGCGCCTTGCCGGCGGCGTCCCCGGCTGCGTACAGCCAGCCGCCGTCGACGCCGCGGACCTGGCCGCTCGGATCCACGCGCAGCCGCTCCGGCTCCAGTCCCAGTTCCTCCAGGCCCAGGCCGGCCAGCGCCGGTTTCCGGCCGGTGGCCACCAGCAGCCGGGCGCCGCCAACCTGCTCCGGAGCGCCGCCGTCGGGGGCCAGCTCCAGCCGGTAGCCGTCCGCGTCTCGGCCTGCCGTGCGGATAGCCGTGTTCAGCCGCAGATCCACCCCGTCCGCGCGCAGGCCCTTTTCCACCAGCCGACGGGCCGGCTCGGGGTAGCGGCCCAGCAGGTCCCGGCGGGCCACCAGCGTCACCCGGGCGCCGAGCCGGGCGTAGGCCTGGGCCAGCTCGGTTCCGGACACCCCGCCGCCGAGCACCAGCAGGCTCTGCGGGACCTCGGCGGCGGCCGTCGCCTCGCGGGTGCCCCAGAAATCCAGCGCGTCCAGTCCGTCCACCGGCGGGACCGTGGGGGTGGAGCCGGTGGCCAGCACGACGGCGCAGCGGGCCTCAATGCTACTGTGCCCACCATCTGCCCCGGCCACGGATACCTGCCGGACGCCCGCCAGCCGGGCGGTGCCGCGCAGCAGGCGGATGCCGGCGTCGTGCACCCACCGGACCTGGCCGGCGTCGTCCCAGTGCGAGGTAAAGCCGTCGCGGCGCCGCAGCACGGCCGCGGCGTCCAGCTGGCCGGTGACGGCCTGCCGGGCGCCCTGGACGCTGCGGGCGGCCTGCAGCGCCGCGCCCGAGCGCAGCAGCGCCTTGGACGGCATGCAGGCCCAGTAGGAGCATTCGCCGCCGACCAGGTCGCGCTCCACCAGAAGGGTCTCGAGCCCGGCGCGAGCGGTGCGCTCGGCCACGTTTTCGCCCACCGCGCCGGCACCGATGACGACGACGTCCACGGTCAGGGTCTGCTCCGTCATGGTCCGAGCCTTCCACCGGCGCCACCGGAGGGCAAGGGCCGGTAGCGTCTGCCGGCCTCCCCGATCGAGGCCTGCCCCGTACGCTTCGCGCACGGGGCCTCTGGCCTCCCGCGGCCCGCTTCGCTCGCCGCGGGGCCCTCGGCCAGTAGACTGCGTCGCATGAGCGGACATCATGTGAAGCGGCTGATGATCATGCGCCATGCCAAATCCGCATGGCCCGACGATGTGGCGGACCATGAGCGTCCGCTGGCCAAGCGCGGCCACCACGAGGCGCCGATGGTGGGCCGCTGGATGGTCGAGAACGGCTCCCTGCCGGACTTCATCCTGTGCTCCTCGGCGCTGCGGACCCGGCAGACCTGCACCTGGGTCTGCAGCGAGCTGGGGGAGAAGGCCCCCACTCCGCTGCTCTCGGACGAGGTCTATGCGGCCTCCGGGGACCGGATCCTGCACGAAATCAACCACCTGCCCGGCGGCATCACCAATCTGCTGGTCATCGGCCACATGCCCGGCGTGCAGGAACTGGCGATGCGGCTGGCTTCGGTCGAATCCGACGAGGAGGCGGTGATGAACATGGCCTCGCACTATCCGACCTCCGGGCTGACCGTCCTGGAGCATGCCAAGGAGTGGGCCGAACTGGACGGGCGGGACGCGAAGGTCACGAATTTCGTGGTGCTCCGGTAGGCAGCTGCTGCGGCCGGGCCGGAAGCCGTCCCCGGGCCCCTGGACCGCCGTCGGGCTGTCCCACGCGGGCCGCCGGCCCAGGAAACGCAAAAGCCCCCGCCGAAGCGGGGGCTTTTGCATTCTATGGTGCGCCCAGAGGGATTCGAACCCCCGGCCTTCTGTTCCGTAGACAGACGCTCTATCCAGCTGAGCTATGGGCGCTTGGCCTCGCGGCCGGAAATAACTCTAGCGCGCTCTGGCCGAGTTTCCAAATCGGCGGGTTTTGCGCCCGTTTCCCCGGAATTCCGCGGCTGTTCCCGGCCCGGCAACTGTCCAAAACCGGAAAACGGCCGAAACCGAGCTGAAGATGTGTCGAAGGCCGCGGGCGATTCATCTGAACTAGACCGGTCTATGTGACCTTTATCACAAAATTTGGCTGTCGATTTTTGAAAATAATGCTGAATACCGCGGAAATTCGGGAAATTCGCGATACGAACACCGCGAATCGGTCCTTTGGAGGGAAAATCGGAGATGATCCGGTCTACCTGCCAGCCCCTACCATCGTTAGACACCACTGACCTAGCGAAGGGGAGAGAGTCATGGGCGATACTGCGCGTCAAACCGTCCTTGAGGGGGCACTTATGGAAGCACCGACCACTCACGAGAAGCTGCGTTCCTGGGTTTCCGAGGTTGCCGAACTCACCCAGCCCGATTCCGTCTATTGGGTCGACGGGTCGGAAGAGGAATACGCGCGGCTCACCGGCGAGCTGGTGGAGGCCGGCACGCTGCGCCGCCTGAACCCGGAACTGTTCCCCAACTCCTTCGCCGGTTTCTCCGACCCCAAGGACGTGGCCCGGGTCGAGGACCGCACGTTCATCTGCTCCGAATCCAGGCGCGACGCCGGCTTCACCAATAACTGGATGGATCCGGGCGAGATGAAGGCGATCCTCAAGGACCGTTTCAACGGCAGCATGCGCGGGCGCACCATGTACGTGATCCCGTTCGTGATGGGTCACCTGGATGCCGAGGACCCGAAGTTCGGCGTCGAAATCACCGACAGCGCCTACGTGGTCGCCTCGATGCGCATCATGGCGCGCATCGGCACGGACGTGCTGCGCAAGATCGAGCAGACGGATGCGTTCTTCGTCCCGGCGCTGCACTCCGTGGGCGCCCCGCTCGAGCCGGGCCAGGCCGATGTGCCGTGGCCGTGCAGCGACGAGAAGTGGATCGTGCACTTCCCCGAGGAGCGCTCCATCTACTCCTACGGCTCCGGCTACGGCGGCAACGCACTGCTGGGCAAGAAGTGCTACTCGCTGCGCATCGCCTCGGTGATGGCCCGCGACGAGGGCTGGCTGGCCGAGCACATGCTCATCCTCAAGCTCACCAGTCCGGAGCAGAAGGTCTACCACATCGCTGCCGCCTTCCCTTCGGCCTGCGGCAAGACCAACCTCGCGCTGCTGGACCCGACCATCGACGGCTGGAAGGCCGAGACGCTGGGCGACGACATCAACTGGATGCGCTTCGGCAAGGACGGTGAACTGCGCGGGGTCAACCCGGAGTTCGGCCTGTTCGGCGTGGCGCCGGGCACCGGCTGGGGCACCAACCCCAACGCCATGCAGGCGATCGCCAAGGGCAACTCCATCTTCACCAACGTGGCGCTGACCGACGACGGCGGCGTGTGGTGGGAAGGCATGACCGAGGAGGTCCCGGCGCACCTGACCGACTGGCAGGGCAATGACTGGACCCCGGAGTCCGGCCGTCCCGCCGCGCACCCGAACTCGCGCTTCTGCACGCCGATCAGCCAAGTCGACATGCTCGCCGCCGAGTACAACGACCCGGAGGGCGTGGAGATCAACGCGATCCTCTTCGGCGGCCGGCGCAAGACCACGATCCCGCTGGTCACCGAGGCCCGCGACTGGACCAACGGCATCTTCATGGGCTCCACGCTGTCCTCGGAGACCACTGCCGCGGCCACCGGTGCGGTGGGCGTGGTCCGCCGCGACCCGATGGCGATGCTGCCGTTCATCGGTTACGACGCCGGCGACTACCTCAAGCACTGGATCACGCTCTCCGGCGAGGGCAACCAGGCCCGGCTGCCGAAGATCTTCCTGGTCAACTGGTTCCGCCGCACGGCCGACGGCGGTTTCGCCTGGCCGGGCTTCGGGGACAACTCGCGCGTGCTCAAATGGGCCATCGAGCGGATCGAAGGCAAGGCGGACGCGGTGGAGACCCCGATCGGCTTCATCCCGACCGGCGACTCGATCGACCTGACCGGCCTGGACATGACCCCGGCCAACGTCGAGGAAGCCGTGAAGGTGGATCCGGCCGAGTGGGTGGAGGAACTCAAGGGCATCGAGGAGTGGTACGCCCGCTTCGGCGGCTCGCTGCCGCAGGAGCTGGCCGACCAGCTCGAGGAGCTGAAGAAGCGCTTCGCCGCCTAGCAGCAAAGAGCTACCAACGGGGAGGGGTCCCGGCCGCACGGCCGGGGCCCCTCCCCGTCTCCGTCCGGTCCATAGCTCACGGCAGAACTGGTGGCTGAGGCTGTGTGGGATCCGGCGGCAGCGCTGTCCATCCGCTCCGGTTGCGCCGGCCTTGCTCCGGCGGTAGCAGCTTCTGCCGCCGGAAGTCGGTCGTGAGAGACTCGGTGCATGGCAAATTCCCCCACGGGTGATTCGGTCATCACCCGGGTGGTGCGCCTGATGAGCGCCTTCGACCGGGACCTGCCGTCGATGACCTTGTCCGGCCTGGCCCGCCGCGCGGACCTGCCGCTGACCACCGCCCACCGGCTGGTCGAGGAGCTGGTCAGGCACGGGCTGATCGACCGGCTGCCTGGAGGGGAGCTGCGCCCGGGCATGCGCATGTGGGAGCTGGCCGCCCGCGGCTCGCAGGCGCTCACGCTGCGCGAGATAGCTCTGCCCTTTATGGAGGACGTCCAGGCGGCCGTGCACCAGCACGCCACCCTGGCGGTCCTTGACCATGGCAGCGTGCTGTATGTGGAACGCCTATCGTCTCCCGATTCCCCCTTGGACGCAGCGCATATAGCCCAGCGGATGCCGCTGCATGCCGCCTCCTCGGGGCTGGTCCTGCTGGCCTACTCCTCGCCGGAATTCCAGCGCGAAGTCCTCGCCGGGCCGCTGGAAAAGGTGACGCCTGAAACCCTGACTGATCCGCAGTTGATCCGGAAGTATCTGGCCGAGATCCGGCAGCGCGGCTATGTGGCGCTGCCGGGCATCGGGGTCACCGAGTGGACCGGCATTGCGGTACCGGTTCTGGGACCCGGCAACGGGATTGCCGCGGCCCTGAATGCCATTGTGCCGCGGGCAGAAGCCAACGTCCCCTTTGTCGTTCCGGCGCTGCTCACGGCGGCCCACGGCATTTCCCGCGCACTCGGCGCAGAAAGCCGGCATCCGGCCAGACGGCCCTAGCCACCCCACTTCTTCCGTTCAACGGAAGCGTGCTGGGGCTGCGGGCAAACTGCCAGCATGCTTAAACGAGACGTGGATCACGTCATCGCGGGGCCGGCCGAGCCGGTACCCGTTTCCGCACAGACTCACCCATTCCTCCCTCAGGGCTGCCCTGCGCCTACTTCGGCGCGGCTGGGAACAGCCTGGAAAGCAGGACAACGATGTCTCTTACCACTACCGAACGCAGCGCGGTACAAGGGCTTTCCCGCCCCGGTCTGGACCGCGGCCTGCCCCCGTACTCCCATGAGTTGGCCTGGCCCGAGGGTCTGGAGCCCTTCAAGGTCGTCGACGACGGAAGCCAAGGCGATCCGTACGCGCACTATGCCTGGATGCGGGAGAACGCCCCGGTGCTCCGGGCCCACTCTCCGGTCTCCGATGTTTGGTTCCTCTCCCGCTTCGACGACGTGCGCAAGGCCATGCGTGCCCCGAAGGTCTTCTCCTCGCAGGTCGTTGATCCGGTGCCGCTGACCTTTTTGACGCTCTTCGACGCACCGAACCATACCCGGCTGCGCCAGGTAGTCGCCCAGGCCTTCACTCCCAAGGCCATCGCCAGGTTCGAGGACCGGATCCGCGACAACGCCAACCTCTACCTGGACCGGATGATCGCCCGGGGCGGCGGCGACGCGGTGGACGATTACGCGATCCCGCTGAGCATGTCCACGATCAGCGCCCTGCTCGATGTTCCCGCCGCGGACTTCGAGAAGATGAAGTTCTGGTCGGACGAGACCTTCAGCTACTTCGGCCGGCTGGCCCGCAACGCCCCGGGCACCGGGACGGATGAGCAGAGCACCTTCGAGTTCTTCGCCTATCTGCAGGACACCATGGAGCGGCTCTACGCCGAGGCGAACGAGTCGGTGGGGGGCCACATCGCCCGGATGTGGAAGGAGGGCCTGCTCAGTGAGAAGGAAGCGAAGGAACTGTGCGCCTTCGTCTTCGTTGCCGGCCACGACACCACCACGATCCTGCTGGCCAATGCCTTCCGCATGTACAGCGAGCAGCCGGACCTGCTGGCCAGGATCCGGCAGAGCCCTGAGGATGCCAACCTGTTCGTCGAAGAACTGGCCCGGTACCGTGGTACCGTCCAGCGCGTCAGCCGGATCACCACCGAGGAAGTCGAGGTAGCGGGCGTCACGATCCCGAAGGGCGCGATCGTGCGCCTGCTGCCGGCCGCAGCGAACCGGGACAGTGCCAAGTACCCCGATGGCGAGCAGTTCGACATCGACCGCGACACCAGCGGCCACCTGGGTTTCGGCCATGGCGTACATGCCTGCCTCGGCGCCCCGCTGGCCCGGCTGGAAACCCGCGTGACGGTGGAACTGCTCGCCGCCAGGCTGGGATCGCTCGCCCTGGACCCGCACCAGTCAATCGAGTACGTGCGTGGCAATAACCTGACCAATTCCGGACCGGAACACCTGCACGTCGTACTGGAGAAGTCCAATGGTTGAGCCCGGCATCACCGAACCCGTCGTCATCGTCGGAGCCGGCCACGCCGGCGTCGCCGTCGCTGCCGCCCTGCGCACCCGCGGCTGGAACGGAAGGATCCTGTTGATCGAGGCCGAAAAGGAAATTCCCTACGAGCGTCCGCCGCTTTCGAAGGACCTGCTCAAGCCCGGTGCGCCGGAACAAGCCAGCCCGCTGCGCACCGAGAAGTTCTACGTGGACAAGGGCATCGAGCGGCTCGCCGGGCTCAGCGTCGATTCGATCGACCGGGAGGGCCGGGCCATCCTGCTCGCCGACGGCAGCCGGCAGGGCTACTACCGGCTCGTCATCGCCACCGGCTCCCGGGCCCGGCCGCTGTCTGTTCCCGGCGCCCAGCTGCCCGGTGTCCTGGCCCTGCGCACGCACGACGACGCCGTGGAACTCAAGCGGTCCCTCATGCCGGGCACCCGGGTGGCCATCATCGGCGCGGGCTACATCGGTCTGGAGGTCGCTGCCGCGGCCGCGAAGATCGGCTGCGACACCACCGTGCTGGAGTTTCAGGACCGGGTGATGAGCCGGGTGACCTCCGCGCCGGTTTCGCGCTTCTTCGAGCGGCTGCACCAGGGCAACGGCGTGCGCTTCGTCTTCGGCGCCGCTGTCACCGCGGTGGAGGGATCCGGGCGGGTCGAGCGCCTGCTCACCGCTGACGGCAGCTCCTACCGGGCCGACGTCGTCATCGCCGGCATCGGGGTGCTGCCGGCCCAGGACCTGGCCGAAGCTGCCGGACTGGAATGCCGCGACGGGATTCTGGTCGACGACGCCTGCCGCACCTCCGATCCGCTGATCTACGCGGCCGGGGACGTCACCCGTTTCACCGGCAGCTTTGACGGCACCAGCCAGCGGCTGGAATGCATCCAGAACGCGCTGGCCCAGGCCGAGCGGGTGGCCGAGGATATCACCGGCAGCCCGGCCCGGAGCCCGGAAGTGCCTTGGTTCTGGACCGTCCAGCACGGAGTCCGGCTGCAGACCGCCGGTGTCCGCCATCCTGAGGATGAGGTGATCGTCAGGGGCACCCCGGCCGAGGGAAAGTTCTCCGTTGTCTACCTCCGGGACGGACGGCTGGCGGCCGTGGATACCATCGCCGGGCTGGCGGACTTCCGTCCAGCCAAGAAAATCATTGCATCCGGGGCCCAGATCGATCCGGCAGCCGCCGCCGATCCTGCCATACCGTTGGCCGACGCCGTCCGGGCCCCCATACCTGTCCGTTGAAAGGAACTGCCATGAGCAAGAACGAAGTCACCGTCATTGACCGCGAGGGTTCCGCACAGACCATCGCGTGGGAACCGGAACAGACGCTGATGGAAGCGCTGCGGGACAACGACCTGCCGGTCCTGGCATCCTGCGGCGGGACCGCCTCCTGCGCCACCTGCCACGTCTTCGTGGAGAAGGAGGTCTTCGACAGCCTGGGCGAGCGCAGCGAGGACGAACTGGAACTGCTGGTTGAAGCCGAAGGTTACCGTGAGTGCGGTTCCAGGCTCTCCTGCCAGATCGGGTTCGACTCCGGGCTCAGCGGGGTGACCGTCACCCTGGCTCCCGAAGACTAGGAACCGCCGGCCCCGGCGCAGAATCCGGCCGGCCGGCGCCTTGGCCGGGGTGCACGAAACGGCACTCCGGCCGCGGATACTGATCAATCCGCGGCCGGAAAGCCTAGACCGGTCTACTCCGAACCGTGCCTTGGCTCGCAGCCCGCCGGGGCATAGCGTGGAGGCAGCCGTGCACGCTCCGAGCCGCCGGGAGGCCAGATGTCGATGCAGAAGATCACCGGGAGGCTGGCGGAGTTCGGCGCCTCCGACCTGGCCCGGGCAGGCGGCAAGGGCGCCAACCTCGGCGAGCTGGTTCGCCGGGACTTCCCGGTGCCGGAGGGCTTCGTGGTCACGACGGATGCCTACCGGGCGCTGCTGGCGGGCACACCGCTGGGCCGGCAGCTGGAACAGGCGCTGGAGGCCGGGGCGGACGGGGAGCGGATCCGCCGGCTGTTCGCCGCAACCGCCATGCCGGTCCCGGTCCGGGACCAGATCAAGGCCGGCTACGCGGAGCTGGGCGGCGGGCCGGTGGCGGTCCGTTCCAGCGCCACCGTCGAGGACCTGCCCGGTGCCGCCTTCGCCGGCCAGCAGGACACCTTCCTGAATATCGACGGCGAGGACGCGCTGCTGCGCGCCGTCGCGGACTGCTGGGCATCGCTGTGGACGGACCGGGCCATCGCCTACCGGAAGCGGCAGGGCGTCGGCGAGCACGGGCTCGCCCTCGCCGTCGTCGTGCAGCGGATGGTGCCGGCGGACGCCGCCGGCGTCATGTTCAGCGCCAATCCGGTCACCGGGGCACGGGACGAAACGGTGATCGACGCAGCTGCCGGACTGGGCGAGGCGGTGGTGTCCGGGTCCGTGACGCCGCAGCATTACGTGCTCGACGGCGCGGGGCGGCTGCGCGCGGCGCCGGACGGGCCGGCCCTGCTCCCGCCGGCCCAGCTGCGCACCCTGGCTGCGCTGGCCCGCCGCGCGCAGGAGCATTTCGGCCGGCCGCAGGATCTGGAGTGGGCCCGCGCCGGCGGGCGCCTCTACCTGCTCCAGGCGCGGCCGATGACGGCGCTGCCGCCGGCGCCGCTGCGGCTGCACCGGATCCAGCGGCTGGTCGGGCCGTTCCTGGCCGAGATGTTCCAGCAGCGGCCGTATCCGCTGGATGTCAGCGGCTGGCTGGAACATGGCATCGGAGCGATGCTGCGGCGGATGGCGGGCAGCGTGGGGGTGCGCTTCCCGCCCATGGCCCAGCTGCTGCCGGAGGAGGACGGCGTGGTGGTCCGGCTGGTGCTGCCGGTGCCGCGTCCGACGCTGCGGGTGCTGGGGGCGCCGGCGGCCGTGGCCCGCCGGGCGCGGCGGTACGACCCGGCCCGCTGGCGGCAGGACCCGCGCTTCGCCGCCTTCGAGGACGCGGTGCGCCGGCTGCGGAGCGCCGACGTCGCGGCCCTGTCCTGGTCCGGGCTGCTGGCCCAGGCCCAGGACTGTTTCGCGGCCATGGCCCTGATTTCCGGGCTGCGGGTGAGCTATCTGCCCGGCAGCTTCGTCCCGCAGCTGAAGCTGCGCCTGCTGTTGCTGCTGCTCGGGCTGCGGCGGCTGGCTCCGGCGTTGATTGCCGGGGCCGAAACCCGCACCAGCCAGGCCAACCGGGCGCTCGCGGAGCTGGCCGCGCTGGCCGGCCGCGATCCGGTGCTGCGCCGCGCCGTCGAATCCCTCGAGCCGGCAGAGCTGCTGCTGCGCCTCGAGGCCACACCCCGCTTTGCCGGTTTCAACGCCCGGTTCCGGGACTTCCTGGCCGAATACGGGCACCGTGAGACGGTCAGCGTGGTGCTCTCCAGCGCGCCGACCTGGTCCGATGCGCCCGAGGTGGTGCTGGGGCTGGTCAAGGCCCTGCTGCACGGTCCGCCGCCGGCGGAGGAGCAGACGGGCACGGCTCTGCGGCAGCTGGGCGCGCATCCGGCACTGCGCTGGGGCTGGCTGCGGCGGCAGGTGCTCGACGCCGCCGGCCGATCGAAGACCGGGATGGGCTTCCGCGAGGACACCCATTTCCATGCCACCGCGGTGCTGCCGCCGCTGCGCCACGCGTATCTGGAGATGGGCGCGCGGCTGCACGCGGCCGGGGTCCTGGACGCGCCCGGCGAGGTGTTCCACCTGAGGCTGGGGGAGCTGGCCGGGGTGCGCCCGGACGGCGTCGGGAGATTGCCCGCTGCCGAGGTGGAGCGGCTGCGGACGGCGGTGCGGGCGCGGGCCGTCCGGCGGCGGGAACTGGCGGGCGTGCCGCTGCTGGATATCGCCGCTCTGACGGCCGGGCAGGATGCGGCGCCGCACGCGCTGGTGGCCGGCCGGGGCGCCAGCCGCGGTACCGCGTCCGGGCCGGTGCGCGTGGTCCTCGGGCCGCAGGAATTCGGGCTGCTGCAGCCTGGGGAGGTGCTGGTCTGCCCGTACACCAACCCGTCCTGGACGCCCTTGTTCCAGCGTGCCGCCGCCGTCGTGGTGGATACCGGCGGGATCGGCTCGCATGCGGCCATCGTGGCGCGCGAGTACGGGATTCCGGCGGTGATGGGCACCGGGGGCGGGACCACACTGCTGACCGATGGCCAACGCATCATCGTCGATGGGACGCGCGGGCTGGTGTTCAAGGCCGGCGGCGAGCGGTAGGGGACCGGCGTTTGATTCGGGTCTCCACGCGGCGCTGGCGCGTCTTGGCCGGCCGCCGAAGGGCCTTGGGCCACGAAGCGTTTTTCGGCGCCGCACGGACAAGGCAGGCCCGTGGAAGGCATGAGGGCTTTGACTTATGTCAAGTAAATTGTTCTGATGAAAGGGCGGCCCGCCGGCTGGCCCTTGTCCCGGCGGACCGCCCGTGACCGTCAGGACCCGCCGGAGCTCCTGTCCTGACAGGTTGTGGCTGCCCGATCCCGCGATGGACGCGGCCGAGCCTTTGCGCGGTGAAGTTGCCGCCGCCTGTTTGCCGTGATGGCACTGTTTGCTCGGTGGTATGGTCGGGGCGGCATCGGCGCCCACCGGCAGGCGCCGCTTTGCTACGAACGGAGCTCCATGATGAAGGAGTATTGTGACGCTACGCGTTGGAATTATCGGTGCCGGGCCCAGCGGAATGGCGCAGCTGCGCGCCTTCGAATCCGCCCGCAAGCTTGGCGCGGAAATCCCCGAGATCATGTGTTTCGAGAAGCAGCCGGACTGGGGTGGCCAGTGGAACTACACCTGGCGCACCGGCCTGGACGAGTTCGGCGAGCCGGTCCACTCCAGCATGTACCGCCACCTGTGGTCCAACGGACCCAAGGAGTGCCTGGAGTTCGCGGACTACACCTTTGACGAGCATTTCGGTCAGCCGATCTCGTCCTTCCCGCCGCGCGCCGTACTGTTCGACTACATCCAGGCCCGGGTGGCAAAGAGCGACCTGCGCCGCTACGTGCGCTTCAACACCGCGGCGCGGTGGGTCGACTACAACGAACAGATGCAGGAATTCACCCTGACCGTCGAGGACCTGGCCACCCAGACCACCGAAACCCACGTCTTCGACAAGATCGTCGTGGCCACCGGCCACTTCTCCACCCCCAACGTACCGGCCTTTGAGGGCATCGAGACCTTCCCTGGCCCGGTCCGGCACGCTCACGATTTCCGCGGCGCGGAGAACCTCGCCGGCCAGGATCTGCTGCTCATCGGCAGCAGCTACTCCGCCGAGGACATTGGCATGCAGGCCCACAAGATGGGCGCCAAGTCCATCACGTTCAGCTACCGCACCGCTCCGATGGGCTTCGGCTGGCCGGAATCGGTCGAGGAGCGCCCGCTGGTCAGCCGCTTTGACGGCCGAACGGCGCACTTCGCGGACGGTACGAGCAAGGATTTCGACGCGGTCATCCTGTGCACCGGGTACAAGCACAAGTACCCGTTCCTGCCCGACACGCTGTCGCTGAAGTCCCGGAACGTGCTCTACCCGGGCAACCTCTACAAGGGCGTGGTCTGGCAGGGCAACACCAGCCTGTTCTACCTGGGTGCCCAGGACCAGTACTACACCTTCAATATGTTCGACGTGCAGGCCTGGTTTGCCCGGGACGTCATGCTCGGACGCACTGCGCTGCCCTCGTTCGAGGCGCGCGAAGCGGATGTCCGGGACTGGCTGCAGCGGTTCGCGGCCCTGTCGACCCACGACGACGAGGCGGACTTCCAGACCGCGTACCTGAAGGACCTGATGTCCCACACCGACTACCCCGCCTTCGACCTGGACGCCGTGGCGGTCCTGTTCAAGCAGTGGATGAAGGACAAGGAAGAGGACATCCTGGGCTACCGCGACCGGATCCACCGCTCCGTCATGACCGGCACGATGGCCGTCAACCACCACACCCGCTGGCTCAACGCGATGGACGACAGCCTGGAGCGTTATCTCCACGGCCCCTCCGAAGATGTTGATACCGGCACGCTCGCCATGCTCACCGAGGGCGAGCGGCAGGTTTCCGGCAGGTAGCAACAGTCCGGGTTTAACCGCCAACGACGGCGCGGGCCGGGGGGGCGCCTCCCCGGCCCGCGCCGTCGTCGTTGGCCCAAGTCGTTGGTCCAAGTGGACTGCCAGCAGTCCGTGGACCGCTAGTTGGCGCCGGCGAGCCAGAGGTCGGGGCCGAAGACCTCGTAGTGGATGTTGGTCGCGGGCACGCCCGCGTCGATGGCCTGGCTTCGGATGGACTTCATGAACGGCAGCGGGCCGCACACGTACACGCTCGCGTTGGCCGGCAGGTCCACATCCTGCAGCGACATGAACCCGGAGTTGTGGCCCTCGGCCGGTTCCTCCAGCCACAGCTGCAGGCCGGCGCCGTCGAGCCGGTCGATGTCGGCGGTCATCTGCTCGCGCAGTGCCCAGGCCTCCAGGCTCCGCTCGGCGTGCAGCACCATAACCTCGCGGTCCGAGCCATGGTTGGCCAGTGCGCGCAGCGCCGAGGCCGAGGGGGTGCAGCCGATGCCGGCGGTGGCGAAGACCAGCGGGCCGTCGCCGTCGTCCAGGGTGACATCGCCGTAGGGGTTGGACAGTTCCAGGACGTCGCCCACCTGCACGTCGCGGTGCAGCACGGGGGAGACCTCGCCGCCGTCGTCGAGCTTGGTCGTGAACACGCGGCGCGCGGCGGACTCGGCATCGGCCGAAAGCGAGTACTGGCGGCACTGGCGCAGCCCGTCCGGCAGGGTCACCTTGACGCTGACGAACTGGCCGGGCACGCCCGGGGTGGCCGGGGTGTCGTCGGCCGGCTCGAGCACGAAGGTGGCGCAGCCGGCGCCGGCGAAGGTCTTGGCCACGACCTTCCACGGGGTCCACATCTTGTCATTGGCCTGCCGGGCGTACAGGCCCTTTTCGATCTTGATCAGGGCCTCGGCCATCAGCCAGTAGACCTCGGTCCAGGCCTCGGCGATTTCGGCGGTGATCACGTCCGCGAGCTCTTCGGCGATGGCCTCGAAGAGGTACTTGTAGACGATCTGGTACTGGTCCTCGGTGATGCCCAGGGAGGTGTGCTTGTGGGCGATCCGGCTGAGCACCTGCTCCGGCACGGTGTCGGGGTTGGCGACCAAGTGGGAGGCGAAGGCGGCGATGGACCCGGCCAAGGCCTTCTGCTGCTCGCCGTTGCGCTGGTTGGCGCGGCTGAAGAGCCCGTCCAGCAGCTCCGGGTGGGCGGCGAACATCCGCCGGTAGAAGTTGGGGGTAATGCTCCCGAGCCGCTCGCCGACCAGCGGCAGGGTGGCTTCAATGATGGGACGGGATTTCTCCGAGAGCATCGTTACTCCTTGAGTGGAAGGGGTGCTTACGCGCTCAAAAGTAGCATTTGAAATACTGGTTTAAATCCATGTTTCTACGGCGTGTAGAAAACTTCCTTGAACTGGCGCGGTCAGGCCGGCCGGCGGGTGAGCAAGGTCACAAAAACCGGCTCCATTTGTGACTGATGCGGCAGAGAGGAGACGACGAGATCGTCCAGTTCGTGGTAGAAGGCCTCGCGGGCCCGGCGCAGTGCCCCGCGCAGCCCGCAGTGGTTGTTCATCGGGCAGTCGCCGTTGGGGCTTTCGCAGTCCACCAAGTCCTCGCGCCCGTCCAGTTCGCGCAGCAGCGCGCCCACGGTCACGGCCATGCCGGCCTGGCTGATCCGCACGCCGCCGGCGCGGCCGCGCACCGCCTCGACCAGGCCGAGGGAGCGCAGCTTCAACACGGCCTTGCTGACGTGGTTGTAGGGGGTGCCGACGCCGTCGGCGATGGCCTGGGTGGTGAACAGTTCGCCCTCGGGTGCTGCGCAGAGCAGCATCAGTGCCCGCAGGCACACATCGGAGAAGGCATTGATCCGCATCAGTCAATTTTACCCGTACCCCAAACTTGGGCGGGATAGATGCTGTTTTCGGGCTCCAAAACAGCATCTATCCCGCCCAAGTTGCACGGAAAGGGGGCTGGGGCGGCTACAGGCTGCGCAGGGCCTGGTCGATCGGGGTGTCACCGTTGTTGAACGCGATGAACCTGCCCACGGTTTCGGGCATGTCCAGCACCGCGGCGGCAACGCGGGCCACGTCCTGGCGGCTGACCCGGCCCGGCGCCAGGTCCTCGCCCACCTCGATCCGGCCGGTGCCCGGGTCCAGGGTCAGCGCGCTGGGGCCCAAAATGGTCCAGGACAGGAAGGTGCCCTCCAGGTAGCTGTCCGCGGCGGCCTTGGCCTCGGCATAGGCATGGAACGGGTCCTCCCGCGGCACGCCGTGGTCCAGCCGGGCGCCGAAATAGGAGATCATCACGTACCGGGACACCCCGGCCTCCTGTGCCGCGTCCATCGAGCGGATGGCCGCGTCCCGGTCCACCGCGTAGGTGCGTGCCGGATTGCCGCCGCCGGCGCCGGCGGACCAGATCAGGGCATCGTGCCCCTCGATCCGGGTGGCCAGCTCCTCGATGCCCAGCTGTTCGACGTCGGCAACCACCGGCGTCGCGCCCGTCCCGGCGACTTCCGCGGCATGCTCCGGGTTCCGGATCAGCGAGCTGACCTGGTGCCCCTGGCCGGACAGCAGGCGGGACAGGTGCAGGGCCACCTTGCCGTGGCCTCCGATGATGGCGATGCGGCTCATGCGTGGTCCCCGGTTTCTGGCCAGACGATCCGTTCCTGCGGATCGAGGAACGGGTCGGGATAGTTCCAGTGGCCGTCGTCGTCGTGGTTATAGGGCTGCACGGCGGAGATGGCGGTGCCGTCCGCGTGCTCGACCGACATCTGCACGGCGTCCGTGTCCGAATCGGGCAGGAAGACGTCGCTGATCACCGCGATGGCCCGGAAGCCGTCGCGTTCCTGCCGGAGCACCGCGTAGAGTTCGGCGATCATCGCGTCCACATCCACCTCACCCACTTCGGCGGACTCGTCGTCCAGATCGTCCGGGGTGACGGCGATCAGCCGCAGTTCGCCGTCGACCGTGGTGGCCAGCGCCACCGGCAGGAAGGCTCCGTGTTCCAGCAGCTGTTCCTGCGCCATGCCCAGCGCGGTGCCGAACAGCGTGTCGATGTCCTCCAGCGTGCGGGGGTCGACGCCGTCCCGCCAGGAGCCGCTCATGCCTGCTGCCTGACCAGGGCCAGGACCTGGTCGCGGATGCGTTCCATCACGGCCTGCTCCTTCGCTTCGCCGTTGTAGCGCAGGTAGGGTTCGGTGTTCGACGGGCGCAGGTTGAACCAGAAGGACCCGTCGGTGGCGGCCACGGTGGTGCCGTCCACGGTCTGGATCGACACGTCCTGGCCCAGGCAGGCATCCAGCACCCGCTCGATGGCGGCGTCCTTGTCCGCGACGGAGGAGTTGATCTCCCCGGAGGCGAAGTAGGGCTCGTATTCCGCGGCCAGCACCGACAGCGGCTCCTCCTGGCTGCCGAGCGCGGCGAGCACGTGCAGGGCTGCGAGCATCCCGGTATCGGCGTTGAAGAAGTCCCGGAAGTAGTAGTGCGCCGAGTGCTCCCCGCCGAAGACCGCCCCGGTTTGGGCCATCACGGCCTTGATGAACGAGTGCCCGACCCGGGTGGCCACCGGCACCCCGCCGGCGGCCGCGACCGCCTCGGGCACCGCCCGGGAGGTGATCACGTTGTGGATGACCGCCGGATGCTCCTCGCCGGCGGCCCGGACCCGGGCGATCTCGCGCACCGCCACCAGCGCGGTGATGGCGCTGGGCGAGACCGGGGCCCCGGCCTCGTCCACCACGAAGCAGCGGTCCGCGTCCCCGTCGAACGCCAGGCCCAGGTCCGCCCCGTGCGCCACCACCGCCGCCTGCAGGTCGCGAAGGTTCTCCGGCTCCAGCGGGTTGGCCGGATGGTTCGGGAACGTCCCGTCCAGCTCGAAGTACAGCGGCACGATGTCCAGCGGCAGCCCGTCCCCGAGCACCGCCGGGGCGGTCAGCCCGGCCATCCCATTGCCCGCATCGACCACCACCCTCAGCGGCCGGATCCCGGACAGGTCCACCAGGGCGCGCAGGTGCCCGGCATACCCGGCCAGCACATCGGCCTCGCCCGCGGTGCCCGGCACGATCCCCGCCGCGGCCGGATCCGGGATCCCGCCGGCCAGGTAGGCCGCCGCCGCGTCCCGGATCTCATACAGCCCGGTCTCGGCCGAGACCGGCACCGCGCCCGGACGGGCCAGCTTGATCCCGTTGTACTGCGCCGGGTTGTGGCTGGCGGTGAACACCGCCCCGGCCGCAGCCCGGATGCCGCACGCGTAGTACAGCTCGTCGGTCGAAATCCGCCCCAGCATCACCGGGTGCGCCCCGCGCGCGGCCGCCCCGGCCGCAAAGGCCCGCTCGAATTCCGGCGAGGACGGGCGCGCGTCCCCGCCCACCAGCACCTCGGCCCCGGCCAGGCCCAGCACATCCACGAACGCCGCCCCGGTCGCCTCCGCCGTCGCGGCCGTAATCGTCTCGCCGACAATGCCGCGCACGTCGTAGGCCTTGAAGGCCGTCTGGAAGGAATCGATGAGATTGGGGCTAGTCACCGCACCAGTCTATGCAGGGCTGGCCTGTGGACAAGCCGCCCCGCTGTCGGAGCCGGCTGGGATACTGGGGGAATGGCCGATTTCCAGGACACCGCCCTTCAGGACACCACCGACGCCCCGAGCACCGACAATCCACTGCGGGCGGAGGCCACGCAGATCCTCCGGCGACTGGTCGGCAATGACGCGGCGCAGTTCCATCCGGGCCAGTTCGAGGCCATCGAGGCGCTAGTGGCCGGCGGCCGTAGGGCGCTGGTGGTGCAGCGGACCGGCTGGGGCAAGTCCGCCGTGTACTTTGTCGCCAGCCTGCTGCTGCGGGCCCGCGGCGCCGGCCCTACCCTGATCGTCTCGCCGCTGCTGGCGCTGATGCGGGACCAGGTGGCCGCCGCCGAGCGCGCGGGGGTGCGGGCCGCGGCGATCAATTCGGCCAACCAGCTGGAGTGGGACGAGGTGTCCGGGCAGCTGGCGGCCGATGCCGTGGACGTGCTGCTGGTCTCCCCGGAGCGGCTGAACAATCCGCGTTTCCGCGACGAGCAGCTGCCCGAGCTGGTGCGGCGCTCGGGACTGCTGGTGGTGGACGAGGCGCACTGCATCTCGGACTGGGGGCATGACTTCCGTCCGGACTACCGGCGGATCCGGGACCTGATCGGGCAGCTGCCGGAGAGCGTGCCGGTGCTGGCCACCACTGCCACGGCCAACTCCCGGGTGGTGCATGACATCGAGGAGCAGCTCGCCGGGCGGGCTGACGCGGGCGACGGCGGCGGGCCGGCGGGGCAGGGCGTGCTCACCATCCGCGGCCCGCTGGCGCGCGAGTCGCTGCGGCTGGGCGTGCTGCGGCTGCCCAGCCCGCGGGCCCGGCTCGGCTGGCTGCTGACCCATCTGGCCGAACTGCCCGGCAGCGGCATCATCTACACGCTGACCGTCTCGGCGGCCGAGGATACCGCGCGGCTGCTGCGCGAGGCCGGACACGCGGTGCTGGCCTACACCGGACGCACCGACCCGGCGGACCGGGAGCAGGCGGAGGCCGCGCTGAAGGAGAACCGGGTCAAGGCGCTGGTGGCCACCAGCGCGCTGGGGATGGGCTTCGACAAGCCGGACCTGGGCTTCGTGGTCCATCTGGGCGCGCCCAGCTCGCCGGTGGCGTACTACCAGCAGGTGGGCCGGGCCGGGCGCGGAACGCCCAATGCGGACGTGCTGCTGCTGCCGGGTACCGAGGATCGGGAGATCTGGGAGTACTTCGCCACCGCCTCGATGCCGGACGAGGCGGTGGCGCTGGCCGTGCTGCGCGAACTGCCGGCTCCGGGCACGGTGCTGTCCGCCGCAGCGCTGGAAACCCGGGTCAACCTCAGGCGTTCCCCGCTGGAACTGCTGCTGAAGGTGCTCTCGGTGGACGGCGCGGTGCGCCGGGTGGGCGGCGGCTGGGAAGGCACCGGCATGCCGTGGACGTACGACGGCGAACGCTACGGGCGGATCGCCCGCGCCCGGGTGGCCGAGCAGAACGCGATGCTGGACTACGAGAACACCGCCGGCTGCCGGATGGAGTTCCTGGCCCGCGAACTGGATGACCCCGCGGCGGCCCCCTGCGGGCGCTGCGACAACTGCGCCGGCGCCTGGTACCCGCAGGCCGTGGCCGAGGAGGCCACCCGCAGCGCCGACGCATCGCTGCACCGGGCCGGGGTGGAACTCGAACCGCGGGCCATGTGGCCCTCGGGCATGGACCGGCTGGGCATCGCGGTCAAGGGCAAAATCGCCGCGGGCGAGGCGCTGTCCGCCGGCCGGGCGCTGGCCCGGCTCACGGACCTGGGCTGGGGCGGGCGGCTGCGGGAGATTTTTTCGGCGACTGCGCCGGATGCGCCGCTGGACGCGGCCACGCTGCAGGCCTGCGTGCAGGTGCTGGCACAGTGGGGCTGGACCGAGCGGCCGGTGGCGGTGGTCAGCGTGCCCTCGCGCAGCCGGCCGCAGCTGGTGGAGTCGCTGGCCCGGGGCCTGTCCGGGATCGGCCGGCTGCCCTACCTGGGCGCCCTGGCCCCGGTCAACGGCGGACCGACGGGCGGTCCCGGCGGCAACAGCGCGTTCCGGCTGGCCGGGGTCTGGGACCGGTTCGCGGTGCCCGACGGCGGCGCGGCATGGTTCGCGCAGCACCCCGGACCGGTGCTGCTGGTGGACGACCTGGCCGACAGCCGGTGGACGCTGACCGTGGCAGGCCGGGCGCTGCGAACCGCGGGGGCCACGGCGGTGCTGCCCTTCGCGCTGGCGCTGAAGGCCTGAACAGCGGTCCGCTTTTCCTCAGCCGGGGCGGTCGTAGTGGGTGATGATGCTGCGCCCGGGGCCGGCGCCGCTGGCCACGGTGCTGACCCGCACGCCGTAGAGCGCGCTCAGGGCCGGTGCGGTGAGCAGCTGCTGCGCCGGCCCGGCCTGCACCCCGTCCGGGCCCATCAGCAGCACCGTGTCGGCCAGGAACAGGGCGTGGTCCGGATGGTGCGTGCTCAGCAGCAGCGTCAGCCCGTCCGAGGCCAGTTCGGCGAGCAGGGCCAGCACCCGGGCCTGGTTCTTCAGGTCCAGCCCGGTGGCCGGTTCGTCCAGCACCAGGACGGGGGCATCGGCGGCGATCGCCCGGGCAATCAGGACCAGCTGCTGTTCGCCGCCGCTGAGCGTGGGGAACGGCCGGGCCTGCAGTCCGGCCACCCCTACCCGCTCCATGGCCTGCAGCGCGGCCGCCCGGTCCGCGGCCGAGGGCGAACGGAACAGGCCCACCTGCCGCGCCCGGCCCATCAGCACCATGTCCAGGGCCGGGTAGGCAAACGTGCCGCCGCGGGCCTGGGGCACAAAGCCGACGGGACCGGCCCCGTGCACGGCACCTTCGACCGGGGTGAGCAGGCCGGCCGCGCAGCGTACCAGCGTGGTCTTGCCGCTGCCGTTGGGGCCCAGTACCGCGGTGGCGGTGCCCGCGGCCAGCACGCAGCTCACGCCGCGGAAGACCCAGTCCCGGCGCGGATAGTGGAAGCCGATGCCCGCCAGCTCAAGCACTGTCCCAGATCCGATCCCGGTTGCGGCGCAGCAGCAGGAAGAACACCGGGGCGCCGATCAGCGCGGTGAGCACGCCCAGCGGGATTTCCCCCGCTGTCAGGGTGCGCGCCACCGTGTCCACCGCGATGAGGTAGGCGCCGCCGAGCAGGAAGGAGACCGGCAGCAGCACCCGGTGGTCCGGCCCCACCCACATGCGCGCCAGGTGCGGGATGACCAGGCCCACCCAGGCCACCGCGCCGCTGACGGCGACGGCCCCGGCCACAATGAGCGCGACGGAGGCCAGCACCACCCAGCGCAGCGGCCGGGGCCGCACGCCCAGCGCCGCGGCGTCGTCGTCGCCCAGCGACAGCACGTTGAGGCGCCAGCGCAGGGCCAGCAGCACCGCGGTGCCGGCCAGGACGGGGAGGGCGGCCACCAGCACCTTGGCCGAGGTGGCCGCCGCCACGCTGCCCAGCAGCCAGAACACGATGGCCGGCAGGGTGGTGAACGGATCGGCCAGGTAGACCACCAGCGAGACCAGTGCGGAGAAGAAGGACCCGATGACCACTCCGCCGAGCACCACCATGAGCATGGGGGCGCCGCCCCGGCCGGAGGTGACGAGGAAGAGCAGCCCCAGGGCCAGCAGGCCGAAGCTGAAGGCACCGGTCACCAGCAGCACCGGGCCCAGTCCCAGCAGCAGGGCCAGCGCCCCGCCGAAGGAAGCGCCGGCGGAGACGCCGATGATCTCCGGGCTGACCAGCGGATTGCGGAACAGGGCCTGCAGGGCCGCCCCGCAGAGTGACAGTCCGCCGCCGACCAGCACCGCCAGCAGGACCCGGGGCAGGCGTACCAGGAGCACGATGTTCTGCTCGGTGCCGCTGACGGCAGGGTCCGCCGGGAGCAGCCCGGCGAGCAGGATCCGGGCCACATGCCCCACCGGGACGCCGTAGCGGCCCACGGCCAGGGCCAGCAGCCCGACGCACAGCAGCAGCAGGGCGGCGGCGGCGACCGGGCCGGCCACCCGCACCCGGGCGGCTGCGGTCCCGGCCGTCGGGCCCGACACCCGGGCCGTGGCCGGGACCACCGGGTCAGGCGGCACCGAACTGACCGTAGTTGGCCGAGGCGGCGTTGGCGTCCTGCTGCAGGATCCGGTCGATTTCCGCGTCGGTGGTCCGGTGGGCGTAGAGGAAGTCGAAGTAGTCCGCGACCGTGGCGCGCAGCCCGGACCGGTCCTGCCGCGGGAAGGCGATGTCCGTGAGCCAGTGCCACATCAGCGCCGACTCCTGGCTCGGCGGATCCCAGCGGTAGCCACCCAGCGGCACCTTGTAGACCCGGCGCGAGCGCACCGCCGACACCTGCTGGTACACCGGATCGGCGTAGAGGTCCGCCGGCACGGCGTCGTCGAAGTTGCCCAGCAGGATCACCTCGGGATCCCAGGCCAGCACCTGTTCCGCCTCGGTGCCCACCATCCCGGAGCCGGCCACACCCCGGTCCCCGGTGGCCGGATTGCTGCCCCCGACCAGCTTGATGTAGAAGTCGTTATAGGTGTTGTGCCCGGCCACCTTCAGGCCCTGCTTGAAGCGGTTGAAGTACAGGATGCTCGGGCCGGTGCGGCCGGCGGCCAGGGCCTTGATCCGGCGCAGCTCCGCGTCGCTGCGCGCCTTCATTTCGACGGCGCGTCCGGGCTTGCCCAGCATCGCGGCGAAGAGCGCGGTCCAGGCATCGACGTCCTCCTGCCGGCCGTTGTTCGTCAGGCTCAGCACCGTCAGCCCGGCGTTCTGCAGAGGCTCGGTCAGCGCGGATTCGTCCCACTGCACCACGACGTCCGGGTCCAGCGCCCGCACGCTCTCCACGTTCGGCGTGAAGTCCTCGGTCGCCACCTCGTGCGGGACCCGGAGCGCTGCGGGGAACATCTGGCCCATGATGCCGTCCTTCATGGCGGTCCAGGAGGCATGGTGCATGCCCGCGAGGTGCTCCGCGCTGCGGTCCACGGCCACCAGCAGCGAGGCGGCGGGCATCGGGATGGTCACTACCCGCGCCGCGGGCCGGTCCAGCTGCAGGGTGCGGCCCTGCTGGTCCGTCAGGGTGATGCCGCCGCTGGCCGCCGGTGCGGCGGTGCGGGTGCCGCCGCAGGCGGCCAGCGCGGCGGCGCCGGCGGTGGCCAGCAGGCCGCCGAGCAGCCTCCGGCGCGTTGGATCCTGATGCTCCATTCGCGTTCCTCCTGCGCTGGACCGGACCGGGCCGGCATGGGCGAGCTGCAACAGAATGCCCCCAGCTTCCGCCCGATGCCCGGACCTGTCAACGCATACCGGAGCAGGCTTTTCCTTGTCGGCCTGGGGGCGCGGTGCTATGGTCGGGACAAAATTCCCCGCGGAACGAGGCCGGCCATGGTTTCCGACGCTGCCAACGGCGCCCAGTTGTTTGTCCGCTACGCCTATCCGCCCAATGCCCGCGGCAGCTGCGGGCCGCCGGACAGCGACGCGCTGCTGCACTACGGGCAGTCCGGCGTCACCGACCCGGGGCTGCGCGAGCTGGCCAAGGGCTTCGCCGGCGCCTGGCCGTACCTGGAGCTCATCGCCGGCTCCACCGGGATCCCGGATCCGCTGGACCACCGGGTGGTCGAGGCGTACTGGGTCGGCAATGCCCTGCTCGACGCGGTGGGGGTGCGCCACCTCGGCGATTCCATGGAGGAGCGGTTCCGGGCCCGCACCGGCTGGCAGTTTCCGCACCTGATCGAGGGCGTGCTGGCCGGGGGAGTGCCCCACCACAGTTTCCACGTGTTCGAGATCTACCCGTGGACGGGCCTGCTCGGCGACGACCGCCGGCATGCCACGGCGCTGAACGTGCTGGACCGCTGCCGGATCCGCTGGGGCGAGGTGCTGGCGCTCGCCGGCGACGAGGCCGTGGTGCGCTCCCGCCCGCTGGCCTGGGACGGCAGCGCGCTGTCGCTGGGGCCGGCCGTGGTGGAGACGGCCCGGTATGCGGTGGATGGGACCGGTTTCGTGGCGGACCTGTCGGTGGGGGACGTGGTGTCGCTGCACTGGGACTGGGTGTGCGACCGGCTCGCCCCCTACCAGCTGCGGCAGCTGCAGCACTTCACCGCCAGGCACCTGAAGATCGCCAATACCGGCGTCGAGCACCGCGGCACCGCCATCGCCCTCGAAAAGTGAGCCGCCCGCCCAGACCCCCGCGACGGCGGCTCCGTTTTCATGGTGCTTGAACAGCACCGCCTAACCAGCACGGCCTCGTGCCGGACGGAGGGGCAGCCGGTTCCGCTGCCCCGGCTGCTTCGCTGGCCCTCGGACGGTACAGGAAGCCCTCTCGAACATCCGCAAGCACGTCCCCGGCGCCCACGTCGACGTCGAACTCCGTTGGGGGACCAGGACCGTCGACCTCTGGCTGATCGATCCCGGCGCCCCCGGCCCGGGGGAAAGCCGGACCGGGGGGCACCGGGATCGGCCTCCTCGGGCCGAACGGGCCGGCCTCGCCGGCGGCTCATTCGAGGCAGGCGCCCACGACGGCGGCTTCCGGGTCCACCTGTCCATCCCGCTCGACGGCGAAGGATACCGTACGCCGGCGCAGCCATCTGGTGTGCCCGCACCCCAGCCCGCCAATTGAGGAGCGCCGTTGTCCTGCGGTGCGCCGGGCTCGTCACGGCCATCGCGACCGGCAGCGCCGGCCTGCTCGCGCTGCTCTACGCCATCTCCTATGCCGGTTCGGTCCTGCCGGCACTGACCTCCGGCCAGCTCAGCCGCAGCGTCAGCCTCCTGACCATCACCATCGGCTACGCCGTCCTCGCCGGCGTGGCCTGCATCATCGCCCTCGCCCGCGCTGCTGCTCCCGGCCGCCGGCAGCGCTGAAAAACGGGGCGGCGCCGGGCTGCGGCCGCCCGCCGCACCACGCGACGGCCTCCCACCGCATTGGGACCAAACACACCCTAGGGTGCCTGGGGTGCGGCTTCGCCGTTGTCCTCCGGAGGCTTGAGCGCGGTGGCATCCCGGGGTTCCGAGGTTCCGGTGGGCCGGTCGGACGGGGCTTCGTGGGTTCCGGTGTCCTCACGCCCTGCCTCCTTACCCTCCTGCTTGATCACGTCTTCCCCGCGCCGCGTGGTGCTCTCACCCACTCCCGCAGGCGGCGCTTCCGCGTCGGCCGGTGTTTCGCCGGATCCGGGCTGGGCCGGTTCCCCGGCCGGCGGCTCACTGCCCCAGGCACGTGAGGTGCCCTCGGCCGGCTCATCCCGGCCGGTGGTCCGGCCCTCGTAAGGCGGGACGGCGCTGCCCGCCGTGTCCGTCTCGCCACCAGGTCCGGGATTGGTGCCCTTGTTGTAATCGCTGCCCAGCCGGTCGCCCTTCGGCGCGTTTGACGGGTCGGTCGGTTTGGACGCATCTGCCGGAGACATGGCGCCCTCCTTACTGGTCGTTGACTTGGTGGTGGTCGGGCCGGCTCTGGTCCGGCCCACGGTCCGGGTCCCGTGGCCGCCCCATCAGTTCCAGGCCGTCCATGGCCTGCCCGGCGCCGGCGGCATCCACGCGCTCCAGGGCGAATCCCATATGGATTAGGACCCAGCTGCCGGGCTCCGGCGGACCGTCGTCGAGCAGGCCGATGTTGATCCTGCGGTGCACGCCGGCAACATCCACCAGCGCGAGCTGGCCGCCGTAGCCGTCGACCAGGCCGATCACCTGGCCGGGAATCCCCAGGCACATGGCCCTGCCTCCTTCATCCGGCCGGTACCTGCCCGGCCAGCAGCTGTTTGACGGTCTGCATGGCCTGCGGAACGGCCGCCGCGACCGGGTCGGACAGGCCGATTCCTTCGGCCAGGTCGGCCGGCACGCAGCCGACGACGTAGGTGCGGGGCAGGTTCCCGCCGAGTGACCGCAGCCGGCCCAGGACCGCCGCCGGGTCCATGCCGTGCGGGTCCAGCGCGGCGGCCGGGTCCAGGTCGCCACGGCGCACCTGCAGGACCCGGAGGCTGCCCGGCGCGGCGCCCTCGGCCGGCACGGTGTCCACCAGCAGCAGGACATCCACCGGCTTGAGCAGGTCGTAGGCCAGATGCATCCCCCGGATGCCGTAGTCCACCACGCGGACCGCGGCACCTCCGGCAGGCACCCCGGCAGGGTCGGCGGCCAGCCGGCGCGCCACCTCCGGGCCGAAACCGTCGTCGCGCAGGAACATGTTGCCCACGCCGGCGACCAGGATACGGGCGGCCGGCGGGACGCGGCCGGCCACCGGGCCGGCACCGGCCAGGGACGTGCGGCGTCGGGCCATGGCCCCTACATGCTCCGGATCTTGAGGTAGCGCTGGATGTCCGGCAGCGAGCGGAGCCCGATGTAGACGGCGGCCAGGCCGGCGGCGATGAGCACCGCGGTGGTGATGGTTCCGACGACTTTCATGATGTGTCCTTTCCCTGCCCGGTAGCGGATCCGGCACTGTCCTGCGCGCCGGACTGCGGACGGTCCAGCGGTTCCAGTTCCTCGGGGGCGTAGTAGAACGACCGGCCGTAGCCTTCGTGCAGGTCCGCCGCGGGATCCCGTTCGAGCACCAGCCCCACGTGGGTGCTGCCGTCGACGTCGAAATGCACGCTGGTGACCCGGGCCGTTTGCCCGGCGAAGAACAGGTCCTGGGCGTCGGCGCGCCGCCGGGGATGGACCCGGACCCGGCTGCCGCGCGACACCGGCACACCGTCGATGACGACGGCGTCGGTATCCGGCCGCACGCTGGCATCCGCCTCCGGATGCCACCACGGCCTGCCGCCGCCGGGGTCCGGTCCGGCACCGGACCCGGCCCGCGGGTCGCGCAGCACGCCGTGCAGCTGCTGCAGTTCCTCGGCTGACAAGGCCTCGCACCGCTCGATCACCGCCGCGGCGCGCGGATCCGTGGCCCGGGCCTCGGCCTTCTCCTCGTCGGTCAGGGTCAGGACCCGCAGGGTGAGGATTTCGTCGATCTCCGTGGCGTCGTAGAGGGCCACCGGACTTTCCGGGGCGACGGCGGGGTGGTCATAGAGGATGATGGGCGAGACCAGCAGGACGTCGCTTTGGCCCTCCGGGCCGGCCAGCACCGGCCAGCAGCGGTGCTGGGCGCAGGCGCGGGCGACCTCCGCGGCCGCCTCCGGCGGCTCCAGCAGGGACAGGAAGTCCCCGTCCCGGAGGCCGAGCAGCAGATGGGTGCCGATGAACGAGGCGGCGATGGCGTCCGTCCGCCCGCCGGCGGTGGCCGCGCCGGTATTCGTGGCGGCGACCCGCAGCCGCAGCAGCGGTCCGGCCGGGCCCGTACCGGCGGCGGTGGCATGCAGCCGGACTTCACCGGAGAGGGCCCGGCGCCGGCGCACCAGCCGTCCGGCCACCGTCCCGCCGGGACCGGCCAAAAGTTCGGTGTCCCTGCCGCCGGGAACCGCCACCGGCACACTCAGCCCCTGCCGTTCCGGATCCTGCAGGTCCGCCAGCGGAAACGGACCCAGCACGATCTCCTGCTCGACGGCCTCGTCCCAGCTCAGCCAGTGCGAGGGACCGACCGTGAGCTCATCGACCGGCTCGAAGCCGCCGCCGCGGGCCTGTTCCACGGTCCGTGTCTGCAGCTGCAGGAAGCGCAGGTGCACTTCCACGCCGGCCCCGGGGCCGGCCGCGAGCAGGCAGTCGGCGGACATCCGGGCGTCCTCCCCGGTGCCGGCTGCGGCCGCCCCGGGCGGGCCGAGGATGCCGAACTGCCAGCGGGCCTGGTTCTTCACTGCCGAGGCCCGGTAGGGGTAGAGCAGGTACCCCTCGTAGAGGACCGCGTCCGCGACGGCCCGGGCGAGCAGCAGGTTCGTCTTCACGGCTGGATCCCGCCGGCCGGGGCGGTTCCGGTGGGGGCCGCGGCTGCGGCCTGCAGCAATTCTTCGACGGCGGCCTCCCAGGAGGTGTGGCCGCGGACCGACCTGTAGCGGGCCAGGGCGGCCAGTACCTCCCGGTCCAGCCGGAGCCAGCCGGCGTTGGGGAAGGTTAGGTCCATCAGCCGGCGCCAGACGGCCACCGGGAGCTGGTAGGACGCGGCCAGGTTCCACGGCACCTGTTCGACGCCGAATCCCTGCCGGCCCCGGGTGAACACGGTGCCGGAGAACAGCAGTTCCAGCGGGATGGCGCCGTCCCGGAGCGCATTGAGATACTTGGCGGCGGCCACGTCGAAGTCGAAGGTGCAGGGCAGCGGCAGGTCCGTCTCGGTGGCCGAGCTGAAGCCCTGCACCATGGTGCTGCATTGGAGCCAGAGGAAGGACTTGAGCGTCTCGGGCCAGCGGCGGCGCCCGCCGAAAAGGTCCAGCAGCCCGTCTTCCTCCGCCGGCGCATAGCCGCGGCGCTGCGGCAGGATGCGGACCTGGCAGCGCAGGGCGATGGCATGGACCGCGGTGCCGGTGGACTCGGTGATCCGCAGCCGGGCGGTCAGCTGCGGTGCCGCCGCGTAGGGCTCGGGCTGGATGTCCAGGACGCTGAAGGCCAGTTCCGTCATCGGACCGTCCCTTCGGCCGACTCGCCGCGGCGTGCCGAAACCGGCCTGCTGCGGCTGCCGATCTGCTCGAAGAACGCGGCCAGTGCCGTGCGCGCTTGGCCGCCGCCGTCGAACCCGTGCCAGACGCGCCGCAGCTGCCCCACCAGTTCGTAGCACGCGTCCACCGGCACCAGGTAGCACAGGGCCTGCGGAAGACCGGGGCCCGGGCCCCGGATAAGCAGGGCTTCGGTGTCGTCCGCGGCCAGGGACAGCCCGGGGTTGCGGGCCAGCACGGCGTCCCAGGCGGCCAGCGGCAGTTCGGATTCCGTCGCCCCGGCGGGTCCCGGGTAGAAGGCCACGCTGCGGTTGAGCGTGGAACTGCGGAAGAAGAACGCCAGGCCTACCGGAATCTCCAGCTCATCCCACTGTCCCGGTCCCAGTTCGAAGTCGGGGAAGGACAGATAGCGCTCCGGCACGGACCGGTAGCGCAGCTGCGCGGTGCTGTCGGTGAACAGCAGGTAGCACGGCCGGCAGGTGCACAGGATGGCCCGGCTTTGCAGGTCCACGACGTGCTGGTGCGGATCGGCGATGGCGGTGCCGCACATTTCGCAGCGTTCACCGGCGGCCGCTGCCGGTTTGGCAGCCGCGATGCGGCGCAGCAGCGCGATCGGCATGCTGCCGGGGTGGCCTGTCTGTCCTGGAGGCTGGTTCATCCGCGCCGCTGCCTCCTTATCCTCGGGATCCCGCCGCGGCCGGAACGGCCACGGACATCACGCCGCCGCGGACCAGCAGCGGCAGCGGGTCCAGGTGCATGTTCCGGTCCTCCAGGCAGACGCCTGCCTGCCGCACATCGAAGTGGCTGCGGCAGGTGGGGCAGCGCAGCAGCCCGCCGCCGGCCGGTGCCGCCAGTGCGCGCTGCAGCGTGGCCCCGGCCAGGGAGTGCGTGCAGCGCGGGCAATAATCCCGGTAGGCATACACATCCGGCCCGATCCGGCAGGCCAGCAGGGGGTAGCTGCCGATCAGGAACCCCGCAGCCTCCCCGGATTCCAGCCCGGCAAATTCGGGCACCGGTTCCCAGACGGCGCCGGCCTGCGCCGGCACGCCGCCCCCGGCCTGCCCGGGCGGCCTACCTTCCGGGCCGCCGGTTTGCTGGTTGACCCGGACCAGCAGCGCCTCGACCGGAATCACCGCCTGTGCGGCAGGCACATCCTCCTCCACCACTTCGATGCCGGTCACCTCGGGGGCCGCGGCTTCGATCGCGTCCTGCACGGCGAGCCGGAGGGTCACCGGGGAGGAGGGGCACCCGTGGCAGGTGCCCAGCAGCCGCAGCCGGACCACGCCTTCGGCGCTGATGTCCAGCAATTCGACATTGCCGCCATGCGAGCCCAGGTAGGGCCGGACGCTGTCCAGCGCCGCGGCCACCCGGGTTTCCACATCCTGCGGATGCAGGCCGTGGATCAGCAGGAGCCCGGAGACCAGGTCATCGGCCACCAGCGCCTGCCGGATCCCGCTGCCGGCGGCCCCGCTGCCGTCGAGGATGTCCAGGATCCGCTGCAGGCCGGCACCATAGAGGTCGGTCACCTGGCGCACCAGTTCCTCGGCGCGCTCGCGGGCCACCGGCCCGCCTGCCCCGAGCGCATCGAGGAGGGTGCTGATCCTCTCCCCGGCCGGGCCAAGCCGGTCCTCGCCGTGCACGGGCTACTCGCCGGTCAGGGACTGGGTCGGGGAGTGCAGCTTCTCCAGCGTCCGGCCGTTGCCCAGGTACATGTGGACGCCGCAGGGCAGGCAGGGATCGAAGCTGCGCACCGTGCGCATGATGTCGATGCCCTTGAAGTTCTCGCGGTCATTCTCCTCAAAGATCGGCTGTCCCTGGACGGCATCTTCGTAGGGACCGGAGACACCGTTGGAATCGGTGGGGCTGGCATTCCACGGGGTCGGCGGGTACGGGTGGTAGTTGGCGATCTTGCCGTCGCGGATCACCATATGGTGGGACAGGACCCCGCGGACGGCTTCGGTGAAGCCGCAGCTGGCCGCCTCGTCCGGCACCTCGAAGGTTTCCCAGGTCTTGGTCCGGCCGGCCCGGATCTCCTCCAGCGCCCGTTCGGCGAAATGTAGCGCGGCGGCTGCCGCGTAAGCCTGGAAGTAGGTCCGCGCCCGGTTGCGCTCAAGCGTGTTGCTCCACTGCGGGATCTTCCACTCGAAGCTGACCGGGCCCTTCAGGGCCGTCTTGGGCAGGTTGATCTGCACGCTGTGCCCGGTGGCCTTCAGGTAGCCGATGTCCACCAGGCCGGCCAGCGCGGTGGCCCAGAGCCGGGCCAGCGGGCCGCCGCCGGTGTCCAGCGCGAGGTTGCTTTCGCCGTCGAACCAGCGGGGGGACATGACCCAGCTGTACTTGTCCGCGAGGTCGCGTTTCTGCGGCTTCGGGTTGGTGTGCTGGTTCCAGGGGTGGCGCCGGTCCACCGGGTTGCCCAGCGGGTCGGTGGTGACGAACATTTCCTGGTCCGCCCAGTCCTCGTAGTAGGAGGAACCGAGCAGGATCCGGATGCCCAGGTTGATCCGCACCAAATCCGTGGTGACCAGCTTGCCGTCCACGACGACGCCGGGGGTGACGAACATTTTCCGGCCCCACTCGGTCATGTCCTTGTAGTCGAAGTTGCAGAAGTCCGGGTCCTGGAAGGAACCCCAGCAGCCCAGCAGCGTCCGCCGCAGCCCGACCTGCTCGTACCCCGGCAGCGCCTCGTAGAAGAAATCGAACAGGTCGTCGTGCATCGGCACGACCTTCTTCATGAACTCCACGTAGCGCATCAGCCGGGTGAGGTAGTCGGTCATCAGCTGGATGGTGGCCACGGTCCCCACGCCGCCGGGATAGAGGGTGGACGGATGCACATGGCGTCCCTCCATCAGGCAGAACATCTCCCGGGTGAGCCGGCTGACCTGCAGCGCCTCGCGGTAGAACTCGCCGGTGAACGGGTTCAGCGAGCGCATGATGTCGGCAATCGTGCGGTAGCCGTGCTCCGCTTCGTGCGGGGCACGGGTGTTCTCGGCCCGGGCCAGCACCGACGGGTTGGTCTCGGACACCATTTTCTCGCAGTAGTCCACGCCGACCAGGTTCTCCTGGAAGATGTTGTGGTCGAACATGTACTCCGCCGCTTCGCCCAGGTTCACGATCCATTCGCCCAGGTGCGGCGGCTTCACCCCGTAGGCCATGTTCTGGGCGTAGCACGAGCAGGTCGCGTGGTTGTCACCGCAGATGCCGCAGATGCGGCTGGTGATGAAATGGGCGTCCCGCGGGTCCTTGCCCTTCATGAAGAGCGAGTAGCCGCGGAAGATCGACGAGGTGCTGCGGCATTCGACGACCTGCCGGTTGGCGAAGTCGATCTTGGTATAGATGCCCAGACTGCCGACGATCCGGGTGATGGGGTCCCACGCCATC
The DNA here is from genome assembly GCF_022012395.1 of Arthrobacter hankyongi. Taxonomy (GTDB): domain Bacteria; phylum Actinomycetota; class Actinomycetes; order Actinomycetales; family Micrococcaceae; genus Crystallibacter; species Crystallibacter hankyongi. The sequence goes on from NZ_JAKLTQ010000009.1 coordinate 84,060, forward strand.
TCCACCAGGTCGTTGGGGGCGCTGCCCTGGTTTTCCTGGGACGGCATCGTTGAGGTCATCTGCTTGCCTCTCTGCAGGTACGGCGGGTTACCAGGTGCGCCTGGCGCCGGTGAGGAGCTCACGGCCGGGCCGGCGCCACTTCGGCTCCTGGTCCAAGGTGTGGACGGTGATCTCGCGCAGGGCACGGATCGACGAACCGTAGGCCCGGATGGCGGTGGTGGAGAGCTTGCCGCCGGGCGGTTCGTCCATGAACGGCATGAACTTGTCCGGGAAGCCCGGCATGGTGCAGCCGATGCAGATCCCGCCGACGTTGGGGCAGCCGCCGATCCCGTTCATCCAGCCGCGCTTGGGCACGTTGCATTTGACCACCGGACCCCAGCAGCCCAGCTTCACGATGCACTTGGGCGAGCCGTATTCGGTGGCGAAGTCGCCCTGCTCGTAGTAGCCGGCCCGATCGCAGCCTTCGTGCACCGTCTGGCCGAACAGCCAGGTGGGCCGCAGCGCCTCGTCCAGCGGAATCATCGGGGCCTGGCCGGTGGCCTGGTAGAGCAGGTAGGTCATGGTTTCGGACAGGTTGTCCGGCTGGATCGGGCAGCCGGGGACGCAGACGATCGGGATGCCGGCCTTGGACTTCCAGCCATAGCCGAGGTAGTCCGGCACGCCCATGGCGCCGGTCGGGTTGCCCGCCATGGCATGGATGCCGCCATAGGTGGCGCAGGTGCCGGCGGCGATGATGGCCGTGGCCTTGGGCGCCAGACGGTCCAGCCATTCGCTGGTGGTGATCGGCTGCCCGGTGTCCAGGTCGTTGCCGAAACCGCACCAGTAGCCGCCGGGGTCGTGCAGCTTTTCGTTGGGGATCGATCCCTCGACCACCAGGACAAACGGTTCGAGTTCGCCGCGGTCGGCCTTGCGGAACCATTCCAGGAAATCGTCGGCGCCTTCCTGCGGGCCGCACTCGAAGTCGATCAGCGGCCAGTGCATGGCGATCCGGGGCAGTCCCGGCAGGGCACCGAGGGCGATTTCCTCGACGGAGGGCTGGGTTGCCGCGGTCAGGGCGACCGAATCGCCGTCGCAGCTGAGCCCGGCGTTGATCCAGAGGACGTGGATCAGGGTCTCTTCGGCCTGAAGTTCGATGTCTGTTGGCATTGGGGCCTCCTCGGGAGCCATGCCGTCCCGGAACCGCTGTCAGCGGGCGTCTGACAGTGCCTCCGGCCTGTTGTGTGGCCGGTGCCCGGCCGTGCCTGCCGCCGGGGCGCCGGGTGTGTCCGTGAGCCAGCCGTACCAGCCGTCCAGGCCGTCGCCGGCGGTAGCCGAGACGACCAGGACCTCGACGTGCGGATTGAGCATCCGCGCCTGGCGGATGCAGTCCTCGACGTCGAACTTAACGTAAGGGAGCAGATCCGCCTTGTTGATCAGGATCAGGTCGGCGGCCATGAACATATGGGGGTACTTGCGCGGTTTGCCATCACCTTCCGTCACCGAGATGATCACGACCTTGGCCGTCTCGCCGAGGTCGAACAGGGCGGGGCATACCAGGTTGCCCACGTTTTCGATGAACAGCGTCGAGCCGGCCGCCGGGTCGAGGGCGTCCAGGCCCCGCCGGAGCATCTGCGCATCCAGGTGGCAGCCGGCACCGGTGTTGATCTGGACGACCGGGCGGCCCGCGGCCCGGATCCGGTCCGCGTCCAGGGATGTTTCCTGGTCCCCTTCGATGACCTGGATGTCCAGGTCGTCGCCGAGGTCCCGGATGGTCCGCTCCAGCAGCGTGGTCTTGCCGGCTCCCGGGGAACTCATCAGGTTGAAGGCCCGGATCCCGCGGCCCTCGAGCCAGCCGCGGTTGCGGGCGGCGAGCAGTTCGTTCTTGGCCAGCAGGCGCTCTTCCAGCGCAATCGTTTCGTGGCCGCCGCCGTCGTGGCCGTCTTGCCCAGGATGCTCATGCGGATGGCTGTGCGGGTGGTCGTGGTCGTGCGCGTGCCCGTGTTCCCCTGTCTGGACGCCGGCTGCGTCCGTGATCCTGACGCCGGCGTCGTCGCTGCATCCGCACGTTGAACACATAGCTCACACCACTTCCACTGAGGTGACCGCCAGCTCGCGCCCGCCGGTAATTTCGACGTCGGCGCTGCCGCACGGGCACAGCGGGATCAGGTCCGGCAGGGTGAAGTCCAGTCCGCAGCCGCGGCAGCGGCCCCGGCCCTCGGGCTCGTCGATCAGCAGTTCGGCCCCGGCCAGCGGGGTGCCGTCCGTGACCAGTTCAAAGCAAAAACGCATCGCGTCCGGCAATACCCCGGACAGGCGGCCGACTTTCAGGCGCACACCGGTCACCTGGCGCTCGCCGGTCCGGCCGACGACGGCGTCGAGAAGGCTCTGGGTGATGGAGAGTTCGTGCATCGGGCGCCGCACCTCGAATCAACACGCTTCCTAATACGGTAGGCCCGCCCGCGTCAAACCACAATACAAATCGGGCACCGGCCGACTGTTCCCCTCGGACCGGGGCGGACCTAGGATGTTCAGCATCAACGGCGACGCCAACTTCCAAGGAGGCACGGCCATGGCTGATTCCCCGTCCGGCCTGCGGACGAGGCACCAGCGGCGCAGCCTGATGCTGATGCTCCTGGTCATCGTCGCGCTCCACGTGCTGGGCTGGGGCCTGTTCGTGCTGGCCGTGCTGCCGGGAAACTACCGGCTCGGCGGGACGCATGCCTTCGGCCTTGGGGTGGCGCTGGCGGCCTATACGCTGGGCATCCGGCATGCCTTCGACGCCGACCATATCGCCGCCATCGACAACACCACGCGCAAGCTGGTCGAACAGCACGGGCCGGCGCGGCCGCTGGGCGTCGGCTTCTGGTTCGCGCTGGGCCACTCCACCGTGGTGCTGGTGGCCGTGGGCCTGCTGGCCGGCGGCTTCAACCTGCTCGCCGCCCAGCTTGCCGACGACCAGTCGCCCTTCCTGCGCGCGGCCGGGCTCTGGGGCGCCTTGGTCAGCGGGCTCTTCCTGCTGCTGCTGGGCGGGACGAACCTTGCCTCGCTGAACAACATCAGGAAGCTGCTGGCCGGCTACCAGCAGGGGACCTACCTGCAGGAGGAGCTTGAGGAGACCCTGCGCCGCCGCGGGATCCTCAACCGGCTGCTCGCCCCGGTGGTGGGCATGGTGGACCGTCCGGCCAAGATGTATCCGGTGGGGCTGCTCTTCGGCCTCGGCTTCGACACCGCCACCACCATCGGCCTGTTCGTCATTGCCGGCGGGGCCGCCCTGACGCTGCCGTGGTACGTGGTGCTGGTGCTGCCGCTGCTCTTTGCCGCCGGCATGGTCACCTGCGACACGGTGGACGGGCTGCTGATGCAGCGCGCCTACCAGTGGGCCTTCGACCATCCGCTGCGCCGCTTGTATTACAACCTGGTGGTGACCTCCGTTTCCGTCGTCGTCGCCTTCCTGGTGGCAGCGGTGGTCCTGTTCGGTGCCCTCTCCGAGGGCCTGAACCTCACCACGGGCCCGGTGGCGTGGGTGGCCGGGCTGGACCTGGAGAACTTCGGCTTCATCGTCGCGGCGGCCTTCCTGCTTATCTGGGCCGCGGCGCTGGCGTACTGGAAGTTCAGTGCGGCCGGGCAACGGCAGTCCGGCAGCTGACGCCGCCAGCCCGCCGCGGACGACGGCGCCTGGCCAGGGCGCCACACGGTCCTCGGGAATGTCGACGGCGATCTCCTCGAGGCCGGCGCCCACGATGATCTGGCAGCCGAGCCGGGAGCGGCCGGTGCGGTCGGCCGTGGCGGCGTCGAGCATCTCCTCCTCGTGGGCGCTGATCGGCGGCAGGGCGTGCATGTATGCGGGCCGCACGGAGACGTGGCAGGTGGCGCAGATGGCCTGGCCGCCGCATTCGCCGAGGATGCCATCTACGCCGTTGATGACGGCCACGTCCATCAAGCTCATGCCGTTGTCGGCTTCGCGCACTCAGTTACTGATGAGACAACGCCTCCAGCAACTGGCGGAACGCGGCAAGGCGGCGTGGGGCCGTGGAAGGATCGCGGGAGGTATCGATTCCTGCCTCGCGGATTGCCCCGACGAGGAGTGCCGCGATCGCTTCGATGTCCAGCCGTGATGACACGTCGCCGGCCTCCTGGGCGTGGCGCAGTTCGGCGATGATGGCATCGAGCGTCTGTTGCGATCCGCTGCCACGGCGTTTGATTCCGACGAGCTGCGGGCCGGAAACGTTGTAGAAGAGGCCGAGTTCGTGCTTGGCGGCCAGTTCGAGCATCGCGCTCGGGTAGGCGCAGAGCCGGTCGATCCAGGTTCCCTGGCGGGCGGCGAGGATTGAGGCGGCGTCGACGAGGTCGCGGCCTAGGGTCTGGTACGCCTCGGCCAGGAGGTCTGCACGGCCGCCGGGGAAGTGGGCATACAGCGTTGCACGCGATGTGCCGGCGCGGCCCGTGATCCGATCAACCGTGGCGGCACCCAGTCCATTGGCGGCAATGACTTCGATCGCTGCCCGGATGAGGTCCTCGCGGGTGCGCAGCCGCTGGCGGACGCGGAGGGAGGCAGCAGGGGCGGACGGTTCGGTCACGGTGCCCGGCTCCTGGGCGGGCGGGCGGCGGATCTGGTCCGGGGATGCAGGAGTGACGGTCATTGGTGTGTTCCCACGGTGCGGGTCTCGGCGGCGAGCGCCGAGTCGAGAGTGTCGATGACGTGATCGAGCTCGTCCCGCTCGATCACGAGGGGCGGGCGGATCTTCAGGACGTTGTCGTTGGGGCCGATGCGGCTGATGAGGATCCGTTCGCGCACGAGCGCTTCAACGAGCCGCTTGGCCAGCGGGCTGTCGGGGTTGCCGTCTTCGTCGACGAGGGCCAGCCCGAAGAACAGCCCGCGCCCCTTGGCCGCAGCCACGCGGGGCTGGCGGGCGGCGAGCTCCCGGAGGCGTCCGGCCACGTGGCGTCCGAGTCCGCCCGTGCGGGCGAGGAGGTCCCGGTCCTTGAGTTCGTCCAGCACGGCTTTGCCCGCCGCGGCGGCGGCGGGGGTGCCGGCGAACGTGTTGAAGTACATGTTCGCGCTGCTGAAGTCCTCGAGGACCGCCTGGGTCGTCACCACCCCGCCGAGCGGGTATCCGTTGCCCAGCGGTTTGCCGAGGGTGACCATGTCCGGGCTGATGCCGGTGGCCTGGTGGCCCCACCAGACGTCGCCGAGGCGGCCGAGGCCGGCCTGCACCTCGTCGGCGATGACGAGGCCGCCGGCCGCGCGGATGCGTTCGACGAGTCCCGGCAGGTATCCCTCCGGCAGGCGCGGGAGGCCCTCGGTGGAGAAGGCCGGCTCGATGAGCAGCGCAGCGAGGCCGTGCCCGTCCTTCTCGAGCGAGGCGATGGCCTGGTCGATCTCGGCGAACGCGGCGGCGAGCTGTTCTCCGGGGTCGGCCCGTCGGGGATCGTCAAGGTCGGGGATGTTGATGGTGCGCACGTGCTGGCCGAAGGGTTCGGAGACGGTTAGTCCGGTCGTCAGGGAGGCCAGGGCAATCGTGTTGCCGTGGTAGCTGTGGTCGGTCACGATCACGCCGCTGCGGCCGGTCCGGTGCCGGGCAATGCGCAGCGCCAGTTCATTGGCCTCGGATCCGCTGTTGGTGAAGTAAACCCGGTCGAGGGGAGCGTCGAAGGTGGCCAGCAGTTGTTCGGCGTAGTCGACGACAGGCTCGCTAAGGTAGCGCGTGTGGACGTTGTAGGTGTTCAGTTGGGCGCATACGGCATCCGCGACGCGGGGGTTGGCATGCCCGACATGCGGCACGTTGTTGTAGGCGTCGAGGTAGCGCTGGCCGTCCGCATCGGTGAGCCACACGCCGTCGCCCGATACGAAGTGCCGTGGGCGGTCGTAGAACAGCGGCGAGTAGGGGCCGATGGTCTTGGCCCGCCTCGCCAGCAGCTGTCGGTCGCGGTCGGGAAGGGGGGCTGGAGCCGCGCTGGGGGCCGGCCCAATGAATCCGCGGCACAGGTCCAGGACGACCGGCAGGACCTCGGCGCGCAGGAAGGCGCTCGTCTCGTCCCCGGGCCGGTCGGCTGCCCATCCCAGGTAGGTAAGACCCCGGGCCAGTACCAATGCGTTCAGCGCTTCGGCGGCACCTTCCGGGATCTTGGCATGCCGCTCGTAGCCCTGCAGCAGCGCCTCGCGGTACTCGTTGGCGCGGGGATGGCGGTGGTACCAGAACAGGACGGTGGCCAGGTCGAAGAGCCACCAGCCTTCCCCGAAGTCGTCGAAGTCGATGAGCGTGAGGCGTCCTTGCGAGGTGAGGACGTTCTCGGGGGTGAAGTCGGCGTGGATGACGCCGTAGACGTCCGGGCCGGTGCCGAGATCCTTGAGGGTCCGGCGGATGCCGGCGAGGGCTTCTGCGATGGTCGCACGGTCCTTTTCCGTCTCGGCCAGCCGGCGCGGATCGCCCCATAGCGGATCCTGCCCTGCCAGGCCATCAGCGTCCCAGGCCTGCCGCGAGTAGCCCGGAATCCGGCCGAGGTCGCGGACGGTTGTGTGGAGCCGGCCGCAGAGTTCGCCGAGCTGCTCGAATGCCTCTGCGCTCAGGCCGTCCTTCCCCGCCCAGGCTTCTGCCGCGTCGCCGAGCGGAACCGAGTCCTCGACCCACCGCTGGACGTCCACGTGGTGCCCGCGGCCCTGCTCGTCGGGGACCACCGCGAAGAGCCTGCCATCAAGGGACGGCACAACTTCGGGGACCGGCAGGCCGGCTGTGCCCAAGGCGGCCATGTAGGCGTTCTCCGTATGCACCTCGGCATCGCTGCGGTGCCCAAGGCGGTGAATGCGCAGCGCGTAGGAGCCGCCGGCGTCCGAGACCCGGAAGACGACGTTCTCGCGGTGCTTGACGAACTCGATGTCCGCACTTGCGGAGATTCCGAACGAATCAAGGGCGCGCCGCGCAAGTGCGAGGGCATCCTCTCGGGAGAGGTTTGACATCGTGCTGGTTCCTTCCATCCGGCCACGTTTATGGACTGCAGGTCTGGGAAACATCCTTACACTCCGATGCAGGCATCTGGAATACCAGTACGGTAACCATACTCAGAGTCTGGAAATCAGACGGCTATTCCATGCGGCGCACCTGCGTGAGTACATTCGCTGCACCGGTCCGCGAAGGCCGGGGCCGAGCACTTTCAAGACCGGAGCAGATGTGATGACGGAACACGACAACGGGGGGCTCCCCAAGCGGGTAGTAGTAACCGGCGGGTCCTCCGGGATCGGCTTCGCCGTGGCGAAATACTTCCTGGAGTCCGGCACGAGCGTCGGCATCATCGGCCGCGATCCGGCCAGACTCGAAGCCGCTGCCGAGGAGCTGGGCCGATCGGCCCACGGAAGGATCGAGGCCGCCTGCGCCGATGTCCGGGACGAGCAGCGGATTGGGATGGTCATCGACGAACTCGCCGGCAGCATGGGCGGCATCGACACCCTTGTGGCGGCCGCCGGCACGGAGGGCGAGATGGGGGCGGCCTGCGAGGACGTCACTGCAGCATCCTTCCGGGATGTCCTCGACATCAATGTCGTCGGCACCTTCCTGGCGGTGCGGCACGCACTGCCGCACCTGAAGCGGGCCGACGCCGGAAACGTCGTGATCGTGGGCTCGGACTCGGGCTTCGTCGCGGTACCGGGGATGTTGGCCTACAACGCGTCAAAGGGTGCGCTGGTCCAACTCACCCGTGCCCTGGCGGTCGAGCTCTTCGACGTCCACGGGATCCGGGTCAACAGCGTATGCCCGTCGATCGTGGACACGCCGATGGCCCGCCGCGGACTGGGTGTCGACTCCTTCACCGACGCGGCATACCCGGTCCAGGAAGCGGCAGACATCGCCTGGAGCGTGGGCTACCTGTCGTCCCACCGCTCACGTGCCATCAACGGCGTGAACCTGCTGTCCGATTTCGGCTACACCGGCCGCTCCTCCTTCCCTGCATGACCTCTCTTCTGCGAAAGGCAGACCGATGACAGCCCCAGCCACCACCAGCCAGCATGACGCCCTGTCGAGGAACTCCCTCGGGGTCTTCGGCGTGGCTTTCCTTGTCCTGGCCGCCGTCGCACCCCTGACCGGCATCGTCGTCATCACCGCCATCGGCATCGCCCTGGGCAACGGCGGCGGCATGGTCGCGTCGTTCATTGCCGTGACGGCGGTACTGTTGCTGTTCGGCACCGGCTACGCCCGTATGTCGAGTGAACTCGTCAACGCCGGCGGCTTCTACTCCTTTGTGCTCCGGGGCCTGGGCCGGCCCGCCGCACTCGTCACCGGGCTCGTGGCCATGATCGGCTACAACTTTTTCGTTGCCGGCGCCGTAGGCACGATCGGCTTCTTCGCGCAGACCGTGATCGCGCAGCTGACCGGACTCGACCTGCACTGGTATATCTGGGCGGTCATCTCTGTGGTCGCAGCCTTCGCGCTCAGCCGCCAAGGCATCGGCTTCAGCGCAAAGGTGCTCGGAGCCTCGCTGGTCTGCGAAGTGCTCATCCTCCTGGTCTTCGACTTCGCGGTGCTCTTCACCCACGGGTTCGACCTTGACGTCTTCAAGCCCGACGTCGCGTTCTCCGGCGCGGTGGGCATCGCATTCCTCTTCGCCTCCAACGCCTTCGTCGGCGTCGAGGCCACGGGCCTCTTCAGCGAAGAGGCCCGTGATGCCAAACGCACCATCCCGCGCGCCACGTTCGTGGCCATCGGCTTCATCGGCGTCTTCGCGGCCTTCACCACCTGGGCCATCGTCAGCGCCACCGGCGCCGCACAGGCCCAGGACGTTGCCTTGGGGCATCTGGAAGCGGGCGACCTCGTCTTCTCCCTCTCCAGCAGCTACCTTGGTGCCGCCCTCACTACCGTGATGATGGCGCTTCTCCTGGTCAGTCTCTTCGCCGCGCTCATGGCCCTGCACAACTCCGCAACCCGCTACATCTACTCCCTCAGCCGGGCACGCATTCTGCCGCAGAGCCTCAGCCGCACCCGCAACAACGGAGTCCCCGAGCGCGCCTCGATCGTGCAGTTCGTCTTCGCCACCGCCGTGGCCGGCCTTTTCGCCCTGGCCGGGCTCGACCCCATCACGTCCCTGGTGCCAAGCATGACCGGTTTCGGCACCCTGGGCATCATCACCCTCCAGCTGCTCGCCGCCGTCGCCATTGTCGTGCACTTCCGCCGTACCCGGGATCGGCGGCTCTTCTCCACCCTCATCGCGCCAGGCATCGGGCTGCTTGGGCTCCTGGTGATCGTCGTCCTGGCCATCATCAACTTTCCCGTCCTGGCCGGCTCCGACGCGCCGATCATTGCCGGCCTGCCCCTGCTGCTGCTCGCCGCCCTCGCAGGGGGGCTCCTGTGGGCCGCGTATCTGCGCAGGAACCGGCCTGAGGTGTACGACGGGCTCAACCACGACCTCGAGCGCTTCGAGGACAACGTCCCCGAGGCCCACCAGTAGGACTCCCCGTGGCGGGCACCCTTTTCGCATCCATGCCGAGGTGCAGAAGTTCAGATTCGAAAATCAAGGAGTGAACATGGCAAAGGATTCCCCGATCGATTTCATCGTGACCGGTGGGCCGGTCTACACGAGCGACCCGGACCATGAGTGGGCAGAGGCCTTCGTCGTCTCCGGGGGCAAGATCAAGGCGGTCGGTACGGAGGCCGAGCTCCGGGCCCTGGCAGGCGGTTCCGTGCCGGTCCTGGACCTTGAGGGACGGCTGGCATTGCCCGGTCTCGTCGACGTGCACGCCCATCTGGGGCTCGGGGGCCGCCAGCTGGCCTTCGAGTTGCCGCTCCTGCCGACCGACTCGACCGCTGAAATCTTTGCGAAAGTACGCGCCTGGGTGGAGCGGCTCGGCCCGGAAGAGTGGGTCGTCGGGGGCATTGTGGGGTCGACGGTCATGGACGACATCACCGTCCAGGATCTTCAGCTGCTGGACGAGGCAGCCCAGGGCCACACCGTGATGCTGCGCGACGATTCCATGCACAATCGCTGGGTCAACTCCCGCGCTCTGGAGGTCATGGGCGTTACTCGGGATTCACCGAATCTCGAGGGCGGGACCTATGTCCGCGACGACGCAGGAAACCTCACCGGCGTCCTGCATGAGCTGGCCGGCGGCCTCGCCGAAGCCGCCGCGGCGGCCTCCATCAGGGACCTGGACCAGTACAACGCCGTGGCACTCAAGACGGCGATCCGTACGTTGAACTCCTTCGGCATCACCTCCGTCCAGGAGGCAGCGACCATGGACTACGCCCTCAAGACGCTCCACCACCTTGACGGACAGGGGGAACTGACCGCGCAGGTCGTCGCCTCCATGCCGTCGCGCACCTTCATCGAACCGGGCATCACCGGCCCGGACCTCTACGAGATCGGGTCGAAACACCGCAGCGAGCATGTGCGCCCGGACTTCTCCAAATACGTCCTCGACGGGGTCCCGATGACGCGGACCTCCGCCATGCTCCATCCCTATATCTGCAGCCACCCCACCCACGAGCCGGACTTTACCGGCGAGTCATTGTGGGAGCTTGCTGACCTGGTCAGGTCCTTAGAGGATCTGGTCGACCGCGGGCTGCACGCCAAGCTCCACGCCACCGGAGATGCCGCCGTCCGCCGGGTGCTCGACGCCGTCGAGGCGGTCCGCAAGAGCCGCGGCTATGGGGCCATCTTCCAGATTGCCCACGTCGAGTACATCGATGACGCAGACCTCCGCCGCTTCGCCGAGCTGCAGGTCGTGCCGGACGCCTCGCCATACCTGTGGTTCCCCTCCGTCATCCAGGAAAGCATCGCCAAGCAGATCCCTGCCGAAACCTTCGACAAGTCCTGGCCTCTGCGGGACCTGTTCGAGGACGGGGCCCTGGTTTCCGGCGGATCGGACTGGCCGTGCGCGGCGCCGACTCCGGACCCGTGGACAGGCCTGGAAACCATGGTCACCCGGCGCAGTCCCGATCCCTCGGTCGCCGGCGAGCTCAACGCCGGCCAGGGTATCGACCTCCGGCAGGCTGTCGCCGCCTTCACCCGCAACCCTGCCGCCGCCATGGGGCTGGGCGAGGTTACCGGCATGCTCAGGCCGGGACTCGCTGCGGACTTTATCGTCCTTGACCAGGACATCTTCCGTGAAGATCCGTCCGCCATCCACAAGACCAAGGTCCTGCAGACGTACTTTGAAGGCCGCCTCGTGTACGACGCCGGCGATGCTGACGGCTCCGCCCATACCTCGGACATGGTTCGCAGCAGCAGCTAGGAAAATCTGCGGGCGGCGCCCATGATCCGGCCGCCGACAGCGGAATGAACCACCAAGCCTCCGCGTCGCAGCCCTCCCCGTTCGCGGCCTACCCCAGGCGCTCCGCGCGCGGGAACCCCGGGCCGCTCTCTTAGCTCGCTTCGCTCGCCGCGGCGCTAGCTGGCCAGCACGGCGCGGTCGCGGCCCTGGGACTTCGCCTTGTACAGGGCGCCGTCGGCGGCGGCGATGACCGCGGCCAGGTTGTCGGCGCCGGGATCGATCGCCGCGATGCCGTAACTGGCGGTGGGCATGCGGAAGCCGTCCTGCGGCTGCCTCCGCCGGTGGCTGAGGCTGATCTGCCGGGCCACGTCCTTGGCCTGCCCCGGCTCGGCCCCGGGCAGCAGCAGGACGAACTCCTCGCCGCCGTAGCGGCCGACCAGGTCGGTGGAACGGACGGTGGCGGTGCAGGCGGCGGCAAACGACTGCAGCGCGGCGTCGCCTGCCGCATGCCCGTGCCGGTCGTTGATGGACTTGAAATGGTCCAGGTCGGCCAGGATTAGCACCCCCGGGGTGCCGGTCCGCTGCAGCCGGCGCAGCTCGTCGTCGGCCAGGTCCAGGAACGCGGTGCGGTTGAGCAGGCCGGTCAGCCCGTCGAGGCTGGCCCGGGCGCGCAGTTCCCGGGTGACCTGCTCGTGGCTCAGGGCCGCCATGCTGAAGGAGACGACCACCAGCAGCATCATGTGCAGCAGCGTGGTGGGAACCGTGCCGAAGAAGGCCAGGAAGATGCGCCCTTGGGGTCCGTCGGCCAGGAACGCCAGGCACCGGCCGCCGTAATAGAGCGCAACGAAGCCGGCGGAGAAGGCCAGGGGCCTCCGCAGCCAGGTGTAGTCCGGCGGCAGGCGCCACAGTTCGACCGCCGACAGGCCGATCAGCAGTGCCATCAGGGCGAGGAAGAAAGGACCGCCGGCCCAATTATTGGTGGCCGGATGATCCAGCACCGAGGGTACGGCCACCACCGCCGGGCCGGCCGCCAGCTGCCACAGCTTCGGTGTCGCCGCCCGCAGCGTGCGCGCGCCGGCCCAGACGCAGGCGGCCCCCAGCACGGTCAGGACATTGCCCACCGGGTTGGCCCAGAACTGTTGGGCGGTGCCGTTGAGCAGGTAGGCCGAGGACCCGGTCAGGAACAGGGTGATGGCCGCGCACCACCAGCCGCTGTAGGCCGAGCGGGTGCGGCGGTAGGTGACCAGGTAGAAGAGGATGAACAGGGTCAGTGCCACCACGGCGAAGGCGACCCGCAGGGTTGCGGTGTCGAGGGTCATATCCAGGTCCCACCGGTTAATCGATATATGCCGGGTCCAGTATCGCAGCAGCACCGCCTGTATGTCCGGCACGCCACGGGAGCGCACGACGGCGGCACCGGGGCGCGGTGCCCGGGCGCCGCCGTCGTGCCCTTGACGGGCCCGGCGCCGGGGACAACGATGCCAATACCACCACCCGCCAGTGCTGCCACAATGATCCGGAAGGCAGGAGTCCATGGAAGCCGTCACCTGGTTCGCCCCCATTCTCGATGGCAAGCTCGAGGCTTGGCAGGCCTTTACGCAGGAGTTGATGGGCGCGCGGCAGGCCGAACACGTCGCCTCGCGGCGGCGCATGGGCATGGTCCGGGAAGTAGCCGGCCTGATGCAGACGCCCGCGGGCGACTTCGTCTGCCTGTTCCATGAGGCCGAGGACCTGGACCGGGCCTTCGCGATCCTGGCCGGATCGGAGGACCCGTACGATGTCTGGTTCCGCGCACAGATCACCGAACTGCACGGCATTACTTCCGACCAGCTGAAGCGTCCGCCGGCCACCGTCTATCTGGACTACCACCAGCGCTGACGCCGGAGGACCCGGACGCCCAAGGGGCACTCAACGCAAAAGGCCCCCGCCGTTAAGCGGGGGCCTGACGCGGAGACGGGGGGATTTGAACCCCCGGTCGAGTTTAACCCCGACCCTTCATTAGCAGTGAAGTCCATTCGGCCGCTCTGGCACGTCTCCATTTATGCTGTTTCCAGCCCACCTAGATTACCCAGAAGTGCCCCCGAAGAGCAAAACCCGCCGGGCTATTGCCCTGTCCGTGCCGGACGTGGCGGCCACCGGACCAATACCGGACACGACGGCGCCCCGGCCCCGGCCGCGGGGCGCCGGCTGCGCCCGCGGCCGGGTGGGGGCGGGGCGCCGTGCCCCGGGTCAGTGCCTGACGGCCTGCAGCTTCAGCATCCGCGCGATCACCTTGTCCAGTTCGGAGTCGTCGAAGATTTTCTTCCAGTCGTCCTTGATGAGGGTGTCCCGGCCGTACTGGATAGCGATTTCGCACGCCTCGGAGAACGGGTTGGAGCCGCGCAGGGCGTTGGTCAGGGCAATCTGGACGTGGCCGAAGAGCATGGCCTTGGCGGCTTCCTCCGGGACCCCCACGGTGTGCACGGTTTCGTGCAGGGCTTCATTGAGCAGGGTGCCGATCATGCAGGCCACGGTTTCGACCAGGGTGGGTTCGAGCACGGCCAGCTGCTTGACGGTGACCCAGTGGACATCGATCACCGGCGCGTAGATGACCCGGATCACGGCCTCGGCCCGGGCCCGCACGGCCTCGGCGACGTCCTCGTCGATGGCGGCCACGACGTTCTGCGGGGCGCCCTGGCCGCCGAAGGTGTCGGCCCATTCCTCCTTGGTGGTGCGTTCCAGGAACACGGACGGGTGGCAGGGATGGGCCACAGCCTGGACCACGTCCTCGCGCCGGGCCAGCAGGCCGGCGTAGGCGGCGGCCGGGTCCAGGGTGAGCAGGATGGCGCCGGACTTCAGCTGCGGCACGACGCCTTCGGACACGACGCCCAGGACGATGTCCGGGACGGCGAGGATCACGACGTCGGCGTCCTTGACGGCGTCGTCGGTGCCGGTGACTTCCCGGCCTTCGGCGCGCACACGCTCCTGCCCGGCGGGGGAGTTCTCGGCGTAGAACACGGTGTGGCCGGACTTCTGGAGGTTCGCGGACACGCGCATCCCCATCTTGCCTCCGGCTCCGATGACGGCGACGGTCAATTGTGCTGCGGACATTTCATTTGCTCCTGAGGAAATCGAGGCTTTGTGCGGTCCACTGGTTTTCCAGCCGGATGGTCTCCGCTTCGGAGTCCTGCCGGGGCAGCCAGTGTTCGACGATCTGGTTGATGTTTCTTTCCTGCGGCTGCAGCTTCCGGACCATGTAGTCATAGTCCAGCAGGCCTTCGCCGAGCGGTGCGCCGGAATACGTGAACCCGACCCATCCCTCCTTGCGGCTGAACGCAAAGTCTTTGATGTGCATGTTGAGGACATAGGGTGCGACGGCGTCGATCACCTCGCGCGGCATCTCCAGCGCGGCCACGGTATTGGCCGGATCGCTGCAGACGCCCAGCGAAGGGCTGGCCACCCGGCGGATGACCTCGAGCACGTCTGCGGTGGGCACCTGCTCGTAGGTTTCGACGGCGACCTTCACCCCGGCTGCCTCGAAGGCCGGCAGCATCCCGGCGAGGATCGCGGTGGCCTCGTCCACGGTGGGGGAATGCCCGGGAACCTTGAACATGGTCCGCAGCAGCGGGGCGTCCAGGATACCGGCGATGTGCAGGAACTTCTGCAGGTGCTCCGGACGGATTCCCTTGGTGCCCAGCTCCAGCGCAATGCCCAGCGAGTCCGCCGTGGCCCGCACGGCCTTCAGCTCCCGGTCCGCCATGGACTCCAGCGGGGCGTAGTCGCAGATCTGGAACAGGTCCACGCCCAGGCCGGCGGTCCGCTCCAGCACCTGGTGCAGGTCCAGCGGGGCCGAAACCTTATCGGAGAGCTGCCAGAAGAAGGCATAGCTGCTCAGGCCGATGCCGCTCACCGGCGGGCTCCCGATTCGGTCAGGACGGGGGACGGGCCGGTACTGTCCGGGCCCGCCTGGCCGGTGCGGCTGAGGACGACCATGAGGAGGGCGGAGAGGAGCATGAAGCCTCCCACCACGAACATCGGCGCGGTGTAGCTGCCGGTCCAGTCCTTGAGCCAGCCGGTGATGTATCCGGCGCTGAAGCCGGCCAGGTTGCCCACGGTGTTGATCAGGGCGATGCCGGCTGCCGCGGCGGCCCCGGTCAGGAACTGGGTGGGCACCGTCCAGAAGTTGGGCAGCGCGGCGAAGATGGCCATCGCCGTGACCGTGATGACGGCGATGGTGGCCGCCGGCGATCCGGCGAACAGCGCCAGCGGGATGCTCAGCCCGCCGATGAGGGCCGGCAGCGCGATATGCCAGGTGCGCACGCCGCGCCGGGTGGCGTCCCGGGACCAGAGGTAGAGGGCCACGGCGGCCGGGAGGTAGGGGATGGCGGTGATCAGGCCCTTCTGGAACACGTTGAACGTGGTGCCGTACAGGTCCTCGAAGCCGGTGATGATGGTGGGCAGGTAGAACGCCAGCGCGTACAGGCCGTAGATGAAGCCGAAGTAGATCGTGGCCAGCATCCAGACCCTGCCGTTGCCGAAGACGGTGCGGATGCCCACGTGCCGGTGGGCGGTGGTGGTCGCGGACTTTTCCCGCGCCAGCGCGCCGGTGAGCCAGGTCTTTTCCGCGGCCGTGAGCCACTTGGCTTTGGCGGGGGAATCGGCCAGGTAGAACCAGGACACGACGCCGATGAGGATGGCGGGGATAGCGACGCCGAAGAACATAAAGCGCCAGCCCTCCAGCCCGAAGATGCCGTGCTGCTGCATCAGGGCCCCGGCCAGCGGCGCTCCGATCACGGTGGTCAGGGGCTGGGCCAGGTAGAACAGGGCCAGGATCTTGGCCCGGTGCCGTGACGGGACCCAGAGGCTGAGGAAGAGGATGGCCCCGGGGAAGAATCCTGCCTCCGCCACGCCGAGCAGGAAGCGCAGGATGTAGAGGTGCTCCATGCTGCCGACCCAGGTGAACAGCAGCGACACGATGCCCCAGCTGACCATGATCCGGGCCAGCCAGCGCCGGGCGCCGAACCTGTGCAGGGCCAGGTTGCTGGGCACCTCCAGGAGGATGTAGCCGATGAAGAAAACGCCTGAGGCGAAGCCGAACTGTGCCGCGGAGAGGCCCAGGCCGTCGTTCATGCCGCCGGGGCCGGCGAAGGCAATGGCGGTGCGGTCCAGGTAGTTGATGAAGAACATTACGGCGACAAACGGCACCAGCCGGAGGGCCACTTTCCGGATCGCGGATTTTTCAATTGCTGAGGGGGTGGTGTCCACATTGACTCCTGGTGGTTGCTGTTCCGCCGGCCTGTGGCCGGGGATGCCGGAGTGCGGGTGCCGTGGGGCGTGTCCGTGGGGGATTCCCGCCGTACGTGTGACCTACACCATAGTTGGTAATCGTAAATTGGTCAACCGGTTGACTGATTTATCGGGGAGTTTGGAGATTTCGCGTCAGGCGGGACCGGTTGGCGCTGCGGGACACTTCCGCGGCCTGACCGGGAAGCTGCCGATGTCCCTGACTGATCGGGGCGATGATAGAGGCACCCGTCCGCCGGCGCGGGCACGCCGCCTACCACCGGCCGGGTGTGCCCATGGCTAGTGGTTGGGCCGCGCCGCCCAGGAAAGGAACCGCCATGTCCGACTCCGTCGTCGAAGCGACCGCACGCTCCTACATCCAGGCCGTGGGCTCCCACGATTTGGGGGCACTTGAATACCTGCTCCAGGATGATCTCACCGCCACTTTCGCCGGCGCGGCTTTCGATAAGGTCGCCTGGACAACCGCCCTCAAGCGCCTTCTCCCGGTCCTGGTCCGCAACGAGATCCGGGAGGTCTTCACCGCCGGGGACCGGGCCTGCGTGGTGTATGACTTCGTCACCGACACGGCTGCCGGTGCGGTCAAGTGCATCGAGTTGCTCACCATCAATGCGGACAGGATCCGCGAAATCGAACTGATCCTGGACCGGATCGACTTCGCGCCGGTGAACAAGGCGCTGAACGAACGGCTGCCGCGGTAGGGCCCCTTGGTCCGGTGCATGGTGCGATGGCCACGGCGGCAGGTATTCAGGGTTTCCCTAGGGCTGGCTGCAGGCGGCGGGATTGCTAGGCTGTGAAGGTGTCCGCAGAATCCGCCGCCGCATCGGCCAAGATCAGTGCCGCACTGGGTTCCGTCGGCCAGGGCTCGGTGGTTTCCGAGGTGGCCGAACGCCTGCTGGCGTACTTCACCAGCGGGGAGATCGCGCCCGGAACGCGGCTGCCCGCCGAGCGCCAGCTGGCCGCCTCGCTGGGGGTGGGCCGGTCGGCGGTGCGCGAGGCGCTGGCTGCCCTGGAGATCCTGGGCATCGTGGTGGTCCGGCCCGGCTCCGGTACGTACCTGCGCGACGGCGCTTCCGAGCTGCTGCCCCGGACCTTGAGCTGGGGGCTGATGCTGGGCGAGCCCAGGACGCGGGAGCTTGTCGAACTCCGCGGCGGCCTCGAGGTGCAGGCCGCGCAGCTGGCGGCGCTGCGGATCACCGACGCGGCCCTGGACCGGATGCGGGCGAACCTGGCCACCATGGCGGAGAACCTGGGCGACCTGGCCGTCTTCGTGGAGGCCGACGCCGCGTTCCACCGCGAGATTGCCGCCGGCTCCGGAAACCAGGTGCTGCAGGAACTGCTGCAGAGCATCCGGTCCCTGCTGCGGATCTGGGTGGACCGTGCCCTGACCGACCAAGGCCACGCGGCCGCGGCCCTGGCCGAGCACCGGGAGATTTTCCAGGCCCTCGAGGCCCGCAGTGCCGGCGCGGCTGCCGGCGCCATGCAGTCCCACATGGAGACGGCGGCCCGCCGCCTGCTGGCGGGATTCGACGCCGCCCGGTAGCCGCCGGCAGCCTCCCCAGGATTGGTCAACCGGTTGACTTGCAGGGGCGGCACTCCCATAATCGGTATGGTCTGAGTCACAGAACCCCGCCAGGGGAACCTGCACCCACTACGCCCGGAACCGCCGCCGAGCGGGCCCCGGCCCGGCAGAGAGCAGCGACGTGTCCTCCCAACAGCCGGCCCCAGCCTCCAGCCAGCCCGCGCCCCGTGCCGCCCGGGCCGTAAGCTCCCGCCTCGACCCCGAGGTGCGCACGCTGACCGCCGGGCCCTGGACGGTGGACCTCGTCGGGGACGAATTCGGGCCGATAGCCTACCGCGGCCGCACCGTTCTCCGGGCGGTCCGGGCCGTGGTCCGGGACCATGACTGGCGCACCCTGGAGCCCTCGGTGCAGCACCTGGAGATCACCGGGAACGGGGCCGGCCTGCAGGTATCCTTGCAGGTCGGCTATGCCGGCTACGGCGCCCGGTACGCCGGCCGCCTCACGGTCCGTCTGGCGCCGGAGGCGGTGGAGGTCCACTTCGACGGACACGCCGTGGCCGGGTTCCGCAGCAACCGGATCGGCCTGGTCGTCCTGCACCCGCCCGGCGACGCCGGACGGGCCGTGACGGTCATCGGCACCGACGGCAGCGCGGTGCCCGCGCACTTTCCGGTGGAGATCAGCCCACACCAGCCATTCCTGGACATTGCCGCCCTGGAATGGGCCGACGCCGGTACGGTGTTCACGCTCTCCTTCACCGGCGACGTGTTCGAAACGGAGGACCAGCGCAACTGGACCGACGCCAGCTTCAAGACCTACAGCACGCCGCTGTCCCGGCCGTTTCCGGTGTCCGTGGGCGCCGGCGACCTGGTCCGCCAGGGCCTGAGGCTGCAGGCGGCAGCCGGCAGGGCCGCCGCCGTCGAAACCGCCTTCGGCGGATCCGGCAGGGCGGAACCGGCCGCCATCGGCGGCGCCGTGTCCCGCGTCCCGCCGCTGGCCCTCGCGGCCGGCGAGGGTGCCGGCGTCGGCGCGAACCACGAGGCACTGCCTCCGCTGCCGGGGCTGGACGCCATCCTGGTGGAACTCACCGGGCCCGAGGACCAGTGGGAAACGCGGCTCGACGCCGCCGCCCGACAGGCGGCACGCCATGGCGCCGCCCTGGATGTGCGGGTAGTGACGGCCGCACCGGAACGGACGGCGGCCGCCCTGGCGGACTGGCCCGGCCGCATCGCCCGGCTGGCGGTCTTCGACCCGGCCAGCCACGTCACCGAGCCAGGAGCCTGGCCGGCAGCCAGGTCCGCCTTGCTGAGGGCCGGCTTCCGCGGCCAACTGCTGGCCGGTACCCGGGCCCACTTCACCGAACTGAACCGCAACAGCGGCCGGCTGCCGACGGCTGCCGACGCCCTGACCTTCAGCATCACGCCGCAGATGCACAGCACCGAAGTCCGCCACCTGGTCGAGACGGTGCCGATGCAGCGGCTGGCCGCGCAGCAGGCCCTGCGGCTGGCGGCCGGCCGCCCGGTGCATGTCGGGCCGGTGACGCTGCGGCCGCGCTTCAATGCGGTGGCCAGCTCCGGAAACGGTCCGGCCGCGGAGAGCGACGAACTGCAGGCCGAGCCGTTCACGGCGGCCTGGACGCTGGCCAGCATCGCGGCCCTGTCCCTCGACGGTGTGGCCTCGGTGTGCTACTTCGAGACCGCCGGGCCGCGCGGCATATCCGCTGCGGACGGCACCCTCTACCCCGTCGGGGAACTGCTCCGGCGCCTGGCCGCGCTGCGGGGCGCGCCGGTGCTGGCGGTGCCGGCCACCGGTGCCGTGACCCTCTACCCGGTCCGCACGCCGGAGGCCATCCTGCTCTTCGCCGGCAATCTCTCGCCGCGGCCGGCCGAAACCGAGGTCCTGCTGCCGGCCGGCAGCGACGCCGCCGAGGCAACGGTGCTCGGAGCCGGCGCCGGCTCGTCGGGAACCCTCACCGCCCGGGACGGCCGCCGGCTCCGCCTCGCCCTGCAGCCCTGGTCCACCATGCTGGTCCGGATCGGCCGGGGGGCCGGCTGAGCGGCCGGGCCGGACCAAGTCGCGCGGCGTGCCACGGCCCGCCGGCAGCAACCGAGAAGGAGAACCAATGGAAGGGCGTCTTGCAGGAAAAACCGCGCTGGTCACCGGGGCCGGATCGGGGATCGGGCTGGCCGTGGCCCAACGTTTCGCGGCCGAAGCGGCACGGGTCTATTTCGCCGACATCAATCTCGACGCTGCCCGGCAGGCCGCCGCGGCCGCCGGACCGGGCAGCGCCGCGGCCCTGGCGATGGACATTTCGGACGAGGCCAGCGTCCAAGCGGCCTATGCCGCCATTGCCGCGGACGGTCCGCTGGACATCGTGGTGGCCAACGCCGGCGTCCAGCTGTTCGGGCAGGACGCCAAGGTCGGGGACCTGGACCTGGCGGTCTGGGAGAAGACCGTCGCCGTCAACCAGCGGGGTGCCTTCCTGACGCTCAAGCATGCGGTCCGCGCCCTGGCGGGCCGCGGCGGTTCCATCATCTGCACCGGAAGCCCGACGGCGGTGGTCGCCTGCGGGCAGACCTTCACCGCGTATTCCAGTTCCAAAGCCGGCGTGCACGGGCTGGCCCGCGTCGTCGCCGCCGACTATGCCGCGGAGGGCATCCGGGTCAACACCGTGGTTCCCGGCTACACCGAGACGCCGCTGGTGCAGGCGATCGCCTCCAACCCGGCCAGCCGCGCAGGGCTGGTGGACGCCACCATGCTGGGCCGGCCGGGCACGGCCGCCGACGTCGAAGGCATCATGGTGTTCCTGGCCAGCGACGATTCGGCCTATGCCACCGGGGGGCTGTTCACCGTCGACGGCGGCCTGACCGCCCTCTGAATCCGCCCGCCCGGACCGGGGCCCCGGGAGCGGCCTCCCATCCTTTTCCCAAGACCCCGGCAGCAAGATCACTGTGTCGGCACCGGGCACGGCAGCGGGGTAGCGGGTGGGGAGATGGACTTGCACGATGCACAGCAGGCAGCGGAAGCCGGCGCGGACGGGATCGCCGCCCCGGTGCTTTCCCGCCGCCAGTTCGGCCTACTGATCGGCGGCGGCGCCGTGCTGCTGGCCGCCGGGGGCGCCTTCGGCATCTACGCCAGGACGCGCACCGGCGCCGCAGCAGCTGCCGCCACATCCTTCGGGTCGCTGCAGCTGCTGCGGGCCGGCCGGCTGGCCCGGCTGGGGACCGACGGGCGTCCGGCCTTCGCCTCCGGCGAGTCCGCCCTGGCCTTACTGACGAAAGGGCCTGCGGCCGGACCAGCCGGCGGGGCGGGCGTGCGGGAGCCGTCGGTCCATGACCATGCCGGCGGCGTGTCCGGCCACAGTATTCCGGGGACCCGCTGGCCGCCGCCGGAAAACCACACCTGGGGCGACGTCGTGATCGTCGAGCTCCAGGTGCACAACGCCGGTGCCGGGCCAATGCTGTTCTCGCCCGGCCAGCTCCGGCTCAGGGCAGGCCGGGCACCGGCCACGATCACACCCCAGGATGCAGGCCGGTCACCAGGCGCCATCGGCCCGGGGGAGACGGTGCTGACCTGGGTCAGCTATCTGGCGCCGCAGGAGGCCACCGAATTCGAGCTGGACTTCACCGATCCGTTCGATGACGCGGCCATTGCCTTGCCGCTGCCGGCCTTCGCCGCGATCAGGGAGCACGCATGAGCCCGCTGCAGATCCACATTAACGAGGGATTCCTGCCGATGGTGGACGGGGCGTTGGTCTACCACCGCGGCTTTGGGGACCGGCCGACCTCGGTCCAGGACCCCAAGCCGAGCCTCGCGGTCAAGCCGCGGGTCTTCACCGCCGACGGGCGGATCGTGGCGAGCCGGCTGTATCCGCTCAATGCCGCCGCGCCGCCGAAGGGTCGGCCCGAACCGGCCCTCCAGGATCCGGCGAATCCCGGCCAGTTCCTGGTCCGCCGCCGGTTCTGGGCCAGCTACTTCCCGGAACGGACCCTGATCGCCGAATCCGGCAGCACCATCAGCCTGCGGGTGACGAACAACCTGGCCCAGCCGCACGTGCTGCAGTTCCTCGACGTCGGCGGGACGGGAGTGCACCGCGGCACCGGCAGCATCGCCCCGGGCCGGACCTCCACGCTGGAGTTCGAGGCGCCGGCACCGGGCACCTACGTGTACTGCGATCCTGGGGCCGATCCCAAGGATCCGAACAAGGATCCGGTCCAGCGGGTGCTCGGGCTGTTCGGTGCCCTGCTGGTGATGGATCCGCGCCAGGCCTGGCGCAGCCACGCGGCCGGCCCCGAATTCGAACGGCAGTGGGTCTGGATCCTGCACAACGTGGACCCGGCCTGGGCGCGGATCGCCTCCCGCCAGCAGATCGTGGACCCGCAAAAGACCCCGGTCTTCCCGCGCTACTTCACGCTCAACGGCCGCAGCGGCTTCCAATCGCTGGGCATCAGCACGGACAAGGAGCTGAACCGGATCCGTGAGGAGGACTCCCTGATGTCAGGCTCCGCCCGGCAGGTCGACGTCCGGGACTTCAGCCAGGTGACGACGGCGGACACGCTGCGGACCGGACAGCTGATGCGCTTCGTCAATGCCGGCGTCGTCCACCACCAGCTCCACTTCCACGGCAACCACATCTGGACCGTGCGGCGCAACGGGCAGGACTTCCCCCGCAGCGGCGGTTTCGTGGACGCCGAAGGGCACGTGGTGCTGCAGCAGTGGGAGGACGTGGTGGAGGTCCATCCGCTGGACCGGAAGGACTCCGTGCTGCCGGTCCGGCGCCCGCCGGAGACGACCGACGCGGTCTGGAACGCCCGGCGGGTCGACTGGGACTACCCGATGCACTGCCACGCCGAGCCGTCCCAGGTGGCGGTGGGCGGCATGTATCCGGGCGGGCTGGTCGGACACTGGACGGTTGCCGCACCGGTCGACGTGCCGGAAGCCGGCCATGTCCATGAGCTGTACCGCAGCCAGGTCGATTTCAGCTCCGACCAGATCCACGAAGGCCACCCCGAAACCGAATTCCGGCAGGACCCGGACGTGGCGCTGGACTTCAAGTTCTTCAACCGCAAGATGGTCTTCGACGACCGGGGCGAGTTCGAGATGTGGACCTTCGAGACGGAGGATTCGGGCCGCATCTTCCCGGCGCCGCTGGTCCGCCTGACCGAAGGGGACGTATTCCACGGCACAGTGCACCCGAGCAAGCGGGTGCACACCATCCACTGGCACGGCATCGAACCGGATCCACGCAACGACGGGGTGGGGCATACCTCCTTCGAGGTCTCCGGCCAGTACACCTACCAGTGGCAGCCCGACGTGGGCCGGCCGGGCAACCCGAACTTCGGCGCCTCGGGC
Source organism: Arthrobacter hankyongi (assembly GCF_022012395.1). Classification (GTDB taxonomy): domain Bacteria; phylum Actinomycetota; class Actinomycetes; order Actinomycetales; family Micrococcaceae; genus Crystallibacter; species Crystallibacter hankyongi. Next base: position 107,385 of record NZ_JAKLTQ010000009.1, read on the forward strand.
ACGTACTTCTACCACTGCCACGTCAACACCACGCTGCACGTGCAGATGGGGATGTTCGGTCCGCTGATCATCGACCCGAAGGTGCATCCGCGCTTCCCGGCGTCTGCCGGGGCCAGACGTGCCTTCGTCGACGGGCCGGAATACGACATCGACACCGAAACCATCCTGGTGCCCTATTCGGTGGACCCACGCTGGCACCAGCTCAATCACGCGGCCGGGCTCTCCGGCGACGACGCCGGCCTGGACCGGTTCCAGCCGCGCCACTTCTATTTGCTCGGCGGGGAATTCGCGCATCCGCAGAAGAAGGAAGGACCCCAGCTGCTGTCCCGGATCCGGGCCAACGTGGTGCCGCATCCGGTGAAGAAGCCCACGCTGCTGCGGCTGCTCAACGCCAACTACTTCCCGGTTGACGTCCGCTTCACGGATGCAGCCGGCCGGCCGGCCGTCATGGCCGAACTGATCTCCCACGACGGAAGGCCGTTCCGCGACACCTCCAGCCCCACGGGGGCGGCGCCGCCGGTGCGGCTGATGACCAGCAAGCTCAACTTCGGCGCGGCCGAGCGCTACGACATGCTGCTCAAACCCCCGGGGCCCGGGACCTTCTGGCTCACCGTGACCCTGATGGACTGGATCACCCGCAGGGTCCTGTTCACCCGGCGGATCCCCATCACCGCCCAGTGAGTCCCGGTGCCCCGCCGGCGGGGCACCGGGGCAGGCTCAGCGGGTCAGCGCCTGCCACAGGAACGCATTCGACAGCGCCTGCAGCCGTGCCGCCTGCCGGTTGTCGCTGGCCCCGGCATGCCCGCCCTCGAGCGCCTCGTGGAACCAGACGTTGGCCACGCCCAGGTCCTGCATCCGCGCGGCCATCTTCCGTGCCTGCACCGGCCCCACCCGGTCATCCGAGGTGGCGGTCCAGATGAAGGTTTCCGGGTAGTCGGTACCGGCCTGCAGCAGGTGGTACGGGGAGAAGGTGCGCAGGAACTCCCAATGCTCGGGGTTGTCCGGATCCCCGTATTCGGCGATCCAGGAGTAGCCGGCGGAGAGCCTGGTGTACCGGCGCATGTCCAGCAGCGGCACCCCGCAGGAGACGGCGCCGAACAGGTGCGGGTAGCTGGTGAGCATGTTGCCCACCAGCAGGCCGCCGTTGGAGCCGCCCGAGCAGCCCAGGTGCTCCCGGGAGGTGATGCCGCGGTCGATCAGGTCCTGGGCCACCGCGGCGAAGTCCTCGTAGGCCCGGTGCCGGTTCGCCTGCAGCGCCGCCCGGTGCCAGTCCGGCCCGTACTCGCCGCCGCCGCGGATATTGGCCAGCACGTAGACCCCGCCGCGGCCGTCCGCGGTGCGCCGCTCCAGCCAGCTGCGCCCCACGGTGCCGCTGTAGGCCGGGGTGCGCGAGATTTCGAAGCCGCCGTAGCCCGAGAGCAGCGTGGGGTTGGCGCCGTCGGGCACCAGGCCGCTGGGCCCGACCTGGAAGTAGGGGACCCGGGTGCCGTCCTTGGAGGTGGCGAAGTGCTGCTCGACCCGGTAGCCGGAGGCGTCGAAGAACGACGGCGAGGCCTTGACCGGCACGGTTCCGGCCCCCTGCGCGCCGTCCCGGGCCGGGCGCAGGCCGCCGCGCGAGAGGGTGGAGGGGGTCAGGAAGCCGGTGGCCACCAGCCAGTAGTCGTCCCCGTCCTCGTCGTCGACGCCGGTGGCCTCCACCGCGTGCAGCGGCGGGCAGTCGGCCAGTTCCCTGGCCGCCCAGCCGGCGGCCGGGTCCAGCACCAGGATCCGGGAGGAGACATCGGAGAGCAGGTTCAGCAGCAGGTAGTGCTCGGTCCAGCTCCAGGACTGCAGCGAGGTGCGCTCGTCCGGGCGGAACAGCACCGCCGGTTCGCGTTCACCGGCCAGGAACCGCTCCAGTTCCGCGGCCAGCAGCGAGCCGGCCGGATAGGTGGTGCCGCCGAGGATCCAGTCGGTGCGCGGGCGCAGCAGCAGCCAGTTGCGGTGCAGGTCCACGTTCACGTCCGTCGGGACGTCGATGGCGGCCCATTCGCCGCCGCGGCGCAGGTACGTGCGGGAGTTGAAGAAGTCGATCATGTCCACGGCCACGTCCCGCTCGAAGCCTGCGGTGGCGTCGTGGCCGGCAAAGGCGAGCATGTGGTCCGCGGGCACCTCGAAGTACTCCTCGGCCGCCGCCGCTGCGGTACCGCGGCGCAGGATGCGGCTGCTGCGCGGGTAGGAGGAGCTGGTCAGCGAGCCGGGGCCGAAGTCCGTGCCGAGCAGGATGCTGTCCGCATCCAGCCAGGAGACGTAGCTCTTGGCCGCCGGGATGTCGAAGCCCCCCGCCGACGGGTCGACGAAGGCGCGGTCCTCGACGTCGAACTCGCGGATGCGCACCGCGTCGCCGCCGTCGGGGGAGAGCCGCAGCAGCGCGCGGCGGTACTCGCCGGGGCCGTCCGCATCCTGCGCCGGGCGCAGGAACACGGAGCCGGCGTAGACCCACTCGATGCCCTCGGCCGCGGCAAGCGCGTCCACGTCCAGCAGCACCTCCCAGTCGGGCGTGTCCTGCCGGTAGCTTTCCCAGCGGGTGCGGCGCAGCAGCCCGCGCGGATGGGCGCGGTCGCGCCAGAAGTTGTAGTACCAGCCGCCGCGCTTGGCGACCATGGGGATGCGGTCCTCCGAGTCCAGCACCTGGAGGATGCCAGCCTCCAGCTCCGCGAACTGCTCGTCCACCAGCTTGGCCTCGGTGCGGGCGTTCTGTTCCCTGACCCAGTCCAGCGGGCCGGTGCCGTAGATGTCCTCGAGCCAGATGAACTCGTCGTGCGGTTCGTGCGCGGTGTCCTGGGTCATGGTCACTATCCTACGAGTGGGCAGGGACGGAGCCGGATACGCTGGCCGCATGCGCTCCACACCGACCACGAAGGGCCATCTCACCCCGGGTCCGTCCGCTGCCGTCACGAGGCTTCCGGTGCCCGGGGACCTCGCCCACCTCGTCCGGCAGGTCTGGATCCCGGAGTGGGACCTGCCGGCGGGGGAGCAGGTGGAGCAGCTGGTGCTGGGCTACCCGGCCAGCAATGTCGTGGTCGAGCCGCACGGGACCGGGCTCTACGGGCCGACCAGCCGCGCCTCGGTGAAGGTCCTCGCCGGGCGCGGCTGGGCCGTCGGTGCCCTGCTGCGCCCGGCCGGGTCCCTGCTGTTCAGCGCGCGCCCGGCGGACCTGCTGGACCGGACGGCGCCGGTGGATGCTCCCGGGCTGCACCGGGCCGTGGGCCAGGCCATGGCTGCCGCCGGAACCCCGGGTCCCGGCGGGCACCGGGCCCGTGCCGCGGAGCTGCTGCTCGGGTACCTGCGAACCCTGGCCGCCGGTCCGTCCGGCGAGGACATCGCCCGCGGCGGAGCGCTGGCCAACCGGATGGTCGACCTCATCGACGACGGCGACGTCCGCTCGGTGGCCGGGCTGGCCGCGCGGCTGAACCTGTCGCAGCGCAGCCTGCAGCGGCTGGCCTCGCGCTACGTGGGCATGTCCGCGGTGCTGATGCTCCGCCGCCGCCGGCTGCAGGATGCCGCCGAGCGCGTCCGGACGGATCCGGGGACGGACCTGCGCGAGCTGGCCGCGGAGCTGGGCTTCTCCGACCAGGCGCACCTGACCCGGGAATTCCGGCTCGTGCTGGGGTTCACTCCGCGGCAGTATCCTGCCCCGGGGCCATCGACTTCGCCCACGCGGCGACCCGGCGTGCGCTCTGGGCGTCGGACAGGTCCTCCACCCGCGTCATGACCGACCAGCGGACGCCGTAGGGATCGCGGATGCTGCCGAACCTGTCCCCGGAGACGAACTGTGCGACCGGTTCGCGGACCACCGCGCCGGCAGCCAGCGCGCGTTCCACCGTGGCGTCGACGTCCGGGACGTAGAGGCCCAGCGAATAGCAGTCGTCCTCCCCGGCGGGCGGACCGACCAGGTGGAATGCCGGGTTGACCTCGCCGACCTGGAGCCGGCCGCTGCCGAAATCGAGGGTGGCGTGGACGACGACGGGGGTCCCGTCCGGCCCGGGCAGGTCCGTGCGGTCCACGAGCACGGCGCCGAAGACCCGGGCGTAGAAGCCCAGCGCCCCGGCGGCGTCGGCCAGGGCCAGGAACGGGGTCAGGGAGGTGAAGCCGCGCGGGACGCCGTGGACGGTGTGCTCGCCGTGCGCGGCCTGGGTGCTGGTATCCATGCCTCCACGCTAGGCGGGCCGCTGCCGGCCGGTCTTGAAGATTTGCGCCAACGTTGCGGCGATATTCTAGGGGACATGGATCGCAGGAAGGGCTACCGGGTAGCCATTGTGGGAGCCGGCCCGCGGGGCACCTCGGTGCTCGAACGGCTGCTGGCCAACCAGCGCCTGCGCGCGGACGGAACCGGCCTGCAGGTCCACCTGGTCGACCCGTACCCGCCCGGCCCGGGCCATGTCTGGCGGCCGGACCAGTCCCGGCTGTTCCTGATGAACACGCCCGCGCTGTTTCCCACCGTGGTACCCGCGGCCGGGGACAGCGGCGGCGGGCTCGAGGCCGGGCCGGTGGCCGGGATGTCCTTCGACGCCTGGCGCGAGGCCGCGGCTGCCGGCCGCCTCCAGGACATTCCGCCGGCGGACCGCGAGGAGGCGGCGGCGCTGGGCCCGGCCGGGTTTCCCAGCCGTGCGCTGTACGGCCGGTACCTGGCCTGGACCTTCGCCCGGCTGGCCGCGGCGGCGGCCGAGGCCCGGTCGGTGCGGCTGAGCGTGCATGCCGCCGACGCGGTGCGGCTTTCGGCTGCCGGGGACGGCTACGAACTGACGCTGGCCGACGGCGGCAGGCTCGCCGCCGACGCCGTCGTCCTGGCGCTGGGGCATGTGCCCGCGGCACTGAACGCCGAGCAGCAGGACCTGCAGGACCAGGCCGCCCGGCACGGACTGCACTACCTGCCGCCGAACGTGCCCGGGGACGTGGACTGGAACCGGATCCCGGCCGGCCGGACCCTGCTGGTGCGCGGCCTGGGGCTGAATTTCTTCGATCTGATGGTGCAGCTGACCGAGGGCCGGGGCGGACGGTTCCGTGCCGCGGCGGACGGGCGGCTGGCCTACGAACCGTCCGGCAAGGAGCCGCTGATCGTCGCCGGTTCGCGCCGCGGCACGCCGTACCGGGCCAAGGCGGCGCTGGACAGCTACATCCCGGCCAGCCTGTCGCTGGAGCACTTCACCCGCAGTGCCGCCGGGGCCCTGTACGAGGACGGGATCGTGCCCGGCTTCGACCACGACTTCTGGCCGCTGCTGCACCGGGACGTGCTGCGCATCTACTACGGCACGCTGGCGCGGGTGGAGCCCGGGGTGGTCAAGGGCCACCCGCTGGTGTTCCTCGAGGGCCTGGACCAGCTGCTGGCGCTGCAGTCCGTGCGCGGCAGCCGCGCCCTGTTGGACCGGGTCCGCGCCTACGTGGCGGACTTCGTCCCGGCGGAGCACCGGCTGGACGTGGAGGCGCTGGCCCGGCCGTTCGGCGGCCGGAACTTCGCCTCCGCCGCCGAGTACCACGCGGCGATGCTGGCGTACCTGGATGCCGATGCGGCCGGCTCGGCACGGGGCGAGGACGACCCGCTGAAGATGGCGATCGGGGCGCTGAACGCCGGCCGGAGCCTGATCAAGGAGCTGGTGGCCGACGGCGGACTGACCGAGGAAGCCTGGCAGTCCGAGCTGCGCGGCTGGTTCGAGCCGCTGGTGGAGGGGCTGGCCAGCGGGCCGCCGCCGCTGCGCATCAGCCAGCTCGCCGCCCTGGTACGGGCCGGGACCGTGGAGTTCGTGGGGCCGGACCCGCACTATTCGGTGGACCCGGAGACCGGCCGGTTCCGGGCCGTTTCGCCGTGGGTGGCGGACAGCGTGCACGAAGCGGCACACCTGGTGGAGGCGATGATGCCGGCGAACCGGGTGGGCCGGTCGCTGTCCCCGCTGCTGCGCCGGCTGCTCGAGGACGGCCTGGGCCGGCCGCGGCTGATGCTTGGGGTGGAAGGCGGGCCGGAGGAGACCTCGGGGCTGGACGTGACCAAGCCCCCGTACCGGCTGGTCGGCGCCAATGGCCGGGTGAACGAGGGCCTGTATGTGCTGGGGCTGCAGCTGTCCTCGGTGCAGTGGGGGACCTCCATCGCGGCCGAGGCCGGCGCCTCGGTGCACGGCGGTGCCCGGACGCTCAAGGACGCCGACGACATCGCCCGGGACATCCTGGACCGGGCCACCCGCTAAGCGCCGGCCAGTCCCCGTCCACACCCGGCGGACGGGGCCCGAACTATCGGTACGCCCACATCGTTGTATGGACATGAAACGCCGTTACCTGCTGATCGTTGCCGGCGTGCTGGGCGCGGCCGTCCTCGCCGCGGGCCTCTTCCTGTTCGAGCCGTGGCGGCTGTGGACCAGTTCAACCGTTGTCGAGCAATTGCCGGGAGCGCCGGCAAGCTCGGCACCGGCAACGGCCGGGGCACCCTCTGCGCAGGCGCCGTCCACGGCGCGGAGCGAAGCTGCGGTGCCCATCGTGCTGCGCGCCGGCCGGTTCATCAGCCACGAGCACGCCACCACCGGCCGGGCACTGGTGGTCCAGTTGCCGGACGGCAGCCGGGTGCTCCGCCTCGAAGGGCTGGATACCTCCGACGGGCCGGACCTGCGGGTCTGGCTCACGGACGCGCCGGTGCTGGAGGGCCCGGACGGCTGGCATGTCTTCGACGACGGGCGGTATCTGGACCTGGGGGCGCTCAAGGCGAACCGGGGCGACCACAACTATGTCATCCCGCCGGGGACGGATCTGGAGCAGTACAGTTCGGTGTCCATCTGGTGCCGGCGCTTTGCGGTCTCCTTCGGCGCGGCGTCCCTGGCCGCCTAAACCCCATCGACCTGCCAGCTAACGCCGTTCCCAGGGGTGAAAAGGGCGCTAAGTGGCAGGTCGATGGGGAGGAGGGGCTACTTCTTCTTGGCGTGCGCCTGGTCCCGGGCCGTAGGCAGGTCCAGGCCGACCACCAGCGGGTCATGGTCGCTGGCCCGGTACATGTCCGGGGCGTAGAAATTGGTGGCGTTGTAGTTGTACCGGCTGTACTCCAGCGCCACCGGCTCCACCGAGTTGATGTTCCAGATGTCCGCGCCGGCCACCCGGGCATCGGCCTCGGCGGAGGCGAAGACATGGTCCAGCGAGCCGGACATGCCGTCGAAGCTGTAGGAATACTTGCCGGTCTTGGCACCCTGGCTCACGTAGCCGGCCTGCTCGAGGACGCGGATGGGGTCTTCCTGCTCGTAGGAGTTGAAGTCCCCGGCCAGGAACACCTTGTCCGTGCCGGACCGCTTTTTCATGGTCTCGGCGAAGGCCACCAGCGCCTTGGCCTGGCCCACCCGGTCCGCGTTCCAGCCGCCCTGGCCGTGGTCGGCGTTCTCGCCGGACGCGGGGGCCGAGCCCTTGGACTTGAAGTGGTTGGCGACCACGATGAACTTGGTCTTTGCCGAGCCGTGCTTGACCTTGAAGGTCTGGGCCAGCGGCTCGCGGGCGTTGTCGAAGTTCACCTCGTCGGCCAGGATCACGGAGTCATCGATGGTCTGCACCGCGGTCCGGTTGTAGATGAACGCGGTGCGGATGACATCCTCGTTCTCCAGCGCCGGACGGTCCTCGGGCGAGCGGACGTAGTCCCAGGTTCCGGGCTTGCCGGCGGCGGCCAGCGCGGCGTTCAGGGCCTGGGCCAGCGTGGCCAGGGCAGCATCGCGGTCCCGGCCGAACTTGGCCGAGTTCTCGATCTCCTCCAGCGAGACGACGTCGGCGCCCAGGCCGTTGATCGCCGCGACGAGCTTGTCCTGCTGGCGCTGCAGGTTCGCAGCATCGGCCGCCCCGCGCGCGTCGCAGCCGCCGCGGACCGTCACCGGGTTGCCCGCACGGTCCTCGTAGTAGGTGCAGCCGGGCAGCTGGTCTCCGGTGGTGGTGAAGTAGTTGAGCACATTGAAGGTGGCGATCCGGATGTTGCCGCCGACCTCCGCGGGAGCCGGGGTGCGGGTGTCCTCGAACCGTGCCGGCTGCACGGCGGCCGCATTCTCCGCCGTCAGCTGCGCCAGCGGCTGGAAGCGCCACTGGTTGAACCGGTAGTCCAGCACCACGTCGGTGCTGAATTCTGCGGCGGCACCGATGCGCACCGGCGCGTCCGCGGCCAGGTACGGCAGCGGGATGTCCTTGCCGCCGCGCAGGAAGTCGGTGCTCGCGCCGTCGTCGAGGGTCACTGCGCGGGCGGCGTTTTCCTCGGTCTGGTGCCAGAACGCGTCCGAGCCGTACGCACCCACCGAAGTGGGCTGCAGCAGCGGGCCGTCGCCGGCGGCCAGGGCGATTTCGCCGTACTGGTTCAGTCCGTAGTTGTCCGTGACCGTGAAGCTCCCGGCCGGGCGCAGCAGCATGCCCTCGAACTTCTCGCGCTCCGCCTCGGTGGCCGGCCAGCCGATGGCCGCCGGCTTGACCGCTTCGGCCGGGGCGGACAGCTGGGTGAGCTTGCCGGCCGGGACGGTCAGTTCGGTCAGCCCGCCGAACTCGCTCACGGTGCCGGTGACCTCGACGTAGTCGCCCGGCCGGACCTGGCCCACGGTGTCCCGGGAGAACACGAAGACCGCATCCGAGGCGGTGCGCGCCGCGGCGTCCGTGTCCCCGCCGGTGCCCGGGGTCTGGAGGTAGTAGCCGTTGAACCCGCCGCTGGGGTAGGCGGCGGTGACGACGCCGCGGGTGGTCACCGTTTGCCCGGCCAGCGGGGAGGCAGCGCCGCTGCCTTGGATCTCGGCGATGGTCCGGAGCGCCGGCTGCGGGTCCGGACCGGGGCCCGGCTGCGTGCCGGACCCGGTCGGGGTGATGGCGGCGCTGAGGCTGAAGTCCGCCCGGTTGTCGTCGGTGTCGGCGGCCCCGGTGCGGTTGAAGGACTTCACGTCCGTGTTGCCCGACGGCGCCGCCGCGGCCCGGCCCTCGAAGGTGTTCGAGCTGCCGTAGCCAAGCAGGTCCACCACGTTGGCCCGCTCGCGCACGTCGCCGGTGCCCAGTCCCGCCACGGCGGCGGCCTGGCTGGCCAGCACCAGCGTTCCGGTGGTGCCCGACGGCGTCAGCGTGCTGAGCAGGTCCGGTGCCGGCAGGTCCGCTCCGCTGGCCCCGTTGGAATTGGCCTGGACCAGGTAGTAGCCCTTGGCCGCGATGCTGCCCTTCAGCGGCACCACCCCGGTGGGGTTGCCGGTGCCGGAGGCGGAGCGGTACTGCAGCGACCAGCCGTCCAGGCTGACCGCGGCATCGGTGGGGTTGTAGAGCTCGACGAACTTGTTCTTGAAGGCGGCTCCGGCGCTGCCGCCGGAGAGGTAGGCCTCATTGATGACGACGCCGGTGCCTGCGGTGTTCGCGGCCGCCGGCAGCGCCGCCAGCGGCACGGCCGCGAAGCCGGCGGTCAGCGCCGCGGCCAGGGTCCGGCGCACCGCGGAGGTTCGGGACGCTGTGTGCTGCCCGCTCATCGCTGCACCTTCCGTTCCGAACCTGGGGTGGCCTTGGCCGGGACCTCGGACGGCAGCCGGACCGTGGTGCCGGATTCCGCGGCCGTCAGCTCGAACCAGCCGCCCTTCAGCGAGGCCGGTGCCCGGAACGCCACGGCGGCGGTGCCGCCGGAGACCGGGTAGCTGCCCAGCTGCTTGGCCTTGCCCTTGTCCTCGACGTAGCTCAGCGTGAGCCGGGTGTTCGCTGGGCTGCCCAGCGAGGTCAGGTCCAGCTTGGACAGCGTCAGCTCCACCTGCTGCTTCGGGCCGATGCGGTCCGGGGCGCCCTGCACGACGGCGCTGCGGCGGGCGAAGTCCGGCGCCAGCGGCGAGTTGCCGCCCAGGTAGGCGATCCAGGCGTCGCGGTCGATCAGGCCCGAATCCTTGGTGTTGCTGCCCTCGGTGAAGACATGGAAGTTGTCCCCGCCCGTGGCCAGGAAGCTGAAGGTGCCCACGCGGTAGCCACGCTCAGGGCCCAGCGGCTGGCCGTTGATCCAGACCCCGGTGATCCGGCTGCCCTCGGGCCGGGACGGGTCGTAGGTGTAGTTCATATTCTTGGACAGGCCCAGCTGCAGGTAGGGCCGGCTGGGAACCGTGCCGTCCGCGCTGCGCTGCCACTGCTGTTCCAGCATGGTCTTGACCTGGGCACCGGTGAGCGTGGTGGTCCAGAGGTTGTTCAGGAACGGCAGCACCGCATTGGCCTCGGCGTAGCTGACCTTTCCGTCCGGGGCGTAGTAGAGCTCGTTGCGCAGGCCGCCCGGATTCACGACGCCGATTTCCGCACCGCCGCGATCGCCGGCGGCGAGGCTGGCCAGCACCGAGTCGGCGACCAGGTTGCCCAGCGTGGATTCGGAGGCACGGTCGTCGCGCTTGGGGGCGCTGCCCTGCGCGTCCGGCGTGAATGCCGTGGTGATGTCGGCGGTGACGGTGCCCACTTGCTGGGCCCCGACCTTCTCGGCGTGGGCCAGCGCCGCGTCCACGATGGACTTGACCTCGGCCACGCGCGGGTAGGCGTTCACCAGGGACGCGTCGGCGTCGGCGGTGCGCTTGACCACGGCGGCGGTGTGGGCGAGCACCTCGTCGGTGGCCGGATCCACGGAGAGCTTGACCTGGCCGACGTTCTCGCCGTAGGAACCGGTCTGAACCACCGGGCGGGTCCTGCCGGCGGCGCCGGGGACCGGGGCGTCGAAGCTGTAGCCCAGGTGCGTGTGCCCGTTGAAGATCACGTCCACCTCCGGCGAGGTTTCCTCCACGATCCGCTTGAAGACCGGGCTGGCGGCGGTAGCCTCGGCCAGGCCGGCGGCCGTGTTGGCGCCTTCGTGGTAGGAGGCGACGACGACATCCGCCTCGTCGCCGGTGCCGTCGCTGAGCTGTGCGGCCACCCGGTTTACCGCCGCCACCGGATCCCCGAACTCCACTGCGGTGATGCCGCCGGGGCTGACCAGCGTCGAGGTTTCCTCGGTGACAACCCCGATCACTCCGACCGTCAGGCCGTTGACCGGGACGAGCTGGTATTCCTGCAGGGCCGGGGTGGTGGTGCCGCGCTGGTAGACGTTGGCGCCCAGCTGCGGGTACTTGGACGCAGGGGTGACGCGCCCGGTCAGGTCCGCGAAACCGGCGTCGAATTCATGGTTGCCCACTGCCGTGGCGGCCAGACCCAGCGTGTTCAGGACATCGATGGTCGGCTGGTCGTGCTGGACCGAGGAGGCGAACACCGACGCGCCGATGTTGTCCCCGGCGGAGGTGAAGACCGTCCCCTGCGGGTTTTCCGCCCGCAGCCTTTCCACGGTGCCGGCGAACTTGACGGTGTTCGCGTCGATCCGGCCATGGAAGTCGTTGATGCTCAGCAGGTTCAGCTCGACCGGCGCTGCCAGGGTCGTATCGTCCGCCACGGCGGGTGCTGCCACGAAGCCGCCGGCCAGCAGGCCGACGGACAGGGCACATCCCCACGTGGTCTTCGCAGATGAAGCCATCGTTTCCTTTTCTCCAGTTCTTCCCGGGTTTGCCCACCGCGGATGGCACACGCAGGGCGTGGGCCCCGGGGAACATGGCGGAGGGACGGCGGCGCAGGCCTGTGCTGCGCCCCCAGGCCATCCCAGCCCGGGCGCATTAACCGGAGATTACCGAACGGTAATTGTGAAAGGAATAGTTCATGCCTTAAAGACGGCTGGTCAGGGGGAGGAATTGCCGGACCGCGCGTGCATGAGCATAAACGCCGCGCCGGTCGGATCGGCAACCTGGGCCATGCGGCCGTACGGGGAATCCCAGGCTGCGCGCAGCACCGTGCCGCCAAGTTCCTGCACCCGCCGCACCGCGGTGTCCGTGTCCGGGGTGCCCAGATAGAGCAGCCAGTGCGAGGACGCTCCGGCCGGCAGGGTGTCCCGGGCATCGAGGATGCCGGCGGTGGAATCCCGGGACGGGCGGTTGAGCGTGTAGCGCAGCTCGTCGGTGTCGCTCATGGTCTCCGGCCTCCAGCCGAAGGCCTTGGTGTAGAAGGAGACCGCAGCCTCATAGTCGGCGGCGAGCAGTTCGAACCAGCAGGGCGCTCCGGGTTCGGCGCTGAGCCCGAAGCCCTGGTGTGCCTCGGGCTGCCAGCCGCAGACCACCGCCCCGCCGGGGTCGGCGAAGACCGCCAGCGAGCCCTGGTTCCCCACCTGCGTCGGTTCCCGCAGGACGCGGCCGCCGGCCTCCGCGACCTTCCGGGCGGTGGCGGCGATGTCCTCGGTGGCGAGGTAGATGGCCCAGGCGTCCGGGAACTGTCCCTGGTCATTGCGGACCAGGCCGGCAATCGGCAGGCCGTCCTTGGAGAAGAGCCGGTATTCCCGGACGGTCCCGTCTTCCTCGCCCATGGTTTCGGACTGCCAGCCGAACAGGGTGCCGTAGAATTCCGTGGCCTTGTCCGGATCCGAGCTCACCAGGTCGATCCAGCACGGCGCACCGGAGGTGAAATCTGCAGGAACGGGCATGGCTGGCTCCTTCCACACTCCCGGATGCGGGTCCAGTATCGAGCCTAGCCCTCGGCTCCGGCAGCCACAACGGCCTGCCGGGAGCCGGACAAGGCCAGGGGCCGGCGGCTTCGCAGCGAAGCCGCCGGCCCCTGGTCCAGCGCGGAAGGTATGGGATTTGAACCCATGAGACGGGGTTGCCGCCTACTGGTTTTCAAGACCAGCTCCTTCGGCCGCTCGGACAACCTTCCCTCCCTGTAGTCTGACACGGACGGCCCGGCGGCGGCAAAAGCCGCGGACCGGCCCGATCACCCAGGCGACCTACCGGGAGGCAAGGCATGAAGGCGGTTTTCTACGACGGCGCGGGCGGACCCGAGGTCCTGGTGCTGCGGGAGGTGCCCGCACCGGTGCCGGCCGGGGGCGAGGTGCTGATCGACGTCGCCGCCGCCGGGCTGAACCGCGCCGACGTGCAGCAGCGCCTCGGGGTCTATCCACCGCCGCCGGGCGCCTCCGACATCCCCGGGCTGGAAGTCTCCGGCCGGATCGCCGCCGTCGGGCCCGGAGTGGCCGGCTTCGCGCCGGGGGACGAGGTCTGCGCCCTGCTGGCCGGCGGCGGCTATGCCGAGCAGGTGGCGGTCCCGGCCGGCCAGGTGCTGCCGCTGCCCGACGGGGTGGACCTGGCCACGGCGGCGGCCCTGCCCGAGGTGGCCGCCACGGTGTTCTCGAACCTGTTCATGGCCGCCGGTGTGCAGGCCGGCGAAAGCGTGCTGATCCACGGCGCCGCCGGCGGCATCGGGACCATGGCCGTCCAACTGGTGCGTGCCTTCGGCGCGGTGCCCATGGTGACCGCCGGCAGCCAGGCCAAGCTCGACGTCGTGCGTTCCCTGGGTGCCGAGGTGCTGATCAACTACCGCGACGAGGACTTCGTGGCGCGGGTCAAGGACGCCACCGGCGGCCGGGGCGCGGACGTGATCCTCGACGTCGTCGGCGCCAAGTACCTGGCCCGCAACGTCGAGGCGCTGGCCACCGCCGGCCGGCTGGTGGTGATCGGGCTGCAGGGCGGGGCCAAGGCGGAACTGGATCTGGGCCTGCTGATGCGCAAGCGGGCGGCCGTCATCGCCACCACGCTGCGGGCCCGGCCGGCGGAGGAGAAGGCGGCCATTATGCGCGCAGTGGCCGAGCACGTCTGGCCGCTGATCGCCTCCGGCGAGGTCGCGGCCCAGGTGGACCGGAGCTTCCCGCTGGCCGAGGCGGCCGCGGCGCATGAGTACTTCGATTCCGGCGACCACGTGGGCAAGATCCTGCTGACCATGTCCTGACCGGCCCGGCGCCCGGCAAAGCGCCGGCGGGAGGGCGGGGCGTCCGCCGGGTGCTCTGGAATGCTGCCACCTGCGCTGCTAGCGTGCTGTTCATACACAACCGGTCTCCATTTCTCAAGAGTTTGACGAGGGAATTTTCCGGGGGCCCTGGCGAGAGGGTATGAGCGAGATGTCAGAGGAACGCCCGGCACGGCCGGGTCCCGAAGATTCGCCGGCAGATGTCCTGGTCCAGGACCCGAACCTGCCTCCGGTGGCCATCGACCCGGGGGCCCTGGCTGCCGAAGAACGCCGGTGGACCCCGGCGAAGATCGCCATCTGGGTGGCGATCGCGCTGCTGGGCGGGGTGGCGTGGAGCATCATCGCGATCATCCGGAGCGAACCCATCAACGCCATCTGGTTCGTATTCGCGGCCGTGTGCACCTACTTCATTGCCTACCGCTTCTATTCCAAGTTCATCGAGGACAAGATCACCCGGCCCAATGACATGCGGGCCACGCCGGCCGAGTACAAGGCCGACGGCAAGGACTACTCGGTCACGGACCGCCGCGTGCTCTACGGGCACCACTTCGCGGCCATTGCCGGCGCCGGACCGCTGGTCGGCCCCATCCTGGCCGCCCAGATGGGCTACCTGCCGGGTACCATCTGGATCATCGTGGGCGTGGTCCTGGCCGGCGCGGTCCAGGACTACCTGGTCCTGTTCTTCTCGATGCGCCGCGGGGGCCGTTCGCTGGGCCAGATGGCGCGCGAGGAACTGGGCTTGGTCGGCGGCACGGCGGCGCTGATCGCCACGCTGGCCATCATGATCATCATCGTGGCCATCCTGGCGCTGGTGGTGGTCAATGCGCTGGGCGAGTCCCCGTGGGGCGTCTTCTCGGTGGGCATGACCATCCCGATCGCGCTGTTCATGGGCGTCTACCTGCGCTTCCTGCGCCCGGGCAAGGTCGGCGAGGTCTCCATCATCGGGTTCGTGCTGCTGATCGGGGCGATCATCGGCGGCGGCCTGATCGCCGACACCGCGTGGGGGCAGGCGGTCTTCTCGCTGGACCGCACCACCATCGCCTGGTGCATCATCATCTACGGCTTCATCGCCGCGGTGCTGCCGGTGTGGCTGCTGCTGGCCCCGCGCGACTACCTGTCCACCTTCATGAAGATCGGCACCATCCTGATGCTGGCCGTGGCGATCGTGGTGGTCCGCCCCGAAATCAAAGTGCCGGCGGTGAGCGAATTCGCCAGCCGGGCCGACGGACCGGTGGTGCCCGGCACGCTCTTCCCGTTCCTGTTCGTGACCATTGCCTGCGGCGCGCTGTCCGGCTTCCACGCGCTGATCGCCTCCGGCACCACGCCGAAGATGCTCCACAAGGAGCGGCAGAGCCGCTTCATCGGCTACGGCGGCATGCTGATGGAGTCCTTTGTGGCGATCATGGCCCTGGTTGCGGCGCTGTCGATCGACCGCGGTATCTACTTCGCGATGAACGTCTCCACCGCCGCCACCGGCGGCACGGTGGAGGGCGCCGTCGCCTTCGTGAACAGCCTCGGACTCTCCGGAGTGAACCTGACCCCGGATATGCTCACCACGCTAGCCTCCAATGTCGGCGAGGAGTCGGTGGTCTCGCGCACCGGCGGCGCGCCGACCCTGGCCGTGGGGCTGTCGCAGATCATGCACGGGTTCGTCGGCGGCGTGAGCATGATGGGCTTCTGGTACCACTTCGCGATCATGTTCGAAGCACTGTTCATCCTGACCGCGGTGGACGCCGGGACCCGGGTGGCGCGGTTCATGCTGCAGGACACCATCGGCAACGTCATCCCGCAGTTCAAGAACGTCTCCTGGCGGCCCGGTGTCTGGGTCTGCACGGCCATCATGGTGGCCGGCTGGGGGTACATCCTGATCCTGGGCGTAACGGACCCGCTGGGCGGCATCAACACCTTCTTCCCGCTCTTCGGCATTGCCAACCAGCTGCTGGCGGCCATCGCGCTCGCCGTCTGCATGGCGATCGTGGCCAAGCAGGGCACGTTCAAGTACCTGTGGGTCGTCGCCGTGCCGCTGGCCTTCGCGTCGGTGGTCACCATCTCGGCCTCGATGCTGAAGATCTTCTCGCCGGATCCGAAGGTGGGCTACTGGGCGAACCATTTCGCCTACCGGGACGCCCTGGCCGCCGGGGACACCAGCTTCGGCCCGTCGAAGGATGTGGCCTCGATGGAAGCGGTGGTGCGCAATACGACGGTCCAAGGCACCCTGTCCATCGTGTTCGTGGTGCTGACCATCATTGTCATCGTCGCGGCCATCCTGGCCACGATCAAATCCTGGCGCAACGGAGGCGGCCCGAGCGCGGAGGAGCCGGCGGTGGTCTCCCGGACCTACGCGCCGGCCGGGCTGATCCCGTCCCCGGCCGAGAAGGAGCTCGAGGCCCGGTGGAACGCCCTGCCCGTCGAGCACCGGCCGTTCCTGCACCGGAGCCACTGATGGCCGCGGCGGCCCAGGCCCTGGACGCGCTGCGCCGGGGCTGGCGCGGCTTCGTCTGGTTCTACAAGGGAGTCATGGGCGAAAACGCCTACCAGGCCTACCTGGACCACCACCGGGTGGCGCATCCGGGCACCTTGCCGATGAGCGAACGGGAATTCTGGCGGGACAAGATGGACCGCCAGGACCGGAACCCGCAGGGCCGCTGCTGCTGACCCGCACTCCGCCCCGCCCGCGCCTTGAGTACGCTCGAATCTCCCGCGGGGATCACTGACTGTGCGCCACACCCACGACCGGGCCCCGAAACGTGGGCCTGGCGCACAGTGAGCGGACAGCTGCGGCCCGGCGGCGTCACCGCGCGTCACTTTGCCGGTGCCGCGGCCGTCCCCGGGCACCCCGGGATACCATCTGGCTATGCCCCAAGTGCTTGATGCAGCCGGACTGATCTCCGAAGTGCTCACCTGGGTGATGCTCGGCCCGGGACTGCTGCTGCTGCTCGCCGGCGGGGTGGTCCGCCTGCTCGGTGCGAGCTGGCACCGCGCGGAGGGCGTGGCCTTCGCCGACGGACGCCGCCGCGGGGTGCGCTGGTTCGATCACAAACATGGCTTCGTGGAAGGTGTTTTCCCGGACGGGGACGCCGCGCCTCCGGCCGCCGGAACCGACGTGCTGGTCTATTACGACGCCCGGAACCCGGCCCGCTGGCAGGTCGACGAGCCGCAGCTGCCCGGCCATACCCTGCTGCTGCTCGGCAAGATCCTCACCGGCGTGGGCGTGCTGGCGGCGGTGGTCGGGCTGGTGGCGATGCTCTTCTGACCGGCGCGTTCCCCGGACCCGGGGAGCCGGCGGCAGGTCCATGACGGTTCACCGGATCCGTCTGGCAAGATGAGACCATGAGCGATGAGCAGCCGACACGGGCAGACGAACCAGTGATCGAGGGCGCGCTCGCCGGCGGCGCCGAAGCCGCAGCGGCGCCGGCGGACCGGCACGGCCGGAACGGCAAAAGCAGGCCCTCCTCCCTGCACGACCTGGTGGACGAACCGGCCAAGGTGATGCGCATCGGCACCATGGTCCGCCAGCTGCTCGAGGAGGTGCGCAGTGCCCCGCTCGACGACGGCGCCCGGCGCCGCCTGGCTGAGATCCATGCGCGTTCCATCAAAGAGCTCGAAGACGGGCTGGCCCCTGAACTGGTCGAGGAGCTGCGCCGGATCGACCTGCCCTTCCCGAAGGAATCCACGCCCACGGACGCCGAGCTGCGCATCGCCCAGGCCCAGCTGGTCGGCTGGCTCGAAGGGCTCTTCCACGGCATCCAGACGGCCATCGCCGCCCAGCAGGCAGCCAACCAGCACCTGGCGGCGCAGCTGCAGATGCGCCAGCTGCCGCCGGGCACCATGATCGCCCCCGGCGTCGTCATCGGCGAGGACGGCGAGCCGCGGCGCGCTGCCGGCTCCGAAACCGAGAACACGCCGCGTCCGGCCGGCCCCCGCGACGAGGGCCAGCCCTCGGGTCCCGGCCAGTACCTGTAGCACCGGTGGCGTTCTTCGGGGCCGCCCGGCAGGCCCGCCGGGACGACAAGGAACTTGGCAAGGGGCTCTGGCGCCGCCTGCACGACAGGTACCGGCGCGGACTGGACCGCTACCACCAGATCCTCGAGGGTGTGGCGGACGAGGCCCTGTATGCCGAACTGGTGGCCGTGGCAGACCAGCTCTCCGGCCAGCTGCCCGAAGTGCGCCGCTGCTGCACGGCTGCCCAGCGCGAAGCGCCCAGCGAGGGCATGGACGTCCCCGGCGGCCGGCTCGGACGGATGCACCGGTACCTGTCCAAGGCCGGCAACTCGGTGGCCGCCGCGGCCGAGGCGGCGGCAATGGCCAGGCTGGCCGGCGAGCAGCGCGGTCCGCTGGGCGACGCCGGGGTCCCCGCCGCGGTGGCCAGCGTCCGGCGCCAGGCCGCGGTGGTGCTCGAAGACATTGCCGAAGCGGTCCGCTGCCTCGAAGCGCGGGACTAGGCCGGCTGCCGGCGGCGCAGGCTTTCCTCCACCGCCGCCAGCAGCGAGCCGAACCGGGCATCCCCGGCCAGGTCCTCGATGAGCACCGCGTCCCCCTCGGCATCGGCCAGCGGCACCCGCCAGTTCGGGTACTCGTCCCGGGTTCCGGGCTGGTTCTGCGCCCGCCGCTCGCCGACGGCGTCCACCAGGGACACCCCCAGCAGGACCGACGGCGACTGCGCCAGCAGCCGGTAGAGCGCCTCGATCACCTGCCCGTCCGGCAGCCGGCCGGTGTCCGCCGGCAGCAGGCCGCGCCGGCGGACCAGATCCAGCACGGCCGCCAGGGCCTCCTCATGCAGGGCTTGTTCGTCCGTCAGCGCGCGGTTGAGCAGACCCAGCTGGTCCCGCAGCCGGACGTGCTCCCCGGCCAGGTAGCCCGCGGTCGGCGGCAGGTCGTGCGTGTTGACGCTGGCCAGGCACAGCGCGCGGTATGCCTCCGGGGGCAGCGGGGCGCCGGCGTCGTCGGACTCGAACCAGAGGATGGAGGTGCCCAGGATGCCGCGCTCGGCCAGATAGTCCCGCACCCACGGTTCCACGGTGCCCAGGTCCTCGCCGATCACGACGGCACCGGCGCGCTCGGCCTCGAGCGCGAGGATGCCCACCAGCGCCTCATGGTCGTAGTAGACGTAGGCACCGTCGCCGGGGGCGTTGCCCTCCGGCACCCACCACAGCCGGAACAGGCCCAGAATATGGTCCACCCGCACGCCCCCGGCGTGGCGCAGCACCGTGCGCAGCATGTCGCGCAGCGGCGCATAGCCGGCCTCGGCGAGCCGCTGCGGATGCCACGGCGGCTGCGACCAGTCCTGGCCCTGCTGGTTGTACATGTCCGGCGGCGCGCCCACGCTCATCCCCGGAACCAGCACCGGGCGCAGCGTCCACGCGTCGGCGCTGGCCAGGTCCGCACCGACGGCCAGGTCGTGCACCACGCCCAGCCGCATGCCGGCGGCCGTGGCGGCACGCTGGGCGGACTCCAGCTGCTCGTCGCAGAGCCACTGCAGCCAGCAGTGGAAACCGACCCGGTCCGCCAGTCGCGCGCGGGCCTGCTCCGCCGCGACCGAGGCCGGGCCGCCGAAGTCCTGCCAGAACGGGTCCTCGGGCCCAAGTTCCTCGCGCAGCGCACTCCAGAGCGCAAAATCCTCCAGCCCGGACCCCTGCTGGGCGCGGAAGGCCTCGAAGGACTGCTGGCGCGCCGGCGAGCGCTCCACCGCGTAGAGCAGTTCGAGCGCCTCCAGCTTCGCCGCGTAGGCCGTGTCCCGGTCCAGCTTCCCGGCATCCAGGTTCAGCGGGTGCACCTGCTTGGCCAGCTCGTCCACCTGCCGGCGCAGCTTGCGCTTCAGGTAGGCCAGCTCCGGCACCGCCTCGATGCGCAGGTAGAGCGGGTTGAAGAACCGGCGGGTCGACGGCGAATAGGGCGAGGGCTGCAGCGGCGGTGCCGGCTCGGCCGCGTGCAGCGGGTTGACCAGGACAAAGTCCGCCCCGTGCCCGCCGCCGAGGGCGGCCAGATCCGCCAGATCGGCGAAGTCCCCGATGCCCCAGGACCGCTTCGAGCGCACCGAGTACAGCTGCGCGGCCAGGCCCCAGCCGCGGCGCTGCTCCAGCGGCGCGGCCGTGGTGAGCCGCTGTGGCACCACCACGAGGGTGGCCTTCGTGTGCCGGTCGCCGGAGGCAGCGTGCAGCACGTGCCAGCCCAGCGGCAGGTCCCGCGGCAGCTCGAAGGTCGCCCGGCCGGTCAGCACGCCGTCGACCAGCCGCGGGTTCACCCAGAGGTCGCGCTGGACCGGGTGGTGCCTGCCGCCGTCCTCGGCCTCGATCCACAGCCGGACCGGCTCGCCGTGTCGGACATGCACCGGCACCAGGGTTTCGGTACCGGCGCGGCCGACGACGGCGGGCGGCAGCATCCGCCGCCACGGCGCCAGTTCGGCGTCCTCGAGGGCGGCGTCGAGCAGTTCGTCCGTCCCGGCCTTCACCCCCAGCCCGGCAATGATCTTCACCAGGGTCTCCGGCGCGACGTCGTGCGGCTGCCGGTCCCAGCCGGAGAAGGAGGTCCCGATGCGGTGCGCCTGAGCCAGGGCCTGGAGCCTGGCCAGATCCAGCCGGCTGGTTCCGGGTGCAGTGGGTGCTGTGTTCATCAGGTCCGCCTCGTTTCCTGCCGCGGCGGTGCCGGGCCGTTGCGATCTGGAAGGGAACTGATGATCAGCCTAACCGATCGGCCGGCCCCCTGCCGCCGGGGCCGGACCCGCCACTTGCATGTTGATATGTCCCCAAATGCAGGATCCGCAGCGCCCGGTCAGCCCCCGGCCGGCAGCCAGCTGCGGACAACCCCGCCGTAGGTACCGGGCGCGGCCGGCTCGATGGCCCGGTCGCGGATGCCGAGGATCCCGGTCCAGGCCTTGTGGACCAGGTCGTAGCTGTCGACGTCGGCATCGGTCTCGCCCGGTTCCCGGTAGGTCATCCACTTGTCCCCGCCGGCATGAAGAGATTGAGCAGGTACCGGGTGCCGTCGCGCACCTGCACGTCGTTCGTGGTCATTAAGAGCAGGATCGCGACGAGGATTTTTCTCGTAAACACTGTCTCCTGGGTGAGGACCTCTGGACCGGTTTCCTGGCGCCGCTCCTGTATGGTTCCGGGCGGGAGCACAGTCTTCCGGCGGGACGGTGGAACTGGGGCAAGACTAACCGGCGGCGGAGCGCCCGGCCAGACTTCGCCGTCGCCGGCTGTCCCCAAGCGTCCCGATCGGGGAACCGGCCCCGGGCCCTCGTCCGCCCGCACGATGTCCGGCCGCCGGACCGTCTACGCTGGAAGGCACGAGCCGGCAGGCGGCCGGCCCGGAGGGGAGAGCATGGCGGCAATCATCTTGGCCTGGAACCCGGAACTGTGGGACGGGTGGCAGCCGGCCTATCCGGAAGCCGTCGATCTGGTCGCCGCCACGGGCGCCTTCCAGGCGCACTGGAGCGTGGGCCGGCACCGGAACATCGAAGCCGGCAGCGAGGCCTGGCTGCTGCTGCAGGGCGGGCAGGGCCGCGGGCTCATCGGCCACGCCACCGTTACTTCCGAACCCTACCCCGGGCCCCATTTCCGCCGGCCCTCCGCCACGGCCAACTACGTGGAGGTGGTCTTCGACGTGCTGCTGCCGCGCGGCGACGAAATCCCCGCCGCCGAACTGCTCGCCCGCGTGCCCGGGATCCCGTGGAAGGCGGTGCGCGGCTCCGGCCTGGCCGTGCCCGCCGGCAGCGAACCGGCCTTGCGCACGCTCTGGGCCGACCATGTCCTGCCATCCGCCCAGGACCCGACGCTGCCGGTGCCAGGCACGCTGCCCGGGGAGGCCGTGACCCGGGTGCTGGCCAACCGGTACGAGCGCGATGTCCGGGCCCGCCGCGACTGCCTCGAACACCACGGGCTCAGCTGCGCCGCCTGCGGCTTCAATTTCGAGGCCGTCTACGGGGAGATCGGGCACGAATTCATCCACGTCCACCACCTCGTGCCGGTGGCGCTGCTCGGCCCCGGCTACGAGCTCGACCCGCTGACGGACCTGGTCCCGCTGTGCGCGAACTGCCATGCTATGGTCCACACCCGTCCGGACCCGATCCGGCCCGCCGAACTGCGCCGGATCATCGATGCCTCGCGCGCCGTCGCCGCCGAGGTGGCGACGCCGGAAGAGGAAGCAGCCCTGGACGAAGCCCGCCGCATGCTGGGCTGAAGCCGCCGCGGCGGGCCCGGCGCGTGACGTGCGAGGCCGCGGCGCTTACGATATGGGAAGCCGGACCAGGACGGCCGCGCGGGCGGGTTCCGTGGTCCGCCGGCACAACCAGGCAGGAGAACGACTTGGCTGAAGACGACGTCATTTTCTCCGTGACCGCGACGCCGCGGGCAGGCGGCGGGCAGGGTTTCCGCAACGGCATTGAGCAACTCGCGGCCGCCCGCGTGGGTGGCGCCGTCTTCCGGGTCAACGAAGTGGACGATGACAGCGCCAGGCTGACCGGCAGGATCCCGGTCAAGCTGGCCACCAGCGATGCAGAACTGGCCGCCTACCTCCAGGACGAGATCGAGTCCCAGGAGGGCATCAGCCTGGACCTGGACGTGACCATCGAGGGCGACGTCGAGGCCGGCTGACGGCCGGGCGCGGCGCCTCCGCTTCGGCTGCCCGGAGGGGGCCGGGAGCCCGACGACGGTGCGGGCGCCGGACCCCCGGCCGGCGGCGGAGCCTGGCTCAACGCCGCCCTCCCGGGACGGGAAATCGGTCCAGCCGGTCCGTTGGGGGATGGCCGGTGGATCGGTTAACCCGCGACTCCAAGAATAGTAGCGCCGCAGGTCAGGGCAAGGTCCGGCACCCGGATCCGCCCGAGCGGGTACCCGAAATTCATCGGGCCCGCCGGCTGGCCGGGACGGGTCAGTCCAGCAGCCGCTTCAGCGTGTCGCGGGCCTCGTCCAGGGCGCACCTGAGCCGGGGCATCCTGCTGCCGGGCAGCAGCACCCGCGGCCCCTTGCTCCAGACCTCGGACAGGTCGGCGATTTCCGGCGTGTCCCAGGCCGCCAGGCGGAACGCCTCGACGGCGGGCAGGTAGGCCGCGCCCAGTTCCGCCGCCCCCGGATGGGCGATGATGCCGTACCGGCCGAACAGGCAGGTGACCCGGTCCACGAGGTTCGGTGTTTCCAGCAGCAGGTAGCGCGGGTCCTGCCCGAGCTGTGCCGCCGCGTGCCTGGCGTACTTCAGGGCCCGGCCGGTCTGGCTGCCCCGCCGGCTGTGCTCCAGGCTGTAGGAGACCATTTCCAGCAGGCTGTAGATCCTGGAACCGAAGTCGAATTCCAGCCAGTCCTGGATCGTGGCCGCCTTGTCCCAGGCGTCGCTCCGCTCCGGCGTCTCCGGCGGACTGTCCCGCCGCGTGTCCCAGATCCGCACCGTTTCGTTCAGCGCCTCGTCCAGGGTGTCGTGCAGCACCGAGCAGAGCAGGACGCCCATGTCGCCCACTCCCCAGCGCAGCAGGCACAGCGTATTGCGCAGGATCCGGTCCAGCCGCAGGTTGCTGAACGGCCCGGGCGGCTCGTCCAGGATCTGGCCGTGGTGCACGCGGACGGCGGCATCCAGCGCGTAGCCGAGATACTCCTTGTCCGCGTCGGCAAAATCCTCGGTCATCTGCATGATCCCGGCCAGGAGCAGTGCCGTGTCCGTCCGGCTGGACCCCGTGGCCGCGGGGGAGTCCGGCGTCATGCGCCCATCATCCTCCGGCGCCCTGACGCTGGGAAGACCCGGGGCGCCGGCGCGCTGCCGCCCTGCCAACGCTGCAGGGAGCTGCTTTCCGGGCCGTCAGGCAGCGCTCAGGCCGCGCGCCAGCGCAGCCGGTTTTCCGTGGCGGAGGTCCTGCAGGTGCAGGTCCTGCCGTTGGTCTTGCCGGTGTCCTTCCGGTCTTTCAGGGACGAGGCGCAGAAGGCACCGGGGGAGACTTCATTCCTCTGCGTTTCCGGCTGTGGCCAGATACCTGAATCTGCGGCGCTGGGCCCGGGACGACCCGGCGGCCGGCGGGATCGACTCCCGCCGGCCGCCGGACCGCTATGGATTGTGCTGGCTGCTTCTACTGCTGCGCCGCCGGGTCAGGCGGCGTCCTGCTCCAGCTCATCGGCGTCCTGCTCGAGCTCGGCTGCTGCGGCTTCCTTGGCGGCGGCCTTCTTCGCGGCCTTCTTCGCCTCGGCCGCAGCCTTCTTGGCGGCGATCCTGGCCTTGACTGCTGCCTTCTTCGCAGCGGCGGCCTCCTTCTTCAGGGCCTTGGTCGCCTTGGCCTGCAGCTTCTTTTCCAGCGCCGCGGACTTCGCCTCGGCCTTCTTCGCCTCGGCCGCAGCCTTCTTGGCGGCCGCCGCTTCCTTCTTGGCCGCGACCTTCGCCTTGACGGCTTCCTGCTTGGCGGCGGCCGCCTGCTTCTTCAGCGCCGCGGCGGCGTGGGCTTCGGCAGACTTGCCGGGAGCAGCCGGGGCCGACGCCGAGGGCACCGGAGCGGGAACGGTTTCCTCCGCCGCCACGGCGGCGCCGGCCCCGCCGGAAAGGATGACCCCTGCCGCGAGCAGGCCGGCGGCGAATTTCGATGCGAATGACATGAACGTATACCCCAATGCTGTAGAACCGAGATGCTGCCGGGATAAACCTTTTACCCCGGAGCCGATCCTAAAGTCTTTTTCGCACCTGTACAGGGGTGCGGCACGAAAGCGGCGGTCCCGGGCCCGAATTCTCCAGCAGCGTCCCCCACGGATGCCGCGGGCCGGCGCTACGCTGCCAGGCGCCGCCGGACGATCTCGCTGACGGCCTTGCCGTCGAAGCGGCCGGCGACCCTCGCGGTCACCGGCTTCATCACCAACCCCATCTGGCGCGGGGACAGTTCCATTCCGCCGGCTTCCAGGGCGGCGATTTCCTCGTCGACGATGGCCTCCACCTCGGCGGTGGTGAGCGGCTGGGGCAGGTAGGCCTCGATGACCTCGGCCTCGGCGATCTCCGTGGCCGCCCGTCCGGCCTCGCCCGCCTCGGAGTAAATGCGGGCGGTGTCGCGCCGCTTGGCGGCCTCCTTCTGCAGCAGGGCGGTGGTCTGGGCATCGTCCAGTTCAACCGGCGTCTTGCCGGACTTCTCGCGCGTGGCGATCTCGCCCAGGACATTCCGCAGGGTGGTCAGGGCCGTCTTGTTGCCTGACTTCATATGGGTGACGACGTCGGCGTGCAGGCGCTCTTTCAGGGTGCTCATGGTGTCCTTCGTTTCTGCGATGGCATTGTTCCGCCGGATCCGGCGTTGCCAGCAAAAACACTAGTACCGTCTCCGGCCGCCGTTAGGCATCGCTGGGGAATTCGTGCCGCCGGGGCGGGTACTTGAGCCGGCGGTATTCGGTGGGGCTGAGGCCGAAGCGGCGTTTAAATGCCGTGTTGAGCGCGAACGGCCCGCCATAGCCCACTTCGCGTGCGATCCGTGCGGTGGTCATAGTGGGGGCCGCGAGCAGTTCGCTGGCCAGCAGCATCCGCCAGTTTGCCAGATAAGTCATGGGCGGTTCGCCCACGGCGGCGCGGAAGCGGCTGGCGAGCGTCGCACGCGTGACGTGCAGCCAACGGGCCGCGCAACAATGCCCTGGGACGAATCACCGCCGACGGCACCGGCGCCGCGAACGCTCGGCAAGACTTCGAACGCCCCTGGAACCGGGCCAACCACACCCGGTGCGTACTGGCGCTGGCCGGCGCCGCCGGTCTGGCGGTTTCACTGGCACGGTAAGTTCCGGCCCCACCCCGCTGCCAGGAGTCCAGACTGCGCTATTGTTCGACCGCTCCAATCTGCTTCATCAGCCCCAGCATGTCGGTGGCGCCCCAGTGCTCGGTGACCTTGCCGTCCTTCGTGCGGATGATGTCGATGCCTCCGAACTCGACCGTCCGCCCGGTGGGTGCCACACCCATCAGTTCGCCCTGATGGGTGCCGGTGAGGACAACATGGACCGCTTCCAGGTCCCCGTCGACCAGAGCCGGCTCCAGGGTCTTTACCGTGATGTCCGGGAAGGCCGTCCGCATCACGTTGACAAAGAACCTGATCCCTTCCCGTCCGGCCGGCTGCCCGGGCAGGGCGTCCTCATGATCGGTATAGTCCTCCGCTGCCCGTTCATCGATGAGCGAGAGGTCCCCACCCTGCAGGGTTTCCCTGTAGAACCGCTGGATCAGCCCAGTTCCGCTTTCCATCTCCGACTCCTTGAATCCGGGTCCTGCATATCGTTGGCGCACGGGCCGGTGACCTCGTCCCGGCCCCGCCATACCGATGATGCACCGCTGCCGTTACCGGATCCGGTCCAACTCCCTCAAACTGCTTGACTCGCGTGCCGTTCCCTGCCCACTGTGGAGCTATAGGTCGGGGGCCGATTGCACCCGCAAGCGGCGCCGGCATGGCTCTTCCGCAGGAAGTGAGCGTCATGGCTTCTCACCGCGAACTCAAGAAGACCCTCAAGCCCCGGCATCTGTCGATGATCGCCATCGCCGGCGTCATCGGCGCGGGGCTCTTCGTTGGCTCCGGCGCGGCGATCCAGCAGGCCGGGCCGGGCATCCTGGTCGCCTACATCGCCGCCGGCATCGTCGTCGTCTTCGTGATGCGCATGCTCGGCGAGATGGCCGCCGCCAACCCGGAGACGGGCTCGTTCTCCGCCTATGCCGACAAGGCCCTGGGCCGGTGGGCCGGCTTCAGCATCGGCTGGCTCTACGCCTGGTTCTGGATCATTGTCCTGGGCATCGAGGCCACCGCCGGTGCGGCGATCATGCACCGCTGGGTCCCGGGAGTCGAGCAGTGGAGCTGGGCGCTGATCCTCATGATCGCGCTCACGCTCACGAACGTGTGGAGCGTGAAGTCCTACGGTGAGTTCGAGTTCTGGTTCGCCTCGATCAAGGTCACGGCCATCATCCTCTTCCTCATTGCCGGCGTCGCCGCGATCCTGGGCCTCATCCCCGGCGTCCCGGCCCCCGGCCTGTCGAACCTCGTCGGCCACGGAGGATTCATGCCCAACGGCGCCAGCGCGGTCCTGGCCGGCATCCTCGTGGTGGTGTTCTCCTTCTTCGGCGCGGAGATCGCCACGATTGCCGCCGGCGAATCCGCCGACCCGGTCACCGCCGTGCGCAAGGCCGTGACTTCCACGGTGTGGCGGATCCTGATCTTCTATATCGGATCGATTGCAGTGGTCGTGACCCTGCTCCCGTGGAACGACGCGTCGGTGGCCAAGAGTCCCTACGTTGCGGTGATCGAGAGCTTCGGCATCCCGGCCGCCGGGACGATCATGGACATCGTCGTGCTCACCTCGGTCCTGTCCTGCCTGAATTCGGGCCTCTACACGGCCAGCCGCATGATCTTCTCGCTCTCGACCCGGGGGGATGCTCCGGGAGCCTGGAGCCACATCTCACGGCGCGGCGTGCCGGTCGGTGCGGTCCTCGCCTCGACAGTCGTGGGCTTCATTACGGTCGGGTTGAACTATCTCTGGCCGGACACCGTCTTCCTGTTCCTGGTGAACACCTCGGGTGCGATCGCCCTGTTCGTCTGGCTCGTGATCGCCTGCTCACAGCTCGTGCTGCGCCGCCATGCCGACGCCGCCGGCACCAAGCTGGCCATCCGGATGTGGCTCTACCCATATCTGACGTGGATCTCGATCATCGCCATCCTGGCCATGATCGTGGGCATGCTCGTCCTCGACAGCACACGCGAGTCGCTGCTCCTCTCCGTCGGGCTCGCCGCCGTCGTCGTGGCGATCGGCGTGATCCGGTACCGGCGCCAGCTCAGCCCGGTCGGCCCGCACGAGCACACCGCGGCCGAAGACCGCGCCGAGCTCCTCGAGGAGGACGCCGAAGCCCACGGCCACGGAGCCTGAGCAGGGCCGCCGGCCCCGGCCGCGCGCAGCGGCCGCCCCGGGTGCGGCCCCTTCCCGGCAGGAAGGGCCGCACCCGCTGGGTGGGTTTCAGGGAGTGAGCAGGACCTTGATGGCGCGGCGCTCGTCCATGGCCCGGTAGGCCTCGGCGGCCTGCTCGAGCGGCAGGGTGAGGTCGAAGACCTCGCCGGGGTTGATCTCGCCGTTCATGATCAGCTCGATCAGCTCGGGCAGGAAGCGGCGCACCGGGGCCGGCCCGCCGTGCAGGTGGACGCCGGAGAAGAAGAGCTTGGCGCCGTCCAGCGAGACCCCGTGCGAGACGCCGACGAAGCCGACGTGGCCGCCGGGCCGGGTGGCATGGATGGCCTGCATCATCGACTCCTGGGTACCCACGGCCTCGATGACCGAGTGTGCGCCCAACCCGTTGGTGAGCTCCTTGATCTTCGCCACGCCCTCGGCCCCGCGTTCTTCGACGATGTCGGTGGCGCCGAACTTCGTCGCCAGGGCCTGGCGGTCGGCGTGCCGGCTCATCGCGATGATGCGCTCGGCCCCGAGCCGGCTGGCGGCAAGGATGCCGAGCAGCCCCACCGCCCCGTCGCCCACGACGGCGACCGTCTTGCCCGGGCCTGCTTCGGCCGCGACGGCGGCGAACCAGCCGGTGCCGAGCACATCCGAGGCGGCCAGCAGGCTGGGGATCTGCTCCGGGGTTGGCTGGGTGCCGGTGGCCACGAGCGTGCCGTCGGCCAGCGGAATGCGGGCGTATTCGGACTGCGCGCCGGTGGCGGCGCCGGGCTGCCGGTTAATGCAGTGCGTCTGGTAGCCGGCCTGGCAGATCTCGCAGGTGTTGTCCGAGGCGAGGAACGAGCCGACGACGAAGTCGCCGACCTTGATGTTCCTGACCTCCGGTCCGATCTCCTCGACAACGCCGACGTACTCGTGGCCCATCGGTGAGGGTCCGTCGACCGGCTGGAGGCCGCGGTAGGGCCACAGGTCCGAGCCGCAGACACAGGCGGCGGCAACGCGGATGACCGCGTCGGTGGGCTCGACGATTCCCGGGCGCTCGCGTTCCTCGACGCGGACGTCGCCGGGGGCGTACATGATGACTCCACGCATGGTGGGATTCTCCTTCTCCTGGATGGTTTCGGGGTCAGATCAGCGGGCGGCAGAACCTGCGGTTTGCGGTTCTGCGGCGGATTCTTCCACGGCGCCGGCCGGAAGCCGCCGGATCAGGAACACCGCGTGCGCGGCGACGGCGAGGGCGGCCGAGACTGCGGTGACGACGCCCAGCGGCAGCATCGTGGCGGCGCCGGCGAGTCCCACGAAGGGGGCAGCGATCCCGCCGAAGGCGAACCGGGCCATGCCGAGCAGCGAGGACGCGGTGCCGGCCAGTTGCGGATAACCCGCCAGGGCGAGCGCCGTCGTCGGCGGGGTGGTGACGGCGACGCCGCCGACCATCACCAGCAGCGACACGACCACGGCGGCCAGCGGCAGGGCGGACAGCCCCGCGGCGAGCAGGCCGAGCGCGCCGGAGGCGCACATGGCCAGACCGACGGCGAGTGTTCCCCGCATGCTCCAGCGCTCGCTCGTGCGGCCGGCGAGGTAGCCGAAGACCATGAATCCGGCCGAGTTCAGGCCGAACGCCAGCGCGTACTGCTGTGGGGAGAGTCCGTAGCTGCCCTGCAGCACGTAGGTGGCCCCGGCAAGGTAGGCGAACAGGGCGGCGTTGACGAACCCCTGCACGAGCACGGCGCCGGCGAACGCACGGTTCGACAGCAGCGCGCGGAAATCACGGCCGGTCTGCGCCAGTCCGCCCATGGTGCGGTGCTGCGGCGGCAGGGTCTCGCGGTAGGCGAGTGTGACGGCGGTGAGGAGGGCCGCGCCGACCGCCGCGAGGAACACGAACAGGCCGCGCCAGTCCGTGACCGTGGCGAGTTGACCGCCCAGCAGCGGCCCGATCACGGCGGCGAGACCGCCGAGCACCGTCATGCGGCCGTAGTAGCGGATCAGCTCCCCGCCGGAGTAGATGTCACGGCCGGCCGCTTGGGCGATCACCAGGCCCGCCCCGCCTGCGAGGCCTTGGGCCAGGCGGGCCAGGATCAGCGTTTCGACGGTCGGGCTGGCCGCGCACACCAGCGAGGTGGCAATGTAGGCGGCGACGCCGGCGTACAGCGGGAGGGATCGTCCGAACCTGTCCGAGAGCGGTCCGGCGAGCAGCTGGCCGAGCGCCAGTCCGACCAGGCACGCGGTGACGGTCAGCTGGGCCACCGACGTCGCGGCGCCGAGTTCGTGCGTCAGTGCGGGCAGCACCGGCAGGTAGAGGTCCATCGAGACCGGACCGAACACGGTCAGCGCCAGCAACAGCGCCGGCAGCAGCCGCCCGGCGGGCCGTTGGGGGAGGGCAGGGAGATTGGGCACCCTTCCAGTAAAGGACGTCCGGCCGCGCAGTGGGAGTCCCTGTCAAGGGGTGTACTGGCAGGGCACCCCAAGCCTGCCGGGGCCGACCTATCCTGACCGTATGGACAGTCGGGAAGAAGTCCGCGAATTCCTCATGTCGCGGCGGGCCAAGGTCACCCCGGAGCAGGCCGGGATCGCCGCCGGCCCGAAGCGGCGCGTTCCCGGCCTGCGGCGGACCGAGGTCGCGCTGCTGGCCGGGGTGAGCGTCGAGTACTACGCCAAGCTGGAACGCGGCGCGATCGCCGGGGCATCCTCGTCCGTGCTCGACGCCGTCGCGCGGGCCCTGCAGCTGGACGACACGGAGCGCACGCACCTCTTCGACCTCGCGCGCGCCGCCGACGGCATCCCCACGTCCGGGCGTCCGCGCCGCCGCGCGACCCGGCAGGCCGCCGCCCGCCCCAGCCTGCACTGGGCGCTGGACGCGATCACCGACGGCATCGCCTTTGTCCGCAACCAGCAGCAGGACCTGCTCGCCGTCAACGCGCTGGGCCGCGCCTTCTACTCACCGATGATCGGCGACGGCGGGCGCACCCCGAACCTGGCCCGCTTCCAGTTCCTCGATCCGGCCTCCCGTGAGTTCTACCCCGACTGGGAGGCGTTCGCACAGATGTGCGTGGCGATCATGCGTGCCGAGGCAGGCCGCGACCCTCACGACCGCGGCCTGCAGGACCTCGTCGGCGAGCTCTCGACGCAGAGCGGAACCTTCCGCAGGCTCTGGGGCGCACACGATGTGCGGACCCACGGCACCGGCACCAAGCGGTTCAACCATCCTGACGTCGGCGAACTCGTCCTCGCCTACGAGGAACTGGCCATCACCGCCGAACCCGGGCTGGTCCTGATGATCTACACCGCCGAACCCGGCAGCGCATCCGCCGAGCGTCTTCGGCTGCTGGCCTCCCTGGCAGCGGAGCAGACGGCCCAGATTGCATTGCAGCGCGGCCACCTGCGCTGACCATGCAACCGAAAGAACCCGGAAGAACAACGGAAGGAACCTGCATGAGCACGCAGCTGCAACCGAAAACCCCGACCGTAAAGGGGCCGGCCGAATGGTTCACGGGGGATGTGTACTTCAACGCCTACTATGCAGGAAGCGAGCCTTCCCGGACCCGTCTGAACCTGGTGCGCTTCACCCCGGGCGCGCACACGGCCTGGCACAAGCACGCCGTCGGGCAGACGCTGCACGTGACCGAGGGGGTCGGGTACGTGCAGTCCCGCGGCGAGGAGATCATCGAACTGCATCCCGGCGACACCGTATACACCCCGGCGGGGGAATGGCACTGGCACGGCGCCACGGCCGGCAACTTCATGTGCCACCTCGCCCTGTGGGAGGCCCCCGCACCCGGCAGCGGCGAGCCGGAGACCACCTGGGGCGAGCTGCTCACGGCAGACGAGTACCCCGCGGCGTGAGCCGGACGGCGGAACAGCTTCCGGGAGTAGGCACAGGGTTCCCCATGCAACATTCGTGCGACATGGTCGTCCGATTCCCGACGGCAGTCAGCGCCAGGGGATCCGTGAACGGACCCGGTCGATTTCCGGGAGCGCGTATCCGGAGTCAACCGGGATTCCCCACCGGTCGGTCCAGCGCCAGAACCGTTCCGCCTCGGCGAGCAGCTCGCGGCAGAAGGTGATGGGTTCGACGCGGGCCTTGGTGTCACCGATGGTGATCAGCGCACCGCCGCGGATCCGTTCCAGGATGATCGGGGCGGGACTGTCCGGGAAGGACATTTCTCCCCGGCCGGTGGACAGGTATCCGTCGACCACCTCAACCAGGTAGTGCCAGAGGCCGCAGATGTCGTCCCACATTGGGACACCGACCAGGGGGATCCCCTGCCAGCTAAGGGTCACGACGCCGTCGTTGTACGTGAAACGGTACCGTTCCCCGGTGCGCAGCCAGGCCTTCTTGGCCGCTTCCTCGTCGGCGTAGAGGTCCACCAGGCACTTATCCGGATTCTCGGTGAAGTCCTCAAGATCCTGAACCAACCGCACGAGAATGCCGGTTGTGCCGATCAGGTGCCGTGTTTCCGAAGTCCAAGCTCTGGGCTCCTTCAGGTCTGCCGGTCCTGGCACTGTTGGGCTTACGAGGTTGCGTGGCTGCTGCCCCTCGGGTTTTCGATAGCGCCAGGACTGGCAATGCACTGTAGCCGTTCCGGGACGGCGGAGCGGATTTGCGTGACGGCGTCGTCGCCGCGGCGGAACCAGGCCGAGACGAAGCCGAGTTGGAATGCGTCCCGCGTGTACAGTGTGATCCCCTCGGCGCCGCCGGCGATTGGTTCCCGTTCCAGTCCGACGATCGCTTCCCAAGGCATGGCCGTGGTCTCGCCGAGCAGGGTCAGCACCAGGCCCTCCTCGCCGACGACGAGACGGGTATCCTCCGGGACGCCGGCGAATCTGGCCATCAGCCCCCGTTTGTAGGTCCGGCCCTGCACATGGGTCTTTTCCTCTGTCCGGCGCGGCGGGAAAACGACGCCGGTGCGTGCATCCACGTCCTCGGGGATGGCCTCCGCTGGGAGCCCGACCAGCAGCGTGCTGTCCAGGTCGGCCAGCAGGCTGGCGGTGAGCGCCGGCGTGTAGTTCCGCACTGCCGCCGCGACGTCGTCCCAACGCCAAGGGCGCTGGCCGCACAGTTCGGCTACTGCCGTCTGGTAGGCATCGTCCTGTTCGGCCCCGGGCTCGGCCCGGTCCGAGGCCAGCCGGACTGCGGCGCGGCGCGCTTCCTCCGGGGAAATCCCTGCATCCCGAAGGCTCCGCAGTTCGTCGATGACGCGGCCGGCCGCTTCGGCCGCGTTCCGCGGGGCCACGTCAATGGTGGCGACCATGAGCCCGCTGTGGTCATCGACTGTGACGCCGCTGCAGGCGGCGCCGTAGACCAGCCCGTCCCGGCGGCGCAGTCCCTCGTGGATGCGCCGTTCCAGCGTCCGGCAAACCAACGGGGCGATGCCGGCGGTATCGTCCTGGTCGCCGGGAACCTGGAAGGAGAG
Organism: Arthrobacter hankyongi; assembly: GCF_022012395.1. GTDB lineage: Bacteria > Actinomycetota > Actinomycetes > Actinomycetales > Micrococcaceae > Crystallibacter > Crystallibacter hankyongi. Next base: position 140,422 of record NZ_JAKLTQ010000009.1, read on the forward strand.
CACCAGTTGCGTTCCGCCGCTGGCGTATTCGGCCGGACCGCGTGCAACGACACGGGCGGCGGCGCGCAAGGGCCGCCGCGGTCCCTCGGGCAGCGGCAGGCGCAGGCCGGCCGGTGGGGCCGCCGTACACACCAGGACAGCATTGCCCCGGGTGAAGTATTCCGCAGCGTGCCTGGACACGTCCGCGGCCGTGAGGCGGTCGAGGTACTTCTCCTCGACGGCGGCCAGCCCGGGCCCGGCCAGGCCGTAGTGGTTCGACAGTGCTTCGGCGATTTCCGCCGGAATGGGTGTCGTCCTGCCCTCAGCCTCGAGCACGGCGCGTTCCCTGGCCAGCATGGGTTCGTCGATACGCCCCTCGGCCAAGGCCGAGAGTGATCCGCACACGGCTGCCAGGGACCGTGCGACCTCTCCGGGGGCGCCCTCGAACGTGAACTCCGTGATGCCCAGGGCCACCTGGCCGTTGAACTCGTGGTCGGGAACCGGGATGGCGGCGAACGCCAGGTGTTCGACCAGGTGGGTGATCCCGGCCGTGCCGAACGTTTCGTCCCGCACTCCGCAGCGGAAGACCAGCGACGCGGCGAAGCGGCCGGGCTGTTCGGTCCAACGGACCGGTACACCATCGACCACGGCGGAATGGATCGTCACGTTCGTCAGCCCCTAACAGCAGGTGGGAAGGCCCCGGTTGGTGCCTGCGGCGATCCTATCCGGCGGCCGGCCCGGTGTCAGGGACCGTCCAGGCTCGCCTCGGGCTGTGTCATGAAGCGGTCCAGAGTCAGGTCCAGCCCGTACTCGAACTCCGCCGCGTCGTCGAGCTGGTCCAGGTACGGTCCGATTTCGGCCACGTTCGGCAGGTGCCGGGTAATGGTGCGTTCGCTCAGCGGTCCGGCCGCCAGCTGTGTGGCCGGATGCTCGGTGAAGTAGCGGCCGGCCTCTGTCATGGCCGTCCCCAGCGAGTAGGCGGCCAGCGCCCGGTAGGCCCGAGCGGTGTCCCGGGCGCTGATACCCTCCCGGCGCAGGGCCCGGCAGCCGGCCTCGACGAAAGCCAGGGCGTCCAGCGTGCGCGGCGGCCGGCTGGCAATCAGCGTAATGGCGTTGGGGTGGCGCAGCAGCATCCCGCGGACCGACATCATGATCCGGATCAGCGTGTCGCGGGGCCCACCCTGGCTGCCGGACGGAGCCTCGATTTCCCCGTAGAGCAGCTGGGCCACGCCGTCGAGCAGCGCATCCCGGTCCGTGAAGTAGGAATAGATGGTCATCGGGGCCACACCCAGGGCGGCCGCGAGCTTGCGCATGCTCAGCCCGTCGAGCCCCAGTTCGTCGATCATTTCCAGCGCCTTGCGGGCTACGTCTTCGCCGGTGAGGTGGGTTCGGTGCGGCATGGATCCTCCTCGTGGCAAAGCGTGAGCAGCCACTATACACCCGCGCGTTTTTGTACGTTGTACAATTCCGACGTACAACGTACAAAACAGCTTGTCAACGCCATTCTTCATCCCACTTGCACCTTTTGAAAGGATCTTTCATGACCAGCACCTCCGTGGCGAAACCGCCACGCGGCACCGGGCAGTCGATTGCGGCACGCGTCGAGCAGGCGACGAAAACCTACGGCAGCGGGGATGCCGCCGTCGTCGCCCTCGACGCGGTGACCGTGGACTTCGCCGCCGGCGCGTTCACGGCGATCATGGGCCCCTCCGGCTCGGGCAAGTCCACGCTGCTGCACTGCATGGCCGGGCTGGACACGCTTTCCTCCGGGCAGGCCTTCATCGGCGGCACCGACATTGCCAGCCTGTCGGACAAGGAGCTGACTCTGCTGCGCCGGGACCGGTTGGGCTTTATCTTCCAGGCCTTCAACCTGCTGCCGGTGCTGACCGCCCGGGAAAACATCACCCTGCCGCTGGATCTGGCCGGCCGCAAGGTCGACGGCGAATGGTTCGAGAAGGTCATCGCGAGCCTGGGGCTGGGCGAACGGCTGGGCCACCGGCCCGCGCAGCTTTCCGGTGGCCAGCAGCAGCGCGTGGCCGTGGCCCGCGCCCTTGCCACCAAGCCGGAGGTGGTCTTCGGCGACGAGCCTACCGGCGCCCTGGACTCGCGCACCGGGGCCGAGCTGCTGGGGTTCCTGCGCTCGGCGGTGGACGACCTCGGCCAGACCGTGGTCATGGTGACGCATGATCCGGTGGCTGCCTCATATGCGGACCGTGTGGTCTTCCTGGCCGACGGCCGCGTGGTGGATGAGCTGCAGGCTCCCACCCGGGACGGCGTGCTGGAAATGATGAAGCGGCTGGGAGGCTAGCCATGCTGCGCTATTCGCTGCGCTCGCTGCTGGCGCACAAGCTCCGGCTCGTGCTCACCGTCGCCGCGGTCACGGTCGGGGTGGCTTTCGTGTCCGCGTCCTTCGTCCTCTCGGACACCATGGGCAAGGCGTTCGACGAACTCTTCGCCGGCCTGGCGAAGGGCACCGACGTCGTGGTCCGCGCCGAGTCCATCGACGCCAATGCCACCGCCCGGGGCCAGGTCCGCCCCCTGGACGAAGACATTGTCGACACCGTCCGGAAGGTCTCCGGGGTCGCCGCGGCCGAAGGCTCGGTGACCGGCTTCGCACTGATCCTGGACAAGGACGGCCAGCCGATCCAGCCCGGCGGCGCCCCCACGCTGGGCTCAAGCACCTCCACGGACAGCGACCTGTCCGGCAATTTCTCCCTCCGTTCGGGCCAGGTGCCCGCCGCGCCGGACGAGATGGCCGTGGATGCCGCGTCGGCGGCCAAGGCCGGTTACAAAGTCGGGGACCGGGCCGCGGTGATCTTCGAGGACGGCACCGAGGAGTTCACCATCACCGGAATCGTCGGTTTCGGGGACACTGACAGCCTTGCCGGCGCCACGCTGGCTTCGTTCGAAACCGCCACGGCGCAGAAACTGCTGGGTAAGGCCGGGAAGTTCGACCAGATCGACGTTCGCGCCGCCGACGGAATTTCCGCGGTGGACCTGCGCGACGAACTGGCACAGGCCCTCCCGGCCGGTACCGAGGCCCTGACCGCCGACCAGGTGTCCGGCGAATCCGCCCAGGCCATCCGCGATGGTCTGGGTATCTTCACCAACGTGCTCCTCACCTTTGCCGGTGTCTCGCTGCTGGTGGGCTCCTTTGTCATCTGGAATACGTTCAATGTCCTGGTGGCGCAGCGCCGCCGCGAGGTGGCGCTGCTGCGCGCCGTCGGCGCCAAGGGAGGCCAAGTGCTCGGCGGCATCATCCTGGAAGCCGGGCTGATCGGCCTCGTCTCCGCAGGCCTGGGGCTGGCAGCGGGCGTGGGCCTGGCCGGCGGCATCCGCTCGCTGCTGGCCGCGGTGGGGATTGAAGTGCCCACCACTGCTGCCGTGGTCGAACCGCGGACGATCGTCGCCGCGCTGCTGGTCGGCGTGGTCATTACCGTCGTTGCCGCCGTCGTTCCTGCCGTCTCCGCTACCCGTGTGGCCCCGATGGAGGCGCTGCGGACCGCCACCCCGGCGGACGGCAGCATCGGCCGGAGCCGCTCCACGGTGGGCATCCTGCTGCTGGCTGCCTCGGCCGCAGCCTTGGCCACCGCGGCGCTGCTGAAGGACCAGTTGGTGCTGACCGGCCTTGGTGCGCTGGCCGGCTTCGCCGGCCTGGTAGTCGCCGGACCGCTGCTGGCCCGCGCGATGGCGGGACTGGCCAACCGTGGCCGTGCCGGCGGCGGATGGAGCCTGGCCGCGCGCAACATCACGCGTGCCCCGAAGCGCGCCGCCGCCACTGCGCTGGCCCTGACCATCGGCCTGACCGTGGTCTGTGCCGTCGCCGTGGTGGCATCATCAACCAAGGCCTCGGTGACCGACCTGCTCAGTGGCGGCAACAGGGCGGACCTCATCCTCCAGGCCGCCTCACCGACCGGTGGCGTCAGCCCGGCGGTGGCCCGGATCCTGGACCAGCAGGCGGAGGTCGACGCCGTGCTGGAACTGCGCTTCTCCCAGGCCACTGTGGCCAACAAGTCAGCCAGCATCATCGGCCTGACCCGGGACACCGTGGACCACGTTATGGACCTGGGCATTACCGCCGGTTCACTGGCCGACTTCCGCAACGGCAGTCTGCTGCTCTCCACCAAGCAGGCGAAGCAACTCGATGCCGGCGTCGGCGACACGGTAACCATCACGTTCCCGGAGACAGGTGAGCGAAGCTACGAGGTCGCCGCCCTCTTCGAGCGCGACGCGCTGGTCGGGGCGGGCTACCTGCTGACCCTCGACGACTATGCCGGCAATGTCACCTCGCGGATGGACGCCGCCGTCATGGTCACGGCCGCATCCGGGGTGGCAGCCGGAAAGCTCCAGCAGCAGGTCGACGACGCGTTGGCGGACTTCCCGAATGTGCAGGTCAGCGATCCGACCGAGTTCGCCAAATCCCAGCAGGCCTCGGTGGACCAGATGCTCGGCCTGGTCACGGCGCTGCTGGCGCTGGCTGTCATCGTCGCGGTGCTGGGCATCATTAACACCTTGGTGCTTTCGGTGGTCGAACGGACCCGGGAACTGGGCCTGATGCGTGCCGTCGGGGCCACCCGCCGCCAGGTCCGCACCGTGATCCGGCGCGAGTCGGTGCTGATGTCCCTCTTCGGCGCCATTGCCGGCGTGCTGCTGGGCACGGGAGCCGGCATCGCGCTGGCCCGCGCGATGAACGGCGAAGGCATCAGCAGCCTGGATGTTCCACTCGCCTCGCTGGCGGTCTACGTGGTCGTGGCGGCCGTGATCGGGGTCCTGGCCGCCATCGGCCCTGCCCGCCGGGCCAGCCGGGTGGACGTGCTGCGGGCCATCACCGTGGATTGACTTCCGTGCCTGCCGGCGGCGGCCGCCGGCAGGCACGGAAGCGACGGACTGTCGACAGCACCGAGCCAGCTAACTAGAGTGCGAACCGTGGAGTTCTTTGCTGCGGGCAGGGCCCGCGCCTGAGGGACGGCCCGATCGGCCGTGACCAGAACCGTTGCCGCGCAGGCAGCGGGTATCCATCAAACCCTCACCAGAAAGGCATCCCATGGACATCCGTCCGCTCACACCCCAGGACCTGCCCGTCCTCCTTGATCTCACCATCGGCACCTTCGGACCGTTCTACGAGGACTCTTAGCGGCCGCTTGTCGGTGAAGCCGTCTTCCGGAACCGCCGTGGCCGGTGGCGCGAGGATTACCATCGGCATCTGGCCGCCCTCGACAACCCCGGCGAGGGCCGGTCCGCCTCGGTTGCCGATGACAACGGAACCGTTCTCGGTTCCGTTGGTTGGACCGTGCAGCCCGACGAGGCCCACGGAGAGATCGACATTCTTGCCGTCAGCTCATCCACGTTCACTATCGTCAATTACACCAAGGCAGTCTGACGGAATGGCGCGGGCGGGCTTACCGGCCCACCCGCGCCATTCAAGGCGGTCAATTACCGCTCACTCCTGTCTGGGCCATCCGCCGCCTCGCAGCCCAGCCGGGGATGCAGGAGCCGGTCCGGGTTGGCAGTCCTGCGGCGGGAAACCGCCCTGGTCAGCCACAGATGCTCTTTGGCAGCCCCGCGGGCGAGCGGCCGGTGCCTGCGGATGACAAAGTCCGCCCTCCTCGGATAAGCTCCCGACATCGTCCATCCAAGGGGGCAGCATGAAACCCGTGCGGTTGTGGCACGACGCTTTTACTGGCGTCCCGGCATGCTGCTGACGTCCGGCACACCATGAGCCGGCCGCTTCCGTTTGGGCGGATCCGCCGCCACCTCAGCCAGAGCGCGGCGCCGGTCGAATCCGCGGCGGTGATCCTCGCGGGGGCCATGTTCGTGATCTCGGCACTGGCCGCGCTGGTGGTGTTCCGGGGCCGGTACGTCCCGATTTCCGGGCGCGGCTCCATCGGCCAGTTCGTCGCGCTGGCAGGGGCGGCCGCCGCCGTCGTCGTCCTGGTCGGGGCGGTGATGGCGGTGCGGACCCGGCACCCTTCGGCGGCCGGTGCGGGGCCCTCCGGCCCGCCGCGCGAGCGCCTCGGCTGGTACGACATCGCCGCCTTGGCCCTGGCCTATGCACTCATTGCGCTGCTCGGCTGGACCGCCATCGCCAACGTGGTCAGCGACAGCTTCCAAGGCGCCGTGGTCTACAGCCTGTCCGCCGCCCTGCTGGCGGGCGTCGCCGTCGCCGTGACAAGTTACGCGGTTTTCCTGTCGGCGACCCACCTCACGCCGATGTCGCTATCACTCACGCTCGCCCTGTTCCTTGTGGTGGGAATCTTCGCGAGCATGCTCACCGCCAGTGATCCGCTCTGGTGGCAGGAGAACCTGAGCATGCTCGGCGTCACCGGGGACCTGTCGGCCCGCACCTTCAATCTCACCCTCATCATCGCCGGCGTCGTCATGACGACGATCGCCCACTATGCCACCTCGGCGCTACCCGCCCGGACGCGCCAGGAACAGCGGGGACGGCGCCGGGTCCGGTCAGGCCTCGCCCTGATCGGCATCCTCCTCGCCTGCGTCGGCATCTTCCCGGTGGACGAGTTCCTGGTCCTGCACACCCTCGCCGCGAGCGGCATGGCGGTGGTCTACATCGCCTTGGTCGCAGCACTGGGGCGGCTCGTTCCCGGCCTGCCGCGGACCTTCCTCGTGCTGGGGTACGTCTTTATTGCGGTGATCCTTGTCCTGGCAATGTTCTTCGCCACCGGCTACTACACCCTGACGGCGGTTGAGCTCGTCGCCTTCCTGCTCATCTTCGGCTGGCTCATGGTCCTGATCCGCAACACCGGCGCGATGCGCACCTCGGCCCAGGCCGCGGAGCCCGTGGACCAACGGGCGGGCTGAAGCCCGGGCCGCCTGCCGGTCATTCCCGCCCGCCGCCGCCCGCCGCCTCGTCGTCGGGCTCCTCGGCAGGCTGCACCTGCATGATGCCGCCGGTGACCGGATCGACCGGAGGGGTGAGTACCGAGGCGTAATCGCGCTCGCTGGAGTACGTTAGGAAGCCCAGATGCGCCTCGTAGCGGTCCAGGACGTCGTCGATGACCTGCTGACGGGTCACCCCCATCAGGTCGTAGCCCTCGGATCCGGTCTGCGTGAACACTTCCACCCGGTAGTAGACGTCGGTTTCGCGGGACATGCGTCCGCCGAACATCGGCACCGGGGCTTCTACGGCCTGCACCTGGTACAGGAAGCTGCGGTGGTCCGGAATGGTGACCACCAGGACATGACTGGCGATTCCGCTCTGTTCGTTCGGCGCGATGTCCAGGGAGGCCTGGTAGCCCTGCTTCGCGAACTCCTTGACCACATCGCCCAGCGCGGGCTGCACCGTGCGTTCCATGAACTGGGCCACCTGCTTCTTCGATGGATAGGCACGCATGCCCGCCAGCCGCTGGCGCCAGGTGCGTTCGGGCGCGTAGCCGCCGTGGGCCGCCATGGAATGCCGGCGCAGCACCTGGCCCTCGCGGTCGGCCCGCTCCATCCGCAGGACCTTGGAGAACGAGGCCATCACCAGGTAGGCGATGACCGTCACCGGCAGGGCGAAGATGAGCGTGGCATATTCCATGGTGGTCACGCCGCCGGCGACCAGCATGGCGATGGTCAGCAGCGCGGTGAGTACCGCCCAGAAGATGCGCAGCCATTTGGCCCCGTCCTGGGACGGATCCGGGATCGAGGAGGAGAAATTGGACATCACCATGGCACCGGAGTTGGCGCTCGTGAGGTAGAACAGCAGTCCGGACAAGGTGGCCAGCCCGATCAGGAAAGCCGCTCCGGGGAACATCTCCAGCAGGGCATACCAGCCCTGTTCCGGACTGTCCATGGCCAGCCGGGCGAACTCCTTGTTCCCGTTAAGCACCTCGTGCAGGGCGCTGTTGCCGAAGATGGTCACGATCAGGAAATCGCACAGTACCGGGGCGGTGATGGCGGCGATGACGAACTCGCGCAGCGTCCGGCCGCGCGAGATGCGGGCCAGGAAGAGACCCACGAATGGTCCCCAGGCCAGCCAGAAGGCCCAGAAGAACAGGGTCCAGGCCGCCATCCACTCCGAGCCGCCCTCTTCGTAGGCAAAGGTCTGCAGGGTGCGCGCGGGCAGGGTCAGCACGAACCGGCCGATGTTCTCCACGATCGCGTTGAGCAGGAACGAGGTCCGGCCGGTCACGAGGATGTACAGCAGCATGGCCGCCGCACTCCAGATGTTCAGCTCGGAGATCCAGCGGATCCCCCTGTCCACTCCGGAGGTGCAGGCCGCGACGGTCATGACGACGGCGACGATGACCAGTGCGATCTGCAGGGCCAGGCCCTGCTGCAGGCCGAAGAGCCACGCGAAGCCGACGTTCAGCAGCACGACGCCGATGCCCATCGAGGTTGCCACGCCGAACACCGTGCCGACCAGGGCAACGATGTCGATCACGTCGCCGGCGGCGCCGCGGACGCGCTTTCCCAGCAGCGGATATAGGGCCGCCCGGATGGACAGCGGCATGCCCCAGCGGTAGGCAAAGTAGCCCATGGCCATGCCGAGCAGTGCGTAGATGGACCAGCCGGCTATGCCGTAGTGGAACATCGTCCACACCACGGCATCCTGGGCGGCGGCGGCCGTCTGGCCCTCACCTGCCGGCGGGTTCACGTATTGGGTGATGGGTCCGGTCACGGAGTAGAAGAGCAGATCGATGCCCACGCCCGCGGCGAACAGCATGGCCACCCAGGTGAAGAGCTTGTACTGCGGACGGGAATGGTCCGGTCCGAGCCGGACGGAGCCTTCCTTGGAGAAGGCGACCCACAGGACGAAGAGGATCACCAAGGTGACGGTGAGGACGTAGTACCAGCCCAGGTTCTCCGCGATCCATTCCACCACGGTGTGCATGATGCCGGCCGCGTGCGTGGGCGTGAGCATGGCCCACACGGAGAAGACGGCGGTGATGGCCGAGGCGATGATGAATACGCGCCAGTTGATCCGGGGCCCGGGCTCCTCGGTCAGCTCAGCGGGCCCCCGGATGAGCTCCTGGCTGGAGACGGGAGGGCGGTTCTCTTCATCGAAGCCGGGGCGCCGCCGCTCCGTGCCGCCGAGTTGCCGCCGTTCGACCAGGGCCTTCGTTGGCTCGTCCTCCGTGCGGCGCTTGTCTTCCGCGTCAGGCATGCGGTCCTCCTCGATCCGGCGATGAACTCGGGCCGCCGTCGCCATGGACGGATATCGTTGGCCTCAGGTCCGGTTGGAGAGGAGGTCTTGCACCGAGGGCGCCTTGTCTTATTGCTTGCAGGTCATGCTAGTACCGCCGCCGCAGTCGCTTCAGCAGAATAAGTGGCCGGATCCACCCGGCAGGGACGCGTGGGGATCCCGCTGCCGTCACAGGGGCAGGCCCCCGGAGAACGAGGACCCGGGGTCGAGGCAGCTACCGGAGCCAGAGCCGGCGATGTCGTCCCGGGGCTGCCGGCCCTACCGCCAGAGGAAGGCCAGGGCGGCCGTCCCGATGCTGCACGGAATCCAGGACAGGCAGAAAAGCAGGATGGCATCACGGTGCGCTTTACTGCCTGAGCCACGGGGGACAATGAACGATCGAACGGCCATGTATAGCGCGGAGAGCATCATCCCGGATCCCCAGTTGACACGCGCCGGAAGCCCGGCCAGGATCCCAAGGACGGCGGCAGCGGCACCCAGCAGGCAGGCGAACAGCACCGCCTGCGGTACCAGGGGCAGCGACCGGAGCCGGGCAACCGGGCGGGGCCATTCGTGAAGGCGGCCGCTGGCGCGTCGCTGGAACGCCTTCTGTAGATCCCTGCCGGTAGCCGGATGCGGGTACCAGACGTTGGTGCATCCGGGCCCGGTGCACCTGAGCTCGACTATGGCTTCGCTGCTTCCGGGTTCGCCCAGGTAAACGGTGCATGTTTCAAAGGCCAGACCGTGGCATGGCGTGCCGGACCCCAGGACGTCGGAATGCTCGGCCATGTCTGTCCCCCCTCGGAATCGGATGGCGTTGCTCACCATGGATAGCAGCCGGAACGGCAGCTTCCCAATTCCGCCGTGTAATGCGTGTCACAATCGGGTGCTCCAGTGCCGGGCCCGCACCGGCGGACGCGGCTGCTCTCCCCGAACCCGCCGCCTCTTCGGCAGCTGGCGGGGGCTGGACGTCGAACTGGGCGGCCAGACCGGACCGGCCCGGGAGGGGATTGGCAAGGCAGTCACGGACTGCCTTGCAGCCGGTGCCGGATATCCGTGGGCCACAGGCTGGTCGTGCTGATCTGCGGTACCTGGCTGATGGGGAACGGCAAGAGCCTGGAGTAATTGTGCCGGAAAGCCTCGGCGTATTCAGGCGTGGCCGGGCGGCCGTTCCGGTGGCAAGCAAAAACCCCCGGAACCGCGGGGGTTCCGGGGGTTTTCCCTGGAGCCTCCTGCCGGAATCGAACCGGCGACCTTTTCATTACGAGTGAAACGCTCTACCAACTGAGCTAAGGAGGCCTGCGGACCGTCCCGGCTGCCCGGGTCGAATCCAACAAGGATCAACTATAGGAGAGCGGAGGCGGGGCGGTCAAAGCGACACCGTGTGGGTGATGCAGGCCACAGTTCCGGTGATGTTCACCGGCCGGTCCGGTGCACGTAAGGCATTGTCGGCATGGCCGGGGCAGCATGGAGGGCACTCGCGGCCCGGTATGGCGGCCGCCCCAGTTACTGCACAGAGCAAGGAGGGCCGGCGCATGACGGACAGGACGGCAGGGCTGCGCCTGGCAGTGCTGGATTTGGCCGGGACCATGGTGGACGACGGCGGGCTGCGCGGGCAGGCGCTGGCTGCGGCGCTCGGGCCTTGGGGCGTGCACCCCGGCCCGGCCGGACCGGAGGCGGTGGCGTCCGTGGCCCGGCAGGCGGCCGGCGCGGCGGAGGAGCAGCTCTTCGAGCGGCTGTTCCCGCAGGACCGGGCCACCGCCCGGCAGGCCGCAGCGGTTTTCGAGGACACCTACCAGGCACTGCTGGCCGAGCACGGGGTCCGGCCGGCGCCCGGGGCGGCGGAAGCTGTCGGCCGGCTGCGCGAGGCGGGCCTGGCGGTCTGCCTGTGCAGCGGCGGTTCGCGCCGCAGCCTGAACCTGGTCCTGGACGCGCTGGACTGGATGGGGCTGGCGGATCTGAGCCTGTGCCCCTCCGACGCCGGGCGCGGCCGGCCGTATCCGGACATGGTGCTCACCGCGCTGCTGGCCCTGGACGTCGAAGATGTCCGGCAGGTACTGGTGGCCGGCGGCACGGCGGCGGCCGTGCAGGCCGGCCTGCGTTCCGGGGCCGGGCTGGTGGCCGGCGTGCTCACCGGCGCGCGCAGCGCCGGTGAGCTGACCGCGGCCGGTGCCTCCGCCGTCGTCGGCTCGGTCCGGGAATTGCCGGACCTGGTGTGCGGCGCCGGCCGGCTACGGCAGGCCGGCTAGCACTTGGTCCCGTCCGCCGGCACCTTGCCGTCGACAAAGTAGTTGTCCACCGCGTCCTTGATGCAGCTGTTGGCTCCGCTCCGGTAGGCGGTGTGGCCCTCGCCCTTGAAGGTGACCAGCGAGGCCGAAGACAGCTGGTCGGCCAGGGACTCCGCCCAGGCATACGGGGTGGCGGGATCCCCGGTGGTGCCGATGACCACGATCGGCGCGGCACCCTCGGCCTTGACCGGGGCGGGTTTGCGCACCGGCTTGTACGGCCAGTTCTCGCAGGTGGTGCCGCCGTAGGCCAGGTAGCGGCCGAAGGTGGGGGAGGCCTGTTCCAGCTCGGCGGCCTCCTTGCGCATGGTCGGCAGGTCCGAGGCCATCGGGTAGTCCAGGCAGTTCACCGCGGTGAAGGCGAAGGTGGTGTTGCCGGTGTAGTGGCCGTCCGGGTCCCGCTGCGCGTTCTGGTCAGCCAGCCAGAGCATCTGGGTGGGGTCGCCCTGCAGGGCCGAGGTCAGGGCCAGCGTCAGCGCCGGCCAGTTCGCCTCGTCGTACAACGGGGTGATCAGTCCGCTCACGAAGGTGTTCACCGGGACCAGCCGGCCGTCCTGGGCCGTCAGCGGGCTGGCCTCGACGGAGCGGATCAGGTCCCGCACCTGGGCCACGGCCTCGTCCGCGCTGCCGCTGAGCGGGCAGCCGGAGCCGGCCAGGCAGGATTCCACGTAGCTGCGCAGCGCCTGCTCGAAGCCCTTGGCCTGGCCCAGCGTCACCGCCTGGCTGTCCAGAGCCGGATCCAGCGCGCCGTCGAGCACTAGGCGCCCCACCCGCTCCGGGAACAGCTCGGCGTACTGGGCGCCGAGGAAGGTGCCGTAGGACCAGCCCAGGTAGTCCAGCTTCGCCTGGCCGAGGGCGGCGCGCAGGATGTCCAGGTCCTTGGTGGCACTGAGCGTGTCGACGTGGCCGAGCACGGGGCCGGTCTTTTCAGCGCACTTGGCGCCGAGCTCGGTCGCGTCCTTGACCGCCTGCGCGATCCCCTGGTCCGAGTCGATGTCGTAGGACTCCTCGCGGGCGGCGTCCTGCTCCTTGTCCGTCAGGCAGGTCACCGGGGCGGAGCGCTTGATCCCGCGCGGGTCGAAGCCCACGATGCTGTAGCTGCCGCGCAGCTTGTCGGTGGTCATGACGTCCACGCCGTCGCGGACAAAGTCATAGCCGGAGGCGCCGGGACCGCCGGGGTTGACCAGGATCGAGCCCTGGGAACCGCCGGTGGTGCGGATGGCGGCAATCTTGATGCGCTTGCCGCCGGGGTCGGCATAGTCCATCGGCACCTCGATGTCGGCGCATTCGAAGCGGCCCTCGCACCGTTTCCAGTGGACCTGCTGCTCGTAGTACGGCCGCAGCCCCTCCGCAACCTCCCCGGTAACGTCCGCGGTGGCCTGGCCGGTGGACGCCGGGGCGGAACAGCCGGCCAGCAGTGCGGCCAGGGCGGCCGCCCCGGCGATGAGTGCCCGGCCGGTGCTGCGGCGGGATCGGGGCATGGTGTCTTCTCCTGGTCGGCTCGGGTGTGTTCTCAAGGGTGGTGGGGTGGAGTCCGGCCCGTGGTCCGCCGGGAGGGGCCTAAAGCAGGCTGACCGCCATGGCCTCCATGGCCAGGACGGGCGAGACATTGGTGCTCAGGCGCTGCCGCGCTTCGGCGATGGCGTCCATTCTACCCAGCGTCTGTTCCGGCCCGGACCGGCCGGCATAGGCCTCCAGTTCGCTGCGCAGCTGTTCGTTGATCAGCTGGGTGCCGGTCTCCAGCTGCAGGGTCAGCACGTCCCGGAAGAACGTGGTCAGGTCGATCATCACCCGGTCCAGCGAGTCGCTGACGCTGCGCTTGGCGCGGCGCTTCTGCTCCTCCTCGAGCTGCTTGAGCTGGCTGCGGATGGCCGGCGGCAGGGTGCCCGTCTCCGGGGCGCCGAGGGCACGCAGCAGCGCCTCGCGTTCGGCCTCGTTGCGGGCTTCGGAGGCGGCCGCCGCGTCCGCGTTGGCGATGTCCACCAGCTCGCCGGCGGCGATGACGGCGTCGGACACCCCGCGCAGGCGCAGCGGCAGGCGCACGATCCGGTCGCGGCGCTCGCGGGCCTCCTGGTCCGTGGCCAGCCGGCGGGCGATGCCGATATGGCTCTGCGACACCCGGGCGGCAAAGTCGGCCAGGGCCGGGTCCGCCCCGTCGCGGCGCACCAGCAGCTCGGCCACGTCCTGCTGCGGCGGCGTGCGCAGGCCCACCGGCCGGCAGCGCGAGCGGATGGTCACCAGCACGTCTGCCGGGCTGGGTGCGCACAGGATCCAGATGGTCCGCGGCGGCGGTTCCTCGATGGCCTTCAGCAGCACGTTGGTGGTGCGCTCGGCCATCCGGTCCGCGTCCTCGACGATCATGATCCGCCAGCGGCCGGAGGAGGGCTTGTCCTGGGCCTTGGCCACCCATTCGCGCACCTCCTGGATGGTGAAGGACACGTTCTCGGTGGCCATCACCATCACGTCGGCATTGGAGCCGCTCATCGCGGTGTGGCACGCGCGGCACTGGCCGCAGCCGCGGGCCGCCGGGTCCGGCTGCTCGCAGAGCAGGGCCGCGGCGAAGGCGCGGGCGGCATTGGTGCGGCCGGAACCGGGCGGGCCGGTGAACAGCCAGGCGTGGGTGGGCCGTTCCGACGCCGCGGCCCGGCCGAGCTGTTCGACGACGGCGCCCTGGCCGGGCAGGTCGGTCCAGACGCTCACGGCAGCAGCTCCGTAATCCGGCCGGCGACGGCCTCGGCGAGCTCGTCCCGGCCAGCCCGCGCATCCAGTACCAGATAGTGGTCCGGGTCCGCTACGGCCAGCTCCAGGAAGGCGGCGCGGATCCGGGAGTGGAAATCGTCCGGCTCGGACTCGAGCCGGTCCTCGGCAGCGTCCTGGGCGGTGCGGCGGTGCCGGCCCTGCTCCGGGTCGACGTCCAGCAGCACCGTCAGGTCCGGCAGCACCGCTTCGGTGGCCCACAGGTTCAGCCCGCGCACCGTGGCCAGGCCCAGGCCGCGCCCGGCGCCCTGGTAGGCGATCGAGGAGTCCATGTAGCGGTCGCAGATGACAACGTCGCCGCGCTCGAGCGCCGGCCGGATCACCTGGGCCACGTGGGCGGCGCGGGAGGCGGCGAACAGCAGCGCCTCGGTGCGCGGGTCGATGCTGCCGTGGCCGTGCTCGAGCACCAGTGCGCGCAGCTTTTCGCCGATCGGGGTGCCGCCCGGTTCGCGGGTGCGCAGCACGGTGCGCCCGGCGGCTTCCAGCCGCTGCTGCAGGGCCGCGGCCTGGGTTGATTTGCCGGCGCCGTCGCCGCCTTCGAAGGCGATGAAGACGCCCGGGTAGCTGTGCTGCGCGGCCGGGACCTCCGGCCGGGCGGACGGGAACGGGCTCTGGGAACTCACCTGTTCAGCCTACCGTTCGCTGCCTTCCCCGCACGCTTCGCGCACGGGGGCCCCGGGCAGCTCTCTGGCCGAGGGTCCCGCCGCGAGCGGGTGGGGTAGGCCCTGTCGCGTCGCTGGCGCGCCACACCGGGACCCGGCTGCCCCACCCTTGCGAGCGGTGGGAGGCGGGGAGGTGCTGCCGTCCGCTACGGGTCCCATCCACGGTGCGCAGGACACTGCTTTGGAACGAGTGTGCAGCAGACCCTTGTATGGCGCCCCCAGGCTGCGCCCGGTGCACACTCATTCACCGGATTGCGTGCCAACCGGAACGGACGCCGCCGGAACCGCCGGATTAACGGGCGCCGGGGCCACCGGACTAACCTGCTGTCATGACTGACGCCCCCTCCGCCGCCGGAAGCCACCCGGACCACCTTGCCCCCGACACCGTCGTCGTCGCTGCCGGCCGGCCCGAACGCACCCACGATGCCCCGGTGAATCCGCCGGTGGTGCTGTCGTCCACCTTCATCGGCCGGGGCGAGGTTGTGCACGGGGACCGCGCGTACGGGCGCTACTCCAACCCGTCCTGGGATCCGTTCGAGGAAACCCTGGCCGAGCTCGAGGGCTCCGGGCTGCCGGCGCTGGTGTTCGCCTCGGGCCTGGCGGCGGTCTCCGCGGCGATGTCGCTGCTGCCGCCCGGCGGCGTCCTGGTGATGCCGCAGCACAGCTACCAGGGCAGCCTGGCCGTTGCCGAACAGCTGGCCGCCCGCGGCGCCCTGACGCTGCGCACCGTGGAGATCGCGGATACCGAGGCGGTGAAGGCGCAGCTGGCCGGCGCGGGCATGCTGTGGCTGGAAAGCCCGACCAACCCGATGCTCGAGATCGCCGAGTTGCAGGTCCTGGCCGAGGCCGCGCACGCCGCCGGCGCCTTGGTGGTCGCGGACAATACCTTCTCCACGCCGCTGGGCCAGCGCCCGCTGGAAAGCGGTGTCGACGTCGTCGTCCATTCGGTGACCAAGTACCTGGCCGGCCATTCCGACGTCGTGCTCGGCGCCGTGGTGACCCCCGACGAGGAGCTGCGCGCCCGGCTGGTCGAGCACCGCTCGCTGCACGGGGCCATCGCCGGACCGTTCGAAACCTGGCTGGCGCTGCGCGGGGTGCGCACGATGGCGCTGCGGATCGAGCGCTCGCAGGCGACGGCGGCCCTGCTGGCCGAGCGGCTGCTGGGGCATCCGGCGATCGAGGCCGTGCGCTACCCGGGGCTGCCGCAGGACCCCGGGCACGAGCGCGCCAAGGCCCAGATGGACGGCTTCGGTTCGATCGTCGCGATCGTGATCAAGGGCGGCGCGGAGGCGGCGGACATGGTGGTCGAGGCGCTGCGGCTGTGGGTTCCGGCCACCTCGCTCGGCGGTGTGGAGTCACTGATCGAGCGGCGGCGCCGCCACGTGAACGAGCCGGCAAGCGTGCCGCAGGGCCTGCTGCGGCTGTCCGTGGGGATCGAAAACGCCGAGGACCTGTGGGCCGACCTGGCCCAGGCGCTGGAAAAAGCGCAGGCCTGAGGGCCCCGGTCATTCTGCGCAGCGCCATCTGCGGTTAGGCTGTAATCGTGGAGATTGTCTTTTTGCTCGAGCAGTGGTTGTGGCTGGCCCTCGGCGTGGTGGCCCTGGCCATCGAACTGTGGGCGCTGGCCGATTGCCTCAGGCGCAAGGGGGACCACTTCCAGGTCGCCTTCAAGCGGACCAAGGGTTTCTGGACCGGCCTGACGGCAGCCTCCGCGGCGGTCGGGGCGCTGGCCCTGTTCGGTTCCGGTCTGCCGACGCTGATGCTGTTCCAGCTGGCCGCGGTCAGCGTCGCCGCGGTGTACCTGGCGGACGTCAAGCCGGCGCTGAACGAGCTCAAGGGCTCCGGCGGCAGTGCCTACGGGCCCCACGGTTCCTGGTAGCCGCGCACCCTCGGCGTTCCCATCGACTTGACGGATAATGCCCGTTTCAGTGGCTGAAACGGGCATTATCCGTCAAGTCGATCTAATTTGGGGGCGACGCGGGCGCGACGGCCGGCCAGGCGACGGTCACCTCGCCCAGCCGCCAGCGGTCCGGGCCGTCCAGCAGCGGCCAGCCGGCCGCGCGCAGGGCCCGGCACATCGCCAGCCAGCGCTGCCGGTTGCCGAAGGAGGCCAGCGCCGAGGCCTCAAGCCAGGCCTGGTCCAGGGCCTGCAGGTAGCGGTGGACCGGCTCGCCTGCGACATTGCGGTGGATCAGGGCCTTGGGCAGGCGTTCGGCCACATCCGAGGGCAGCTCGAAGGCGCCGAAGCGCAGGGAAATGCTCAGCGAGAGCGGGCCCTTAGGACCGATGGCCGCCCAGCTGGCCCGCCGGCCGATCTCATCGCAGGTGCCGTCGATGAACAGCCCGCCGGGGGCCAGCCGGGCCCGAACCGTGTCCCAGTGCGCGGCGTACTCGGACTCGTCGTACTGGCGCAGCACATTGAAGGCACGCACCACGGCGGGGCGGCGGCCGTCCACCGGAATTTCGAAGCCGCCCTGCCGGAAGGACAGGCCCGGGCGCTCCAGCGGCTTGGCGCGGCGCACGCGTTCGGGTTCGATCTCGATGCCGACCACCTCGACGTCGGCGCGCACCCGGCTGAGCCGGTGGTGGAGCTCGACGGCGGTGGTCGGGGCCGCGCCGTAGCCCAGGTCCACGACCAGCGGGTCGGCGGCCTGCCGCAGGCGCCGGCCGTGCGGGCCGGCCAGCCAGCGGTCCATGCGCCGCAGCCGGTTCGGATTGGTGGTGCCCCGGGTGATGCTGCCGATGGGTTTGCCGCCGCGCCGGCTGCCGGGTCGTCCCGGGCCGGTGGGGAGGGTCAGCTGCTGGGGCACAAGGCACAAGGATAAGGGCCCGGCAGGCACGCCCCGGCCGCTGCCGCCGTCCACGTGGGCAACGTCACGCCGGGCATTGACCCGGACCACACCCGTGGCCCTGGCGTCGTCGTCGCCTCCCCGTTCGCAGCCTCCCCCGCACGCTTCGCGCACGGGGACCCCTGGCCGCTCTCTTGGCTCGCTTCGCTTCGCCGCGGGACCCTCGGCTCCTAGACTGGGGAGGGGACCGAGCACGCGGCGCTACTGCGAGAGGACTTTCCGATCATGAAGCACACCACGTTGGGCCAACTGGAGGTGTCCCGGCTGGGGCTTGGCTGCATGGGCATGTCCGCGTTCTATACCGGCGCCAATACCGACGACGCCGGCTCCGTCCGCACCATCCAGCGCGCCCTGGAGCTGGGCATCACCTTCTTCGATACGGCCGAAATCTACGGCCCCTACAAAAACGAGGAGCTGCTCGGCCGGGCGCTGGGCAGCCGGCGGGACCAGGTGGTGGTGGCGACGAAGTTCGGCACGATCCTGCACACCAAGGACGGCGGCCGCGGCCTGGACGGCAGTCCGGCCAATGTGCGGCTGTCCGTGGAAGGGTCGCTGCGGCGGCTGGGCACCGACTACATCGACCTCTACTACCAGCACCGGATGGACCCCGCCACCCCGGTCGAGGACACCGCCGGGGCACTGAAGGAGCTCATTGAGGCGGGCAAGATCCGCCACTACGGGCTGTCCGAGGCGTCGCCGGAGACCATCCGCCGCGCCCACGCGGTGCATCCGGTGACCGCGGTGCAGACCGAATACTCGCTCTGGTCCCGGGACCCGGAGGCAGAGATCCTGCCCCTGGTCCGCGAACTGGGCATCGGGTTCGTGCCGTACTCGCCGCTGGGCCGGGGCTTCCTGACCGGGACCATCCGGTCCCTGGACGGGCTGGACGAGCACGACTTCCGCCGGCACAACCCGCGGTTCGCCGGCGGAAACCTGCAGCGCAACCTGGGGATCGTCGAGGCCGTGGACGCCGTGGCCCGCGAGGTGGGGGCGACCCCGGCGCAGGTGGCGCTGGCCTGGCTGCTGGCCCAGGGCGGGCATATCGCCCCGATCCCCGGCACCAAGCACGCCGGCCGGCTCGAAGAGAATGCGGCCGCGGACAGCCTGGAGCTCAGCGCCGGGCAGCTGCAGGCCCTGGCCTCGGTCGGTACCGCGGCGGGGGACCGGTACGCCGACATGACCCCACTGAACAAGTAGGGCCGGCCGGGCGTAACCTGCCGTCCCGGCGGGCCGACGCCGGGACGGCTCGGCTAGGATTGCAGCCATGACTGCTTCCGCAAAATACAAGCTTATTCTGCTGCGCCACGGCCAGAGCGACTGGAATGAAAAGAACCTTTTCACCGGCTGGGTGGACGTGCCGCTGACCGAGCAGGGCCGCAAGGAAGCGGAGCGCGGCGGCGAACTGCTGGCCGAGGCCGGCCTGCTGCCGGACGTGCTCTACACCTCCCGGCTCAAGCGCGCCATCGTGACGGCCAACCTCGCCCTCGAGGCCGCGGACCGCAGCTGGATCGACGTCAAGCGCAGCTGGCGCCTGAACGAGCGCCACTACGGGGCGCTGCAGGGCAAGGACAAGGCCCAGATCCGCGAGGAGTTCGGCGACGAGCAGTTCATGCTCTGGCGCCGTTCCTACGACACCCCGCCGCCGGGCCTGGACGATGCCAGCGAATGGTCGCAGGTCAACGACCCGCGCTACGCGGACCTGGGCGCGGACGTACCGCGGACCGAATGCCTCAAGGACGTGCTCGAGCGCTTCCTGCCGTACTGGGAGTCGGACATTTCCGTGGACGTCAAGGCCGGCAAGACGGTGCTGGTGGCGGCGCATGGCAACTCGCTGCGCGCGCTGGTCAAGCACCTGGACGGGATCAGTGACGAGGACATCGCCGGGCTGAACATCCCCACCGGCATCCCGCTGGTGTACGAACTGGACGAGAACCTCAAGCCGGTCAAGGCCGGCGGCACCTACCTGGATGCCGACGCCGCGGCCGCGGCCATCGAAGCGGTCGCCAACCAAGGCAAAAAGTAAGGCCGGAAACCAGATACGGCGGGAGGCCGGGGCAGGTGCCCCGGCCTCCCGCCGTCGTTCTGCGGCCGGTCCTGCTTACCGCAGGCCTGTGCCGGGCCCGGACGCCCTGGTTAGGCGGGCTGCCATTCGCCGGTCACCAGGTAGGTGACCTTGCGCGCCACCGACACCCCGTGGTCCGCGAAGCGCTCGAAGTACCGGCTGGCCAGGGACACGTCCACGGTCGTCGGTGCCGAGGCGGCCCAGTCCGGGGAAGCAATGGCCGTGAAGACCCCGGCATGCAGCTCGTTGACCCGGGCATTGTGGGCGTTGATCTCGTTGGCCAGCTTCAGGTCCCGGTTATCCAGCAACCCGGTGAGCTTGCGGGCAATGGCGATGTCCAGTTCGGCCATCTCGGCGAAAGTGTCCTTCATGGACTCCGGTACCACGTGCTCCGGGAACCGCATCCGGGCCAGCTGGGCGACGTGCCGCGCCAGGTCGCCCATGCGCTCGAGCGAGGCGCTCATCCGCAGCGCACCGACGATCATCCGCAGGTCCGAGGCGACCGGACCCTGCAGCGCGAGAATGTCGATGGCCCGTTCGTCCAGGTCCCGCTGCAGGAAATCGATCCGTGCGTCCGCGGCAATGACGTCCTGCGCCAGTTCGGTGTCCGCCATGGTGAAAGCCTCGTTGGCCTTCTCCATGGCTTCGGTGACCAACTGGGCAATCTCGATCAGTTCCTCGCCTACCTGGTGAAGTTCGGCCTGGAAAACCTTGCGCACTGAGAGATCCTTTCGATAGCCCTAAGCTCGGCGGTGGTCATAGGCATGGCCACCATAGTTGGACGCTGCCAGTGCAGCATGAACTGCCGGCATGCTTTTTATGAACGTTAGTTGAACCCCCGTCCGAAAGCCACAAAGGGGCGTGGGGCCCGGAAACCAGCCGTTAAGCTGGTTACGTGACTCCACTGATCATCGCGCTGCTTTCGGGGCTCATCGGCCTCGCACTGGGTGCCTTTGGCGTCCTGGCGTTCCACCTGAGCGAGCGCCAGCGGCGGGAGCGCGTCGAGGTCGGGGAGCCGGTGCTGCCCGAGGGGGCCGCCGAGGTGCTCTCGGTGATCGGGCGGGCCTACGTGATCGTGGATGTGATCGACGGCGTGGTCCGGGCCAGCCCCGCCGCCTACGCCTTCGGGCTCGTCCGCGGGCACACGGTGGTGCACAAGGAGCTGCTGGAGCTGACCGGCCGGGTGCGCCGCGACGGCGTGATCGAGGAACGGCAGCTGGAGCTGCCGCGCGGGCCGCTGGGCCAGGGCACCATCATCGTCCAGGTCCGGGTTGCGCCGATCGGGGACGAGTACATCCTGCTGCTGGCCGATGACCGGACCGAGATCACCCGGACCGAAGCGATGCGCAACGACTTCGTCGCCAACGTCTCGCACGAACTGAAGACCCCCGTCGGGGCCATTTCCCTGCTTGCCGAAACGATTGAGGGCGCCGCCGACGACGAAGTCGCCGTGCGCCGGTTCGCCAAACGCATGCAGAAGGAATCGGTGCGGCTGACCGCGCTGGTCCAGGACATTATCGAACTGGGCCGGCTGCAGGGCGCCGACGTGGTGCGGAGCGGCAGGCCGGTGGACCTCAACGCCGTGGTGGCCGAGGCGGTGGACCGGAACAAGCTGCCGGCCGAGGCCAAGGACATCAGCATCGTCGTCGGCGGGAAGCTGTCCCTGCCCGTCTTCGGGGACCAGGACCTGCTGATGACGGCGCTGCGCAACCTGATCGACAACGCGATCCGCTACGCCCCGGAGCACACCAAGGTCGGGGTGGGACTGCGCTCGCGCGAAGGGCTGGCGGTCATCTCGGTGACCGACCAGGGGCCGGGCATCCCGCCGGACGAGCAGGAGCGTATCTTTGAACGCTTCTACCGGGTGGATGCCGCCCGGTCCCGCCAGACCGGCGGCACCGGCCTGGGGCTGAGCATCGTCAAGCACGTCATCGCCCAGCACGGCGGCGAAGTGTCGGTCTGGTCGCAGCCGGGCCAGGGATCCACCTTTACCGTGCGCCTGCCCGAAATGGAGCAGGACCTGGATGAAGGCCAGGCCGGGGACACCCCGGCCAGCCAGCGCACCGATGGTGCCGAAGATAGCCGCGAACAAGGAGTGAGTGCTTGACCCGCATTTTGATCGTCGAGGACGAAGAGTCGCTGAGCGATCCGCTGAGCTACCTCTTGGACAAAGAGGGCTTCGAAGTGGAAGTAGTCGACAACGGCCTGGACGCGATCGTCGAATTTGACCGCTCGGGAGCGGACCTGGTGCTGCTGGACCTGATGCTGCCGGGCCAGTCCGGCACCGAGGTCTGCCGCCAGCTGCGCCAGCGCTCGAACGTCCCTGTCATCATGCTGACCGCCAAGGACGCGGAGATCGACAAGGTGGTCGGGCTGGAGCTCGGCGCCGACGACTACGTGACCAAGCCCTATTCGTCCCGGGAGCTGGTTGCGCGCGTGCGCGCGGTGCTGCGCCGCCAGGCCGAGCCGGAGGAACTGATTTCCAACACCGTGCAGTCCGGGCCGGTGCGGATGGACATCGAACGGCACGTGGTCAGCGTCAACGGGGAGCAGGTTGCCCTGCCGCTGAAGGAATTCGAGCTGCTGGAAATGCTGCTGCGCAATTCGGGCCGGGTGCTCACCCGCGGCCAGCTGATCGACCGCGTCTGGGGCTCGGACTACGTGGGGGACACCAAGACCCTGGACGTCCACGTCAAGCGGCTGCGCGGCAAGATCGAACCGGACCCCTCGGTGCCGCGCTACCTGGTCACGGTCCGCGGGCTGGGCTACAAGTTCGAGCCGTAAGGGCCGCCTGCCCACTGAGCCAACGCGAGGGCCGCATCCGGATCGGATGCGGCCCTCGCGCGTTGTCCTGGTTTCCGCGGTGCCGGCCGGGGCGGCGTCCGACGACGGCGCCCCGGCCCCGGCTGCCTGGTTACGGGGTGTGGGTGGTTGCCTCGGGTGCGGCGGTGGCTTCGCCGCTCGGCGTGGCTTCCCCGGTCGGGGCCGCGGTGCTGGTCGGCTTCGGGGACTCGAGGTACGGGCCGTATTCGACCAGCGAGTCGTTCAGGACCGGGACCTGGAGTTCGGAGGAGTCCGAGTTGACCCGCAGGGTCATCGGTACCAGCGCACCCGGCGCGGCGCCGAGGGCGTTCAGGGTGGTCGCGTTCGCCTTGTCCTCGAACCGGATCTGGCCGTTGGCGGGAACGGTCACGCTGGCGGTCGAGGAGGCGGCGGTCAGGTTCAGTTGGACCGGGGAATCCGAGGTGTTGATGGCGGTGCCCAGGATGCGGCCGGAGGACTGGGGGTCCTCGGAGACGACCAGCAGGTTCCGCAGGTTGACCGGGCCGACGCTGGCCACCAGGCCGTCGCTGGCCGCGTACTCCCGGGTGGTTGCCTGCTCGTTGACCGCGCTGCAGCCGGCGGTCCCGAGGAGTGCAAGGACTCCTGCACCAACTACAAGGGCGCGCTGGACACGGTTCTTCGGCGCAATTTTCACGGCAGAAACTCCTCAACTAAAGCCCGGTCCCGACGGGACGACAGGTGAACACAAGTCAGCCCCCAGCCTATCGGGAAAACCCGGAAAAGTAGGATTCAGGCCGCGTAAGACAGCCGTGTCGAAGCATCAAAAAGGCGATCCGTCAAGAGGGCTGCGCCGCCCAGTTTGCCCCGCCGAGGGGCTCCGATCGGCTAAATCTCGCGGAAGTAGCCCCGGTATCCATGCTAAACTGGTCTGCGGGAAAGGGGATTATCCACATGGTATTTGAGGTCGGCGAAACGGTAGTTTACCCTCACCACGGTGCAGCCAAGATCGAGGAGATCAAGATGCGCACCATCAAGGGCGAAGAGAAGATGTATCTCAAGCTCCGGGTTGCACAAGGTGATCTGACAATCGAGGTTCCGGCGGAAAACGTCGATCTCGTGGGTGTCCGCGACGTCGTGGGCCGGGAAGGCCTCGAGCACGTGTTCGACGTGCTGCGTGCAGAGTTCACCGAGGAGCCCACCAACTGGTCCCGCCGCTACAAGGCGAACCTGGAGAAGCTTGCTTCCGGCGATGTCATCAAGGTGGCCGAGGTCGTCCGCGATCTGTGGCGCCGCGACCATGACCGCGGGCTCTCGGCCGGCGAGAAGCG
The DNA here is from genome assembly GCF_022012395.1 of Arthrobacter hankyongi. Lineage (GTDB taxonomy): Bacteria > Actinomycetota > Actinomycetes > Actinomycetales > Micrococcaceae > Crystallibacter > Crystallibacter hankyongi. The sequence goes on from NZ_JAKLTQ010000009.1 coordinate 164,252, forward strand.
CATGCTGGCCAAGGCCCGCCAGATCCTGATTTCGGAACTGGCGCTGGCGGAGAAGACCGACGAGGAGAAGGCAGCCGAGGTGCTGGACGGCGTGCTCGCCTCCTAAAGCTTTCGCCCGGCCGCCCGCAGGCGGCCGGTGACATGCCGGGTTTTTTATGGAGGCCGGACCCCCTGGGGTCCGGCCTCCCGTTTATTGGCCGGGGCGGCTGCGGATATCCGGCCGGTTGCTCCGGTATACGCTGGGAAGATGTCCAGCAGTTCCCCCCACCCGGCGCCCGCGGTGCCGAAGGTTGCCGTCATCATCGTCGCTGCCGGCTCCGGACAGCGGCTGGGCTACGGCCTGCCCAAGGCACAGGTGCCGCTCGGCGGCCGGACCATCCTGGAATATGCCCTGCAGGGGGCCGTCGAGTCCGGGGTCGCCGACAGGATCTGTGTCGCCGTTCCGGCAGGAGACACCGCGCTGCGGGCGATCTGTGCCCGGTTCCACAGCCCGGTGCCGATCAGCACCGTCGACGGCGGGGCAAGCCGGAGCGAATCCGTCCGCCGCGCGCTTGCCGGCATCGGCGGCGGGCCCGGCGGCGTGCTGGTCCACGATGCGGCCCGCGCGCTGACGCCGCCGGAGGTCTTCCGCCGGGTGGCCCGCGCGCTGGCCGGCGGGGCCAGCGCGGTGGTCCCGGCCGTCGCCGTCGTGGACACCATCAAGACCGCCGCGCCCAGCGGCCCGGACCAGCAGCAGATCGCCGCCGAAAAGGTCGCCGGCACGCCGGACCGCTCGCTGCTGCGCGCCGTCCAGACCCCCCAGGGGTTCGACGCCGCCACGCTGGCCGAGGCCCACCGGAACGCGGCGGGGCTGGACCCGGACGGCATCACCGACGACGCGATGCTGCTGGAGACAATCGGCCAGGAGGTCTTCCTGGTCAACGGCTCGCCGCTGTCGCTGAAGATCACCAGCCCGCTGGACCTGGTCGTGGCCGAGGCCCTGCTGGCCGGCCAGCAGCCCAAACGGATCATGGAAGGCTGAGCATGCCCGACGAACCACAGGTTGCCCTCCCGCGCACCGGCATCGGCGTGGATGTCCATGCCTTCGCCCCGGCCGGCGACGAGCGCCCGCTCTGGCTGGCCGGCCTGCGCTGGGACGGCGAGCGCGGGCTGTCCGGCCATTCCGACGGCGACGCGGTGGCGCACGCGGCCGCCGACGCCTTGTTCTCGGCCGCCGGCCTGGGGGACCTCGGCACGCACTTCGGCACCGACCGGCCCGAATACGCCGGCGCCGCGGGCACCACGCTGCTGGCGGAAGCGGCCCGGATCGTCCGGGAGGCGGGTTTTGGCATTGGCAACATCGCCGTGCAGCTGGTAGGCAACCGGCCGAAGTTCGGCCCCCGCCGGGATGAGGCCCAGGCCGCGCTGTCCGCGGCCGCCGGCGCGCCGGTCTCCGTCTCGGCCACCACCAGCGACGGTCTGGGCTTCACCGGCAGAGGCGAGGGGATCGCCGCGGTGGCCACCGCCGTCGTCGTGCCCCTCGGGCAGTGAGCGTTAAGCCCCCGGCCTTGCCGCCCAGCTTTACGCTTCAAGCAACGCATTGTGCGAGGTCAGTGCGTTGCTTAAAGCCGGGAACGAACGGTTGAAGCAGAGAAGTCCGGTTCCGCAGGACCCGGTTGAGGCCGCCCCGCACCTCATCCGTGCCATCCATGCCGCCCCTGCCGGCTCGCGGCGGGGCCCTCGGCCAGGGAACTGCCCGCGGTCCCTGTGTGCGAAGCACATGGGGAAGGCCGTGAGCGTTAGGCTGGACCGGTGAGCCTGAGAATTTATGACACCGCCACCGCCGAGGTCCGCACCTTCGTCCCGCTGCAGCCGGGCAAAGTCGGTCTGTACTACTGCGGGGCCACGGTGCAGGGGGATCCGCACGTGGGCCACATCCGCTCCGGCATTGCCTTCGACCAGCTGACCCGCTGGCTGCGCGCCAGCGGCTACGAGGTCACGGTGGTGCGTAATGTGACGGATATTGACGACAAGATCCTGGCCAAGTCCGCCGCTTCCTTCCAGGCGTTCGATCCGGCGGACCCGGACGCGCCGGCGGTGCCGAACGAACCGTGGTGGGCGCTGGCGTACCGCTACGAGCAGGTCTTCCAGCGCGCCTACGACGTGCTCGGCGTGCAGCGGCCCACCTACGAGCCGCGCGCCACCGGCCACATCACGGAGATGCACCAGCTGATCCAGCTGCTCATCGACCGCGGGCACGCGTATCCGGCCGCCGACGGCTCCGGCGATGTCTACTTCGACGTACGTTCCTGGGATAAGTACGGCAGCCTGACCCGCCAGCGGATCGAGGACATGCAGGCCGCCCCCGACGTGGAGCCCGAGTTCGCCGGCCGGAAGCGGGACCCGCGCGACTTCGCGCTGTGGAAGGGCTACAAGGACGGCGAGCCGGCGACGGCGGCCTGGCCGAGCCCGTGGGGCGCGGGCCGTCCGGGCTGGCACGTGGAATGCTCCGCCATGGTGACCAAGTATCTGGGCACCGAGTTCGACATCCACGGCGGCGGGCTGGACCTGCGCTTCCCGCACCATGAGAACGAGATGGCGCAGTCCCAGGCCGCCGGGCACGGCTTCGCCAGCTTCTGGATGCACAACGGCATGGTCACCTTCGAGGGCGAGAAGATGTCCAAGTCGGTGGGCAACATCGTCACGCCCACCGAGATGCTCGAGGTGGCCGAGCCGCTGGTGGTGCGCTACTACCTCGGGCAGGCGCACTACCGCTCGGCGCTGGACTACAACCCCGGTTCGCTGGCCGAGGCGGCCGCGGCCGTCGAACGGATCGAAGGGTTCATGCAGCGGGCGCTGAAGTTCGCCTCGGAAGGCGAGGCGGCCAGGCAGGTTGGCGCTTTCGTGGCCGGCCCCGTTCCCGCAGCCTTCCGCGACGCGATGGACGATGACCTGAACGTGCCGCAGGCACTGGCGGCCGTCCACGAGGCTGTCCGCCGCGGCAACACTGCCTTGGGTGCCCAGGACAAGGACGCCGTGCTTGAAGCGCTGCGGGAGGTCTGGGCGATGACGGACGTGCTGTTCATCAATCCGCTGGACGAACACTGGAGCAAGGGTGGCGGGGAGGCGGAGTACCGGGCGCTGGACATGCTGGTCCGTTCCCAGCTCGAGGAACGCCGTGCCGCGCGCGAGGCCAAGGACTGGGCCCGCGCCGATGCCATCCGCGATACGCTCGCCGAGGCGGGCATCCTGGTGGAGGACTCCGTGGACGGTGCGGCCTGGAGCCTGGGCGACCGGTAAACTCTTAGTCATCGGGTATTTCCATGCGCCGGCTACCGCCGGCCGCGGCGGAACCGATTCGACATTCCTGATCCCTGATTTCTGACCGAAGGTTACAACCATGGCCAACAAAGGACGCCCGGGCGCCATCCGCAAGAAGAAGAAGGGCCCGACGACGGGCACCGGCGGCCACGGACGCAAGGCCCTGGAAGGCAAGGGCCCCACGCCCAAGGCCGAGGACCGCGTCTACCACAAGGCCTACCGGGCCAAGCAGCTCTCCGAGCGCTCCGCGGCCAAGCGCCAGGCCCCGGCCCAGCGGACTGCTTCCCGCGGCCGCCGTTCGTCGGATGAAGTGGTGACGGGGCGCAATTCCGTGGTGGAGGCCCTGCGGGCCGGGGTGCCGGCGAAGGCGCTGCACGTGGCTGTCCGGATCGAAGTGGACGACCGGGTCAAGGAGTCCCTGAAGCTCGCGGCCGAGCGCGGCATTCCGGTGATGGAATCGCACAAGCCGGAACTGGACCGGATGACCGACGACGCGGTCCACCAAGGCCTGGTCCTGCAGGTTCCGCCGTACGAATACGCGGACGCGCTGGAGCTGGCCGAAGAGACGATGGCCAAATGGACGAAGGGCTACATCCGCAATGCCCCGCTCCTGGTGGCCTTGGACGGGGTCACCGACCCGCGCAACCTCGGCGCCATCATCCGGTCCGTGTCCGCGTTCAGCGGCCACGGAGTGGTGGTTCCCGAGCGCCGCGCCGCCGGCATGACGGCCTCGGCCTGGAAGACCAGCGCCGGTGCGGCGGTCCGCGTGCCGGTGGCCCGCGCCGCGAACCTGAACACCGCACTGAAGGCCTACAAGGACCTGGGCATCTTTGTCCTCGGCCTCGACGGCGGCGGCGACGTGTCCCTGCCCGGGCTGCAGCTGGCCACCGAGCCGGTGTGCATCGTGGTCGGCTCCGAGGGCAAGGGGCTGTCGCGGCTGGTGCGCGAGAACTGCGACCAGATTGTCTCCATCCCGATCGACTCCGATATGGAATCGCTGAACGCCTCCATGGCCGTGGGCATCAGCCTCTACGAAGTCTCCAGACAGCGCGCCGCCCAGTAGCGGCCCGGACGGCAGGAACAAGGCGGCCCATTGGTCCAACGGAATGCGCGCACCCAGTCCCGGCCGGTCCGGCCGGCCCGCCCGTCGCGGCATTTTCCGCTCGGGGTTTCCCCGGCGGTGCCGGCCGGGGAGCCCGGCGCGGCGGACGGCGCGGTCAACGTCGCGGTCTTCGCCCCGGACATCCGGGCGATGGACATCTACTTCCAGGACGCCGCCGGCGGCTGGGAGGCCGTGCTGCTGCACGAGCACACCGACGGTGTGCACCACGGCACGGTGGACGGCCTGCAGGAAGGCTGCCGCTACGCCTTCTGGCCGCACGGGGCGCCGCTGCCCGGCGGCGGCGCAGGCCAGCTGCTGCTGGATCCCTACGGCCGCGGCATCGAAAGCGACGGCGGATCCTGCTACTCGGTCTACGTCGGTTCCGGTTTCGACTGGGACGGCGATGCTCCGCTGCGCACCGAGTGGCGGGACACCGTGGTCTACGAATGCCACGTCAAGGGCCAGACCATGCTGCACCCGGGGATCCCGCCCGAACTGCGCGGCACCTACGCCGGCCTGGCCCACCCGGTGATGCTGGACTACCTGACCAATCTGGGCATCACCGCCGTGGAGCTGCTGCCGGTGCACTTCCACACCGACGAGCCGCACCTGCAGGAGCTGGGGCTGTCCAACTACTGGGGCTACAACACCTTGGGCTTCTTTGCCCCGCATGCCGGCTACGCCACGGCCGCGGCCCGGGTTGCGGGCGCCAAAGCGGTGCAGGACGAGTTCAAATCCATGGTCAGGGCGCTGCACGCCGCCGGCCTGGAAGTCATCCTGGACGTGGTGTACAACCACACGGCCGAAGGGCAGGAGGACCAGCCGGCGCTGTCCTTCCGCGGGCTGGCCGACGAGATCTACTATCGGCATGACGCCAACGGCTACTACCTGGACACCACCGGCTGCGGCAACACGCTGGACTTCAGCGAGCCGCGGGTGGTCCAGCTGGCGCTGGATTCGCTGCGGCACTGGGTGAGTGAATACCACATCGACGGTTTCCGTTTCGATCTGGCCGTGTCGCTGTGCCGGGACGGCCGCGGCCATTTCAACCCGGCCCACCCCTTCCTGGTCACCGTCGGGGCGGACCGCGCACTGACCGGCGTCAAGCTGATCGCCGAACCGTGGGACGTGGGTCCCGGCGGCTGGCAGACCGGCAGGTTCCCGCCGGGCTGGGCCGACTGGAATGACAGGTTCCGCGACAGTGTCCGGGACTTCTGGCTGGCGGACCGGCACCCGCTGAACCACGGCAGTCCACAGGGCTCGGTGGCGCGGCTGGCCAACGCGGTTTCGGGCTCGGCGGACCTGTTCGGCCCGTCCGGACGCAGTTCGCTGGCCTCGCTGAACTATGTCACCGCCCATGATGGGTTCACGCTGGCGGACCTGGCCGCCTACGACCGCAAGCACAACGAGGACAACGGCGAGGAAAACCGGGACGGCCAGAACGACAACCGCAGCTACAACCACGGTGTCGAGGGCCCGACCGGCGACAGCCGGATCCTGGACTCCCGCGCACATTCGGCCCGCACCATGATGGCCACCCTGTTGCTGTCCCTGGGCGTTCCGATGATCACTGCCGGGGACGAGATCGGCAGGACCCAGCACGGGAACAACAACGCCTATTGCCAGGACAGCGCGCTGTCCTGGGTCAACTGGGTGCTGGATGACAGCCAGGAGCAGATGCTCAAGACCACCCGCCGGCTGATCAAGCTGCGCAAATCCTTCCTCGGGCACCAGCCGTACAGCTATCCGGCCCGCGCCGACGACGCCTACCTGTTCTGGTTCAACGAGCGCGGCGAGCCGATGACCACGGACGAATGGGAGGACCCTGCGACCCGGGTGGTCCAGGTGCTGCTGGGATCCCCGGGCGGGGCCAACGACGGCCTGCTGGTCTTCAATGGTTCGGGCGGCAACCGCAGGATCACGATGCCGGCGGCGCGGTGGCGCACCGGAACGGGGCCGGCGGCCGAGCGGGAAATGTTCGAGCTGCTCTTTACCTCGTCCGAGATGGGCGACCGCCGCCGCGGAGCCAGGATCCGCGGCGGCGAGCACGAAATGGTCGGCCCCTGGTCGGTGGCGGCCTACAAAATCTGACCCACCCGGCCAAAATCTGATCCATCTGACACGTAACGCCCTTCCCAGGCC